>NZ_BSUM01000001.1:1224235-2448471 GCF_030161595.1 Litorihabitans aurantiacus
CCGCGACGTCGTGCACGTGGACGGGCTGCGCGTGCAGCTCGACGCCGACCACCTCACGCTCGTGCTGAACAAGCCGCTCGGCGTGCTCTCGGCGATGTCCGACGACCGCGGCCGGCCCACGCTCGAGCCGTACGTGACCCCGACCGGCAAGCGGCTGTACCACGTGGGCCGGCTCGACTCCGACACGGACGGTCTCCTCCTGCTGACCAACGACGGCGAGCTCGCGCACCGCCTCGCCCACCCCTCCTACGAGGTCTCGAAGGTGTACGTCGCGGAGGTGCGCGGCGACGTCGCGCGCGGGGTCTCGCGGCGACTGCGCGACGGCGTCGACCTCGAGGATGGTCCGGCCCGCGCGGACCGGTTCACCGTGCTGCAGAACCGCACCGACGCCAGCGTGGTGCAGATCCAGCTGCACGAGGGGCGCAACCGCATCGTGCGGCGCATGCTCGAGGCGGTCGGTCACCCGGTCACGCGCCTGACGCGCACCGCGATGGGGCCGATCCGCCTCGGTCAGCTGCGCCCGGGGCAGACCCGCGCCGTCACGGGGTCGGACCTGGGCGAGCTGATGAAGGTGGTGGGGCTGTGAGCCTGTCCACCACGGGCCCCGTCCTGGTGGTCGGTTCGGGCCTGCTCGGGGCGAGCGCCGGTCTCGCGCTCAGCATCGGCGGGGTGCCGGTGCAGCTGCAGGACACCTCGCCGTCGGCCCGGGCGCTCGCGCGCGACCTCGGCGCCGGCACGCTGGTGGACGACGTCGCCCCCGACGACCCGACGCCGACCCTCGTGGTCGTGGCGGTCCCGCCGGACGTGACCTCCGACGTCGTGGCCCGCGCCCTGCGCCAGCACCCGGACGCCGTCGTGACCGACGTCGCGAGCGTGAAGGCCGTGATCCTCGCGGAGCTGCAGGAGATGGTCGCCGCGGGCGGCCTGAGCGACGCCGAGCTCGCGCGCTACGTCGGCAGCCACCCGATGGCGGGGCGCGAGCGCTCCGGCGCGGCGGCGGCCGACGCCGACCTGTTCCACTCCCGGCCGTGGGTGCTCGTGCCGCACGCAGGGAGCGACGCCGGCGCGCTGGCCCGCGTCCGCACGCTCGCGATCGACCTCGGCTCGGTCCCGCTGCAGATGGGTGCCCAGGAGCACGACGACGCCGTCGCCCTCGTCTCGCACGTGCCCCAGGTGCTGTCCTCCCTCGTGGCGGCGCGCCTGGTCGAGGCGCCCGACGGCGCGCTGGCGCTGGCCGGGCAGGGGCTGCGCGACGTCACGCGCATCGCCGCGAGCGACCCGCGGCTCTGGGCCGCGATCCTGGTCGGCAACGCCGCGCCGGTGCGCGACCAGCTGGCGCTGGTGCGCGACGACCTCACCGCCCTCGTGGCGGCGCTCGACGGCGCGGCGCAGCAGGGGCCGCTGACGCCGGGGGCGATGGCGGCGGCGAGCGACGCCGTCCGGCGCGGCAACGCCGGCGTGGCCCGCGTGCCGGGCAAGCACGGCGGGGCGCGCCGCGCCTACGCCGAGGTGACCGTGCTGGTGCCCGACAGCACCGGTGAGCTGGGCAGGTTGTTCGCCACGGTCGGAGAGCTGGGAGTCAACATCGAGGACGTGACCATGGAGCACGCGACGCAGCACCGCGTCGGTATGACGACCCTGGCGGTGGTCCCGGACGCCGCCGAGCGGCTGACGCAGGGTCTGGACGAGCGCGGCTGGCGGGTGGTGCAGGCATGAGCCTCGTCATCGCCCTGGACGGCCCCTCGGGGTCGGGGAAGTCGACCGTCGGCCGCCACCTGGCGCGCGTGCACGGACTCGGCTACCTCGACACCGGCGCGATGTTCCGCGCCGCCGCCTGGTACTGCCACGACCGCGGGATCGACCTGACCGACGCCGACGCCGTGACCGCCGCCGTCGCCGCGCTCCCGCTGGAGCAGGACCTCGATCCCGACTCCACCCGGGTCGCGGTCGACGGCGTGGACGTCACGGACGCGATCCGCACCACCGAGATCTCGACCCACGTGAGCAAGGTCGCCACCAACCTCGGTGTGCGCGCCGAGCTCAAGGCGCGGCAGCGCGCGATCATCGCCCGTGAGGCGACGGCGGACGGGTGGAGCGGCGGCCGGGGGATCGTCGCTGAGGGGCGCGACATCACGACCGTCGTTGCGCCGGACGCCGACGTGCGCGTGCTCCTGGTGGCGCGCGCCGAGGCGCGGCTGGCCCGCCGGGCGCTCGAGCTGCACGGCACCGCCGACGCCGGTGCCATCGAGGCGACCCGCGACCAGGTGCTGCGTCGCGACGCCGACGACTCCACGGTCTCGCAGTTCCACGCGGCGGCCGACGGCGTCGTCACCCTGGACTCCTCGCACCTGTCGCTGCCCGAGACGCTCGCCGCCGCCGAGAGGATCGTGGCGGAGCAGCGCCCGTGAGCGACCGCCGCGCGCGGCGATCGGGCGCGCTGGTCACGCCCGAGGTGATCCGGCGCGGCGGACCGCTGTGGTCGCGGCACGTGGGGCGCGCGCTCGCCCACGGCTGGTGGAGCACGGACGTCGTGGGGGCCGAGCACGTGCCGGCCGCCGGGCGCGTGCTGGTCGCGCCGAACCACACCGGCGCGATCGACGGCCCGCTCGTGCACGGCACGATCCCGCGGCCGTCGCACTTCCTGGTGAAGCAGGAGTTCTTCAGCTCCCGCCTGGGGTTCCTCATGGACTGGGCCGGCCAGATCCCGGTGGACCGCGCCGGGGGCGGACCCGCGCTCGCCGTCGCTCGCGAGCTGCTCGAGGAGGACCGCTGCGTGGGCGTGTTCCCCGAGGGCACCCGCGGCCGGGGCGACGTGGCCGCCGCGCGGGCCGGGACGGCGTGGCTCGCCGTGGCCACCGGGGCGCCGGTCGTGCCGTGCGCGGTGCTGGGAACCCGGCCGCCCGGGCGCTCGCGCGGCTGGGTGCCGCCGCCGCGGACGCGGCTGCACGTCGCGTTCGGGGAGCCGGTCGAGATCGGGCGGGGGAGCGGGCGGCGCGCCGTCGCCGTCGCGATGGCCCAGGTGCAGCGCGCGATGGTGGCGCTGCTGGCAGACGCGCGGGAGCGGACGGGCATCGCGCTGCCCGACGACGACGTCGCGCCCTGAGCAGGGCGACCGGGCGTCCGCCCGGAGCGGCTGACCGGACGGCCATCGACCCCCGGCGACGCAACGGCGCCGTTCGCGTCGCGACTCGCCGCCGCGCGGCTCGCGCCAGCCGCTCCCAGTGGACACCCCTGCGCTTCACCAGATGGCGCGCGGGCGGGCCGCGACCTGGGAGGATGGTGGGGTGAGTGACGTCAACACCCCCGAGCAGCCCGCCGACGAGACGGTCGAGGCCGGCCTCGCCGACGAGACGATCGTCATCGACCTCGCCGAGACGCAGGACGACGTGCGCCAGGCCGAGATCATGCGCCTCGGGCTCGAGGAGTACGAGCTCGACGAGTCCGACGCCGCCGTCCTGTCCGGGGTGCGCGAGCTCGAGCCCGACGAGATCCCGGACTCGGCGCTGCCGGTGCTGGCCGTGGTCGGGCGTCCGAACGTGGGCAAGTCGACGCTGGTCAACCGCGTGCTGGGCCGCCGCGAGGCCGTCGTGCAGGACACGCCCGGGGTCACCCGCGACCGCGTGCGCTACCGCGCCGAGTGGAGCGGGCGCCCCTTCATCCTCGTGGACACGGGCGGCTGGGAGCACGACGCGCGGGGCCTGAATGCGCGCGTGGCCGACCAGGCCGAGGTCGCCGTCTCGCTCGCCGACGCGGTCGTCTTCGTCGTGGACGCGACGGTCGGTCCGACGGCGACCGACGAGCGCGTGGTCGAGGTGCTGCGCCGCTCCGGCAAGCCGGTGCTGCTCGCCGCGAACAAGGTCGACAGCCCGCGCGACGAGGCCGACGCCGCCACGCTGTGGTCGCTCGGTCTCGGCGAGCCCTACCCGGTCTCGGCGCTGCACGGGCGTGGCAGCGGCGACATGCTCGACGCCGCGATGGCGTTGCTGCCCGAGGTCTCGGCGGTCGGCGGGGCGATCCCGCCCGGCGGCCCGAACCGCGTGGCGCTGGTGGGCAAGCCGAACGTCGGCAAGTCGAGCCTGCTGAACTCGATCATGGGTCAGGAGCGGGTCGTGGTCGACGACGTCGCCGGCACCACGCGCGACCCGGTCGACGAGCTCGTCGAGATCGGTGGCCAGCCGTGGGTGCTGGTCGACACGGCCGGGATCCGCCGCCGCGTGCACCAGACCCAGGGCGCCGACTTCTACGCCTCCCTGCGCACGCAGGCGGCGATCGAGAAGGCGGAGGTCGCCGTCGTCCTCATCGACGCGAGCCAGACGATCACCGAGCAGGACATCCGGGTGATCCAGGAGGTCATCGACGCCGGGCGGGCGCTCGTGGTGGCCTACAACAAGTGGGACCTCATGGACGAGGACCGCCGTCCCTACCTCGAGCGCGAGATCGAGCAGGGTCTGGTGCAGATCCCGTGGGCGCCGCGCGTCAACGTCTCGGCGAAGACGCGCTGGCACGTCGACCGCATCGGCAAGCACCTCGACGCCGCGCTCGACGGCTGGGAGACGCGCGTGCCGACCGGCCGCCTCAACGCGTTCCTCGGCGAGCTGACGGCCGCCACGCCGCACCCGGTGCGCTCGGGCAAGCAGCCCCGCATCCTGTTCGGCACCCAGGCCGACACGCGCCCGCCGCGCTTCGTGCTGTTCGCGACCGGATTCCTCGAGGCCGGCTACCGCCGGTTCATCGAGCGCCGCCTGCGCGAGGAGTTCGGGTTCGTCGGGTCGCCGATCGAGATCAGCGTGCGGGTGCGCGAGAAGCGCAAGCGGTGAGCGAGTCGGGGGCGAGCCAAGCGAGGGACGCAAGCGTCCCGCCGCGCTCCTGCGGTGGGGCCTTCCGCGCGACCACCGCGCGATGGAGCACGTCATCGCGTTCGTGGTGATCACGCTCGCCACGGTGCTCCTGACGCGGCTGTTCCTCCTGGCGACCGGGTTCCCGCAGGTCGGCGGTGACGGCCTGCACATCGCCCACGTCCTGTGGGGCGGCGCCCTCATGATCGTGGCGCTCGTGATGCTGCTGCTGTTCATCGGCCCGGTGGTGCGGCCGGCGGCCGTGCTGGTCGGCGGGATCGGCAACGGGCTGTTCATCGACGAGGTCGGCAAGTTCCTCACCGACGACAACGACTACTTCTACGAGCCGGCGTTCGCGATCATCTACGCCACCTCGGTGCTCATCGTGGTCGCCGCGGACCTCGTGGTCTCGCGCCGGCGGCGCGTGGCGACCGAGGACGTCGCCTCGGCGGCCGACGTCGCCGTCACCGGTCTGGTCGGCGGGTTGTCGCCGCGCCAGCGCGCGGCCGCGCACGAGCTGCTCGAGCGTGCGGCGTCGAGCGCGACGTCGGGCAGGCACGTCGCGGGGGCGGACGAGGTGCGCGCGCTGATCGACGCGATCCCGTCCGACGACGACGAACTGCCCGACCCGATCCGGGCGCTGACCCACCGGGTCTCGGCCGCGGCGCGGCGCCTGGTGTCGGAGACGCACGGCTGGCGCATCGCGCTGTGGGGGAGCGCGGCGGTCCTGCTCGGCTCGACGGTCGTCGCGATCACCGACGTCCCGGCGGCGTTGGACAGCGGTGTCGCCTTCCTCATCCCGGTCTCCGGGCTGTCGCTGCTCGCCGCATGGGCGCTGTGGTTCCTGGCATGGCGGACCCAGCGCAGTGGCGGGGACGGCAGCGACGATGCGGGAGGGCGCGTCCGCCGTCGGGCGCTCGACCTGCTGCGCGCGGCGATCGCCGTCAACCTCCTGCTGACGCAGGTCGCGCTCTTCCGGTTCGACCCGTGGCAGGCGACGGTGCTCGTGATCCTCGGGCTGGTGCTCCTCGTGGTGCTGTGGGCGGAGCAGCAGCGGCGGCACGAGCCCGCCCCCGGCGACGTCGAGCGGATGCCCACCGCGTAGGTCCGCTCGGATCTCCGGTGGCCGGGGCGGCCGGTCCGTGCCATGGTCGGGGCATGGAGCCGCTGCCCAGGAACCAGGCCGTGCGCACGGCTCGACCGCCGACGTGGTTCCTGGCCTTCGCGTCCGTGTTCCTCCTGATCGGTGTGGGTCGCCTGACGCTACTCGCGGGCGGCCAGGGAGAACCGTGGCTGGGCCTCGGCAACATCCTGATCGCGCTGCTGTGGGTGGCGCTCTACGTCCGTGCCTACCGCATGTCGCGACGCCCCACCCGGGGACCGGACCCCCACGGCGGCACGGACGCTCCCCGCACAGCCCCGCGCCACGGGCGGGGGTGAGCGCAGCACCCCTCACTCGACACAAACGCCGAGAACGACACGGCCCGCGCGATCCGGATGGATCACGCGGGCCGTGTCGTTCTCGGCGGAGCCGGGACGGACTAGTCGAGCCCGACCGCCTCGCGCGGCGCGCGCAGGAGGGCCGCGACCGGCGAGCCGTCGATGAGGTCGGCGTTGCGCACGGCGTGGACCGTGCCGCCGGTGTTCAGCACGCGGGCGGCAATCTCGTCGACCAGGGCGTAGGTGCGAGGACCGGGGCGCTCCGCCGTCGTGATAGCGCCGAGGTCGTCGATCGTGCCCTCGGTGTGGTCGTCCATGTCGAAGTGGAGGTCGTCGACCTGGCCCATGGTCGCGGCGATCGCGACCTCCTTCAGCTTGCTCGTGGCACGCCCGTTGCTGCGCGCCGTACCGAAGTGCTCGCGCCACTCCTCGAGCTGCCGCGCGTAGGTGGCGTCGAGGATGCCGCGCGCCCGCTCGTCCACGCTGTCGACGTCGAGCGAGCCGGGGTGCACGTCGATCCGCTCCTCCAGGAGGGTGGGGTGCGTGTTGATCGCCCGGTAGGCCGGGTCGAACTCGGGGCCTGCCGCGAGGATGAGCGGCAGCTCGTCCTGCAGGTGCGGGAGGACGGCGTCCTGGACCGCGCGGGCGAACCGCTCACGCTCGGGACGGTCGCCGAGGTCACCGCGGGCACGGCCGCGGTCGGCCTGACCGTGGTTCTCGGCGTGGCCGAGGACGGACTGCAGGTCGCTCGGGAGGTCGAGGGAGACCTCGTGCGCCCGGGAGTCGGCGGTCAGCGCCCACAGGTGCACGTCCTGCTCGGCAAGACCGAGCACGTAGCCGCCGTGCGGGAACGTGCGCGCCCGCAGCAGGGTGCCGAGGTCGTAACGGTCGCCGACGTGCACCGAGTCCGAGACGCGGTTCGCGAGGCGGTAGGTGCGCACCTCACCGGCGGCGGCGAGGATCGCGAGCGAGCGGCCCTGGTGGCGCCAGAACTCCTGGTCGCCGTCGAGCTCACGGATCGGGGCGAGCGTGGAGCCGGCGACGGCGTCGCTCACGCCCGCCTCGGCGAGCTCCTTCGCGGCGTCGCCGACCGCGTTGCGCAGGGCGAGGCGGATGCGTTCGTGATCCGCGGGGACCGGCGAGGAGGTGAGGTAGATGCTCACGCTCGCGTCGTCGCGGGCCCCCATGAGGGTGGCGAGGTCACTGGTCTTCGGGAGATCGACAGGAAGCATTCTTTACCGTAGGCAGATCGTTCCGCGAAGATCCAGTCTCCCGTCCGGCGGCCGTCCGACCACCGCGAGCCCAGCCGGCTACGCGCTCAGCGCGGTGTCCCGACCAAGCGACTCGAGCATCCGCAGCCACACCTCGCTGATGGTGGGGTAGGCGGGGACGGCGTGCCAGAGGCGGTGCAGCGGCACCTCGCCGACGATCGCGACGGTCGCCGCCTGCAGCAGCTCGGCCACGTCCTGCCCCACGAACGTCGCTCCGAGCAGCACCCCACGATCGGTGTCGACGACGAATCGCGCCTGCCCCGTGTAACCCTCGGCGTGCACGCTCGTCCCGGCGACGGAGGCGAGGTCGTAGTCGACGACGGTCGTGGTGCGCTCGTCGTCCTGCGCCTGCGCGGCGGTCAGCCCGACCGAGGCCACCTCGGGCTCGGTGAAGACGACCGCCGGGACCGCGCCGTGGTCGGCGGTGGCGACGTGCGCGCCCCAGGGGCCGTCGTCGAGCGTCCCGCCCCCGCGAGCACGACGACGCCGTCGCCCACCGCCCGCGCCTGGTACTTGCCCTGGTGCGTCAGGAGGGCGCGGCCGTTGACGTCACCGACGGCGTAGAGCCAGTCCACCGGGTTGCCGTCGGTCCCGAGCACGCGCAGCGCGTCGTCCGTGGCAAGCGTCTGGCCCGGCTCGAGACCGATCGTCTCGAGCCCGAGGACGTCGGTCGCGGGTCGGCGACCGGTGGCGACGAGCACCTCGTCGACCACGAGGGTGGAGTCGTCGCTGAGGGTGAGCGTGGCGGGGCTGTCGGCGTCGGCGCGCTCCACCCGGGTCGCCGTCGTACCGACGCGCACGACGGCGCCGATCTCCTTGAGTGCGTCCCCCACCAGCTCGCCGGCGAACGGCTCCAGGTCGCCGAGCAGACCCTCACCGCGCACCAGCACGGTGACCTCGCTGCCGAGCGCGGCGAACATCGTGGCGAACTCGGAGGCGACCACACCACCGCCGACGACGGCGAGGCGCGCGGGCACGCTCGGCGTCGCGATCGCCTCCCGGTTGGTCCACGGATGGCTCTCGGCGAGACCGGGGACGTCCGGGATCACGGAGACGCTGCCGGTCGCGACGGCGACGGCGTGGCGCGCGGTGAGGGTGCGCTCCTGGCCGTCGTGCTCGACGACGACGGTGCGCTCACCCGCGAGGCGGCCGTGGCCGCGCACGAGCGTGACGCCGGCTCCGACGAGCCACTCGACCTGTCCGCTGTCGTCCCAGTGTGCGGCGGCGCCGTCGCGGAAGGCGAGGGCGGCCTCGACGTCGATCTCTCCGGTGACGGCCTCGCGGGCCCCGGGCACGCGGCGCGCGGCGGCGACGGCGTGGGCCGGGCGCAGGAGGGCCTTGGTCGGCATGCAGGCCCAGTAGGAGCACTCGCCCCCGACGAGCTCGGACTCCACGATCGCGACGGACAGGCCGCCCTGGACGGCGCGGTCGGCGACGTTCTCGCCGACGGGGCCGGCGCCGATGACGACGAGGTCGAACTCGTCGTCGTGCGTGGAGGTGGGTGCGCTGGTCGGGTTCGTCGTCATGCCCCGAACGTACGCCCGCGCGGCGGGTGCGGCGAGGTTCGCGTTCGCCCTGGGAGGAATGGGAACACCGGCGGCGGGGTGGCGGGTTGTCCCTGGGGTGAAGCTCAGCGTGCTCGACCTCATCCCCGTCCGAACCGGCCAGACCTCGCGGGAGGCGCTGCTGGCGAGCGCCGCGATGGCGCGGGAGGCGGACGCGCTCGGCTTCACGCGGTACTGGGTGGCCGAGCACCACAACATGAACGCCGTCGCGAGCTCGGTGCCCGGGGTGCTGATCCCGTTCCTCGCGCAGGGGACGAGCCGGATCCGCTTCGGCTCGGGCGGCGTGATGTTGCCGAACCACGCAGCCCTGGCGATCGCCGAGCAGTTCGCGCTGCTCGAGGCGATGCTGCCGGGGCGGATCGACCTGGGGATCGGTCGCGCACCGGGCTCGGACCCCGTGACGGCGTACCTGCTGCGGGGCGGCGCGCAGCAGGCCGGAGTCGACACGTTCGAGCAGGACGTGACGCTCGCGCAGGCGCTGCTCGGCATCGGCGGGGACCCGGGGGAGTCGGTCGGCATCTCGATCTCGGGCCGCCCCTACGACCTGCGCGCGACGCCGCGCGGTGAGTCCTCGCCCGACCTGTGGCTCCTGGGCTCCAGCGACTACAGCTCCGCGCTCGCCGCGCGGCTCGGGCTGCCGTACGTGTTCGCGAACCACTTCGGGATGCCCGGGCTGGAGATGGCCCTGGCGCGCTACCGCGCGGAGTACCAGCCCTCGGTGGCGTACCCGGAGCCGCGCACGCTGCTGCCGCTGAACGTCGTGGTCGCGCCGACCGAGGCGGAGGCGGTCGAGCTCGCCGGACCGCAGCTCGTGCAGATGGTGCGCCTGCGCACCGGTGCGCCGCTCGGGCCGCAGCTGAGCGTCGAGGAGGCGGCCGCCTACCCGTGGTCCGACGCCGAGCGCGCCCTCGCCGACCAGGTGCGGTCCGGCTGGTTCGTGGGGGAGGCGGGCGACGTCGCGGCGCGCCTGCGCGAGGTCGCGGAGCGTCACGGTGTGGACGAGATCATGCTCTCGCCCGTGGCCGGGGTGCGGGACGGCGACCCGCGGGACGCCGCGCCGTCGCGTGTGGCGACGCTGCGGGCGCTGGCGCGGAAACTGCTCGGCTGAGGCGCTTAGCACCGGTCCCCGGGGCGCTCGTGGTCGGGAGGGGTCCGCGGGCTGTGTAGACTACTCGAGGCCCAAAACGCCGCCGGGAGACCGGGGTGAACGGGGTCGGCGGGCTGTGGCGCAGCTTGGTAGCGCACTTGACTGGGGGTCAAGGGGTCGCAGGTTCAAATCCTGTCAGCCCGACCGTGTGATGTCTCAGGACATCGGAGACAGTGGCCTCACGGAGACGTGGGGCCACTGGTCATTCCGGGGCAGGACGCACGGCCTCGCGCCCCTCGACGATCAGGCGGCGATCGTGAACAGTCCGCCGACGCCCAGGACGTAGAGCGTGAGCACGACGAGCGAGTCGACACCCATCCCCAGGATGCGCCGCCGCGGTCGGAAGATCAGACCGACGACGTACACCAGCGTCAGCAGCGCCGCGAGGGCGGTGAGGTAGATGTCGGCGCCGTCGGCTCGCGGCAGGACTGCCGAGCCCGAGATCACGGTGGCCATGAGGAACAGCACCGGGAGGAAGGCGTTGCCCCCGAAGATGTCGCTGATCGCCAGGGTGTCGTCGCCCTGACGGATCGCCTGCAGGCCGGTCGAGATCTGGGGGAGCGACGTCGCGAGCGCCAGGACGGTCGCGCCGAAGAGCACGCCGGAGAGCCCGATCTGCGACGACGCCGCGTCGCCCGCGCGCTCGAGGACGACTCCCGCGACGAGCGTCGCGCCGGCGGCGACGGAGAAGACGATCGCCGCCCTCCGCGTGCTCATCGTCGTCGTCGATCCGCGCCTGCGCGGACCGGAGCCGCCCTGCCGAGGTGCTCGGGGGCCGGTGCCGGGTGCGTTGTCCTCCCCGTGCCAGGGCAGGTGTGATCCCGCCCGCCGCACCAGGAGCAGTCCGACGATCCACAGCGCGGCGATCAGCACGACGTCGGGGGTCAGGCGCAGGACCTCGAGTCCGCCAGGCAGCTGACTCCCCACGATCACGACGGCGAGCACGGAGACCACGACGATCCCCTCGAGGACGAGCGAGAGGGACGCCGCCCGGTGGGTCAGCGACCTCACACCTCTTCCGCGCCTGCCGAAGGCGTCCAGGACCACGAGCACGACGGTCTGCAGGGCGATGCCGCCCAGGATGTTACCCACCGCGACGTCGAGGTTGCCGGACGCCGCGGCCGAGACGGTGATCGCGATCTCCGGGAGGTTCGTCGCGACAGCGAGCATCACGAGCCCGCCCAGCGCGCTACCGAGGTGGAGCCTCGCGTCGAGCACGTCGACCGCTCTCGAGAGCTGGATCCCGGCGACCCACACGACCGCCGCCGCGGCGACGAAGATCACGACCAGCAGTCCGAGCGGCAGCGTGCTCACGGGCCGACCCTAGACCTCGCGGCGCCCTTCACGGCGCTCCACGATCCCGACTCAGTGCGGCCGGGTCGCCCTCCCGTCGAGCCACAGCTCATCCGTCTCGTCCCGGTGCGGCCCGCTGCTGCCGACGTGCCTCGCGTCGATCGTGGCACCCTTCTTGATCACGTGGACGACGGCCATCCCGTGGCCGCGCCCGAGACCATAGTCGGTCTTGAGCCACTCGAGGATCGTGCCCGCCTTGACGTCCGGGGCGTCGTAGCCGCGTTGCACCGCAAGGTCCACGAGCTGGCGGGGGTGAGACCGGTCTTGTCCTCGACGGCGTCGAGGTAGGCCTGGAACGACATGCGCAGTCCGATCGTCGGGGGTGGCAGCACTCAGCAGGATCGAGGATGCACCACCGACGCTGCGCGCGTCCTCACGCCGATCCGACCCGCGCCGCGAGCCACGCCTGCGCCTCGTCCACCACAGCCGCGGACGGCCGAGGGTGCACGTGCTCGGGCAGGGTGATCAGCCGGTGCTCGGCGGCGGCCTCGAGCGCCAGCTCCTTCGTACGCGGCGAGAGGTCCGGGTGCTCGACCACCTCGACGATGCGCGACCACCACCCCATGCTGTTGCCGATCGAGTAGTGCCACAGCGGCTGCGCAGGGTCGACCGAGCCGATCAGGGCGCGCGCGAGCACGTGCGGGCGGACCGGCGCGGGCTCCTGGCGCAGCAGGTCGTCGAGCACGAGGACCGGCGGCCGGCCCTCCAGCCGCGATCGCAGGAGCGCCCAGGTCAGGAGGTGGCCCGTGTCGTGGGCTCGCGAGCTGATGCGCTCCCACAGCACTGCGGCCTTCGCCTCGTCCGGTACTCCGAGTCCGGTCAGCGGTGCGAGGGCTTCCTTCCACGCCGGCGGCGTCTTCGCCCACCACGCCAGCAGCGTCGGGGCGAGGGGGTGTTCGACGTCCTGGGCCAGGCACGTCAGCGTCACCAGGGGGTGGCGCCACTCGGTGTAGGTCGTCTCGTACTTCTTCGTCAGCACCTTGCGCCACCGCGGCTTCAGCGCATCGACATCCTCGGCGGTCGCGGCGCCGTGCGCGTACAGCAGCTCGAGGCAGAATCCGAGCCCCTGGATCTCGGTCCGCGGGTCGGCGACCTGCTGTCGCAGCCACGCCACGTCGCCGTCGGTGAGCGTCCGGTAGCGGTCCCACTCGTCGGTCAGGCCACCCTCGTACTGCGTGAGGTCCGGACCGCTGCTGCGCAGCAGCTCCGGCGCCGCGCCACGGAAACGCCCGAGGTCGGCGCGGGCGTCGGCCGTCGTCCACCCCGGCCGCACCGCGACGTCGTCCGCCAGGTCCTCGAGCGCGCCGGTGACGACGTCGAGCCGGTCATTCGCCCGCCGGGCGAGGCTCGTGCGCAGCGCGAGCGGGAGGCGGTCGTCGACGGCGTAGCGCACCGCCGCGACCAGCGCGGGGCCCACGCGCGCGCCGGCGCGGCCCGCGGCGGCCGTGTCCAGCGAGAACAGAGCCGTGCGCAGGGCGTCCCAACCACCCTCCTGGGCATCGGCCGCCTCCAGCACGCGCGCGACGGCGAGCGTCGCGGCGACGACGTCGCCGTCACCGGTCGCGTCCTCGGCCCCCTCGCGCGCGCCGGCGATCTCGGCGTACCGCAGCCGCAGCAGCGGTCCGACCGCCTCAGCCTGACCTGCCGCCACCGCGGCCGTGAGAACGTCGGCGCCGCGCTGGCTCGGGAACTCCGCCAGCAGGCCGAAGGCGAGCTCACCCAGCTCCTCGACGAACGTCCGGGCCCGGGCGTCGTCGTGCCGCAGCAGCGCCCGCAGCAGCCAGTGCCGCCCAGCGAGCTCGCGGGGGTCGTCCGTCTCCTCCCACAGCCGCCCCAGCTCTGCGGCCTCCTCCGGGGTGACGGCGTCGCGCAGCTCCAGCGCCTCCACGATCCTCGACACGCCGTCGAGGTCGTCCCCCTCGGTCACCTCGGCGACGCGCTCGTGCAGCCACGCCTCCTCGGCGCCGGTCAGCGGGCGGTACGTCTGCTCCGCCGTGCGTCGGCTCACGGGCTCGGTGAGCTCCTCGAGCAGCTGGCGGACGGCGACCGGGTCGGAGGGGTCGACGAGACCGTCGCCGTCGCGCACGACGACGCGGTCCAGGCCGAACGCCCCGCCCGGGCCGTTGTCGGTCAGCCGGTACCCCTCCGGCCCCGCCCCGAGCCCGGCGGCGACGACGCCGTGCTCCCCGCCCCAGTGCAGCATCAGCTCGCCGACGAGTGTGCCCGAGCGGTCGAAGGCGCGCCGGTGCGACTGCCAGTGCCAGTAGACGAAGGAGGAGCCCGCCGCAGCAGGATCGGTCGACACCAGCTCGGCAGCGTCGTCGTGCCCGTCGCTCTGCGTGTACCGGTTGCGGTCCGGCGGCGCCAGCACGAGCAGACCCGCCCCTCCGAGGCCGTTCCACCAGCGGGTGATCCTCGTCAGGTCGCTCGCCCCGCGCGTGCCGGCAGCCGTGTCCGTCGTCATGCGGCTCACGCTAGGGCAGCGGGCCTCGCCCCGGGTGGGTCAACCGGTGGTCGGCCACGTGCGCAGCGCGCGATCGAGCGCGTCCAGCGCCCGCTCCCAGCTCTCCGCGGTCGACGGTGCGCGGTGCGACAGCGCCCCCGCACCCTCCAGCGAGACCATGCCGTTGACCACGGCGCCCAGCAGCCGGGCCGCGTGCACCTGCTCGGCGGGGTCGAGCGCGTAGGCGTGCAGCGACGCGAGCACGAGCGAGGCGACGCGCGCAGCGCCGTCGGAGGCGACGGTCGCCGCGGTGGCGGGGCGCTGCAGCGCCTCCCAGAGACCGGGGTGCTCGCTCGCGAGGTCCGCGTGCGAGCGCGCCAGCCCCGCGAGAGCTGCGCGGCCGGACCGGCCCGCGAGCGCCGTCGCGATCCCGTCGGCGAGCGTGGTCAGCGCGCGGCGGTGCAGCCGCGCGTGCAGCTCCTCGCGCCCGCCGACGTGCGAGTACAGGCTGGCGGGCTGCACGCCGAGGAGCCTCGCGAGTGCCGCGACCGTCACGGCGTCGTACCCCTCGCGGTCCGCGAGGTCGGCGGCCGTGCGCTCGATCAGGTCGGGGGTGACGCCGGCGCGCGTCATGCGCGCGCTCCCAGGACCGGCGCGAACGGGCCGCGCTCACCGTGCACGTGCGCGACGAACCGGTCCGCGACGAGGTGGTGCGTGGCGGTGTCCGGGTGGAGGCCGTCGGGCAGGGGAGGCGCGCCTCGTCGGCGGCGCCGTAGAGCGCGAGGCCGTCGAGCAGGTGCAGGTGCGGGTCGTCGGATCGCCGCTCCACCACCTCCGCGAGCGCCTCCCGGACCACCTCGAGAGTGAGGCGCCCGAGCGCGGTGTCACCGGGAGTCCCGGAGGCGAGGAAGCGCACCTCGCCCGCGGCCAGGGCCGCCGGGTCGATGGTCCCGGGCCCCGGCGTGCGCTCGTGGATCTCGCAGTGCAGCGGTCTGATCAGGAGGATCGGCGTGGTCGGGTGGCCCTCGCGCACCGTGTCGAGGAACCCGTGCACGGCCGAGACGAAGGTGCGCCGCCGCATGCCGTCGAGGTTCACGACGTTGATGCCGAGCGCGAGGCTGATGACGTCGGCGGGGGAGTCGCGGACCACGCGCGCCAGGAACGGGTCGACCAGCGCGCTCCCGCCCAGCCCGAGGTTGCGCAGCCGCATCCCCAGGGCGCCCGCGGCGCGGATCGGCCAGACGTCGAGGGGGCCCGTGGCGTTCGACCCCTGGCTGATCGAGCTGCCGTGGTGCACCCACCGCGGCCCGTCGGACGGCGCCGGCTCCACGGGCGCGTCGGCGGTGAGGTCCACGAGCTCGACCGCCTCCTGGTGCGGCAACCAGATCTCGACGACGTGCGCGCCGCCGTAGGGCCCGCCGGTCGCCGGGGCGCCCGGCAGGTCCACGCGCGTGACGTGGTCCTCGCCCTCGTCCCGCGACGCGCCGCCGGTCGCGAGGTCGATCGCGGTGGTGCTCCCACCGGTCAGCTCCTCCTCGCGCACGACCACGCCGTCGACCACGACGGCGATCCGGCCCCGCGGCCGCGGCACGCCCGCGAACACCGTGCGGGAGGGGTGGGTCGTGAGCTCCAGCCACGTGGCGTGCGTGCGCAGCCGGAGGTGCACACCCGAGGTCTGGCTCTCGGCCATCAGGAGCTGCGGGTCCGGCACCTGTGTCCGCGCCCGGGCGGGGAGGCGGTGGGGGACGGCGCCGCGCCGCCCCGGCTCGAGCTCCGCGACCCCGACCACCAGTGGTGTGAACAGTTCCAATGCGCCCATGCCCGCAGCCTACGCCCCGTAGGAACCGACGGCACCAGGGCGAGCGCCCACCCGCCGCGCGGTAGCGTGGGCGGCGGCACCGGGGCACCCTCGGAATGCCGTGAACCCCTGGCAACCCGGCAGCGAGGCGGAGGAGCGACGTGCCCGCAGCGGCGACGATCTACGAGGTGGCGACCCGGGCGGGCGTCAGCATCTCGACCGTCTCGCTCGCGATCAACCACCCGGGCCGGGTCAGCGAGAGTACGCGCCGCCGCGTGCTCGCCGCCGCCGACGAGCTCGGCTTCGTCCCCAAGGAGCGCGCGATCGCGCGAGCCCGCGCCGGGGTGGGCCGCATCGCCGTCGTGGCCCCCTTCACCTCCTACCCGAGCTTCGCGCAGCGCCTCGCGGGCGTGATGACCGAGCTCGGCCGCGACGGCACGCAGCTGGTCGTGCACGACCACGAGGACGTCGCCACGTCGGACTCGCCGCTGCTGGCCACGCTGCCGGTCCGCGGGCACGTCGACGGCGTGATCGTCATGGGCATCCCGGTCCAGGAGGCGGTCGGGCGGCGACTCGCCGAGCGCCTGCCGACGGTGCTCGTCGACCAGCACCACGACCTGCTGTCCAGCGTGTGGGTCGACGACTTCGCCGGCGGGCAGCTCGTCGGCGCCCGCCTGCTGGCCGACGGTCACCGCCGCGTGCTGTTCGCGCGCGAGACCGAGACGTCCTACCTCAGCGACTCGCCCGCGCAGCAGCGCGTTGACGGCCTGCGGTCGGTCCTCGGGCCGGGCGCCGTGCGGGAGGTCACCGTCAGCAGGTCGCCGCGCGCGGGGCAGGAGGTGCTCGAGGCGCTGCGCGCCGCGCCCGACGGCGAGCGCCCCACCGCCGTCTTCGCCTACCGCGACCTCGTGGCGCTCGGCGTCGTGCACGCGGCGCGCGCCGCCGGCGTCGACGTCCCCGGTGAGCTCTCGGTGGTCGGGTACGACGACGACGACGCGGCGGCCGCGCTCGACCTGTCCACGGTCGCGAGCCCGCTGCGCGAGAGCGGGGCCACCGCGCTCCGGGTGCTCCGGGAGGTCCTGGCCGACCCCCGCCGCGCGCCGAGCCGCACCGAGCTCGCGCTCCTGTACCGGGCGCGCGGGACGACCGGGCCCGCGCCGGACCGGGTCTGAGACCACCGGGCCTGAGACGACCGGGTCCGAGTCGACCTCAGCCCACGAGATCTCAGCCCACGAGGTCTCTGAGCACCGCCACCACCTCGCGGTGCCACAGGCGCGCCCCGCGCCACCCGCGCAGCAGCGCCTGCGACGCGTGCACCTCACCCAGGTGGCGCGTCGCGGTGACCTCGGTCCCGGCCGCACGCAGCCGCCGGACGAGCTCCTCGCCGCCCGCCCGCAGCGGGTCGAGCTCGGCCGTCATCACGTGGGTGGGCGGCAGCCCGGCCAGGTCGCCCCGCAGGGGTGAGACCTCGGCGGTGAGCGCCTCGTCGGGCGTCGCGTACCCCTCCCGGATCGTCTCGAGGTCGCCGAGCCCGTTCAGCGCCGCGTGCTCGTCGAGCCACGGCGCACCGGGGGAGAGGTCGACGACCGGCACCTCCAGCAGCTGCCCGCGCACGGCGACGCCGTGGTCGCGGGCCCAGGCGCACAGACCGGCGGCGAGCGCGCCGCCCGCCGAGACGCCGCCGACGACGATCCGGTCCGGGTCGATCGCGAGGTCGCGGGCCCGCTCCACCAGCCACCGCAGCGCGTCGCGTGCGTCGAGGGTGGCGGCCGGGTGCGGGTTCTCCGGTGCGAGCGCGTAGTCGACGCACACCACCGCGACCCCCGCGTCGACCGCCCGCGCGCTGCAGAAGGCCACGTTCACCAGCTCGTCGGGGTGCCCGAACCGGAACGCGCCGCCGTGCAGCACCAGGTAGGCGGGTACGACGTCGGCGCCACGACCGGGAGGCCGGTAGACGTCGATCCTCAGGAGACCGCGGTCGGTGGGCACCTCGTGGGTCGTGCGCCGAGCCGCGGGCGGCGCGACGCCGAACTCCGTGAACAGCGCGTCGCTCACCCAGCGCGCGTGCTCCCGCTCGTCGGGCGGCGCCTCCGGCGAGGCGGCGAGCTCGGCCGAGCGGGTCAGCCACGCCTCGATCACCGGGTGCAGCGTGGGTGCCGACGGCGGCGGCGCAGGCGATGGCACGTGAACTCAGCTCCCTCCGGCGCGGACGCCGTCCCCGGCACCGTCTGGTGCCTCTGACATGACAGCGCGCGTCTGCTACGTTGTCAACTGCTTGCTCGAAGCACTTCGACACTTATCCACTTCGGACGACCGCCACCGCTGGACAGTCGCAGGAGACTCCATGCCACCAGACACCGAGCCGCTCCACCCCGTCATCCGAGAGGCCGAGGCGGCGATGCGCGCCGTCATGAGCGCCACGGTCGTCACCACGCCGCAGGAGCAGCGCACCCTCGCGCTGCGCATCGACCGCGAGGTGGTCGCGCCGCTGGTGGCGGATCCGCCCACCGACGTCGACGTCGAGGACGTCACCGTCGCGGTCCCGGGGCGCGGTGACGTGCGCTGCCGGGTCTACCGTCCGCGCGGCGTGCGGGCGGTCGGCGGTCACCTGTTCCTGTTCGGCGGTGCGTTCCGGCAGGGCGGGATCGACTTCCCGAGCGTCGACGCGCTGCTGCGCACGCGCGCCGTGCGGGCCCGCACCGTCGTCGTCGCCCCGGACTACGCCCTGGCGCCCGAGCACCCCTACCCGGCCGCGCTGGAGCAGGTCGTGGCGGTCCACCGGTGGCTCGCGGCGGCGGCCGACGAGCTCGGCTTCCCTCCCGGGTCGGTCACGGTCGGCGGGATGTCCGCGGGCGGCAACCTGGCGGCGGCGCTCGCGCTCGTCAACCGCGACGGCGACCGGCTGCCCCTGCGCCGCCAGGTCCTCGAGGTGCCGGTGACCGACCTGACCGGCGGCCACCTGAGCGTGGACGTCGCGCCGTCGCTCGGGATGCCGCGGGAGGCGGTCGTCCCGATGATGCAGGAGCTCGCCGCGAACTACCTCGCCAGCGCGAGCCCGACGGCGCCCACGGCCTCCCCGCTGCTCGCCCGGGACCTGTCGGGCCTCCCGCCCGCCGACGTCCTGGTGGCCGAGCTCGACGTCTTCCGGGGCGACGGCGAGGCGTACGTCGCCGAGCTGCAGCGTCACGGCACGCCGGCCACGCTGCACGCGTTCGCCGGGATGACCCACGGGAGCCTGGCCTTCACGCGCGAGGTTCCCGGTGCGCGAGAGTGGGAGGACCGGGTCGTGGCCCTGCTCGACCCCGACCGCGAGGAGGACGTGCCGTGACCCGGGTGCGGACGCGCAGCGGAACCGTGCGCGGAGCGGTGGTCGACGGCGTCCACCTGTTTCGCGGCATCCCCTACGCCGCCCCGCCCTTCGGCCCCCGGCGGTACGCGGCGCCGGTGGCGCCGGAGCCGTGGAGCGGCGTGCGGGAGGCGACGACGGCGGGTGTCGCGCCACCCCAGCCGAGCCCGTCGCCGCAGGACTCGTGGGCGCCTCTGTACGCGCCGTCGCGCACCGGCGAGGACTGCCTGACGCTCGACGTCGCGACGCCGGAGCCGGGATCCGCAGCGCTCCCCGTGGTCGTCCACATCCACGGCGGGGGCTACGTGACCGGCGCCGGATCCCTTCCGCTCTTCTCCGGCGTCCCGTGGGCGCGCAGCGGCGTCGTGCACGTCAGCATCAACTACCGGCTCGGGCTCGAGGGGTTCCTCCACCTCGAGGACGCGCCGGACAACCTCGGGCTGCGCGACCAGGTCGCCGCCCTGACCTGGGTGCGGGAGGACGTCGCCGCCTTCGGCGGCGATCCGGACCGGGTCACGGTGATGGGGCAGTCCGGGGGCGGTGTGAGTGTGCTGACGCAGCTCGCGCTCCCGGCCTCGGCGGACCTGCTGCACCGCGGCATCGCGATGAGCGGATCGACGATCGCCTCGATCGACCCGGACGCCGCGGCGGGCCAGACGCGAGCCGTCGCCCGGCTGCTCCGCGTCCCCGCCACGGTGGAGGGCTTCCGCGGGGTGTCCGTCGACCGCACGGTCGCGGCGGCGCAGAAGCTGTCCTCGCGATTCGCGCTGGGGCTGCTCCGCGGGCGCTCGGAGTCGCTGATGATCACGCCCTACCGGGCGGTGCACGGGACCGACCTCCTGCCGCTGCCCGTGCGGGAGGCGGTCGGTGCCTCCACCGTGCCGCTCCTGGCCGGCACGGTCCAGCACGAGACGGCGGGCTTCGTCGAGGGGCTCGCGGGGGTGCCGGTTCTCGGGTCTCTCGCGCGGCGGGGTCTGCGGCACGCCCTGTCGCTCGACGGCGCGGCGCGTCGTGCGTGGTCGACGGGACCGCGCCGCCTGACGGACCCGCTGGAGCAGATCGAGGCCGCCTGGACCGAGCACGCCTTCCGCGGACCGACCCGCGAGGCGGTCGAGCGGCGGCCGGGGCCGTCGTGGCTCTACGAGTTCCGCTGGCGCGCGCGGGAGCCGATGGGCGCCGCGCACGGGATCGAGCTGCCCTTCAGCGGCGACGTGCTCGGCGTCGTCGACGACCTGACCGACGACGCCCGCGAGCACCTGCAGGGTGCGCCGCAGCACCTCGCCGACGACGTCCACGGATCGTTCGTCGAGTTCATCCACGGCAACGACCCGGGGTGGCCGCGGTTCGACGCACCGCACCGGTGGACGAGAGTCTGGGACGAGTCCGGTCGGCCGGGACTGCTGGGCGACGTGCCGGCCTGACGTCGAACGGACCGTACGACGTGCGCGACCGCCCCGCTCGGGTCCGGTCGACCCACTAGCATGGCTCCGGCCGGCCAGGGCGGTCGGTCGGAGCGGAGAAGGACGTGCGGACGCCATCGGCCCCGGGGGCCACCCAGCGACTCCGGGCGCCGACGATGGCCGACGTCGCCGCCGAGGCGGGAGTGTCGCCGCAGACGGTTTCGCGCGTGCTTCGCGGTCACCCGAACGTCTCCGACGTGACCCGTCTCCTCGTGGAGGGCGCGGTCGCCAAGACGGGTTACCGCCGCACGGGCCTTGCCCGCGCGCTCGTCACGGGCCGCAGCATGACGCTCGGCGTCATGACTCACGAGTCGGTGCACCACTCGGCTGCCGCGCTCATGCTCGGCATCACGCGCGCCGCTCGCGAGCGGGGGTACTTCGTCAGCGCCGCCGGAACCACCTCGGTCGCCCCTGCGGCCGTCTCCGCCGGGATCGAGCACCTCCGCGACCAGGGGGTCGACGGGCTCGTCGTCGCCCTGCCCGTCTGGGACGAGGAGGCTCTCGAGAAGGCCACCCTCCGTCTGCCCACCGTGACCATCGACGGGTCGAGCCCGTCCGCCGTCGGGACCATCAACGCCGACCAGGAGGAGGCCGGGCGCATCGCGACCCGCCACCTCCTCGAGATCGGTCACGAGACGGTCTGGCACGTCGCGGGGCCGACGGCCTGGAAGGACGCCTCGGGTCGCTCGACGGGGTGGGAGAAGGAGCTCGTCGCCGCCGGACGCTCGGTGCCACCCGTCCTCTACGGCGACTGGACCGCCGAGTCGGGCTACCGCAACGGGTTGATCCTCGCGCGCATGCCCGATGCCACCGCCGTCTTCGTCTCCTCCGACGAGATGGCTCTGGGGCTCGTCAGCGCGCTCGTCGAGCACGGTCGACGCGTCCCCGAGGACATCTCGGTGGTGGGGATGGACGACATCCCGCTGGCACGTTTCGGCGTCCCGCCGCTGACCACGATGCGGCAGCCGTTCGAGGAGATGGGTCGGGACGCCGTCCGCCTCGTCCTCGACGCGGTCGAGCGCCCCGACGTCGAGCGGCAGCACCTGCTCGTGGAACCCGAGCTCGTGGTGCGGCGCAGCACCGGCCCCGCCGCGGGCTGAAGGCCGGCCCCGACGCTCAGAACTCCTCGATGTAGCTCTCCTCCGGTCCGAGCGACGGCCTGGCGCGCAGCTCGACCGCAGAGCCCCGGCGCTCCAGCTCGAGCACCGTGATGACGTTCTCGCCCCGGTGCAGCAGTGGAGCGGGGACGTACAGAGTCTCCTGCGGCCCCACCTCCCAGTAGCGCCCGAGGAGGAAGTCGTTGACCCACACCAGTCCGCGTTCGAACCCTGGGAGTGCGAGGTGCGTGTCGGCCACCTCGGTGAGGGTCGGCGTCGCGAAGGCGACCCCGGCGCCGTCGAGCTCGACGGCGGGCGACCCGGACTCCCCGGGCGACCGCTCGCGCAGACGGGTGAGGTCGTCCGGACCTGCGTCGGCGAGGTCGAGGGGACGGGCGCGCCAGCGCTGCACAGCCCGGCGTCCGAGCAGAGCCGGCGCGAGGAGCCCCTTGCGCTCCCCGAGCGACCAGCCGTAGTTGACGCGTCCGAGGTTCTCCACGATCACGTGCAGACGACCGGTTCCGCCCACGCCCCGCGGACCCAGATCGATCGACCCCGACTCCTGGACGGCACCGAGCCGACGACCGTCGAGACGCACCGTTGCGCGGTCGGCCACCTGCGGGAACGCGAGGGAGACGTCGTCACCCGGCAGCAGGACGTCGGCGTCGAGCAGGAGCATCCCCGCGTCGAGGGAGAGGTCCTCGAACGCGACGGTCGTGGCGACGTCGACAGCCGGGCCGGCGAGCAGGTCGAGAGCGTCGTCGAGGTTGCGGCCCGGGGTCGTCGGGAGCGTGCGCGCCGCGAGGGTGCGGGGCTGCTGCGACACGATCGGGGCCGACGCGCCCAGCGCCTCCCGCATCGCGAAGAACTTCTCGGTGAGCGTGCCGTCCTCCGCGATCGGCGCGTCGGAGTCGTAGCTCGTCACGGTGCTGAGGAGCTCGCCGTCCTCCCGGTTCGCCCCCGCCCACAGGCCGAAGTTCGTGCCACCGTGAGCCATGTAGAGGCACACGCTCCCCCGTCATCCACGATCTCCGCCAGGGTCTCGGCCGCGCTCGCGGGTGAACGCACGTGGTGCGGGCGGCCCCAGTGGTCGAACCAACCGTTCCAGAACTCGGCGACGAGGAAGGGCTCGTCCGCGCGGCGCGCGCGTACGAGGCGGCGTGCCGCACCAGCACGCGATCCGAGGGTCAGAGCGGTGAGGACGCCGTCCACTGCCCCCGCGTCGAGCATCAGCTCGGTCCCGCCGTCAGCCGTGAAGAGCAGCTCGGTGATCCCGTTCTCGCGCAGCAGCTCCGCGAGAGCCACCGGATAGCGCCGGTCGTCACCGAAGCTGCCGAACTCGTTCTCCACCTGGACGGCGACGATCGGACCGCCGCGGTTGGCCTGCAGCGCGGCGAGTCGCGGGACCAGGTGCGAGAACCAGGCCCGCACCGGGGCGAGGAACGACTCCTCCGGAGTTCGGAGCGGGAGCCCACGACCTGTCAACCAGGCCGGCAGGCCCCCGTTGGACCACTCGGCGCAGATGTACGGACCGGGGCGCACCGTGACGTCGAGACCGAGATCGCCCGCGATCCGTACGAACCGCTCGACGTCGCGCCACCCCGTGAAGTCGGGTGCTCGGTCCTCGTGGGGCTGGTGGAAGTTCCACGGGATGTAGGTGTCCACCGTGTTCAGACCCAGGTCCTTGACGCGTTGCAGACGGTCGCGCCACTGGTCGGGGTGCACCCGGAAGTAGTGCACCGATCCCGACAGGATCTGGACCTCCTCGCCGTCGCGGTGGAACCGGTTCGCCGACCACGTCAGGGTGGGCGAGGGTGCGGACAGGGTCCGAGCAGGACCGGGACCGGGGTCGGTGCGGACCGGCTGTCCGGCGTGCGTCGTCGTCATCGTGTGCGCCTTCGTGGGTGATGGGTGGGGCCATCGTGGCACACGGGTGATATCGATGCCATCACCACGACGGCGGCTCCCACGGACGAGCGGACGTGCGGTCCGCGGATCACCCGAGGGGCCGGCGGAACTCCGCTGCCGCCTCTCGCAGAGCCGCGACGGTCGCGGCGACAGCGGGGACGCGCATCAGGTCGGCGCTCGTGGCGGCGTGCACCCGGCGCACGGACACACCGGTCACGTCGCGAACGGCGACGCCGGGGTGGCGTTCGGCGACCGGCCGGACGAGACCGGGGACGAGCGCGACGCCGAGGCCCGCGGCCACGAGCCCCAGCACGGCGGAGTAGTCGTCGGTGGCGAAGCTGACGTCGGGGGAGAAGGCGGCGGCCCGCGCGGCGCGGAGCAGGTGGTCCCGGCACCGCGGGCAGCCGGCGATCCACTCCTCCTGGGCGAGGTCGGACAGGTGCAGCCGCGATTGACCGGCGAGCGGGTGGTCGTGCGCCAGGACCACGGTGGCGACGTCGTCGATCAGTGGCGTGCGCACCAGCCCCGGAGCGTCGTCGGCGGCGTCCGCGGCCCCGTCGGCGAGGGCGCCCGCGTCGTCGTCGAGTCCGGCGTAGCTGAACGCGAGCACGACGTCGCACTCGCCCGACCGCAGGAGCGCCAGCGACTCGGGCGGTTCGGCCTCCACCAGTCGCACGGTGAGTCCCGGGTGGTCCTGCCGCAACATGGCGAGCGCCCGGGGGACGAGCGTGGCGGTCGAGGACGGGAAGGTCGCGAGCCGGACGACGCCGGCGCGGATCCCGGCCAGCGCCTCGACCTCGAGCAGGGCCGCGCGCAGGGTCGCCCCGATGGTGTCGCCGTGCCGGGCCAGGGCTGCGCCCGCCGGCGTCAGTCGCACCGCGCGCCCCGCGCGCTCGACCAGGGCCGTGCCCACCCTGCGCTCGAGTCGGCGCACGTGCTGGCTCGCGGCGGGTTGGCTGATGCCGATCGCGTGTGCCGCGCCCGTGAGCGAGCCGTGCTCGGCCACGGCCTGGAGCAGTCGGAGCGACCCGATGTCGAGGGGGCGGTCATCGCCGAACCATAACCTCCGGTGATGGATAGGTGCTCGAGGTGCGCCTTGATGGACGTCGTCGGCGTCGCCAGGCTGGAGGTATGACCGCAGCGACCACGATCTTCTCCCACCGGGACGACGCCGCGGCGGCCTCGGTCGACGCGCTGCGGGCGGCCTACCCGCAGGTGCGCGGTCACCTCGACGCCGCGACCTGCGGTCTGCCCCTGCTCGGCACCGTCGTGGCGATGCAGCGCGCGCTCCAGGAGTGGCAGGACGGGGCGGCGTGCGCGGTCCGCTACGGCGAGACCGTCGAGCGCGCCCGGGGTCTGGCCGCGCGCGTCCTCGGCGTCCCGACGTCGTGGGTCGCCACGGGGTCCCAGACCTCCGTGGCGGTCGGGACCGTGGCGGCCGGGCTGCCCGACGGCGCCCGCGTCGTCGTCGTCGAGGACGACTTCACCTCCGTCACCTACCCGTTCACGCAGCACGCCGACCGCGGGATCGAGGTCGTCGCCGTGCCGCTCGAGGGGCTGGCCGACGCCGTCGCGCGGGGGTGCGACGCCGTCGCGTTCTCGCTCGTCGCCTCGCGCACGGGCCACCTCGCCGACGTGGACGCGGTCCTCGAGGCCGCCCACGACGTCGGGGCGCTCACGCTCGCCGACCTCACCCAGGCGGCCGGGTGGCTGCCGGTGACGGCCGAACGCTTCGACGTCACCGTCACCTCCGGCTACAAGTGGCTCTCGTGCCCCCGCGGTACCGCCGTCACGACGGTCGCCCCCGCGGCACGCGACCACCTCCGCGCGACGTCGGCCGGCTGGTACGCGAGCGAGAGCCCGTGGGACGGGGTCTACGGCACGACACCGCGGCTCGCGCCCGACGCGCGGCGGTTCGACGTCTCACCCGCGTGGCTCGCCTGGGTCGGTGCCGTGCCCGCGCTCGAGGCGTACGCCGCCGTCGACCTCGCGGGGGTGCGGGACCACGACGTCGCCCTCGCGAACGCGTTCCGGGCCGGTGTCGACCTGCCGCCGGGGGAGAGCGCGATCATCTCGCTACCCGATCCCGACGGCGCGGCGCGCGCCCGGCTCGAGGCCGCCGGCTGCCGCGTGGCCGGTCGCGGCGGCGGGGTGCGGCTGGCCTTCCACGTCTGGAGCGACGCCGAGGACGTCGAGCTCGCGCTCGCCTCGCTGGGCACCGGGGTCATCTGACCCGGTCCGCACGAGCTTCCTCGCAGGGGTCGGCACGACACCGGCGCCGCCCGGCGGTCCCGCGCCTCGTCGAGTCGTGCGACCTGGTCGGTTCGGACGCACCTGTCCGCCGAGGTGCCGCGATGATGGTCGCGTGACCGTGACCCCCTTCGCGCCGCAGCTGACCGGACCCTGGATCATGAGCCAGACGTGGGCCGACCTGACCTTCGTGCACTGGGCGGTCGACCCCGAGCGGGTCGCCCCGCTGATGCCGGCCGGCACGCGCCCCGACGTCCTCGACGGCGCGACGTACGTCGGACTGATCCCGTTCGTGATGCGCCGGGCGGGTCTCGGTCGTGGCCCGGCGATCCCGTGGTTCGGGGATTTCCTCGAGACGAACGTCAGGCTCTACTCCGTCGACGACGACGGGCGGCACGGCGTCGTGTTCCGTTCGCTGGAGACGAACCGGCTCGCGGTCGCTCTGGGAGCGCGGCTCTCGTTCGCGACCCCGTACACGTGGGCACGAATGTCGTTGCACCGCGAGGGGGACGTCCTGGACTACCGCACCCGTCGTCGGTGGCCGTCGCCCCGCGGGGCTGTTTCCCGCATCACCGTCCGCCGCGGGCGGGTGATCGCCGAGCCGGACGATCTCTCGGTGTTCGTCAGTGCGCGGTTCGGCCTGCACACCCGGCACCTCGGCCGCACGTGGTGGGTGCCGAACACCCACGCGCCGTGGGGCCTGCGCGGGGGCGAGCTGCTCCACCTCGACGACGACCTCGTGGCCGCGGCCGGTCTGCCGGGAGTCACGGCCGGGGCCCCGGCGTCGGTGATGGTGGCCGATCCCGTCCACACGACATTCGGTGTGCCCCGGCTCGTCAGGGAGCGCGGGTGAACGCCGACCGGACCGACATCCGCCCGACGTGCCACGGAGGAGACCGCGCATGAAGCTGAACACGGAGCACCACGGATCGGGCCCCCGGACGGTCGCCCTGATCCACGGCCTCGCGAACGACAGCACCGTCTGGGCCGGCCTCGTCGACCTCGCGGTCGCGACCGGTCGGTACACCGTCATCACCGTCGACCTCCGTGGTCACGGTCGCTCCGACCGGGCGCCGACCTACTCCGTCGAGGACTTCGCCGACGACCTGGTCGAGACGCTCCCGGCGAACGTCCACGGCGTCGTCTCGCACTCCCTGGGCGGCGCCGTCGTCGCGCGAGCGGTGCACCGGCTCGCACCCGTGTGTGCGGTGTACCTCGACCCCGGCTTCAGGCTCGCGCTGCCCGACACCGGGATCGGCGGGTTCCTGGTCCGCCGCGTGCGCTGGTCGATCCCGCTGCTCGCCGCCGTCCGTGGCAGGGGGTGCGCACTCCCACCCTCAGCCACGAGGCGAAGGTGCTCGAGAACGCGGCGCAGGGACTCTGGGACAGGGGCATGGCCCTGTCCGTCCTGCAGGACGTCGCGCTCCACCCCTACCGCCCCACCCGCCAGGAGGCCAGGTCCACGGTGGTCCTCTCGGGGGATGCGACCTACGTCGTCCCCGATCCGTTGCCCGAACAGCTGGTCGCGGCCGGCTGGGACGTCGTGCGGGAGGACTCGCTCGGACACGCGATGGTGCTGGAGGACCCCTGGGTGACGTGGCAGCTCGTCGAGGCCGCCCTCTGACGCCGACGCGGCAGCGGAGGTCCACGGCCTGACCTCCGACGGGTGGGACGTCGGCCCCCGGGTGCGCTCGTCCGCACGATCGTCGTGGTGGCGCGCGACGCCGTCGTACCCGGGGTGGTCCCAGGCCCCGGCGGGCCTCGGTGCACGTTTCACCCGTGTCACAAGTGCGTGACGTCTTGACGACCTGACCCTCCCGACGTTGCCGTGCAAACGTTTGCATGCAAGCGTCCCAGCACTCGCCCCACAGGAAGGTGCATCGCACATGGGAGCTCTGGACTGGGCCGTCATCGGCCTCTACATGCTGGTCATGATCGGCATCGGGATCTGGTCGAAGCGGAAGGTGACCGACGCCTCGGAGTTCTACGTCGCGGGCGGCAAGCTGCCCGCCTGGCTGGTCGGGATCTCCCACCACATGTCGGGCTACTCGGCCGCCGTGTTCGTCGGCTACGCCGCGCTGGCCTACACGACCGGCTTCGCGGTCTACGTGTGGTGGGCGCTGAGCATCACGGTGGCCTGCGCCGTCGGCGCCTGGCTGTTCGCGCCCCGCTGGCCGCGCCTGCGGCAGCGCCTCGGCGTCATCTCGCCGCTGGAGTACCTCGCCACGCGCTTCAACGTGCCGACCGAGCAGCTGCTGGCGTGGTCGGGTGCGGCGCTGAAGATCTTCGACGTCGCGGCCAAGTGGGTCGCGAGCGCCATCCTGCTCGAGGTCTTCGCCGGGCTGCCGCTGATCTGGGGCATCCTCGTGGTCGGCGGCGTCACGATGATCTACTGCACCATCGGCGGGATCTGGGCCGACGTCATGACCGACCTCGGCCAGTTCGTGATCCAGCTCGTGGCGGCCGTGGCGATGTTCGGAATCGTGATCGTGCACCTCGACGGGTTCAGCTCGCTGTGGACGATGTGGGACCAGCTCCCGGCGGGGCACTCCTCGGCGTTCAACAACGACCTGACGATCGGGTTCTTCATCGCCTACTGCATCATCTCGACGCTGTCCTACAACGGCGGCACCTGGAACCTCGCGATGCGCCTCATCGCGACGAAGGACGGCCGCGAGGCCCGCCGGTCGATGCTCTACTCCGGCGTGCTGTACCTGGTCTGGCCGCTCGTGCTGTTCGTGCCGATGTGGGCCGCCCCGATCTTCTTCCCGAACCTGGACAACCCCGAGCAGTCCTACGCCCTGATGGCGCAGGAGTTCCTGCCCGCGGGACTCGTCGGTCTCGTGCTCGCCGGCATGTTCGCCCACACGATGGCGATGACCGGTTCGGACGCCAACGCGATCTCCTCGGTCGTGGTGCGCGACATCATCCCGACGCTGCGGCGCGACAAGTCGTTCCTCCCGGAGAAGCGCGAGCTCTTCATGGCGCGGTTGACCACGTTCCTGTTCATCGTCCTGTCGATGGGGATCGCGCTCGCCTCCGACAGCTTCGGGGGTGTGCTGGGTCTGCTGATCCTGTGGTTCGGGGCGCTCGTGGGGCCGATCGCCGTCCCGATGCTGCTCGGTCTGCTGCCCGCGTTCCGCCGCTCCGGCTCGGCCGCCGCGATCACCTCCTGGGCCGTGGGCCTCGTGGTCTTCGCGGTCAACCGCTACGTGCTGAACGACGAGATCGCCGCCCTCGGCACCGCGAACGCGCAGACCATCTCGGTGGCGGCGCCCGTCACGTGCTCGATCATCGTGTTCATCGTCTACGGCTTCGTCCGCCCGTCCGTGCGCCCCGAGGTCGACGAGCTCGTGGACGCCCTCGGTCGTGAGGACGAGCCGAAGCCCGCCGACGAGACGCGGACCGCCGGGGTCACCGCGTGACGGCGGGCCCCCACGAGGTCGACGCCGCCGCGTCGGTGACCGCCGCGGACCCGTCCCGCACCGTGCGGGAGCACCTCGACCAGGACGTCCTGGGGTGGTGGGAGCGGTACGGCGCAGACGACGTCCACGGCGGCGTGCGCACCTGTCTCGGCGGCGACGGCGAGGTCCTCAGCGAGGACCGCTACACCTGGTCGCAGGGCCGGTGGGCGTGGCTGTGCGCCCTCGTCGCCGACGAGATCGACGCGGGAGCCCTCACGGGGGACGCCGCGGTGTGGCGGGCGCGAGCCCGCCACGCCGCGGACCTCCTGGCGGCGCGCGCCGTCCTGCCCGGCGGGTCGACGATCTTCTGCCTGACCCGCGACGGCGATCCGGTCCCGCAGGAGGGCGGCCGCCTGGACAGCAGCGTCTTCGCCGACCTGTTCGCGGTGCTCGGGCTGGCCGGCGCGGTCCGCGCGGGTGCGACCGAGCACCTGGCGACGGCCGAGCGTGTGCTCGTCGCCGCCGAGCGCGCGATCCACGACCGCACCGCCCCGACCGAGCCGTACCCCGTCCCGCCGGGCTACCGCGACCTGGCGGGTCCGATGTCGCTGCTGCACGCGGCGGCCGAGCTGTGCGACGTCGGCGGCGGGCCCGAGGTCCGTGCCGTCCTCGTGCGCTCCGCGGACACGCTGGTGGGGCCGGACGGCCTGCTCGGCGTCGACCGCTGGTGGGAGATGCGCCCGGACGACGCCGCGGAGAACGACACCCTGCTCGCGCGCCACGTGACGCCCGGGCACCTGCTCGAGTGCCTGTGGATGCTCGTGCACGCGGCGCGCACGGCACCGGAGATCGCCGTCGACCCCGAGCTCCTCGAGCACCTCGCCCTGCGGGCGCTCGAGACGGGGTGGGACCCCGAGCACGGCGGGCTGCTGCGCTACACCGACCGCGACGGCGGGCGCCCGCGCGGCCGCCGCACCGGTGAGGACCGGTACACCGAGCTCCTCGAGCGCACCTGGGACACCAAGCTCTGGTGGGTGCACGCCGAGGCGCTCTACGCGACCGCGCTGCTCGCGCAGCACTGCGGCTCCCGCCGGCTGGAACGCTGGTACGACCGCGTCCGGCACTGGACCCTCGCGACCTTCCCGGCGGCCGGCGGCGCGGAGTGGACCCAGATCCGTGACCGCACCGGCGCACCGCTCGAGGCCGTCGTCGCCCTGCCGCTCAAGGACCCGATGCACGTGGCGCGCTCCCTCGCGCTGCTCGGCCGCATCCGACCGGACGCCACCATGCCGTCCTCACCCTCCTCACCCGCCCGACCCGAGACCGACCACGAGGTACCCGCATGACCCTGACACCGACCACGACGCACCCGCTCCACGTCCGCACCCTGGCCGACGCCGACGCGCTCGGCGAGGCGGCCGCGCTCGTCGCGGCCGACCGGCTGCGCACCGCCGTCGCCGAGCGCGGCCGTGCCCGCCTGATGCTCGCCGCGGCGCCCAGCCAGAGCGCGACCCTGCGCTGGCTCGTGCGCGCCGACGGCATCGCGTGGGACCGCGTGGAGGCCTTCCACATGGACGACTACGTGGGGCTCGACCCGGCCGCCCCGCAGGGGTTCGGCACGTGGCTGCACACCCACCTGCTCGACCACGTCGGCATGGGCCGGTTCCACCGCATCGACGCCACCCGCCCCGCGGACGAGGCCGCGGCGGCCTACCGTGAGGCCATGGGCGAGGAGGAGTTCGACGTCGTGCTCTGCGGCCTGGGCGTGAACGGCCACCTCGCGTTCAACGACCCGCCGGCCGACCTGGCCGACCCGCTGTCCGCGCGGGTGGTCGAGCTCGACGAGGTCTCGCGGCAGCAGCAGGTCGACGAGGGGCACTTCCCCGAGCTGGACGCCGTGCCGCCGCACGCCGTCACCGTCACGATCCCGCGGCTGCTGCACACCCGCACCGTCGTCGCCTCCGTGCCCACCGCCGCCAAGCGCGAGGCCGTGCGCCAGACGCTCGGCGAGCCGGTTTCCGGCGCCCACCCCGGCACCGCGCTGCGGACGCACCCCGACGTGCACCTGTTCCTGGATCCGTCGTCGGACCCGGACTCGGACCCCGCCTCCGACCCGGCGGCCGCGTGAGCGGCGGCGCGGGTGCGGGCGCCCGCTACCTGGGCGCGGTGACCTCGCTCCTGGAGCGGATCCTCGAGGAGGAGGGCGACGCCGTCGCGAGTGCCGCCGAGCTGCTGCGGGACCAGGTGCTGGCCGACCGGCTCGTGCACGTCTACGGTCCGGGGGGCACTCCAACCTCGCCGCCCAGGAGCTGTTCTTCCGTGCGGGTGGGTTGATGCACGTCTCAGCCATCCTCGACTCGGGCACGCTCCTGTCCGACGGCGCGCTGCGCTCGATGGCCGTGGAGCGCACCCCGGGCTACGGCCGCCTCGTGATCGCGGACAACCGGCTGGGGGAGGGCGACCTCCTCGTGCTGGTGAACGCCTACGGCATCAACGCCGCGCTGATCGACGCCGCCCTGACGGCACGGGAGCGCGGCGTCGCGGTGATCGGCGTCTCGAGCCGGGAGCACGCCGTGGCGACCGCCCCGGACCACCCGGCGCGTCATCCCGGCGGTCACGACCTGCACGACGTCGTCGACCTCCACATCGACACCAAGGTGCCGGTGGGGGACGCCGTCGTCGAGGTCGACGGCGCCGCGGAGCGCACCGGTGCGATCTCCACCTTCGCCAACGCGTTCGCGCTCAACTGGCTGCTGGTGGAGACGGTCGAGGCGCTGGTGGCCGCGGGGGTCGACCCGCCGCTGTGGCGCTCGGGCAACGCCCCGGGCGGGGATGAGGCCAACGCGCGGTTCCTCGAGCGGTTCCGCGACCGGGTGAGGTGGCTGTGAGCGGGATCGACACGATCACGGGCCGCTGCGCCCGCACCGGTGACGTGCTGCGGGTAGCCGTCGCGGACGGGGTCGTGACCGGGGTCGAGCGCCGCACGCCCGCCGCGCGCGAGGAGATCGCCGACCTCCCCGTCCTCGCCCGCGGCATGGTGGACCTGCAGGTCAACGGCTACGGCGGGCACGACGTCAACGGCGAGGACCCGCTGACGGCCGTGCACGAGATCACGGCCACCCTCGCGCGGATCGGTGTCACCTCCTGGGTGCCCACGATCATCACGGCGCCCGAGGAGCGGATCGTGGCGGCTCTGCGCGCCGTCGCCCGGGCCCGGCGCGAGTCGCCGCAGGTGGCTGCCGCCGTCCCGTTCGCGCACGTCGAGGGCCCCTTCCTCTCCGACCACGACGGCGCGCGCGGGGTCCACGACACCGCGCACATCCGCCCGGTGGACTCCGGCGAGGTGGCGCGCTGGCACGAGGCAGGGCCGGTCGGGATCGTCACGCTGTCCCCGCACACGCCCGACGCCGCCGCGCACGTCGCCAGGATCGTGGCGGGGGTGTGCGGGTCGCCGTCGGGCACACCCACGCGAGCGGGGCGCAGGTGCGCGAGGCGGTCCGGGCCGGGGCGAGCCTGTCGACCCACCTGGGCAACGGCGTCGCGACCACCCTGCCGCGGCACCCGAACGTCATCTGGGCGCAGCTCGCGCACGACGACCTCACGTGCGGCTTCATCGCGGACGGGCACCACCTGCCGGCCGACACGCTGCAGGCGATGCTGCGCGCCAAGGGGCCGGGTCGCGCGTTCCTGGTCTCCGACGCGACGGCGATGGCCGGTCTCCCGCCTGGCCGCTACCGGGCACCGGTGGGCGGCGAGGTGGAGCTGACGCCCCAGGGGCGACTCTCCCCGGTGGGGTCGCCGCTGCTGGCGGGTGCCGCACGATCGCTCGCGGACGGGCTCGGTCACGTGGTCGCGGCGACCGCGACCACGCTGGCGGACGCGATCGACCTCGTCTCGACCGTGCCGGCCCGGATCGCCGGGATCGCGCCGGAGATCGCCGTCGGCGCGCCCGCGGACGTCGTGCTGCTGGAGGACGACGGCGCCGTGCGCGAGGTCCGGGTCGCGGGGCGGCGCGTGCCGTGACGGTGCTCGTGGGTGCCGCGACCCTGCCGCTGGAGCTGCCCGTCGGCAGCCCGATGGCGGGGTTCGCGGCGCGCTCGGGCCCCAGTACCGGTGTGCTGGACGAGCTGAGCGTGCGCGCGCTGGTGCTCGACGACGTCGTGATCCTCGCGCTCGACGTGTGCGGTCTGGACCGCTCGACGTGCGAGGCGATCGCCCGGGACGTGGCGCCCGACTCGCCCGGGGACGTCGTCGTCCACGCGACCCACACGCACGCGGCGCCGGGGGTGATGCAGGACGCGCTGGGCAGCACCGCCCCGGGGCTGGAGGACGTCGTGATCGCGGCTGCGAGGGCCGCCGTGCGCGCGGCGCGCGCGACGGCCACGCCGTGCACGCTCGAGCACGCGGCGTCCGAGGTGACGGGCGTCGTTCACGACCGCCGCCGCGGCGGCCGACCCCTGGCGCCGGCCCACTCGCTGCTCTGGCGGCGCCGCGACGGCGCCGTCTACGCGCGCCTAATCTCCTTCCCGTGCCACCCCGTCGTGCTGGACGCGACCAACCGCGGTCACTCGGCCGACTACATCGGTCACACCCGGCGCGCGCTCGAGGCGGCCGACGACGGCGCGCCGTGCCTGTTCCTCACGGGGTGCGCCGGCGACGTCAACACCGGCCACGCGGCGAGCGCGTCGCTGGTGACCGGGGACGGTCCCGCTCCCGGGCGGACCGCGGCCGACGCCGAGCGCCTCGGGCTCCGTGTGGCGGCCGCGGTCGCGGGTCCGCACGCCAGGCCCGTGGTGTGCGACGCCGTGCGCCGGACGACCCGGCCCGTCGCCCTCCCGTTCGCCGCGGTGGACGACGCCGTCGACCGAGGTGCCGGCGTGCCCGGGGAGCGGCTGCGCCCGCCCCCTGGCGCGGCGGCGTCACTGCGGTCCGCCTGGGCGACGTCGTGCTCGTCGCCCTGCCGGGCGAGCCGTTCCTGGAGACGGGCGACGCCGTCGCGACCGGTGTGCTCGCGGCCGCGGAGGCGCGCGCGGACGACGTGCGCGCCGTCGTCGTGGCCGGGTACTCGGGTGGTACTCCCGGCTACCTGCCGACGGCGCGCGCGTGGCCCGAGGGCGGGTACGAGGTGGCCGACGCGCACCGCTACTACGCGATGCCGGCGCCGTTCGCGCCCGAGGCCGCGGCGATCGTCGAGCGGGAGGCGGTGCTGGCGTGTCCGATCGTCCGCTGAGGCGCGCCCCGACGATCACGGAGATCGCGCGCGAGCTCGGGATCTCGCCGTCGACCGTCTCGAGGGCGTTCACGGCGCCCCGCCTGCTGCGACCCGAGACCGTGGAGCGCGTGACCCGCACGGCGGCCGCCCTCGGGTACGTGCCGAACGCGCACGCCCGGGCGCTCAGCACGGGGCTGCAGCACACGATCGGCGTCGTCGTGCCCGACATCGCCAACCCGTTCTTCCCGCCGCTGCTGCGCGCGGCGCAGCGCCGCGCGGAGGACCTGGGCTACGCCGTCATCTCCGCGGACAGCGACGGCGACCCCGCGCGCGAGCTGCGGCTCGTGCAGCGCCTGGCGCCGCAGGTGCAGGGGCTGGTGGTGGTCGGTCCGCGGGCGCCGGAGCGTGAGGTCGCGCTCGTCGCCCAGCGCCAGCGCGTGCTGTTCGTCAACCGGGACGTGTCGGGGACCCCGCGGGTGCTCGCGAGCGCGGGCCGGGCGCTGCGCGACGGCGTCGCCCACCTCCTGACCGCCGGCCACCGGCGCTTCGCCTACGTGGGTGGTCCGCGGCTGGCGTGGGCGCAGGAGGAGCGGCTGCGCACGGTGCGGGAGGCGCTGGCGGGAGGCGTCGAGCGCCTCGTCCTGGTGGAGACGACCGGCGGCACCTACGCCGAGGCGGTCGCGCTCGGACCCTCGCTCGCGGCCGCGGAGGTGACGGCGGTGGTGGCGTTCGACGACGTCGTCGCGCACGGCGTGGTGGACTCGCTGGTGGCCCAGGGGCTCGACGTGCCCCGCGACGTGAGCGTCCTGGGCTGCGACGACACGATCGCCGTCACCACGCACCCCCGCTCTCCAGCATCGCGCTGCAGGTCGCGCCGGCGGGGCGGCTCGCCGTCGACCTGCTGATCGACGCTCCCGCCCGCACGCTCGTGCCCGAGGGGCGCACGGTGCTCGAGGGCGAGCTCGTGCTGCGCGCGACGACGGGGCCGGCGCCAGCCTGACGGCCGTCAGGCGCTCCCGCGCAGGATCGAGGACATCTTCTTCCCGCGCGCCACCTCGTCGACGAGCTTGTCCATCCAGCGGATCCGCTGCATGAGCGGGTCCTCGACCTCCTCCACGCGGATGCCGCAGATCACGCCGGTGATGAGCGCGGTGTTCGGGTTCATCGACGGAGCCGTGGCGAAGAACGTCTCGAGGTCGCGCTCGTCCGCGATCGCCTCGGCGAGGCCGGCCTCGTCGTGACCCGTCAGCCAGCGGACGACCTCGTCGACCTCGGCGGCCGTGCGCCCCTTGCGCTCGACCTTCGCGACGTAGAGCCGGTGGATGCTGGCGAAGCTCGTGCCGAAGATGCGGTGCGGCGTGGTGGACATGGCTCGAGGGTAGTCAGGCGCCGGTGAGCCCGACGCGTCGCGTGAACGGACCGGCGAACACGCCCGCCGGGTCGCTCGCGTGCACGAGGGCGACGGCGTCGTCCCAGCGCGGGTAGCGGCGCGCGAGGTCGGTGGTGGCCATGACCTTGCCCCAGTGCGGTCGGTGCTCGAACGGCTCGAGCGCGGCCTCGAGCTCGGCGACGACGTCCGTCACCGCGGTGACGTCCTGTCGCCAGGTCGTGTGGATCCCGACGGTTGCGCGGCGGTGGGCGGAGGAGAGCCAGTGCTCGTCCGCCGCCATCGAGCGCAGCTCCGAGACGAGCACCAGGTCGCGGTGGCGCCCCAGCACCTGCGCGGCGGCGGCGACGGCCTCCCCGGCGACCGCCTGCGGCACGAGGTGCTCGCTCTGCAGCTCGGCGCCGGCCGAGGGCCGGTTCTCGATCCGGAAGTGCGGCAGCCTCGCCCACCACGGGCCGGTCTCGCCACCCTGCACCGTGCAGGAGGAGGCGTCCTCACCGGCGATGGGGTGGCGGGGGCCGTCCGCGAGGCGGCCGCCGAGACCGGAGAGGTCGGCCATCGGGGCGGCGTCGGTGCGGTGCTTGCGCCAGATCGAGGCGGATCCGTCCCAGCGCGTGAAGACGCTGACGCTGCTCGCGCTCGCGTGCACCGCGCCGAGGTTCGCCACGATCGCGGCCAGGTCGACGTCGTCGATCACGGTCTGCGCGACGTCGTAGGTCGGCTCGACCGCGAGGGTGACCGTGAGCACCGGCCCGAGCGCGCCGAGGGCGACGACGGAGCCGTGGAAGGCGGCGTCGCCGCGCGCGACGCGCCGCACCTCGCCGTCGACGCCCATGATCTCGAGTGCGACGACGGCGCCCGCCAGCGTGGTGGCGCCGTCGCCCGAGCCGTGGGTCGCCGTCGAGACGGCGCCGGCGACGCTGATGTGCGGCAGGGACGCCATCGCCGCGAGCGCGAAGCCGCGCTCGTGCAGCCACGGGCCGAGGGTGCCGTAGGTGAGCGACCCGGGCACGGTGACGGTGCGGGCGTCGGCGTCGAGCACGGGCTCCTCCCCGAGCCCGTCGAGGGCCACGAGGACGCCGGGGGAGTCCACGAGGTCGGTGAAGGAGTGGCGGGACCCGAGCGTGCGCACCGGCGTCCCCGAGGTCACGATCGAGGCGAGCTGCTCGCGCGAGGCGGGGACGAGCAGGGCCCCGGAGGCGTAGGTCCGGTGACCGGCCCAGACGGTGGGCACGGGGCGGGTGGCGACGTCGGGGAGCATGCTCCCAGCCTGCCATCTCCGGGCGCTGCTGGATCAGGCGTTTCGCATTGATGATGCACGATCTATCCGCTTGGATTGATGACGGGGTCGGTTCGCGATGTCGCTCCTCCTAGAATCGCCCGGTGGCCAAGCTCTACTTCCGCTACGGCGCGATGAACTCCGGCAAGTCGACCGCGCTGCTGCAGGCCGCCTACAACTACGAGGAACGCGGGCAGCAGGTGCTGCTGGCCAAGCCCGCGGTCGACACCAAGGCGGCGAACCACATCAGCAGCAGGCTCGGCGTGACGCGCGAGGTCGACTTCGCGATCGGGCCGGAGGACTCCTCCCGGGCGGCGTTCCGGTCGTGCGCGGGCGACCGTCCGGTGGCGTGCCTGCTCGTCGACGAGGCCCAGTTCCTCACCCCTGCCCAGGTCAACGACCTCCTGCGCATCGCGGTCCTCGACGGCATCCCGGTGCTCGCCTACGGCATCCGCACCGACTTCCGCACCGAGGCGTTCCCGGGCTCGCGTCGCCTCCTCGAGATCGCGCACAGCCTCGAGGAGCTCAAGACGATCTGCCGCTGCGGTCGCAAGGCGGTCTTCAACGGGCGCGTGCTGGACGGCCGGTTCGTGTTCGACGGCGACCAGGTCGCGATCGACGCCGGTCCGCAGGCGCACGACGGCGAGGTCACCTACGAGTCGCTGTGCGCGCAGTGCTACCTGCGCGAGTCGGGCGGGACGCTCGACGGGAAGGGCTGACGCCGCTGCGTCGCCGATGTCGGCGGCGCCCGCTAGCGTCGCGCGCATGGGACGGATCCTCTTCGACACCGCCACGACGCTGAACGGCTACCTCGCCGACGAGGACGACTCGCTCGCCTGGCTGTTCGCGGTCGAGGGCGGCGAGGTGCCGGAGGAGACCCTGTACCCGGCCTCCGCGACCGTGCTCGTCGAGGGGTCCAGCACCTACGAGTGGCTGCTGCGCGAGAACGATCTACTCGCCCACCCCGAGAAGTGGCAGGAGTTCCACGGCGCGAAGCCGACCTTCGTCTTCACCACGCGCGAGCTCCCGGTGCCCGACGGCGCGGACGTCCGGTTCGTCGCCGGCCCGGTCGCCGGCGCGATCGCCGCGATCCGCGAGGCGGCGGGAGACGGTGACGTCTGGGTGGTCGGTGGCGGCGACCTCGCCGGTCAGTTCCTCGACGCGGACCTCCTCGACCGGATCTCCATCTCGGTCGCGCCGGTCGCTCTCACGGGCGGGGCGCCGCTGCTTCCCCGGCGCGTCTCCGCGGACCGGCTCCGACTGGTGTCCGCGGAGGCGGTGGGCCAGTTCGCCCGGCTGGTCTACGAGGTGCGGCGCGGGTGAGGGTCCGGGATCAGAGCAGCCCGACGGCGAGCGCCACGGTACCGAGCAGCGGGATCACGAGCTGCTTCAGCGCGGCGCCGCGCTTGGCGGTCGAGCTGAGCAGCAGCACCAGGCCCGCCAGCACCATCGAGCCGGCGCCGGTGAACGCGAGCGTCGCGCCGACGGTGACCTGACCCGCCGCGACGAGGGCGGTGCCCGCCCCGGCCGCGATCGCGAGGAACAGGTTGTAGAAGCCCTGGTTGAAGGCCATCTCGCGGGTCGCCTCCGCGCTCTCGAGCGTGGTGCCGAACGTCGCACGCGTGCGCGGCGAGGTCCAGGTGAGCGACTCGAGCACGAAGATGTAGACGTGGATCAGGGCCGCGAGGCCGATGAGCACGAGTCCGACGGCGATCATCGCGGCGTCCGTTCTGACGGGAGGGTGGGGCCCGCCCAGGGTAGGACGATGCCGGGAGCCTCGCTCGCCGTCGGGACTGGATAGGGTGCCGCGCATGGGCTACCCGAAGGACACGCTCGCGGCCGACGAGCAGCTCGTCCTGCACAAGCACCCGCACTGGAAGACGCTGGTGCTGCCGTTCCTGGCGCTGGTCGTGCTGACCACCGCCGCGATCCTCGCCTGGCGGTGGAGCACGACGGCGGACGTGTCGGACTCGGCGGCCACCGCCGTCGGCATTGCGGTCGGGTCGCTGTGGCTGGTCGGTGTGCTCGTCCTGTTCGCGTGGCCGATGCTGCGCTGGTCGACGACGCACTTCGTGATCACCGACCGGCGGGTCATGTTCCGCACCGGGATCCTGACGCGAACGGGGATCGACATCCCGATGGCCCGGATCAACACGGTGCAGTTCCGCCACCACCTGATCGACCGGATCCTGCGGACCGGCACGCTGATCATCGAGTCGGCCTCGGACGACCCGCTCGAGTTCAGCCACATCCCGCACGTCGAGCGCGTGCACTCGATGCTCTACAACGAGGTGTTCGACACCCTGGGCGACGACGAGGCCGGGCGGCGCTAGTCCGACGGCGATCCTCTCGCGGAGGGTCGGCAAACCTCTCGGGGAGGGGCGACGAGGCTCTCGCGGTCAGAGGGTGGCGGTGGCCGACGTCAGGGCCGGCGCCTGCGCCGGTTCTCGTACCCGGATCGGTCGCAGCGATGCGGTGTGATGGTCCCGTCGCGCGACCGACTCGATTCCGCGCCGGGCCGTCACGAGCGGTCGCTCACCGGCGCCCGTCGTCCACGTCGCTCTGACCGCGCGCGAAGGATGATGACGACCAGCGCCGCGACGGCCAGGATGGCGATTCCGCTGGGCCACCACTCGACCCGGGATCCCGTGAACCGGGCGACGCAGGCGCAGCCGATGGCCCACAGTGCGATGACCGCGGCGAGATCGCGTGCAGTCTGCATGCGGACACCATAGGGGTGACGCGTCCAGAACCACCGGGGTGCGGAGCGAGGAGTTGCTTCGAGGGTCGGCAAACCTCTCGGGGAGGGTCAGCAAACCTCTCGCGACGAGGGGGTGGCGGTCGTCGGAGCGGGGGCTGGTCGGAGGACGCGGCCACCTCGACGCCGAGGACCACCTCGAGCGCCTGTTCGAACTCCGTGACGCGACCGTCGGCCGCCGCCTGGCGTGCGCGCACCGAGGGGGTGTGCTGCAGGACCCCGGCGAGGTGGCGCAGCGCCTCCTCGATCCGGTCGGCCTCCTGCTCGGACGTCGCCCGGCGGCGGGCCCGGGCGATCTCCGCGTCGAGCACCCCGCCGACGTGCGAGCGCAACGCGACCACGGCGTTCGAGGCGTCCTGCTGGGCGGTGAACTCCGACACGGCGTCGGCCACGAGGCCGGACGAGATGGCGTCGGAGGTGAGGCCGGGCAGGCGGGCGTGCTTGGCGATCGTCGCGAGGTCGAGGAGGTCGACGCCGACCAGCGCGCCGACGGCGGGGTCGACGTTGCGCGGCAGCCCGAGGTCGATCACGAGCAGGCGGCCGTGGGCCCGTGCGGCGACGTCGTGCTCGCCGATCGCGACGCGACCCGTGCAGGTCAGGACGACGTCGGCGTGCGCGATCCCGTCGGCGAGCGTGTCCGCGGCCGCGAGCGCCCGGACGCCGTGCCGGGCGGCGAACGCCTCGGCCCGGCCCGAGGCCGAGTAGACGGCGACGTCGTGCACCCCGCGGCCGGCGAGCGCCGCCACCGCGGTACGGGCGTGCGCGCCCGTACCGACGAGCAGCACCCGCGCCGTCCGCAGGTCGGTGAGGTGACCGGCCGCGAGCTCGAGCGCCAGCTGCGTCACCGAGGCGTCGTTCGTGCCGGGGGAGCGGCGTCGCACGTCGCGCGAGACGTGCATCGCGCGCTGGAAGGCCTGGTCCAGGGCGGTGGTGGTGAAGCCCGCCACGCGCGCCGCGTCGTAGTCGCGTCGCACCTGGCCGGCGATCTCCGGCTCGCCGACCACGAGCGAGTCGAGACCGCACGCGACGGAGAAGAGGTGGTTCACGGCGTCGGACTCCGAACGCACGGCCACCGAGTCGAGCAGCCGGGCCGGGTCCTCGCCGGTGCGCGAGGCGAGCGCCGTGACGAGGCGGGCGGTCACGTCGTCGCCCGACGCGGGCTCGACGTCGAGGTAGGCCTCGAGCCGGTTGCACGTGGACAGGACGACGGCGCCGGCGACCTCACCGCGCTCCATCGCCCCGGCGATCAGATCGGGGGTCCGCAGGCTCGCGAACGCCGCCGTCATCCGCTCCAGCACGTCGAAGCCCGCCGTGGCGTGGGTCAGCGACAGGGACAGGAGCATGCGGCCATGCTAGGTCGCTCCGGCGCACCCTCCCAGTAAGGCCAACCTCAGTAAAGCCGCAGGTCAGAGGTAGATGACGGCCTGTCACGACAGTTCGTCACGACATGTTCGCGCTCGTCCGCAACGGTGCGAGACTGACGAGGTGACCCTCCCTCCCAGCCACCCGATCCTCGACGGACGGACGACCGACGCGCCGCTCGTGCGCGCCTATCGCGGCCAGCTGCCGCAGCGCACGCCGGTGTGGTTCATGCGCCAGGCGGGTCGCTCGCTGCCGGAGTACCGGGAGCTGCGCGCCGGCGGCGACATGCTGGCCGCGTGCCTCGACCCGGCGATGGTGACCGAGATCACCCTGCAGCCGGTCCGCCGGCACGGCGTGGACGCCGCGATCCTCTTCAGCGACATCGTCATCCCCGTGCTGCTCGCCGGCGTGGACGTCAGCATCGTGCCCGGCCGCGGTCCCGTGTTCGCGACGCCGGTGCGCACCGCCGCCGACGTCGCCGCGCTGCCCACGCTCGAGGACGATGCGCTCGAGCCCATCCGCCAGGCGGTCGCCCTGCTCGTCGCCGAGCTCGGCGCCACCCCGCTGATCGCGTTCGCCGGCGCCCCCTTCACGCTGGCGTCCTACATGGTCGAGGGCGGTCCGTCCAAGGACCAGATGCGTGCCCGGACCCTGATGATGTCCGACCCGCAGGCGTGGTCGGCGCTGCTGGACTGGTGCGCCGGCGTCTCCGGCGCGTTCCTGCGCGCACAGGTGGCCGCCGGCGCGAGCGCGGCCCAGGTGTTCGACTCGTGGGTCGGGTCGCTGAGCCGCGAGACCTGGCGCACGTCGGTCGCGCGCCACACGGCGCGCACGTTCGCGGCGCTCGACGGTCTCGAGGGTCTGTCGGTCCCGCGGGTCCACTTCGGTCTGGGGTCGGCGAGCATCCTCGACCTCGCCCCCGGTCTCGGTGCCGACGCGGTGGGCGTCGACTGGCGCACCCCGCTGGACGAGGCCGCCCGGATCGTCCCGGGCTGGCCGCTTCAGGGCAACATCGACCCGGCCGTGCTCGGCGCCCCGTGGGAGGTCGTCGAGGCCCACGTCCTCGACGTGCTGCGCCGCGGCCGCTTCGCGCCCGCGCACGTGCTCAACCTCGGCCACGGGGTCCCGCCCGAGACCGACCCGACCGTCCTGACGCGCATCGTCGAGCTCGTGCACGCCCAGGGTGCGCCGATCGCCGCCGCCCCGGTGCACGCCGGCGCTCAGGTACGCGAGGAGGCGCCGACGGCATGAGGCACGTCGTCGTGGTGGGCGGGGGAGTGGCCGGTCTCGTGACCGCCCACGACCTCGCGCGCGCCGGCGTGCCCGTCACCGTCCTCGAGACCGCGGACCGCCTCGGCGGGCAGGTCGAGGCGATCGCGCTCGCGGGCCGGCGGCTCGACGTCGGCGCCGAGTCCTTCGCCACCCGCGGCGGTGTGGTCGACGCGCTGCTGCGCGACCTCGGCCTGGCCGACGACGTCGTGGCACCCGCGGCCGCACCCGCCTGGGTGCACGACGCCGCGTCGGGCCGGTCCTGGCCGCTCCCCGCGGCGGGCGTCCTGGGCATCCCGGTCCGCGCGCGCGACGCTGCCCGCGCCCTGGGGCCGTGGGGTGTTCTGCGGGCGGGCGCCGACCGGTTCCTCCCGCCCGTGCGACCGGCGGCCGACGCCACCGTGGGCGACGTCGTCGCCGCGCGCATGGGTGCGCGGGTGCGCGACCGGCTCGTCGACCCCGTGGTGCGCGGCGTCTACTCGACGCCGGCCTCCTCGCTCGCACTCGCGACGGCGTCTCCCGCCCTCGCGCGCGAGCTCACCACCGCGCGCACCCTCGCCGGTGCCGCGGCCCGCGTGCGTGCCGCCTCGCCGTCGGGCTCGCAGGTCGCGGGCGTGCGCGGCGGGATGGCGACGCTGGTGGAGTACCTCCACGACGCGATCCTGGCGGCCGGGGGCACCGTACGGACCGGCGTTCGCGTCACCGGGATCAGGGCCGACGGCGTGGACGTCCTCGTCAGTGCTGGCAGCCGTGGCGGCGACGGCGACGGCGCGGGTGCGGCCGAGCACCTCACGACCGAGCGCCTCACGACCGAGCACCTCGCCGCCGACCACGTGGTCGTCGCCGCGACCGGACCCGCCTCGCGCCCGACCCTGACGCGGCGCATCACCGTCGTGGCTGCCGCCGTTCGCGGATCCGGCCTCGACGCCACGCCGCGCGGGACCGGCGTCCTCGTCGCGTCGGGGGGCGGCGGCACCGGCGGTGGCGGCGCGACGCGCGCGCGGGCGCTCACGCACTCCAGCGCCAAGTGGTCGTGGCTCGCGGCCCGCGACGATGTCCACCTCGTACGGCTGTCCTACGACGCGCCCGACGCGGACGCCGACGCGATCGCTTCCGCCACGCCGACGCGGGACCAGGTCGAGCGCGACGTCCGCGCCCTGACCGGGGTGGGCGACGCCGTCGTGCTCGAGACGCTGACCCGCACGTGGACGCGTGTGATCGCCGTCGACCCGCTCACGCCCACCTCTCCCACCACGGTCCCGACCACCCTCGTGGGCGAGGCCTCGGGACGCACCGGCCTCGCCGCGATCGTGGCGCACGCGCGTGCGAGCGCCGCAGCACTCGTCGACCGACCCCTCACCGAAGGAGCACCAGCATGACCACCGAACGCCTCGGATACGCGCTCTGGGCGGTGTTCCGCCGCGACGGCGCGCACCCCGTGGCCGACGAGCTCGCGGGCGCCGCCCAGGAGATCGGCGCGCTCGGCGTCGAGCTGCGCGGCATCTACGACGTCTCGGGTCTGCGCGCGGACGCCGACCTCATGGTCTGGCTGACCGGTGAGGAGCCGGCCGCGATCCAGCGTGCGTTCCGCGTGCTGCGCCGCCTCGAGCCGTTCGCGTCGATGCCCGGCACCTGGAACGCGCTCGGCGTGCACCGCGAGGCCGAGTTCACCGCGAACCACTCGCCGGCGTACATGAAGGGCCTCCCGCCCAAGCCGTGGCTCACGGTCTACCCCTTCGTGCGCAGCTACGAGTGGTACGTGCTGCCGGAGGAGGAGCGCCGCGCGATGCTCGGCCAGCACGGCCGCTCCGGGGGCGCCTACCCCCAGGTGCAGACCAACACCGTCGCCAGCTTCGCGCTCGGCGACTACGAGTGGCTCCTCGCGCTCGAGGCGGACGAGCTGGTCGACCTCGTCGACCTGATGCGCCACCTGCGCGCCACCGACGCACGGCTGCACGTGCGCGAGGAGATCCCCTTCTTCACCGGACGCCTCGTGGGCGTCGACGAGATCGCGGAGGTCGTCGCATGACCAGCACCACCACACCCGACACCGGAACCACGTCGGCGCCGACCGTCATGTTCGCGTCGGCGGCCGCCGCCGCCGGCCCGGAGCACGTCGAGGTCCCCACGGCCTACGACGCGATCCTGCTCGCCGGGTTCGGCGGGCCGGAGGGTCAGGACGACGTCATCCCGTTCCTGCGCAACGTCACGCGCGGCCGCGGCATCCCGGACGAGCGGCTGGAGGAGGTGGCGCACCACTACCGCCACTTCGGCGGCGTCAGCCCGATCAACCAGCACAACCGCGAGCTCAAGGCCGCGCTCGAGGCCGAGCTCGCCGCACGCGGTATCGCGCTGCCCGTCTACTGGGGCAACCGCAACTGGGCGCCGTACCTCGAGGAGGCGGTCGCGGAGGCCGAGGCCGCGGGCGACACGACCCTCGTCGCGATCGCCACGAGCGCCTACTCGAGCTTCTCCTCGTGCCGCCAGTACCGCGAGGACTTCGCGCGCGTGCTGACCGAGACGGGGCTCGGCGGCCGCGTCACCATCGACAAGGTGCGGCCGTTCTTCGACCACCCCGGGTTCGTCCACACGTTCATCACCGGGGTGCGCGACGCCGTCGCGACCCTCACGGCCGACGGCGTGGCCCCGGGTGCGATCCGCGTCCTGTTCTCCACGCACAGCGTGCCGACGGCGGACGCCACGCGTTCCGGTCCGGCCCACCTCGACCTCGGCGAGGGTGGCGCGTACGAGGCCCAGCACCTGGCGGTCGCCGAGGTCGTCATGGCCGCGCAGGAGACGGAGATCGCCTGGAACCTGGTCTACCAGTCGCGCTCGGGTCCGCCCTCGCAGCCGTGGCTCGAGCCCGACATCAACGACGTGATCGAGCAGCTCCCCTCGCAGGGCGTCGAGGCGGTCGTCATCGTGCCGCTGGGGTTCGTGAGCGACCACATGGAGGTGATGTGGGACCTGGATGAGGAGGCGACCGAGACGGCCGCCGAGCACGGGCTGCGCTCGATCCGCACGCCCACGCCCGGGGTCGACCCCGCCTACGTCACCGGGCTGGTCGACCTCGTGCTCGAGCGCGTGAACGGGACGCCGAAGGCCGAGCGCCCCGCCATGACGAACCTCGGACCGTGGTTCGACGTGTGCCGCCCGGGGTGCTGCGAGAACGTCCGCGCCGGATTCAAGCCGGCCGCGTCCGGCGTCCTCCCGTGACCGCGCCGCTGCGGATCGGTACGCGCGCCAGCGCCCTCGCGCTGGCGCAGACCACCGCCTGGGCGGAGACGCTCGACCTGAGCGTCGGGTACGAGCTGGTGCGCATCACGTCGGAGGGCGACCGCAGCAGCGCGTCGCTCGCCTCGCTCGGCGGCACGGGCGTGTTCGTCTCCGCGCTGCGCGACGCGCTGCTGGACGGGCGCGTCGACGCGATCGTGCACTCGTTCAAGGACCTGCCGACGGCGCCCGCCGACGGCCTCGAGGTCGTGGCCGTCCCGCCGCGCGAGGACGCGCGCGACGCGCTCGTGGCGGCCGGCGGCCTCCGGCTCGAGGGGCTGCCCGAGGGCGCGTCGGTCGGGACGGGGTCGCCGCGTCGCCGGGCCCAGCTGCGGCGCCGGCGCCCGGACCTCGACGTGGTCGACATCCGGGGGAACGTCGACACGCGCCTGGGGCGCGTGCTGGGGGCGGACGTCGAGGAGGAGCGCCGGCTCGACGCCGTCGTGCTCGCCGCGGCGGGGCTCGCGCGCCTGGGGCGCGACGGTGTCGTGACCGAGCTGCTGGGGCTCGAGGAGTGGCCGTCGGCGCCGGCGCAGGGCGCTCTCGCCGTGGAGATGCGAGTTGACGCCGCTGCCGACCTGCGCGCCGCCGTCGCCGCCACGGACGACGCCGACGCCCGCCTCGCCGCCGACCTCGAGCGCGAGGTCCTGCGCGTGCTCGAGGCCGGGTGTGCCGCCCCGCTCGGGGTGAGCGCCGCCGTCGTGGCCGACCGGGTGGACGTGCGCGCGAGCGTCTACGCGCTGGACGGTTCCGACGAGGTCACCGTGACCGCACAGGAGTCGCGCGAGCGCGCCGCCGGCCTCGGGGAGCGGCTCGCACGCGAGCTGATCGCCGCCGGGGCCGCCGGGCTCGCCCCGCTGGGGCCGCGCGCGCATGAGACCGGGGTGCGTGGACGGTCGGGTGGTCGCGTGAGCGCGGCGCCCGGGTCCGACGAGCGCACCGGCGCCACCGGTCTGGCCGGGCGGACCGTCCTCGTGCCGCGGGGCGGTCCGCGCGGTCGGGCGTGGGCGCAGGAGGTCCTCGACCGGGGCGGTCGCGCGGTGCTCGCCCCCTGGTGGAGGTGGTCCCGCCGGCCGACGACGAGCCGTTGCGCGAGGCGCTGTCCGACCTCGACGGCGGGCGGTTCGGCTGGCTCGTGCTGACCAGCGTGAACGCCGTGGCCGCACTGACGGACCGCGGCGCCGAGCCGGGTGCCACACGGGTCGCCGCCGTGGGGGAGGAGACCGCACGCGCCGCGCGGCGCGCCGGCTGGGACGTCGCCCTGGTCCCGGACCGGCACGACGCCACGGGGCTCGTGGCGGCGTTCGCGGCCCTGCCGACCGGCGCCGCGGCGGGGACGCCCGTGCTGCTCCCGCTGTCGGCACGAGCGGCCGACACCGTCGCCGACGGCCTCGTGAACCTCGGCCTCGCCCCGGTGCGCGTGGACGCCTACGACCTGGCCGACGTCGACCCCGACCCCGTCGTCGTCGCGGCGCTCGCGCGCGGCGAGGTCGACGCCGTCCTCGTCACCTCCGGCTCGATCGCGCGCCGGGTCGCGGCGGTGTTCGCCCCGCTGCCGGCGGGGCTCGCCGTCGCGTGCATCGGCGAGCCGAGCGCGCGCGCCGCGCGGGAGGCGGGGCTCGCCGTCGCCGTCGTGGCGACCCGGGCGACGGGTGCCGGGACGGTCGCCGCGCTGGCCGCCCACCTCGCGCCCCTCGCCACCTCCATCACCACCACCCACGACCACCGGGAGCGACCGACGTGATCCCCACCCCCACCTGCGTCCCCGCCGGCTGCGCGCGACGCCCGCGCTGCGCGAGCTGATGCGCGAGACCCGCCTGCACCCGCGCGAGCTCGTGCTGCCGATGTTCGTGCGCGAGGGAGCGACCCAGCCCCAGCCGATCGGGTCGATGCCCGGCGTGCTGCAGCACGACGACGCGAGCTTCCGCCGCGCGCTGACCGACGCGGCCGAGGCCGGGATCGGCGGCGTCATGCTGTTCGGCGTCCCGACCTCCAAGGACGCCCGCGGCTCCGGCGCGGACGACCCCGACGGCGTGCTGAACGCCGCGGCGCGCACCGCCGCCGCCGAGGTCGGCGACGCCCTCGTGGTCCAGACCGACCTGTGCCTGGACGAGTTCACCGACCACGGCCACTGCGGCGTGCTCGACTCCCGCGGCGCCGTCGACAACGACGCCACGCTCGAGCGGTACGCCGCGATGGCCCTGGCGCAGGCCGATGCGGGCGCGGCCGTCCTCGGGCTCTCGGGGATGATGGACGGCCAGGTCGAGGCGGTCCGCACCGCGCTCGACGAGGCCGGGCACACCACGACGGCGCTGCTCGCCTACAGCGGCAAGTACGCGTCGGCGTTCTACGGGCCGTTCCGCGAGGCCGTCGACTCCTCGCTCCAGGGCGACCGCCGCAGCTACCAGCTCGACCCCGGCAACGCCCGGGAGGGCCTGCGCGAGGCGGAGCTCGACATCGCGGAGGGTGCCGACGTCGTCATGGTCAAGCCCGCGGGCTCCTACCTCGACGTGCTGGCCGCGACCGCCGCCGTCTCGCCGGTACCGGTCTGGGCGTACCAGGTCAGCGGCGAGTACGCGATGATCGAGGCCGCGGCCGCGCACGGCTGGATCGACCGCCGCCGTGCCGTGACCGAGTCCCTCACCGCGATCCGCCGCGCCGGCGCCGACGCGGTCCTGACCTACTACGCCACGGAGGTGGCCGGATGGCTGCGCTGACGACCGGATCCTCGACCACGCCGACGGGGAGCTCCGCTCGAGCAACGAGCGGGAGTTCGACGCCTCGCGCGCCGTCATCCCGGGCGGCGTGAACTCGCCCGTGCGCGCCTACGGCTCGGTCGGCGGCACGCCCCGGTTCGTCTCGCGCGCCGCCGGTGCGCACGTCACCGACGTAGCCGGGCGCTCCTACGTCGACCTCGTGTGCTCCTGGGGTCCGGCGCTGCTCGGGCACGCGCACCCCGAGGTGGTCGCGGCGGTGCAGGAGGCGGCCTCGCGCGGGCTCTCCTTCGGGGCGCCGACGCACGGCGAGACCGAGCTGGCCGAGGCGATCGTGGCGCGGCTCGACGTCGGCGGCCGCCGCGCGCTGGAGCGCGTGCGCCTGGTCTCCACCGGCACCGAGGCGACCATGACGGCGATCCGGCTCGCACGCGGCGCGACCGACCGCCCCCTCGTCGTCAAGTTCGCGGGGCACTACCACGGGCACTCCGACGGCCTGCTGGCCGAGGCGGGCTCCGGCGTCGCGACGCAGGGGCTGCCCGGGTCCGCCGGCATCCCGGCGGAGGTGGCGGCGCAGACGCTCGTGCTGCCCTACAACGACCTGGGCGCGGTGGACGCCGCGTTCGCCGCCCACCCCGGGCGGATCGCGGCCGTCATCACCGAGGCGGCCGGCGCGAACGCGGGGGTGCTGCGGCCCCGCGACGGTTTCAACGCCGCGCTGGCCGCGCGGACGCGCGAGCACGGCGCGCTGCTGATCCTCGACGAGGTGCTGACCGGTTTCCGCGTCGGTCCCGCCGGGTGGTGGGGGCGTGAGGCCGCCGGCCTGGAGGGCGGCGAGGGCGCGACGTCGTGGACGCCCGATCTCGTGACGTTCGGCAAGGTCGTCGGTGGCGGGATGCCGCTGGCCGCGATCGGCGGGCGGCGCGACGTGATGGAGCTCCTGGCTCCGCTCGGTCCGGTCTACCAGGCGGGGACGCTCAGCGGGAACCCGCTCGCGGTGGCCGCCGGGCTCGCGACCCTGCGGCTGGCCGACGACGCGGTGTACGCGCGTGTCGACGCCGCCTCGGGCGCCGTGCAGGCGGGGCTCGCCGACGCGTTCGCCGCGCTGGGGCACCCCGTGACGATCTCCCGGGCCGGGAGCCTCTTCTCGCTGGCGTTCCGCGACGGCGTGGTGCGCGACTACGACGACGCGCGCGACCAGGACGGCTGGCGCTACCGGGCGTTCTTCGCCTCGATGCTCGAGCAGGGGATCTCGCTGCCGCCGAGCGTGTTCGAGGCGTGGTTCCTCTCGGCGGCGCACGACGACGCGACGATCGACACGATCCTGGCGGCGCTCCCGCGCGCGGCCCGCGCCGCGGTGGAGGCACGTCCCCCCGCCGTCTGACGCGTAGCCGCCTGACGCGGACTCGTCGCGAGGTACTTCCGGGAGCCCGCGAGAGACTTCGGGGCACCCGCGAGAGACATTCTGGGTAACGGCAGGCATGTCCACAGCCGCGAGAACGTCACGGGCGAGCGGGGCCGCCCCGAAGTCTCTCGAGAACGCCCGAAACCCTCTCGGGAACGCCCAGAAGTCTCTCGCGAAAGATGATCAGGCGGAGCGCTCGCACTGCCCCTGGCGCCAGTACCCCATGAAAGCCACGCGGCGCCGGTCGATCCCGCGGGCGCTCACCAGGGCGCGGCGCATCGTCTTGATCACGGCCGACTCGCCGGCGAGCCACGCATAGAACTCGCCCGGGACGGTCGGGTCGGGGGAGTCCCACAGGATCTCCGAGTCGACGTCGACGTCGTCCAGCTGCTGCACGCGCGGCGCCGTCGCCGCCTGCACAAGCTCGGGGTGCTCGTCCAGCCAGCGGGTGACGGCGGGCAGCACCTCCTCGCCGACGCGGTCGTGGTTGCGGGGGAGCCAGGTGACGTTGAAGGACGCCGGGACGTCCAGCGGGAGGACGTCGCCGTCGGTCGGGACCTCGATGAACGCGTGCACGTCGCGCGTGGCCGGCAGCTGCTCGAGAATCGCGCAGATCGCGGGAGCGGCGGTCTCGTCCCCGGCGAGCAGCAGGTGCTCGGCGAGGCCCGGCTTGAAGTCGATCCCGAGGTGGGAGGTTTCCGAGCGCGAGTCCGGACCGCAGATGAGCAGCTCCTGGCCGGCGACGGCGCGCTGGGCCCACCGGGTCGCCGGACCGACGTCGCCGTGGCACGCGAAGTCGACCGTCACGGTGCGCGCATCGGGGTCGACGGCGCGCACGGTGTAGGTCCGCATGGGGCTGCGGAGGTGCTCGGGCAGCTCGCGCCACGCGGCGTACCAGGCGTAGGGCTCGCCCTCGTCCTCGCCGTCGGCGCCGAGGTCGTGCAGCGTGCCGTCGTCGAGCGGGAAGAGCAGCTTGACGCGCTGGTCGAGGCGGTCGGTGCCGAACCAGCGGAAGCGCGGGCACGTGAAGACGACGCGGACGAAGCTCTCCGAGACCCGGGAGACCGATGCGACCACCGCGCGGTAGGGCCGGTGGCAGGGGCGGTCGGCGCTCGTGCTGGGCGTGCTCGCGGTTGCAGCGATCGCGGCGGGGGAGTCGGTCGTCGTGGCGACGGACATCGGTCCTCCTCGACAGGTGGGGGAAGGGTCGGCTTCTGCAGGTAAGCCTAACCTCCGCGTTCGGTGCTCGACACCCCCTCCGGTGCGGGCGACGTCACACTCGGCCCACAAGTACCTCGCGGGCCCCCACAAGTACCTCGCGACGACGTCAGAGCTCGGCGACGCCCCGGTTCGCCAGCTGGTCGGCCCGCTCGTTCCCGGGGTCGCCGGCGTGGCCCTTGACCCACACCCAGCGCACGTCGTGCCGCCCGACCTCCTCGTCGAGCGCCCGCCACAGGTCGTCGTTCTTCACGGGCTTCTTCGCCGCCGTGCGCCACCCGTTCTTCTTCCACCCCACGATCCAGCTGGACATGCCCTGCATCACGTACGTCGAGTCCACGTGCAGCACCACGGCGCACGGCCGCTTCAGCGCCCGCAGCGCCTCGATGACGGCGGTCAGCTCCATCCGGTTGTTCGTCGTCGCGGCCTCGCCGCCCCACAGCTCCTTCTCACGGTCGTCGGCCCGCAGCAGCGCGCCCCACCCGCCCGGGCCCGGGTTGCCCTTGCAGGCCCCGTCGGTCCAGATCTCCACGTCCTGCCGCGTCTCGCTCACCCCGCCAACCTAGGTGACCCCGGCACCGCACCCGACACGGCCCGGCGCCGCCACGTCACGCCCGCGTCACCACCCCGCCACCACTCCACCCGTGCCCCACCGCCCCCGTAGGGTTGTGCCCATGAGCGAATCCGGACGTGCCCTGTCGATCGAGCGGATGCGGGAGGGCGGCGTCCCCGACCTCGCGATCGCCACCTTCGTGCGCCTGTACGGCGAGCTCGAGGCGGGCGCCACGGGCCTGATCCCCGAGGCCGACATCGAGCCCCTCACCGGGATCGACCGCCAGGCCGACCTCGAGATCGGCGGCGCCGAGGCGGCCGAGGCCATGGCTCGCACCGTCGTCATCAAGCTCAACGGCGGCCTGGGTACCTCCATGGGCCTCGAGGCCGCGAAGTCGCTCCTCCCGGTGCGCGACGGCGCGTCCTTCCTCGACCTCATCGCACGCCAGGTCCTCGCGGCCCGCGAGGCCTACGGCGCACGTCTCCCGCTCGTGCTGATGAACTCGTTCCGCACGCAGGAGGACTCGCTCGCCGCACTCGCGGCGCACCCGGAGCTCGCCGTCGACGGCATCCCGGCCGACTTCCTCCAGAACCGCGAGCCGAAGCTCGACGCCGAGACCCTCGAGCCGGTGAGCTGGCCCGCCAACCCCGATCTCGAGTGGTGCCCGCCGGGTCACGGCGACCTCTACACCGCCCTGCAGACCTCGGGCATGCTCCAGACCCTCCTGGACGCCGGCTTCCGCTACGCCACGGTCAGCAACGCCGACAACCTCGGTGCCGTGCCCGACGCCGAGATCGCCGCGTGGTTCGCCGCGAGCGGCGCCCCTACGCCGCCGAGCTCGTCGCCAAGACCGACGCCGACGTCAAGGGCGGCCAGCTCGTCGTGCGCCGCAGCGACGGCCAGATCATCCAGCGCGAGACGGCGCAGGTCGTCCCGGGCGAGCTCGACGTCGCCAACGACCGCCACGTCCACCCGTTCTTTCACGCCAACAACCTGTGGTTCGACCTCGAGCAGCTCGCGGGGCTGCTGGCGGAGCACGACGGCGTGATGCCACTCCCGCTCATCCGCAACCTCAAGACGGTCGACCCGAGCGACAAGTCCTCCACGAAGGTCGTCCAGATCGAGACCGCGATGGGGTCCGCCGTCAACGTCTTCCCCGGTGCCCGCGTCATCGAGGTGGAGCGCAAGCGGTTCCTGCCCGTGAAGACGACGAACGACCTGATGCTCCTGCGCTCGGACGTCTACGAGATCACCGAGCAGCAGCACCTGATCGCGCGCAAGCCGGCCCCGTTGGTCCAGCTCGACGACCACTACAAGCTCATCGCGGACTTCGAGGCGCGCACGCCGTCGGGTCCGCCGTCGCTCCTCGGCGCGGACTCGCTCACGGTGCGGGGCGACTGGATCTTCGGAGCCGACGTCGTCGCCACGGGCGACGCTCACCTCGTGGCCCCGGGGGAGGGCGCCCACGCCGTGCCCGACGGCGCGCACATCGGACCCGACGGCCTCGCGTGAGTCGTCCGGGGGCGGGCACGGACGGACACGACACCGGGTCCGTCACGGACACTGATCGTGCCCACCCCGGCGACCGCCCGCGGGTCTCGGGTTACGCCGTCGTGACGCGGGAGGGCGACGGCGGCGCCACCGAGGTGCTGCTGGCTCACCTCTCGCAGGCGCCCGGCCGCGACCTCCCCGACGCCTGGACGCTCCCCGGCGGCGGTCTCGAGCACGGCGAGCACCCGAGCGCGGCGGCCGTGCGCGAGGTGACCGAGGAGACCGGCCTGACGATCGCCGTCGGCGACCTGCTCGGGATCGACTCGCTCGTGCACGAGAGCTCGCACGGCCGGGCGCACGCGCTGCGCATCGTCTACCGCGGCACGGTGACGGGCGGGAGGCTGCGCCCCGAGACGGACGGCTCCACCGACGAGGCCGCCTGGATCCCGCTGCCGCGCCTGGGGTCGCTCCCGCTGGTCGAGCTCGCGCGCACGGCGCTCGCGTGGGCCGGACTCACCGTTCCCGGGCCGAGCACGCCCTAACCGCGCGTCAGTGCGGGTCGGGCGTGGCCCGCGCGACGTCGGCGACCTCCTCCTCGGGGCGGGGCGGCACGGTCTCGTCGGCCTCGAGGACCCGCAGGTCCGAGCCCGACGGCGGCCCCACCAGGTGCGGTAGCACCTCGCGCTCGAAGAGCTCGAGGCCCGAGGTGTCGTAGGCAACTTCGGGGAAGTAGAAGATGCCGTAGCCCATCCCGGCCTCGTTGACCTCGGTGAGGCGCTCGACGATCTGCTCCGGGGTCCCCGTCGCGAGCGAGTCGCGGTAGCCGGCGACGGCGTCGTCCGCCCGCTCGTCGCCGAGGTGCGGCAGGAGCCGCTCGCGCAGCACGCGCAGCCGTTCGTTCACCTCGCGCTCGTCGGTCCCGATCGCGACGTTGTAGTTGGCACTCCGGGTGATGGCCCCGAAGTCGGTGCCGACGTCGGCGCAGTGCTGCTCGAGGAGGCGCGACTTGTGCGTGAAGCCCTCGAGCGACCCGTCGAAGTTCGTGTGCGTCGCGTAGCGCGCCGCGATCCTCAGCGTGACCTTCTCGCCGCCACCCGCGACCCACAGCGGGATCCCGCCCTCCTGGAGCGGCAGCGGCCGCACGATCGCGCCGTCGACCTGGTAGTGCTCGCCGTCCAGCGTGGCCGTGCCCGTCTCCCAGGCCTGCTTCATGATCTGCACGCCCTCGCGCAGCATCGCGAGCCGCTCGCCCGCCCGCGGGAACCCGTAGCCGTACGCGCGCCACTCGTGCTCGTACCAGCCGGCGCCGATACCCATGTCGACGCGGCCGCCGCTCACGACGTCGATCGTCGCCGCCACCTTCGCCAGATAGGCCGGGTTCCGGTACGCCATGCACGTGCACATCTGCCCGAGACGCACGCGGTCGGTGATGGCCGCGAACGCCGCCATCAGCGTCCACGCCTCGTGCGTGGCCTCCTCGCTCGGGACGGGAGTGGTGTGGAAGTGGTCGTAGACCCAGACGCTCTCCCAGGGGCCGGCGTCGGCACGCCGCACGAGCGAGGCCATCGCCTCCCACTGCTGCGCGGGGTCGATGCCGACCAGGTCGAATCGCCAGCCCTGGGGAATGAACACGCCTGCCTTCATCATGCGCCGAGCCTACTGACGGCTCGACTAGCCTGCGAGGGTGAGCGCCACCGGCGGGAGCAGCCACGGCTCCCCGAGCATCGACCTCGTGCGTCGACCCGACGCCTCGATGACGCTGCTGCGCGAGGTCACGGAGACCCCGCTCGACCCGGCCTACGCCGAGGTGGCCGCCCGGCGCGGTCACACCCACGCTCGCCGTAGCACCCGCGGTGCGGAGCGAGTGGCCGTGGGGGCGCTCGCCGTCGCCCTCGGTGCCGGCCTCGTCACCGCGATCACCGCGCTGCGCGCCCCGACGGATGTGCGCGACCGCGCCCGCGACCTGCTCGTGGGGCAGGTGCAGGAGCGCTCGTCGCTCCAGGACTCCCTCACCGCGCAGAACGCCGAGCTCGGCTTCGAGATCTCCGACCTCTCCTCGCGCGCCCTCGCCGGCAGCGATCCGGCCCTCGTCGAGGAGCTCGAGGTGCTCGCCGTCGTCTCCGGCACCGCACCCGTGACCGGACCGGCCTACGCCATCACGCTCAGCGACTCGGCCCAGGCGACGCAGGAGCCGGGCGCCCACCCCGAGGAGCAGGTGGTCGCCGTCGACGTCCAGATCGTGGTCAACGCCCTGCGCGCCGGTGGCGCCGAGGCGATCACGGTCAACGGCACGCGCGTGAGCGGGTCCGGGGCGATCCGCGGGGCCGGCCAGGCCGTGCTGATCGACCTCGTCCCGGTGACCTCGCCCTACGAGGTCCTCGCGATCGGCGACGTCGAGCGGATCCGTCGCTCCGTCACCGGATCGAGCGCCGCCGCGCACCTGTCCGTGCTGCGCGACCGCTACCGCATCGGTGTCACGAGCGGCAGCCGCGAGGAGGTCACCATGCCGGCGGCCCGCACCAGCGCGCCCCGGTTCGCGGTCCCGGTCGGCCCGGCGGCCGACGACGACACCACCGACACCACCGACGGACCCGACGCGCCTCCGGCGCCCCCGGGAGCAGGGAGGACGACCACGTGATCGCCGTCATCGGGCTGGCGCTCGGGATCCTCGTCGGGCTGCTGTTCTCGCCCGACGTCCCGCCGGCCTTCCAGCCGTACCTGCCGATCGCCGTGGTCGCGGCGCTCGACGCGCTCTTCGGCGGTGTCCGGGCCCAGCTCGAGGGCGTCTTCAACGACCGGGTCTTCATCACCTCGTTCCTGTCCAACGTGGTCGTCGCCGCGCTGCTCGTGTTCCTGGGGGACCAGCTGGGCGTCGGGTCCCAGCTCAGCACCGCCGTCGTCGTCGTGCTCGGCATCCGGATCTTCTCCAACGCCGCCTCGATCCGCCGCTCGTTGTTCAAGGCATGAGCGTGGCGGAGCGACCCGGTCCCGACGGCGGCGAGACCCCCGCCGGCCCCGCGACCGCGGAGGACCCCGGGCGCGCCCACGGCGCCGTCCACCACCCCGCGCACGCCGGCCCGGGCGCCGCGGCCCACCGGCCGACGCGCTCGGGGTGGGGCACCCGCTCGCAGCTCCTGGTCGCGCTCCTGTGCGCGCTGCTCGGATTCGCGATCGTGGTGCAGGTCCGCCAGACCCGCAGCGACGAGCTCGCGCTCATGCGGCAGGACGATCTCGTGCGGCTGCTCGACGAGATCACGCTGCGCAACGACCAGCTCGAGGCCGAGCAGGCTCAGCTGACGCTGGACCGCAACGAGCTGCGGACCGGTGCCGACGCGCAGGAGGTCGCCGAGCGCACCGCGCAGGTGCAGGGCATCCTCGCGGGAACCGTGGCCGTCGAGGGCCCGGGGATCGACCTCCTCGTCCGCGAGCAGGCGAGCACCGTCCCGTCCTCCGCGTGGGTCAACCTCGTCGAGGAGCTGCGCAACGCCGGCGCCGAGGCGATCGAGATCGACGGCGTGCGCGTGGGTGCGGCGACCTGGTTCGCCGACGCGGACGGCGGGGTCGTCGTCGACGGCGAACCACTCTCGAGCCCGGTGACGGTGCGCGCGATCGGCGACCCGCAGACCCTCGAGGTCGCGCTCCAGATCCCGGGCGGCGCGCTCGCGACGCTGCGGTCCAACGACGCCCTCACGACGCTGGAGGGCCGCGACCGGGTCGAGATCCTCGCCGTCCGCGACCTCGTCACGCCCGATCGGGCCTCGCGCGCACCGGACGGCGCAGAAGGTTCGGGATAGGGTGGCGCTGCGCCCCGCGAGGGGCGAGGAGGACCTGCGAGCACGCCGAAGGAGTCAACCGATGACTGGGTACGACGGGACCGACCAGGGCCACACGCCCGGTGCGGTCGACGGTCCGACGACGGCGCACCTCGAGGCCGTCTCCGACGGCGACCGGCTGCCCCAGGGTGGCGACGGCGGCACCCCGGTCCAGGCGGCCGCCGCGATCGACGCGCTCCCGCCGGACAGCGCCCTCCTGGTCGTCCAGCACGGCCCCAACACCGGCGCCCGCTTCCTGCTCGACGCCGACGTGACCTCCGCGGGCCGCGACACGCGCTCGGAGATCTTCCTCGACGACGTGACCGTCTCCCGCCGCCACGCGGAGTTCCGCCGCGTGGGCGACGGGTTCGAGGTCCGCGACGTCGGATCCCTGAACGGCACGTACGTCAACCGGGAGCGGATCGAGGGCGCCGCCCTCCGCAGCGGCGACGAGGTCCAGATCGGCAAGTTCCGCCTGACCTTCCACCCGAGCCCCCACCGGGCGCCGGAGGGTCGGTGAGCCCCGCCCCGCGCGAGGCGGACACCCCGCGCGCGCCGGGGCAGGAGGAGCAGGCGGGCCAGCGGCCCGCTCTGACGTCGCTCGCGCACGAGCCGTGGCCGCGTGGCGCGTCGCGCAAGGCGACCATGAACATCGGCGCCGTGCTCGCCGTCCTCAAGCGCGAGTTCCCCGCGGTCAGCCACTCCAAGATCCGCTTCCTCGAGGAGCAGGGACTGGTCACGCCCCAGCGGACCCCGGCGGGGTACCGGGTCTTCTCCGAGGCCGATGTCGAGCGGCTGCGGTTCGCCCTCGCCGCGCAGCGCGACTCCTTCCTCCCGCTCCGGGTCATCCGCGAGCGGCTCGCGGCGCTCGACGCCGGGCTCGGTGACGACGTCCCCCTGCCCGCGCAGCCCGCGGCGGCCGGCGGCGGTCGGATGCTCCCGGACGAGCTGGCGACCCTGGCCGGCGCGAGCCCCGAGCAGGTGGCCGAGCTCGACCGCGCGGGCCTCATCTCGACCGACGCCGGGGGCCGCTACCCGGCCTCGAGCCTCACGGTCGTCCAGCTGGCCTCCGAGCTCGCGGTCCACGGCCTCGACACGCGTCACCTGCGTCTGATGCGCAGCGCCGCCGACCGTCAGGTCGACGTCGTCGCGCAGCTGACCTCCCGCTGCGCGGCCGTCCGAACACGCCGCAGGACGCGCGGAGCCGGGAGCGGGCCGTCCAGGCCGGCACCGAGCTGTCGACGCTGCTCTCCCGTCTGCACGGCGCCCTGGTGACCTCCGGGGTCGAACGGCTCTTCTGATGCGCCGGATGACGGTGCGCACGGTGGACGTCCACGCGGACGTCGGCGAGGTGGTCCTCGCGCTGGTCGACGACGTCGACGGCACGGTCCTGCCGGTGACCATCGGTCCGCGCGAGGGAGCGGCGATCGCCTCCGCGCTCGCGGGGATCGCGCCGCCGCGTCCGCTCACCCACGACCTGTTGCTGACCCTCGTGCGCGCCGCCGGAGGCGAGGTCGCACACGTGGAGATCGTGGCGCTGCGGCACGGCGTCTTCTTCGCCGAGGTCGTCCTCGACGACGGCGCCCGCGTCGACTCCCGGGCCTCCGACGCCGTCGCGATCGCGCTGCGCGCCGACGTGGCCGTGCTGTGCGCGCCGGACGTCCTCGCGGCGGCGGGGGAGAGGCCCCTGGACCACGGCGGACACCAGGGTTCGTCGGCCTCGACGGGGGCTCCGGGGGAGTCGGAGCTGGCGGAGTTCCGAGCGTTCCTCGACCGGGTCGAGCCCGAGGACTTCGGCGACGCCGACTCCTGAGGACCGCGCCGCCAGCCGCCCCGGTCTGACCCTCGACCAGAGGTTGAGACACGCCGCGGCGCACCGCACGAAGACGCGTTCGGCGTGTCGCGCCGGACGTCGTTGACGCACCCCGGCGCCGTCCCTAGGTTGGCGGGTGGAAGCTCTCCACGACGTGCGAGGGCGATACGATGAGGCGTCACGGTCGGTGACCGGGAGGAGATGCGGGTGTCCAGCAGCGAGGCAGGTGCGGCCCCGGCCACCCACCAGATCAGCCAGGGTCTCCTCTTCGGTGAGGAGCTCCCGGACCTCGACCAGAACACCGGGTACCGCGGCCAGATCGCGTGCCGCGCCGCCGGGATCACCTACCGCCAGCTCGACTACTGGGCCCGTACCGGTCTCGTCGAGCCGAGCGTCCGTGCCGCCACCGGCTCCGGCACCCAGCGCCTGTACTCCTTCCGCGACGTCCTGATGCTGAAGGTGGTCAAGCGTCTGCTCGACACCGGTGTCTCGCTCCAGCAGATCCGGCAGGCGGTCGAGCACCTGCGCGAGCGCGGCGTCGAGGACCTGGCGCAGATCACCCTGATGAGTGACGGCGCCTCGGTGTACGAGTGCACGTCGGCCGACGAGGTCTTCGACCTGGTGCAGGGTGGCCAGGGTGTGTTCGGGATCGCCGTCGGTCGCGTGTGGCGCGAGGTCGAGGCCACGATCGTCACCTTCCCCGTCGAGTCGACCGAGGAGTCGCTCGCCGCGGCGCCGCACCCGGGTGACGAGCTGGCCCGTCGTCGGGCCGCGAAGGCCCAGGCCGGCTGACGCCGTACCTCATCGCTCTCGAGCCCGTCGCCCCGTGCGGCGGGCTCGATGCGTTCCACGGCCAGACGGTTCAGGCGGCGAGACGGTTCAGGCGGTCAGGCGCACCATCGTGCGGAGGTTCCGCGTCGTCACGACGTGACCGCGTGAACGGCGAGCGAGCTCCTCGGCGACCGGCGTCGTCAGACTCGCTCCGCGGGGGCACCACCAGTAGACCGCGCCCTCGCCGCCGGCCACCTGCTCCTCCGACCCGTCACCCGCCGGAGCGACCAGCTGCCGCGTCAGCGCGCTCGCGTCACCCGCATCGGCGGTGAGCACGACGTAGCAGTGGTGCGTGGGGGAGTCGCCGGGGAAGGGGACGCCCGGACGATCCCGGTCAGGTCGTCGAGGGTCCGCACGACGACGGGTACCTCGCGCTCGTAGCGCCGGTGCAGAGCGTCCTGCGCGGCACCACGCACCTCGGTCTCCGACCGGTCCGAACCCACGACGGCGTTGCCGCTCGCGAGCACCGTGCGCACGTCCGTGAAGCCGGCGTCCTCGAGCGTCGAGCGGAGGTCCGCCGACCTGACCGTCACACCGCCGACGTTCACGCCCCGCAGCAGCAGGACGAATCGCCGGGCCACGTCGTCACGCGCCCGGTGTCGCGGGGTGGGTGACGCCGTCGACGATCTCGAGGAGGACCCGCCCGAGGTCCACCGGCCGCGTGAGCTGCGGCCAGTGCCCGGTGGGCAGGTCGACCCAGGTCACGTCGCGCATCGGTGGGATCTCGCGGACGTAGGAGTGCCAGGGGTGGGCCGGGTCGAGCATGACCTGGAGGTCGGCGGAGGCGAACTCGCACGCGACGACGGTCACGGGCACGTCGTAGCGGCGCGGATCGGTCAGGACCTGCGGATCGTTCGCGACGTGCGCCGGCACGGGGACGGCCACCTCCCGGAACCGGTCGCGGAGCTCGGGCGTGAGATCGACGAGGTCGTCGTCGTCGAACACGTCCCAGGCGGGCAGCGGGATGACACCGTCCACCACCGGGAGGTCGGCGTTGACCACCTCGCCGTCCGCCAGCGGCATCGCGTCGACGTAGACGGCGCGCACGACGGCGGCGGGCCGGGCGTCCACCGCTGCGTGCACGACGGCGGCCCCGCCCGAGTGGCCCACCAGGACCACCCCACCGTCACCGGCGGTGACCTCGTCGACGAGGGCGACGACGGCCGCCACCTGGTCGCGCAGGGTCACCTCGGCACGGCGGTCGTTCGCCGCCTCCGCGCCGGGCAGCGTCACGGGGTGGACACGGTGGCCCGCGGCCACCAGCGCGGGCGTCACCGCGTCCCACGACGACGCGTCGAGCCAGAACCCGGGGATGAGGATGACGTCCATCGCGCCAGGGTAGGGCGGGGCACCGACATCGTGGAAGGTTCCCCGGTCCGACGTCACGATCGCGCACGCCGCTAGGCTCACCCGATGCTGGCACCCACCACCACCGCGGCCGCCGCCCCTGCGCCCGATCTCCGACAACCGCCAAAGGCGAGCCCGGGGGACCGCGTGGCCGTTCTCTCGCCGTCGTTCGCCGCGCCGGGGTTCGCGCCGGCGGTGCACGAGCAGGCGATGCGCCGCCTGGAGGAGGCGACGGGTCTGGTTCCGGTCGAGTACCCGACCACGCGACAGGTGGGGGCGGACCCGCGGGCGCGGGCGCACGACCTCGAGGCGGCGTTCACCGATCTGAGCATCCGGGCGGTCCTCGCCTCCGTCGGCGGGGACGACCAGATCACGGTGACGCCCCACCTCGACCCGGCCGTCGTGCGCGCCGACCCGAAGCCGTTCCTCGGCTACAGCGACAACACCCACCTGCTGCACTGGCTCGCGGGCCCGGGCGTCGCCGGGTTCTACGGCGGCTCGACGCAGGTGCACCGCGGACCGGGGCCGGGGCTCGACGACGTCCACGTCCGCTCGCTCCGGGCGGCCCTGATCGAGGGCGGTGCGCTGGAGCTGACCGACCCGGGGGAGTCGGAGGACCTCGTTCACGACTGGCTGGACCCGCGGGCGCTGACCGAGCACGGCGACCGGGAGCCGACGGCGCCCTGGTCGTGGCACGGCCCGGAGACCGCCGTGAGCGGACCGACGTGGGGCGGGTGCCTCGAGGTGGTCGAGCAGGTGCTGGCCGCCGGGCGGATGGGGCGCCCGCCGTCGTCGTTGCGCGGCCACGTCCTGCTGCTCGAGACCTCGGAGGAGCTGCCCGACGCCGGTGCGGTCAGCCGGATGCTGCGCAACCTGGGGGAGCGGGGCATCCTGGGCGAGATCGCGGGCGTCCTGGCGGCCAGGCCGCCGGTCAGCTCGTTCGAGGACAGGCCGGACCCGGCCGAGCGGGAGCGCCGCCGTGAGGCTCAGCGCGAGGCGATCGTCGACGTCGTGACGCGGTACAACCCCGGTGCGGTGGTGTGCGTCGGGGTCCCGTTCGGACACACGCGCCCGCAGTGGATCGTGCCCTACGGGGGCACCGTCACGCTCGACGGCGTCACGCGGCGCGTGAGCGCCGACTACGGACCGGCGGCAGCAGCGTCGTGAGGGCGGGTGGCCACCGGCCTCGGCTCAGTCACGAGGTGCCGGCTCGTCGCGGCCGTCGAGCGCACGGTCGAGGAAACCGACGCTGATCGACGCGTGCGTCGCGATCTCGTCCGTCGTCAACCCCGAACGGACGAGCGCACGCACCGTCGTCGAGCACTCGGCCAGCAGGTCGCCCGCGTCACGGCGCGCGGGGACGACGGCGACCGCGCCGTCGCCGTCGCCGTCGCCGTCGCCGTCGCGAGCATGACTCTCGTGCAGCGCGACCGCGAGCGCACGGACGCGTCCCAGGAGCACGCGCTGGTGGAGCGTCGGCACGGTGGCTGGACGCACGGCCCCGGCGTCGAACCTGAACCACCAGGCGGGCGAGCGCTCGTGGTTCGTCACCGGTCCATCATCACGCCCGGAGACGGACCCCGGTGTCCCGGTCACGGCACGGGGGTGCTCTCGACCCCCGTGCCTCACCCCTTGACCGCGCCGGCCGCGAGTCCCGACCGCCAGTAGCGCTGCAGCCCGATGAAGAGGACCACGAGCGGGACGACGCCGAGCAGGGCACCCAGCATCACGGCCCCCTTGTCGGGGTCGAAGTAGCTCATCATCCCGTACAGGCCCAGCGTCACGGGCTTGAGCTCGGGGGAGGACAGCATGAGCAGCGGCAGGAGGAAGTTGTTCCACGTCGCGACGAAGATGAACAGGAAGATCGTCACCATCGCCGGGGCGAGCAGTCGCAGCACGAGGTCGAAGAAGATCCTCGCCTCACCCGCCCCGTCCAGCCGCGCTGCCTCCATGAGCTCGTCCGGCACCGAGGTCTGTGCGTACACGGTCGCGAGGAACACGCCGAACGGCGAGACCGCCGACGGGATGATGACCGCCCACGGGGTGTTCGTCAGCCCGATCGCCTGGAACACGAGGTAGAGCGGGATGGTCAGGAGAACCGTCGGCAGGAGCAGCCCGGAGAGGGTGACTCCCAGCACGAGGCGCTTGCCGGGGAAGGCGAACTTCGCGGCGGCGTATCCCGCCATCACGGAGACGAGCGTCCCGACGAGCCCGGCTGCCAGGCTGTAGAAGATCGAGTTGCCCACCCATCGCCAGAACAGCCCCTGCGTCCACCCCATCAGGCTCGTGTAGTTCGCGGCCAGGTTCATGTCGGCGAACCAGAACCCGAACGTGCTCACCAGGTCGCCGTTGCTCTTGGTCGAGGCGATGAGGAGCCACACGACAGGCAGCACGAAGTAGGCCGTGGCCACCAGGAGGACCGCGATGGTCAGGACGCGCGCGAGGGGGCGCGGGGCGATCGAGCGGGGTGGCAGGTCCTCGGGCTCCCTGGTCCGCCGGGTGGTCCGGGCGACGCGAGCGACGCGGGTGGTCAGCGTGGTCATGAGGTCCTCCGGCGCTGGATCAGGGCGTAGCCGACGGCGAGCACGCCGGCGACGCCGGCCATGAGGAGCGAGAGGGCCGACGCGGGGCCGTTACCCGACGGCGAGACCGTGCCCATGAGTGAGGCGTAGGCCGCCATCATGGGCGTGTAGCTCTTGCCCATCCAGGGGTTCTCCGTCTCCATCACCACCGGCTCGTTGAACAGCTGGATCGTCCCGATGATCGACAGCAGGACCGCGAGCAGCGCCGCGCCCCGCACGATGGGCACCTTGATCCGCACCGCGATCTGGAAGCCGGACGCGCCGTCGAGACGTGCCGCCTCCCCGAGCTCCTTGGGCACCGCCTGCAGGGCGGCGAGGAAGATCAGCATGTTGTAACCCGTGTACGTCCAGGTCGTCATGTTGGCCATCGAGGCCAGGATCGTCGGCGGAGACATGAGGTCGATGCCGCTGGGGAGGTAGGGGAGGAACGGCGACAGCTCGGGCGTGTAGAGGTAGAGCCACATCATCGCGGCGATCACCCCGGGGATCGCGAAGGGGAGGAAGAACGCGAGCCGGAAGAACGCGACCCGCCGCACGAGGAAGGAGTCCAGGAGCAGCGCGAGAGCGAGGGCCGCGACGATCATGACGGGAATCTGGAACGCGGCGTAGAGCACCACCCGGCCGATGCCGGACCAGAAGATCTCGCTCGTGGCGGCCGCGACGATGTTGTCGAGGCCGACGAACGTCTCCACGAGCTCGCCGCCGCCGAAGAGCGTGCTCTCGGCCGGCGCCGCACCGTAGAACGCCGCGCGGACGGACACCGCGATCGGGATCACGAACACCAGCGCGAACAGGATCACGAACGGGGCCATGAAGGCCCATCCGGTCCTCGCTTCGCGACGGCTGCGTCGCGACCGGCGTCGAGCGGACGTCCCCGTCCCCGGTGGCGAGGCGCCGGCAGCCGTGGAGGCCGTCGGGCCGCCGGCCCGGGACGGTGCCGTGAGGTCGGTCGATGTGGTCACGCGGTGCACCCCTGTTCGTCCTCGCGGTCCGGGGCGGGCGGAGGGCCCGCCCCGGACCATGCGCTCTACTCGGAGACCGGAAGCCCGAGGTTCGTCAGACTGGTGACGGCGGTCGTCTGTGCGACGTCGAAGACGCTCGCCACCGTGGCGCCCGAGGTGACCTTGGCGGCCTGCTCGTTCATCGCGATCAACGACCCGAAGCCCGGTGCGTACGGGAAGTCGGGTGCGAGGTTCGCGTTCGCCGTCGCGAGCTCGCCCAGCACGTCCTGGCCACCGAACTGACGCGTCATCTTCTCGGGGGTCGCGGGTGTGCCGGTCGCGGCGACGACGAGGCCCTGCGAGGCGAGGTCGTCGATCTGCGTGTTGAACCACGCCGCGAACTCGACGGCCTCGGCCGGGCGTTCGCAGCCTTCCATGACCGCGACGCCGGAACCGCCGTCCGGACCCGTCACGGGGCCGGCTCCTAGGTCGGGCAGCTGCGCGACGCGCCACTGTCCCTCGGCCGGGGTGCCGTCGAGCGGGTCCAGGAGGAAGCCGGCCTCCCAGGCGGCTCCCACGTGACCGATGAGGCGGCCGTCGGTCAGCATCTGGGTGAAAGCGTCCGCCCACCGCTCCTCGACCGGGACCGAGCCGCTGTCGATCAGGCCCTGCCAGAGCGTGGCGACCACCTGCGAACCAGGGCCGTCCGTCTCGACCTTCCACTCGCCGTCGACCGCGGAGAACCAGGTGTCGCCCGCCGCGGCGGACTGAGCGGCCAGCCAGTTCCACGCCTCGTCCGGTGTGAACGCCGCGGCGTAGTGCCCCTGGGCCGCGGCGGCCTCGGCCGTCACGGTCAGGCTCGCGACGTCGGTGGGGACGGTCAGTCCGAGGCGCTCGAACTCCGCCTCGTTGTAGTAGTAGACGAGGGGTCCGGTGTCCTGGGGGAGGCCCACCACGGTCTCGCCGACCGTCATCCCGGCGACGGCACCCGCCGCGAAGTCGTCGAGATGGGGGCCGTCTCCTCGGTCACGTCCTGGACCAGGCCCTTCACGTACATGTCAGGTACCTCGCCGTACCCGAGCTGTGCCAGACAGACGCCGTTGCCCGCCTTGATGTCCGTCTCGAGCTTGAGCACCATCTCCGCCGCGGCGCCGTCGAACTTGGTCGCCTCGACCTGGCTGTCGGGGTTCTCGGCGTTCCACCGGTCGACGATCTCCGAGACGGGTGTCATGCCCTCACCGTCCGGGAGCCGGTGCAGATAGGTGATGGCGTCGGCGTCGGTGCCGCCGCCCTCACCGCTCGTGGGGGAGTCGCTCGAGCCCGAGCCGCAGGCGGCCAGCACCAGGCTGGCGAGACCCACGGCGGCGGTCGCCCCATAGCGACGGCGTGGGATGGAACCGGTCATGTCGTACCTCTCTGAGAGGAGGGGCCCGGGTGCGGTGCACCCGGGGAGGTTCGTCCCCGAAACAACAGCAGAAGATCTGAAGCGTCAAGATGTTATGGATGCCAACTGCGCCGTTGCAGTGTTCTGTCGTTCGGGCACCAAAGCCCGCGTGCGTCGTTCCTGCGTCCCGCAGTCGACCTCGACGCCCGCACCTGCCCGAGGGGGCCGGACCGACGGTGCGACGGACGCGGTGGGTGCGATCGCGCGTTCCGAGCGCGGACTCGTCGGGCGGCTGACGCCGAGACCTGGCGCGCGGGGAACCGCTGCACCGAGACATACTGACATAATGTCCATTATCGGCGGTAGCGCAGCGAGTGCCGGGACACCGATCGACCGGAAAGATCGTGCGCCCATCGCGGGTTCGGTCCTACGGTCGCACCGTCCGCCTCCCCGTCACGTCAGGAGCCCCCGTGCGTCGTCTCATCTACTTCGTCGCCACGACGCTCGACGGATTCATCGCCGGACCGGACGGCGACGTCACGATCTTCCCGTTCGACGAGGACTACGGACGCGAGCTGGCACGGGACTGGAGCGACGCGCTGCCGACGCCGGCGCTCGCCGCGTCCGGCCTGACGCCGCCGCGCAGCCGGTGGGACGCCGTCGTGATGGGACGCGGGACGTTCCAGCCGGCGATCGACGCCGGTCTCGCCGACCCCTACGCCCACCTGGACACGTACGTCGTCTCGACCACGCTCGAGCCCGCCGACCACCCGGCGGTCACGATCGTCGACCGTGATCCCGACACGTTCGTCGCCGACCTCCTGCGCCGCCCCGGCGGCGACGTGTGGCTGTGCGGCGGCGGCAGACTGGCCGCCACGCTGGCGCCGCTCGTCGACCGGCTCGTCCTCAAGGTGAACCCGGTCGTCGCGGGCGCCGGCACGCCGCTGTTCGACGGCGAGGCACCAGTCGCGACGACGCGGTGGCACCTCGTCGAGCAGCACGTCTACGGCAACGGCGTCGTGATGCTGACCTACGACCGCGACCGGACCGCCACCGACGACGGCGACGGCGACGGAGCCCCGCTGGGGTGACTCCCCCGGCGGCGAGCCCCCGCGTGAGGAGTGACCGCCGAGTTCGGGGCGGCGCGCCGAGCTCGGGCCCACGGGCCCCGAACTCGAGCGTCAGTCCCGAACTCGCGGGCCTGACCCCGCTCAGGCACCGACGTAGCGCGCGAGGTGCTCCCCCGTCAGCGTCGAGCGCTGCGCCACGAGGTCGGCCGGGGTCCCCGAGAACACGACGCGACCGCCGTCGTGCCCGGCGCCCGGCCCGAGGTCGATGATCCAGTCGGCGTGCGCCATGACGGCCTGGTGGTGCTCGATCACGATGACGGACCGACCGGTGTCCACGAGCGCGTCCAGGAGCCCGAGCAGCTGCTGCACGTCGGCCAGGTGCAGACCCGTGGTCGGTTCGTCCAGGACGTAGGTGCCGCCCTTCTCCCCCATGTGCGTCGCGAGCTTCAGACGCTGCCGCTCACCGCCCGACAGCGTCGTCAGCGGCTGGCCGAGGCCGAGGTAGCCGAGACCGACGTCCTGCAGGCGAGTCACGATCGCGTGCGCGGCCGGGATGCGCGCCTCCCCCGCCGCGAAGAACTCCACCGCCTGGTCCACGGGCATGGCGAGCACGTCGGCGATCGACCGGCCCCCGAGCGTGTACTCGAGCACCTCGGCCTGGAACCGGCGCCCCTCGCACTCCTCGCACACGGTCGAGACCGTCGCCATCATGCCGAGGTCGGTGAAGATCAGCCCGTTGCCGTTGCACGCCGGGCACGCGCCCTCCGAGTTGGAGCTGAACAGCGCCGGCTTCACGCCGTTCGCCTTCGCGAACGCCTTCCGGATCGGGTCGAGCAGGCCGGTGTAGGTCGCGGGGTTGCTGCGGCGCGACCCCTTGATGGCTCCCTGGTCGATCACCACGACACCGTCGCGCCCGGGGATGGATCCGTGCACGAGCGAGCTCTTGCCCGACCCAGCCACACCCGTCACCACCGTCAGGACGCCCAGGGGGACGTCGACGTCCACGCCGTCCAGGTTGTGCCGCGTGGCCCCGCGGATCTCCAGGGCTCCGGTCGGCATCCGGACCTCGCCCTTGAGCGCGGCGCGGTCGTCGAGGTGCCGCCCGGTGACGGAGTCGCTGCGCCGCAGCCCCTCGACGGTGCCGGTGAAGCACACCTGCCCGCCGCGCGTGCCCGCACCCGGGCCCATGTCGACGACGTGGTCCGCGATCGCGATCGTCTCCGGCTTGTGCTCCACGACGAGCACGGTGTTGCCCTTGTCCCGCAGCTGCAGCAGGAGCTGGTTCATCCGCTCGATGTCGTGCGGGTGCAGGCCGATCGTCGGTTCGTCGAAGACGTAGGTGACGTCGGTGAGCGAGGAGCCGAGGTGACGGATCATCTTGGTGCGCTGCGCCTCGCCGCCCGAGAGCGTGCCGGAGGGCCGGTCGAGCGAGAGGTAGCCCAGACCGATCTCGACGAACGAGTCGAGCGTGTCCCGCAGCCCCTCCAGCAGCGGCGCGAGCGACGGTTCGTCGATCGCGCGCACCCAGGCCGCGAGGTCGCTGATCTGCATCTGGCAGACGTCGGCGATGCTGCGCCCGTGGACCTTCGAGGACCGGGCACCGGCGTTCAGCCGGGTGCCGTCGCAGTCCGGGCAGGTCGCGAAGGTCGCGATGCGGTCGACGAACGCGCGGACGTGCGGCTGCAGGGCCTCGCGGTCCTTCACGAGGAACGACTTCGTGATCTTCGGGATCAGCCCCTCGTAGGTCATGCTCGAGGAGTCGATCTTCACCTTGGTCGGCTCGTGGTGCAGGAAGTCGTCGAGCTCGCGCGGGGTGTAGTCGCGGATCGGCTTGGTCGGGTCCACGAACCCGGAGGCTCCGATGATCTTCACCATCCAGCCGTCGGCGGTGTAGCCCGGCACCTTGATCGCGCCCTCGTCCAGCGAGAGGTTCTCGTCGTAGACCTCGCTCAGGTCGATGTCGGAGACCGATCCCCGACCCTCGCACCGGGGGCACATCCCGCCCGTGATCGTGAACGACTGTCGCTCCTTGACCACGCGGCCGTTGCGCTCGGTCGTCGTCGCGCCCGCGCCGCTGACCGAGGGCACGTTGAACGAGAAGGCGTTGGTCGAGCCGATGTGCGGCTCCCCCAGCCGGCTGAACAGGATGCGCAGCATGGCGTTCACGTCGGTGGCCGTCCCGACCGTCGAGCGCGGGTTCGCGCCCATGCGCTCCTGGTCGACGATGATCGCCGTCGTCAGCCCCTCGAGCCGGTCCACCTCCGGCCGGGCGAGGTTCGGCATGAAGCCCTGCAGGAAGGCGCTGTAGGTCTCGTTGATCATCCGCTGCGACTCCGCGGCGATCGTGCCGAACACCAGCGAGCTCTTCCCGGAGCCCGACACACCCGTGAAGACGGTCAGACGGCGCTTGGGGATCTCGACGTCGACGCCCGTGAGGTTGTTCTCCCTCGCGCCGACGACGCGGATCAGGTCGTGCGCGTCGGCGGGGGCGCCGTCATTCGCCCGGACGGAGGTGGTGGCGCTCGAGGCGGTCGGGGTCGTCGTCATCGCGGAGCTCCTCGGGGTCGGTCGGCAGGACCGGGTCGATGTGGCGGCTGCAGCAGTATGACGCCTCGCGTCGACCCGACTCATTGGTGCCGGGACGCGTCGGTCCGGGGTGCGTCGGGACCACCCCTGTCCTAGCGTGGACGGATGACGGTCCCCGACGGCCCCGCCTCCCTGCTTCCCCCCGCGACCTACGACGTCGTGTGGACCCTGGTGGTCGGCGGCGCACTCGTCCTGGCGGTCCTCGCGCTCGTCGGCTGGGGGCGACGCCGGGACGCGTCGCTCACGCACCTGCTGTGGTTCTTCGGGATCCTGGCGTTCCCGATCGCCGGACCGGTGGTCTACCTCGTGGTGGCGCGCCACTCCTCGGCGCCGGAGAGGTGATCGGCGATCTCCCGCACCACGGCGCCGGGTGAGCGTCGATCGGTCACGACGACGAGGTCGCTCACGAGGCGGTAGGTGCCCTCCCGCTCGCTCGCCAGCCGCGACCACCGCTCGCGGGGGTCCTCGGCCAGGAGCGGTCGCGATGCCGCCGACCCGATCCGCAGCATCGCGTCCCGCACGCCCACCTGCAGGTACGCGACCACCCCACCCGCGGCGCGGTAGTCGGCGAGGGCCTCCTGTGTGCGGGCGTCCATCACCGCGCCGCCTCCCAGGGCGAGCACACCGTCGTGCCCCGTCAGCGCGCGAGCCACGGCGGCGTGCTCGAGGTCGCGGAAGCGCGGCTCGCCGTCGCTCGCGAAGATCTCCGCCACGGTCCGCCCCTCGGTCTCCTCGACTTCGGTGTCCGAGTCCAGGAACCCGGTCGCGAGGCGCGTCGCGAGGCGTCGGCCCACCGCGCTCTTGCCGGAGCCCATCGGCCCGCAGAGCACGACGGCGGGGCGCGCGCTCACGCCGCTCCCCCGGTCGGGTGCGCCTCGCAGGTCGCGCGGACACCGACGCCGGCCGGACCCGCGGCAGCTCGCAGCGCGTCGTCGACGGCGTCCAGCGCCCGCCGGAGCACGGCGACCGGCACCTGCCCCGGCGCCGACCCCGCCCCCACCATCGCGAAGGTCGCCGGCGCGCCCCACCCCTGACCGGCGACCCGCGTGAGGGCGCCCGCCTCCCCCATCGCCACGGGCAGCACGGCCACCCCGTGGCGCGCGGCCCGGTGCGCCGCGTCGAGCAGCCGCAGCACGTCACCCCGGTCCGCGGGCGTCACTGCCACCTTCAGCACGTCGGAACCACGCGCCGCGAGCAGATCGAAGATCGTGTCGAGCTCGTCGTCGGACGGGGTCGCGGCGAAGTCGTGGCTCGACCCGACCACGCTCACGCCGTGGGCGCGCGCCCGCGTCGTGAGCTCGGCCACCACGCTTCCCTCGCGCGTCAGCTCGAGGTCGATCCCCTCGGGCGGATCGTGCGGACCCTCCAGGAGCGACGTCAGCAGCGCCGCGTACCCGTCGTCGTCGAGGGCGCCCGGGCCTCCCTCGCCGCGGGAGCGGTAGGTGGCGAGAACGGGCAGCCCGTCCAGCGCCGCGCGCAGGCGCGGGAGCATGGCGACCGCACCGACGCCGTCGTGCGCGCCCCACGCGTCGAGCCGCCACTCGGCGACGTCGGCCCCGCTCCGTGCGACCTCGACCGCGTGCGCGAGCACCGCGTGCTCGTCGGCGCCCAGCACGGGGACGACGATCCTGGGTGGCGCCGAGGAGGACGCGTGCGGCAGGCTGAACAGGGGCACGGCCCCATCCCACCACGGACCGGCCGCCGCAGCTGCTCGCGTCCGGGCGCGCACGTGGCCGAGGTCACCCCGAGCACGCGGGTTGCATCGATCCGGCGGGAACATCTGGCGGTGCGCCGACGTTGGACGACGTGGAAGCCTGCGTGGAGCCTGCACCCGACCCCGTCGCCCTGAGCACGGGCCCTCCACGCCCGAAGTGAGGAGAGCACCATGGCAGAGCGCACCCTGCGGGGCATGAAGATCGGCGCCAACAGCATGGAGTCCGAGGTCGGCGTGGAGTTCGCGCCGCGCGTCGAGGCCGTCTACGACTGCCCGGACGGCACCGTCCTGGTCATCCCGTTCTCGGCCGAGGCCGACATCCCGCCGATCTGGGAGGCCCCGAACGGCGGCGAGGCGCTGCTGCGCGACGCCGAGCGCCCCGAGCCCGGCCCGGTCAAGCCGCAGCGCACCCACTGGGACATGCTGCTCGAGCGCCGCTCCATCGCCGAGCTCGAGGACCTGCTCAACGAGCGCCTCGACCTCCTGCGGTCCGGGGCGCTGCGCAAGAGCGCCTGACACCCCGTCCGCACACCGGGCGATCCACGGGCCCCGACGTCACCGACGTCGGGGCCCTCCTCGTCCTCGGGTTCGTCGGACTCCGCCGCGGGCGTCGGCTCAGCGCGACGCCGTCAGCGCCGTCGCGATCCGCTCCCGGCGCGTGCGCCGCGCTCGCGGTCGGCGCCCCTCATCCGACCGAGACCGATCCCGAGTGCCAGCAGCACCGCCGTCAGTCCCCCGACGACGACGTCGGGCACGACACCGAGCCGGGTCGCGAGCGTGAGCGACGTCCGCAGCGGGAGGTCCGCCGTCAGGGCGTCGGCGGTGAACAGCTCGGTGCGCTGGGTGACGACGCCGTTCGGCGTCACCACGCCGGAGACGCCGACGGTCGAGACCTGGACCGCGGCGCGGCCGTGCTCGACCGCCCGGAAGATCGTCATCGCCAGCTGCTGCTCGGACTCGGCGGTGTCGCCGAAGGAGGCGTTGTTGGTCGGAACGACGATCACCTCGGCGCCCTGGGCGACCGACTCGCGCACCAGAGCGTCGTACGCGACCTCGAAGCAGATGGCGACGCCGAACGGCACCGACCTGCCGTCGACCTCCACGGGGACGATCCCGACCTCGCGCCCGGGCGCCATGTCGACGGAGACCAGGTCGACGGCGTCGGAGAACCGCCGCGCCAGGTCGCGCAGCGGGACGTACTCGGCGAACGGCGCCGGGTGCTGCTTGGCGTAGACCTCGGTCGCTCCCACCCCCGGCTCCCACAGCACGACGTCGTTGTAGCGTGCCGTGGCCCTGCCCTCGTCGTCGAACGCGTAGCTCTGCGTCCCGAGCATGATCGGTGCGCCGATCGTCTCGGCGGCGAGCTCGACGGCGTCGCGCGCCTGGTCGTCCGTGCGCGGGTCGTAGTCGGCCGCGTTCTCGGGCCAGAGCACGACGTCGAGCTCCCCGGCGTGCTCCCCGGCGAGGCCGATCGTGCCGCGGGAGTGGTTCCCGATGACCTCGCGGGCGTTGTGGAACGCCCCGAGGCCGGGTTCGGAGACGTTGCCCTGGACGATGCCGACGCTCGCGCGCCCCTCCTGCGCCCGCACGTCCAGCGGCACGGCCAGGGCGGCCACCGGGACGGCCACGACCACGAGCGCCGCGCCCACGGCGCGGGCGGGGTGCCGGCGTCGCAGGCCCCACCACGCCGTCGCGGCGACGAGCGCGAGGAGCGCGACGACCGTCGAGACCAGGGTCGCTCCCCCGAGGGCGGCCAGGCGCAGGAGCGGAGACCCCGTCTGGCTGAAGGCGATCCGGCCCCACGGGAACCCGCCGAAGGGCACGAGCGAGCGCACGATCTCGCCGGTGGTCCACACGAGCGCGAACGCCGGTGCGGCGAGCCACGCGCGGTGGGTCAGGGCGGGGTGCGACGCACCCACGCCCACGTGACGCACACCAGCCCGACGGCGATCGCCTGCGCGGTCGAGAGTGCGACCCACGGCACGGCGCCCACGGACTCGTGCGCCCACCAGAGGTGGACCAGGAAGAACGACAGGCCCCAGAGGAGGCCGACGAGGAACGCCCACCGGGCGCTGTCCCGGCGGAGCGCGATCACGAGCAGCGCGAGCCCCAGGACGGCGGCGGGCCACAGCCCCCGCTGCGGGAACGCGGCGTCGGTCACCAGGCCACCGAGGACCGCGAGGAGGAGGGTCGTCACGCGCGACGGGACGGGCAGATCGGCGGGGCGCGGCACCCCGCCAGGATACGGGGGAAGCGAGACCGGGTCGGTCCGCGTGAGACTTCGGGCCGTCGCCGTCGGCGACGTTGTCTAGGGCCTCACGCGGACCGGACCACGGTCCGCCCCACTGCGGTGGCGGACGTCCCCCATCCGCGGTGCACGTGCACACAACCTCGCGGGCGGAGATCGTGTCAAGGGCGCGTCATCGCAGGTGACGACCGTTCGTGCAGGTCAGCGGCAGCGCCCGGGGCCGCGATCCGATCAGGTCGCCCGGCGTGTCGGGACGGCGTGTCGGACTCCGATCCGCAAGCGCGGCCGACCGTGCGGGTCGCAGCCACCCGTCAGGCCCGGTGCAGCACGACCCCGTCGCGCACGGTGAGCACCGCCACGGGCGCGCGCCACCCGGTCTCGTCCAGACCGCCGAGCCGCGGCAGCGGCGCGAGGCCCGAGCGCGAGTCGAGCGACCACTCCGACCGGCGGGCGTCGGCCGCCTGGGTGACGAGCTCCTCGGCGTCCCACACCACGGCGGTCGCCGGAGCACCCACGGCCAGCCGCCCGAGGGTCGGACCGTCGGGCCGCGCACTCGCCCGCCACGCCCCGCGGGTGTGGGCCAGGAAGGCGGCTCGGGCCGACAGACCGGCGGCCAGGGCGTGCTGCACGCGGTGCCACGGCCCGCCGTCCGGCGTCGCGAGCCCGAGGGCGAGCGGGACGCCGGCCGAGGCGAGCGCGGCCAGGTCGAGGCGGGTGGTCGTGGGGTCGAGGCAGACCACCGTGCCCGGGTCCAGCGCGTCCAGCTCGGCGGCGTCCCCCACGACGGCGGCCCACGGTGCACGCGAGTCCGACGACAGCGACGCGACGACGCCCTGCCCGGCCAGCGCGGACCCGGAGGCGCCGCTGCCGCCGACGGCGTCCACGAAGGCGGGGGTCAGGAGCGCACCGGCGAGGTCGACGACCTCGAGCCCGCCGCCGTCGCGCTCCGCCGCGCGCACCTGCGCGTCCGCGCCGGTCTCGTCACCGAGCCACATCACGGCGCCGGCGGCCAGGAGGATCGCGGTGGCGAACCGGTCGGCGTCGGAGTAGACGGTCCCGTTCCGGAACAGGGTCGGATCGGCGGGACCGCCCGCCGGGGCCGGTGCGGCGGGGGCCGACGCGTCGAGGCGGCTGGGGTGGGATCCGGTCACACGAGCTCCTGGGCGACGACGCCGCGCCGCACGAGGTCCATGGCCTCGCGGGCGTGCCGGCGCAGGGTGGGCGACGGGGCGGCGCCCGCCATCTGGTCGAGGACGTCGAGGACCTGCTTGCACCAGCGGACGAAGTCGCCGGCGGCCAGGTCCCCGTGGCTGAGCACGTCACCGAGGCTCTCGCCCCGCGCCCAGCGGTGCGCCAGGCGCACGAACCCGGTGTCGACCGGCGGGGCCGGCGTCAGGCCCGCCTCGCGCTCGAGCGCGTCGACCTGGGCGGCGATCCGGGTGGTGGCCTCGAGCGCCTGCGTGAGGCGTGAGGAGACGCCGGGGACGGCACGCGGCCCGCCGTCGTCGTCGCCCCGGGAGGAGTACACGATCGTGGTCGCGACGGCGGCGAGCTCGGCGGCGTCGAGCTGGTCCCACGCGCCGGAGGCGAGGCACTGCGCGAGGACCAGGTCGCGCTCGGCGTAGATGCGTCGCAGCCAGCGCCCGGAGGCCGTGACGTGCGTGGCGGGTGCCGACTCGGGCCCGGCATTCGGCTCGGGCGCGTCGTCGTCGCGCTCGAGGTAGCCGAGCTCGAGCAGCACCTCGCACACCCGGTCGAAGTCGCGCGCGATCGACGCGGTCCGGCTCGCGATGCGGGCGCTGAGGCGGTCGTGGTCGGCCTGCAGCCCCTCCGCGCGTCGGGCCCACCGCAGGTGGTCCTCGCGCTCCGGGCAGCCGTGGCACGGGTGCGCGCGCAGCGCGGCCCGCAGCCGCGCGATGTCGTCGGTCGTGCCCGGCGCGGTCGCGGCGCCGGCCGCGTCGGCCCGCGGTGCCGCCTTCCCGGAGAAACCCGCTGCGAGCGCGTTGCGCAGGCTCGAGGCGAGGTCGCGGCGCGCCTGCGCGTCCCGCGCGGTGAACGCGCGCGGCACCTTCACGCGGCCGACGACGCTGACGCCGTGCGGTGCGTCGTGCGCCGTGAGCGTGCGCACCTGGCGCTCCTCACCGAGCACCTGCGGCTGGGGTCCGTCGAACCCCGGCGTACCGGGGTCGACCACCACGACCCACGCCGAGCGCCGACCGCGCGCGATCTCGAGCACGTCACCGGTCCGCAGCCCGGCGAGCGACTCGGCGGCCGCGCGCCGGCGCGCCTGGGACCGCTGCCGCTGCCCGTCCGCCTCGACGTCGGACAGGCGGCGCTGCAGGTCGAGGTAGGCGCCGATGTCCCCGCGGTCGCACGCCATCGACTCGCGGTAGCCCGCGAGCGCGTCCTCGTGCTTGCGCAGCTGCCGCGCCAGCCCCACCACGGAGCGGTCGGCCTGGAACTGGGCGAAGGACTGCTCGAGGATGTCGCGCACGCGCCCGTACGGCGCCGTCGTCAGGAGGTTGACCGCCATGTTGTAGGTCGGCGTGAACCGGGACCGCAGCGGGTAGGTGCGTCGGGAGGCGAGCCCGGCCACCGCGTTCGGGTCGACCCCGGAGGCGTAGAGCACGACCGCGTGGCCCTCGACGTCGATCCCGCGGCGCCCCGCGCGGCCCGTCAGCTGCGTGTACTCCCCCGGCGTGAGGGCGGCGTGCTCGCGCCCGTCCCACTTCACCAGGCGCTCGACGACGACGGAGCGCGCCGGCATGTTCACACCCAGCGCGAGCGTCTCGGTCGCGAACACCACCTTGACGAGGCCGGCGCCGAACAGCGCCTCGACCGCTTCCTTGAAGACCGGCAGCAGACCGGCGTGGTGCGCCGCGACCCCGCGCATCGCGGCGGCCGCGAAGGAGGAGAAGCCGACGGCGTCGAGGTCCTCCGCGGGGATCCGCACCGAGGTCTGCTCGAGGATCTCGCCGATCTCGCGCTGCTCGGCCTGCGTCGTCAGCCGGATGCCGGAGGCGAGGACCTGGTCGACGGCGGCCTCGCAGCCGGCGCGCGAGAACACGAACACGATGGCCGGCAGCAGCGCGGCGACGTCGAGGCGCTCGATGACGGTGTCGCGGCGCGGCGGTCGCACCCCGCCGGCCCTGTCCGAGCGGCCGCGCGGCGAGCCGTGGCCGCCGCGGTCGGGCCGTCCGCCCCGACCGCGGCCCCGGTGCGCGGCCGACCCCCGAGAACCGCGTCCGCCGTGACCGCCGCCGTCGCCGTCGCCGGGGCCGACGGCGCTGCGCTCGGCCCGCCGGACGGCCTCCACGAGGTCGGGATTCAGCACGGCGCCCGCGGGATCGGTGCCGTCGGAGCGGGTGGTGTAGAGGTCGACGACCTCGCTGCGCACCATCATGTGCTGCCACAGCGGGACGGGCCGGTGCTCGGAGACGACGACCGCCGTCGTGCCCCGCACCGCGGTGAGCCACTGACCGAACTCCTCGGCGTTGGACACGGTCGCGGACAGCGAGACCAGCCGCACGGTCGGCACGAGCAGGAGGATGACCTCCTCCCACACGGGGCCGCGGAACGCGTCGGCGAGGTAGTGCACCTCGTCCATGACGACGTAGCCGAGGTCGGTGAGCGCGGACGAGCCCGCGTAGATCATGTTGCGCAGCACCTCGGTCGTCATGACGACGACGGGTGCGTCCGCGTTCACCGAGACGTCACCGGTCAGCAGGCCCACGCGGTCCGCGCCGTGCACGCGGGCGAGGTCGAGGTACTTCTGGTTCGACAGGGCCTTGATCGGCGTGGTGTAGAAGGCCTTGCGCCCGGACGCGAGCGCGAGGTGGACGGCGCACTCCCCCACGACGGTCTTGCCCGCCCCGGTCGGGGCCGCCACCAGCACGTCCTGCCCCGAGGCGAGGTGCCGGCAGGACTCGCTCTGGAAGTCGTCCAGGGGGAAGTCGAGCGAGCGCTCGAAGTCCTCCAGCGCCTGCGCGAGCGGCCCCATCGCGGAGGTCTGCTTCGCCCGACGGCGCGAGGCCGCGTACCGCTCGGCCGGAGAGCTCATGGCTCCACCCTAGGCGAGCACCCGCAGCGCTCCCGCCACGACGCGCACCCGCAGCGGCACGTGCCCGACCGGCTCGCCGTCGGCGTGCACGAGGGTGCGGGGGCGGGTGGCCGACGGCGTCCACCCGCCCGACCGGTACCGGCGCCCGTGCTCGTGCTCTCGCCACGGAGGAGCAGCACCTCGCTCGCGCGCGTGACCTGGACGACCGGGTGGCCCACGTGCGTGCCCGCGTACACGCGCGGGAAGATCACCGCCAGGGTGCGGCGCGGGATGGTCCGGGCGGTGACCACCTCGAGCAGCCCGTCGGTCCACGACGCGTCCGGCGCGATGCGCATGCCGCCACCGATCGAGCGCGTGTTGGCGACGGCGACGAGGGTGCCGGCTCCTCCCGCGTCCGCGCCGTCGGCCACGACGCGGATCGCGAACCCGCGGAAACCCGCGAGCTCGACCGCGAGGGCGACCACGTAGCGCAGCGGTCCCCGCGGCCACCGCAGCCGGTTGGCGCGGGCGTTCACCGCCGCGTCGATCCCCGCGCTGAGGACACCCACGAAGTAGCGGCGGTGCGGCGGGGCGACGCCGCCGTCCTCAGCGTCGCCGTCGCCACCCTCGCCCGCCCTCCCGACGACGCCGACGTCCACCACCTGCGGCGGACGGGCCAGCGCGGCGAGCAGTCGCGCGACCGCGGCGACCGGGTCACGACGCGGGAGCCCGAGCGCCCGCGCGGTGTCGTCACCGGTCCCGGCGGGCACGAGACCGAGCGGCACGTGCGGAGCGTGCGCGAGGATCGCGTTCGCGGCGAGGTTCACGACGCCGTCGCCCCCCACCGCGACGAGGGCGAGGTCGTCCCCCGTGCCGCCGCCCAGCAGGAACTCCCGCGCGCTCCCGGCCGCGGCCCCGCCGTCGGACGCGGTGAGGTCGACGACGTCGTGCCCCGCAGCCCGCAGCTGCTCGAGGGCGACCCGACCGACCCCGGCCGCCCGGCCCCGCCCCGCCGTGGGGTTGACCAGCAGCCCGATACGCGTCACGGTCCGACTCCCCTCGCGCCCCTCAGGCCCCGGTGTCGCCGGTGATGTCCGCCCAGCGCCGGCTCGCGCGCTCGTGGCGCTCGACCTTGCGCGCGCGCCGCACCGAGCGCACCTGCGCGCGTACACCGCGCAGCTGCTCGCGCCGGGCGTCGTCCGCGGTGATCTCGGGGACGATCGCGCCGCCGGCCGCCGCGAGCTCCTCGAGCTCGGCGAGCCGCGTCTCGAGGCGCTCGAGCACCTGCTGCGCCCGCCCCACCTCGGCCATCAGCGCGCGGAAGGACCGGTACAGGCGCCACCCGATCAGCGCGAGCACCCCGAGCGCGGCCACCGCCAGCACGAGCCAGATCAACCACCAGGGCATCAGCCCACCTCCTCGTCGGCTGTCAGGGGATAGGCCGTCAGGGCGGCGGACGCGCGCCCGGCGATCGCGGCGGCGACGTCCGCGGGCTCCAGGCCGAGCACGTCGGGGCCGAGGTCGAGCACCAGCCGGGCGAGCCAGGCCTCGTCGGCGACGTCGAGCGCGACGACGATGCGCGCGTCGTCCTCGGCGACGACCTCGCCGCCGAACCGCTCCGCCACCCACCGGCTGCGCGGTGTCAGCGCGAGCCGGGCGCTCAGCGCCCCGGACTCGGGGCGGACGCGACCCGTGCCGGGTGCGACCTCGTGCGCGGCCGCGGCCACGCCGGTGCGGGTGATCTCGCCGACCCGGTCGAGGCGGAAGTGCCGCACGCCGTCGGCCAGCAGGCACCAGCCGCGCAGGAACCACGACTCGCCGTCGCTGAGCAGCTCGAGCGGGTCGACGTCGCGCTCGGTCGTGGCGTCTGACGCCGCGGTGTAGCGCAGGTGGACGCGCTCACGCGCCGCGAGGGCCGCGCGGGCGACCGCCAGGACACGGGCGAGGTGGTCCTCGAGCGGCGCGTCGACGGCGTCGGCCCGCTCGAGCGCGACGGCGTCGGCCGCCTGTGCGGCGTCGCCCGCCGCGGCGGTCAGCTTGGCCAGGGCGGAGGCGACGGCCGGGTCCGCACCCATGCCCGGCAGGTTCGCGAGGGCACGCAGCGCGACGATGAGCGCGACGGCCTCGCCGGGGCCGAGGCGCAGCGGCCGGTCCATGCCGCGGGCGTTCGTCAGCGTGATGCGCTGCGCGTCGTAGGAGTCGGCCGAGAAGTCCAGCAGGTCGTCGGGCTGGTAGCCGGGCGTGCCGGAGACCCAGAGCGTGTCGACGTCCTTCATGATCTGCGCCTGCGGCACGCCGAAGTGCTCGGCGAGCTCCGCGACGGGGACGTCGTCGCGCTCGGCGAGGTAGGCCACCATCGCGAGGAGGCGCGCGAGTCGGGTCGAGGTCGGTTCAGCCACGGGGCGCCTCCGGGCCGGCGAGCGCCGCCGCCGCGCGCAGGCGGCTCACGACGGCGTCGCGCAGGTGGGGCGGGTCCAGCACGACGACGGCGTCGGTGTGACCCGCGAGGAGGCCGGCGAGGTCCTCGACGTCGCCGACCGGCAGCGCGAGGAGGTCCCAGCCCGCCCAGCGCCCGTCGCCGGTCGTGACCGACGTCGCGCGCAGCCGCACCTGCGCCGCGCGCTCCGGGCGGACGGCGACCCGCGCCGTCGAGGTCGTCCCACTCGCGCCGTCGACCGACGCGGCGCCTTCGTCGGTCGCCGCGGACCGCGGGTGCACCGCGGACCCCGCCGCGCCGACCCGCACCGCACCGGTGATGCGCGTGAGGCGGAAGAGCCGCTCGGCGTCGCGCACGAGGTCGTGCCCGAGCACGTACCAGGCGCCGTCGCGCACCACCAGCCGCCACGGCTCGACGCGTCGCTGGGACGCGGCGCGCGACGTCGCCGCCCGGTAGGTGAACGTCACGACGGCGCGGTCGGCGATCGCGCTGAGCAGCGGGTCGAACGTGGCCGACGGCGGCGGGATCCGGAGCACGTGACCGCTGAGCTCGCCCGAGGCGGCCGGGGAAACGGCGCGCAGCTTGGTCAGCGCGCGGCGGGCGGGCAGGTCGAGGTGCTCGCCGTCCCAGACCTGGGCGGCGACGCTGAGGACGCCGATCTCGGCGGGGGTGAGGTCGACGTGGGGCAGGTCGTACCCGTCCAGGTCGATGCGGTAGCCGATGTCGTCGCCGTGGGCGTCGTCGGTGAGCGTGACGAGCGGGATGCCGAGCTCGCGCAGCGTGACCTTGTCCCGCTCGAACATCCGCTCGAACGCGTCGTCGTTGCCGGCGTGGGAGTAGCCGTTGACGTGGCGGCGCACGTCGGCCTTCGTCATGCGGTGCTCGGTGTGGGTGAGCGCGATGACGAGGTCGAGCAGCCGTTCCGCCGGCGTCACCGTTGTGGACATCGCCTCCAGCCTAGTGGGCGGCATGATGGGGGCCATGATCATCTGGCGCGACGGCGTGGTGACCGGCACCGGAGCGGCGTGGCGGGGGGCGCTGGAGCTGCAGGTCGAGATCGCGGCCGGACCGGCCGAGCCGGCCGCCGTCGGGCCGGGGACCAGCGTCAAGGCCCTCGCCTACACGGACCTCGTCGGGACGCCGGCCGTCGGTGACCGCGTCAGCCTCACGTGCTCGGCGCTGGCACGCGGCCTGGGGACGGGCGGCTACGCGATGGTCGCCGCGGTCCCCGACGCCCTTCCCGCTGACCCGCCCGCCTCCCCCGGGCACCTCGTGAAGGCGCGGTACACACCGCTGCAGCCGATGGTGCTGGGCGTGGACGAGCAGGAGTCCGACGCGCACGCCCTCCTGACCGACGCGGACGACCTGGGCGGGATACCCGTCGTCGTCGCCGACCTGCACTCCGCCGTCCCCGCGATCCTGGCCGGGATGCGCGCCGAGGCCGCGGCGGCCGACCGTCCGGCCCCGCGCGTGGCCTACCTCATGACCGACGGCGGCGCGCTGCCCGCGTGGTTCTCGCGCTCGCTCGCACGGCTGCGGGAGACCGGGTGGCTGGAGGCGTCGATCACGGTCGGGCAGGCGTTCGGCGGCGATCTCGAGGCCGTCACCGTCCACTCGGGTCTGCTGGCGGCGCGGCACGTGCTGGGGGTCGACGCCGTCGTCGTCGCGCAGGGGCCCGGCAATCTCGGCACGGGGACGCGCTGGGGGTTCTCCGGCGTGGCGGCGGGCGAGGTGCTGAACGCGGCGGGGGTCCTGCGCGGTCGCGGGATCGCGTCGCTGCGGGTGTCCGACGCCGACGCGCGCGGGCGGCACCGCGGAGTGTCGCACCACAGCGCGACCGCCTACGGGCGCGTCGCCCTGGCGGCCTCCGACGTCGTCGTGCCGTCGGCGTACGGGGCGGACGTCCCCGGTTGGAGCGGGGCGCTGCAGGACGACGTCGTGGCCGCGGCCCGCGCGATCACGCACCCGCGCACGCCGCACCGGTTCGTGGCCCAGCCGCTGGCCGGGCTGACGGAGGCCCTGGCCGAGGTCCCGGTACGGCTGTCGACGATGGGGCGGTCGATCGAGCAGGACCCCTCGCCGTTCCTCGCGGCGGCCGCGGCCGGGCGCTGGGCCGCGCGGCTGCTCGCCCCCGTCACCGGGACGGTGCACCACCTGGCGCTGGCCGCGGACTGGGACGACGCCGTCTCGGGCGGCACCTACGCCGTCTCGACCCGGGGTGTGCCGCTCGCGGCGCAGGGGTTCGTGCACGCCTCGCGCGCGGACCAGGTCGACGGCGTGGCCGACGCCTTCTACGCGGACCTCGCGGACGGCGGTGCGGTGCTGCTCGACGTCGACGCGGACGCGCTGCGCGAGGCGGGCGTCGCCGTCGTGGCCGAACCGGGCGACCCGCGCAACGCGTCACCGCGGGCGGAGCGGTTCCCGCACGTCTACGGCGCGATCCCGACGGCGGCGGTGCGCGCCGTGCGGCCGTGGCGCGGGAGCGTGCGGGCGACCGACGACGTCAGCTGACCGAGACGAACCTGGTCAGCTGACGGCGACGTCGCGGTGCCACGACTGGGTCGTGTACCGCGTCTCCCACCCGAGCGAGCGGTAGAGCCCGTGGGCGCCCGTGGGCGAGTCGGCGTCGACCTCGAGCGCGACGCGGTCGCGACCGCGCGCGACGGCGTCGGCCACCACCGAGTGCAGCAGCCCCTTGGCGACCCCGCGCCCGCGGGCGGCCTCGAGGACGCCGAGGTAGGAGACGTAGGAGCCGTCGGGGGACGGACCGCTCCCGGAGACGGTCGCAACCAGGGCGCCGACCGGACGAGGCGCGGCGTGGCCGTCGGTCGCGTCGTCGTCGAGCAGCTCGGCCAGCCACCAGTGGTCCCAGCGGTGACCAGGGTCCTCGCGCAACCGGTGGAGGAACTCGTCGAAGCTCTCCTCCCACGAGTTGAAGTGGTCGGCGAACGCGCCCTCGAGCACCGCGTGGACGTCACGGAGGTCGCCCGCGTGCGGCATCCCGTCACCCTCGCGGCGCACGAGGCGGAAGCGCACGCCCCGGCGCTCCCAGCTCGCGGGGTCGGGGACCAGGTCGACGTCGGAGGCGTGGGCTGCGCGCCCCATCTGCCACCAGGTGCGGGCGAGCGCGAACCCGGAGCCGCCGAGCCAGGCGTGCTGCCGGTCGTCGGCGGCGAAGGCGCCGGTGTCGATCTGCTGCACCGCGATGCCGCGGGCGCGTCCGACCGTGACCGCCTGCGCGACCGCCCAGGTGATCAGGACGGCGGACGCGGCGTCGGCGACCTCGGTGACGAGGTCGCGCGCGACGACGTGCACGAAGAGCATCCGCCCGCCCGCGCGGTCGTGCACGCTCCCCCACGCCCGGACCGCGCCGTCCGGGTCGAGCAGGACGACGTTCGCGCGGGTGCGCTCGGCGTCGGGGCCGACCTCGGCGGCGACGACCGACTCGTCCGCACCCGGCCAGCCGCGTCCGTGCTCCTCGTGCTCGCGCAGCAGGGACGTCAGCGCGGCGACGACGGCGGGGTCGGTGCCGTCGGGTCGCACGAGCGACCAGCCCGCCGGGAGGCGTCCGACGAGCGCGTCGAGCTCGGCCGCCTGGTCGGCGGGCAGGTCGCTCGGCGCGGCGGCGAACCGCGAGGTCGGCGGGAGCCCTCCTGCCCGGGTGCTGATGCCGGTGTCAGCACCGGTGTCGGTGGTGGTGGTGGTGTCGGGCGGGATCGGGGGCGTGGTCGGGGGCGTGGTCACGGTCGATCCTCCTCGTGAGGTTCAGGTTGGTCGGGGTCGGCGTCGGCGGTGGAGGGACCGGCGGCGGGCTGGTCGGGGGCGGGCCCGTCGGGGGCTGGGTGCTCGGGTGGCGCGCCACGCTCGGGCGCCGTGCCGTAGGCGTCCACGAGCGCCGCGAGCCGCTGCGCCGCGGCCGTGGCGGCCCGACCGTCGGCCCGCTGGATGGCCATCACGGCGATCTCGTCACCGTCGGCGAGGTCGAGCTGCGCCCACGCGCGGTCCGCGGAGTAGCGGACAGAGATGATCTCGGCCCACTCGAGCCGGCGCGTGGTCAGGAGGTTACGCACCACGAGGCCACGGGGGTCGGGGACGGCGCTCACGGTCGCCTGGCGCCACAGGATCCCCCAGAGCACACCGCAGAACGCGATCATCAGCAGGTAGTCCAGCGGCCCGAGCCGGGTGGCGGAGTTCGGCCGGACGAAGGCGAACAGCGCCACGACGGCGACGAGCACGACCACCGCCAGCACCGCCGCGACCACCTTCGCGCCGCGGGGCGCGAACGGCGCCCACCGGTCGTGCCCGGCGAGCGGACGGTGACGGTGGGGGCGGTCGGGACGGGGGTGCTGCTCGGTCACGGCGACCTACAGGCGCGTGGCGTGGATCTGGGTCACGAGGATGGCCCGGGCGCCGATCTCGTAGAGCTCGTCCATGATGCGGTGGCTCGCCCGGCGGGGAACCATCACGCGCACGGCCGCCCACTCGCGATCGTGCAGCGGCGAGACGGTGGGCGACTCGAGCCCGGGCGAGACCTCGACGGCGCGCGCGACCAGGTCCGCCGGGATGTCGTAGTCCATGAGCACGTACTCGCGCGCCGTCAGCACGCCGGCGATGCGGCGGTCGAGCGTGTCGAAACCGGCGCGCGGCTCGCCCGGCGGGCGGATCAGCACGGCCTCGGAGGCGAGGATCTGGTCGCCGAAGGTGGCCAGCCCTGCCGCGCGCAGCGTCGAGCCGGTCTCGACCACGTCGGCGACGGCGTCGGCCACCCCGAGCTGCACGGTGGACTCGATCGCGCCGTCGAGACGCACGACGTCGGCCGTGATCCCCCGCTCGGCGAGGTGGCGCTCGACCAGGACCTTGTACGACGTCGCGATCCGGCGGCCCTGGAGGTCCTCGACGCGGGAGATGGACTGCGGCGGCGCGGCGTAGTGGAACCGCGAGCGGGCGAAGCCGAGGGCGCGGTGCTCGATCGCCTCGACCCCGGAGTCGATGAGCAGGTCGCGGCCGGTGATGCCGGCGTCGACCGTGCCGGCGCCGACGTAGACCGCGATGTCGCGCGGTCGGAGGAAGAAGAACTCGACCTCGTTCTCGGCGTCGGTCAGCACGAGCTCGCGGGAGTCACGGCGCTGGCGGTAGCCCGCCTCGGTCAGCATGGTGGTGGCGGGTTCGCTCAGCGAGCCCTTGTTCGGAACGGCGATGCGCAGCACGGGAGGAGCTTCCTGACGGTGGTGGGGTGACGGACGTGGGGTCGGCGACCGGTCGGTCGGCGATCGGTGGGGCGCTTCGTCCTCACAGATGTCGGTACACGTCCTGCAGCGTCAGGCCCTTCGCGATCATCATCACCTGCGCGTGGTAGAGCAGCTGGGACAGCTCGGCGGCCGCCTCGTCGTCGGACTGGAACTCAGCGGCCATCCAGGCCTCCGCGGCCTCCTCGACGAGCTTCTTGCCGATGAAGTGGACGCCGGCGTCGAGCTCCGCCACGGTGCCGGATCCGGCCGGGCGCGTCTGCGCCTTCTCGGAGAGCTCGGCGAACAGGGAATCGAACGTCTTCACGGCCGGCAGTCTACCGGGGCGCGTCCGCGGGGCTCCGGTGACCACCGTCCGGGACGGTGTCGACGATGCCCGCCGCGAGCATCGCCTGCGCCATCGCCTCCCACTGCGCCGGGTCGGTCTCGCCGCTCGTGCTCAGGTACGGGATGGTCGCCTCGAGCACCGCGAGGGCCTCCTGGCGGGCGCCGTCGGTCATGCCCGGGATGACGTCGGCCGCGATCTCGACGGCGGCCTCCGGATCCTCGATCACGGCCTCGACCCCGCGCAGGGTCGCGTCGACGAACGCCTCCTGCTGCTGCGGCGTCAGGTCGGAGGCGTCGGGCACCGCGATGCCCACGCTCACGAGAGCGGGCGGCTCGATCGCCCGGACGGGCTCCCCGCCGCGGCGAGCCGGACCGCGTCGCCGTTGACGTACCCCATCACGGCGTCGACCTCACCGCTCAGGAGGGCGGTCGTCTGCGTGAAGCCGATCGAGGTCACGACGGCGTCGTCCGTCGTCAGACCGCCCGCGTCGAGGATCTCGAGCAGCCCGAGCCAGGTGGAGCCGAACTCGCCGGCCACCCCGATCCGGAGGCCTGCGAGATCGGCGGGGCCGGTCACGTCGGAGTCCTCCGGCACGAGCAGGGCGACCGGCGAGCGTCCGTACAGGGTGGCGATCTGCGCCAGGTCGCCACCGCCGGCCCGCTGCGCGAGGACCTCGTCCCCGCTGGCGACCACGACGTCCTCCTGACCCTGCTCGACCGCCGTGAACAGGCCCTCGTTGGCACCGTGGTGGCGCAGCTCGACGTCGAGACCCGCCTCGTCGTAGTACCCGTTCGCCTCGGCGACGTAGAACGGCGCGAACTGGATGTCGGGGACGTAGGTGAGGCCGAGCGTGACGGGAGCGGCGCCGTCGGTGGGTGTGTCGCCGTCGCCCTCCCCGGTGCAGGCGGTGAGGACCAGGACGGCGGCGACGGCGAGCGCGCCCGAGCGGGTGACGCTCGTGCGGGTGGCGGGGTCGGTGCGGGGGGTGGATCGGGTCACGTCTGGGCTCCAACGGGGATCGGGTGGGTGGTCGTGCGGGTGTGGGTGCTGCGGGGCGACGGCGGTCCGGGAAGAGGGTCGCGAACCACCGGGGCGGGGTGCGTCCTCATCGCCCCGCCATGGAGACGGCGCGCCGCTCGAGGAGACGGACGAGGAGGTAGGCGGTCATCGCCGTCGCGGTGAGGACGACGAGGGTGGCGAAGAGACCGGCGGTGTCGCCGCGGGTGCGCTGGGTCTCCAGCAGCTGTCCCAGTCCGCGGCCGCCGATGACGAACTCCCCCACGACCGCACCGGTCATGGCCAGGGCGACACCGGCGCGGAGTCCGGCCAGCACCTGGCCGAGTGCGAGCGGCGCCTCGATGTGGCGCAGCAGCCGCCACGTCCCGGCGCCGTCCACGCGGGCCGCGGCGAGCACCTCGCGGTCGAGATCGCGCAGCCCCAGCGCGGTGGTGATGACGATCGGGAAGAAGACGAGCAGGGCCGCCAGCAGCGCCGTCGTGCCCGGTCCGTACCCGAACCACAGCACGAGCAGCGGCGCGATCGCGACGGCGGGGACGGCCTGGGACGCGGCCAGGTAGGGCTCGAGCGCGGCCGAGGCGCGGCGCGAGTGGACGATCGTCCACGCCAGCGGGAGGGCGACGACGACGGCGAGTGCGACCCCCTGCGCAGCGACCCCGCCGGTGGCGGAGACGGCCGGCCACAGGTCGCCGGTGCCGGCCAGCTCGACGAGGGCGGTGACGACGGCGGTGGGGGCCGGGAGCAGGAGCGGACCGACGCGGGTGGCGCCCCACGCCCAGACCGCGAGCAGGGCCAGTGCGAGCAGGAGCGCGGGCAGCGCCGTCGTGAGTGCACGGGTGACGGGGCTGCGGGTGGAGTCGCGTCGCATCGCGGGGTGCGGGCGGGTGCTGCCGGTCACGTGGGTCTCCCTCCGGGTAGCGTCGTCGCGTTCCGGGGAGACGGGTGCACACGGGTGCACCACGCAGGTGCGCGGCGTCGCGCGGCCGGGCGTGAACCCGGTCGGCGGAGCGCCGACGCACCTCGTGCATCCTCCCATCCGGACTTTCACCGTCGGTCCTGGAGTTCCACCAGGTCAACCGCGCCCGCCCGCAGCGGAGGCTGCGTGCAGGTGCGGGTCGCGGACTGTCACCGCCGGCTCGGACTTTCACCGACCCCGGAGCACGTGTGTGTTCTGCCGCGATCCTACCGGGCGCCGTCGGGCGACCGGCGCGACGCGGGTGTGACGTCCGCATCGTGGCCTCGAGCGCCCCGCCGCGCGCGGGCAGCCATCACCCCGCGGGCGCTGCTCAGATCCGGACGAACGACCGCAGCGGAGGGTCGACGTCGCGCACCTCCCGCAGCCCCCGGGACTCGTAGAAGAGGCGCTGGCCGGGCTCGGCGTCGGTCAGCAGCACGAGCTGCCGCACGTGCCGGTACCGCTCGAGCACGGCGTCCAGCAGCGCACCCCCGACGCCCTCGCGGCGGACGTCCGGGTGCACGAGGACGTCCTGGAGGTAGGCGATCGTGTGGTCGTCGGAGAGTGTGCGCGCGAGGCCGACCAGGCGGCCGTCCGCCGCCCGTGCCAGCACCACCGTGTGCGAGGCGGCGACGGCGGCCACGAGCGTCTCGGGCGCCTCCGTGTAGGCGGTCCAGCCGACCTCGCGGTAGAGGGTCAGAAGCTCGTCCGGCGTCGGTCGTCCCTCGTCGATGCGGAAGGTCACCGGACCATCCTCACAGGGTCCGGCCGCGCGGCCCGGCCGGGACGGCGCACGGATCGTCCCAACGGCGGGCACGGGCGAGCCGGGACCCGGGGGCGTGGCTACGATCGGACGCCGTCGCCCGGAACGATCACGAGGAGCAGCAGGCATGGCACGTGTGGGCATCGTCGTCACGGACAGCTACCCGATCGAGGACCCCGACGTCGACACGCCGCGGCTGCTCACGGCCCTGCGCGAGCGCGGCGTCGGGGCGGAGGCGGTCGTGTGGCACGACGCGGCGGTCGCGTGGTCGGACTTCGACGTGCTCGTGCTGCGCAGCCCGTGGGACTACCCGTCGCGGGTCGCCGAGTTCGAGGCGTGGTTCACCGAGGTGGCGATGCTGACGCGGGTGCTGAACGAGCCGGCGCTCGTGCACTGGAACCTGGACAAGCGCTACCTCGCCGCTCTCGCCGAGCGAGGGATCGGCGTCGTGCCGACGCGGTACCTGGAGCCGGGTGACGGCGAGGTCGAGGAGGCTGGTTCTGCGCTCGCCGAGCACGGCGACGGCTGGGTGGTGGTGAAGCCGTCGGTGTCGGCCGGGGCGCACGACACCGCGCTGGTCCAGGCCGGTTCGGCGGAGGCGAGAGACCTCGTGGCCAGGATCCTGGGCCGCGGCGCGACGGCGATGCTGCAGCCCGAGGTGCCCGAGCTCTCGCGCGGGCTGGAGAAGGCGCTGTACCTGATCGACGGCGAGATCACGCACGCGATCGCCAAGGGTGCCCTGCTGGAGCGCGGCGGCGGCTTCATCGGCGGCGCGTACCAGGAGACGCCGCAGATCGTGGCGGCGGACGACGACGAGATCGCGTTCGCGCGCGCGGTCATGGCCGCCGTCGCCGCGGAGACGGGCCTGGACGTCCCGCTCTACGCGCGCATCGACACGGTCCGCAGCGCCGAGCACGGCCTGGTGCTGCTGGAGGCGGAGATGTTCGAGCCGACGTTCAACCTCCACCTCGTGCCGGACGTGGTGGAGACCTTCGCGGACGCGGTGCTCGCGAGGCTCTGAGCCCGCGGTGGCGGGCGGTGCGGGCGCGTCGGCCGACGCGCCCAACCCCTCACCCCGCGCACACGTCTGCACGGATCCTGCGGCGGCTCGAGGTGAACCTGTGAAACGGATCCCGCGAGGACTTGCGGAGATCCAGCATGAGTCGCGTGATCACTCCCCTTCCCCGCATCCACGCCGGCGACGTCGCTCGACACACGTGGTGGCGGGCCGCGCTGGTGTGGCCGACCGTCGTGGCCCTGGGGACCCTGGTCCACGATGCGCACCTCTCGTCCGTGACGGTGTCGCTGCTGCTCTCCGCTCTCACCGCCGTGGCGTGGCTCCCGGGGACGATCGGCCTCGGGGTGGTGGCCGGGCTCGCGGCCGAGCACGCCGTCATCACGATGCGCCGTGCGACGCACGGGCGGCCTCGCACCGAGGTCGTGGCGGCCGCCGCTGCGGGGGTCCTCGCCGCGACGGCCGTACACCTCACGGGACTGCAGCTGGTGACCGCGATCACCACCACACCGGGGCCGCCCTGGTGGCAGGTGGTGACGGCGTGGTCGGCGGTGACGCTCACCGGTCTGCGGCGCACGGCACGGGGTCGGCGGACGCGGCGGAGAGCACCCGCGTCGACGCCTCCTCGTGTCCCGCCGCCCCCGCGGGTGCCCGTGCCCGAGCGGACGGTGGTGGCGCTCCCGTCCATGATCTCGGGGAGATGTGCGGTCCGGCCCCGGGAAACGGTCTCACCGGAGCGGCGCACGTCCTCGCCGCCCGCGACGGAGCCGCCGTCGACGGGGGCGTGCTCCCTCGACGAGCGCGCACGGCCGACCGGTGCGTGGCGTGCGACCGGGACCCCGCCGGTGGAGCTCCTGACCGATCTGATGGCGGTGCCTCGCACGTCGCACTACGCACGGGAAGACGTTCTCGTGCTCGACCCCGACTCGAGCGGCCGGAACCCGACCGCGATGGACGTGCCGGCGCCTGGAGGGAGTCGGTCGGGGTCGCGCCCCGTCGGTCGGCCGCAGCTCGATCCTGTCGGGCTGCGGCCGGACCGGGGTGCCAGCGACTCTGCCGCACGGCTCCGGACCACGCCGGTGGCGGTCGAGCGGGCTCGGGTGGGGGTTCGGCGCGGTCGCGCTGCTCGGTCTCGCGTTGTCGCTGGTGGTGATGGTGCAGGTCGGCGGAGAGCTCGAGCACGACGGGGCTGGGACCTGCGCAGCGAGGGCGGAGCCGTCGAACCGCTGCGCCTCCGTGGAGCCGGCGCCGGGGGCCGCCGCCGTCGTCGGCACGGTGACTGGTCTCCTCCTCGTCGGTGGGGGCGCGTGCGGCGCCCTGCTCCTCGTGCGCGAGACGGTCCCGTGGCGGCGTCAGCCGATGGCGACCGTCGTCGTCGGTGCGACAGCAGCCGTGGTCGCCCTGGTCGTCCTCGCACAGTCGGCAGCGATGTCCGATCGCCCGGTCGTGGCGACTGCGGGAACCGACGGTCCCTCGTCGGTCGACCACACCGACGGACAGGCGGGCGGCGGGTCGCCGGACCCGCGTCTCGCGCTGGATCGGTTGCTCACCGTCGCCGACGAGGCGATCGGCGACGCCGCGCTCCGGCCGGTCCCGCTGTCCGTCGAGGAGGCGGAGTGCATGGACGGCGACGGCGTGCCGGGGCGGCGTCTCGAGCTCACCGGACAGTTCACGGCGCACGACCTCGGGACGGCGCGCACGAACGGCGAGTTCCTGGAGTTCACGCGGGAGAACGAGGCGATCGCCGTGACGATCACGGAGGCCTGGGAGGAGGCCGGTCTGCTGGGACCCGCCGAACCCCTCCACGGTGAGTGGTACCAGGGCCCGACCTCGGACGGTCACGGATCGGACGACGTGATCGACCTCGCTCACGTGGGCTTCGCCGAGGGGGTCGGCACTCTTGTCGTCACGTCGACCTGCACCGCACTGTGAGACTGATCGCTGCGCGTCGACGCGCCGAGACCAATGTCGTACGGGGACGGGTCAGTGAAACGTCCGCAGGTGCAGGAACGAACGGACTCGGATCCTGAGGCCGCGCAGAGTCGGACGGGTCCGGCTCCCGAGGGCGGTCAGATCAAACGACGCGGCTCCGGAGAACGCGCCGCGTCAGTCGTTCGGATCAGTGCTCGTGGCGCGCCTGGGCGAGGGACCGGAGCGCCTCGACCTCGGCCGCGGCGTCCTCGGCGCCGTAGACGGCGGAGCCGGCGACGAAGGTGTCGGCCCCGGCATCGGCCGCTCGCTCGATGGTGGACCGCGAGATGCCGCCGTCGACCTGGATCCAGAGGTCGAGCTCGCGGTCGGTGACGGCGCGGCGAGCGGCACGGATCTTGGGCAGCATCGAATCGAGGAAGCTCTGGCCGCCGAATCCGGGTTCCACGGTCATGATGAGCAGCATGTCGATCTCGCCGAGGAGCTCGACGTAGGGCTCGACGGGGCTCGCCGGCCGGAGCGCCATGCCGGCGCGGGCGCCGTGCTTCCGGATCTCGCGCGCGAGACGGATCGGTGCGGCGGCCGCCTCGGCGTGGAAGGTGACGGACTGCGCACCGGCCTCGGCGTAGGCGGGAGCCCACCGGTCGGCGTCCGTGATCATGAGGTGGATGTCGAGCGGGATCGGGCTGACGGGCAGGATCGCCTCCACCACCGGAAGTCCCCAGGTGAGGTTGGGGACGAAGTGGTTGTCCATGACGTCGACGTGCGCCCAGTCGGCGCCGGCGATCTTGGCGAGCTCGCCGCGCAGGTCGGAGACGTCGGAGTTCAGGATGCTCGGCGTGATTCGGATACCCACCTCGGCAGCCTATCGGCGGCGCGGACGCGCGGCCGAGACGCACCGCGACGCACCGCGACGCGACGCGACGCGGTATCAGGCGTGTTCATGCGCCGCGGGGGTAGGCGTTCCAGGTGTGGTGGGGGCGGGCGGTCCAGGGTGAGGTGACGCGGAAAGGTCGGGGTGAGGGGGTGGTGTCGGGTTCGATGACCCATCGGCCGCGGTGGACGGCGTGGTGGTGGGCCGGGCACAGCAGGGTGGTGTTGGCCGTGGAGGTGGGTCCGCCGTGGGACCAGGGGGTGATGTGGTGGGCCTCGGTCCAGGTGGCTGGGATGGTGCAGCCGGGGAAGATGCAGCCGGCGTCGCGGGCGATGAGGGCGCGGCGCATCGAGGCGGGGACGAGGCGGTGGGCGCGTCCGACGTCCACGACGTCACCGGCGGTGCCCAGCACGACCGGGATCAGGTCGGCGTCGCACGCCAGACGCCGCAGCGAGCTGACCGCGACGGGTCCGGCGTGCGGCAGGTTCCCCCGACCGGTCCGAGCCGTGCGTGGCGCGCGTGGATCTTCGTGAATGGGTCGCGGGTGCCGGTCGCGGCTCGTGGGTGAGCTGTCGGGAGTGTGGCCGGGTGGACCCGGATCACGCTGCTCGATCTCTTCCGGCCCGGCCGTCCGTCGGTGCCTCGTTCGAGCTAGTGCGGCAGAGGTGACGTCGGCTCGCAGGTCTTCCAGCCCGATCGTCACGAGCACCTGAGGTGGCAGCCCACCGATCCTGGGCAGCGTTCCGGATCGCAGGGCGGCGTGGCAGGCGCTGACCAGCGCGTCCAGCATCCGCTGACCACGGTGGCGGTCGTCGACGACCGGCTCCGAGTCGGAGCCATCAGCGGACCGGTCCTCGGCATTCGCGCCCACGTCAGGACCGCCCGTGTCCGCGCCGGCCTCCGCGTCGAGACCCTCCGGGGTGGCGGCCTGGTCGGTGGGGTTCGCGGGCGCTGCGGCCTCCTCGGCCCGGTCCTGGGTGGCGCCGTGGGGGCGGGGGTTGGTGCCGGTGTCGAAGACGGTCATGAGGATCTCGGTCTGGACGGGGTCGGCCCAGATGTCCAGGTGGGTCAGCCCGTGCCACCTGGCACCGACCTTGACCCCCTGACGGCTGCGCAGCACCCGATCATCGAGCTCGACCCCGTCAGGGTCCAGCAGGTGCACCAACCGGCGACCCACCCGCCGCAGCGTCTCGGGGTCGAACGTGGCCGCGTGCTCCACCATCGTGACCTCAGCCTCGGCCACCACCTCCGGTGGGGCGACCCGACCCACCTCCTGAAGCGTGCGCAGCACCACCTCTAACGCCTCCGGCCCCGGCGCATCCGCCAACAGACCGGACACACCGCCCCCGTCGCCGTCCCCGTCGCCCTCAGCCCCGTGGCCGGGCGCGATGTCCACCACCCCGAACGCCGGCACCGGCGTGATCCCGATCCCGGCGGCCGCGACCGATGCCAGCGGCGCCAGCACTCCCCCGCTCATGACCGGGCGCGGCAGCACCGCACCCGCCGCACGGATACGCCGCGCAGCCTCCCGACCCGAGATCCGCAACCGGCTGCGCAGCAAGTCACACCCCCGCCGGAACGGCACCTCCGGAGGACCCTCACCCGGCCGCACCGCCGGGGACTCCGCCTCCACCGCACCCGCCGCACGCACCTGCCACCGGTGCACCAGCCTGGCCAGCTGCTCCACCTGCTCAGCCAGCTCCACCGCATCCATCACATCGGCCGCGGCCAGTGCCGCGGTCAGTCCGGGCTCGGCCGCGGCCACCGCCTCGCGGGCAGCCCGCAGCGCGGCCTCACCCTGATCCCGATGCGTCCCCTGCATGCCCCGATCTTATCGAACGATCGTTCGATAAACCAGGCCCGAGAGCAGACTTGTATCCACAGATTTCGGCGCCACCGCAACGCAAACCCGACCTGGGGACAACCCACAACCGCACCACGCCGCGGCATTGCGGCGCCGCCTCGCGCCTACCGCCCCACCCCACCGCAGCAGCCCGCTTCGCACCTACTCCCGGCAGCCCGCTTCACGCCCGCCACGACACCTCACCTCGACCGCCTCACGCCACGGCATCGCACACGCGAGAAGCGAACCCGCCTCACACCCGACGCAGCAGCGCCAGGAACATGGCGTCCGTCCCGTGCCGGTGCGGCCACAGCTGCGCGTACGGTCCCGCGAGACCGGCCACCGGACTCCCCACCACCGCGTTCACGGCCGCCGCGGCGTCCAGCACCTCGACGTCGGATCGCGACCGCGTCACGGCGTCGACCACCGCCCGCGTCTCCGCCACGTGCGGTGAGCACGTCACGTACCCGACCACTCCCCCGACGCGCGTGGCGTCGATCGCCGAGTCGAGCAGCTCGCGCTGCAGCAGCGTCAGCCCGCGCAGGTCCGCCGGTGTGCGCCGCCATCGGGCCTCGGGCCGACGGCGCAGCGCACCGAGACCCGTGCACGGGGCATCCACGAGCACCCGGTCGAACTCGCCCGCCCGGTCGCGGCCGACCGTGCGCCCGTCCCACTGCACGACGTCCACGAGCTCGCGCGGCAGCGCCTTGACGCTGCGCTCCACCAGTCCGACCCGGTGCGGCTGCACCTCGCCCGCCACGAGGACGCTGCCCCGAACGAGCTCACCGGCCGCGGCACGAGCGTCCGTCCGCTCGGCCAGCAGCGCGCCGAGGAGCGCGCTCTTCCCGCCCGGACCCGCGCAGAGGTCGGCCCACGTGCTGTCGCTCCCGACGGCGCTGACGTCATCGCCGTCGGCGGCACCGCCGTCGCCTTCGCGACCGCCACCACCTGCACCACTGTCGCCACCCGCACGACCGCCGTCGCCGGCCTCGCCCGCGTCGCGCAGCGCGACCCCGGCGAGCGCCAGCGCCACCAGCTGGCTGCCCTCGTCCTGCACCCCCATGCGGCCCGACCGCACCGCCCCGAGCGCGTCCGGGCTCCCTCCGGTCAACCGCCACGCCGTCGGCGCGAGTCCCGCCGGCTCGAGGAGACCGTCGTCCTGCGCGTCCCCCAGCTCGCGCTCTTCGACGAGCCCGGGCCGCGCGACGAGCGTGACGGCGGGCGCCGCGTTGTCGGCCTCGAGGAGCGCGACCAGCTCGGCGTCGAGATCACCCGACGGCGTCCCCGGGTCCAGCGCGAGGCTCTCCCGCAGCGCGCGCACGATCCACGCCGGGTGCGCGAGGCGCTGCCCCAGCAGCTCGACAGGGTCGCTCGTGCGCTCGGCCATCCGGCGGTCCCACTCGGCCGCGTCCGCGCGGGTGACCTGACGCATCACCGCGTTCGCGAAGGACGCCGCACCGGTCCCGACGTTCGCCCGCACGAGGTCCACGGTCTCCGACACCGCGGCGTGCTGCGCGACCCTCATCCCCAGCACCTGGTGCGCGCCGAGCCGCAGCGCGTCCAGCACGCCCGGGTCCATCTCGTTCAGTCCGCGCGACGCGCACATCGCGAGCACCGCGTCGTAGCGGCCGCGCAGCCGCAGCGTCCCGTAGGCCAGCTCGGTCGCGAAGCCCGCGTCCCGTCCGCTCAGCCCCCGCTCGGCGAGGAGGCCCGGCAGCACGAGGTTCGCGTAGGCGTCCGAGCCGGCGACGGCGCGCAGCACGTCCCACGCGGCCTGTCGCGCGGGGTCGACGCGTGCCCGGGTACGAGGGCCGCGGTCGGCAGCTCCCGCCGGCCCCGCGGCACGCCTGCGCGCACCGTCCCGACGGCGGTCCGCACCCCGGTCGTCACGCCCACCGTCCCGACGGCGGTCCGCACCCCGGTCGTCCCGCCCACCACCGCGGCCCGTCGGGGGCCTGCCGCCGCGCTCAGCCACGGTTCACCGCCGCGCCGTCCCCCGCGCGCTCGGACGCGCCGGCGTCACCGCTGTCGGAAGCGCCACCGGCGTCGCCGCCGGACACCACGCCGTCGAACGCTGCGCCGTCCCCCAGGCGCGCCCCTCGCGCCCAGTCCGCGGCCCGCATCCACGAGCGCCCCGCGGGAGCGACCTCGCCGAGGGCGACCGGCGACGTCCCCGTCCCCACCAGCACTTCGTTCTTGCCGGCACGGATCTCACCGGGCGCGAGCACGACGTCGTCGCCGACCCCACCGGACGCACCGGCTGCCGGCACCACCGGCGCCACCTTCACCCGCGTCCCCGCCAGCTCGGTCCACGCCCCGGGCGCCGGCGTCATCGACCGCACGAACCGGTCGACCGCGACCGCGGGCAGGTGCCACGGCACGCGCGCGTCCGCGACCTCGACCTTGGGCGCCAGGCTCACACCGTCCTCGGGCTGCTCGGTGGGGCTCGCCGAGCCGTCGGCGAGCGCGTCGAGCGTCGCGAGCACGAGCGGAACGCCCGCCTCCGACAGCCGGTCCAGCAGGTCGCCACTCGTGTCGCGCGGCCGCACGGCCTCCGTCATCGTCCCGATCACCGGTCCCGTGTCGAGCCCGGCGGTGAGCCGGAACGTCGTCGCCCCCGTGATCTCGTCCCCGCTCCGCACCGCCCACTGCACCGGGGCGGCGCCGCGCCACGCGGGCAGCAGCGAGAAGTGCAGGTTGATCCAGCCGTGCGCGGGCACGTCCAGGAGCGCGGGCGGGACGAGCGCCCCGTAGGCGACGACGACGGCGACGTCCGCCCCGAGCGCGCGCACCGCCTCCTGCGCCTCCGGGGTCCGCAGGGTGGTCCACTCCAGGACCTCGATCCCCAGCTCGCGGGCCGCGACCGCGACCGGCGAGGGCTCCTCACCGCCGCGGCGCGAGCGCCGCGCGGGCGGGCGGGTCAGGGCACCCACCACGGTGTGGCGCTCGGCGAGCGCCCGGAGGGTCGGGACGGCGACGTCGGGGGTGCCGGCGAACAGCACGCGCAGGGGGTGGTCACCGGGTCCAGTCTAGGTGGGCCCGACACCGACGCCCGGAACCCCGAGCCCCACGAGCTCGGCCCGCAGCCGCTCCGCCGTCAAGAACACGCGACCGTGGAAGCCGAGCGCCCGGGCGGCCACCACGTTCTCCTCGCGGTCGTCCACGAAGACCGCTCGTGCGGGATCGACGTCGTGCTGCGCCACCAGGTGCCGGTAGATCGCGGGGTCGGGCTTGACCAGGCCGATCTCGCCCGAGACGACGACCGCCTCCAGCTCGCTGACCGTCGGGACGGCCGCGGCCCCGCGCGCGAACGTCTCGGCCGACCAGTTCGTCAGGCCGAGCAGCCGCACCCCGCGGACCGCAGGTCGGTCACGAGCTCCGGCATCCCCGGTACGGGCCCGACGATCGCATCCGCGAACGCGGCCTCGTAGCGGGCGAGGAAGCCCGCGTGCTCCGGCCACGACGCCGCCACCTCAGCCTCGAGCGACGCGAAGGACTCCCCCGCGTCGGCGCGGAGGTTCAGGCTCGGGAAGTCGATCTCGCGGGCGACCGCCTCCCACGCGGTGATCGAGAGGTGGGGGTGTGCCCGCCACGGCTCCCACCGCAGCACCACCTGCCCGAGGTCGAGCACCACCGTGTCCACGACGTCGCCGCCCCGGCCGTCGGGCCCTGGGGTCTCCGGTGCAGTCATGCCAGGGATGCTCTCACGCACGACCGGTGGGCCCGTCCTCGCGCCGGTCGGCGCGCCCGAGCCCTAGGGTGGTGCCGCGGTACCGGCGCCGCGCGAGGGGAGTGCGATGACGAGGGACGACGCCGCACCAGCCGCGCCCGCGGGCGCAGCAGCCCCGTCGACCGCCGCGCTGGTCGCGGCCCTCCACGCGGGCGACGCCTTCGCCGCACGAGTCCGCGCGGCCGAGATCGACCCCGACGCGAGGTGGGCCGCCCTCGCCCGGATCGCCGCGTCGGGCGACCCGCCAGGCGGGCCGATCGCCGTCGAGATGCTGGTGGAGGACCTCGACGAGTCCGGCACCGTGCGCCGCTTCGTGCGGCGGTCCCTCCTGGACGAGCACGCGGTCGACGACGTCGTCCAGGAGACGCTCATCTCCGTCGCCGGCTCGATAACGTCGTTCGCCGGTGATTCCCGGGTCACGACGTGGGTGCACCGCCTCGCACAGCGGCGCGTCGTGGACCACCTCCGCCGGCTGCGGGCCACCGAACCGCTCCCCGCCGACGACCTCCTCCCGAGCGCGCGGATCAGCTCGATGATCGCGACGCGCGCGACGGTGCGCGAGGCCGTCGACCGCCTACCCGAGCACTACCGGGAGCCGGTCCGGCTCCGCGACCTCGAGGGCGTCGACTACGCGGAGATCGCCCGGCGGCTCGGGCGGCCGGTGGGCACCGTCAAGGGGCAGATCGCCCGCGGTCGCGCGATGGTGGCGACGTCGATCGGGGATCTCGCGTGACCCGCCCCCGGACCGTCGCCGGCCGTTACGAGCTGCGCGAGGTCCTGGGCGTCGGATCCTTCGCGACCGTCCACCGGGCGCTCGACGACCGGTTGGAGGACGAGGTCGTCGTCAAGGTGCTGGCCGAGAACCACAGCCTCAACCCGGACGTCCGCGAGCGGTTCATCGCGGAGGGGCGCAGCCTCCGACGAGTGGACAGCCCGCACGTCGTCACCGTCCACGACATCGGCGAGACGGACCGGCAGCAGCCGTACCTGGTGCTCGAGCTCGCCGACCGCGGCACGCTCGCAGCGCGGGTCGCCCGCCTGCGCGAGACCGGGTGGGTCGCGAGCCCCGGCGACCTCCTCGCGGTCGCGCGGGCGCTCGCCGCCGCGCTCTCGGCCGTGCACGCCGCCGGGCTCGTGCACCGCGACCTCAGCCCCGACAACGTCCTCGTGACGTCCGTCCCCGGGCTCGAGCGGGGCGACGGCGCCGCACCCGATGGTCCACGCACCGTCACCACCTCGCGGCTCGCGGGGACGACGCCGGGCCCTCCTCTCGTGCGCGCCGACGAACGCCTCGTCCTGGCGGACCTCGGGCTGTGCAAGGACCTGGCCGTCAGCTCCGGCCTCACCGTCGCGGGAGGGACGGCGGGATTCCGGCCGCCCGAGCAGCGCTCCCCCGGCACCGTCGACCACCGCGCCGACCTGTGGGCCGCCTCGACCTTCGTGACCTGGTTGGCCCGCGGCTCGGCGGTTCCCGCGGAGCTCGAGGCCGCCCTGCGTCGCAGCCTCGCCGAGGATCCGACACGGCGGCACCCGGATGCGCGGGCCTGGCTGGCCGACGTCGAACGCGCGCTCGCCCCGCCGTCGACGCGCTCGCCCGGCCCGGTCGGCAGCACGACCACCGCACCGCGGCCACGACGCGCCCGCCGCGGGCTCCTCGCGCTCCTCCTCGCCGTCGCGACGGTGGTGGGCGGCGTCGGGGGCGCCCTCGTCGCGGATGGTCCCGGCCCACGGTCGTCGACGTCGACGGCGGGTGTCGCCGTCGAGGGACCGTCACGGATCGCGGTGGGCGAGACGGTGACGCTGACCGCGCGCGTCGACGGCGCGGACAGCTGGGTCTGGACGCTCCCCACCGGCGAGTACGTCTCCGATGCCGCCGAGGTCACGCTGACCCCCACGAGCGCCGGCAGCGCGCGGGTGGTCCTCACCGCCCGCGACGCCGCGGGCACCGAGCTGCGGGACGTGCACGTGCTCACGGTGACGGGGTGAGGACGCCCGTGCGGAGGTCGTGAAACTTTCCCGCCCCCGGGCGCGACGAACGATGTGACAGCAGTCGAACGAGAGAGATGGGACGACCATGACCACGACGATCCGACGCCTCGCCCCCTGGGGACTGGTGGCCGCCCTCGCGCTGACAGCCTGCACCCCGGACACCGCCTAGTTCGGCGACCGCCCCGACAGCGGCACCGAGTCCGGTAGCGCGACGGGCACGGGGTCCGGCACGGGGTCCGGCACCGAGGACAGCGGCAGCGACACCGACAGCGGTGACGCAGCTCCCCCGCCCGTCGAGACTCTCGATCCCGCCGACCTCGTCGCCGGCCCGTACCAGGTCGGGGGCGTCCCGGACGGCGCGCCCGGCGACAGCGGCGTGACCATCGGCGTCCACCGTCTCGAGGTGCAGGACGACGTCCTGCTGATGGAGCTGTACTACATGCCGAACGTCCCGGCGGGCACCGCCGGCGAGACCTGGTCGCTGTTCGAGATGAACGGGGGCTCCGGCAGCGTCGCGCCGCTCCTGACCGACCGGCCGAACCTCACCCAGTACCAGGTCATCGGGCGTTCCGCGGACCAGGGGTGGAGCGTCGACAACCTCGGTGTCGAGGCCGCCGACGGTCAGACGGTCATGTGGTGGGGCTACTTCGCCGCACCCCCGGAGGGCACCGACACCCTCAGCGTCCAGATCGCGCCGGGCCACCCGATCCTCGAGGTCGAGGTGCAGCGGTGACCGCGACCAGCCGCGCGGCGAGGCCCGTCGCCCGCGCCGCGGCCGCCACCGTCCTCACCGCCGCGCTCGCCGCGGGAGCGGTGCTGACGGCCGCGCCCGCGGGTGCCGCCACCGACCCCGCCTGGCGCAGCACTGCCGCACCTCCGCAGCAGCCGCCGGTACCGAGCGAGGCGCAGCTGCAGCAGTCCACGCGGGTCTTCACCCAGCAGAGCATCGACGCCTCCGTGCGGACGTACACGATCGACGGCGTGTCGACCCTGGAGACGACCTCGACCCAGGCGGGTGCCACCACCATCACGCTGGCCTCCGACATCCTGTTCGCACCGGACCTCTGGGACGTCGGTCAGCCGGCCGCGGACCGGATCGGGCAGCTCGTCGCGGACGTCCCGGAGGGGGCCGAGGTCGAGGTCTCGGGCCACACCGACGTCATCGTCGGGGCGGTCGAGAATCAGCAGCTCTCGCAGAACCGGGCCGACGCCGTGGCGGCCGTCGTCGCGGCCGCCCGCCCCGATCTCGTCCTGCGGGCGACGGGCTACGCCGACACCCGCCCCGCCGTCACCGAGAACCCCGAGGACGCGGCGACGCTCGCCGCCAACCGCCGGGTCGAGATCACCTACGCCGGCTGAGCGCCCCTCGGGGCGTCGTCCGCCGCGGGGGCGGGCCTGGCGCGAGCGGAACGTCCTCAGAGGTCGCGCGGGTCGACCACCACGCGCAGCGCACCGGACCGCTTGTGCGCGCTGCGCACGCCGAGGGCACCCTTGACCCCACGAGCCAGCGCGGCGCCCCGGGCCAGCGGTGCCCGCAGCACGAGGCGGGAGGGGTCGACGACGTCGTCGTCGCCCGTCACCTCGCCCGCCGCCACCGGGAACGGGCCGAGCACCTCCCAGGCGCTCGTGCCGCCACCCGTGGCGCCGGCGCCGTCCGGGCCATCACCCGACCCGCGACCCGACCCGTGGCCCGGCTCCGTCGCGGCGACGACCTCGTCCCGCAGGTCGGTCACGGCCGCCAGCGCACCGGTGACCGTCACCACGCGGGCCGACGGCGGGAACCGCAGCTCGGCGCGCTCGGCCAGCTCGCGCTGGGCGAAGGTCACGGGGTCCCACCGCACGAGGGCGGCGGTCACCACCGGCGTCCCGCCCCCGACGGCGACGACGCGGCCGCCGTCCGCCGCCCCGCGCGCCAGCCACGCCGCGGCGAGCCAGCGCCGCAGCGCCTCCTCGCTCCCGGCCATCCCGGGCAGCGAGGTGGCGAGCGCGCCGTCGAGCAGGACGACGCACGCGTAGCCGCCCTCGGCCTCCGGTTCGGCGCCCGGGGTCGCCACGACGATCCGCGGCGCGTCGTCGACGCGGTCGACGACGCCGTGGCCCGACTCGCTCGCCGTCACCGGGGTCTGCGGGAACGCCCGCCCCAGCTCCTCGGCGGTGCGGACCGACCCGACCCGCATCGCGCGCAGCCCCCGCCGCCGCACTCCGGGCAGCGCCACGGGTCGGCGGACGTGCCGCACGTCCCGCACGTCGGCGGTCCCGAGGCGGCCATCGCGAGCGTCCCGCCGCACGCGGCGCAGCGCGCGGGCGTCCGGCACCGGCTGCAGGCGAGGTGGGGCACGTAGCCCGCCCGCGGCGTCTGCACGAGGACGGGACCCGTCGTCAACCCCTGCCGCACCGCCTCCCACACCGGGGTCGGGATGCGCGCGTGACCGCCGGGTCCGGAGCGGGCCAGGTCCTCGGCGTCGGGCGCCGCGACCCGCGGGGCGAGCGTGCGCACGCGGGTCCTCTCGGCCCGCAGCGAGACTGCCCAGCCGGTCTCGACCAGGTGCTGCGCCCACACGGAGCGCGACGGCGACGCCAGCAGCACGGCGGCACGCTCGGGTTCCGCGCGCATCGCCAGCACCTGGGCCGCGTGCGGGTAGGGCGAGCGCTGTTCCAGCAGCGAGTCGTCACCGTCGTCCCAGCACACCACCAGACCGAGGTCGACCACGGGCGCCCAGGCGGCCGACCGCGTGCCGACGACGACGCGCGCCAGCCCCGTCAGCGCGCGCAGGTGCGCGCGGGCCCGCACCGAGGGGCCGTCGGACGCGACGAGACGCACGACTTCCTCCCCCAGCTCCTGCGCCAGGTGCGCGGCGATCGCGTCGACGTCGCGCAGGTCGGGGACGACGACGAGCACGCCCCGCCCCGCGGACCGCGTCGCGCGGACCGCCGCGAGCAGCCCGGCGCGCCACGTCGCCGGGCCGCCGACGACGTTCCAGACGGCGCGCGGCGCCTCGCCGGCGCGCAGGCGTCGCAGGAGGGCCGACCCCCGGGCACGTCGGACCACGGCCCGTCCGACGGCGCCGCGGCGCCGACACCGCCCTCCGCGACGGTCGCGCCCGGACCGTCAACCGGCGCAGCGGTGCGGCCGTCAACCGGCCCGGCGGTGCGGCCGTCGGCCGGCGCCACGTCCGCGCCCCCGGCCTCACCGCTCGTCGCGACACCGCTCGGCTCGTTCTTGGCCAGCGCCGTCAGCACCCCGGCCTCGGCGCGCGCGTGGCGCGGCGGGACAGCGAACCGCAGCACGTCGGTCAGCGTGCCGGCGTACCGCCCGGCGACAGCGCGAGCGAGGCCGAGCACCGCCGGCGTGAGGGTGACCACGGGCGAGACGAGACGCCGCAGGGGGCCAGCCGCCGCCCGGCGTCCTCGTCGGTGACGGGACGGACACCGACGACCCATCCGTCCCGCTCACGCCCCGCGAACCGGACCTTCACGCGCGTGCCGACGGCGACGTCCTCGGGTCCCGCGGCACCCGGGAGCTCGTCGGGTACGAGGTAGTCGAACGGGCGGTCGAGGTGCGGCAGCGGGACGTCGACCACCACCTCGGCGACGGCCGTGGCCGGGACGGCGAGCTCCCGCCGGGTCGGAACGACGGCTCGCGATCCCGATCGTCGCGTCGATGCCGTGCCCGCCTCCGACCCGTTCGGCTCCGGGGCCGCCGGCGCGGCGAAGAGGGCCCCGCCGTCGTCGTCCGTCACCTCGGGCTCCCGGACCGGCGCGGGCGTCGGGGTGTCAGGAGCGCCCGGCGACGGCGGCGCGCAGCGCGTCCGCGCGGTCCGTGCGCTCCCAGGTGAACTCGGGCAGCTCGCGCCCGAAGTGGCCGTAGTTCGAGGTGAGGGCGTAGATCGGGCGCAGGAGGTCGAGCGCGTCGATGATCGCCGCCGGCCGCAGGTCGAACACGGCGGAGATCGCGTCGCCGATCGCCTCGCTCGTCACGCCCTCGGCCTCGGTGCCGAACGTCTCCACGTACACGCCCACGGGGTGCGCGCGTCCGATCGCGTAGGCGACCTGGACCTCGCAGCGCCGCGCCAGCCCGGCCGCCACGACGTTCTTGGCGACCCAGCGCATCGCGTAGGCGGCCGAGCGGTCCACCTTCGAGGGGTCCTTGCCCGAGAAGGCGCCGCCGCCGTGCCGCGCCATGCCGCCGTAGGTGTCGACGATGATCTTACGGCCCGTCAGGCCCGCGTCCCCCATCGGCCCGCCGAGCGTGAACGCGCCGGTCGGGTTCACGAGCAGCCGCAGCCCCTCGACCCCGAGCCCCGCGGGCGCGTGCTCCGCCAGGACCGGCTCCAGCACGTGCTTCCGCAGCGCCGCGGCGAGCTCGTCCTCACCGAGGTCCGGGGAGTGCTGCGCCGAGATGACGACCGTGGAGACCGCGACCGGACGGTCGCCGTCGTAGTCCACCGTCACCTGCGTCTTGCCGTCCGGCCGCAGCCCGGCGACGACACCCTCCTTGCGCACGTGCGTCAGTCGCTCCGACAGGCGGTGGGCGAGGTGCACCGGGAGCGGCATGAGCGTCGGCGTCTCGTCGCTCGCGTAGCCGAACATCAGGCCCTGGTCGCCCGCGCCCTGCGCGTCGTAGGGGTCGATCGCGACGCCGTCGCGCACCTCGAGCGAGTCGGTGAGGCCCTGCTCGATCTCGGGCGACTGCTGCCCGATCGAGAGCGAGACGCCGCACGAGGAGCCGTCGAACCCGACCTCCGAGGAGGTGTAGCCGATACCGGAGATGACCTGGCGCACCAGCGCGGGCATCTCGACGTAGCCGGTGGTCTTGATCTCGCCCGCCACGTGCACCAGCCCGGTGGTCACGAGGGTCTCGACGGCGACGCGGGCTCGCGGGTCGGCCGTCAGCAGTGCGTCGAGGATGGAGTCGGAGACGAGGTCGCTCACCTTGTCGGGGTGGCCCTCGGTGACGGACTCGGAGGTGAAGCTGCGCAGGGTGGTCACGTCTCCCGAGGGTAGTCGAGCCCTCCGACAGCGACTTTCAGCTGTGCAGACGTCCCACGATGAGGTCGACCAGGCCGTGCGCGACGTCGGCCTTCGAACCCTGCGCCCGGCCCACCTCGGCGCCGCTCGCATCGAGCACCACGACGGCGTTGGGGACGTCACCGAAGCCCTCGTGCTCCCCCACGACGTTGACGGCGAGGAGGTCGGCACCCTTCCGGATTGCCTTGTCCCGGCCGTGGGCGGCGGCGTCCTGGTGCGCATCACCCGTCTCGGCCGCGAACCCGACGATCGTCTGACCGGGTCGGCGCGTGGCGACCAGCCCGGCGAGCACGTCGGGGTTCTCCACGAGCGTGAGCGTGAGGTCGTCCCCGGTCTTCTTCAGCTTGGCCGTCCCGGCGCTGGCGGGCCGGTAGTCGGCGACGGCGGCGGCCATCACCACGACGTCGGCGTCCGCGGACCGCTCGGTCATGACGCGGGCGAGCTCGAGCGCGGTGCCGACCCGCACGACCTGGTGCGCGACGCCGTCGAGCGGGATCTCGACGTGGGCCGCCACCAGCGTGACGTCCGCGCCGCGCGCCGCCAGGGCGTCCGCGACCGCCAGGCCCTGCCGACCGGAGGACCGGTTGCCCAGGAAGCGGACCGGGTCGAGGGGCTCGCGGGTTCCGCCGGCGCTGACGACGGCGCGCACACCGGCGAGATCCGCGGCCGTCCCGGCACCGTCGTCGACCCCGTGCCCGACGAGCGCCAGCGCGGCGGTGGCGATGGCGCCGGGTTCGGGCAGGCGACCCGGCCCGGAGTCGGCACCGGCCAGCCGGCCCGAGTCGGGGTCGAGCACGTGCACGCCCCTCTCGCGCAGCAGGGCGACGTTGGCCTGCGTAGCGGGGTGCAGCCACATCTCGGTGTGCATCGCCGGGGCCACCAGCACGGGGCAGGTGACCGTCAGCATCGTGGCGGTGAGGAGGTCGTCCGCCCGCCCGTGGGCGAGGCGGGAGAGCAGATCGGCGGTCGCCGGCGCGATCACGGCGAGCTCGACGCTCCGGCCGAGGTGGACGTGCTCCACCTCGGCGGCGTTCGTCCACACGTCGGTGCTCACGCGGTGACCCGCGAGGCCCTCCCACGTGGGACGGCCCACGAACTCCAGCGCGGAGTCCGTGGGGACCACGTGCACGTCGTGCCCGGCCTCGGCCAGCAGCCGCAGCAGGTGCACCGCCTTGTAGACGGCGATGCCCCCGCTGACACCGAGCAGGACGCGCAGGGTCCTACTCCTCGTCGGAGGAGTAGGAGAGCAGACCCTTGTTGATCTCGCGCATCGCGATGGACAGGGGCTTCTCCTGCGGGCGGGTCTCCACCAGCGGGCCGACGTACTCGAGCAGGCCCTCGTGGAGCTGCGCGTAGTAGGCGTTGATCTGACGGGCGCGCTTGGAGGAGTACAGCACCAGGGCGTACTTGGAGTCGGCGACCTCGAGCAGCTCGTCGATGGGCGGGTCGGTGATGCCCTCGGGCTCGGCGATGGTTCCGGACATGGGTGGATCCTTCCAGCGGGGGTGACAGCCTCCCACCCTAGCAGCGGGGCTGCGGATCGGGCGGCAGGTCAGGGCTGCATCAGCGACGCGAGCTCGTCGGTGGCGCGGGCCACCGTGTCGTTGACGACCACGTGGTCGAACTCGCGCTCGGCGGCGAGCTCGACGCGCGCCGTCGCGAGGCGCCGCTCGCGCTCCTCCTCCGACTCGGTGCCGCGACCGACGAGGCGCTGCACCAGGTCCTCCCAGGTCGGCGGCGCGAGGAACACGAACCGCGAGCCCGGCATGGTTTCGCGCACCTGCCGCGCACCCTGCAGGTCGATCTCCAGGAGAGCGGGGACGCCGGCTGCGAGCTGCTCCTCGACCGGTCCGCGCGGCGTGCCGTAGCGGTGCCGGCCGTGGACGACCGCCCACTCCAGCAGGTCGCCACGCTCGATCATCGCGTCGAACTCGGCCTCGTCCACGAAGAGGTAGTGCACGCCGTCGACCTCGCCCGGGCGCGGGGCGCGCGTGGTCGCGGAGACGGAGAGCCAGATGTGGGGGTAGCGGGCCCGGATGTCGGCGGAGACGGTGCCCTTGCCGACGGCGGTCGGCCCCGCCAGGACGGTCAGGCGCGGGATGCCGGTGCCGGCGGCGGTGGTCGGCTGTGACACCTCGGCTGCCACCTCAGCCGAACCGGGAGACGAGGGCGTCACGCTGGTGCGGGCCGAGACCGCGCACGCGGCGGGTCTCGGCGATGCCGATCTCCGCCATGATCTGCCGGGCGCGCACCGGCCCGACGCCAGGGAGCGCCTCCAGGAGCGCGCTCACCTTGAGCTTGCCGATCGCGTCCTCGTTCTCGGCGGCCTCCAGCACGCTGGAGAGCGAGGCCCCGGAGTACTTCAGCCGGTTCTTGACCTCGGCTCGGGTGGCTCGGGCCTGCGCGGCCTTCGCGAGCGCGTCGGCGCGCTGCTGCGGCGTCAGTTCGGGAAGTGCCACCGGGAGTTCTCCTGACTGCTGGACGGGGTGCTACTGCAACCTAGTCGGACCGGGTCGCGGCGGGCAACGCAGGTGCCCCGGCCGTGGGCCTCACCACACCGGCGACGCACCGAGGCAGCGCGAGCCGCCGGTGCGGCCCGATCACGGCGCGAGCCGCGACCGCAGCCGCTCGAGGTCGTCGGCCTCCAGGCCCGCGTCCCGGGCGAACGCCACGAGATCGCCGTGACGCTCGATGACGTCCGCGAGCGCGCCGCGCAGCGAGTCGACGTCGACGCCGAAGATCGGTGCGAGGAGCTCCGGGTCGATCCCCGGAACGGCGGGGACGACGGCGCGCTGGGCGGCGGCCGCGTGGGTCGAGTAGGCGAAGTCGGCCTCGACCGCCGCGGTGTCCGCTCCCGCCAGCAGCGCGGCGAGGGCCACGAGCACACCGGTGCGGTCCTTCCCCGCCGAGCAGTGCACGACGACGCCGCCCTCGGCCCGCGCGAGGACCGTCAGGGCCCGCCCGAGCTGGGCGACGGCGTCGGGCGCCGTGACGATCTCGCGGTAGACCTCCGCCATGAGGTCGTGGGCGAACCCCGGCCGCTGGACGAGCTCCACGAAGCGCGCCATGGCTGCGGGGTCGCTCCCCCGGCCGGCGATCTGGCCCGCCAGGGCACCCCCGGGAGTGATCGGGAGGCGGTGCACCGTGACGCCGGGCGGGACGGCGTCGCCGCCCTGGTTCTCGGCCTCGAGGTCGCTGCGCAGGTCGACGACGTCGGTCACGCCGAGCTCCACGAGCCGGTCGCGCCCGGTCTCCGTCAGACCCACCAGCGCCGCGGTGCGCAGCAGGACGCCGGGTCGAAGACCGGTGAGCGTGGCGGCGTCCCGAGCGTTCCACGTGCCCTCGATCCCCAGGGAGAGGCCGCGGGGATCGAGCTCGGCGGGGTCCAGGTGGTCGAGCGGACCCGCGGCACCCGCCGCGTCGCCGCCGGGGCCGCTCACGACCCGCCCTCCTCGATCTCGCGACGGGCGCGCTGCGCCGCGGCGGCGAGCGCGCCGCCGTCGGGGCCCGCGCCGAGCACGCCGCGCGAGGTCGAGGGCAGGCAGAACGGGAAGGCGCCACCGACGACGGCGCGCACGTCCGCCGCGGTCCCGCCCTGCGCGCCGAAGCCGGGGACGAGCAGCGGACCGGCCACCGCCTCGAGGTCGACGCCGAGCTCGCTCGCGGCGCCACCCACGGTCGCCCCGACGACGAGGCCCACGCTCCCCATCGCGGCGCCGGCCGCGACCTCGGCGGCGTTGTGCTGCGCGGCCGTGCGCGCGACGCGGGCGGCGACGCTCGTGCCGTCGGCCTCGCGCGCGTGCTGCACCTGTGCGCCCTCGGGGTTGGAGGTGAGGCACAGGACGAACACGCCGCGACCGTTCGCGGCGGCGGTCGCGAACGCCGGGGCGAGCGAGGAGGTGCCGAGGTAGGTCGAGAGCGTCACGGCGTCGCCGGCCAGCGGCGAGCCCTCGCGCAGGTAGGCGTCCGCGTAGCCCTGCATCGTGGAGCCGATGTCGCCGCGCTTGGCGTCGACGATGCTCAGGCCCCCGGCGGCGCGCACGGCCGACACGACCTCCTCCAGCACCGCGAGACCGGCGGACCCGTGGCGCTCGAAGAACGCCGCCTGCGGCTTGATGACACCCGCGTGGGGTGCCAGGGCCTCCACGCTGCGGAGCGCGAACTCGCGCAGTCCCGCGACGTCGTCGCGCAGCCCCCACGCCGCCAGCAGCGCCGCGTGGGGGTCGATGCCGACGGCGAGGCGGCCGCGTGCGTCGATCGCCTCCGCCAGGCGATCGCCGAACGGGCGCGACGGTGTCCGACTCGCCGGGGCGGCGTCCGCGGTGCCGCTGCTCACGCCGGGACCGACGCGCTCGCCGCGAGGCTCTCGGCGCGCTCGGTGTTGAACTCCTGCAGCGAGCGCACGCCGAACGGTCCGCGGCGGATCGCCTCGATGCCGAGCACCGCGACCGCGAACTGCTGGATCGTGGTGACGATCGGCTTGTCGACGGCGGTCGTCGCCGTACGGATGTCGTAGCCGTCCGCGCGGGCACCCTGGCCGTTGGGGGTGTTCACGACCATGTCGATCTCGCCGGCGAGGATCTTGTCGAGCACGGTGCGCTCGCCGTCGGGCCCGGGGCCGTCGGAGGCCTTGCGCACCAGGGTGGTCTCGATGCCGTAGCGGCGCAGCACGTCGGCCGTGCCGGCGGTCGCGAGGATCTCGAAGCCGAGCTCCACCAGGCGCGCCACCGGGAACACGATCGAGCGCTTGTCGCGGTCGGCGACCGAGACGAACACCCGGCCCGACGTCGGCAGCCCGCCGTAGGCCGCGGCCTGCGACTTCGCGAACGCGAGCGGCACGTCGACGTCGAAGCCCATGACCTCGCCCGTCGAGCGCATCTCCGGGCCGAGCACGGTGTCGACGACGTCGCCGCCCGCCGTCCGGAACCGCTTGAACGGCAGCACGGCCTCCTTGACCGCGACCGGCGAGTCGGCGGGCACGCGGGCGCCGTCGAGTTCCGGCAGCGAACCGTCCGCGCGCAGCTGCGCGATGCTCTCGCCCGACATCACGCGCGCGGCGGCCTGCGCGAGCGGCACCCCGGTCGCCTTCGCCACGAACGGCACGGTGCGCGACGCGCGGGGGTTGGCCTCGAGGACGTAGAGCACGTCGGAGGACAGCGCGTACTGCACGTTGAGCAGTCCGCGCACGCCCACGCCGTGCGCGATCGCCTCGGTGGAGGTGCGGATGCGGTCGATCTCACGGCGCGAGAGCGTCACCGAGGGGAGCACGCACGCGGAGTCGCCCGAGTGGATCCCGGCCTCCTCGATGTGCTCCATGATCCCGCCGAGGTAGAGCTCGGTGCCGTCGTAGAGCGCGTCGACGTCGATCTCGATCGCCTCGTCGAGGAAGCGGTCGATGAGCACGGGGGCGGCGAACACCTGCGCGCCCTCACCCTCCACGGGCGTGGAGCGGCGCACGTAGTCGGTCAGCTGCTCGGCGTCGTAGACGATCTCCATGCCGCGGCCACCGAGCACGTAGCTCGGGCGCACGAGCACGGGGTAACCCACGCCGTCGGCGACCTCGAGCGCCTGCGGCAGCGACGTCGCGGTGCCGAACGCCGGCGCGGGGAGCCCGGCGGCGACCAGCACGCCGCCGAAGACGCCGCGGTCCTCGGCGGCGTCGATCGCCTCGGGCGGCGTGCCCCAGATCGGCAGCCCCGCCTTCGCGAGGCGGTCGGCCAGCGCGAGCGGCGTCTGACCGCCGAGCTGCACGATCACGCCCGCGACGGGTCCGACGGCGAGCTCGGCCTCGTAGATCTCCAGCACGTCCTCGAACGTCAGCGGCTCGAAGTACAGCCGGTCGGCCGTGTCGTAGTCCGTCGAGACCGTCTCGGGGTTGCAGTTGATCATCACGGTCTCGTACGTGCCCTTGAGCGCGAGGGCCGCGTGCACGCACGAGTAGTCGAACTCGATGCCCTGACCGATGCGGTTGGGGCCGGAGCCGAGGATCAGCACGGCCGGACGCGTCCGCGGCTGCACCTCGGTCTCGGTGTCGTAGGAGGAGTAGTGGTAGGGCGTGCGCGCCTCGAACTCCGCGGCGCAGGTGTCCACGGTCTTGTACACGGGGCGCAGGCCGTAGGCGTGCCGCACCTCGCGCACGGTCTCCTCGGCCAGGCCGCGGATCTCGGCGATCTGGGCGTCGGAGAAGCCGTGGCGCTTGGCGCGCCGCAGCACGTCGGCGCCCAGGGCGGGCGCGGCGGCCAGCTCGTCGGCGACCTCCTGCAGCAGCAGGAGCTGGTCCAGGAACCACGGGTCGATCGCGGTCGCCTCGAAGAGCTGCTCGACGCTCGCCCCGCCGCGGATCGCCTGCTGCACCTGCACGAGGCGGTCGGACGTCGCGACGCGCGCGGCGTCCAGGAGCGCCGCCGTGGCCGCCTCGTCCGGCACCGGACCGCGCCAGTGCAGCCCGGCGCCGGGCGTGTCGATCGAGCGCAGCGCCTTGTTCAGCGCCTCGGTGAAGTTGCGGCCCATGGCCATCGCCTCGCCGACCGACTTCATGGTGGTCGTCAGGCGGGCGTCGGCCGCGGGGAACTTCTCGAACGCGAACCGCGGGACCTTGACCACGACGTAGTCGAGCGTGGGCTCGAAGCTGGCCGGGGTCGAGCCGGTGATGTCGTTGGGGATCTCGTCCAGCGTGTAGCCGACCGCGAGGCGCGCGGCGATCTTCGCGATCGGGAACCCGGTCGCCTTCGAGGCGAGCGCGGAGGAGCGCGAGACGCGCGGGTTCATCTCGATGACGACGACACGACCGGTCTCGGGGTGGACCGCGAACTGCACGTTGCAGCCGCCGGTGTCCACGCCGACCTCGCGGATGATGGCGATGCCGACGTCGCGCAGCTTCTGGTACTCGCGGTCGGTCAGGGTCATGGCGGGCGCGACGGTGATGGAGTCACCCGTGTGCACGCCGACCGGGTCGAGGTTCTCGATCGAGCACACGACCACGACGTTGTCGGCGCGGTCGCGCATCAGCTCGAGCTCGTACTCCTTCCAGCCGAGGATCGACTCCTCCAGGAGCACCTCGGTGGTCGGCGAGTAGTGCAGGCCGGCGCCGGCGATCTGGCGCAGCTCGGCCTCGTCGTAGGCGATGCCCGAGCCGAGCCCGCCCATCGTGAACGAGGGGCGCACGACCATCGGGTAGCCCAGGTCGTCGGCCGCCGCGAGCACCTCGTCCATGGTGTGGCAGATCGAGCTGCGCGCCGACTCGGCGCCGCACCGCTCCACCACGCCCTTGAACTGCTGGCGGTCCTCCGCCAGGTGGATCGAGGCGATGTTCGCCCCGATGAGCTCGACGCCGTGCTCCGCCAGCACCCCGGCCTCGTCCAGCGCGATGGCCGTGTTGAGCGCCGTCTGGCCGCCGAGCGTCGGCAGCAGCGCGTCGGGCTTCTCCTTCGCGATGATGCTCGCCACCACCTCGGGGGTGATGGGCTCGACGTAGGTGGCGTCGGCGAACTCCGGGTCGGTCATGATCGTGGCCGGGTTGGAGTTCACGAGGATGACGCGCAGGCCCTCCTCGCGCAGCACGCGGCACGCCTGGGTGCCCGAGTAGTCGAACTCGGCGGCCTGGCCGATGACGATCGGGCCGGACCCGATGACGAGGACCGAGCGCAGGTCCGTACGGCGGGGCATCAGGCGTTCTCCTTGGCGTTCGTGCCGGCGGTGCGGGAGCGGGTGATGAGGTCGAGGAAGCGGTCGAAGAGATAGGCGGCGTCGTGCGGGCCCGCGGCGGCCTCGGGGTGGTACTGCACCGAGAAGGCCGGCACGTCGAGGCACTCGAGCCCCTCGACGACCTGGTCGTTGAGACCGACGTGGGAGACGATCGCGCGGCCGTACCGGCCGCCGTCGTGGGGCGTGGTGAACTCCTCACCCAGCGGGGCGTCGACCGCGAAGCCGTGGTTCTGGGAGGTGATCTCCACCTTGCCGGTCCGCACGTCCTGCACGGGCTGATTGATCCCGCGGTGCCCGAACGTCAGCTTGTAGGTCCCCAGGCCCAGCGCGCGGCCGAGGATCTGGTTGCCGAAGCAGATGCCGAAGTAGGGCACGCGCGCGTCCAGCACCTCGCGCAGCAGCGCGACCTCGGCCTCGGCGGCCTCGGGGTCGCCGGGACCGTTGGAGAAGAAGACGCCGTCGGGCCGGTGCGCCGCGATGTCCGCGTAGGTCCCGCCCGTCGGCACGACGACCACGCGCAGCCCGCGCTCGGCCAGCCGCACCGGCGTCATCGTCTTGATCCCGAGGTCGACGGCGACGACGGTGCCCACGGGCTCCGAGAAGTCGCCGATGGGCTCGACCACGTAGGTCTCGGGCGTCGTCACCTCACGGGCGAGGTCGGACCCGGCCATCCGCGGCGCACTGCGCACGCGCTCGGCGAGCTCCTCGATCCCGGCCTGCCCGGGCCGCGCCGGGAGCGCGTCACCGGAGAAGATCCCGGCGCGCATCGAACCGGCCGAGCGCAGGTGCCGGGTGAGCCGGCGCGTGTCGACCTCGCTGATGCCGACGACGCCCTGCCGCTCGAGCTCGTCGTCCAGCGTCGCGGTCGAGCGCCAGCTCGACGGCGTGCGCGCGGGGTCGCGCACCACGTATCCGGCCACCCAGATCTGGCGGCTCTCGGGGTCGTCGGTGTTGACGCCGGTGTTGCCCACGTGCGGCGCCGTCATCACGACGATCTGGCGGTGGTAGCTCGGGTCGGTGATCGTCTCCTGGTACCCGGTCATCCCGGTGGAGAACACGATCTCGCCGAGCGTCTGCCCGCGCGCTCCCCAGGCGCGGCCCTCGGCGTGCGTGCCGTCCTCGAGCACGAGGAGGGCGAGGTCAGATCCGGTCATGCGGTTTCCTTCACGTCGGGGCCCGTGGGGGCGGGGGTGATCGCGTCGACGGCGGCGATCAGCGGATCGCGGTCGGCCGCGTAGCGGGTGCGGATGCCGGTGTCGAGAGCGCGGTCGCCGCGCTGCCAGCGGATGACGACGAGGCCCTGGCGGCCGGGCACCTTGCCGGCGATGCCGTTCTCGCGCCGGGCGCCGCGCAGGTCGGCGGTGGGGATGGCGACGTCGGGCGCGCCGCGGCGCCGCAGCCACACGCCGTCGGGCGCGACCTCGACGCGGACCGCCGAGCGGACGCCGAGACCGTCGGCCGCGATGCGGTCGAGCCACTCCCCCGCCGTCGTGGAGGAGACGTAGACGCCCTCGACCACGAGCGTCGGGGCGGCGGCGGGTTCGACGGCGGGCGCGGCCACGCCCGCGGTGCGGCGGGCGCGGGCGCGCCAGCCGAGCCACATGAGGCCCAGGAGGGCGAGGCCGATGAGCGCCAGGAGCGCGACGGCGACCGGCCGGCTCACGCGCGGGCCCCGGTGGCATCGGCGTGCGGGACGGCGACGCCGTCGGCGATCGTGGCGCGCCCGCGCAGGAAGGTCCACCGCACCTGCCCGGGGAGCTCGCGGCCCGCGAACGGCGAGTTGCGGCTCGCGGTCTCCTGCACGCGAGGGTCGACCGTGCGGCGGGCGGCCGGATCGATCAGCACGAGGTTCGCGGGCTCGCCGACGGCGATCGGTCGCCCGTGGTCGGTGACGCGACCGATCCGCGCGGGGGTGTGCGAGAGCACGCGCGCGACATCGGCCCAGGTGAACGCACCGTCCTCGACCATGACCTGCTGCACGACGGACAGGCAGGTCTCCAGACCGGTCATGCCGAACGCCGCGGCGGCCCACTCGCAGTCCTTGTCCTGCACGGCGTGCGGGGCGTGGTCGGTGGCCACGACGTCGATCGTCCCGTCCGCGAGTCCGGCGCGGACGGCCTCGACGTCCTCGGCGGTCCGCAGCGGCGGGTTCACCTTGTAGACGGGGTCGTAGGTGCGCGCCGTCTCGTCGGTCAGGAGCAGGTGGTGCGGCGTCGCCTCGGCCGTGACGGCGATCCCGCGGGCCTTGGCCCACCGGATGATCTCGACGCTCCCGGCGGTCGAGAGGTGCTGCACGTGCAGCCGGCCGCCGACGTGCTCGGCGAGCAGCACGTCGCGCGCGATGATCGCCTCCTCCGCCACGGCGGGCCAGCCGGTCAACCCGATCTCGGCCGACACGACGCCCTCGTGCATCTGGGCGTCCACCGTCAGGCGCGGCTCCTGGGCGTGCTGCGCGACGACGCCGTCGAACGCCCGGGTGTACTCCAGGGCGCGGCGCATGAGGACCGGGTCCCAGACGCACTTGCCGTCGTCGGAGAAGACCCGCACGGCGGCGGCCGAGGTAGCCATCGCTCCGAGCTCGGCCAGGCGCTCGCCCGCGAGCCCGACCGTCACGGCCCCGACGGGGCGGACGTCGGCCCATCCCGCGTCGCGGCCCAGGCGCCAGACCTGCTCCACGACCCCGGCGGTGTCGGCCACCGGCGCGGTGTTGGCCATGGCGTGCACGGCGGTGAACCCGCCGGCCGCGGCGGCCCGCGTGCCGGACTCGACCGTCTCCGTGTCCTCGCGGCCGGGCTCGCGCAGGTGGGTGTGGAGGTCGACCAGACCCGGGAGGGCGACGAGGCCGTCGGCGTCGACGCGCACGTCGCCCGAGCCCGCCTGCGCGGCGGCGTCGGCGCCCAGCGCGACGATCACGCCGTCGCGCACGAGGAGGTCGGTGCGCTCGCCGCCGAGCGGTGAGGCGGAACGGATGAGGTGACCGGACATCAGGCAACTCCTTCGCCCGCGAGGTCACCCGCGAGCAGCGTGTACAGGACGGCCATGCGGACGGAGACGCCGTTCGCGACCTGCTCCACGACCGTGGAGCGGGGCGAGTCGGCGGCCTCGGCGGAGATCTCCAGACCGCGGTTCATGGGTCCGGGGTGCAGCACGAGGGCGTGCGGCGGGAGGCGGTCCACGCGCGCGGCGTCGAGGCCGTAGCGGCGCGCGTACTCGCGCTCGGAGGGGAAGAACCCGCTCGTCATGCGCTCGCGCTGCACGCGCAGCATCATGACGGCGTCGACCTCGCCCTGGACGTCGCCCACCAGGGCCGCGTCGAGGTCGCTCGAGACCTCGCACCGCCAGGCGCCGACGCCGATCGGCAGCAGCGTGGGCGGCGCCACGAGCGTGACGCGCGCGCCGAGCGTGGCGAGCAGGTCGACGTTGCTGCGGGCGACGCGCGAGTGGAGCACGTCACCGACGACCACGACGTGCCGGCCCGCGAGGTCGCCCTCGCCGCCCGAGAGGTGGCGGCGCAGCGTGAACGCGTCCAGCAGCGCCTGCGTGGGGTGCTGGTGCATCCCGTCGCCCGCGTTCACCACGGGGGTGTCGATCCACCCCGCGTGGGCCAGCCGGTGCGGGGCGCCGGAGGCGGGGTGGCGCACCACGACGGCGTCGGCCCCGATCGCGCGCAGCGTCTGCGCGGTGTCCTTGAGCGACTCGCCCTTGGACACGCTCGAACCCTTGGCCGAGAAGTTGATGACGTCGGCCGAGAGCCGCTTGGCCGCGGCCTCGAACGAGATCCGGGTGCGCGTGGAGTCCTCGAAGAACAGGTTGACGATCGTCAGGCCGCGCAGCGCGGGCAGCTTCTTGATCGTGCGCGACTGGGTCTGCGCCATCGCCTCGGCGGTGTCGAGGAGGGCGACGGCGTCGGCCCGCGACAGATCGGCGGTGCTGAGCAGGTGGCGCATCAGCGGGTCGCCCTCCTGGCGTCGGTGGCGGAGTCCGTCGCGACGGCGTCGCTGATCGTCACCGCGTCCTGCCCGTCCACCTCGACGAGCTGGACCCCGACGCGCTCGCTCGTGGCCGTCGGCAGGTTCTTGCCGACGTAGTCCGCGCGGATCGGCAGCTGCCGGTGCCCGCGGTCCACGAGGGCGGCGAGCTGCACGGTCCGGGGGCGGCCGAGGTCGGCCAGCGCGTCGAGCGCGGCGCGCACCGAGCGGCCGGAGTAGAGCACGTCGTCGACCAGCACGACGTTCTTCTCGTCGATGCCGCCCTCGGGCAGCCGCGTGGGGGTGAGACCGCGCGTCGGGCGGCGGCGGATGTCGTCGCGGTAGAGCGTGATGTCGATCTCGCCGACCGGGACGGCCGGGCGCTCGCCGTCGCCCTCCGCGCGGGCGATGCGCTCCGCGAGGCGGGCGGCGAGCGGGACGCCGCGGCGCGGGATCCCCAGGAGCACCAGGTCGGCGCTGCCGCGGTTGCGCTCGAGGATCTCGTGGGCGATGCGGGTGAGGGCGCGCGAGATCTCGTCGGTCTCGAGCACCACACGGGTCGTGTTCAGGTCGGGCACGGCTGCCTCCTTCCCCGCCTCACGGGACGGGCTTAAAGGTGGAGTTGGTGGTGGTGCGTCCAGGCTACTGCGGCACCTCGGGTGCTGCGGTCGCGTCCCGCAGGGCGGGCGCGTGGCGCTGGAGCTGGCCCAGCAGGCCGTTGACGAAGGCGGGCGACTCGTCGGTCGAGAGCTCGGCCGCGAGGTCCACGGCCTGCTCGACGGCGACGGCGTCGGGCACGTCGTCGTTGTACAGCAGCTCCCACGCGCCGATCCGCAGGAGCGCGAGGTCGACGGCGGGCATCCGCTCCAGCGTCCAGGAGTGGGAGTAGGACTCGAGCAGCTCGTCGATGCGCGCGAGGTGCTCGGCGACGCCCTCGACGATCTCGGCGGCGTAGGTGCGCATCGGCTTGAGGCCGCTGGGGTCCGCCATGCGCTGCGCGAGGAGGTCGATCATGGCGACGCCGTCACCGGCGCGGCGGCGCTGGTCCGCCTCGAAGAGGAGGTCCAGCGCTCGCCGGCGGTCCTTGCTGCGGTCGGGCACGGGTGCGGGTGTCCGAGCCGGTGCTCAGGCGCGGCCGAGGTAGGCACCCGTGCGGGTGTCGACCTTGACCTTGGTGCCGATCTCGACGAACAGCGGCACCTGGATCTCCGTGCCCGTGTCGATGGTGGCGGACTTGGTGCCCGCGTTCGAGCGGTCGCCCTGGAGGCCCGGCTCGGTGTAGGTGACCTCGAACACGATCGAGGCGGGCAGCTCGACGTAGAGCGGGTTGCCCTCGTGCAGCGCGACGATGACCTCGGTGTTCTCCAGGAGGAAGCGCGCAGCCTCGCCGACGGTGGCCTCGGTCACGAAGATCTGCTCGTAGTCGCTCGAGTCCATGAACACGAAGGACTCGCCGTCCTTGTACAGGTACTGCATGTCGCGCTTGTCGACGTTGGCCGTCTCGACCTTGAGGCCCGCGTTGAACGTCTTGTCCACGACCTTGCCGGACAGGACGTGCTTGAGCTTGGTGCGCACGAAGGCCGGGCCCTTGCCGGGCTTGACGTGCTGGAACTCCACGACGCTCCAGAGCTGGTTCTCGAGGTTGAGAACCATGCCGTTCTTCAGGTCGTTCGTGCTGGCCACAGCGCATCCTCCGGATCGTGGGGCGCGGGCCCCGGTTCAGGTCTGGTCCCGACGGCGGCCGCGGCGACCGGGCACGAGGCGTGCGCGGGCGGGCCGGCGGTGTCGGGCGTGCCGCCGACACTTTACGGCATCGCGTCGTGTCGGGGACCTCACAGCACTCCCTGCGCGGCGCCCGGCGCGGGCCGACCTACGGTGACGAGTGTGACGTCATCGCCGACCGCCCCGTCGTCCCGACCGACCGCCGGGGGCGCGGCTCGCCCCGTGCGCCGACGGGCGCTCCTGCTCCACCAGCTGCCCTTCGTCCTCGCCCTGGTGGTCGTGGTGGGCGTGGGGGCCGGGCTCCGCGCCGGCGGGTCCTCGGTGCACCCGGGCGTCGTCGGCCTCGTCGTCGTGCTGGCCCTCGCGTCCGTCGCGGTCACCGCCACCGTGCGCCGTCCCACGGGGGCGGGCGCGGTCGCGAGCGTCGTGACCCTGCAGGTGGCGACCGTCGCCGTCGTCGACGTGGCCCTGGTCCCTCCGGGGCCGCTCGCGTCCGGCCTGGTCCTGCTGCCCGCACTCGTGCTCGCCCACACCGCGGGCGGTCGCCTCGGTCCGTTCCTCCTCGCCGTCGCCCTCCCGCCGGCCCTGACGATCGGCAGCGCGGTGGTGGCGGGCGCACCCGCCGACGCCCTGGTGGGCGCGCTGCTGACCGACACCGCGGCCGTCACCGTGATCACGATGACCTTCCTGCGAACCCGGGGAGCACGCCACGGCCGGGCCGACGAGGCCGCGGAGCCGCCACCACAGCTCGTCGCCGACGCGATCGAGTCGGGGCTCACGGTCTACGACGCCGACGGCGGTGTCTCCGTGCGCAACCGCGCGATGGCGCGGCTCGCCGAGCGCTCGGGGTACGACTTCGAGCGACCCGGCGCCCAGCACATGTACCGCTCCGACCGCCGCACGCCCGTCGTCCCGGGTGCGCAGCCGGTGGAGCGGATGATGCGCGGCGAGGCCGTCGAGGGCGAGCTGTACTTCCTCGGCCCGCCCGGGGACCAGCGCGCCGTGGAGTTCACGGGCACCCGCCTCGTGGACGCCGCCGGCCCCGCGGGATGGGTGATGGCGGCGCACGACGTCACGGACCTCGCGAACGCGGTGACCACGCGGGAGGAGATGCTGCTGACCTTCACGCACGAGCTGCGCACCCCGCTGACCTCGATCATCGGATTCGCGGAGATGCTCCAGGACACCGCGGACCTGGAGGCGCTCGGGCTCGCCCGGCCGGTCGAGGTCATCCACCGCAACGCCACGCACCTGAGCACGCTGGTGCAGCACCTCCTGCAGGCCGGGGTCGAGGCGCACGCGCGGCTGTGCCCGGAACCCGGGGACGTCCTGGACGTCGCCCGCCAGACCGTCGCCTCGTTCGGACCCAAGGCCGCCGGCCGTGAGGTCGCGCTCGTGCTGGAGTCCGTGCACGACCACGTCGCCGGGACGTTCGACCCGCTCCGGCTGCGGCAGGCGCTCGAGAACCTCGTCTCGAACGCCCTCAAGTACACCCCCGCGGGCGGGCGCGCCCGCGTGGTCGTGACCGCCTCGGGCGAGGACGTGCGGATCGACGTCGTGGACGACGGACCCGGCATCGACCCGCAGGACCTCCCCCAGCTGTTCCAGCGCGGCTTCCGGTCGGTCTCCGCGCGGCGCACGGCGACCCCCGGCATGGGTCTCGGGCTCGCGATCGCCCGCGACGTCGCGCGGGCGCACGGCGGGGACGTGACCGTCGCCGAGCGCACGGGTCCGGGTGCGGCCTTCACCCTGCGGATCCCGCGCACCGCGGTGACCCACCCCGGTGGCGCCCCCGGCACCGGCCCGGCGACTGCTCCGGCCCCGGACCAGGACCAGGGCCCGACCAGGAGCCCGACCCCGGGCCCGTCCCCGTCGGCTAGCCGGGCGCGCGCCGGGAGCTGATCACGCCGGTGTCGAAGCCGGCCAGGTGCAGCCCGCCGTGGAAGCGCGCGTGCTCGATCTTCAGGCAGCGGTCCATCACGACGTCGAGCCCCGCCTCCTGACCGCGGCGCGCGACGTCCTCGTGCCACGAGCCGAGCTGCAGCCACAGGGCCTTCGCCCCGACCTCGAGCGTCTCCTCCAGCACCCCCGGGAGGTCGTCGTGGCGCCGGAAGACGTCGACGAGGTCCGGCACGACCGGGAGGTCGGCGAGCGAGGGGTAGACAGGGTGGCCGAGGATCTCGGACGCGCGCGGGTTGACGAAGTAGACGTCGTAGGGCGAGCTCGACAGGAGGTACGTCGCCACGAAGAAGCTCGCGCGCGCGGTGTTGGCCGAGGCACCCACGATCGCGACGGACCGCGTGCGGCGCAGCAGCGCGAGCCGCTCCGGGGCGCTCGGGCCGATCCAGGTGCGCGTGGCGGCGGTCATGCGGACACCTCCGCCGGGCTCGACGGCGACGTCGTCTCGTCGACGGCGGTCGCCGCCGTGAGCGCCTGGTCGAGGTCCCACAGGATGTCCTCGACGTCCTCCAGACCGACGCTGATGCGCACGAGGTCCTCCGTGATGCCGCCCGCGGCGAGCTGCTCGGCCGAGAGCTGCGCGTGCGTCGTCGAGGCGGGGTGGATGACGAGCGTGCGGGAGTCCCCCACGTTGGCGAGGTGGCTCGCGAGCTGCAGCGCCTCGATGAAGCGCCGTCCTGCGGTGCGGCCGTCGACGTCGTCCGTCGCAGCCACGCCGAAGGCGAAGACCGCCCCCGGCCCCTGCGGCAGGTAGCGCTGCGCCCGGTCGTGGTGGACGTGGCCGGGGAGTCCGGCCCAGTTCACGTACGTGACGCGCGGGTCCGCCTCGAGCCACTCCGCCACGGCGCGGGCGTTCGCCAGGTGCGCGTCCAGGCGCTGCGGCAGCGTCTCCACGCCCTGCAGCAGCGTGAAGGCCGACTGCGGCGAGAGCGAGGGGCCGATGTCGCGCAGCTGCTCCGAGCGCAGCTTGGTCAGAAAGCCGTACTCGCCGAAGTTGCCCCACCACTGCACGCCGCCGTAGGAGGCCACGGGCTCGGTCATCTGCGGGAACTTCCCGTTGCCCCAGTTGAACCGCCCGCTCTCCACCACGACGCCGCCCAGCGTGGTGCCGTGCCCGCCGAGGAACTTCGTGGCCGAGTGGATGACGATGTCGGCGCCGTGCTCGATCGGGCGCACGAGGTAGGGCGTGGTGAGCGTGGAGTCGACCACGAGCGGGATCCCCGCGGCGTGCGCGACCTCCGCGAGGCCGGCCAGGTCGGCGATCTCGCCGGACGGGTTGGCCACGACCTCGGTGTAGAGCACCTTGGTCTCCGGCCGGATCGCCGCGGCGTAGTTGGCCGGGTCGGTGCCGGCCACGAACGTGGTCTCGACGCCGAACCGGCGCAGCGTCACGTCCAGCTGCGTGACCGTGCCGCCGTAGAGCTGGGCGGAGGCGACCACGTGGTCCCCGGCGCCCACGAGCGCGGCGAACGTGATGAACTCCGCGGACATGCCGGACGCCGTCGCGACCGCCCCGATACCGCCCTCGAGCGAGGCGATGCGCTCCTCGAACGCCGCCACGGTGGGGTTGCCGAGGCGCGAGTAGATGTTGCCGTACTTCTGCAGCGCGAACAGGTTCGCGGCGTCGTCGGTGCCGGAGAAGACGAAGGACGTCGTCTGGTAGATCGGGACGGCGCGGGCACCGGTGGCGGAGTCGGGGACTCCCCCGGCGTGCAGCGCCCGCGTGCGGAAGCCCCAGGGGCGGTCGGTCATCGGGATGGCTCCTTCGTCGCCTCGGTCGGACGGGCCGGTGCGCCCGGCGCCGGCTGCGGCACGGGGACGCTCGCGTCGCCGTGCAGCAGGTGGTGGATCTGGTCGAGCACGTGCGCGTTCTGCAGCGACGTCGCGTCCCCCAGTGTCTCGCGGTCGTGCACCTGGGCGAGCAGCCGCCGCATGATCTTGCCCGACCGCGTGCGCGGCAGGTCGGGGACGAGGACGACGCGGCGCGGCTTCGCGACGGGACCGATCGCCGTCGCGACGTGCGCCCGCAGCTCCTCCTGCGCGGCGGCCGACGCGGCGCGCCAGCCCGCCGTGTCGGCGGGGTCTGCCGGCGGTCGCGACGGGATGACGAACGCCGTGATCGCCTGCCCGGTCACGGGGTCGGCCACGCCGGCCACCCCCGCCTCGCCCACGGCCGGGTGCGCCACCAGCGCCGACTCGACCTCGATGGTCGAGAGCCGGTGGCCGGAGACGTTGACGACGTCGTCGAGCCGCCCCAGCAGCCAGACGTCGCCGTCGGCGTCGGCGGTCGCGCCGTCGCCCGCGAGGAAGTACCCCTGGCCGTCCTCGCCTGCACCGGCGTACGCGCGCCAGTAGGAGTCGAGGTAGCGCTGCGGATCGCCCCACACGGTCCGCGCCATCCCGGGCCAGGGGCGGTCGACGACGAGGCGGCCGCCCGCGCCGCGGGCCACCTCCTTGCCCTCGGGGTCCACGACCTTGACCGAGATGCCCGGCGTGGCCCGCGTGGCCGACCCGGGCTTGAGCGTGCTGGACCCCGGGAGCGGTGCGATCATCGCCGCACCGGTCTCCGACTGCCACCACGTGTCCACCACGGGGGCGCTCCCGGCGCCGATCTGCTCGCGGAACCAGACCCAGGCCTCGGGGTTGATCGCCTCGCCGACCGTGCCGAGGAGGCGGATGCTGGACAGGTCGTGCTCGGGCGGCACGCCGTCCGGGAACCACGTCATCAGCGTGCGGATCAGCGTGGGCGCCGTGTAGTAGGTCGTGACGCCGTAGCGCTCGATGATCTCGAGGTGCCGGGTGCGCCGCGGGGTGTCGGGCGTGCCCTCGTAGATCACCTGGGTGAGCCCGTTCGCGAGCGGACCGTAGATCTCGTACGTGTGCGCCGTGACCCAGGCGAGGTCGGCGGTGCACCAGTGCACGTCGTCGGGCTTCGCGTCGAAGTGCGCCCAGTGCGTCCACGCCGCCTGCGTGAGGTATCCGCCACTGGTGTGCAGCAGTCCCTTCGGCCGCCCCGTGGTGCCGGAGGTGTAGATGATGAACAGCGGTGTCTCGGAGTCGAACGACTCCGCCTCGTGGACGGGGTCGGCGGTGTCCACGACGTCGTGCCACCACACGTCCCGGCCGGGGGTCCACGGCACGTCCTGCCCGGTGCGCCGCACCACGAGCACGTGCTCGACGTGGTCCAGCCCCGCGACGGCGTCGTCGGCGGTCGACTTGACCTCGACGGCGGCGCCGCGGCGGAACTGGCCGTCGCTCGTGACGAGCACCTTGGCACCGGTGTCCTCGACACGGAACCGCACGGCCTCGGCGGAGAACCCGCCGAACACGAGCGAGTGGATCGCGCCGATGCGCGCGATCGCCAGGGTCACCACGATCGTCTCCACGATCACCGGGAGGTAGACGACGACGCGGTCGCCCTTCCCGACGCCCAGCGCGGTCAGCGCGTGCGCGGCGCGCGAGACCTCCCGCTGCAGCTGTGCGTAGGTGAGCGAGCGGGCCTCGCCGCGCTCCCCCTCGGCGTGGATCGCGACCTTGTCGCCGCGGCCCTCCTGCACGTGCCGGTCCACGCAGTTGACCGCGACGTTGAGCCGGCCGCCGACGAACCAGCGCGCCTCGGGGACGGTCAGCTCGCCGTCGGCCCCGCCCTCGACCGGGACGGCCGGGGACCAGGTGTGGGCGGTGTGCCACGGGGTGTCCCAGCGCAGCCGGTGGGCCGCGCGCTCCCAGAACGCGACCGGGTCGCGCTCCCCTCGGCGAGCAGCCGCGCGTGCTCGGCGGCGTCGACGTTGGCGCTCGCGGCGAAGGCGGCGGGAGCCGGGTAGGTGCGGTACTCGGTCTGGAGGGCGGAGATGGCGGACTGCGGCACGTCGGTCACGACCACCGCCGCAGCAGGTGCTTCTCGGCGAGCCCGACGAGCGCGTTGGTCAGACCCCCGAGCAGCGCGAGCAGCACGATCGAGAGGATCATCCGGTCCACGCGGCCGTTCTGGCCCGAGTCGACCAGCAGGAACCCCAGGCCCATCGAGGAGTTCAGCAGCTCCGCCGCCACGAGGAACAGCCACGACTGGGCCAGCGCCAGCCGCAGGCCCGAGACGACCGAGGGGACGACGGCGGGCAGCTGGACGCGTGCCAGCAGCCGCGGCCCGGTCAGCCCGTAGGCGCGGCCGGCCTCGACCAGGTGCGGGTCCACGTGGCGCAGCGCGCCCGCGACCGTCGTGTACACGGGGAAGAACGCCCCGATCGCGATGAGAATGATCTTGCTGTCCTCGTTGATGCCCACCCACAGCACGAGCAGCGGGACCCAGGCGAGCGACGGAACGGCGCGCAGACCGTCGAAGGAGGGCGCGAGCAGCCCCCGCACGCGCGGCGAGAGCCCGACGACGGCGCCGAGCACCAGGCCGACCACGGCGCCGATCACGAAGCCGATGATCACGCGCTGGGTCGAGATCGCCACGTACTGCCCCAGCAGACCGCGCTGCGCGAGGTCGACGGCGGCGGTCCAGACCGAGGCCGGGGACGGCAGGCGGTAGGCCGGGACGCGGCCGGTCTCGGTGACGAAGGTCCACGCCGCGAGCACGAGGAGCGGGAGGATCGCGCCGACGGCGACCCGGCGCCAGCGGGACCCGCCGCCCCCGCCGCCGCGGAGGCGTCAGCCACTCCGCGGCGGCCGTTCGGACCGCGGCGGCCACCCCGGCCGCTGCTCACCGGTCCCGAGGCGGTGTCGTGCGGCGCGCCGTCGCCGGCGGTCGCGTGCGCTGCCTCCGGGGGTGCCCCGGTGCTGGTCGCGGTCAAGACGGCTCCTCGTGGATCGGTCGGTGCTGCGGAGGTGGCGGGCGGGCCCGACGTCAGTCGGCGATCGTGGCGGGGTCGGCCGCCTCGGCGTAGGTCGGCTCGAGCAGCTCCGCCAGCGCCGCGTCGATCTGGCTCTGGTCGGCGACGTCGCCGCCGTCGACGAAGAACGGGCCGACCACCTCGAGCACGGTGCGCTGCGCCTCGCCCGGAACGGGGTCGATGTCGACGGCGGTGCGCTCGGTGAGGACCTTCTCCGCGATCGCCCCGTCGATGCCGGCGGCCTCGGCGAGGATCGCGACGGCCTCGTCCGGGTTCGCCGCGACCCACTCGCGGGCCTTCGCGTAGGCGTCCACGACGACCTGGGCGAGGTCGGGGCTCTCGCTCAGGAAGCTCTCGGTGGCGTTCAGCAGGCCGTAGGTGTTGAAGTCGACGTTGCGGTACAGCAGCGTCGAGCCCGCCTCGATCTCGCTGGTGGCCATGAGGGGGTCGAGGCCGGCCCACGCGTCGACGGCGCCGCTCTCGAGCGCGGCCTTCCCGTCAGCGTGCTGGAGGTTCTGGACCTCGACGTCCTCCAGGCCGAGCCCGGCCTCGTCGAGCGCCTGCAGCAGGAAGAAGTACGGGTCGGTGCCCTTGGTCGCGGCGACGGAGGTCCCGGCGAGGTCGGCGACCGACGTGATCGCGGAGCCCTCGGGCACGACGATGGCGGCCCACTCCGGCTGCGAGTAGACGTAGATCGAGTGGATGGGCGACCCGTTCGACCGCGCGAGCAGAGCCGCCGAGCCCGCTGTCGAGCCAACGTCGACGACGCCCGCGCGCAGCGCCTCGTTAGCCTTGTTCGACCCCGCCGACTGCACCCAGGTGACCTCGACGTCGTCGCCGAGCGTCGCCTCGAGCCACCCCTGGTCCTTGATGACCAGGCTGAGCGGGTTGTACGTCGCGAAGTCGATCGCGAGCGTGTCGTCGCTCCAGCCGTCGGTCTCGCCTGTCGCGGCCCCACCGGGGTCGGCGGCGCCGCCCTCCCCGGCGACGCAGCCGGTCAGGGCGAGAGCCGCGGCGAGACCGGCCGCCGACAGGGCGAGCACGGGCTGGGTGCGCACGGCGGCGGTCGCTGCGCGCCAGGGGCGGATCGTCATGCGGACTCCTGGGTGGGGGCTGAGGGGGTGGCTGGGGTGATGGTCGGGGCGTCGCCGTCGTGCGCCGCGGCTGCGGACTCGGCGGTCTGCGCGCCGGCGACGCGCGCCGGGACCCCGAGGCCGCCGAGCAGCTCGGCGCGCAGCGCCGCGAGCGCGGGGTCGGCGTGGTCGCGGGGGCGCGGACCCGGGACGTCGATGACGTCGCGGACCGACGCCGCCCCCGGGGCTCCGACGGGTGCCGCCGGGTCGATCGTGCGCAGCACGACGATGCGGTCGGCGAGCACGAGCGCCTCGTCGACGTCGTGCGTGACGAGCACGACGGTGGTCGGCTCGGCGGCGTGGATCGTGAGCAGGAGGTCCTGCATCTTCAGGCGCGTGAGCGCGTCGAGGGCGCCGAACGGCTCGTCGAGCAGCAGGACCGCGGGGTTGCGGGCGAGGGCGCGCGCGAGCGAGGCGCGCTGGGCCATGCCGCCCGAGACCTGGCGGGGCCGCAGGTCGGCCGACGCCGTGAGGCCCACCAGCTCCAGGAGCTCCGCCACGCGAGCGGCACCGGCGGCCTTGGGCGTACCCCGAGGAAGCCCGAGGCGCACGTTCTGCGCGAGGGTGCGCCACGGCAGCAGGCGCGGTTCCTGGAAGGCGACGGCGGTGCGCGGGTCGACGCCGGCCACGGCGCTCGACCCGATGAGGATCTCCCCGCGGTCGGGTGGTCGAGCCCGCTGATCTGACGCAGCAGCGTCGACTTCCCGCAGCCCGAGGTGCCGAGCACCGCGACGATCTCCCCGGCCGCGATCTCGAGGTCCACGCCGGCCAGCACGGGGCGCGGCCCGGCGGGGGTGGTGAACGTGCGCTGCACGTCACGCAGCGCGACGGCCTCGGCAGTCTGGGCGTGCACGGGCGTCGCGGCGTTCGGGCGCGCGGGGCGTGCGGTGAGCGACATCGGGTCCTCGGTCTGCCGGGTGTCCCGGCGGGCAGGTGGACGGGCGGGCGGGACGCCGCCGCAGCAGCACCCTCGGCCAGCAGGCTACGAACGAGGATGGCGTCGATCCACCGCGGCCCGATTCCTCTTACATCGTGAGACGACGCGACCGTTCGTCAAGACGCGTCGCGGTGCCCCGGGCCGGGAAGCGCCGCGGCCAGCCGCCGTTCGAGCTCGACCGCCGCGCCTGCGACGTCCAGCTCGGGGCTGATGACGTGGACGTCCAGCACCGCCCGTCCACCCTCGCCGCCGGACCCGCCGTCGTCCGTCCCGTCGTCCGCACCGTCGGCGTCGCGCACGGTGGCCGTCAGGGTCCCGGGCATGAGGTTCATGACGAACGCGAACACCACCCGCGGCGCGCCCGCGGGCAGCCGGCACTCCACCGTCGTCCAGCACGGGTCGACGTCCGCGTGCGGCAGCCGGAGCGTCCGCCGGGCGACGTCGACGCCCCCGGCCACGGACCGGGCGAGGATCCAGCCGGTGAGCGAGGCGAGAGCAGCCGCGCGACGCGCCGTTCCGCGCACCGCGTCCCCGCCGCGGCGGCCGCGGGCTGGCCCACCCGTCACCACGAGACTGACCCCGACACCGACCGCGATCGCCGGCGCGGCGTAGACGAGCGCGGAGGCGTCCGCCTCCGTGACGGCGACCCACACGAGGGCGATCAGCAGCGCCCGGAGCACGATCGAGCGCGCCCAGGCACCCGCGCCGGCGCGCCGTCCGTCCCGACGGCCGCCCCGACCGACGCCCGCACGATCGTCGCGCCCGCCGGCCACGTCCCGCTCCCGTTCCGTCACCGCGCCACCGCCCACACGAGACCCGCTGCGAGGAGCACGAGCAGCACGACACCCGAGGCCGCCCACGGTCCGACCCGACGCTGCAGGTGCTCGAGCGCCGCGCTGGGCCGAGGCCACGCCGCGACCCGCTCGGCGGCGCTGCCGCGCCAGGCACCGGCGCGCTCGAACCCGCGGGTCGCGGCGGCCACGGCGGCGCGCACGGCCCGCTCCTCCACCGCCACGACGTCACCGGGCGGCACGAGGTCGCCGCGCGGGTGCGCCAGGCGCGTGTCCGCGAACCGAGGCCGCCGCGCGACCCGCACCGCCGCCGCCCCGAGCGCCAGGCCGAGCACGACCGGCCACGCCTGCGCGGCCAGCGCCGCGGAATCGAGCAGACCGGGAACGGACAGGACGTCGTCGTACCGCTGGGCGAGCGCGAGCACCGGGACGACGGCGGCGATCCCGAGCAGGGCCCAGGCGGCGTCACGCGTGCGCGGCGTGGGCCGCACGTCGCGCTCGCGGCGGTGCATCACGACGGCGAACCGCACGAGCAGCAGGGTCGACCCGAGGCCGACCAGCGGCAGCACGTCCGCCAGCGGCGCACCCAGGAGCGGGACGGCGACGTCGCCCACCGCCTCCTTCGCCACGTACTTGGCCACGAACCCGCCGGTCATCGGCAGCCCGGCCAGCGACGCCCCGGCGACCCCCAGCACGAGGGCGACGGCGCGGCGCGGGAGCCGTTCGGCGTCCCACGCCTGCACCCCGAGGAACAGCACCCCCTTGGCGAGCCCGTGGTGCACGGCGTACACGACCGCCGCGAGCACGCACGCGGGCGCGAGTCCCGGATCGAGCAGCGCTGAGCCGACGAGCGCGGTGAGGAACCCCATCTGGCTGATGCTGCTGTACGCGAGGATCACCTTCGGGTCGTCCTGGAGCAGCCCGACCGGCACCGCGAGGAACGCGCCGGCGAGCGCGAGCGCCAGCACCAGCGCGCCCCAGCCGGGTTCGCCGTCGCCCTCGCCCAGCGGCAGGAACCGCAGCCACCCGACGAGCCCGGCCTTGAGCATGACGCCGGAGAGGACCGCGCTCGCCGGGGTCGGCGCCGCCGGGTGCGCCAGCGGGAGCCACACGTGCAGCGGGACCGTGCCCGCCTTCACCCCGAATCCCGCGACGAGCAGGACGATGATGAGGCCGGACGACGGCGAACCGGCCACCGCGGCGGGCACGTCGGCCACCCGCACGGCCCCGGCCGACGCGACCAGGAGGAGCGCACCGAGCACGGCCGCCTCACCGAGCACCGCGAGCACCAGGTAGACGGTGCCCGCGCGCCGCGACAGCGTCGTGCCGGTGTGGATGACGGCGGCGTACCCGACGAAGCTCACCAGCGTGAAGGACAGGTAGAAGGTCACGACGTCGGAAGCCACGAACACGCCGACGTTGCCGACCAGGCACAGCAGCAGGAACGCGGTCAGGACCTCACCGCGCCGCGTCGTCGCGCGCGGCACGAACGCGAGGGCGAGGGCGTACAGGGCGGCTGCGAGGCCCACGAGCGGGCGGCCGACGTCGTCGAGCGCCGCTCCCGACCCGAGCAGGAACCACTCGGCGCGGTGCTCGCCGTCGTCCCCCAGCAGCGCGAGTGCGCCGGCGGGCAGGGCACCCAGCCACGCGTACCTGCCGAGGGCACCGTGCACCGCGGCCACGCGCGCCGAACGCGCACGCCCGGTGGCACCGATGGCGGCGGCCAGCAGCAGCGGGACGGCGATCGTCGCCGTCAGGAGCAGGCCGGTCACGGGAGCACCTGCCCGGCGATGACCTGGGCGATCGCCCACGGCGAGTACGGCAGGCCGGCGGCGACCCCGAGCGCGATCGTGAGCGCCGCCGTCACCACCGGGGGTGCGACGAGCGCGAGCGGCGCGCCGAGCCGGGCGCGCGGGCGCGCACCGTCGTCCTCCTGCGCCCACGGTGCGTCGTCGGCGGGCGGCAGGGCCCACATCCGGTAGACGACCGGCAGGAAGTAGGCGGCGTTCAGGACCGTGCTGGTCAGCAGCACGGGTACGACCCAGCCGTCGCCGGCCTGGAGCGCACCCGAGGCGAGCGCCCACTTCGAGACGAACCCGGCCAGCGGCGGCAGCCCGATCATCCCGAGCGCGGCCACGGTGAAGGCCGCCCCCGCGAGCGGCATTCGCCGCCCCACCCCGGCGAGCTCGCTGACGCGGCTCACCCGCAGCTCCTCCGCGAACAGTCCCGCGCAGAAGAACAGCGTGATCTTCATGACCCCCTGGTTCACCACGTGCACGAGCGCCCCCGCGACCGCGAGCGGGCTGAGCAGCGCGGCGCCGAGCGCGACGTAGGACAGCTGCGAGACCGTGGAGTAGGCCAGCCGCTTCTTGAGGTCGTCCTGCGTCAGCGCGCGCACGGAGCCGTAGAGGATCGTCACCGCGGCGGTGACGGCGAGCACCGTCAGCAACCCGAGGCGCGCGAGCAGCTCGGCGCCGAACACGTCGTGCACGACCCGCACGACGCCGAACGCGCCCGCCTTCACGACGGCGACGGCGTGCAGCAGCGCGCTCACCGGAGCCGGCGCGACCATCGCGGCGGGCAGCCACCCGTGCAGCGGCAGGATCGCCGCCTTCACGCCGACGCCCACGAGCATCATCGCGGCGATCGCGGTCACCGTGACCGGCTCCTCCTGCGCGAGGCGCGCGACGGCGTCGACGCCGCCCGAGGTGAACTCGACCGGCCCGACCTCGGCGGTCAGCCAGACCACGCCGGCGAGCAGGACCACGCCACCGGTGAGGGTGTAGGCGAGGTAGCGGCGCGCCCCCGCGAAGGCCGCGGCGGTGCCGCGGTGCGCGACCAGCGGGTAGGTCACGAGCGTGAGCATCTCGAAGAAGATCAGGAAGGTCAGCAGATTGCCCGCGAGACCGATGCCCGCCGTCGCGGTGACGCAGAGGCTGAAGAAGCCGAAGAATCGACTCCGGTTGGGCGAGCCCTCCAGGTAGCCCACGGCGTAGACGGTGGTCACCAGCCAGAGCACCGCCGAGAGCGCCCCGAAGAACAGGCCGAACGAGTCCGTCACCAGCACGATCTCGATGCCGGGCACCCACTCGAAGGACGCGCGCTGCTTCTCCCCGTTCACCACGGGCGGGATCAGCGCGACCACGAGCGCGATCTTCACCAGCGCCCCGCCGAGGTTGATCGCGGTCCGCGTGCGCACCTGCCCCTCCCGCAGCGGGAAGATCGCGAGCGCGGGCAGCAGCGAGGCGAGCAGCACGAGGTACGGGATCGGGCTCGCGGTCACGACGGCGTCGGGCGTCATTGCGCACCTCCGACGAATCCGGCCTCGAGGACCTCCACCAGCGGCGCTGCGGCCAGGCCCAGCACGAGGGCGAGCAGGGCGAGCACGAACGGCACGATAGTGAGGACCCCGCCGACCGCGACGGCCGGCCGCGGGACGTCCGGCTCGCCGGGGACGTTGAACGTGGCCCGGACCATCGCCGCGGTGTAGGCGAACGCGAGCAGACCGCCCACGAGCAGCGGGAGGAACCACCACCACTCGTCGGACGCGACCGCGGAGGTCAGAAGCTGCCACTTGGGCACGAATCCGAGCGTGGGTGGCAGACCCGCGAGGCTGACACCGGCGATCGCGAGCGCCGCGACCGTCATCGGCATCCGGGTCACGGCGCCGCGCAGCCCCTCGAGCCGGTCGCTGCCGTAGGCGAGCGCCAGCGTGCCCGCCGCCAGGAACATCGCGGCCTTGGCCAGCCCGTGCGCGACCGCCATCGTGACGCCGCCGCTCCACCCGGCGACCGCGGCGTCGTCGAGCACGCCGTCGAGCGGGGCGGCGAGCGCGAGCACCAGCACGAGGTAGCCGACCTGCGAGACGGTGGAGTAGGCGACGATCTGCTTGAGCCGCCGGCGTCGCAGCGCCATCACGGCGCCCGCCACGACGGCGACGGCCCCGAGCGCGGCCACGGCCGTGCCCACGCGTGCGGCCGCGGGCGTGCCGGGGGCGAGCTGGAACCACACGCGCCACAGCACCACGAGCGACGCCTTGATCACGAGGGCGGACAGCACCGCGCTCACCGCGGCGGGGGCGGCCGGGTGCGCCACGGGCAGCCACGAGTGGAGCGGCACGAGCGCGATCTTGGCGCCGAGCCCGACGGCGCACAGCACCAGCACCACGGGCAGCAGCGGGCTGTCGGCCATCCCCTCACCCGCGAGGGCGATGTCGAGCGTGCCGGTCTCGCCGTAGACGAGCGCGACCGCGAGCAGGAACAGCAGCGACCCGACGACGGCGACGTACAGGTACCGCAGCGCGGCGCCGGCCGCGCCCGACCCCCGAGGGCCACGAGGCAGACGGCCGCGACGGTCACCAGCTCGAGCGTCACGTAGGCGTTGAACAGGTCGCCCGCGACCCACACGCCGTTGAGCGCACCGAGCAGCAGGAGCCACAACGGCCAGAAGGCCCCGGTACCGCGGACCTTCGCGTGCCCGGTCGCGTACAGCGTCACGGCGGGGGCGACGACGGCGGTCAGCCCGAGCATCGCGGCCGTGACCGCGTCCGCCCGCAGCGCGAGTCCGACCGGGAGGTCCCACCCCGCCAGCACGACCTCGGCGGTGCCGGTGCGCGCGACGTCGAGCGCCACCACGAGGGAGGCGAGCGCGGTCGCGACGACGACCACGACGGCGACCGCGGCCCTCGCGCGCTCGGGCACGACCGCGAGCGCGCCGCCGGCCGCGACGGGCAGCAGCACCAGGAGCGGAAGCAGCACCGTGGTCACCTCGCTCACGCGCCACCTCCCCGGCCGCCACCTTCGGCGCGCTCGTCCGGCTCCGCGTCCGTGACGTCACCGTCGTCGTCGACGGCCTCGTCCTCCTCGTCGGCGTCGCGGACGCGCCGCGCCAGCGCGAGGGCCAGGGCCGTGACGGCCGCCATGATCACGATGCCGGTGAGCACGAGCGCCTGCGGCACCGCATCGGGGTCGACGGCGTCGCCCCCGTCGGTGGCGCCGGTCCCCCGCAGCGCCAGCGCCAGCAGCACCATCATCACGCCGCCGGAGGCGACGTTGAGCGCCACGATCCGGCGCACGTGGTCACGCACGAGCAGGTGCCCGAGCAGACCGACCACCAGGACCAGCACCCCGGTCAGGAGGGTGAGCCCGACGAGGCTCATGCGCCCTGCTCCTCGGCGTCGACGTCGGCGTCCGCGCGCGCCGCCAGGAACATCGCCGCCAGGCCGGCCGCGATGCTGAGGGCGAGCACGGTCTCGACCGCGAGGATGAGCGCACCGGCGGCGGACCGCGGCAGCACGAGCCAGCCGCCGGCCGTCGCGGCGGTCGCGGCGGCGAGCGCGACGAACGCCAGCAGCCCGCCCACGACGGCGACGGTGCCCGCCCGCCCGCGCGGACCGGCCACACGCACCCCGGCCAGGTGGGCGACAACGAGCGCGGCACCCAGCAGGGCCCCGGCCTGGAACGCGCCGCCCGGACGCGTGGTGCCGGCCACGAGCAGCCAGGTGCTGAGCAGCGCGAGCACGGGCAGCAGCACCACGGCCAGCAGCCGCACGGCGGGCGAGGGAGCGGCAGGGGCGGAGATCCGCCGTCGGGCGAGCGCGCCCGCGCCCAGGGCGGCGGCGGTGAGCACGGCGATCTCCAGCAGCGTGTCGTAGGAGCGGTAGTTGAGCAGCACCGCGGTCACGGGGTGCTCGACACCGGAGTCGGGCACGGCGGCGATCGCCTCGTCCGCGAGCGGGCTGCGGCCCGACGGCAGCCGTCGGACGGCGGCGCCCAGCGCGAGGGTCGTCGCCGCTCCCGCGAGGCCGCCCACGACCAGGCGGGCGATCATCGCGACCCGGGCGCGCCCGGCGCCGGTGGAGGGCGGCTGCGGCGGCCGGCGGTCGGACAGGGCGTCCACCAGCAGCGCCCCGGCCACCCCGCCGCCGAGCGCGGCCTCGGCCAGCGCGACGTCGGGCGCTCCGAGCCGCGCCCACAGCACCGCCACGACGATCCCGAACACGAGGAACGCCGCGGTCGCGGCCGCGCGTCGCGGCGCGAGCACGGCGACCACCGCGACCAGGAGGACCGCGGCGAGCAGGGCGACGTCGAGCACGCCGACCTCGGGGCCGGTCACGGGGCCACCTCCTCGGATGCGTCGGAGCCGTCGCGCCGCTCGTCGTCAGCATCGGTGGCACGGTCACGGCGCGCGAGCAGGTGGCCGTTGGCCGCCGTCGCGAGCAGGGCGAGGAGCCACACGAGCACGAGCTTGGCGGCCACTCCCCCGCCCTCGTCACCCGTGACGGCGCGCAGCACGAGCGCGGCCACGATCAGACCGAGACCCAGGTTGTCGGCCTTCGCGACGGCGTGCAGGCGCGTGGCGAGGTCGGGCAGCCGCAGCACCCCCACCGTGCCGACGACGACGAACAGCGTGCCGACGGCGAGCAGCGCGACCACCACGACGTCGACCACGACCCCGACCCCACCGCTCACCGGTCGCCCCGCCGATCGCGTGAGCGCAGGACGAGCACCACGACGGTCGCGAGGGCGACCACGGTCAGCGCGGTGTCGCGCAGGGGCGGGAGGTCCGCGGCGGCGGCGAGCACGAGCAGCAGGGCGGTGCCGGTGGTGCCGAGCAGGACGAACGCCGTCAGGCGATCAGCCGTGGTCGGGCCGGCCACCGCACGCCACAGCCCGGCGACGATGCCGGCCAGGAGCACCACGGCGACGACGGTGAGCGCCCCGTCCACGACGACGTCCACGTGCACCACCTCTCCTCAGCCGGCCCATCGGCGCGAACTTCCGTCGATGGGGCCTGACCGAGCGTGCGGTCGTGGGGCCCCGGGTCCCCTCCTCGATGCTACCGAGGCGTGCGGCCGCCGGTCGCATCCAGCAGCCGGGCGGGCCCCGACCCCGCACGCGCGGCCCGTCCCGCCTAGAGTCGAGGCAGCCCACCAGACCGACCCGTCCCGCCGCGCGCGGGCCGGCCCTGAATGGAGACCCCTCATGGACTTCCCCTCCTCGGTGCTGATCGTCGCGGCCGCCGTCGTCGCGATCGTCGTCATCGCCGTCATCGGAGCGATCTACGCGAAGGTGCGGTTCAAGATCGCCACGCCGGACGAGGCGCTCATCATCACCGGCCGCAAGAGCGGCAAGCCGGTCATCAACCCGGAGACGGGTGACGAGACGACCGACCTGTCGGGCCAGCGCGTCGTGATCGGCGGCGGGACGTTCGTCAAGCCGATCTTCGAGCAGGTCGTGCGGCTCTCGCTCGCCTCGCAGAGCTTCCCGGTCGCGGCCGAGGACGCGACCACGAAGTCCGGCGTCGCCGTGACGCTGCGATCCATCGCCGTCGTGAAGGTGGGCGGGACCGAGCGCATGGTGCGCGCCGCCGCCCAGCGGTTCGCCGGACGCAGCCAGGAGCAGGTCATCGAGCAGCAGACCTCCGAGGTGCTCGTCGGTGTGCTCCGCACCATCGCGGGAACCCTGACGGTCGAGTCGATCCTGTACGAGCGTCAGGACTTCTCCAAGGAGGTCAAGGACATCGCGGTCCCGATGCTCGCCGAGCGCGGCCTCATCCTGGAGAACTTCGAGATCCAGACCGTCGAGGACACCGGCGAGTACATCCGCAACCTCGGGCGCCCGCGCGCCGCCGCCGTCGCCCGCGACGCCGAGATCGCCGAGGCGCAGGCGCAGCAGGAGAGCACCGAGCGCAGCAACGAGGCGGCCGTCCAGATCGCCGAGTCCAACAAGTCGCTCGCGCTGCGCAACGCGACCATCGCTCAGGAGACGGCGCAGGCCCAGGCCGACGCCGAGGCGGCCCGCGAGCGCGCCGAGGCCGAGGCGCAGCAGGAGGTCCTGGTCCAGCAGGAGCAGGTCGCCCAGCGCCGCGCCGCGCTGCGCGAGCAGGAGCTGCAGACCGAGGTGCGCAAGCCCGCCGAGGCCCGCAAGTACGAGGCCGCCCAGGAGGCCGACGCCCGCAAGTACGCAGCGGAGCAGGAGGCCGAGGCCGCCAAGACGACGGCCATCCGCAAGGCAGAGGCCGAGGCGCAGCGCACGACGGCGCAGGCCGAGGCCGAGGCGTCCGCCTCCCGCTCGCGCGCCGAGGCGGCGCTCATCGAGCAGCAGCGCCGCGCCGAGGGCGCCCTCGCGCTCGCGAAGGCCGACGCCGACGGGATCCAGGCCCGCGGTGAGGCCGAGGCGTCCGCCGAGCGCGCCCAGGGTGAGGCCCGGGCCTCCGCGATCAAGGCCGAGGCCGACGCCTACCAGACGTTCCCGGAGTCGGCGCGCCTGCAGATGGTGCTCGACGCGCTGCCGAAGATGGCGCAGCCCTACGCCGATGCCCTCGGTGCGATCGACGGCATCACGATCATCGACAAGGAGGGTGCCTCGCGCCTGCCCGGTCAGGTCTCCACGGGCGTCCAGGAGGTCGCCGCGCTGCTCAAGGCACAGACCGGCGTCGACCTGCTCGAGCTCATCGGGGGGCTCGGGGGCTCGAGCACGTCCTCGGCAGCCGAGCCCGGCACCGCCGGCGGCTCCGTCACGGGTCCGACCCGTCGTCCGTCCGTGACCGGTCCGAGCACCTCGGGCTCGTCGCCGTCGGACGGTGCGGCACAGCCGGAGGGCTGAGAACGGGCCGTGGCACCCCGGGGCGCCCGGGTCCGTTCAGGACCCCAGTGCCCCGGGGCCGACGATCTCGACGGGGTGGGGCCGCACTGCCGCGACGGCGCGGTGGTGGGTGCCGTCACCGGGCAGGTCGGCGACGCTGAGCCGCGCCACGGCGGCCACGGGTGCCGCCAGAACGGCGCGCCACGAGAGCTGCCCGTCGCTCCGGTGGTGGGACGACGTCGTCGCGTCCGCCGGGGCGAGCAGCACCTCGTGCGGTGGCAGCCGCAGACCCAGGCCGGCGGCCTTGAGCACCGCCTCCTTCTCCACCCAGCGCTGCAGCCGGGCGCGCCCGGGATCGGCGGCGCGGGCGACGGCGTCGCGCTCCCGCGGGTGCAGCGTGAACTCGTCCAGGCCCGGGGACCGCTCGAGCGCGGCGGGCGTCGCCGTCTCGACGTCGACCCCGACGCATGCCTCCTCGGGTCCGACGGCGACCAGGACGCGCTCACCCGAGCCGGACGTGCTGAGGGACAGGCCCGCCGTCCGCGGCCGACCGTGCGGGCTGTCGCAGTCCTCGCACCGGCGCTCGATCACCAGCTCCGGGGCGTCCGCGAGCGGGCGTCCCGTCCGGGTGAGCACGAGGAGCCGCAGCGCCGCGCGCCCGGCCAGCGTGCGCCGGGCGTCGTCCGGCCGGCGACGGCGTGCGGCGGCGACGCGGTCGACGTCGTCGACCATCGCCGCCGCGGCCTCCTGCGGTGCGAGCCGGCCCCCGTGAGGCGGGCGCACCGCTCCAGCACGTCCGTCACGGACGCGTCCAGGAGCGTGATCACCGCTTGCTGATGCGGCGGTACTGCCCCACGGCGATCGGCGCGAAGATCGCGATGATCGCGATGCAGCACAGGAACGCGTAGAGCGTGGCGTGCTGCGCCGCCCAGCCGGCTGCGACCTCGAAGTCCTCAGGCGGCTGGTTCCCGAATCCCTGCCGGACCGCGGTGGCCACGGCGGTCACCGGGTTCCACTCGGCGATCGTCCGCAGCACGCCCGGGAGCGTGTCGGCGGAGACGAAGGCCCCGGAGATGAAGCAGACCGGGAACAGCCACAGCAGCCCGAGGCTCTGGGCGACCTCCACGCTGCGGGCCGTGAGCGCGATCGTCGCCCCGATCCACGACGTCGCGAACGCGAACAGGACCAGCAGACCGAAGGCGCCCAGCGCCGGACCGATGCCGGCGTGCACGCGCCACCCGATGGCGAGCCCGCACGCCACGATGACGGCGATGGAGATGCCGCTCGTGACCAGGTCGGAGGTGGTCCGACCCAGGATGACCCCGACGCGTGACATCGGCAGGGCCCGGAACCGGTCGATGAGGCCGGACTGCAGGTCCTTCGCGAGGTAGACGGCCGTGAAGGAGGAGTTGAACGTCAGCGTCTGCGCGAGGATCCCCGCGATGAGGAACTCCCGGTAGGCCTCCCCGCCCAGCGCACCGCCGAACACGAACGCCAGGATCAGCACGAAGATGATCGGCTGCGCGACCCCGGTCACGAGGGCCCCGGGGGTGCGACGGACGTTGACGTTGTTGCGCCGGGCGACGATCCAGCCGTCGCGCAGCGCCGAGAGCAGCGGTGCGAACGCACCGCCGCGGGGCTCGGGCACGAGGCTGCTCGTGGCGGTCGGGCGCACCTCGCCCGAGGCGGCGCCGGTACCGACGTCGCAGGCGGGACGGCCGGTCGTGGACCGGTCGGTCGTCGCGGTGCTCATGCGACCACCGCCTCGCCCGCGTCGGCCCGGGGGCCGCCGTGGGGGTCGTCCTCGTCACCCTCGTCGGGCACCGACCCGGTGCCCCCGGTGGGGCTCCCGGTCAGCTGCAGGAAGACCTCGTCCAGCGTCGGCTGGCGCAGCGCCGCCTCGGCGACCGCGGTCCCGGCCGCCTCCAGCGCGCCCAGCAGCGCGCGCAGCTCGGCGCTCCCGTCCGTCGCGGGGGCCGTCAGCCGCCGCGCACGCTCGTCGAACGCGGCCTCAGGCACGACGCGGCGCGCCGCCACGAGGGCGGCCGCGCCGTCGACACCGGGAGCGAGCACGACGTCGACCCACGCCCCGCCCGCGCGCGCCTTCAGCTCGGTGGCGGTGCCCTCGGCGATCACGGCGCCGGCGTCGATCACGGCGATCTGGTCGGCCAGCTGGTCCGCCTCCTCGAGGTACTGCGTCGTGAGGAGCACCGTGGTGCCGGCGGAGGCGAGCTGCTCCACCGCGTCCCACGTGTCGCGGCGCCCGCGCGGGTCCAGACCCGTGGTGGGCTCGTCGAGGATGACGACCGGGGGCCGGGCGACGATCGCACCGGCGAGGTCGAGCCGCCGCTTCATGCCGCCGGAGTAGTCGCCGGCGCGTCGCGAGTCCGCGACGTCCTCGAGGCGGAAGTCCCGCAGCAGCTCGCGCGCCCGTGCCTTCGCACCGCGCCGAGGCATGCCGTAGAGCTCCCCCACCATCGTCAGGTTCTCGAAACCGGTGAGCTTGTCGTCGACCGCGGCGTACTGCCCGGAGACACCGAGGTTGCGTCGCACCGCGTCACCGGCGGTCCGCACGTCGTGCCCCGCGACCCGCACCTCGCCGGCGTCCGGCTCCAGCAGCGTGGTCAGCACGCGGACGGTCGTGGTCTTGCCCGCCCCGTTGGGGCCGAGGAGACCCTGCACCGTGCCCTCCGGCACGTCGAGGTCGATCCCCGCGAGGGCCTGGAAGTCGCCGAAGCTCTTGGTCAGTCCTCGGATGGCGATCACGAGGCGGCACGCTCGCGGTCCAGGACCGGCGTGATGTCGTGCCAGTGCGCGGTCACGTACTCCACCGCCTCCTCGCGGGGTGCCGGGCCGAACACGGCCACCCATCCGTTCGGGACGTCGGCGAACTCCGGCCAGAGGGAGTGCTGGTTCACGCTGTTGACCAGGACCCGGAAGCGGGCGTCGGCGTCGTCGAAGGGGTTCGTCATGTTCTCGTCCTCATCCATACGTCGTCAGCAGGTCTCACCAGGGGTTCGGCGCCGCGGGTGGGATCGGATGGGTGCCCGGGCCACATTTGTTCGATTCGGAACGAATGCGACCCGGGCACAGGAGCCGGCACACCGTCAGGCGCGCGGCTCGTCCCGGCCCAGCAGCGCATCGAGCACGGGTGCGAGCTCCGGCATCGCCTCGTCGGCCAGCATGTCGCTGTGTCGGACGCCGACCCGGGAGGACGTCACCTCACCGCTCACGTGGGCCTCCCACGCCGAGGGCGAGGGTCGGTCGGCGGGGATCTCGCGCGTCGCCTCGACGACGTGGAGGTCACCGTCGAACGTCGGCACCGGGGTCGCGTCGAGCAGCTCCCCGAGCCGCACGAAGCGGCGCACCATGCGCTCCACCGCAGTGACGGGAACGTCGGCGAGCGGGTTGTCGACCTCCGCCAGCAGACGGCGGACCGCGTCGACGTCGAGCTCGACGTCGGCCGGCGCCGCGATCCCGTTGGCGTCCAGCAGCCCGCGCCACATGGCGTCACCGCCGGCGACGCCGGCCAGCGCCGACTCCCGCGTGGGGTAGGCGTCCAGCACCACGAGGAGGGCGACCTCCTCACCGCTGCTGCGCAGCCGTGCCGCCAGGTGCTGCGCGAGCCGGCCGCCGAACGACCACCCCATCAGGTGGTACGGCCCGTGGGGCTGGACCTCGCGCATCGCCCCGACGTAGCTGTCGAGCAGCTCCTCGATGGTCCCGGCCGTGGGCGGCTCGGGCTGGTCGGGCGCGATGCCCGGCATCTGCAGACCGAGCAGCGGCCGCCGCGAGGACAGGTGCTGCAGCAGCACGGCGTACTTCCAGCTCAGACCGCTCGCGGGGTGGACGGCGAACAGCGGTGCGCCCGTGCCCTGCTCGCGCAGGGGCAGGATCGTGCGCAGGCTGTCCGCCACGGTCGAACCGGCCCCCTCGCCGGCGGACGCGAGCGCGGCCAGCGCGGCCACGGTCGGCGCCCGGAAGAGCGCCTGCACCGGCAGGTCGCTGCCCAGCGCCTCGTTGACCGCCGCGACGGTCGGCTGGGCCACGAACGAGTGGCCGCCGAGCTCGAAGAAGGAGTCCTCCGCCGAGACCGCCGACTCCCCTCGCCCAGGCCGAGCACCCGGGCGAACGCCGCGGCGACGGCGCGCTCGGCGTCGCCCTCCGGGGCCCGGCCACCGGCCGCCCCCGCGTGCTCCAGCTCGGGCAGAGCGGCCGCGTCGACCTTGCCGTTGCGGGTCAGCGGGACCTCGTCGATCACGCGCACGGCGACCGGGACCATGTAGTCCGGCACGCGCGAGCGCAGGTCGGCGAGCAGGGCGGCGGTGAGGTTCTCGGGCTCTGCGTCGCCGGAGGCGACCACCCACGCCCCGAGGGCCGTCGCACGCCCGGTGTCGACCGGTCGCACCACGGCCCGCTCCACGCCGTCGGACCGGCGCAGCAGCGCCTCCACCTCACCCGGCTCGACGCGGTGGCCGCGGATCTTGACCTGGTCGTCGCTGCGGCCGAGGGACACCACGCGGCCGTGGGCGGGTCCGGCGTCGCCCTCGCGGGCGGGCCGCACGGCGACGAGGTCGCCCGTGCGGTACATCCGGCTCCCGTCGGCGGCGAACGGGTCGGCGACGAACCGCTCCGCGCTCGCCCCGGGGCGACCGGCGTACCCGTGAGCGAGCTGCTCACCCGCGAGCCACAGCTCACCGACACCGCCCGGCACGGTGGGCCGCAGCGAGGCGTCCAGCACGTAGCCCCGCGTCCCCGGCGTCGTGGCCCCCAGCACGGGCGCGTCCGTGTCCGCCACGCGCGCGACGAGCGAGTCGACACCCACCTCCGTCGGGCCGTACAGGTTCCAGGCCTCGACGCCCGTGCGCTCGCGCAGCCAGTCCCACAGCCCGCCGTCGATCGCCTCGCCGCCCAGCAGGAGCGTGAACGGCGCGTCCGCGGGACGGGAGTCGAGCACGTCGGCGAACGACGTCTGCGCCACCAGCGCGGCGACGTAGCCCGGCGTGGTCTCCCACGCCGCGACGCCTCGCTCCGCGAACAGGCGCACGAGCGCCTCGGGGTCGCGGCGCACGTCGTCGGCCACCACGAGCAGCTCGTGACCGGCGGCGAGCCACAGCACGGGGTCCATCGCGGCGTCGAAGCCGACCCCGGTGGTGTGCGCCATCCGCACGCGGCGGAGCTCGGGGTCGGGCAGCAGCGTGGCCCGGTGCGAGGCGAGCAGGTGCGCCAGCGCGCGGTGCGGCACCTGGACGGCCTTCGGCTCACCGGTCGTGCCGGAGGTGAACACGAGGTACGCCGGGTCGTCGAGATCCGGCGTCACCGCGGCCCCGGTGTCGTCCGCGGCCTCCGCGACACCGCCCGCTCCCCCGTCACCGACGAGGTCGGTGAGGGCGACGACGGCGTCCGGCTCCAGCCCCGCGTCGGCGGCCGCCTCGTGCGAGACGTCGCCGAGCCCGTCGCCGGGTGCCGCCTCGTCGGCGTGCACGAGCAGCCGGGCGCCCGCCGTCGTGAGCATACGTGCCACCCGCTCGGCGGGCAGCGCGTCGTCGATCGGGGCGACGACAGCCCCGGCGCGCCACACCCCGAGCAGCGCCGCCACCGTGTCGACCGACCGCGGCAGGCGCAGCGCGACGACGTCGCCGCACGCCACCCCGCGCGCCCGGAGCGCCGAGGCGAGCGCCGTCACGCGCGCGTCGAGCTCGCCGCGCGTCAGGCGGGACGGCTGCCCCGGGGCCACCGCGGGCCCGGTGACCGCGACCGGTGAGGCGTCCCGGGCCACGGAGTCCGCGAGGACGTCCAGGACGGTCCGGGCCTCGTGCTCCCCGGCGGGCCACGCGGCCAGAGCGGTGGGGACGCCGGGGATCACGACGTCGCGCAGGGCGGTGTCGGGGGCCTCGGCGACCGCGCCCAGGAAGGCGAGCCAGCGGTCGACGAGCCCGCGGGCCGCCTCGTCGCTGAACAGCGCGGCGTTGTACTCCAGCACGCCGTCCACCGCGCTGTCGGCGCTGACGGCGCCACCGGTCGCACTCGCGCCGCGGCCGCGCGGACGCAGGGTGAACGACAGGTCGACCTTCGCCGCCCCGGTGGACTCCGGCGGGACAGCACGCGTGGTGACGCCGGGCAGGTCGAGCTGGAGCCCGGTGGGCTCCTCCAGCGACAGCATGGTCTGGAACAGCGGGTGCCGCCCGAGCCGGCGCTCCGGGGCCAGGGCCTCGACGATGCGCTCGAACGGGACGTCCTCGTGCTCCACCGCGGTCAGCGTCGCCGCGCGCGCCAGGTCGATGGCGTCGAGCAGCGTCGGGTGGGTGGCAGAGGCCCCGTGGGCACGATCGGTGGGCCGCAGGTCCAGCCGGAGCGGCAGCGTGTTCACGAAGAAGCCCACGAGGTCGGCGAGGTCGGGGTCGGTGCGGCCCGCCGAGGGCGACCCGATCACGATGTCGTCGCCCGAACCGATCCGCTGAAGGTACCCGGCCAGCGCACCGAGCCACGCGTGGAACGCGCTCGCGGAGCGACGCCCGGCCGCCGTGGTCAGGCTCGCCGCGACGTCGGACGGGATCTCGAACTCGAGCAGCCGCGCGGGCTGCGACGCGGTGTCGGGCCGGGTGCCGTCGGCGGGCAGGTCGAGCTCGGTCGGCACACCGTCCAGCGCGTCCGTCCACACCGCCAGGTCCTGCTCGGCCGACCCGGTGGCCGTCGCCTCGCGATGCCGCGCGACGTCGGTCACCTGCACGGCGAGCGGTCGCAGCGCGGCCGGTCCGCCGCCCAGCCGCGCGGTGTAGGCGGCGGCCAGGTCGCCCACCAGCGGGGTCAGCGACGCACCGTCGGTGGCGATGTGGTGGATGACCAGGTCGAGCCGCCACGTGTCGTCACCGGTCGCCACGACCGCGGCGCGGATCGGGATCTCCGTGCCCAGGTCGAAGCCGGCGGTGAGGTCCACGGCGTCGGAGCCGGCCAGACCCGTCGGTGCCGGTTCGATGCGGGCGACCGCCGCGCCGTCGACCTCGGGGTAGGTGGTGCGCAGGACCTCGTGGCGGGCCACCAGGTCGTCGACGGCACCGGCCAGCGCTGCGGTGTCCAGACCGCCGCGGAGCTCGACCTGCAGGACGACCGAGTACTCCGAGGAGCTGGGGTCGAGCCGGTTGAGGAAGCGCAGGCGCTGCTGGCCCGCGGTCAGCGGGAGGTCGTCGTCACCGGCGCGCGGGTTCTCCGCGACCCACGCCCGCAGCCGCGGCCGGTCCTGCGACTCCTTCCGCGCGGCACGCGTGCTGGCATCGCCGGTGTCGTCGGGCCCCGCGCCGCGGACGTGCTCGAGCAGCGCACCCGGCGTCGGGGCGTCGAAGACCGTGCGCAGGGGCAGGTCGGCGCCGAGCTCCTCCCGGATGCGTGCCACGAGGGCGACGGCGAGGAGCGAGTGTCCGCCGAGGGCGAAGAAGTCGTCGTCGAGACCGACCTCGTCCGCCCCGACGACGTCCCCGACGATCGCGCACAGCGCGCGCTCGTCGTCGGTCTCCGGCGCCCGCGCGCTCGTGCGCGCGCCGGGCTCCGGCAGCGCGTCGACGTCGACCTTGCCGTTGGGCGTGAGGGGCACCGACGCGATCTGCGCCAGCGCCGTCGGGACCATGTACTCCGGCAGCGCCGCCGCGGCGGAGGCGCGCACGGCGTCGAGGTCGAGACCGTCCGGCTCGCCCCGGCCCACCAGCCACGCAGCCAGGCGCGCGGTCTCGGGGCCGCCGGGCGTGACGACGCGCACGATCGCGGTGGCGACGTCGTCGGCGCGCTCGAGGGTGCGCTCGACGTCGGCGACCTCGATGCGGTAGCCGCGCAGCTTGATCTGGTCGTCGTCGCGGCGCACGTACTCGAGCTCACCGCTCGCGCGGCGGCGCACGACGTCGCCGGTGCGGTACATCCGCGTGCCGTCGCCGCGCGGGTCGGCCACGAAGCGCGCGGCCGTCTCGGCGGCGCGGCCCCGGTACCCGTGGGCCTCGGAGAGGCCGGCCAGGTACAGCTCGCCCTCGACCCCCTCGGGGACGGGCCGCAGCGCGCGGTCCAGGACGCGGGCGGTGACGTTCGCGACCGGTCGGCCGATCGTGACCCGCCCCGGGGTGATCGGTGCGAGCACCGAGTCCACGGTGAACTCGCTCGGACCGTAGAGGTTCCAACCCGCCACGCCCGGGGCGTCGGCGAGGCGGTCCCACAGCGCAGCCGGCACGGCCTCGCCGCCGACGGCGACCAGCAGCGGCACCGTGCGGTCCGCGGCCCCCTCGAGCAGGCCGAGCGTCACGAGCTGCTGGGCGTAGGACGGCGTGGTCTCCAGGACGTCGACGCCGAGCTCGGCCACTGCGCGCACGACCGCCTCGGCGTCGCTCTGCGTCGTCTCGTCGGCGACGTGGAGCGTGGTGCCGGAGACGAGCCACAGGATCGGGTCCCACGCCGCGTCGAAGGCCAGGCCCGACAGGTGCAGCATGCGGGGCAGCCGGCCGGAGTCGGCCGCGACGGCGTCGCGCAGCGGCCCGACCAGGACGTCCTCGTGCTGCGCCAGCACGGAGGCCAGCGCGCGGTGCGGCACCTGCACGCCCTTGGGGCGCCCCGTGGTGCCGGACGTGTGGACGAGGTAGGCCACGTCGTCGAGCGCCGGAAGCGCAGGGAGCGCCGGCGGCTCGGTCTCGTTCGCGTCCTCGGTCGAGTCCCCGCTCACGAGGCCGTCGGCCGTGCGCAGGTGGGGCACGGACGCGCCCGCGTCCTCGAGCGCCCGCGCCAGCCGCTCCCCGCGCGCGACGTCGTCGACCAGCAGCACGGTCGGTGCGGCGTCGGTCAGGACGGTCGTCAGACGCTCGTCGGGGTGAGCGACGTCGAGCGGGACGGCGACGGCGCCGGCGCGCAGCGCCGCCAGCACGGTCACGACGGCGTCGGCGGTGCGCGGGAGCGCGACGGCGACCCGGTCGCCCGGCGCCGTCCCGAGGCGCACGAGGGCGACGGCCGCGGTCTCCACCCGGTCCTGGAGCTCGGCGAACGTCAGGGAGCGGTCGACCCCGACGAGCGCGGGCCGGTCGCCGTGCTCGGCCGCGGTGGCCGCCAGCCGGCCCAGCACGCCGTCGGACACCGGCAGGGTGCGCCCCTCCTCGTGCTCCACCAGGCGTGCGGCGGTCGCGTCGTCGACGACGGGCAGGTCGGACAGGCGGCGGTCCGCACCGCTCACGAACGCGTCCAGCACTCGGTCGAGCGCGTCGCCCAGCCGCTGCGCCGTGGAGGAGTCGAAGAGCGCGCGGTCGTAGCCGAGGGCGCCCACGAGGGGGCCGTCCTCGCCGTCGGGCGTGGCGAAGTCGACCAGCAGGTCGGTCTTGACGCCGGCGCTGGTCACCTGGCCCGGGACCGTCACCCGCAGCCCGGCGAGGTCGAGCTCGGCGGGCGCGTTGCTCTGCAGCGTCAGCAGGACCTGGAACAGGGGGTGGCGGTCGGGCACGCGCGGCGGGCGAAGCGCGTCGACGAGCAGGTCGAAGGGCACGTCCTGGTGGGCGTACGCCTCGGTGTTGCCCTCGCGCACCCGTCGCAGCACCTCCGCGAGCGTCGGGTCCTGCGCGAGCGAGGTGCGCAGCACCACGGTCGTGACGAAGAAGCCGACGAGCTCGTCGAGGCGCGGGTCGGTGCGCCCCGCGACCGGGGTGCCGACCACGACGTCCTCCCCGGCGCCCTGCTGCTCGAGAGCGACGGTCAGCGCGGCGTGCAGCACGATGAACAGGCTCGTACGGTGCTCGGCGGCGAGGGCGCGCAGCGCGGCGTGGCGCTCGGGGTCGAGGACGAGCGGCACCTCGCCGACGCCCCGCTGGGCGGGATCGGCGGCGTCGGCCGTCCCCCGGGCGCGGTCGCGCGGGAGGCTGATCTCGTCGGGCGCGCCCGCGAGCGTCCGCCGCCAGTGCTCGACCTGCTCGGCCAGCGCGCTGGTCGGGTCCTCGGGGTCGCCGAGGACCTCGCGCTGCCACAGCGTCCAGTCCGCGTACGTCACGGGCAGGGGCGCGAGCTCGGGCTCTCGTCCGTCGATCCGCGCCTCGTAGGCGCGCGAGAGGTCGTGCGCGAACGGTGCGAGGGACCACCCGTCGGCGGCGATGTGGTGCATGACCACCACGAGGGCGTGCCGGGTCGGCGCGGTGCGCAGCAGCACGGCGCGCAGCGGGGCCTGGGTCGTGACGTCGAAGGGCCGCAGGGCCTCCTGCTCCACGACGGCGTCGAGCCGCTCGGCGGGAACGTCGACGGCGGTCAGGGAGACGGGCCCGGCACGCAGGACCACCTGGACCGGCTCCCCGCCGTCGTAGGGCACGACGGTGCGCAGCGGCTCGTGGCGCTCCGCGACGTCGCCCAGGGCGGCCCGCAGCGCGGCCACGTCGAGCTCGCCGTCCAGGTGCAGCACGACCGGGATGTTGTAGGCGGCGGACCCGGGCTCGAGCCGGTTGAGGAACCAGAGCCGGCGCTGCGAGTGCGAGACGGGCAGGCGTTCGGGGCGGGGCGTCGGGGCGAGTCGCGGTCCCCGTGCCGAGCCTCGGGTGCCGGGGGTGTCGCCGGCGGTCTCGTCGTCGGTCGCGGTGTCACCGACCGCCCCCGCGAGCAGCGCGACGGTCGGGCGCTGGAAGACGGCACGGACCGTGACGGTGGTCTCGAGCCGGTCCGAGAGCACGGCGGCCAGCCGCGTCGCCAGGAGGGAGTGACCGCCCGCGGCGAAGAAGTCCTCCTCGATCCCGATCGAGCCGATCTCGAGGACCTCGGCGAAGGCCGCGGCGACGGTGCGCTCGGCCGCGGTGCGCGGCTGCTGGGAGGCGTCGGCCACGGTGGCCTCCGGGGCGGGCAGCGCGCGCCGGTCCAGCTTGCCGTTCGGCGTGAGCGGCAGGCTCGAGAGCGTGAGGATGCTGCTGGGGACCATGTAGTCCGGCAGGTCGGCGCGCAGCGCGTCCCGCACGCGGGTGCCGAGGCCGTCGCCACCCTCCCCCGTGACGTACCCGACGACGCGCGCCGCGGCGCCCTCGCCCTGGACGATCGCGGCGGCGCCGGAGACGTCGCCGTGGCGGCGCATGGCGCTCTCGATCTCGCTCAGCTCCACGCGGTAGCCACGGATCTTCACCTGGTCGTCGATGCGGCCGAGGAAGCGCAGCGACCCGTCGTGACGGCGTCGCACGACGTCCCCGGTGCGGTACATCCGGGAGCCGTCGTCGGCGAACGGGTCGGCGACGAAACGCTCGGCGCTCAGGCCGGGCTGCCCGACGTAGCCGCGCGCCACGTTCACGCCCGCGAGGTAGAGCTCGCCGACGGCGCGGTCGGGGACCGGGTGCAGCGCGGCGTCCAGCACGTAGTGCCGGCTGTTGCGCACCGAGGACCCCAGGTGGGGGTCGCCCGCGTCGATCGTGGCGATCAGGGAGTCGACCGTGACCTCGGTCGGACCGTAGAAGTTCACGGCGTGGACGTCCTCGTGCGCGGCGAACGCGTCCCACAGCCCGGGGCCGACCTCCTCGCCGCCGAGGGCCACGACCGTGGGGTGGCGCTCGCCCTCGAAGAGGCCGGTGGACAGGAGCGCCTGGGCGAACGACGGCGTCGTCTCGATCGAGTCGATGCCGGCCTCGGCGAGGTGGTCCGCCAGGCGCTGCGGGTCGCGCCGCACGTCGTCGTCGATCATGTGCAGCTCGTGACCGGCGAACAGCCACAGCAGCGGGTCCCACGCGGCGTCGAACGACAGGCCCGCGGTGTGCGCGACGCGCACGGGGCGACCGAGGCGCTCGGCGGCCGGCTCGAACAGCTCGGCGCGATGGTGCTGGAACAGGTTGCGCAGCGCCACGCGCTCGACCCCGACGCCCTTGGGACGGCCCGTGCTGCCCGAGGTGAAGACCACGTAGCCGAGCTCGGTGCTCGGCACCGACGGCAGCGTGGTGGCGTCGTCGCTGGCGCGGCGCCAGGCCGTCGCGGTGTCGGCGTCGATCGCCAGCGACGGGGTGGTCCACGTCGCCCCCGCGTCGCGGTCGCGCCCCGCCTGGCGGTGGCTGGTCAGGAGCAGGACGGGTGCCGCGTCCTCGATCATCCCGGTGACGCGCTCGATCGGGTACTCGGGGTCGAGCGGGACGTACACCGCGCCCGCCTTGAGCAGGGCGAGCACGATCATCGGCAGGTACCGGCTGCGCTCGATCCGGACGGCGACGGACTCCCCCGCCGTGACGCCCTGCGCGAGCAGGTGGTGCGCGAGGCGCGTGGACGCGAGGTCCAGCTCGGCGAGGGTCCAGGTGCCGTCGGGGGCGACGACGGCGAGGTCGTCGGGCCGCTCGGCGGCCTGCTCGGAGAAGGCGTCGAGCACCGTCTCCTCGCTGATCTGCCGCTCGGGACCGGCACCCTGGGCGATCAGCGGGGCGACCTCGTCCTCCGACACGAGCCGGGCGCTGGTCACGGGCATGTCGGCGTCCGCCAGCGCCTGGCCGAGCAGGCCGACGAGTCGCTCGGCGTGCTCGGTCAGGGTGGCGGTGGTGTGCAGCGCGGCGTCGCCCTCGAGTGCGAGCGTGGCCGTGGCGGCACCGCTGTCCAGGCCCGAGACGACGACCGACAGGTCGTGGACGGGACCGGTGGAGAGGATGCGGACCTCACCGGTCGCCTCGCCGAGCGTGAGCTGGTCGATGACCGGGAGCAGGTTGACCGAGGGTCCGGGCTGCGCCGGTGCCGTCGGGAGGTCGTCCGTGCGGAAGCGCTGGTGCTTCACGACGGCGCGCACGACGTCGCCGGCGTGCGCGACGGTCTCGGCGATCGTCGCCGAACCGGGGACGTCGAGGTGCATCGGGAGGATGCTGGAGAGCATCGACGGCGTGGCCTTCGCGACCTTCCCGCGGCGCGCCGTCACCGGCAGCCCGAGCGAGACGGAGTCCTGCCCGGTGATCCGGGCGAGGTAGAGCGCGACGACACCCACCACGGTCTTCGGCAGGTCGCGGCCCATGTCGGCGAGCGGCCGTGCCAGCGCCTTCGTGAGCGGGACGTCGACCCGGACGACGCGCGAGGCGGGACGCCCGGTCGTGCCCTCGAGCCCCTCGACCGTCGACTCGCGGTCGAACGCCTCCCGCCAGAACGCCTCGTCCTGCGCGTGCTCGTCGGAGGAGCGGTACTCCTCGAGCGCCCCGAGCAGCTCGGTGTGGGAGGGGAACGGCGAGGCCGTGCGCGCGGCGGTGCGCGCGACGCGGCCGGTGAGGAGTCGCAGGAGCGGCCCGGACGGCGCCCGCTTCGCCAGCTCGGTGTACACGCGGGCGAGGTAGTGCAGCGCGATGACGGCCGAGTACCCGTCGAGGGCGACGTGGTGCACGCGCTGGAACAGCAGCGAGCGGCCACCCGCGAGACGGAACAGGACGGCGCCGAAGAGCTCCTCGCCGGCGAGGTCGCGCGGCGTGGCCATCTCCTCGTCCATCCGCGCCCGGGCACGCTCCCGTGCGACGTCGGCGTCGACGTCGCGCAGGTCGACGACCTCGAGCAGGTCGTCGGTGGGCTCGGGGCGGCGCAGCACCGCGTACGGTCCGTCCGCGTCGGAGCGGAAGCGCATGCTGAGGGAGTCGATGTCGCGGACGGTCTTGGTGACCGCGATGCTCAGCAGCCGCGGGTCGAGATCGCCGGCGACGTCGAGGTACTGGCCGATCTGGTAGGTCGGGTTGTCGGGGTCGAGATCCTGGGCGTACCAGAGCCCGCGCTGCGCGGGGGTGAGGGTGAGGCGGTCGTCGGGGGCGGTCTCGGTCAGGGGCGTCTGATCGTTGGTCGTCACGCGTCACTCTCTTCACGGACGAGGCCCCGCCCTTGAGGGGGCGGGGCCTCGAGTCACGATGGTGCGCCGGTTGGTCCGGCGCTCACTGCTCGGTCGCTCGGCGTCGATCTACTGGAACTGACCGATCTGCAGGAAGTTCAGGATGCCGCCGATGTCGACCAGCGGGCCCTGGACGAGCGGGCCTTCGATGAGTGCGTTCCACATCTCCACGGGGAGCTCCTTCGTACGTCTCGTTGCCTGCCCCGGTCGGGGCCTCACGAGGGGTTCGGAACCGTCCGCGGTTCCGGATGGGTCGGGTCCGCGAACTCGGTGACCCGCGCCTGCCCCACGCCTGGCAGGGTGGTGGCCCATGAGGGGGCGTCTCAGGAACCTGTCGATCGCGTGCGCCACGGCGCTGGCACTCACCGCGTGCACGCCGGCGGCCCCGCCGCCGGAGGAGGACTCGGGGCCACCACCGACGTCCCCGACGCCGACCTCCTCCCCGGGGCAGCCGATCGAGCGGATCGCCGCGCCGTCCCTCTCGGACGAGCTCGTGCCCGGCCTCGAGCTCGTGTCGGAGACGGACGAGGACCTGCGGATCTACACGCAGCACGCGGTCGTGCCCGGGGCCGAGGACCTGTCGGCCGCCCTGGCGGACTACGCGTCGCAGGCGCGGGAGGCCTACCTCCCGGTCGCCGAGTCGGCCGTCGAGGCGGGCGACGTCGAGAACCTCCCCGACCTCAACGTCCGTCCGGCCCTGGTCGGGTCCGCACCCGACGTGCTCGGCGTGCGCATGACGACCTACCAGTTCTCCGAGGACACGGGGACCGCGAACGCCCGGACGTGGTGGGTCGACGGCGGCGACCTGCTCGACTCGGCAGACCTCTTCGCGACTCCGGAGGCCTTCACCGAGTTCGGTGACCTCGTGATGGCGGACCTCGAGGCACGTGAGCTGGGCCCCTGGGCGCCGGACGACGAGCCCACGCGTCAGCTCACCTCCATCACGTTCACCGACGGCGATCCGGTCGCCGAGCTCCCCGCCGGCGCTCTGACCGCCGCCGCGGCGGGTTCGCTCACCGTCCGCATTCCGGCCGGCGAGCTGCTGTCCGACGCCGGGCGGCGCGCGGCCGCCGCCGTCGCCGATCCGCAGCCCTACGACACCGGGCAGGTCGCACCGACCTCGCCGCCGCAGGAGTCGACGCCCCCGCCGTCGGCCTCGCCGACCGATGACCCGCCGTCGTCCGACGTGGACTGCGCGCAGGTCGCGTGCGTCGCCCTCACCTACGACGACGGGCCCTCCGCGAGCCTGACGCCCCAGCTCCTGGATGTGCTCGCGGAGCGCGGCGTGCCCGCCACCTTCTTCCTGCTGGGCTCCTCCGTCGAGAGCCACCCGGGGGTGGCCGCCCGGATCGCGCAGGAGGGCCACGAGATCGCCAACCACACGTTCTCCCACCGCGACCTCACCAACCTCGACCCGACCGAGCGGGCGGCGGAGATCGCCGACACGACCGCCGCGATCGAGTCCGCGACCGGCGTGACGCCGACGCTGGTGCGGCCGCCGTACGGCGCTCAGGACGACGCCGTCGTGGCCGAGTCCGGCATGGTGGTGGTGACGTGGGACGTCGACACCGAGGACTGGTCGAACCGCGATGCGGCGGTCACGACCGACACCGCGCTGGCGGGCGTCGAGGCCGGGTCCATCATCCTCATGCACGACATCCACCCGAGCACGATCGAGGCGGCGCCGGGCCTGATCGACGCGCTCGAGGCCGAGGGCTACACGCTCGTCACGGTGTCCGACATCCTCGCGCCGCTCGATCCGGCGCCCGGCACGCTGGTCTCGCGCGGGGCGTCCTGAGCCTCAGCCGACCTTGCCGCGCAGCAGGCGACGCAGGTAGACGACCGGCTCGACGTACCGGTCGAAGAACCATGACGCGGCGCGGGGCCGCACGAGGTCCCCGACCGGGATCGTCGGCTCCTCGCGGCCGTCGCGGTCGAACTCCGCCAGCAGGAGCCGGTGCGCCCGGGTGGTCACGGGTGCGATCGAGTAGCCGTCGTAGATCCGCATCGCGCGCCCGGTGCGGCGGGCGGCGATGTTGTGCGCGACGACCGGGACCTGCTGGCGCAGGGCGCCGCCCGAGGGCAGCGCGTCCAGGTCCGCCACGTCGCCGAGCGCCCAGATCCGCGGGTGTCCCGGCACCTGCAGCGTATCGGGGTCGACGACGACGAAACCGCCCTCGCTCGTCGTCAGCCCGCTCGCGGCGACCCACGCGGGCGCGCGGTGCGGCGGTGCGAGCAGGAGCGCGTCGTAGGGCGTGCGGACGCCGTCGACCGTGACGACCGTGCCGCCGTCGCCGTCGCCGTCGCGCGGCTCGACCGCCGATACGCGAACGCCGGTCCGCAGGGCGACACCCTGCTCCTCGAGCATCGCGCGCAGCTCCGCCTCCGCGCGGGGCAGCGGGACGAACGTCTCGGACGCCAGCAGCACCTCGACGTCGATCGCGCCGCGCACCCCGGTCGCGCGCCAGTGCTCCAGCGCCATCACCAGCGGCTTGAGGATCACGGGCGCGCACGGCACGTGCCGGTCGTCGACGACGACCACGACCCGCCCGGCCCGCACGCCCGTCAGCATCGGCCAGACGTCGACGGCGTGCTCCGGCAGGTAGCTCGTCGACGCCGCCGGGGTCGCCACCGCCTCGCGCGACCCCGGGATCGCGTCCCAGTCCACATCCGACCCCGGGCAGAGCGCGAGGTCGCCGTAGCCAAGCTCGCGCCCGTCCGCCAGCGTCACGGTCGAGCGTCGGGGGTCCACCGCGACGACGGCGCCCGCGTACCGCCGAGCGCCGGAGGGACCCACCTCGTCCTGCGCGTGCTGGAGCTCCGCGAGCTCCGCCTGGCCGCCCGCGACGTAGGACAGCATCGGGCGGTAGTGGTGCACGCGGGCGGGTTCGACGACGGCGACGTCGCGCGCACCCTCGCGCAGCAGCTTGCCCGCCAGCGAGAGGCCGGCGTTGCCGCCGCCCACGACGACGACGTCGTGCCGCGCCACCGCGGCGCGCTCGCCACCGGTCGCGGACGGGGCGGTGGTGGATCTGCTCACGAGCGTGCTCCTGACGGTGGGCTGGGCCGGACGGGTGCTGACGGCCGGTGCTCCTCCACGCTAGGCGCGCGGCCGCGGAATGCGATGCACAGGTTCGTCGGCCGGCACCGGCAGCGGCGGTTCTCGGTGAGTGGCGACAGCGCGCCTAGGGTGGGGCCATGGCTGTCAGCATCCGTTCGGTGGCCACCGCGGTCCCGCCCACCGTCCTGGCCCAGCACGCGATGCGCGATCTGCTCGCCGCGCAGCCGGGCCGCAGCCGGCTGGCCCGACGGCTCATCGCCTCCGCCTTCGACGCCTCGGCCATCGACACCCGCCACACCGTCGTCACCGACCTCGACACGGCCGTGCGTGAGGCGGACCCCGCCTCGCCCCCGCTCCTGCGGGACCCGGCCACGGACGCCGTCCTGCGGCCCGGCACCGGGGCCCGCAACGCCGCCTACGCCGCAGCGCTCCCGCCGCTGCTGCTCGCGGCCGCGCGCGAGGCGCTCGCCGCCTCCGGCGACCTCGACCTGGCCGACGTGACCCACGTCGTCACCGCCTCGTGCACCGGCTTCTTCGCGCCCGGGCCGGACTACGTCCTCGTGCGCGACCTCGGTCTCGCCCCCACGACCCGACGCCTGCACATCGGGTACATGGGGTGCTACGCGGCCTTCCCGGCCCTCGCCGCCGCGCGGTCGATCTGCGCGGAGGACCCCGGCGCCGTCGTGCTCGTGGTGTGCGCCGAGCTGTGCTCGCTGCACCTGGACGCCTCCGACGACCCGGACGCGATCGTCGCCGCCTCGGTGTTCGCCGACGGCGCCGCCGCCGCCGTCGTCACGGCGCGACCCGCGCCCGCTGGGCACCGGGTGCTCGACATCGACGAGCTGCGCACCACCCTGACCCCGGTGGGCGAGCAGGACATGGCGTGGACCATCGGCGACCACGGGTTCGAGATGGTGCTCTCGCGGTACGTGCCCGGCATCATCCACGAGCACATCCGCGGTGCGCTGGACGGCCTGCTCGCGACGGCGGGCACCGAGGTCGCCGACGCCCACGCGGTGATCGAGCGCTGGGCCGTCCACCCGGGCGGGCGCTCCGTGCTCGACAAGGTCGCCGCGGCCCTCGACCTCGACGCCGAGCAGATGGCACCCTCGCGCGCCGTCCTGCGCGAGTTCGGGAACATGTCGAGCGCGACCGTCCTGTTCATCCTGCAGCGGCTCCTCGCGGGCGAGGACGCGGGTGGCACCGATCGAGCCGCCGACGGCGAGCGCGTGTGCGCGATGGCGTTCGGCCCGGGGCTGACGGTCGAGTCGGCGCTGCTGACGCTGCGCGAGAACCCTGCGTGAGAGGCGTGCGCCCCGTCGCCCGCACCTCCCGATCGCCGCACGGGCTCGAGCGGCGAGACGTCGCGGCCGTCGAGCTGATGGACGACCCGGCGTGCGACGCCGAGGGGCTGCGCCGGACCTACCGCGCGTTCGTCGTGATCAACCGCGTGCTGGCGGGGTGGCGGCGCGTCTACGTGCGCCGGATCCGGCCGCTGCTGAGCGCCGACACGGTCACGACGCTGCTGGACGTCGGCTCGGGCGGCGGCGACGTCGCCCGGTCCCTCGCCCGGTGGGCCGCGCGCGACGGGCTGCGCCTGGAGGTCACCGGCATCGACCCCGACGCCCGGGCGATCGCGTACGCCACGAGCCGGCCGGCGCTCCCGGATCTCACCTTCGAGCGCGCGCACAGCGGCGATCTCGTGGCGCGGGGTGCCCGGTTCGACGTCGTGATCTCCAACCACGTGCTGCACCACCTCGACCCCGCCGCGCGCGACGGCCTCCTGGCCGACAGCGCGGTGCTGGCGCGCCGACTCGTGGTGCACGGCGACATCGCCCGGAGCCGCCGGGCGTACGCGGCCTACTGGGTCGCGACGCTGCCGCTCGTGCGGGCCGGACGCGCGTCGGCACCGTTCGTGCGCGACGACGGGCTGATCTCGATCCGGCGCTCCTACACGGCGCGCGAGCTGGCGGCGGTGCTACCCGCCGGGTGGCGCGTCGAGCGCGCCCCGTTCCGCGTGCTGGCCGTGCTGGACGGGCGCGCCGTTCTGGACGCACGTGAGCCGAGCGGCGGTGACGACGCGCGTGCGTGACGTCCTCGTGGTCGGTGGCGGCGCCGTCGGGCTCGCGCTGGCCGACCGGCTCCTCGCCGCCGGACTCGACGTCGCGGTGTGGGAGCGCCGGGACGCACCCGAGGCGGGAGACGAGGGCGCGGGCCACTCGCGCGCCATCGGGCTGCACGCGCCGGCGCTGGAGGTCCTCGACCCCGTGCTCGCGCGCACGATCGCGTCCGAGGCGGTGCACGTGCGCCACGGAGTCGCGCGCACGCGCGCCGGCGTCCTGGGCGTCGTGCCGTTCGACGGCGTCTCGCGCCGGTTCCCGTACGTGGCCACGCTGCCGCAGTCGCGCACCGAGCACCTGCTGCGCGCTCACGTGCGGCGCGGCCACCCCGGGGTCGTCGCGTTCGGCACGGCCGTGGTCGCGGTGGAGCCGACGCGCTCGGGGGTGAGGGTGGCGGGCGAGCGCCGGTCGCGCGACGGCGGCTCCGCGGCACCGGTGGTCGAGACGGCACGGTTCGTCGTCGCGGCCGACGGCGCCCGGAGCGCGGTGCGCGACCTCGTCGGCATCGAGGCGCCCGTCCACACCTACGCCGACACCTACCTCATGGGCGACGTCGCCGACTCGACCGGCGCGGGAGACGACGCGGTCATCCACCTCGAGCCCGGCGGCGTCGTGGAGTCCTTCCCGCTGCCGGGCGGCGTGCGGCGCTGGGTCGTGCACACGGGGCCGGCGGCCGGCCCCCACCTCGAGGCCTCACCGGAGCTGCTCGCCGCGCTGGTGCGCGAGCGCACCGGGGAGGCGGTCGACCCCGCGACCACGTCGATGCTCAGCGCGTTCGCCGTGCGGCGCCGGCTCGCGCCCCGCACGGTGGCTGGTCGCGTCGTGCTGCTGGGGGACGCGGCGCACGAGATCTCCCCCATCGGCGGCCAGGGGATGAACCTGGGCTGGCTCGACGGCGCGCGCCTGGCCCCGGTCCTCGTCGCGGCCGTGCAGGGGCGCACCGACGCCGCCGGCACCGCTCGTGCCCTGGCCGCGTACGACGTCGACCGACGCCGTCGCGCCCGCTGGGCGGCCCGCCAGGCCGAGCTCAACATGTCGCTGGGCCGACCAGTCTCCGGTACGCGCGCCGTCGTGCGCGACTCCGCGCTGACCGCCGCGCTGCGCACCCCGCTGCGCCGCGGGCTCGCGTCGGTCTACGCGATGCGCCACATGCGCTGAGCGCGATCCTCAGACGGCCAGCGACGTCCCCGACAGCGCGAGCTGCGCCGCGACCACCAGCGAGGCCACGATGATCAGCTGGAACAGCAGCCTGTCCGGCGGCCGGCGCACCACCCGCACGACACCGACGACCGCGATCGCCACGCACACGACCAGGCCGACGACACCGAGCACACCGGGCCGCCCGATCTGACCCGCCAGCACCGGGCCGAGCGTCGTCAGCGCCGCGGCGACCGCCAGCGCCGCGAACGCGACGACCCCGGAGACCACGCGCCCCAGGCGGTGCGGCAGTCCGTCGACACCGGTCCTCGCGTCGTCGTCCAGGTCGGGCAGCACGTTGGTGAAGTGGATGGCGACGCCGAAGACCGCCCCCACCGCCAGGGCCCACCACGCGGTCGTGGCGGGCGGCACGGCCGACAGCGTGACGACGGCGGGCAGCAGCCCGAAGCTCAGCACGAACGGCGCCACCGAGAACGCGGTGCGCTTCAGCGCGACGTTGTAGGCCCAGCCCGAGGCGACCAGCACGAGGTGGGCGACCGCGGCCCGCCACCCGAGCGCGAACGAGAGCGGCACCGTGAGGGCCGCCGTGACCCACGCGGCACCGCGCACCACGCCGACCGGCAGATCACCCCGGGCGACCGGCTTGTCGCTGCGGTGGACCGCCCGGTCGCGCGCGGCGTCGAGCCAGTCGTTGGAGAACCCGATCGAGAGCTGGCCGGCCAGGAACGCCAGCCCCAGCACGACCACGCGCCACGCCGGCAGGCCGGTCCCGACGCCCAGCACCACCGCCAGGACCGTGACCGTCGCGGTCGGTCCGGGGTGGCTGGACAGCAGGAGCGACCGGGTGCGGGCGAGCATCGTCCCAGCCTAGGTGGGCGGTCGTCGAGGAACGCCGGCGGGAGCCGGACGTGGGTACCGCGGTGCCCGCGGCAGGTTGTGCGACCGGCGCCGGCCCCATGCTTCGATCGTCCGGTGGCTGCATCTCGCGGCCCCTGACTCCCGGGAGACCCGTCGATGTTCACCGGCCTCAGCGCCTTCCCCTGACCCCGCTGCGCGACGACGCCCTCGACGAGCGCGCCTTCATCGGTCTCATCGATCGTCTGCGCGTCGCCGGTGTCGACTCGATCACCGCGCTAGGGTCGACCGGCTCCTACATGTACCTCGATCGGGCCGAGCGACGGCGAGTCACGCAGCTCGCCGTCGAGCACGCAGGGCCCGTACCGGTGATGGTCGGCATCGGCGCGCTGCGGACGTCCGTCGCCCTGCGGTACGCCGACGACGCCCAGGCGGCCGGCGCCCGCGCACTCCTGCTGGCGCCTGTGACCTACCAGGCGCTCACCGATGCGGAGGTCTACGCGCTGTTCGAGACCATCGCCTCCGCGGTCTCGGTGCCTGTGGTGGTCTACGACAATCCGGGCACCACCCACGTGACCTTCAGCGACGACCTCTACGCCAGCATCGGTGGCCTCACCAACATCACGTCGATCAAGATTCCTCCGCTCCCCTCCCACGGTGAGGAAGCCGCCGACCGGGTGAGGACGATCCGCGGTGTCATCCCCGGATCCGTGACGATCGGCATCTCCGGTGACGCCTCAGCCGCGACCGGACTGCTCGCGGGCTGCGACGCCTGGTACTCCGTCATCGGCGGGACCTTCCCCGCCGCAGCCCTCTCGCTGGCGCGCGCGGCACTCAGCGGCGACGCTGATGACGCCCGCGCGCAGTCCACCCGACTGCAACCCCTCTGGGACGCGTTCGCGCGGTACGGCAGCTACCGCGTCATCACTGCGGCCGCCGAACACCTCGGCCTGGTCGGCCCCGACAGCCTCCCCCACCCCGTCTCCGGTCTACCCGCCCCCGCACGTGCCCACGTCGCGCAGGTCGTCGACCGCCTGTTGACGCACGCGTGAAACTGGCGCGTGGCGTCCCCGACGCTGTCGGGTACTCGCTCGATCACCCGGGCGTGCGAACGTTCCCGAGACGGTGGGTCGGGCCGTCGGGCCGTCGGGCCGTCCTCAGGCGGGCAGCTGCTTGCGGGCGTGCGCGGCGATGCGGCGCATCATGACGGCGTCGAGCGCGCCGCCCAGGAGGCCGCCGATCAGGGGCACCCCGCGGCCGAGCCGCGTGAGGAATCGCTCCCCCACGCCGCGCAGCAGGCGGAACCCGATGGCCTTGTTCACGACCATGAGGGACGACGCCGGCAGCCGCTTCAGCGCGAACGACGCCACGCGGCCGGTACCCGTCGCCATCCCGGCCTTCTCCAGGACGTCGTTCGCGTCAGAGCCGACCAGCGTCAGCATCACCGCCGTGCGGACGTGGGGGTCGTCGACGTCGTGGCCGCGCAGCGACGCGATCGCCGCGACCATGCGGGTGGCCTGCACGTAGAACTCCAGCAGGTTGACCGGGAGCGCGACCGCCATCGTGGTGAATCCGCCGACGCCGGTCACGACGCCACCGACCGCGCCGCCGCGCGTGTGGGTGCGCACCACCCGGCGCACTGCCCGCTCGACGTCGCCGCCCTCCGCCCGCAGGGCGCGCTCGGCCGTGGCGCGCGCCCCGCGCACGGGTCCCGCGCCGTCGATCCCGACCGCCATGATCGTGCGGATCACACGGTCGATCGCGCCCGAGCCCTCACGGCCCTCGCGAGCCTCCTCCAGCGCCGTGCGCGTCTGCGCGACCTGGGACCTGCTGGGGCGGAACCTGCGGCGTCGTGCCATCTGACTCGTCCTCCTCGTGTGCCGACGATCCACGGTAGGGCGGGGCCCGTCTCGCGTCGAGGATCGTGACGTCGCCCCCGCGCACCCGGCTGCTCACCCCCGCGTCACCCGGTGGCCACCCCGCCGCCACCCGCGACTGGTTCGCTGGCGGTGCCGTCGCACGGCGGCCACCACCGAGCGCAGGGAGCACCGATGTCCTCCACCAGTAGGCGGCGCGCCGCCGCTATCGCCCTCCTCGCCGGAGCGGCGCTCGCCGTCCCGGCCGCGGCGTGGGCGGACCCCACCGACCACGGCGGCGCCGCGCGGCTCGACGGCGACCAGACCCAGGCGGTGCGAGACGCGCTGGTCGAAGGACCGGCCACGAACGTCATCCTGCTCATCGGCGACGGGATGGGCGACTCGGAGATCACGGTGGCCCGCAACTACGCCGAGGGCGCCGCCGGCACGCTCGCGGGGATCGACGCGCTGCCGCTGACCGGCCAGTACACGACCTGGGCCCTGACGGCCGACGGCCTGCCGAACTACGCCTCGGAGTCCGCCTCGACGGCGAGTGCGTGGTCGACCGGTACCAAGACCGTCAACGGCCGCCTCTCGGTCGACGTCGAGGGTGCCCCGCAGCCGACGCTGCTCGAGCTCGCCCGCGCGAACGGCCTGCGCACCGGCAACGTGACGACGTCCGAGATCCAGGACGCCACCTCCGGAGCCCAGGTCTCTCACGTCGGTGCACGCTCCTGCTACGGCCCCGAGGACATGGCCGCGTGCGCGGGCCAGTCGCTCGAGGAGGGCGGCCTCGGCTCGATCAGCGAGCAGCTGCTGAACGTCCGCCCGGACGTGACGCTCGGGGGCGGCGCGGAGACCTTCGACCAGGTCGCGACGGGCGGCCCCTGGGCCGGCGCCACCCTGCGCGACCAGGCGCGCGAGCGCGGCTACCAGGTCGTGGGCGACGTCGCCGGACTCGACGCCGTGACCGCGGCCGACGCGACGCGGCCGGTCCTCGGCCTGTTCACCCCCGGCAACTTCCCGGTGCGCTACACCGGCCCCGAGGCCACGATCGGCGGCGGCGACCTCGACCCGGTCACGTGCACCGAGAACCCCGAGCGCCTGGACAGCGACCTCTCGCTGGGCTCCCTCACGTCGAAGGCCATCGAGCTCCTCGACAGCTCCGACGGCTTCTTCCTCCAGGTCGAGGGCGCCAGCATCGACAAGCGCGACCACGCGGCCGACGCGTGCGGTCAGATCGGTGAGACGGTCGACCTCGACGAGGCCGTGCAGGTCGCGCTCGACTTCGCGCGCCAGGACGGCGAGACCCTCGTCGTCGTGACCGCCGACCACGCCCACACGAGCCAGATCGTCGGATCCACCCCTCCCGGCCCGTCGGTGCACCTGCTGACGCAGGAGGGCGTGGGGATGATCGTCTCCTACGGCACCTCCGAGCTCGGTGAGTCGATGCAGCACACCGGTGCGCAGGTGCGCATCGCCGGCTACGGCCCCGGCGCCGCGAACGTCCTCGGGCTCACCGACCAGACGGACCTCTTCTTCACCTCCGCGCGCACCCTCGAGCTGGACGCGGACGTGGCCGCGCTCAGCGCGGACGCGACGCTGACGCTCTCGTCCCCGACCGTGGCGCCCGGGGCGAGCGTGACGGCGCAGGTCACTGGGCTGGCGGCCGACTGGCAGGCCACCACCACGCTGGCCGACGCGGCGGTCGCCGAGGTGCCGGTCGACGTACTCGACGGCGGCGCGAGCGTCCCGTTCACGGCCCCGGCGGAGCCGGGCACCTACCGCGTCGCCGTCACGGGTGCGCAGACCGGCACGGTGCTGGCAGCCGATCTCGTCGTCAGCCCGACCGCGACCGACGCCCCGACGACCCCGGTTCCGACCGAGGTGCCCACCGGCGGCCCTGTCCCGTCGGACGCACCGACCGACGTGCCCACCGACGGCGCCGGCGCGGGCACGGGCGGACGTCCCGGCCCTCCGCTCAGCCTCACCGGGGCCGACGTCGCCGGGTACTCGCTGATCGCGGCGGCGCTGCTGGTCGGCGGCACGGGCCTGGCCGTGTGGCGCCGACGGCAGCTGCGCGCCTCGGTCTGACTCGGTGGCGGCGCCGCCGCCACGCCACCCGCGGCCCGGGTCGGGGGACCTTCGTCCCCCGGCCCGGGCCGCGCTCGCGCCTAGGGTCGTTGGTATGACGACCGACACGACCGCCGACGAGACCCCGGACGCGACGTCCGCCGCCCGGCCGCGCGCCGTCGTCGCCGGGGCCTCCGGCTTCATCGGGACGGCGCTCGTGGCCGCGCTGCGAGAGGACGGCTACGACGTCGTCACCGTGGGGCGCGGGTCCGGGGCGAGCGTGCGCTGGGACGATGCGGGCGCCGTCGAGCACGCCGTGGACGGTGCCGCGCTGCTGCTCAACCTGGCCGGGCGCTCGGTGGGGTGCCGCTACACCGACGCCAACCGACGGGCCATCTGGTCCTCGCGGATCGACACGACCCGTCAGCTGCACCGCGCCGTCGCGCGCGCGTCACGTCCCCCGGCGCTCTGGCTCAACGCCAGCACCGGGACGATCTACCGCGACGCGATGGACCAACCCCAGTCCGAGCACGACGGCGAGCTCGGCTCCGGGTTCTCGGTGGACGTCGCGCGGGGCTGGGAGCGCGCGTTCCTGGAGGGCGACCTGCCCGGCACGCGCCGGGTGGCGCTGCGGATGGCGATCGTGCTCGGGCACGGCGGGGCGCTCGGGCTGCTGCTGCCGGCCGCGCGACTCGGGCTCGCCGGGCCCCAGCTCGACGGCCGGTGGTTCCGCCACGACCGCTACCGCGGCATCGGGCCGCAGGCCACCGAGCCCTCCCCCGCCCCGCCCCGCCGCCGCCCCCGCGGCGGGCAGCGGTTCAGCTGGATCCACCTCGACGACGTCGTCGGCGCGGTCCGGCACGTTCGTGACGACCCCGGCATTGCGGGCCCCGTCAATCTCGCGACCCCGGAGGCGAGCACCAACCGCGAGATGATGGCCGCGCTGCGGCGGCGGGTGCGCGCCCCGTTCGGGCTGGCCGCCCCGCGCTGGCTGCTCGAGATCGGGATGCTGGTGCTGCGGCAGGAGTCCGAGCTGGTCCTCAAGAGCCGCTGGGTGCAGCCCGAGGTGCTGCTCGCCAGCGGCTACCGCTTCCGCCACACCGACCTCGACGACGCGCTCGCCGCCTCCTGACGGCCGTCGGGCGTCCCGACCACCGCTGCGTCAGACGACCCCGAGCAGCCAGCGCCCCACCGCGCCGACCGCGACCGCCCAGATCAGCGACGTCAGCGTGCCGATGATGAAGCGCTCCGAGACCGCCGCGCCCAGCGCGGAGGCCCGGGGGTTCTGCTGACCCGGCCCACCCGTCTCGCCCGGCGCGCTCGCGCCCGCGGCCGACACGGGGTCGCGCAGCTCGGGGTAGCGCCCGAGGCCCTTGATCGCGACCACGACGGCGATGCCCTCGGGCTGACCGGCCAGGACGCACCCCGCCGTCGCGATCCGCTCGAGCAGCCCGATCACCAGACCGCCGCGCAGGACGGCCTGGACGCTCGCGAGCGACACCGCGCGCGCCGCCGAGGCACCACGACTCGCGGCGCCGAGGACGAACGGGACCAGCAGGGTGCCGCCGAGCGCCGCGAGGGCGAGCGTGGCGACGACGATCACGGGGGTCATGACTCGATCCTGCCAGCGGCCACCGACAGGAGGTGGACCGCCACCTCGCGCACCCCCGCCTCCTCCTGGCCCAGCGCGTCGCGCCGGAGCTGGGAGACGTTCTGCGGTGTGACGCCGAGCTCGCGCGCGACGCGGACGCCGGTCGCGTCCGGGCGACCGAGCAGGTCCAGCGCCCGCCACTGCGCCGGGGTGCGCCGCCGCACGACCGACGCCAGCAGCTGCAGCACCGCCTCCACCCGTGCGGCCGCGGGGGCGTCGTCGCCGTGCACGGCGAGCGCGTTCGCGAGGGTGCGACCCTTGGCGCGCTCGACCGCCTCTCGCGCGTGCACGAACGCGCTGCCGGTGCTCGCGGGCGCCGTCTCCCCGGGGTGCACCTCCCCGACACCGACACCGGTGCTCCAGCCACCGCGCCGCACCACGTCCAGCACCAGCGTCACGACGGCGTCGGGCGAACCCAGGACGCCCTGCACCTCGTCGCCCACCGTTCGCACGAACGGCAGCACGACGTCGTCGTGGCCGAGCGTGGCGTCGAGGTCGGTGAGCAGATCCGGCACGAGGTCCGCACCGCGTCTGCTGGCGCGCTGGTCGATGGTCAGGACGAACATGGATCAACCGTACTGGGCTGATCACCAACCATCAAGCCCTTGTCACTGATCTCTGCTCGATGGAGATGTCAGGGGTCGGCGGCACGATGGGAGCATGCTGCTGGAGATCCTCGTCCGGACCTCGTCCGCCGTCGCCGCGACGCGGTCGCGCCTGGCCAAGCGTGCGCTCCTGGCGAAGCTGCTGGGCGAGGCCGACGCGGCGGAGCTCCCGCTGGTGGCGACCTACCTCTCCGGCGGACTGCGGCAGCGGCGCACCGGGGTAGGCGCGGCGGGTCTGCACCAGCTCCCGCCGCCCGCGTCGGAGGCCACCCTCGAGATCGCCGACGTCGACGCCCGGTTCGAGCGCATCGGTGCCGAGCTGGGCGAGGGGTCGGCCGCGCGCCGGACCCAGGCGGTCACGGACCTGTTCGCGCGGGCCACCGCGGACGAGCAGCGGTTCCTCGCCGCACTCGTCCACGGGGAGCTTCGCCAGGGCGCCTCGGCCGCACTGGTCCAGGACGCGGCCGCGACCGCGTTCGACGTGCCGCTCGCCGCGGTGCAGCGGGCCGCCATGCTCCTGGGGTCGACGCCGGGCGCCACCGCGCTCGCGGCCACGGGTGGATCGGCGGCGCTCGAGGCCGTCGGGCTGCACCTGGGTGTCCCCGTCGAGCCGATGCTCGCCGCGTCGGCGCCGGACCCCGAGGCGGCGGCCGCGAAGGCGGGGCTGCCGGCCGTCGTCGACGTCAAGATCGACGGCATCCGGGTGCAGATCCACCGCTGGCGCGCCGAGGACGGCGAGGACGTCGTGCGCATCTGGACCCGCAGCCTGGACGAGATCACCGACCGACTGCCCGATATCGTCGAGGAGGTCCGTGCGCTGCCCGAGCGGGCGCTGGTGCTCGACGGCGAGGTGGTGGGGCTGCGCGAGGACGGCAGCCCGTTGCCGTTCCAGATCATCGCCTCGCGCACCGCGAGCAGCACGGACCCGGCGACGGCGCGGGTGCGCACGCCGCTGACGCTCGTCGTCTTCGACGTGCTGCACGCCGGCGGCCGCGACCTCCTGGACGAACCGCTCCGCCAGCGCATGGCGGTGCTCGAGCGGCTGCTCCCGGCCGGCCTCGGTGTCGCTCGGCACCGCGTGGAGACACCGGAGCAGGTGACCGCCGTCTTCGAGGACGCCGTCGCCGGGGGTTGGGAGGGCGTCGTGGTGAAGAAGCCGGACGCGCCGTACGCCGCCGGGCGGCGCGACGCGGGCTGGATCAAGGTCAAGCCTCGCCACACGTTCGACCTCGCGGTCATCGGTGCGGAGTGGGGGTCGGGGCGGCGGCAGGGGTGGCTGTCGAACCTGCACCTGGCGGCGCGCGACCCCGCGAGCGGTGAGCTCGTCATGCTGGGCAAGACGTTCAAGGGGCTCACCGACGCGCTGCTGACGTGGCAGACGCAGGAGCTGCTCTCGCGCGAGGTGCGCCGCACCCGGGCCGCGGTGTTCGTGGAACCACCGCTCGTCGTCGAGATCGCGTTCGACGGCGTTCAGGTGTCCCCGCGCTACCCCGGAGGGGTGGCCCTGCGCTTCGCGCGAGTGCTGCGCTACCGCGAGGACAAGCCCCCGATCAGGTCGACTCCCTGGCCGACATCCTCGCCCTCGCCCCCACGCTCCCCACCTGATCGCGAGCCACTTCTGGGGTACTCGCGAGGTACTTGTGGGGCACCCGCGAGGCACTTCCGGGGCACCCGCGAGAGACTTCCGGGGCCGCCGGAGTCAGCCGAGCGAGATCGCGCTCCCGCGCCGCTTCTCCCCCACCTCGGCGTACGCGGCGAGCAGCAGCGACGGGTCCGGCCCCTCGAGCCGCACCGGCCGCCCGACGCCCTCGAGCACCACGAAGCGCAGCAGGTCGCCCCGCGTCTTCTTGTCGCGTCGCATCGCGTCCAGCAGCCCGGGCCACACGTCGTCGCGGTAGGTGGTCGGCAGCCCGAGCATCGTCAGGATGCTGCGGTGGCGGTCCACGACGTCGTCGGACAACCGCCCCGCGAGCCGGGCGAGCTCGGCCGCGTAGACCATCCCGACCGACACCGCCGCCCCGTGCCGCCACGAGTAGCGCTCCACGTGCTCGATCGCGTGCCCGAGCGTGTGGCCGTAGTTGAGGATCTCGCGCAGGTCGGCCTCGCGCAGGTCGGCCGAGACCACCTCGGCCTTGACCCGCACCGCCCGCTCGACGAGCTCGCGCAGCACGTCCGAGGCGGGATCGGAGGCGGCCTCCGGGTTTGCCTCGATCAGGTCGAGGATCGCCGGGTCCGCGATGAACCCGCACTTGACCACCTCGGCCAGACCGGCGACCAGGTCGTGGCGCGGCAGCGTCTCCAGGGTGGCGAGGTCCGCCAGGACGCCGACGGGCGAGTGGAACGCCCCGACGAGGTTCTTGCCCTCGGCGGTGTTGATCCCCGTCTTGCCCCCGACGGCGGCGTCCACCATCGCCAGCAGCGTGGTCGGCACCTGCACAACCTTGACGCCGCGCAGCCACGTCGCCGCGACGAACCCCGCCAGGTCGGTGGTCGCCCCACCGCCGAGGCCGACGATCGCGTCGGACCGCGTGAATCCGGCCTGCCCGAGGATCCCCCAGCAGAACGCGGCGACCTGACCGGTCTTGGCCTCCTCGGCGTCGGGCACCTCGCCCACGTACGCCTCGTAGCCGGAGGCGAGGAGGTCCTCGCGCACCGCGTCCGCCGTCGCCGCCAGGGCGCGCGGCGCGAGCACGAGCACGCGCTGCACCCCTTCGCCCAGCAGCGGTGCGAGCTCACCGAGCAGTCCGCTCCCGACGACGACGTCGTAGGTCCGCTCGGCGGTCACGGTGATGCGGGTCATGCGATCTCCTCCAGCGCGGCCTCGACGGCGTCAGCCACCTCGGCGATCGTGCGGTCGTCGGTGTCGACGCTCGCGCGGCTCGCGGCGTCGTAGTGGGTCTGTCGTTCCTGCACGAGCCGGCTCCACAGCGCGCGCGGGTTCCCGAGGAACACCGGCCGCGCGGTGGCGAAGCCGAGCCGCGGTGCGGCGTGCGCGAGGCTCGCGGTCAGCTGGATCACGACGGCGGGGCGCAGCCGCTCCCGCACGCGCGCGTCGGTCACGCTCGCCCCGAGCACGACGACGGCGCCGTTCTCCTGCGCCGCCTCCTCGAGCGCGGCGAGCGCGCACACCCGCTCACGCTCCGCGAACACGTCCTCGCCGACGCCCACGAAGGCGGCCGCGACGTCGTCGAACCCCAGCTCGCGCGCGGCGCGGCGCTCCGTGTCGATGGCGAGAGCGCCCCGCCGCGCCGCGATCTCGGCGCCGACGGTCGACGTCCCCGCCCCGGGCGGGCCGACGAGCACGAGCACGGGCACCCGTGCGGGCTCCGGCGACGTCACGGCAGGCTCACAGCGGCCGTGCCGGGTTCACCGCTGGCTCACCGCTGGGTGGTGGGCACGGCGTCGAGGTAGGCCTGCAGGTTGCGCCGCGACTCGGCCGCGCTGTCCCCGCCGACCTTCTCGAGCAGCGCCTGCGCGAGCACGAGCGCGACCATCGCCTCGGCCACGACGGCGGCGGGCGGCACCGCGCAGACGTCGCTGCGCTGGTGGATGGCCTTGGCGGCGTCGCCGGTGGTCGTGTCGATCGTGTCGAGCGCGCGCGGCACGGTGGAGATCGGCTTCATGGCGGCCCGGACGCGCAGCACCTCGCCGTTGGTCATGCCGCCCTCGACGCCGCCGGCGCGGTTCGTGCGGCGCTGGACGGTGCTTCCGTCGCCACGCTCGCCGCGCTCGATCTCGTCGTGCGCCTGCGACCCGCGGCGGCGGGCGGTGCGGAAGCCGTCACCGACCTCGACGCCCTTCATCGCCTGGATGCCCATGAGCACGCCCGCGAGGCGCGCGTCGAGCCGGCGGTCGGACTGCACGTAGGAGCCCAGGCCCGGCGGGAGGCCGTAGGCCAGCACCTCGACGACGCCGCCGAGCGTGTCGCCGTCCTTGTGGCACTGGTCGATCTCGGCGACCATCGCGGCCGAGGACGCGGCGTCCCAGCAGCGCACGGGGTCGGCGTCGAGGTGGTCGACGTCGTCGGGCGTGGGGAGCTCGGTGCCCTCGGGCACCTCGGCCTCGCCGATCGCCACGACGTGCGACACGAGCCGCACGCCCGCGACCTGCTCGAGGAACTTCGCGGCGACGACGCCGAGCGCCACGCGCGCCGCGGTCTCCCGCGCGCTGGCGCGCTCGAGCACGGGGCGCGCCTCGTCGAAGGCGTACTTGGTCATGCCCACGAGATCGGCGTGGCCGGGGCGCGGCCGCGTCAGCGCGGCGCCGCGGGCTCCGGTGAGGACGGCGGGGTCGACCGGATCGGCCGCCATGACCTGCTCCCACTTGGGCCACTCGGTGTTGCCGATCTCGACGGCGATCGGTCCGCCCTGGGTGAGGCCGTGGCGCACGCCGCCGAGGACGCTGACCTCGTCCTGCTCGAACTTCATGCGGGCGCCGCGGCCGTAGCCGAGCCGCCGGCGCGCCAGCGCGGCGGCGATCTCGCTCGTCGTGACCTCGACCCCGGCGGGCATGCCCTCGAGCATCGCCACGAGCGCGGGACCGTGGGACTCCCCGGCCGTCAACCATCTGAGCATGGCGGCGATTCTCCCACGTCGTGGCGGGGCGGCCGGCGAGCGTTCAGGGGTGGGAAGGCCGTGGGTGAGGACGGCGACGGCGGCGCCCGCCAGCAGCCACGGACCGAAGGCCAGGTGCGTCCCGGCGCTCGCCCGCCGCGTCAGCAGCAGCACGAGCGCGGCGACTCCCCCGAGCACGACGGCGGCGACGAACCCGGTCAGGACGGCGCCCGGCTCGACCAGCGCCAGCAGGAGCGCGAGCAGACCGGCGAGCTTGACGTCGCCGTAGCCCAGGGCTCGCGGGGCGGCGAGCGTGGCGAGCGTCAGCAGCAGCCACACGCCCGCGGAGACGCCGAGCGCCACGATCACACGGCCCCACCCGGCCCACGGCGCGGCTGCCAGTGCGGCGAGCGCACCCAGCGCCCACCCGCGCAGCACGAGCACGTCGGGCAGGCGGTGCCCGGCGGCGTCGACCAGGCAGGCGCCGGTCGCGGCCAGCAGCAGCACGAGCGCCGCCGGCCAGAGGAGTGGATCGTCGCTCGCCACGAGGTGTCGCTGGGCGACCACGGCGGCGAGGCCGCCCGCCACCGCGACGGCCGGTCGTCGCAGGAACCACGCGGGGTGGCGCACTCGAGGGGCGACTTCGCCGTCGGGTCGGTCGGTGGATGCTCGCAGGTCCGACGGCACGAGCCCGGCGAGCCACGGCGCCGTCAGCGCCCCGAGAACCGTCCCGGCCGCGACGGCGACCCACGGCGCGATCGCCGTCAGTGTCGCCCACAGCGGGTTCGGATCGTCCATCGCGGCTCATGATCCCCCAGACCCGAACCGGGGCGCGCGCCTCGCCGTCGCCCTGGGGACGACGCGGCACTCAGTCCTCGAGCGCCCCGGCGAGCGCGGCACGCATCGCGTCGACGGGCGCCGCACTCCCCGTCATGAGGCGCACCTGCTCGGCCGCCTGGTGCAGCAGCATGAGCCAGCCGGGCGCCACCGCTCCCCCGGCACCCGACCAGGCCGCGGCCAGCGCGGTCGGCCAGGGGTCGTAGATCGCGTCGAGCAGGGTCTGCCCGGGGCGGAGGGGGCGGCCGTCGAGCAGCGCCGTCAGGTCGGCGGCGATCGGATCGGCGGCGCCGGCGACGGCGGTCTGCACCACGAGGTCGGCGTCCGCGATCAGGGGCGCGGCGGCGTCGAAGCGGCGCAGCGTCACGTCCATGCCCATGCGGTGCGCGGCCTGCAGCAGACCCGCGGCGCGCGCCTGCGACCGCACGCACACCACGGGATCGGTGACGCCGAGCTCGGCCAGCGCCGCGAGCGCGGCCGCCGCCGTCCCACCCGCACCGAGAACGACGGCGGAGCGCGCCGGAGCGGCGGAGGGCGCCGCGCCCGAGCGGGCCTCCCGCAGCGCCTGCGCCGCGCCGTGGACGTCGGTGTTCGCCGCGACCAGCACCCGCCGGCCGGAGGAGCCGGTCACGAGCACGGTGTTGGCGGCGCCGACGACCTGCGCGAGCGGATCGGCGGTGTCGGCCAGCGCCAGCACGTCGTGCTTGTGCGGCATCGTGACGGACAGACCGAGCCAGTCGCCGTCGAGACGGTCGAGCATCGCGCCCGCCTCACCCGCCGCGACCTCGATCGCGTCGTAGGTGTGGGGCAGCCCGAGCGCCGCGTAGGCGGCGCGGTGCAGGACCGGTGAGAGGCTGTGGCCGACCGGCTGACCGATGACGGCTGCGCGACGTGCGCTCAGCACTGGCTCCCGTTCGCGGCGTACTCCTGGTACCACGCCTGGAACTCCGCCCGGATCTGGGCGAACTCCTCCCCGAATCCGTGAACTTCGTCTCCTCGGAGCAGAGGTTCACCGTGACGAAGTACAACCACGGCCCCTCCTCGGGATCGACGGCTGCCGCCATGGCGACGTTGTCGACCGCGCCGATGGGCGACGGCGGTAGACCGGGGTTCAGGCGGGTGTTGTACGGATCGGGGTTCGTGTTGTGCTCGTCGCCGGGCAGCTGCACGCCGGGATTCTGCCGATCCCACGAGTAGCGCAGCGTCGAGTCCATCCCCAGCGTCGGGAAGTCGCCGACGTTCTCGGGCAGCAGACGGTTCTCGATGACGCGGGTGACCTGGCCGTAGCTCTCCGCCGGCACCTCACGGGCGGCGATGGACGCCTCGGTGAGGACGCGGAGGCGGTCCTCGGGGGCGACGGCGAGCGCGTCGAGCTCCGCGATGCTGCGGTCGTACATCTGCTTGAGCAGGTCGGCCGGTCCTCCGCCCGGCGGCACCACGTAGGTGCTCGGGTAGAGGAAACCCTCCATCGGATCGAGCGCCTCGGGGTTCGTGTTTGGAGGACCCTCGAGACCGAGAGCCGCGTAGTCCTGCGCCGCGGCCTCCACCTCGGACAGCTCGACCCCGAGCGACTCGGCGATCCGCTGGTACACCTGGTCCGAGCGCCACCCCTCGGGGATGGTGATTCGGGTGTCCGCCCGCCGGTTTGGGTCCAGCAGCGCGTTGACCGCGTCCGAGGCCCGCATCTCCATCGGCAGGTCGTACGCCCCCGGCTGGATGGAGTTCGCGTTCGCGTTCGCGGTGTGCGCCGACGTGAACGCGTCGACCGTGGCCACCACGCCGGCCTGCTGCAGGATCTGACCGATCGCCGCGCCCGAGGACCCCTCGGGGATGTCGACCACGACCGACCCCTGGCCGGGGCCGGGGTAGTCGGTCTGCGACGGGCTCGGGTCGGCCACCGACTCGAACAGCGGCGGGATCACCCGCACCGCGAGGATGGTGAGCCCACCGAGGATCACGACCATCACGAGGAAGCTCGCGAGCGAGCGGCGGCGCCGGTTGCCGCCGCCGGGCCGGGGCGCGGGGGCGCGCCGAGCACGGCGGCCCTCCTGCGACTCCCCGGGCGCGGGTGCCTTCTCGTCACCGAACAGATCAGTCACGTGTCGTGTCCTCCACGGCTAGTCCCCCGGGGCTGTACGAGCTGGCCGGGTTCACGGCCAGTGCTGCGCTCGATGTCGAGCGCGTGCTGCAGCACGATCACTGCAGCCACCTGGTCTACCACGGCACGCTGGGAGCGCCCTGGCAGTCCTGACGCGGTCATGGCCTGGTGGGCCGTGGCCGAGGTGAAGCGTTCGTCGACCATGCGCACGGGCACGGGCGACACCAGGCGGGCGAGGATGCCAGCATACGACCGCGCCAGAGAAGCGGCCTGACGGTTGCGGCCGTCCAGGGACCGCGGGAGCCCCACGACGACCTCGAACGCCTCGAGCTCGGCGACGATCGCGGCGATGTGCGCCGTCCCGTCGTCGTCGCGGGTGCGGCGGACGGTCTCGACCGGCGTCGCCAGGATCCCGTCCGGGTCGCAGCGCGCGACGCCGACGCGGACGCTCCCGACGTCGACCGCCACGCGGACCCCGCGCCGCACGCTAGGCCCGCCCCCGTCGACCGCGCGGCGCACGACGTCGTCGACCCCCGCGAGCGCCCCCGCGAGCGCGGCGACGTCGGTCCCGCCACCCTGCGCGACGTCGTCGCGACCGCCGCCCTTGCCGCCCAGCTGACCGGCCAGCGCGCGCACGAGCTCCCCCGCGCGGACACCGCGGTCACGCGCGTCCGGCGTCGTGGCGACCACGACGGCGGCGCGTCCCTTCGCCTGCCCGCCCACGACGACCACCGCGGGGCCGGCGCCGAGCCGGTCGCGCAGGTCGAGGGCCAGCGTGCGGACGTCGTCCGCGCCCGCGACCTCGCCGAGGTCGTGGGTCAGCACCCGCACGCCGTCGACGTCGCGCGCCCCCGCCACGAGGGAGCCCGCGGCGGCGAGCAGCTGCGCCTGACGGAGCTGCGCGACCTCCTTCTCGGCGTCCTTGAGGCGGGCGAGCAGCCCCGAGATGCGGTCGGGCAGCTCGTCGCTGCGCACGCCGACCATCGAGGACAGCTGCGAGACGAGGACCTGCTCCTTCGCGTGGAAGCGCGTCGCGGCGTCACCGACGAGGGCGTCGACGCGGCGAACACCGGAACCGATGGACGCCTCGCCGAGCAGCGTGATCGGGCCGAGGTGGCCCGTGGAGAGCACGTGGGTGCCGGCGCACAGCTCGCGCGACCAGTCGCCGCCGATCGAGACGACGCGGACCCGGTCGCCGTACTTCTCGCCGAACAGGGCCATCGCGCCGAGGGCGCGCGCGTCGTCGATCCCCATGACCTGGTCGTTCACGTCGAGGTCCTCGGCGGCGCGCGTGTTGACGCGCTCGGAGATCTCCGCGAGCGAGCCCGCCGGCGGCTGCGCCCCGGCGCGGAAGTCGAAGCGCAGGCGGTGCGGGGCGTTCTCGCTCCCGGCCTGGGTCGCGCCGTCGCCCAGCGTCTCGCGCAGCGCCTTGTGCACGAGGTGCGTGGCGGTGTGCGCCCGGGCGATCGCGCGCCGGCGCTGGGTGTCGATGGTGGCGACGCCGCCGCCGTCGAGCGCGATCTCGCCCTCCACGAGGCGGCCGCGGTGGACGCTGAGGCCCTTGATCGGGGCCTGGACGTCGTCCACCTCGACGACGCCGCCGCCGTCGAGCACGATCTGCCCCTGGTCGGCGAGCTGACCGCCGGCCTCGGCGTAGAACGGCGTGCGGTCGAGGATGACCTCGACGTCGGCGGGTGCGACCGCGTGCGGCACGCTCTGGCCGCCCGCGAGGAGCCCGACGACGCGCACCTGCGCCGTGGTGTCGGTGTAACCCAGGAACTGCACGGGCTGGGCGAGGTCGCCCGCGAGCGAGGTGTATACCGAGGTGTCGACGTGACCGGTCTTCTTCGCGAGCGCGTCGGCGCGGGCGCGCTGCTTCTGCTCGGCCATCAGCGAGCGGAACGCCTCGGTGTCGATGCGCACGCCCTGCTCGGCCGCCATCTCGACCGTGAGGTCGATCGGGAACCCGTAGGTGTCGTGCAGCTTGAACGCGTCCTCGCCACCCAGCACGGTGCCGCCCGCCCCGCGCACGCGCGTCACCGCGGCGTCGAGGATCGACGTCCCGGCCTCGAGCGTGCGCCGGAACGCGTCCTCCTCGCCGTAGACGATCGCCGCGATGCGCTCGAAGTCCGCCTCGAGCTCGGGGTAGGACTCCTTCATCGCGTCCTTCGACACGGGGAGCAGGTGCGGCAGCGACGGCTCGGTCACGCCGAGGAGGCGCATCGCGCGGACGGCGCGGCGCAGCAGGCGGCGCAGCACGTAGCCGCGGCCCTCGTTGGCGGGCCGGACGCCGTCGGCCACGAGCATGAGGGCGGAGCGGACGTGGTCGGCGACGACGCGCATCCGCACGTCGTCCTCACCGTCGTTCCCGCCGGCGCCGTACGTGCGGCCCGAGAGCTCCTCGGCCTTCGCGATGACGGGGTGGACCTCGTCGATCTCGTACATGTTCGCCTTCCCCTGCTTGAGGAAGGCGATGCGCTCGAGCCCCGCGCCGGTGTCGATCGCCTTGGCGTCGAGCTCCTTGAGCAGCGGGTAGTTCTTGCCGGTGCCCTCACCGCGCAGGAACTGGTCGAAGACGAGGTTCCAGATCTCGAGGTAGCGGTCGCCGCCGGGGTCGACCGTGCCGCCGACGGCGTCCGGACCGAACTCGGGGCCGCGGTCGTAGTGGAACTCGGCGCAGGGGCCGGCGGGGCCGGGCTGACCCGTGTCCCAGAAGTTCTCCTCGCGCGGCAGCCGTACGATCTGGTCGGGGTTGACGCCGACGCGCACCAGAGCGGCGGCCGCGACGTCGTCCTCCTCCCAGATGGTGACCCACATCCGGGACCCGTCGAAGGCGAGCTTTCCCTCGTCCTCTCGGCCGGTGAGGAACTCCCAGGCGAGCTCGACGGCGCCGTCCTTGAAGTAGTCGCCGAAGGAGAAGTTCCCCATCATCTGGAAGAACGTGCCGTGGCGCGTGGTGCGACCGACGTTGTCGATGTCGTTGGTGCGGATGCACTTCTGCACGCTGACGGCGCGCGGGTACGGAGCCGGCTCCGTCCCGACGATGTAGGGGATGAAGGGGACCATCCCGGCGATCGTGAAGAGGATCGAGGGGTCGGGCGAGATCAGCGAGGCGCTGGGGACCACGGTGTGGTCGTTCGCCTCGAAGTAGCTGAGGTAGCGGCGACGGATGTCGGCGGTGCGCATCGGGATCCTCGGTGACGGGCGCCTCGGGCCGTGGGGCCCGGGCTGCGGCGGGTCGGGGGTGCGGCGGGTGCTGCGGTGCCGGTGGGGCGGGTCGAGCTCAGAACTCGTCGTCGACGTCCCACGGGTCGGTGTCGGCCGCGGCGCGGCGGGCGCGGCGGCCGGCGCGCAGGGAGCGGGCGTCGGCGACGTCGTCGGGCGCGGCCAGCAGGTCGTCCGAGAGGCGCTGCTCCTGCTCGCGCATCGCCGTCGCGATCTCCGTGCCGACGGCGCGCAGCTCGTCGACGCCGCGATTCAGCGCGTCCACGAGCCCGGCGGGCGTGGCGGTGCGGGCGACGGCGTCGGCGGCCGAGCGGGCACGACCGAGGGCCACGAGCACGCCGACGGCGAGCGCCGCTCCCCCGACGGCCCAGACGACCTTCACGAGCTCTTCCCGCGGCGGCGGGCGACGACGGCACGCACCGCGTAGCTGAAGGAGGCCGCCTTGATCAGGGTCGGGCGACCGTCGCGGACACGAGCGTCGTCAGCGCCGAGACGTTGGTGCCGATCTCGGCGGCCGAGGTGGTCACGGTGTCGACCTTCGCCAGCTGGGCGTTGGCGCCGCGGACGGTCTGGGCGGCCTCGTCGATCACGGGCAGCGTGGCCTGCGTGAAGCGGGAGACCGACGTGCGGGTCTCCTCGAGGACCGAGCCGAGCTTGAGCAGGGGCACGGCGATCGCGATCACCAGCGCGACGAACGCGACGGCGGCCACGAGGCCGGCGATGTCACCGAGAGATACCGACACGTTCCACCTCAGGGGCTCGGGGATCGGGGTGCAGTCATGGTGCGGGCCGCGCCGTACCTGGTGCGAGGCGGCCAGGGCGAGACTACCCGCTGCAGACACGTGTGCCCCGGCCGCGACCGGGGCACACGTGACTGCTCTGGTGCCGCTGCGACGCAGCGGCGGTGGATCAGCGGGCGTAGAGCTCGACGATCAGCTGGACGTCGGCGGTCACGGGGACCTCGGCGCGCTTGGGCGCACGGGTCAGCGTGGCGCGCAGCTTCTCGAGGGAGACCTCGAGGTAGCCCGGCAGCTGGGGCAGCACGTCGCGGTGCGCGCCGGCGGCGGCGACCTGGAACGGCGTCATCGTCTGCGACTTGGGCTTGACCTGGATGGTCTGGCCCGGCTTCACGCGGAACGAGGGACGGTCGACGAGCTTGCCGTCCACGAGGATGTGACGGTGCACGACGGCCTGGCGGGCCTGCGCGATGGTGCGGGCGAAGCCCGAGCGCAGCACGAGCGCGTCGAGGCGCTGCTCGAGGAGCTCCACGAACGTGTCACCGGTCAGACCCGGGTGCTTGCGCGCCTCGTCGAACGTGTTGCGGAACTGGGCCTCACGGATGCCGTACTGCGCACGCAGACGCTGCTTCTCCTTGAGGCGGACGGCGTAGTCGCTCTCCTGGCGCTTGCGGGCACGACCGTGCTCGCCGGGCGGGTAGGGGCGCTTCTCGAAGGCGCGGGCGGCCTTCGGGGTCAGCGGGATGCCGAGGGCGCGCGAGAGGCGCACCTGGTTGCGGGCGCGGTTGGATGCCACGTTCACTACTTCCTGTCTCGTTGTCACACCGCCGAGCACGGACGCCGCGGCGGAGTGGGACCGACCGATACCGCGATCCGTCCGGCTCGGTTGGACGAGCGGGCGGTGCGGCGAGGTGGCTAGGGCCCCAGGGAGCCGTGCCGGTGACCCGGCAGGCAACCGCTCAACCATACCCGATCGCAGCGGACCTCACTCCCGCCTCAGGAGTCGAGGATCTCCCGGATGCGCGCCAGCCGCGGTCCGACCTGCGACTCGAAGCCCCGCCCGGTCGGCTCGTAGTAGCGCGCGTCCTCCAGGCCCTGCGGCGCGTAGGTCTGGGCGGCGACGCCGTGCGGCGCGTCGTGCGCGTAGACGTAGTCCTGCCCGTGGCCGATCTTCTTGGCACCCGAGTAGTGGGCGTCGCGCAGGTGCATCGGCACGGCTCCGCCGCGCCCGGCGGTGACGTCGGCCATCGCCGCGTTGATCGCCGCGTAGGAGGCGTTCGACTTCGGTGCCGTCGCGATGTGCACCACGGCCTGCGCGAGCACGATGCGCGCCTCGGGCATCCCGATGAAGCTGACGGCCTGGAAGGCGGCGACCGCCGTCGCGAGCGCGCTCGGGTCGGCCATCCCGACCTCCTCGCTCGCGGCGATCACGATCCGTCGCGCGACGAAGCGCGGGTCCTCCCCCGCGTGCAGCATCCGCGCGAGGTAGTGCAGCGCCGCATCGACGTCGCTGCCCCGCATCGACTTGATGAACGCGCTCGCGACGTCGTAGTGCTGGTCGCCGTCGCGGTCGTAGCGCACCGCGGCGATGTCGACAGCGCGTTCCACCGACGCCAGCGAGATGACGCTCTCCCCCACCTCCTGCGCGGTCCCCGCGGCCGCCTCGAGGACGGTGAGCGCCTTGCGCGCGTCCGGGCCGACGAGGCGCAGCAGGTGCGCCGCGGCGTCGTCGGCGAGGGTGAACGCGCCGTCCAGGCCCCGCGCGTCGGTGAGGGCGCGCTGCACGAGCGCGGCGACGTCGTCGGGCTCGAGCGGGTGCAGCGTGAGCAGGAGCGAGCGCGACAGCAGCGGCGAGATGACCGAGAACGACGGGTTCTCCGTGGTCGCGGCCACGAGCGTCACGAGGCGGTTCTCGACGCTGGGCAGCAACGCGTCCTGCTGGGTCTTGGAGAACCGGTGGACCTCGTCGACGAACAGGACGGTCTCCTGGCCGCCGCCGGACAGGCGACGCCGCGCATCCTCGATGACCGCGCGCACGTCCTTCACCCCGGCGGTGACGGCGGAGAGCTCGACGAACGTGCGGTCCGCGGCGGCGGCCATGAGGTAGGCCAGGGTCGTCTTACCGGTCCCGGGAGGGCCCCACAGCACCACGGACGACGGAGGCACCGACCCGGCCTGCGGGGCGACCAGCCGGCGCAGCGGCGACCCGGGGCGCAGCAGGTGCTCCTGACCCACGACCTCGTCGATGCTCGCCGGCCGCATCCGGACGGCGAGCGGCGCGTCGGCCCGCACGGCGGGGGTGCCGGAGCTCTCGCGCCCGGCCGCCTCGAACAGATCCACCGCTCGAGCCTACGTGGGAGAGTGTGGGGGTGTTCGCGCGTCTCGGCCGCACGGTGACCCGCCGGCCCCGTTCCCTCCTCGTCCTGTGGATCCTCCTGGCGATCGGTGCGGGCGGTGCGGCCATGACCCCGGTGCTCGGCGACCCCCTGTTCGCCAAGCTCGAGACCGGCGACCCCGGCGTCCCCGGCAGCCAGTCGATGCAGGTGCAGGAGCTCCTGGCGGACGCCGGTGACGGCGCCAGCACCACGATCCTGGTCGACGACGTCGACCTCGCGGACGCGGGGACCCGCGCCGATCTCGAGGCCGTCCTCGCCCCCGCGCGCGAGGATCTCGCCGCGATCGACGGCGTCGCGCAGGTCGTCGACCCGCTGCTCGCCCCGGACCCGACGGCGGACCCGGCCCTCGCCGTCCTCGTCTCCACGCAGGGTGACGCCTTCGTGCTGCGTGTGACGCTCGAGCCCGGTCTGGCGGGCGACTCGCTGGCGGACGCGGAGGACGCCGTCGAGGATCGCCTGCGGACCCTCGCGCAGGACGTCACCGCCGACGGCGCGGCCGGCAGCGCCACCGTGTCCAACACCTCGATCATCGTCTCGGCCGTCAACCACCAGATGGAGCGCGACCTCATCCGCGGCGAGCTCGTCGCGCTCCCGATCGCGCTCCTCGTGATGGTCGTCGTGTTCGGCGGCGCGCTCGCCGCCGGGATGCCGATCGTCGGCGCGATCGCCTCGATCCTCAGCGGCCTCGGCGCGATCATGGCGCTCAGCTACGTGATGGAGCTCGACTCCGTCGTCATCAACGTCGTGACGGTGCTCGGCCTCGGCCTCTCCATCGACTACGGGCTGCTGGTGGTCTCGCGGTTCCGCGAGGAGCTGCGGCGGCTGGTCGACGAGGTCGAGCGGATGGAGACCGCCGGCATCCCGGTGGGCCGCCGGCGGCGCGGCGGGCGGCGTCGCGACCCGCTCGTGGTCCAGGCCGTCGAGACCACCGTGGCGACGGCGGGGCGCACCGTCTTCTTCTCGGCCCTGACGATCGCGATCTCCGTGCTCGGGCTCGCCGCCTTCCCGGCCGATCTGCTGAAGGCCCTCGGCGTCGCCGGGGCGCTCGTGGTCGTCCTCGCCCTGGCGACCGCGCTCACGCTGGTCCCGGCGCTCCTCATGCTCAGCGGGCGCCGGTTCCTGCGCCCTTCGATCCTGAGCCGGGTGCCGGGGCTGCGCGCCGTCGTCGGGAAGCTCGGCGACGTCGCGCCGGACATCGGGGTGTTCTCCCGGCTGACGTCGCTGGTGCAGAAGCGGCCGCTCCTGACGATGCTCGGCGCGATCGCAGCGCTGGTGGTGATGGCCTCACCGCTGCTGGGGCTGCAGCTGCGCAACTCCGGGATCGACATGCTCCCGCGCGGCTCCGAGCAGCAGCGCTACCTCGAGACGCTCGGTGAGGAGTTCCCGGCCGTCGGCGGCGCGGACGTGTTCGTCGTCGCCACGGACGCCCCCGACGAAGCCGCGCTCGCGACGACCACCGAGCAGCTGGCCGCGCTCGACGGCGTCGCGTCCGTCGACCCCGCCGCCGACCTCGGAGACGGGCAGGTGCTGCTGGGGCTGCGGCTCGACGTCGAGGACGCCGGCGGCGCCGAGGCCGTCGCCGTCGTGAACGACGCCCGCGCGCTCGACCCGTCGCTGCTGGTCGGCGGGCAGGCGGCCGGGCAGGTCGACTTCGGGCAGTCGCTGATCGACGGGCTCCCCGTCGCCGCCGGGCTCGTGATCGCGGCGACGTTCGTGCTGCTGTTCCTCATGACCGGATCGGTGCTGGTGCCGCTCAAGGCGCTGGTGACCAACCTGCTGTCCATCGCGGCGTCGCTCGGCGTGACGACCTGGGTCTTCCAGGAGGGGCACCTCTCGGGACTGCTGCGGTTCGAGTCGGTCGGCGGTGTCGAGAGCTACATCGTCGCCGTCGTGGTGGCGTTCGGGTTCGGGCTCGCGATGGACTACGAGGTGTTCCTGCTCTCGCGCGTGAAGGAGCTCTACGACGGCGGGGCCTCCAACGACGACGCCGTCCGGCTCGGGCTGCAGCGCTCGGGCCGCATCATCACCTCGGCCGCGCTGGTCATCATCGTGGTGTTCGCCGGGTTCGCCACCTCGAGCCTGCTGCCGATCAAGCAGGCCGGGTTCGCGCTCGCGCTCGCCGTCGCACTCGACGCCACGCTCGTGCGGATGCTGCTCGTGCCCGCGACCATGACGGTGCTCGGCGACGCGAACTGGTGGGCGCCGCGCTGGCTCCGGCCGATCGCACGGCGACTGTCGCTGCAGCACTGAGTCACCGCCGCACCGGGGCCGGGTGGGCGCGGAACGCCCAGGTCGGGCCGGCGCGACAGGGGTGTCCGCTGTGAGCGGCTGACACCCGTCCGTTACGTCGCGGCGGCGCAGCAGACCGGCGCTGACCTGCGGCAACACTGGGAGGCGGTGGGTGGGACCGGCGCCAGCCGCTCCCAGCGGACACCTGCCGAGCTGGCCCTCGACCCCTGCGCCGCCGCCCAGGGTCTCGGCGCAGCGCTGGCTGCGGCGCCCGGGCCCTCGCTGTGAGCGGCTGTGTCTCGCGGACAGCGGCTGGTGGCGTCAACGGCCTTGGGCACAGGGCCCTGACCTGCACAGATACAGATCGCTAGCGGGGGCGGCAGCCAGCAGCCGCTGTGAGCGAGACTCAGCCGCTGTGAGCGAGGGTCGTGGGGCGTGCCAGCGCGCCAGCGCGTCAGCGCAGCGGGCGCGTCGCGCTCGCCGGACCGTACGAGCTCATCTCCGCGCGCGTGGTGAAGCCGAGGCGGCGGTAGAGCCGGCGCGCGGCGTCGTTCTCGGCGTACAGCCCGAGCGAGATCCAGTCGGCACCGGCCGCGAGACCGACCGCCGCCAGGTGAGCCGTGAGCGCCCGGCCCAGGCCACGACCGCGCTTCTCCGCGAGCACCCCGAGACCGTGCAGGTGCCACGACGCGCCTTCGCCGTGCCCCTGCTCCCCGCGCGCGCCAAAGACGCCGACCAGCGCGTCGCCGTCGTACGCCCCCGCCCAGGCGACCTCGGGCGCGGCGAGCGGATCCGCCGTCGAGCGCGGGTTCGTGCGACGGAGGACCTCGCGAACCACGGCGACCTCGGCCTCCGAGGAGACGTCGACGGCGCGGATCGACGTACCGCCCGGGAGGTCGGCCCCGCCGAGCGCGTCGGCGGCCTCCAGGGCCATCCAGTCCCACTGCGAGAACGGCACGAGCCCGAGTGCGTCGAGCACCCGGGCGGGCACCACGACGTCGCGGGGTGCGCTCAGCCAGAGCGCCGGCTCCGCCCCGCTGCGCCGACGCAGCCGCGCCTCGGCGTCGAGCAGGTCCTCGACCTCGACGGCCGCACCCCGCGCCATCAGCACCTCGCCCTGCGGCGTGGTGCGGGCGAGCAGCGCGGCCCCCGCCGTGCTCGCGGCGCGGCCGTGCGCCCAGTCCTCGCGCTCGGCGAGGATCAGGAGGTCGGTCTCGAGCACCTGCGGGAGCGGGGCCGGCAGCGGCCCCGCGCTCACGGCGCCGTGGTCCCGGTGGCTGCCCCGTCCTCGTCGTTCTCCGGCACGAAGTCGACGCCCGCCTCGGCGCGCTGCGCCGGCGTGATCGGGGCCGGCGCGCCGGTCAGCGGGTCGTAGCCGCCGCCCGACTTCGGGAACGCGATGACCTCGCGGATCGAGGCCGACCGCGTCATGAGCGCCACGATGCGGTCCCAGCCGAATGCGATACCACCGTGCGGGGGCGTGCCGTAGCCGAACGCGTCGAGGAAGAACCCGAACTGCTCCTGGGCCTGCTCGCCGTCGATCCCCATCACCTTGAAGACGCGCTCCTGCACGTCGCGGCGGTGGATACGGATCGACCCGCCACCGATCTCGTTGCCGTTGCAGACGATGTCGTAGGCGTAGGCGAGCGCCTCGCCGGGGCTGTCCTCGAAGCGGTCGATCCAGTCGGGGTTGGGCGAGGTGAAGGCGTGGTGCACGGCCGTCCACGCACCCTCGCCGACCGCGACGTCGTCGTCCTCGCCGGTGGGCTTGAACAGCGGCGCGTCCACGACCCACACGAACGACCAGGCGGACTCGTCGATGGCGCCGGTGCGCTTGGCGATCTCCAGGCGCGCAGCGCCGAGCAGGGTCTGCGACGCCGTCTGGCCGCCGGCGGCGAAGAAGATCGCGTCGCCCGTCTGCGCACCGGTCGCGGCGGCCAGACCCTCGCGCTCGGTGTCGGACAGGTTCTTGGCGACCGGCCCGCCGAGCGTGCCGTCCTCGCCGAGCGTGACGTACGCGAGGCCGCGCGCGCCGCGCTGCTTGGCCCACTCCTGCCACGCGTCGAACTGGCGGCGGGGCTGCGAGGCACCGCCGGCCATCACGACGGCGCCGACGTACGGAGCCTGGAACACCCGGAACGTCGTGTCGGCGAAGTACTCCGTCAGCTCCACGATCGGGTTGCCGAAGCGGAGGTCCGGCTTGTCCGAGCCGTACAGACGCATCGCGTCGGCAAAGGTGATCCGCTCGATCGGCGTCGGGATCTGCACCCCGATGAGGTCCCACAGCTCCACCAGGATCTTCTCGCCGAGCGCGATCACGTCCTCCTGGTCCACGAACGACGCCTCGACGTCGAGCTGCGTGAACTCGGGCTGGCGGTCGGCGCGGAAGTCCTCGTCCCGGTAGCAGCGGGCGATCTGGTAGTACTTCTCCATCCCGGCCACCATGAGCAGCTGCTTGAACAGCTGCGGGCTCTGCGGGAGGGCGTACCAGGAGCCGGGCGACAGGCGCGCGGGCACCACGAAGTCGCGCGCCCCCTCGGGCGTGGAGTGCGTCAGCGTCGGCGTCTCGACCTCGACGAAACCCTCGCCGTCGAGCACGCGTCGCGCCGCGGCGTTGACCTTCGCGCGCAGCCGCAGCGCCTGCGACGGCGCCGGCCGGCGCAGGTCGAGGTAGCGGTACTTCAGGCGCGCCTCCTCACCGGCCGCGTTGTCCCCGCCGCCGTCGCTCGTCTCGAGCGCCGTGGAGACCTGGAACGGGAGCGGCGCGGCCGAGTTGAGCACGACGACGTCGCTCGCCACGATCTCGATCTCGCCGGTGGCGAGGTTCGCGTTCGCGTTGCCCTCGGGGCGGCGCGAGACCTCGCCCGTCACCTGCAGCACCCACTCGGCGCGCAGCGGGTGGGCCACCTCCTCGTCGCGCACGACGACCTGGGCGATGCCGGAGGCGTCGCGCAGGTCGAGGAAGGCCACACCGCCGTGATCGCGACGGCGATCCACCCACCCGGTCAGGGTGACGGTGGTGCCGATGTCGGAGGCGCGCAGGTCGCCGGCGTGGTGGGTGCGGAGCACGGGAAGGGTCCTTCCGAGGGGTGGGGGCGCTGAGGGTCCAGCCGACCCGCAGCCGCTCGCGGGCGCGAGGGCGGACAGGTCACCGTCGATGGTAGTTCCACTCCGCGATCCGCTCGCACGCCGCCGCGACGACCTCGCGCCCGGGCGAGAACGACAGCCGGACCCAGCGCTCGCCGTCGACGAGGTCGAAGTCCGTCCCGGGCGCGAGCGCGACGCCGGTGTCGGCGAGCAGCCGCTCGCACCAGGTCGGCGAGTCCAGCCCCGCGGCGCCGATCTCCGCCCAGAGGTAGAACGCGCCGTCGACCGGGGCGACGCGGGTGAAACCGAGCGACGGCGCCGCCGCGAGCAGCACCTCACGGGTGCCGGCGAGCGCGGCGACCCGCGCGTCGCACTCCACGTAGGAGGCGGGGTCGAACGCCGCGAGCGCTGCGTGCTGGGCGGGCACCGGGGCGCAGAGCGCGAGGTTGCCCGCGATGTCGGCCGTGGCGCGCGCGAGGTCGGGCGGCATGACCAGCCAGCCGAGCCGCCACCCGGTCATCCCCCAGTACTTGGAGAAGGAGCCGATCGTGAGGGCCGCGGGGTCGCCGGCCGCCGTCGCGGCGACCGCGCCGTCGTAGACGATGCCGTGGTAGATCTCGTCGCTGACGCACCGCACGCCCTGCTCGCGGCACCACGCGAGGATCGCCGGCAGCTCGGTCGTCAGCGTGCCCGTCGGGTTGGACGGACTGGCGATGACCACGCCGGCGAGCGGACCCCGAGCGTGCGTCTCGCGCAGCGCCTCGAGCGTGAGCGCGTACCGCGCGTCCGGACCCGCCGCGACGTCGACCACCTCGCAGCCCAGGGCCGCCAGCGCGTTGCGGTAGGCCGGGTACCCGGGCGAGGCCACCGCGACCCGGTCCCCCGCGTCGAACGCCGCGACGACGGCGGCCAGCACCGCACCGGAGGCACCGGTCGTCATGAGGATGCGCGCCGGGTCCACCGCGACGCCGTAGCGCGCCGCGCAGTGCCCGGCGACCGCCTCGCGCAGCGCGGGCAGCCCCTGCACCTGCGTGTAGCCGAGGTCCCCGGCGAGCGCGGCGACGGCCGCCGCGCGCACCGGTGCCGGCGCTCCCCCGCCCGGCTCCCCCACGCACAGCGTCAGCACCGAGCGGCCCTGCGCCCGCAGCGCGTCGGCGCGCGCGAGCACGTCCATCACCGAGAACGAGGGGACGGCGCTGCGACGGGAGGGAGCCACGGGTCCATCCTCGCCGGTGCTCGCCCCGTGATCGACGGGTGAGACACCTCACCCGCGGCCACCGGGCGTCGCGGCGGACCGCGCGGTAGAGTGATCGGCGTCCTTGGAGTGCGCATCCCGCCACAGGGCCCCAGACAAGATCACCGGCACGTGCTCGCGAGCGCGATGGTGACCACGCACGTCGCAGAGCGCGGCGGCGAGACGACGGGCACGAGACGCGGGTTGACCGGCAGACACCGGTCGTATCTCCGCATCGTCCCCTCGTGAAGGGTTCCTCACCCGTGTCTGACCTCACCTTCGCCGACCTCGGCATGCCCGCGGACCTCCTGGCCGCCGTCGAGAACCTCGGCTTCACCACCCCCACCGCGATCCAGCAGCAGGCCATCCCGGTCCTGCTCGGCGGCAGCGACATCATCGGCGTCGCGCAGACCGGAACCGGCAAGACCGCCGCGTTCGGCCTCCCCTGCTGGCCGCGATCGACCCCGACAAGCGCGTCGTCCAGGCGGTCGTCCTCACCCCCACGCGCGAGCTCGCGATCCAGGTGAGCGACGCGATCGCCTCCTTCGTCCCGGCCACGAGCCGCGTCTCGGTCCTGCCGATCTACGGCGGCGCCTCCTTCGTGCCGCAGCTGCGCGGCCTCGAGCGCGGCGCGCAGGTCGTCGTCGGGACGCCCGGTCGCGTCATCGACATGATCGAGCGCAAGGCGCTGAAGATGGAGGAGCTCGCGTTCGTCGTCCTCGACGAGGCCGACGAGATGCTCCGCATGGGCTTCGCCGAGGACGTCGAGACGATCCTCGCGAGCACGCCCGCCACCAAGCAGGTCGCGCTGTTCTCCGCGACGATGCCGCCCGCGATCCGTCGCGTGGCCGACACGCACCTGACCAACCCGGTCGAGATCACCGTGGCGCGCCAGTCCTCCACGATCACGTCGGTCGAGCAGACCTACGCGATCGTCCCCTACCGCAACAAGGCCGAGGCGCTCGCGCGCATCCTGGCCACCAGCGACGTCGACGCCGCGATCGTCTTCGTCCGCACCCGCGAGACGGCCGAGGAGGTCGGCGCCGCGTTGGCCGCCACGGGCGTCAGCGCCGCCTCGATCAGCGGCGACGTCGCCCAGCGCGACCGCGAGAAGATCATCGACCGCCTCCGCGGCGGCTCCGTCGACGTCCTCGTCGCGACCGACGTCGCGGCGCGCGGGCTCGACGTCGACCGCATCGGCCTGGTGGTGAACTTCGACGTGCCGCGCGAGGTCGAGACCTACGTGCACCGCATCGGCCGCACCGGCCGCGCCGGCCGCACCGGCAGGGCGCTGACCTTCCTCACGCCGAAGGAGAAGCCGCGCCTGCGCACCATCGAGCGCGTCACGGGCTCGCGCCTCACCGAGGCCGTGCTGCCCACGCGTCTCGACGTCGTCGCGCACCGCGTCGGCAGCTCCGTCGCGAAGGCGGAGGAGCGTCTCGCGCAGGGTCGCCTGTCCGTGCACCGCGAGCGTCTCGAGCAGCACGCGGCGCAGACCGGCACCGACGTCCTCGACCTCGCGGCGGCGCTCCTCGCGCTGTCGGTCGGCGACACCGGCGGACCGGTCGAGGCCGAGGTCCAGCTGGCCGACCACGGCCGCGAGAACCGTTTCGAGCGCGACGGCGAGCGTGGCGGTCGTGACCGCGGCGACCGCTTCGAGCGGGGTGGGCAGCGCGGCGACCGTGGTGGTCGCGAGCGCGGCGGTCGCCCGGGCGGCAGCAGCGACGGCAACCGTTACCGCATCGCCGTGGGCCACCGCGACGGCGTGACGCCCCAGGGCATCGTCGGCGCCATCACCGGCGAGGGCGGCCTGCGCGGCGCCGAGATCGGCAAGATCGACATCTTCCCGTCGTTCTCCCTGGTCGAGATCCCGCTGGGGCTGGACTCCGACAGCGAGCGTCGCATCGGCGCCGCGAAGATCGCCGGTCGTCAGCTCCGCATCAAGGCGGACTCGGGTCCGCCCGCGCGCGGCCCCCGCGACCGTCACGACGGCGACCGCCCGGCGCGCCGCCCGCGCACCTACGCGCACTGAGCCCCACCACGTCTGACGACGAACGGCAGCGGCCGCGGTCCCGATCGGGACCGCGGCCGCTGCCGTTATCGGTCGGTGGGGTGGGGCCCCGAACCCGGGCCGAGAACGTCCTGGGCCGCGCGGAGACACCCGTTCGCGCGGCGCAGGACGTTCTCGACCGGTGCGGCGGGCTCAGTCGGAGGCGGTCACGACGGCGCGCGGGAACCAGTCCGCCGCCGGGGGCGCCCACACCGTCGCGTCCGCCTCGACCTGGTCGCCGCTGCGGATGTCCTTGACCGCATCGGCCTCGCCGGGCGCGCCCGGGAACCACACGTACGGGATTCCGCGCCGGTCGGCGTAGCGGATCTGCTTGCCGAACTTCGCCGCGGCGGGCGCGACGTCGCACGGGACACCGCGGGCGCGCAGCTGGGCCGCCACCTGGTTCGAGCGCGAGCGCGACTCCTCGTCGGCGACGGCGACGAGCACCGCCGTCGGCACGCTGCGGCTGGCCGTGACGAGACCGGCGGAGAACAGGCGGGAGAGCACGCGCGACAGCCCGATCGAGATCCCGACACCGGGGTAGGTTCGCGCGCCGTCGGAGGCGAGCGAGTCGTAGCGGCCACCGGAGCAGATCGAGCCGAGCTTCTCGTGCCCCACGAGCACCGTCTCGTAGACGGCACCCGTGTAGTAGTCGAGCCCGCGCGCGATCGACATGTCGGCGACGACGACACCCGGCGCGCGCACCTGCGCCTCCCGCAGGAGCCGCTCGAGCGCCGAGAGGCCCGTCTCGAGGTCCGCGAGGTGCTGCGGGTCCGCCCGCCCGACACCGGCGCCGATCGCCAGCACACGCACCCGCTCCACGACGTCGACGCCGCCCGAGAGCTCCGCCAGGTCGAGCGTCGCGGCCACCTGGGCCTCGCTCGCCCCCAGCTCGTCGCGCAGGAGGGCCGCGACGCCGTCGCGCCCGATCTTGGCCAGCTTGTCCACGCAGCGCAGCACCTCGTCGACGGCCTCCAGGCCGACACCGCGGTAGAAGGACTCCGCGACGCGGCGGTCGTTCACGAGCACCCGAACAGGCGGGAGCCCGATCTCGGACAGCGCCGTGAGCGCCTCGGCCGCGATCAGCGGGACGTCGATCTCGAGGTGGTCGGGCAGGCTGCCCTCGCCCACGACGTCGATGTCCGCCTGCCAGAACTCGCGGAACCGCCCGTCCTGGGGGCGCTCACCGCGCCAGACCGGCTGGATCTGGTAGCGCTTGAACGGGAAGCTCAGGTGCCCGGCGTTCTCGAGCACGTAGCGCGCGAACGGCACGGTGAGGTCGAAGTGCAGCCCGAGATCGCCGTCGCCCGAAGCCTGCTCGGGGTCGGCGTGCAGGCGCCGCAGCACGTAGACCTCCTTGGAGGTCTCGCCCTTGCGCAGGAGCTGGTCCAGCGGCTCGACGGCGCGGGTGGCGACCGAGGCGAAGCCGTGCAGCTCGAACGTGCGGGTCAGGATCTCGATCGCGCGCTGCTCGATGATGCGCTGCGCGGGCAACCACTCGGGGAAGCCGGACAGGGGGGTCGGTCGGGGCATGCCCCGATCCTCCCAGACGCACCGGCCGCGCCCGTCCCCGCCACCTATGCTGGAACGCGGGTCGGCACGGCTGCCGACGCCGCACGCACACGTCACGAGCAGGGCACCGGCACGTCACGGGAGGACCGATGGTCAGCAGGCAGGCACGCGAGGCCGAGCGACGGCGCCAGGAGAAGGCGAGGGCGCGCTTCGAACGGGCCGCCAAGGTGCGGCGCGAGCGCAGCATCGTGGCAGCGGCACTCGTGGCCGGGCTCGTGATCGCGACCGGTGCGGCGGCGTTCCTCCTGACGAACGACAGCGCCGACGGCGATGGCTCGGGTGACACCGCGCTCGACGGCGCCACCCCGACGACCGATGCGCCAACGCCCCTGAGCGAGCCCCTGCCCACCACGGACCCCGAGCTCTACGACGCGCCGCCCGCCGCGAGCGAGGCCACCGCCGCCACGGTCACGCTGGAGACCAGCGCCGGCGACGTCGTCGTCGAGCTCGACGACGCGGCGGCGCCCCAGGCGGTCGCCTCCTTCGAGCGGCTCGTGGGCGACGGCTTCTACGACGGCACCGCGTGCCACCGCCTCCTGCCGGACTCGCTCCTTCAGTGCGGCGACCCGACCGCCAGCGGGATGGGCGGCCCGGGCTACTCCTTCGGCCCCATCGAGAACGCCCCCACCGACGGCGTGTACCCCGCGGGCACGCTCGCCATGGCACGGCCGCCGGGCGACGGCGAGGGCATGGGAAGCCAGTTCTTCCTGGTCTTCGCCGACGTCCCGCTCCCGGACGACGCCGCCGGGGGCTACACGGTGTTCGGTACGGTGGTGCAGGGACTGGACGTACTCCAGTCGGTCGGAGCCGCAGGCAACGACACAGGCGCCACGAACGGACGCCCGGCGACGGACGTCATCATCGAGAAAGCGGTCATCTCGTGACTAGCACACCCGAACCCACCGACGAGCAGCAGCACGCCACGGACGCCCCCGCGGAGGTGACCGAGCAGACCGCTGCCGACATCGACACCTCCGTGGCCGCCACGGAGGAACAGGCGCCCGAGCTCGAGCCGGAACCCGGCGAGGACGGTCCGCAGGAGGTGACGACGGCGGAGGAGATCCCGCCCGCGCCCGAGACCGGGCTCTCGCTCACCGAGGAGCTCGTCGAGCGCGACGGCGTCGATGAGGTTGCAGCCGAGGACGTCTCCACGCTCGAGATCCCGCCCGCCGAGGAGTCCACGGTCGAGGTCGAGTCCGTCGCGGACACCGCGCCCACGGTCGACGAGACCCTGACGGCGGACCAGACCCCCGCACCCGACGAGGCCCCGGCCGAAGGTGACGTCGTCGCTGCCGAGGACGCCGCCGTAGTCGAGGAGGTGGCCGCGCCCGTCGAGGAGGCTGCCACCGCCGAGGACGTGCCGACCGCCGACGAGGCTGCGGCGTCCACGGACGCGGTGACGCGTGAGGATGCTGCGCCCGTGGAGGCGGCGCCGGTCGAGACGGCCACACCCGCTCCCCGCCCGACGCCGCGGCCCACCCCGCGCCCCGGACCGCGACCGGCTCCGCGGCCCGGCGCCGGCACGACGTCAGCGCGCACGACCCCGGCCCCCGCCGCGGTCGCCGCCCCCACCCCCGCCGACGAGAAGGCCGACATCGAGGCAGCCTCGGCCTTCGGCACCGTGGCCGAGGACGGCACCGTGACGGTGCGCGACGGCGAGGACGAGCGCGTCGTCGGTCAGTTCGCGGGCGGTGACCAGCAGGAGGCTCTCGGCCTGTACGTGCGTCGCTACCTCGACCTCAAGGCCCAGGTCGCGCTGCTCGAGACCCGCCTGCCGACGCTGAGCGCGAAGGAGGCGACCTCGACCCTGACCTCGCTCACGGAGCAGCTCACCGAGCCGGCCGCCGTCGGCGACCTGCCCGCGCTGCGTGCCCGCCTCGGCGTGCTGGGCGCCCAGGCCGACGAGCTGCAGGCCCAGGCGCGCCGCGAGCGCGAGGCCGCCCGCGCGCAGGCGGTCACCGACCGCACGGCGATCGTCGAGCAGGTCGAGGCCGTCGCCGCGACCGACCCGGCCCGGGTGCAGTGGCGCGACGCGACCGCGAAGGTCACCGCGCTGCTGGAGGAGTGGAAGCAGGCGCAGCGCACTGGCGTCCGCATCGACCGACCGACCGAGGACGCGCTGTGGAAGCGCTTCTCGCACGCCCGCACGAGCTTCGACAAGGCCCGCCGCGCCCACTTCTCCGACCTCGACCGCCGCAACAGCGACGCGAAGGGTGTGAAGGAGGAGCTGGTGGTCCAGGCCGAGGCGCTCGCCGACTCCACGGACTGGGGGCCGACCGGCTCGCGCTTCCGTGCGCTGATGGACTCCTGGCGGGCGGCTCCCCGGGGCCGTCGCAAGGACGACGACGCGCTGTGGGCCCGGTTCAAGGCCGCGCAGGACACCTTCTTCGGTGCCCGCACGCAGATGAACGCCGCGATCGACGCCGAGTTCGAGGGCAACCTGCAGGTCAAGCTGGGTCTGCTCGAGCGCGCCGAGGCCCTGCTGCCGATCACCGACCTCGCGGCCGCGCGCCGCGACATCCGTCCCATCCAGGACGCGTGGGACGAGGCCGGCAAGGTGCCGCGCGCCGAGATGCAGCGCACCGAGGCGCGGCTGCGCGCCGTCGAGCAGGCGATCCGTGACGCCGAGCAGGCGGAGATGCGTCGGACCGACCCGGAGATGAAGGCGCGCGTCGAGGGCGCGACGGCGCAGCTGCTCGACTCGATCACCGCGCTGGAGGCCGACCTCGAGAAGGCGCGCTCCGCGGGCAACGCCAAGAAGATCAAGGACGCCGAGGCGGCGCTGGCCACGCGTCGCCAGTGGCTCGCGGCGGTGCAGCAGTCCCAGGACTGACATCACCGGGGATCGCACGACCCCACCGGAACGGGACCGATCGACGGCGCGCGACGCCGGCGGTCGGTCCCGTTCCTCGTTCCCGGGCCCGCTCCTCTCCGATCACGGCAGCCCGAGAGCATCGCCCGTCCACAGCCGCACCGCCGCAGGTGGTCGGGACCGGCATGATCGACGCATGCCGACCCCCTGGAGCGTCCGACCGGCCCGCGTCGTCCGGACGCCGCAGGAGATCGACGGCGTCGTCCTCACGGCCCTCGCGGGCGCCGGGGACTGGCTGTGGCACGGCCGGGTACCGTCCGACGTCGTCGTGACGCCGGCGGACCGGGCGCGCAGCGCAGTGGTGGCCTGCGGGGTGCCGACGCTGCTCACCGGCCCCGGCTCGAGGTCCTCCCCGCCGACGGCGGCGTCATCGCCCTGCGTGCCGCCGCCTGGATCCACCTGGGCGGGCCACCGCCGGACGTGCTCGACGTCCACGTCCCGCGGCCGCTGCGGGCGCGCTTCGGCGTCGTGCGCTACCGCTGCGCCCGCACCAGCGGTCTCGACGTCGACGCGATCGGCGGGGTCCCGACGACGTCGCTGCTCACCACCGCGTGCGACCTCGCCCGCGAGGTCAGCGCGCTCGAGGACTCGGGGGACGACGACGGCGCCCGCCTCGCACGCGAGTCGCTGCGGGCCGTGCTCGAGCACGTGCGGCCGGACGCCGTGCGCGGGCGTCTCCTGTCGGCCGCTCGGGCGCGGGGACGACGCGCGCTCGCCGTCGTCGACGCCCTCGCGCCCGCCGCGGGTCTCAGCCCTTGGCGTTGAGCTCCGCGCGACCCGACGGCACCGGTGCCGCATCAGGCCGGACGCCGGTGACGCGGTAGACGTCGAAGACGCCGTCGATCTCGCGCACGGCGCGCAGCACGTGGCCCAGGTGCGCCGTGTCCCCCATCTCGAAGACGAACTTGCTCACGGCCAGACGGTCGCGCGAGGTGGAGACGCTCGCCGAGAGGATGTTGACGTGGTTGTCCGAAAGGACGCGCGTGACGTCCGAGAGCAGGCGTGAGCGGTCGAGCGCCTCGACCTGGATCTGGACGAGGAAGACGCTCTGGGCGTCGGGCGACCACGAGACCGTGACGAAGCGCTCCGACTCCCCTGGAGCGCCTCGAGGTTGGGGCAGTCGGCGCGGTGCACCGAGACGCCCTGGCCGCGCGTGACGAAGCCGACCACGGGATCGCCGGGCACGGGCGTGCAGCACTTGGCGAGCTTGGTCCAGACGTCGTCCATCCCGGCGACGACGACGCCGCCCCCGCCGCTGCGCGTGCGCGCGATCTGGGTCGCACCCGGGTGCGTGACCTCGGCGAGGTCCTCTGTCGTCCCCTCCTCACCGCCGAGACCGGCCACCAGGCGGGAGACCACGTTGGCCGCCGAGACGTGGTGTTCCCCCACGGCCGCGTAGAGGGCCGTGACGTCCGCGTAGCGCATGTCGGAGGCGAGCGCCGTGAGCGAGTCGTGGGTGAGCAGGCGCTGGAGCGGGAGGTTCTGCTTGCGCATCACCTTGGCGATCGCGGTCTTGCCCTCCTCGATCGCCTCGTCCCGACGCTCGCGCGTGAACCAGGCGCGGATCTTGTTGCGGGCGCGGGGCGAGGTGACGAACGAGAGCCAGTCCCGGCTGGGACCGGCGCCCTCGGCGCGGGAGGTGAAGACCTCCACGGTGTCGCCGTTGTCGAGCACCGACTCGAGCGGCACGAGACGGCCGTTGACCTTCGCCCCCACCGTGCGGTGCCCGACTTCCGTGTGCACGGCGTAGGCGAAGTCGACGGCGGTCGCCCCGTTCGGCAGGGACATGACGTCGCCCTTGGGCGTGAAGACGTAGACGTCGTTGCCCGACATCTCGTAGCGCAGCGAGTCGAGGAACTCCCCGGGTCGGAGGTCTCCCGCTGCCAGTCCACGAGCTGCTTGAGCCAGGGCATCTCGCCCGAGGCCGCGGTGGATCCGCCCGACGCGCCGGGCTGCTCCTTGTACTTCCAGTGCGCCGCCACGCCGTACTCCGCGCGGCGGTGCATGTCGTGGCTGCGGATCTGGATCTCGACGGGCTTGCCGCCGGGGCCGATGACCGTCGTGTGCAGCGACTGGTACATGTTGAACTTCGGCATCGCGATGTAGTCCTTGAACCGCCCCGGCACGGGGTTCCACCGCGCGTGCAGCGCGCCGAGCGCCGCGTAGCAGTCCCGGACCGAGTCGACCAGCACCCGCACCCCGACGAGGTCGTAGATGTCCGCGAAGTCGCGGCCGCGCACGATCATCTTCTGGTAGATCGAGTAGTAGTGCTTCGGGCGACCGGTCACGGTCGCCCGGATGCGCGCGGCGCGCAGGTCCTCCACCACGCTGCCGCGCACGACGGTCAGGTACTCCTCGCGCGCCGGCGCCCGCTCCGTGACGAGACGAACGATCTCGTCGTACACCTTCGGGTAGAGCGTCGCGAAGGAGAGGTCCTCGAGCTCCCACTTGATGGTGTTCATGCCGAGGCGGTGCGCGAGGGGCGCGTAGATCTCGAGGGTCTCGCGCGCCTTCCTCTCGGCGGAGCCGGAGGAGACGAACTTCCAGGTGCGGGCGTTGTGGAGCCGGTCGGCGAGCTTGATCACGAGCACGCGGATGTCGCGCGCCATGGCGACGACCATCTTGCGGACCGTCTCGGCCTGCGCCGCCTCGCCGAACGTCACCTTGTCGAGCTTGGTGACGCCGTCGACCATGCCGGCGATCTCGTCGCCGAACTCCTTGCGCAGCGTCTCGAGCGAGTAGTCGGTGTCCTCGACCGTGTCGTGGAGCAGTGCGGCGGCCAGCGTGGGCGGTGTCAGGCCGAGCTCGGCCAGGATCGTCGCGACCGCGACCGGGTGGGTGATGTAGGGGTCGCCGCTCTTGCGCAGCTGACCCTCGTGGGCCTTCTCGGCGACGCGGTAGGCGCGCTCGATGAGGCCGAGGTCCACGCGCGGGTGGTTCGCGCGGACGACGCGCAGCAGGGGCTCGATGGCGGGTGGCGTCTGGTGCCCGCGGGACCCGAGGCGCACCAGCGTGGTGCGCATCCGGGAGCGCGGCACGACGGGCTGCACGGCTCCCGCCGTGCCGCGACCGCGCTGATCCTGGCGCCCCTCGTCGACCATTGGCCCATCCTAGGTGCTGCCCCGGACGTGGAACGACGCCGCCCGCACCCGGAGCGGGTGCGGGCGGCGTCGGGTGCCGTCGGGCGTCAGCGCTTCCGGCGCGGCTGGGACTGCGTGCCGAGGTGGACGCCGGGCACGGTGGCCGCGACGCGGTCGGTCTCGGGACGGACGTCGGCACTGGTGACCACGGTCTCGGTCTCGCCGACCTCGGCCCGCAGCGCGAGCACCTTCGCGCTGTGCTCGCGGTAGACCGAGCGCCGCATGCGCAGCGCGGCCTCCAGCGGCGTGGCCAGGAAGATCGAGGACGCGGTCGAGACGATCATGCCGATGAACAGCGAGAGCGCGATGTCGCGCAGGGTGCCGGCGCCGAGCAGGAACGCCCCGACGAAGAGGATCGAGGCGACGGGGAGGACGCCGACGACCGAGGTGTTGATCGAGCGGACGATGGTCTGGTTCACCGCGAGGTTCGAGGCCTCCTCGTACGTGACGCGCGTCTGCTCGAGCACGTTCGCGGTGTTCTCACGGACCTTGTCGAAGACCACGACCGTGTCGTAGAGCGAGTAGCCGAGGATCGTCAGCAGACCGATCACGCTGGCCGGCGTGACCTCGAACCCGATGCCCGCGTAGAGGCCCACGGTCACGATCAGGTCGTGGATCAGCGCGATCAGTGCGGCCGCCGCCATGCTCCAGGTCCGGAAGTACAGCGCCATCACCAGCGCGACGAGCACGATGAAGATCACCAGGCCCTGCAGCGCCTTCGCGGTGATGTCGGCACCCCAGGTCGGGCCGATGAAGGAGGATGTCACGGCGTTGCGCTCGACCTCGTAGACCTCGGCGAGCGAGGCGGCGACCTGGTCCGTCTGCTCCTGGGTGAGCTGATCGGTCTGGATGCGGACGCTGTCGCCGCCGACGACGGAGACGCGAGCCACCTGGTCGGTGCCGATCTCGCCCAGCACCTCGTTCGCGGGGTCGGACGACGTCGTCGCCGCACCCGAGACGGTGAACTCCGACCCACCCCGGAACTCGATGCCGACGTTCAGGCCGCGCACGGCCAGGAGCAGACCGGAGACGATCACGAGGACCGCCGCGGCGATGAACCACACACGACGCTTCCCGACGATGTCGTAGCTGCGCTTGCCCGTGTAGAGGTCGTTGCCCAGGCGGGCGAACTGGCCGGCCATCAGCGGTTCTCCTCGGTGGTGTCGGTGGCGTCGGTGGCACTGGTGGACCGGTCACCGGTGGTGACCGACACGGCGTCGGCGTCGCGCGCGTCGTCCTCGGAACGCTCCGCCTCCGCCCGTGCGCGGGCCTCGTCGGCCTTGCGCTGCGCGATGGTGCGGGTGTCGGCCCGCTCGGACAGGGCGGCGCGCTCGGCCGCCGTCCGCGCGCGACCGCGTCCGGCGTAGGCGGCCACCGAGGCACCGAGGTGCACCGGGTCGAGCCCCGACCAGCGGTGCCCCTCCCCGAAGAACCTCGTCCGCACCAGGAGCTTCATGAGCGGGTGGGTGAAGAGGATGACCACGAGCAGGTCGATCACGGTCGTGAGTCCGAGCGTGAACGCGAAGCCGCGCACACCGCCCACCGCGATGAAGTACAGGATCACGGCCGCGAGGACGTTGACGGCGTCCGAGGCGAGGATCGTGCGGCGCGCACGGATCCAGCCGTGGTCCACGGCGGCCTGGAGCGTCCGGCCCTCGCGCACCTCGTCGCGGATGCGCTCGAAGTAGACGATGAAGGAGTCCGCCGTGACGCCGATGGCGATGATCAGACCCGTGACACCGGGGAGCGAGAGGCGGTACCCCTGCCACCAGGACAGCAGCAGGATCAGCCCGTAGGTCAGCGCTCCCGCGACCACGAGGCTCGCGACCGTCACGATGCCGAGGCCCCGGTAGGTCAGGAACGAGTAACCGAGGACCAGGATCAGGCCGATGATCCCGGCGAGCATCCCCCGCTCGAGCTGCTCGGTACCGAGGGTCGCGCTGATCTGCTCCTGCGACTGCACCTCGAACGTCAGCGGCAGCGAGCCGAAGTTGAGCTGGTTGGCGAGCGTCGTCGCCTCGTCGCGGGTGAACGGCGCGGCCGACGGCCCGCTGATCTGCGCCTCGCCGTTGGGGATCGGCGTCGTGACGGACGGCGCCGAGATCACGAGGCCGTCCAGCACGATCGCGAACTGGTTCTGCGGCGGCGTGCTGGTGGACAGGCGCGTGGTGACCTCGCCGAACTTGTCGCCACCCGCGGAGGTGAAGTTCATCTGCACGATGGGGCGGTTCGTGGCCGCGCCCGTGGAGGAGACCTCGAACGCCATCTGCGCGCTGGTGAGGTCGGCGCCCGTGAGCTCCGCCGGGCCGAGCGCGTACTTGGCGCTGCCGTCGGGCGCGCACGCGACGAGCGGCTGCTCGGTCGAGTCGTCGCTGCCGCCCGCACGGTTCTCGGGGAGCGTGCAGTCCAGGGTGTAGAGGTCGTAGGAGACCTGCTCGGTCAGCCACAGCAGGTCGCCCGCGCTGGTGGGCGTGCCCGCGGGCTCCGAGGAGAGCTGACCGTCGCCGTCGACGTCGGCCGCGGCGAGCGCCGCCGCCTCGATCTCCTCGGTGGTGGGGGGCGTCGGTGCCTCGGTGGGCTCGGTCGCACCATCCGTCGGCTCGGTCGAACCCTCGGTCGGCTCGGTGGAACCCTCGGTCGGCTCGGTCCCGTCCTCGGTGGGCGACGGCGCCGGTGCCGCCTCGAGGGGCATCACGCCGTCGGCGCCGGTGTCCCCGGCCTCGCCCTCACCGCTCGCGCCCTCGCCGTCGGTCGCCGGCGGCTCGGTGGCACCGCCGTCGGTGGTCCCGGGGTCGATGGCGCCCGGATCGATCGCACCGGGGTCGATCGCACCGGGGTCGATCGCTCCGAGGTCACCCGCCGCCGCCTCGGCCGCGGCCTGCGCTGCCGCCGGGTCGATCGTGCCGGGGTTGACCACCTGCAGCACCGGCCGCATGCGCATCTGGGCGGAGGCGGTGATGAGGGCGACCGTCTGCTCGTCGACCTCGCCCGGGATGGCGACGACGATGTTGCTCCCGCCCTGGCTGGTGATCTCGGCCTCGGCCACGCCGGAACCGTCCACACGCTGGCGGATGATCGCGATCGCCTGGTCGATGTCGTCCGAGGTGATCTGCTGGCCGTCGTTCGAGCGCGGCGTCAGGATCAGCTGCGTGCCGCCCTCGAGGTCCAGGGCCAGGTTCGGCGTGAACGACGCGCCGCCCTCCTCCTCGGCGTCACCCGTGAAGGCGCCGAAGCCGACGGTGCCGTACACCGCGACCAGGACGAGCAGGAGCAGGTAGAGCGGTCGTGCGATGGAGCTGCGTCGAGCCACCGGGGTCTTCTTTCAGTCGAGCGGGCCGGCACCGCACGCGGACCGGCGAGTCGGGTGGGGCGTCAGGGCCGCTGGTCGGGAGACGTGGGGCCGCCGTCGACGTCGGGACCGGGCCGGTCCCGCTCGGTGCGGTCGTCCGTGACCGGACCGTCGGACGTGAGCGAGGAGGCGTCGTCGGGGGCGACGACGTCGGCGTCGACGGGGTCTCCCTCGGGAGCCGGCGTCTCGTCGGGGACCGCGCGGCCGAAGGCGGCGTCCGCCGCGGCCGAGAACTGCGGCGGCACCTGCTGGATCGCGGCTATCACCCAGGTGGTCCGGGTGCCCGAGGACTCGATCGTCACGGCGTCACCCGTCCGGTCCACCACCACACCGAGCTGGCCGGAGGCGGTCATCACCTCGGCGCCGGGGGCCAGGGTGGCGCGGAAGTCGTTCACCGAACCCTGCTGCTTCCGGTTGCGCCGGCTGAGGAGGAACATGCCTCCGACCGCCAGGACGAGGAGACCGATGAGCAGCACGTTCGAGCTGCCGCCTTCTGCAAACATGATGGGGAGAGCACTTTCGTCGGGAGCGGACCGCGCACGAGTCTAGGTGACGCGCCGCACACGCGTGCACGCACCGGCGGGCCCGGCGCGAACGGCCTGGGGCAACCGCTGGGCGGCGACGTCAGTCGAACAGGCGCGAGGGACCGCCCTCGGGAGCCGTGAGCCCGAGGTGCGCCCAGGCCGCCGCCGTCGCCACCCTGCCTCGCGGCGTCCGCGTGAGGAACCCCTCGCGCAGCAGGAACGGCTCCGCGACGGTCTCGACGGTCTCCGGCTCCTCACCGATCGCCATCGCGATGGACGTGAGACCCACGGGACCGCCGCCGAACCGGGTGCACAGGCTGCGCAGCACGGCTCGGTCGAGTCGGTCGAGACCGCGGGGGTCCACCTCGAACACCTCCAGGGCGGCCGCCGCCGCCGCGGTGTCGGCCACCCCGGTCCCCCGGACCTGCGCCCAGTCCTGCACGCGGCGCAGCAGGCGGTTCGCGATGCGCGGCGTGCCGCGCGACCGGCTCGCGATCTCGTGGGCGGCCTCGGCGTCGAGCTCGATGCCGAGCAGGCGCGCCGAGCGGTGCAGCACGCGCTCGAGGTCGCCGGTCTCGTAGAAGTCCATGTGACCGGTGAAGCCGAACCGGTCGCGCAGCGGCGCCGGCAGGAGACCGGCGCGGGTGGTCGCCCCGACGACGGTGAACGGCGGCAGCGAGAGCGGGATCGCCGTCGCCCCCGCACCCTTGCCCACCACGACGTCGACGCGGAAGTCCTCCATCGCGAGGTACAGCATCTCCTCGGCCGGCCTCGCGAGACGGTGGATCTCGTCGATGAACAGGACGTCGTTCTCCTGAAGCGCGGACAGGATCGCGGCGAGGTCGCCCGCGTGCGTGATCGCGGGCCCCGAGGTGAGGCGCAGCGCGGCACCGACCTCGCTCGCGACGATCATCGCGAGCGTCGTCTTGCCCAGGCCCGGGGGCCCGGCCAGCAGCACGTGGTCGGGAGGCCGGTGGCGGGCGACGGCGGCCTCGAGCACGAGCGAGAGCTGGTCGCGCACCACCCGCTGCCCGACGAACTCCGCCAGCCGGCGCGGGCGGAGCGCCGCCTCGGCGGCGCGCTCGATCTCGTCCGCCTCGGCGGCCGTCACCGCCGCGCCGCCGTCCTCAGCCACGGGGCACACCCGCGAGCTCGCGCAGGGCCGCGCGCAGCACGGCGGCGGCGTCGCCGTCGGGCGCCTCGCCCCGCTCCAGGACGGCCGCGACGGCGGCGTCCGCGGCCCGCGCGTTCCACCCGAGACCGACCAGGGCCTCCACGACGTCGGGCCCGGCCCCGGTGGGTGCCGCCGGCGCCGGCGCCTCGACCGACCCGACCGCGACGCCGAGCTTCCCCGCCAGCTCGAGCACCATGCGCTGCGCGCCCTTCCGGCCGATGCCCGGCACCCGCTGCAGGGCGGCCAGGTCCTCACCGGCGACGGCGCGGCGGAGCCCGTCGGGCGTGTGGACGGCGAGGGCGGCCAGCGCCAGTCGGGGGCCGACGCCGCTGACGGTCATCAGCACGTCGAAGATGTCCCGCTCGTCGGTCTCGGCGAACCCGAACAGGGTCTGGGAGTCCTCCCGCACCACGAGCGTCGTGTGCAGCGTGCCCTCCACGCCGAGGCGCAGGCCCGCGAGGGTCGCCGGCGTCGCCAGCACGCGGTAGCCCACTCCCCCGGCGATCACGACGGCGTGGTCCAGCCCGATCGAGCAGACCTCGCCCCGCACCAGTGCGATCATCGACAGCTCCTTCCGCCCGCGCCGAGGTCGGCCGGGACCCGCCGCCGCGCGGCGGAGCGAACACGTGTACGAACGAAGACTAGCGTCCGACGGGGCCGCGCACCGGGGCGACGCGCCGCGCCGTCCGGCGGGAGCGGCGCTCCGCCTCGAGCCACAGCTGCTGGGCGGCGGTGGGGCCGCCGGTCGCGCCGGTCCCGCCGGCGGGTGCGGCGTCACCCGTGCCGCCCCGGGCGGCCCGGACCGATGTCGCCTGCGCCGCGCCCGCGGGCGTCCGCCACGCGTGGCAGATCGCGAGGGCGAGGGCGTCGGCCGCGTCGGCCGGCCGCGGCGGGGCGGCGAGCCCGAGGATGCGGGTCACCATCGTGGTGACCTGCTCCTTCTCGGCGCGGCCGTTCCCCGTGATCGCCGCCTTGACCTCGCTGGGGGTGTGGAGCTCGACCGGGATGCCGCGGCGGGCGGCGGCGACCATGGCGAGGCCGGCGACCTGCGCCGTCCCCGTGACGGTGGAGACGTTGGACTGCGCGAAGACCCGCTCGACCGCGACGGCGTCGGGCTGCAGCCGGTCGATCCACTCCTCGAGGCGTGTGGCGATCTCGAGCAGCCGCTGCTCGAGCGCCTGGTCCGGCGAGGTGGTCGCCAGTCCGACGTCGACGATCCGGACGACGCGACCCGCCGTCGCGGTCACGGCGCCGAGGCCGCAGCGCGTGAGGCCGGGGTCGACGCCGAGGATCGTCCGGCCCCGCGCGAGGTCCGGGCGCCGCCGGCGGCGTTCCGGGACCCGCGCGGGCGGGTGGTCGACTGGTTCACACCGGCCACTCTCGCACGCGACCCGGCACCGGGCGCCGGCCCGACACGCGGGCTCAGTCCTCGGCGTCGAGCGCCGCCATGACCTCGTCGGAGGCGTCGAAGTTGGCGAAGACGTTCTGCACGTCGTCGGAGTCCTCCAGGGCATCGACCAGGCGCAGCATCTTGCGCGCCCCCTCGACGTCGACCTCGACCTCGACCGACGGCAGGAACTGCGCCTCGGCGGAGTCGTAGTCGAGCCCCGCCTCCTGGACGGCCTTGCGGACGGCCACGAAGTCGCTCGCGGCGCTCAGCACCTCGAACGCCTCGCCGAGGTCGTTGACCTCCTCCGCGCCCGCGTCCAGGACGGCCACGAGCACGTCGTCCTCGGTCAGGCCGTCGGCCTTGGGCACGACGACGACGCCACGCCGCGAGAACAGGTAGGAGACGCTGCCGGGGTCGGCCATCGAGCCGCCGTTGCGGCTGAAGGCGAGGCGGACGTCGGCCGCGGCGCGGTTGCGGTTGTCGGTGAGGCACTCGACCAGGACCGCGACGCCGCCGGGGCCGTAGCCCTCGTACATGATCGTGTCGTACTGGGCGCCCCCGGCCTCCTGGCCGCTGCCGCGCTTCACCGCGCGGTCGATGTTGTCGTTCGGGACCGACGTCTTCTTGGCCTTCTGGATGGCGTCGTAGAGCGTCGGGTTGCCGGCCGGGTCGCCGCCGCCCGTGCGGGCCGCGACCTCGATGTTCTTGATCAGCTTCGCGAAGAGCTTGCCCCGCTTGGCGTCCTTGGCGGCCTTCTGGTGCTTCGTGGTGGCCCACTTGGAGTGACCCGACATGGTTCCCGCTTCCCGTTGCTCGACGTGCGCACGCGCGGCGCCAGGCCGCGCGACGCCAGCGATCCTACCGGCGGACGGTCACGGACCGGTCAGGACGGGGTCAGGTCGCGGACCGCCCCGGTCCACGACCCGCCCTCCCCGGGCAGCGCGGCGACCACCTCGGCCACCAGGTCGGGGAGCTCCGCGGGGAACACCTCGACGTCGAGATCGCGCAGGGCCTCGGGGTCCCACCACGCCAGCTCGTCGACGAACGAGCGCTCGATCGCGGTCCAGCCGGCCGTGTCGAGATCCGCCTCGTCGCCCTCGTGCCGCAGCACGCACGCGAAGAACACCTCGTGCTGGCGCACGTGGCGGGCCACGAAGTCGAAGACGGCCGTGCGGCGGGCGACCGGGCCCACGAGGTCGTCGGGCGCGATGCGCAGCCCCGTCTCCTCGAGCACCTCCCGGGCGGCCGCCTCGCGCTCGCCCTCCCCCGGCTCGAGTCCGCCACCGACCGTGAACCACCAGGTGCGTGAGGGGTCATCGGCGTCGTGCGCCCGCACGAGCAGGATCCGACCCGACGCGTCGAGCAGCAGCACCCGGGCCGCGTGACGGAACGGGACGCCGTCGGCCCCGACCTCCCAGCCCTCGCCGGGCAGGAAGGAGTCGACGGCCTCGTCGCCGTCGTCGGCAGCCGGGGAGCTCAGCGGAACGCCTGGGGCGCGGCGACCTGGAACGCGCGCCGGTCGGCCGAGATCGCGGCCAGGAGCTCGGCCTCGGTGCTCGAGTGGGTGCGGAGGTCGGCCCGCCCGCTGACCGCGCGCTGACGCATGTAGGCCAGCGACGTCGCGTCCTTCTGGAACCGCTTCATCGCGGCGCCCGCCCCCGGACCGAGGCGGGCCGCCCAGGCGCGCGCCTGCGCCCGGGTGCGCAGGGAGGCCACCATGTCGATCTCGTGCGACGCGAACCAGCCGGCGCCCGCGTACTCGGTCAGCCGTGCCCGGATCGCCGCGCTCTCCTGCCGCCGCAACCAGAACGCGAGCACGATCGCGGCGACGAACAGCGGGATCTGGACCAGACCGTAGACCAGCAGGAAGGCGTTCTCGCTCCCCGTCACGGCGCCGAGGCTCGCGGAGGCGTTCCAGAGCGCGTGCAGGCCCATCGCGGCCACGAGGCCGATCGGGAACAGCCACCACGCGGCGTACCGGTTGCGGTGCCGGGAGGCGATGCCGAGCGCGATGCCGATCGAGGCGGTGAACAGGATGTGGGCGAACGGCGACATCACGCCGCGCGTGAAGAAGATGGAGGGCAGGATCTCGATCGCGCGGCCGAAGTAGATGATGTTCTCGGTGAAGGCGAACCCGGCCGCCACGACGGCCGCGTAGACGATGCCGTCGACCACGCCGTCGAAGTGCTTGCGGCGCAGCAGGAAGATCAGCAGGACGCCGAGGCCCTTCGTGACCTCCTCGACGATCGGGGCCGAGACGACGGCGCCGATGATGTCCGCCTGAGCGGCGTCCCCGGTCGCGTCGTAGTAGGCCAGGGCGACGGCGGTGTTCCCGTAGAACGAGATGACCACGGAGACCCCGGCGCCCCAGAGGAACGCGATGAGGAGCATCACCTTCGGCTCCGGCTCCCAGCGGTCGAGCCACATGACCGTGGCCAGCACGACGGCGAGCGGGATCAGCGCGGCGATGAACCCGATGGCGGCCGGGGCGGGCCCGACCTGGCTGAGCGCGATCCACAGCCCCCACAGGCCGGCGAACCCGACGACGCACAGGGCCACGATCGTGCCCGGACCCATGGCGGCCGAGCGACGACCGCCGTGCCAGATTTGCGGCTGCTGGCCGCCGGGCCCGTAGGCGCCGGGGGCCGCGTCCTGGACTCCGTGCGGGGCCGCACCGGGGTGGCCGTAGCCGGTCGGGCCGGACGTACCCGGGGTTCCGTAGCCGCCGGGCCGAGTCGGTGCGGGGTAGCCGCCGCCCTGGTGGGGGGCCTGCCCCTGCGGACCGCCGGACGCCGGCCGCGAGGGCGCCGGGTAGGGGTTCGACGACGGTCCGGGGTAGCCACTCGACATGCGGCCGATCCTAGTGGTGGGGAGGTCGCAGACGCGGTGCGGTGTCGTCCATCTCGAACGACCGCGGGAGGTCGGCACGCCCGGCCAGCCGCAGCAGCCGCACGAGCGCCTGGGCCCGGATGCGCACCGACTGGGCGACGGCGTCGTTGTGGAAGCGGCGTGCCAGCTCGACCCGGCCGGCCGTGGCGACGACGTCGCGCACCACCGGCGCTGTCGCCGCACCCTCGGCCAGGGGTCCCTCGAGCGCCTGGCGCAGCACGCGGGAGAGGTCGCTCTCGACGATCTCGCGCTCGGCGGTCAGCGTGACGCGGCCGGGTCGACGGCGGTCGGCGTCCGGGTCCGTGCGCGCGTCGCCGCGCCCCTCGCCATCTCCGGTGCCGTCCCCGGTGCTGTCCGTCCCTCCGGTGAGCTCGAGCTCCTGCCCGCTCGCGAGGCACGCGTCGGCGGCGCCGGCGAGCACGAGCGAGGAGGCGGGGTCGAGCCGGCCGGACGCGGCGAGCTCGGCGGCCTGCCCGGCTCGGCGCAGCAGCTGCGCGTCCAGCGTGGCGGCCGTGCGCGTGACCTTCTGGTGCAGCAGGTCGAGCCGGTTGGCCTTCGCGAGCGCGAGCCACACCAGCAGCCCCACCACGACCACGACGGCGAGCACGATCTCGGTGGTCACGACGCCTCCTGCTCTCCCTCGCCCGTGGCGAGCTGGTAGACCGTCAGCACCTGCGCCGTCACGACCTCCCAGTCGTACTGCGCGCACCAGGCCGTGGCGTGGTCCCGCGTGCGCGCCGTCGCGCCGGGATCTCCGAGCGCGCCCAGGACGGCCGCGGCGAGGGCGTCCGGGTCCCCGACGGCGAACAGGGTGCCCGCGCGCCCTCGTCCAGGACGCGGCGGAAGGCCGCGAGGTTGCTCGCCACGACGGCGGCGCCGGCGGCCATCGCCTCGACCAGCACGATGCCGAAGCTCTCGCCCCCGTCTGCGGCGCGACGTATAGGTCGACCGACCGCAGGAGCGCGGCCTTGTCCTCCTCGGTGATCTCGCCGAGCAGCTCAAGCACGCCGGGGTGCGCCTCCGCCACGGCCCTGGCCCGGGCGAGGTCGCCGCGGCCCGCCACCAGCACGCGGATCCCGGGCACCGCGGCCACCAGGGCGGGGACGGCCGCGAGCAGCACGTCGAGACCCTTGCGCGGCTCGTCGGTCCGGCCGAGGAACGCGAGCGTGGGCCGCTCCGGGGTCCCGGTCCACGCCGCGCGAGGCTCCGACGCGCGGAACTGGCTCAGCTCCACCCCGTTCGGGATGACGACGGCGTCGCCACCCATGTGCTCCACCACCGTCCGCCGGGCCTCCTCCGAGACCGCGATGCGGGCGGCGATCCGCTCGAGCGTCGGCCGCAGCATCGGGTAGGCCACCTGCATCGCGCGCGAGCGGTCGTTCGCCGTGTGGAAGGTCGCCACGACCGGGACCTCGGCCTGCCACAGCGCGATGAGTCCGGTGCTCGGCACGAGCGGCTCGTGGATGTGGAGGACGTCGAAGTCGCCGGCCTCGAGCCAGGAGCGCACGCGCACCGCGGTGACGGGACCGAACGACAGCCGGGCGACGGAGCCGTTGTAGCGGACCGCGAGGCTCCGGCCGGTGGCCTCCACGAAGTCGGGGACGGGTGTGCCGTCGTCGGCCGGGGCGAGCACGCGGACGTGGTGCCCCTGGTCGAGGAGTCGCTTCGCGAGGTCGGTGACGTGGACCTGCACCCCGCCCGGCGCGTCGAGCGAGTACGGGCAGACGATGCCGATGCGCACCGGCGTCACTCCCCCGCCGTCGGCACGGACCGCAACCGCGCCGGGTCGAGGTCGGCGAGGTAGACCTTCTGCAGCATGTGCCAGTCCTGCGGCGACCGCGCGACGCGCTCGAACAGGGCGGTGACCCAGTCCTGGGTGACGTCGGCGACGCCGCGGCGCGCGCCGTCGTCGTCGGCCGTGGCGACGAACGGCGCGAACTCGATGACCAGGCCCCACGGGGTCCCCGCCCGCCGGCGGTCCGCACCGCGCAGGCGCTCGTAGGTGATCGCGACCGGGACGAGCGGGTGTCCGCCCACGAGCGCGAGCGAGGCCGGACCGGCGGCGACGCGCGCAGGCGAGCCGAGCAGGTCGACCTCGACGCCGTGTGCCGTCAGGTCGCGATCGGCGAGCAGCGGCACGATCTGCGGGTGCGTGCGCGCCATGCGGGTGAGGCGGCGGAAGGTGCTGCCGCCCTCGAGCGGGACGATCTCGATGCCGAGCGAGGCGCGGAAGGAGACGAACTCCTCGTACAGGCCGTCGGGCAGCTTCTCGGCGACCGTGAGCACGGGCGCGAGCGCGCGGGAGGCCCACGCCCCGGCGAGGTCCCAGTTGCCGGCGTGGCCGAGCGCGAGGACAGGGCTCTCGCCGCGTGCGACGGCGTCGCGCACCGGTGCGACGCCGACCGCGCGGACACGCGCGTCGATCTGCTCGTGGCTCCAGCCCGGGAGCTGGAACGCCTCCACGAAGTAGCGCAGGTAGGAGCGCATCCCGGCCCGGGAGGTGCGGCGCAGCGCCCGCTCGTCCAGATCGGGGCGCAGCCGGCGGAGGTTGCGCTCGAGCTGCCGCACGCCGCCACTCCTCCCGAGCCACACGAGGTCGGCGACGAGGTGGGCGAGGCCGCGCACCGGTGCGTCGGGCAGGCGCCGGACGTGGCGCCACGCGAGGACGTACAGGTCGGTGGTGGTCGGGCGCCTCACGGGGCGGCCCCCGGGGCGGGCGCCGTCGAGGACGCGTCGGCGAGGATCTGCCGCCGCACGTGCAGCATCCGGTGGATCGACGTCGTCAGGCTCAGCACCGCCAGCACCACGAGGACGACGACGAGCACCGCCACCGGCAGCCCGAGGCCCACCAGGCCCGTGGCCACGAGCGCGATGAGGAGGCGGTCGCCGCGCTCGGCGATGCCGACGGTCGCGGTGCGTCCCAGCGACTCCGCCTTGGCCCGGGCGTACGGCACGATGCTGCCGAGCACGAGGCACGCCAGCGCCGCGGCCGCGCCGACCCGCTCCCCCGTGGCGGCGAGGTGGATCGTGAGGGCCGCGAACAGCGCGCCGTCGGCGAACCGGTCGAGCACGGAGTCGAGGAACGCACCCCACGGCCCCGTGGTGCCGGCCAGGCGCGCCATCGTGCCGTCGAGCACGTCGAAGAGCACGAAGAACGTGATGACCATCGTCCCCGCGAAGAGCTGGCCGCGCGCGATCAGGCCGAGCGACCCGGCCATGGCGCCGAGGGTGCCGACGATCGTGACGACGTCGGGGGTGACCCCGAGGCGCAGGAGCAGCGCGGCGGGAGCGCGAAGGATCCGGCCGACGACGGCGCGCAGGTGCTTGAGCATCAGGCCTCGGGGTCCGTGGGAGCAGCGGGGGTCGGGTCGGTCAAGCCGGTCGGGTCGGTCGCCTCCGCCGTCGTGGCACGGGCGGCGGTGCCGCTGCGCTCGACCCACGCCGCGGCCAGCGTCTCCCGGGTCGCGCCGAGCAGCTGCGGCAGCGGCTTGGTCCCGGCCACGATCGGCATGAAGTTGGCGTCACCCCGCCACCGGGGCACCACGTGCTGGTGGAGGTGCGCGGCGATACCCGCTCCCCCGACCTCGCCCTGGTTGATCCCCAGGTTGAAGCCCGCCGGACCCGACGTCGCGCGCAGGACCCGCATGGCGCCCTGGGTGAGGGCGCCGATCTCGGCGACCTCCGCCGTCGTCAGATCGGGGTAGAGCGCCACGTGCCGGTAGGGCACCACCATGAGGTGGCCCGGGTTGTAGGGGTAGAGGTTGAGCACGACGTAGGCGGTCTCACCGCGCGCGACGACGAGGCCGTCGGAGTCGGACCGGTGCGGCACCCGGCAGAACGGGCACTCGTGCTCGCCGTCGCCGGTCGGCTTGTCCGCACCGTCGATGTAGACCATCCGGTGCGGCGTCCACAGGCGCTGGAACGCGTCGGGCGTCCCCGCGAGGTCGCCCGACGACTCATGGCCAGTGCTGCCAGCACCGCCGGTGCCGTCCGCCCCGCCTGCGTCAGCCACGGATCAGACCTGGACGCGCGTGTCGATCGCCGCGCGCACGAGTTCGATCGCCTCGGCGACCGGGACGCCGTTGCGCTGCGTGCCGTCGCGGTAGCGGAAGGAGACGGCACCGGCCTCGGCGTCCTCCCCGCCGGCGATGAGCACGAACGGCACCTTCTGCTTCGTGGCGTTGCGGATCTTCTTGTTGAAGCGGTCGTCGGAGGTGTCCACCTCGACCCGGACGCCCGCCGCCCGCAGCTGCGTCGCGACGTCGTGCAGGTAGTCGTTGAACGGCTCGGCGACCGGGACGGCGAGCACCTGCACGGGGGCGAGCCACGCCGGGAACGCCCCCGCGTAGTGCTCGAGCAGCACGGCGAAGAACCGCTCGATCGACCCGAACAGGGCTCGGTGGATCATGACCGGACGCTGACGCGAGCCGTCCGCCGCCTGGTAGGTGAGGTCGAACCGCTCCGGCAGGTTGAAGTCGAGCTGGATGGTCGACATCTGCCAGGTGCGGCCGATCGCGTCCTTCGCCTGGACCGAGATCTTCGGACCGTAGAACGCGGCGCCGCCCGGGTCGGGCACGAGCTCGAGACCGGAGGCCTCGGCGACCTCCCTCAGCGTCTGGGTCGCCTCCTCCCACGTCGCGTCGTCGCCCACCGACTTCTCGGGGTTGCGCGTGGAGAGCTCGAGGTAGAAGTCCTCGAGGCCGTAGTCCTTCAGCAGGTCGAGCACGAAGGTCAGCAGGCTCGCGAGCTCGGCCCGCATGTCCTCGCGGGTGGTGTAGATGTGCGCGTCGTCCTGCGTGAAGCCGCGCGCGCGGGTGAGGCCGTGCACCACGCCGGACTTCTCGTAGCGGTAGACCGTCCCGAACTCGAACAGGCGCAGCGGCAGCTCGCGGTAGGAGCGACCGCGCGAGTCGAAGATCAGGTTGTGCATCGGGCAGTTCATGGGCTTGAGGTAGTAGTCCTGGCCCTCGCGCCGCAGCGTGCCGTCCGCGTGGTACTCGGCGTCGAGCTGCATCGGCGGGTACATGCCGTCGGCGTACCAGTCCAGGTGGCCCGAGAGCTCGAACAGCTTCCCCTTGGTCGCGTGCGGGGAGTAGACGAACTCGTAGCCCGCCTCGATGTGGCGCTTGCGCGCGTACTCCTCCATCACCATGCGCACGACACCGCCGCGCGGGTGGAAGACCGCGAGGCCGGATCCGATCTCGTCCGGGAACGAGAACAGGTCGAGCTCGGTGCCGAGGCGGCGGTGGTCGCGGCGCTCGGCCTCGGCCAGCCGCTCGAGGTGGGCGCGCAGCTCGTCCTTGCTCGGCCACGCGGTCCCGTAGACGCGCTGGAGCTGGGGGTTCTTCTCGCTCCCGCGCCAGTAGGCCGCGGCGCTGCGCATGAGCTGCACCCCGTTGCCGATGAGGCGCGTGCTGGGCAGGTGCGGTCCGCGGCAGAGGTCCTTCCAGACGACGGTCTCGCTCTCGCGACCGGCGCCACGCACGTTGTCGTAGATGGTCAGCTCGCCGGCGCCGACCTCGACGCTCGCGCCCTCCCCGACCTGGTCGCCGTCGCCGGCGACCGCGCTCTTGAGCCCGATCAGCTCGAGCTTGTAGGGCTCGTGCGCGAGCTCGGCGCGCGCCTCGTCCTCGGTGACGACGCGGCGGCGGAAGGTCTGGCCCTCCTTGATGATGCGGCCCATCACCTTGTCCAGCTCGGTGAGCTGTTCGGGGGTGAACGGCGTGGCGACGTCGAAGTCGTAGTAGAAGCCGTCGGTGATCGGCGGGCCGATGCCGAGCTTCGCCTCGGGGTTCACCTGCTGGACCGCCTGCGCGAGGACGTGCGCGGCGGAGTGGCGCAGGATGTCGAGGCCGTCGTGCGAGTCGATCGTGACGCGCTCGACGACGGCGTCCGCGGGCAGCTCGCGGTCCAGGTCGCGCAGCTCGCCGTCGACCCGCACCGCGACGACGGTGCGCTCCTTGCCCAGCAGCGCCCATGCCGTCGTGCCCGCCTCGATCGCGGTGGTGACGCCGTCGAGGGTGAGGTGGATCTCGGGCACAGCGGAACTCCTGACGACGAGCGGACGGAACCCCTGGACTCTACTGCGAGTGCCGCGCCGACCGCCCGGGACCTTGCCGGTGTCGGGCAGGAACGACGAACGGCCCCGGACCGTGGGGTCCGGGGCCGAACGCGTCGGTGGGCGATACTGGTCTCGAACCAGTGACCTCCTCGGTGTGAACGAGGCGCTCTACCGCTGAGCTAATCGCCCGAGCACGGCGGGTGCACCGTGCGGCCTGACGATAGTAGCCGAGATGCGGCGCGCTGCCGAATCGGCGCCACCACACCCCTCGCGAGACCTTTCCGGACCCTCCCCGAGAGGATTGCCGACCCTCCCCGAGAGGATCGCCGTCACGCCCGGCGGCGGGCTCAGGGGTCGAGGTTCTCGCGCTGCTTCACCGGGAAGAGGCGCCCCATCGCGAGCGTGAGCGGACCGGGCTCCTTGGCCACGCCGTCGACGGCGACGACGGGTGCGATCCCCCGCGTCGACGACGTCAGCGCCACGTGGTCCGCCTCGTGGATCGCCGCGAGCGGCACGGTCTCCTCGCGCACCGGGATGCCCGCCTCGGCGGCCCACCGCAGCACGAGCGCCCTCGTCACACCGGCCAGCGCGCCGGAGTCGAGCGGCGGGGTCAGCAGACCGGCCGCGTCCTCGAGGAAGACGTTCGTCCCCGTGCCCTCGCACAGCTCGCCGCGCGTGTTGCCGAAGATCGCCTCGCCGGCGCCGTGGGCCCGCGCGCGGGCGAGGGCACGGGCGTTCTCGCCGTAGGAGGTGGTCTTGAGACCAGCCAGCGCGCCGCGCTCGTTGCGGGCCCACGGCACGACGTGGACCCGCGCGTCGCCGTGCTGCGGGGCTGCGGAGGCCGCGACCACGAGGGTGCCGGGGCCGTCGCCGCGGTCGGAGCCGAGCGGCCCGAGGCCCCCGGTCCAGGTGATCCGCAGCCGCGCGACCACGCCGGGCTCGGCGTCGTTCCAGGCATCCGCGACGACGCCGACGGCGGCGCGCACCTCGGCGTCGTCCGGCGCTGCGATCCCGAGGCCGAGGGCGGAGGTGCGCAGACGGTCGAGGTGACGTGTGAGGGCGAACGGGACGCCCTCGAGCAGCTCGCAGGTCTCGAAGACGCCGTCACCCACCACGAAGCCGTGGTCCAGCACGCTCAGGTGCCGCCCCCGAGGATCCACCAGGCCGCCGTCGAACCACGCGATCGTCGTCATGGCGCGATCCTGCCACCGCGGCGACGCCGCCGGACGGACCGCTCGCACGGGTGACCGCACGATCCGCGGAATGACGCCGATTTGGCAGTCCGGGAAATGCTGGGCTAATGTCTACTCCGCACCGGGGAGCGCCGAGGCGGGGAAGCCCGCGAAGGTCAGGCCCGGAGCACGCGGATGTGGCTCAGTTGGTAGAGCATCACCTTGCCAAGGTGAGGGTCGCGGGTTCGAGTCCCGTCATCCGCTCGGAAGGACCCAGGGAGGGCTTCCCCACCAGGGGATCCGTCCACGGTGGGTTGGCCGAGAGGCGAGGCAGCGGCCTGCAAAGCCGTATACACGGGTTCGAATCCCGTACCCACCTCGCACACCCGGGCGATTGGCGCAGCGGTAGCGCGCTTCCCTGACACGGAAGAGGTCACTGGTTCGATCCCAGTATCGCCCACCAGCACGAAGGCCCCGGACCACTGGTCCGGGGCCTTCGTCGTTCCCGGTCGGCCCCCGGCCGTGGATCTGCGGTGATCGGACACGCGATGATCGCCCGGACGGCAGATCGAACCCCCGAACCGGGAAGGACGTCGGTGAAGAGCACTCTCGTGCTGACCGGGCCTGCAGGTGCCGGCAAGAGCACCGTCGGCGAGCACGCCGCGGCGCTGCTGGACCGTCCGTTCGTCGACCTCGACGAGGTGGCGGAGCCGCTGTACGCCGAGGTCGGCTGGTCGCTGGAGCGGCTGCGCACGACCATCGGCGACGTCGGTCGGGTCCCCGCGGAGGTCGCGTGGGAGGAGGCGCGGGTCCACGCCGTCGTACGAGTCCTCCAGGACCACCCCGGCGCCGTCGTCGCCCTGGGGGCCGGTCACACCACCGTCACGAGTCCCCTCCTGCGCCGCGACCTCCACCGCGTCCTCGCGCCCCACCTCGTCGTGCGCCTGCTTCCCTCACACGATCGGGCCGTCGCGCTGACCGAGCTGCGCCGCCGCTGCCTCGCGGACAAGGGGACGACCTGGATGAGCGACGGTCACGACTTCCTGGCCGAGTGGCTGGACGACCCGAACGCGATCGCGCTGGCGGACCACGTCGTCGACGTCGACGGCGGTGACGACGCCGTCGCGAGCGCCGTGGTCGAGCTGGTGGCGACGAGCGCGACGTGATCCGGCTCGCACACCCGCACGCCCGCAGCCCGACCTCCTCGCCTCCCGCACTCCCGTGAGGAAGGACGAACGGTCGCGACGAAGGACCGCACACGTCCTTCCTCGCGACCGTTGCGTCTTCCTCGGCGGGGGTGGCGGGTGCGGCGGGTCCGGCAGCTGCAGCGGCGGCGGACACCCGGGCCGCCGCCTACGGCACCTCGGGCCAGGCGTGCTTCGGGTACCGCCCGCGCAGGTCCGAGCGCACCGCGGCGTAGCCGTTGGCCCAGAACGACGCCATGTCGGCGGTGACGGCGGCCGGCCGACCGGCGGGTGAGAGCAGGTGCATGACGACGGCGACGCCCCCGTCCGCGAGCCGCGGCGTCTCGCGCAGCCCGAACGCGTCCTGCACCTTCACCGCTGCGACCGGCGCCGCGCCGGTGTAGTCGAGCGGCACCTGCCGGCCCGACGGCAGCGACATGCGCTCCGGGGCCAGCTCGTCCAGCCGGGCCGCCGCCGGCCACGGCAGCAGCTGGCGCAGCGCGGCCGTCATGTCGAGCCGTCGCAGATCGGCCAGCGACCGCACCCGCCGCCCGGCGAGGAAGGTCTCCAGGTGATCCAGCAGGGAGGCGTCGTCCACCGCCGGCCACGGCTCGCCGAGCTGCTCGTGCAGGAATGCGAGGCGAGCCCGGAGCGCGCTCGCGCCCGCCGACCACGCCAGCGCGTCGAGCCCGTCGCGCCGGAGCACGCGCTGCAGCGCGGCGATCACCGCACCCTGCTCCGGCGACCCGATCACCCGCGAGCGCAGCTCGATCGCCCCGAGCCGCTCGACGCTGCGCGCCCTCAGCCGACCGCCGTCGAACTCCACCTCGTCGCGCGTGGCGATCAGCGCCGGCGCCGCCGCCACCGCGGCCTCCTCGTCCAGCGGCACGGCCGCGCGCACGACGGCGTCGCGCCGCCCCGGCGTCCGCGTCACGTCCGCGACAGCGAGCCACGGTGCCCCGCGCAGCGGTGAGTTCTCGGGCAGCACCGCGCCGGTCCCGCCCGCCAGGAGGTAGGTCGCGCCGTCGCCGCGGGAGCGTGCGAGGCGGTCGGGGTGCGCCAGCGCCACGACGTGCGCGACGGCGTCGTCCGCAGTCGCGCCGACCACGGACCCGCGCTCGGGCAGGCCGAGCGACCGCGCGATCGCGGTCAGCCGGTCGACGGCGCGTCGCCACTCCCCCGCACCGACGCCACCACCCCCGCCGCCCGAGCGCCGGAGCGCGCGCAGCGCCGCCGTCAGGTCGGCGTCGGGCACCCGCACCTCCTCGCCGAGCAACGCCACCACCTCGGCCGCGACGCGCGCGCCCACCGCCGCCGCGCCGTCGAGCAGCGCCCGCGCGAGACGCGGGTGCACCGGGACGTCGGCGATGAGGCGCCCCCGTGGCGTCACGAGCCCGTCCGTATCCAGCGCACCGAGGGCGCGCAGCGTGACGGTCGCCGCCTCGAGCGCCGGCGCGGGTGGCGGGTCCAGGAGCGCGAGCCCCGCCACGCCGTCGCGCGACCAGGAAGCCGCCGCGAGCGCGAGCTCGGTCAGGTCACCGGTCGCGATCTCGGGCAGCCGGTGCGGTGCGAGGCGGGCGTGGTCGCCCTGGGTCCACAGCCGGTAGACGACGCCCGGCCCCTCGCGGCCCGCGCGCCCCGCCCGCTGCGTCGCGCCGTCGCGGCTGACGGCGACGGTCACGAGACCCGCCAGCCCGCGCGCGGGGTCGGTGCGCGACTCGCGCGCCAGCCCCGCGTCCACCACGACCCGCACCCCGGGCACGGTGACGGAGGACTCGGCGACCGCCGTCGAGACGATGACGCGGCGCGTCCGGCCCGGTCGCAGGGCGCGATCCTGCTCCCCCGCCTCGAGCCTCCCGTGCAGGCGTAGGACCTCGAGCGGGCCGCCGCCGTCGGACACCCCCGCCAGCAACCGGACCACCCGCTCCACCTCGCCGACCCCGGGGACGAACACGAGCACGTCGCCGGTGCGCTCGACGACCGCGCGCCGGGCGGTGGCGGCGACGTGGTCGAGCCAGGCGCGCGTCGTGCCGCGATCGTCCGTGCGCACCACCGGCCGCGCCGGCGGGCACCAGACCTCCGCCACCGGGTGCAGACCGCCGGGCGAGGTGATCTCGGGCGCCGGTCCGACGTCGTCGCCCCAGAGCGTCGCGAGGCGCTCGGACTCGAGCGTGGCGGACATCGCGACGACGGCGAGGTCGGGCCGCAGCGTCTGGCGCACCTCGTGCAGCATCGCCTGGAGCAGATCGGCGTCGATCGCGCGCTCGTGGACCTCGTCGAGCACGACGGCGTCCGTCCCCACGAGCTCGGGGTCGCTCTGCAGGCGGCGCAGCAGCACCCCCGTGGTGACGAACTCGACGCGGGTGGCCGCGCTCGTGCGCCGCTCGCCGCGCACCGACCACCCGACGGTGCCCCCGACCTCCTCGCCCAGGAGCGTCGCCAGCCGCCGGGCCGCCGCTCGTGCGGCCAGGCGCCTCGGCTGCGTGACGACCACGCGGCCCGCGCGACCGTGCGCCACCAGCGGCGGCACCAGGGTGGTCTTGCCCGTCCCGGGCGGTGCGTGCACGACGGCGACGCCCCGCTCCCGCAGCGCCGTCGCCACGTGCGGCAGGACCGCGGCGACGGGGAGGTCGGGCGGCGCGGCGAGCAGGGCGGCGATCGGGTCGGGCACTCCACGAGTCTGCCCGGTGTCCGCCCGTCGTCCCCCGCCCGGTAGAGTGCCTGCGGCCACGGCCCCCGATCAGCGGCGGATGCGACCTGGCCCCGCCTCTCCCCCGGGATCACCATGAGCCACCCCTCGTCCTCACCCGCCCCCGCGCCCTCGGCCGCACCCGACGCGATGCCGCAGGACCCTTTCCCCACGGACGCCGCGACCGCCTTCGGACCCGGCGTCGACCCGGGCGACATGGCCGTCTTCCTGCGGGTGGCCGAGCAGGTCACGCGCCTGGAGACCGGCCACCCCGACATGGTCGCCGCGCGCCGGGCGACCTCGGGCCTGTACAAGCTGGCGAAGAAGTTCCGTCGCGATGAGAAGCGGCGCGAGGAGCTCGCGCACGACGCGGCGATCATCGCCGCCACGGCGACCGGCAGCCCGGGCCGCATCGACGACGAGACCCAGGGCCTGCTGCCCTCCTCGGCGGTGGCCGACCGCGCCGTCGCCGGCACGCTGCTGCAGCCGCAGCCCTGCTACGTCTGCAAGAAGGACTTCACGCAGGTCGACTGGTTCTACCACCAGCTCTGCCCGGAGTGCGCCGTGCTCAACCACGCCAAGCGCGAGGCCCGCACCGACCTCACCGGCCGCCGTGCGCTGCTCACGGGCGGCCGCGCCAAGATCGGCATGTACATCGCGCTGCGGCTGCTGCGCGACGGCGCCGACCTCACCATCACCACGCGCTTCCCGCGCGACGCCGCCCGCCGGTTCGCCGCGATGGAGGACAGCGCGGACTGGCTGCACCGCCTCACGATCGTCGGGATCGACCTGCGCGACCCGGCCCAGGTCGTCGCGCTGGCCGACGAGGTCGCCGCGCGCGGACCGCTGGACATCCTCGTCAACAACGCCGCGCAGACGGTGCGACGCTCCCCGGCGCCTACTCGGCCCTGGCCGAGGCCGAGCTGCGCGAGCTGCCGGGCGACCCCGACGTCCCGACCATCACGTTCGGCCGGACCAGCGCCGCGCACCCCGCCATGCTGGCCGGTTCGGTGACGGACCTGCCGAGCACCTCGCTCGCCCCCGGCGGCGTCGCGCGCGAGGCGCTCGTGGCCGCGAGCGCGTCGCTCGAGCGGCACCTGGCCGGCACGGCGATCGACGCCGGCGGCCTCCTGCCGGACGAGGTCGACCACAACAGCTGGGTCGCCACGGTCGAGCACGTCGACCCGATGGAGCTGCTCGAGGTGCAGCTGTGCAACTCCACCGCGCCGTTCATCCTGCTCTCGCGTCTGCGCGCCGCGATGTCGGCGACCGCCACGGGCCGCGCCTACGTCGTCAACGTCTCGGCGATGGAGGGCGTGTTCAACCGCGGCTACAAGGGCCCCGGCCACCCGCACACGAACATGGCCAAGGCCGCGGTCAACATGCTCACGCGCACGAGTGCGGGCGAGCTCGCCGAGCACGGCATCTACATGACCAGCGTGGACACCGGGTGGATCACGGACGAGCGCCCGCACACCACCAAGATCCGCCTCGCGCAGGAGGGCTTCCACGCCCCCTGGACCTGGTCGACGGCGCGGCGCGCGTCTACGACCCGATCGTGCGCGGCGAGGACGGCGAGCTGCTGTTCGGCTGCTTCCTCAAGGACTACGACCGCGCGGCCTGGTGAGTGAGGACGGGGTGGTCGACGACGACGGGGCGGGCGACGACGCCGCGGGCCGGCGCGCGACGCCGACGCCGGACGGCCACCACGTCGTGATCGACGGCCGCCGCTGGCGCGCCACCGACCCGCACGTCCCCGACGACCTGGCCGCCGAGCTGCGCCGCGCACTGATGTCGGCCCGGCGCGACATCGGCGCCGCGAGGCGCGCGGGGCAGGACCCGACGCCGATCCGGCCGCGCGTGCAGGCGGCCAAGGTCGCCCTCGGCGAGCGCGGGCGGGAGTGGTGGGTCCCCGTCGCGGACGACGGCGAGCACGTCCCGCGCATCGAGGCCGCCATCCGGACACTCGCCGATGCGCGCGCTCCTCGCACGACGTGCCCCAGCGACGTCGCGCGCGTGGTCGACGGCGAGCGCTGGCGCTCGCTGATGCCGCTCGTGCGGGAGGTCGCGGAGAGGTTGGTGTGCGACGGCGAGATCGTGGTGACCCAGAAGGGCGAACCGGTCGACACCCCGTGGCGCGGACCGATCCGGATCGGTCGTCCGACCTGACTCGGACGTGACGCACGCCACGTCGCCGCAACGATTCGGAAGCGAAGTCGCACCCCTGTGCCAGGGTTGCCCCATGCAGATCTGGCCGGGTCACCCCTACCCCCTCGGAGCCACGTACGACGGCACCGGGACGAACTTCGCCCTCTTCTCCTCCGTGGCCGAGCGCGTCGAGCTCTGCCTCGTCGGGGACGACGGTGCCGAGCAGCGCATCGAGGTCGAGGAGGTCGACGCGCACGTCTGGCACGTCTACCTGCCCTCGGTCGGCCCCGGCCAGCGCTACGGCTACCGCGTCCACGGCCCGTTCGACCCCGAGCAGGGTCTGTGGTGCAACCCCGCGAAGTTCCTCATCGACCCCTACGCCAAGGCGTTCGACGGCGCGCTCGACGGCGACGAGTCGCTCTACTCCTACCGGTTCGGCAACCCGCCCGGCCCCGACTCCGAGCTCAACGACGACGACTCCTTCGGACACAACCTCACCTCGGTGGTCCACAACCCCTTCTTCGACTGGGGCCACGACCACCCGCCGGCGCACGAGTACCACCGCAGCGTGATCTACGAGGCGCACGTCAAGGGCATGACGATGACGCACCCGGCCATCCCCGAGGACATCCGCGGCACGTACGCGGGCATGGCGCACCCCGCGATGATCGACCACCTCACCCGCCTCGGCGTCACCGCGATCGAGCTGATGCCGGTGCACCAGTTCATCAACGACCCGAGCCTGCAGGACAAGGGCCTGAGCAACTACTGGGGCTACAACACGATCGGCTTCTTCGCGCCGCACGCGGACTACGCCGCCTACGGCACCCGCGGCCAGCAGGTCCAGGAGTTCAAGTCGCTCGTCAAGGCGATGCACGAGGCCGACATCGAGGTCATCCTCGACGTCGTCTACAACCACACCGCCGAGGGCAACCAGATGGGCCCGACCCTCAGCTTCCGCGGTATCGACAACCCGGCCTACTACCGCCTCGTCGACGACGACAAGATCCACTACTTCGACACCACGGGCACCGGCAACTCGTTGCTCATGCGCTCGCCGAACGTGCTGCAGCTGATCATGGACTCGCTGCGCTACTGGGTCACCGAGATGCACGTGGACGGGTTCCGCTTCGACCTCGCCGCGACCCTGGCGCGCCAGTTCCACGAGGTCGACCGGCTCTCGGCCTTCTTCGACCTCGTGCACCAGGACCCGGTGATCTCGCAGGTGAAGCTCATCGCGGAGCCCTGGGACCTGGGCGACGGCGGCTACCAGGTCGGTGGCTTCCTCCCCTGTGGACGGAGTGGAACGGCGACTACCGCGACACCGTGCGCGACTTCTGGCGCAGCGAGCCCTCGACCCTCGGAGAGTTCGCGTCGCGGCTGACCGGCTCGAGCGACCTGTACGAGCACACGGGGCGCAAGCCGATCGCCTCGATCAACTTCATCACGGCGCACGACGGCTTCACGCTCGCGGACCTCGTCTCCTACAACGACAAGCACAACGACGCCAACGGCGAGGACGGTCGCGACGGCGAGTCCCACAACCGTTCCTGGAACTCCGGGGCGGAGGGTCCGACGGACGACGAGGGCGTGCTCGAGGTGCGCCGCCGCCGCCAGCGCAGCTTCCTCGCGACGCTCCTGCTGTCCCAGGGCGTGCCGATGCTCGCCCACGGCGACGAGATCGGCCGCACCCAGCAGGGCAACAACAACGTCTACTGCCAGGACAACGAGCTGTCGTGGATGAACTGGGACCTCGACGCCGACCAGGCCGCGCTGCTCGACTTCACCCAGCGGGCGATCCGGCTGCGCGCCGAGCACCCCGTGTTCCGCCGCCGCCGCTTCTTCGGCGGCCGGGTCACCGATGCCGAGGGTGAGGAGGTCGAGGACATCCAGTGGTTCTCGCCCACCGGCAGCCCCATGACGCAGGACGAGTGGAACACCGGCTACGCCCGGGCCCTGGCCGTCTTCCTGAACGGTGACGCCATCACCGAGCCCGACGAGCGCGGCGAGCCGATCATCGACGACTCCTTCCTCCTGCTCTTCAACGCCGCGCACGAGGGCGTCACGTTCACGCTGCCCGCCCAGCGCTACGGCCGCACCTGGGCCGCCGAGCTCGACACCGACGGCACGGTGGAGGTCGGTCAGGCGGTCGACGGCGCCACCGAGCTGACGGTCTCCCCCACAGCCTCGTGGTGCTCTCCCGACCCAGCAGCCTCGCCAGCGCGCCGTCGGACGCCGGCGCCGCGGGCCTCGGGCGTCAGGGGTCGGGCAGCCAGATCGCGCGCGCGGCCGAGACGGCCCCGACCGCCTCGACGTCGACCGTCACGGAGGCCCAGCCCGCCCGGGGTGAGGACGCGTGAGCCGCACCCCGGTCAGCACCTACCGCCTGCAGCTCGGGCCCGACCTCAGCTTCGACGGCGCCCGGGAGCAGCTGCCCTACCTGCACGACCTCGGCGTCACCGATCTCTACCTCTCCCCCGTGCTGCAGGCCGCGCCGGGCTCGACGCACGGCTACGACGTCGTCGACCACGACCGCGTCAGCGACGTCATGGGTGGGCGCGAGCGGCTCGAGGCGCTGTGCGACGCCGCGCACGAGCTCGGCATGGGCGTGGTGCTGGACATCGTGCCGAACCACATGGCCGTGCCGACGCCGGCGTGGCACAACCGTGCGCTGTGGTCGGTGCTGGCCGACGGCGCGGACTCGCCCTACGCCGACTGGTTCGACGTGGAGTGGGACGCCGCGGGGAGCCTGCTGATGCCGGTCCTCGGCGACCGGATCGGCTCGATCATCGCGCGTGGCGAGATCACCCTCGAGACCACCGAGCTCCCCGGTCTGGGGAGCACGACCGTGCTGCGCTACTTCGAGCACGTCTTCCCCGTCCGCCCCGGCACCGAGCAGCTCCCCCTGACGCAGCTGCTGCAGCAGCAGCACTACCGCCTCGCCTACTGGCGCGTCGCGGACGAGGAGCTGAACTACCGGCGCTTCTTCGACGTCGGGACCCTCGTGGCGGTGCGCGTGGAGCGGCCCGAGGTGTTCCAGGCGACCCACGCCGTCGTCGTCGACCTGGTGCGCTCGGGCCACGTCGACGGCCTCCGCATCGACCACCCCGACGGTCTCGCCGACCCGCGCGGCTACCTCCGCGCCCTGCACGAGGCGACCGACGGCGCCTGGATCGTGGCCGAGAAGATCCTCGAACCCGCCGAGGAGCTGCCCTCGGACTGGCCGGTGGCGGGCACGACCGGCTACGACGCGGCGTGGCGCATCAACCAGGTGCTGCACGACCCCGCCGGCTCGGCTCCGCTGGCCGGCCTGATGCACCGGCTGACCGGTGACGACCCCATGGGCCTCGCGGACCTGATCGAGGCGAGCAAGCGCCAGATCGTCGAGGAGTCCCTCCACGCGGAGGTGAACCGCCTGGCGGTGCTGGTGGCCGAGGTGTGTGCGGACGACATCCGCCTGCGCGACCACACCTGGCGTGCGATCCGCGACTGTGTCACGGAGATGGTCATCGCGACCGAGGGCTACCGCGCCTACGTCGTGCCCGGGGAGAACGCCTCGGGCACGAGCGTCCACCAGGTGACCGAGGCGGCGCACCGCGCCGCCGCTCGGCTGGACGAGGAACGGGCGGACACCCTCGCCGTCGTGGTCGACCTCGTCCTCGGACGCGAGGTGGGCAGCGCCGGTCGGACCCACGAGGCGCGCCGCGCCGAGATCATCATCCGGTTCCAGCAGGTGTGCGGCGCCGTCACCGCCAAGGGCGTGGAGGACACCGCGTTCTACCGCTGGACCCATCTGGTCAGCCTCTGCGAGGTGGGCGGGTCACCCGCGACCTTCGCGCTCGGGCCCGACGCGCTCCACGCCTGGGCCGCGCACCAGGCCGAGCGCCAGCCGGCCTCGATGACTGCCGGCACCACGCACGACACCAAGCGCGGGGCCGACGTCCGCGCCCGTCAGGGCGTCCTGTCGGAGCACGCGACAGCGTGGGTCGAGCTCGTCGACGCGCTGCGCACGGCGACGCGGGAGACGCGACCGGTGGGCCTGGACGGCCGGACCGAGAACCTCCTGTGGCAGATGCTCGCCGGCACCTGGACGAGCGAGGGGCCGCTGGCCGCCGACCGCCTGACCCGGTACCTGGTCAAGGCCGCTCGCGAGGCGAAGGACTGGACGCGCTGGACGGCCGTGAACGAGCGGGCGGAGGACGAGCTCGTGACGTTCGCCGCCTCGCTGGGCGAGCACCCGCGGGTGGTCGAGCTCATGACGACGTGGGTCGAGCGCACCGCGAGCACGGTCCGTGCGGCGACCCTCGGGCAGGTGCTCCTCCAGCTCACCCTGCCGGGCGTGGCGGACGTCTACCAGGGCACCGAGACCACCCGCATCGCGCTGGTGGACCCCGACAACCGCGGCCCCGTCGACCACCGCGCCCTCGCGGCGACGCTGGAGCGGCTGGAGACCGCGTCGCCGAACGACCTGGGCGAGGAGAAGCTGCAGGTCGTCGCGACGACGCTGCGCGCGCGTCGGCGGCACGCCGAGGCGGTCGTCGGGCCGCGTTCGGGGTACCAGGCACTGCCGACCTCGTCCGGGCACGCGCTCGCGTACGCCCGCACGCTCGACGGCGCTCCTGCGCTCGTCACCGTGGTCACCCGGCTCGGGGCCTCGCTCGCCGCGATCGGCGGCTGGGGTGATCACCAGGTGGTGCTCCCCGAGAGCGAGCACGGCTGGGTCGACGTCCGACGCCCCGACACCGTCCACCCCGGTGGCAGTGTGCCGCTGGCGGCCCTGCTGCACCACGGACCGGTGGCACTGCTGGAGGAGGCTCGATGAGCACCGACGCACCCGCTTCGCCCCCGGCACTCCTGTCCGGTCCGGTCCGCCTGTGGGCGCCGGCCGCGAACGACGTCGAGATCGCGACCCGAGCGGGCAGGGTCCCCATGACGGCCGCCGGTGACGGCTGGTTCGAGAGCCCCGGGCTCGCCCACGGCGAGGACTACTCCTTCCACCTCGACGGGGGCCCCGCCCGCCCCGACCCGCGCAGCGCGTGGCAGCCCGAGGGTGTGCACGGCACGAGCCGGTGGTTCGACACCGACCGGTTCGCGTGGACGGATCGGGACTGGGCCGGCGTGGACGCCCGCGGCGCCGTGACCTACGAGCTCCACCTCGGCACGTTCACGCCGAGCGGTGACCTCGACGGCGCGATCGGCCGGCTCGACCACCTCGTCGACCTCGGCGTGGAGATGGTCGAGCTCATGCCGGTGGCAGGTTTCAACGGCGAGCACGGCTGGGGGTACGACGGCGTGGCGCTGTGGGCGGTGCACCACGCCTACGGCGGTCCTGAGGCGATGCAGCGCTTCGTCGACGCCGCGCACGCACGCGGCCTCGGGGTGTGCCTCGACGTCGTCTACAACCACCTCGGCCCGAGCGGCAACTACCTCGGCGAGTTCGGGCCGTACTTCACCGACACGCACGAGACCCCGTGGGGGTCGGCGGTGAACCTCGACGCCCCGGGCAGCGCCGAGGTCCGGGCCTTCGTGATCGAGAACGCGCTCCGCTGGCTGCGGGACTTCCACGTGGACGCCCTCCGGCTGGACGCCGTCCACGCGCTGGTGGACACGTCCGAGCGCCACGTGCTGGCCGAGCTGTCGGACGCCGTCGCGGACGCCGCGGCCGAGGTCGGGCGACCGCTCTCCTCGTGGCCGAGTCGGACCTCAACGACGTCGTCATGGTCACGCCGACCGCGCAGGGCGGTCGGGGGATGACGGCGCAGTGGGACGACGACGTGCACCACGCCCTGCACGCGATGCTCGAGCACGAGCGGCACGGCTACTACGTCGACTTCGGAGACGCGGCCACCTTCGCCACGGCGGTCGAGGACGTCTTCGTGCACGCCGGGACCTTCTCGACCTTCCGCGGCGAGACCTGGGGCGCCCCCGTCCCGGCCGACGTCGACCTGCGATCGTTCGTGGTCTTCTCCGCGAACCACGACCAGATCGGCAACCGCGCGACCGGTGACCGCCCCGGGGGCGGGACGGGACGCCGTCGCGCGAACCCGCCGTGCAGGCGGCCGCGGCCGCCCTCGTGCTGCTCTCGCCGTTCACCCCCATGATCTTCATGGGTGAGGAGTGGGCCGCCACGAGCCCGTTCCAGTTCTTCACCGACCACCCCGAACCCGAGCTCGGCGAGGCCGTCTCCCGCGGGCGGGCGAGCGAGTTCGGGACGCACGGCTGGGACGAGGACGTCGTCGTTCCGGATCCGCAGGACCGCGAGACCTTCCTGCGCTCCCGGCTCCGGTGGGACGAGGTGGACGAGCCCGAGCACGCCCGGATGCTGGCCTGGCACCGCGACCTGATCGCGCTGCGGCGCACGCAGCCCGCGCTCCAGACCCACCGGCGCGACCACGTCTCCGTCGAGGTCGGGACGGATGCGGAGGGCGGTGACGCGTGGGTCGCACTGCACCGACGCGATGCCGGTGCGGTCGGCCCCGGAGTGACGACCGTCGTCAACCTCCGGGAGACCGGTACCACCGTCCCGATCCGGAGCGTCGCCTCGCTGCTGGAGTGGGACGGAGGCGGACGCACCGTCCGCACGCCCGACGAGGTCGTCCTGCCGCCCCGGAGCGTGGTGGTGCTGTCAACCGCCTCGTGAGAGGTGAGCAACAGTGATCATTTCGTCGTCGCACAGCCATATTCAGTCATTGACCTGACGCCGAAGCTCGGCCATGCTCGACCCACCACGACGGGCGACGGGGTGGGCGTGCACGCGCGCTCCCCGCAGGGAGGGCGGCATGACGATCACACCTGCACGACGACGAGTGGCTCCGGCGGTCGTCGGAGCTCTGCTGGGGTCGGTGACACTCGCCGCGATCCCGGCGTCGATGTCACCGGCGACCGCGGCTCCGGCCCCGGCCCCCGCTCCGGTGACGACCACGATCGACGACCGGGCCCTGACCGGTACGGCCCGATTCGCGTACGAGGGTCGCTGGACCACCGGATCCGGGCTCGGCGACGGTTGGCACGCCGGGACGGAGACCTACACCGACGGCACGGCGAGTCAGAGCGTGACTCTCACCTTCACCGGGACGCGGGCGGTGGTCCTGGGCGCGAAACACCCGAACCACGGGATCGCGGAGATCACCGTCGACGGCGAGCAGGTCGCCGACTTCGACGGCTACGCGACCCAGATCACCCACGGCCAGACGATCGTCGACACCGGCGACCTCGACCAGGGCGAGCACACCGTGACGATCTCCTACCCCGGGATCAAGAATCCCGCCGCCGGCGGCCTCGGAGGGCAGGTCGACCGCGCCGAGATCACCGGCGAGGCACCGGTCGACTCGCCGTGGGTCGCGATCCCTCATCCTCAGGAGCTCGACCTCGCGGACGCCCCGGCCTGGTCACCCGGTGATCTGACGCGGATCCTGATCCCGGAGGTGGGCGACGACGGTCTCCTCGCCGAAGCCGAGCGACTCAGCAGCGAGATGGCTCAGATCACGGACCGGGAGGCCCCCGAGATCGTGATCGGTGACGAGGGACGGGCGACCCCGTCCGACGTCGTGCTGCAGGTGGGGGACGTGGCGGTCAGCGACGATCCCGAGGCGTACACCGTCACGGTCGGCACGGGCGTCCGCGTCCTCGGCGAGTCGACGGAGGGCGTGTTCCGCGGGACTCGGCAGCTCGTCCAGAACCTGACGGCGACGGACGGGGTGCCGGCGGGCGTCGCCTCCGGGACGCCCGCCGTCGTCGAGCGCTCGCTCCACCTCGATGCGGCCCGGAAGTTCTACTCCAAGGAGTGGATCATCGACGAGCTCCACGACGCCGCGTACGTCGGGCTGAACACCTTCCAGTTCCACTTCTCGGAGAACGAGGGCTTCCGCATCGAGTCCGATCGCTACCCCCAGGTGGTCTCCGAGGAGCACCTGACCAAGGAGGACGTCCGCGAGATCCTCGCCGTCGCGAAGAGCCTGCACATCGACGTCGTCCCCTCCCTCGGGATGCCCGGCCACCTGGAGCAGGTCCTGAAGCAGTTCCCCGAGCTGCAGCTGCGCGAACGCAACGGCGACCTCGTCCGCGGCGCACTCGACGTCACCGAGCCCGAGGCGGTGGAGCTCGCCCTCGACCTCGTCGACGAGTACGTCGACCTCTTCCCCGATGCGGAGTACTGGAACATCGGGGCGGACGAGTTCGTCCAGTTCTGGCGCATGCAGGACTACCCGATCCTGAACGACGCCGCGGTGGAGCGATTCGGCCCCGGGGCGAACGGCTTCGACATGCTCACCGACTTCGCCAACACCATCGCCGGGCGCCTGCGCCAGGAGGGCCTCGTCCCCCGGGTCTGGAACGACGGGATGTTCCGCGGATCTGTCGTCGAGCTGGACGACGACATCCAGATCAACTGGTGGACGCAGCACGACGGTCGGATGGCGACGCTCGACCGGGTGCTCGGCACGGGGGCCACGGTGGTCAACTTCTCCGACGACTTCTTCTACTACGTCCTCGACCAGGCCGCCGAGTACAAGTACCCCACCGCCGCGAGGATCTGGAACGCCGACTGGCGCCCCGGAGTCTTCCCCCGGATCCAGCGGGACGACGCGAAGCCGCAGATCATGCCGTCGCCCTACAGCGACCAGCTCCGAGGCGTGTCGTTCGCGATCTGGTCGGACCGACCCGAGGCGGAGAGCGAGGAGCAGGTCTCCCGCGGGATCCGGGAGCCTCTCCGGGCGATGGCGGAGCGCTCGTGGAACGACGGATCCGTGCTGACGCTCGAGCGCTTCGCCGAGGTCGACCGCGCGCTCGGTCGGGCTCCGGGGATCGACGAGCCGCTGGGTGCTCCGGGGACCGTCACGGTCCTGCCCGAGGGCGAGGTCACGACGCCGTTCGCCGACGTCGCCCCGGACCAGCAGTTCGCCGCCGACATCGCCTGGCTCGCGCAGCGCGGCATCACCACCGGATGGGACGAGCCCGACGGCACCCGCACCTTCCGACCGCTCACGCACCTCAACCGCGACGCCATGGCGGCCTTCCTGCACCGACTGGCCGGCAGCCCCGAGGTCACCCGACCCGCGACCTCACCGTTCGCCGACGTGGCCGAGAGCGACCAGTTCTACGACGAGATCCTCTGGCTCCACCAGCAGGGCATCTCCACCGGCTGGCAGGAGGCCGACGGCACCCGCACGTTCCGACCGCTCGAGCCCATCGCCCGCGACGCGATGGCCGCCTTCCTCTACCGCCTCGCCGACGCCGAGGACGCACCCGTGACCACGACGCCGTTCACCGACGTCGCCCCCACCGACCAGTACGCCACCGAGATCGCCTGGGCCGCCCGCACCGGCATCACCACCGGCTGGACCGGCAACGACGGCACCGCCCTCTACCGACCGCTCGAACCCATCAACCGCGACGCCATCGCCGCCTTCCTCCACCGGTTCGACGTGCGCGCCTCCTGACGCGCCGAGACCACCGACCGGCAGGGCTCCACCACACCACGACGACGGCGGCGGGTGCCGCGACGCACCCGCCGCCGTGAGGGGATGACCATGAGGACGACGACACCACGACGGCTCGTACCCGTCGTCACCGGGCTGCTGGTCGGCTCGACGCTGGTGGCGGGAGCTGCGGCGCTCGCCACCGCTCCGGCGACCGCGGCGCCGTTCGAGCGCACCGTCGACGACCGCACCCTGACGGGTTCCGCCCGCTTCGCCTACGAGGGGGCGTGGACGGACGGCTCCGGGCTCGACCAGGCGAACTGGTACGGCGGCACCGAGACCTACACGAACGGCACCACGAACCAGAGCGCGACCCTGACCTTCACGGGCACGCGGGCCATGGTCTACGGCGCTGCGCACCCGAACCACGGGATCGCCGAGGTGGAGGTCGACGGCGTCGACGTCGGGGAGTTCGACGGGTACGCCGGGACGATGACCCACGGCCAGGTCGTCGCGGACACGGGTGACCTCCCCGAGGGGGAGCACACCGTGACGATCTCCTACCCCGGCCGGAAGAATCCCGCCGCCGGCGGGCTCGGCGGGCAGATCGACCGGGCGGTGATCTTCTCGTCGGCGCCGGTCGTCGACGACTGGGTCGGGCTGCCGCGACCGGAGCGGCTGACGCTGGACGACGGGCCGGCGTGGCTCCCCGACGAGGCCACGCGCGTGTTCCTCGACCGGGACGCGGACGAGCTCCTCGTGGTCGAGGCCGAGAGACTCAGCAGCGAGCTGGCTGCGGTCGGCGGGAGCGAGGCGGTCGAGATCGTCCTCGGTGACGAGGCGCAGATCCTGCCCTCCGACATCGTGCTGCGCATCGGCGACGTCGGCGACACCGACAGCCCCGAGGGCTACGAGATCGAGGTCGGTGAGGGTGTGGAGGTCCTCGGCGAGAGCGCCGAGGGCGTGTTCCGCGGCACGCGCCAGATCGTCCAGAACCTCGCGGCCTCGGGCGCCGTCCCAGCGGCGACGGCGAGCGGCTCCCCCGCCGTTCCCGAACGGGCGCTGCACCTGGACGCGGGCCGCAAGTACTTCACGAAGGACTGGATCATCGCGGAGCTGAGGGACGCCGCGTACGTCGGCGTGAACACGTTCCAGTTCCACTTCTCGGAGAACGAGGGCTTCCGCGTCGAGTCCGAGCGCCACCCGCAGATCGTCTCCGCGGAGCACCTGACCAAGGACGAGGTCCGCGAGATCCTCGCCGTCGCGGAGAGCCTGCACATCGACGTGATCCCCTCCCTCGGGATGCCGGGCCACCTCGAGCAGGTCCTGACGCAGTTCCCGGACCTGCAGCTGCTGGACGCCGACGGCGTCCGAGTCAAGGGTGCACTGGACATCACCCAGGACGCCGCCATGGACCTGGCGCTCGACCTCGTGGACGAGTACGTCGACCTCTTTCCCGACGCCACGGTCTGGAACATCGGCGCCGACGAGTTCGTCGACTTCACCGCGATCGAGAAGTACCCCACCCTCGAGGCGGCCGCGCAGGAGCGCTTCGGGCCCGAGGCGAACGCCTTCGACGTGATGACGGACTTCGCCAACACGATCGCCGCTCGCCTGCGCGAGGACGGCATGGTCAGCCGCGTCTGGAACGACGGGATGTTCCGCGGGAACGTCGTCGAGCTGGACCAGGACATCCAGGTCAACTGGTGGACGAACTACAGCGGGGGATGCGGCCGCTGGCGGTCGCGCTCGAGGCCGGTCACGCCGTGGTCAACTTCAACGACGGGCTCTTCTACTACGTGCTCGGCTTCCCCGGTGGGTACGCGCAGCCGCCGAGCGCCCGCGAGATCTGGAGCGTCGACTGGCGCCCCGGCGACTTCACCGGGCTCCCGGGCGGCGTCCGCCAGACGATCCCCGCGCCCTACGACGAGACGCTGCGCGGTGCGACCTTCGCCATCTGGTCGGACATCCCGGCCGCCCAGACCCAGGACCAGGTCACGACCGGCATTCGAGGGCCTTTCCGGGCGATGGCCGAGCGGTCCTGGAACGGGGGTCGTCGCTGACGCTCACGCAGTTCACCGCCGCGGACCAGGCGATCGGTCGGGCTCCGGGGATCGATGAGCCGCTGGGTGCTCCGGGCGCCGTGACGGTGCTTCCCGAGGGCGAGGTCGCGACGCCGTTCGCCGACGTCGCCCCGGACCAGCAGTTCGCCGCCGACATCGCCTGGCTCGCGCAGCGCGGCATCACCACCGGATGGGACGAGCCCGACGGCACCCGCACCTTCCGACCGCTCACGCACCTCAACCGCGACGCCATGGCGGCCTTCCTGCACCGACTGGCCGGCAGCCCCGAGGTCACCCGACCCGCGACCTCACCGTTCGCCGACGTGGCCGAGAGCGACCAGTTCTACGACGAGATCCTCTGGCTCCACCAGCAGGGCATCTCCACCGGCTGGCAGGAGAGCGACGGCACCCGCACGTTCCGACCGCTCGAGCCCATCGCCCGCGACGCGATGGCCGCCTTCCTCTACCGCCTCGCCGACGCCGAGGACGCACCCGTGACCACGACGCCGTTCACCGACGTCGCCCCCACCGACCAGTACGCCACCGAGATCGCCTGGGCCGCCCGCACCGGCATCACCACCGGCTGGACCGGCAACGACGGCACCGCCCTCTACCGACCGCTCGAACCCATCAACCGCGACGCCATCGCCGCCTTCCTCCACCGGTTCGACACGCGCACCGGCTGAAGCACCCGCTCGTCCCGCGCAGCCGACGACCGGCGCGACGGCGATCCCCGACGACGATCCACGACGGCCGGTCGCTCAGCGGTAGTACACCGCGAGCGGCCGGCCGTCGTGGTGCAGCACGTCGACCGGCGTCGCGAAGACCTCGCTGAGGATCTCCGGCACCATGATCTGCTCGGGCGTCCCGACGTGGCTGATCTCGCCGTCGGCCATCGCGACGATGCGGTCGGCGTAGGCGGCGGCGAAGTTGACGTCGTGCACCACGATCACGATCGTGCGCCCCAGCTCGTCCGCCGCACGGCGCAGGTGACCCATCATCGCGACGGCGTGCGCCATGTCGAGGTTGTTCAGGGGTTCGTCGAGCAGCACGTAGTCCGTGTCCTGCGCCAGCACCATGGCGACGTACGCGCGCTGGCGCTGACCGCCCGACAGCTCGTCCAGGAACCGGTCGGCCAGCGCGGTGACGTCGAGGAAGGCGAGGGCGTCCTCGACCTGCGCGACGTCGTGCGCCGTCATCCGCCCCTGCGAGTGCGGGAATCGGCCCATCGAGACCAGCTGACGCACCGTCAGCCGCGTGACGAAGTGGTTCTCCTGCCGCAGCACGGACAGCACGGTGGCGAGATCGCGCGAGCGGGCGCGGGCGACGTCGAGCCCACCCACCTCCACGCGCCCGCGGTCGGCCCCCAGGAGTCGGCCCACGATGGTCAGCATCGTCGACTTGCCGGCACCGTTGGGTCCGACCAGCGCGGTGATGCCGCCGCGCGGGATCTCGAGGTCGACGGGACCGAGCGCACGCGTGTCGCCGTAGCTCTTGCAGACGTCGGTGAGGGTGATCACCGCAGCCCCTTTCGCAGGAGGTGGATCAGGAACACCAGGCCGCCGACCAGCTCGATGATCACGGAGATCATCCCGCCGGCGTAGAAGACGTGGCGCAGCACGAAGTACGCCCCGAGCAGCACGGCGGTGGCCAGCAACGCCACCCCGGGGAGCATGAGCGCGTGGCGGCTGGTGGCGACGAGCTGGTAGGTGAGGGTCGCGACGACGAAGCCGAAGAACGTCATGGGGCCCACCAGCGAGGTCGAGACCGAGATGAGGACGGCGACCAGGATCAGCGCCAGCAGCACCTCGCGGCGGTGGTTCACACCGAGGTTGGTCGCCGTCTCCCGGCCCAGCGCGACGACGTCGAGCACGTGCCGACGGCGCCACAGGACGGCACCCACGACCACGCACACGCCCGCGGCCCAGGGCAGGTAGCTCACGTTCGAGGCGCTGATGTTGCCGAAGAGCCGCGCCGAGAGGATGTCGAACTCGCTCGGCGTCAGCAGGCGCTGCATGAAGGTCGACAGGGAGCCGAAGGCCATGCCCAGCACCACGCCCACGAGCAGCAGCACGTGCAGGTTCGCGCGCCTGCCCGAGAACAGCCAGCCGTACAGCGCCGTCGCGACGGCAACCATGAGCAGGCTCTGCAGCGCGATCTTGGGCAGCCCGTCGGTGGCGGCGATCGCCCCGGCCCCGAAGACGAACACCAGGGCCGTCTGGATGACGCGGTAGAGCGCGTCGAACCCCAGGATCGACGGCGTCAGGATCCTGTTCGACGTCGCGGTGTGGAAGACCAGGGTGCCGACGCCCTGGCAGAACGCCACCACGACGATCGTGCCGACCGAGGTCAGCCGCATCCCGACGATCGTGCGCCACCCCTCCGACCCGACGGGGAGCCTGTTGTCGTACAGCAGCACCCCGGCGGCGAACAGCAGCGTCAGGGCGGCGGCGCCGGCGAACGGCGCCCACCGGCGCCACGAGGTTGCAGCGGTGGTCGCGACGGCACCACCGTCGCCCCGCCCGACGCCCGCTCGCACCGTCCGGCCGGCCCCGACGGTCGTGCGCTCAGCCACGGCGCGTCCGCACCACGAGCGCGACGAACACGGCGGCGCCGAGGATCCCCAGGATCATCGACGCCGGCACCTCGAACGGCATCCTCACCGTCCGGCCGACGATGTCGCACACGATCACGAGCGCGACGCCGCCGAGGCAGACCCACGGCAGGTTCGAGCGCAGGTCGTCGCCGCGCAGCAGCGAGACCATGTTGGGCACCACGAGGCCGATGAACGGGAGGAATCCGACGACGACGGTGGTCACGCCGGTCGCGACGGCGACCAGCGCCGTGCCGAGCAGCACCACGCGCTCGTAGCGGAGCCCGACGCTCGTGGCCACGTCCTTGCCCAGTCCGGCGACGGTGAAGCGGTCCGCGACGACCATGACCACCACCACGATGACTGCGACGATCCACAGCACCTCGTAGCGGCCGCGGACGACGCTGGTGAAGCTGCCCATGAACCACGTGCCGAGCAGCTGGAGGTAGTTGGTCTGCACCGCGATCAGTGTCGCGGCCGCGCTGACCACGGCGCCCAGCATGATCCCGACGATGGGGACCACGAGCGTCTGCCGCACCGCCACGCGCCGCAGGATCAGCATGAACACCATCGCGCCCACGAACGCGAAGGCGCTGGCGATCACCATACGGGTCGTCAGACCCGCCGTCGGGAGCAGGATGAGCGAGAGCAGCAGGCCGAGCGCCGCCCACTCGCTCGTGCCGCTGGTGGTCGGCTCGACGAACTTGTTCTGCGTCAGGAGCTGCATCACGAGTCCGCTCATCGCCATCGCACTCCCGGCGAGCACGAGGGCGAGCGTGCGCGGGACGCGGGTGATGAAGAACATCTCGGCGCCGTCGTCCGCCCCGAGGACGTCGTAGACGCCCACGAACAGCGAGGCGACGACGAGACCCAGGGTCACGACGGCGGCGGCAGGTAGCGCGAGACGGCGCGGCCACGTGGCCGCGCCGTCCCGGACGCCGATGAGCGTGGTGGTCACTGCGGGGTGCGCGGGGGTGGTGCGCTCAGCGCGCGGCCGCGAAGGCCTCGCCGATCTGCTCGTAGAGCGCGGTGTAGGCCTGGATGTCCTCGGTCAGGTAGAAGTCGGGGTCGAGGTAGACCACCTGGTCCTGCGCGACGGCGGTGACACCGGCGAGCGCCTCCGACCCCGTGATGAGGTCCTGGGCCGAGGTGTACTCGCCCTCGCCGACGCCCGAGCCGTCGCGGTCCAGCACGACCAGCCAGTCGGGGTTCGCGGCCGCGATGGCCTCGACGCTGATGTCGTCGCCGTGGGAGGTGTCCTCGGCCGCCTGCTCGATCGCGGGGGTCAGACCGAGCGTCGGGAAGAGCACACCGATGCTGCGGCCGGTGACCGGGGCGCTGTAGGCGATCTCGCCGCCGGAGGTGATGAGGCCGATGACGGTGTCGGTGCCGTTGTAGGCGTCGGCCGCGGTCTCGATCGAGGTCTCGTAGTCGGCCACGATCGCGGCCGCCTCGTCCTCGCGCTCGAAGATCTGGCCGAGGATCTCGACCTGGCGGATCATCTCCGCCTGCGGGTCCTCGCCGTCGCGGGGGTTCAGCTCGATGATCACGGCGCCGGGGTTCTGGGCCTTGATGTCGTCGTAGGAGTCGCTGAAGCGGTAGCCGCCGATGATGAGGTCGGGCTGCGCCTCGATGATCGCCTCGAGGTTCGGCTCGCGGTGGCTGCCGACGTCGAGCACCTGGGCGTCGTCCGTGTAGGCGGGCCACACGTCGCCCATGATCGTCTTCGGGGCGGCGACCAGCGGCACGTCCCAGGCGTCCAGCGTCTCGAAGACGTGGTTGTCGAGCGCGACGACGCGCTCGGGCGCGACGGGGACCTCGACCTCACCGTGGTTGTCGGTGATCGTGACCGTCGTGGCGCCCGCGCCGTCGTCGGCACCGGCGGCGGCGTCCGACGACGCGGCCGTCGTGTCCGCGGGGTCGGACGTGTCGGCGCCGCTGGAGCCGCACGCGGTGAGCGCGAGTGCGGCGAGACCGGCGGTGGCCGTGGTGAACAGGCGGGCGGTCAGGGACCGGCGGGACATGGCGAGCTCCAGAGGTGGTGGATGAGGCAAGCCTCATCTCACCAAGGGTCACCTTACTTTGGCAAACGGCACCCGCCCACTGGGACGCTCGCCCCTACGACTCCGGGGGCGGTGTCGGCGTCGGGCCACCCGTGGGCGACGGGGAGGGCGTCGTCGGTGGCGCGCTCGGATCGGGCGACGGCGCGGGAGTCGTCGGGTCGGGCGACGGCGCGGGAGTCGTCGGGTCCGGCGACGGCGCGGGAGTCGTCGGGTCCGGCGACGGCGCGGGAGTCGTCGGGTCCGGCGACGGCGCAGGAGTCGTCGGATCCGGCGACGGCGCAGGAGTCGTCGGATCCGGCGACGGCGCGGGGGTCGTCGGGTCCGGCGACGGCGCCGACGGCGTGGATGGCTCAGGCGCGGGGTCCGGCGTCGACTCGCCGGCCGGGTCGCCCCCGTCGACCGGCGCGGGCTGCGTCGGCGCAGGAGACACCCCTGCCCGCCGTTCGCGCAGCAGATCCTGCGCCGCCAGCCAGTCCTGCGCGAGCGGCACCGGGGTCACGGCCGTACCGGCCCGCAGGTCGATCCCTCGCGAGAGCAGGTAGGGCACCGGGTCGACCGGTTCGCGGTCGATCCGGACGGTGAAGTGCAGGTGCGGGCCGCTGGAGCGCCCCTCGTTGCCGACGACGGCGATGATCTGACCCTCGCGCACCACGTCACCCGCCTCGACGAGCACGCCGTCGGCCGCCATGTGGTTGTAGGTGGTGACCACGCCGTCGCCGTGGTCGACGGCGACCAGGTACCCGGAGTTCCCCCAGGTGTAGCCGAGCCCCGTGAAGACCACGGTGCCCGCCGCGGCCGAGCGGATCGGGTACCCGAGCGGGGCGGCGATGTCGATGCCGTTGTGCAGACCCGCCGAGGTGACCCCGGGGATCGCGGCCCGCATGCCGAACGGCGAGGTGAATCGCCCGTTGGCGAGCGGGTGCACCCATCCCTCCTCCGAGACCACCACGCCGTCGGCCGCCAGCTGGGCGCGGTAGGCGGCCACGTCGTCGGGCACGGGCGGGGGTGGCGCCGTCACGTGCACCACGGCCGGCGCCCACCACTGCGCGACCTCGACGGCGCCCTCCTCGACGTCCATCAGGTCGTGCATCGGCGCGGAGGCCGCGCGTGAGCCGTCGTGCGTCACGACGAACGGGGACGCCGCCGCTCCACCACCGACCACCGCCGTCGACACCGCCGCGAGCACCCCGATCGCCACGCCCGTCGCCACCCTGCGCAGCTGCCCCACGCCGTCACCGCCCCGTCGATCTCGTCCGTCCCGCGGCCCGGCGCCCGTGCCGTGACCTGGGACACACCCTAGCCCGGCCGGCCCGATCACGGCGCGGTAGGTTCGAACCGTGCCGACCCTCTTCGAACGCATCATCGCCCGCGAGATCCCCGGCCGGTTCGTCTGGAGCGACCCCGTCTGCGTGGGCTTCCTGACGATCACCCCGATCACGCCGGGTCACATCCTGATCGTCCCGCGCACACCCGTCGACCACTGGCTCGACGCCCCCGACGACCTCATGAACCACCTCGTGGCGAGCGCGCGCACCGTGGGGCGGGCGCAGCTCGCGGAGTTCGGCGGCGAGCGTTCCGGCCTGGTGGTGCAGGGCTACGGCGTCCCCCACCTGCACCTGCACGTGTTCGCCTCGAGCGGCCCCGAGGACTTCGAACGCCTCGACGCGGCGGAGGCCGACGGCGACGACCTCGACGCCGCTGCCGACCGCCTGCGGCGCCGCCTCCTCGCCGACGGCGCGAGCGGCGCCGTCGCCGATCAGGCCTGAGGCAGGGTGCTCGCCGCGTCGCCCGCGACCGGCGCCGGAGCGCCGGGGAGGTCGAGACCGGCGAGCGCACCGAGGCGCGACAGCGCGCGGAAGTACTTCTTGCGGTACCCCTTGCTGAGCATCCGCTCGCTCACGAGGTCCGCCACGCCCGTGCTGCCGAGCCGCACCGGCACGCCCCGGTCGTAGAGGCGGTCGATCAGCACCACCAGGCGCAGCCCCACCATGTCGTCGTCGATCTGGCGCACACCGGTGAGGCCGAGCGCGTCGACGCCGTCGACCAGGGCGCCGTAGCGCGAGGGGTGGATGCGGGACAGGTGCGCGACCAGGTCGGCGAAGTCGTCCAGCGCCACGCTCGCCCCGCCGTCGGAGGCACGCTCCGCGAGCGCGCGGACCTCCTCGTCCGGCAGCGCTGCACTCTGCGGCCGACCCGTCCGCTGGCGGTAGTCCTCGCCGTCGATCCGCACCACCTCGAAGCGGGAGGCGAGCGCCTGGATCTCGCGCAGGAAGTCCTCGGCGGCGAACCGCCCCTCCCCCAGCGCCTCCGGGAGGGTGTTGGACGTGGCCACGAGGCTGACCCCGGCGTCGGCGAGCTCGCGCAGCAGGCGCGACATCAGCACGGTGTCGCCCGGGTCGTCGAGCTCGAACTCGTCGATCGCCACCAGCGCCCGGGTGGAGAGCTCGCGCACGCACGCAGCGAAGCCGAGCGCTCCGACGAGGTGGGTGTACTCCACGAACGTGCCGTAGGCGGAGCGCTCCGGCCCGACGGCGTGCGCGAGCGAGGCGAGCAGGTGGGTCTTCCCGACGCCGTAGCCGCCGTCGAGGTAGACGCTCGGGGGCGGGGTCGACCGTCGGAACAGCCCCTTGCGCGCGGGGCGGACCAGACGTGTGCCGAGGTCGCGCAGGAGCTCCTGCGCGCGCGCCTGGGAGGGGTGCGCGCCGTCGGGCACGTAGGTGTCGAAGCTCGCCCCCGCGAACTGCGGCGGCGGGACCAGCCCGGCGAGCAGCTGCTCGGGTGAGGTCTGCGGCGAACGGTCGGTGAGGGCGACGAGCGGCACGACCGCAAGCCTACGGGTGCCCGCTCGCACCCCGGTTCCTCCGCACGCCCCGTGAGCACCTCCCCGCACTAGGCTGACGTGGCCGAACCGGCGGGGTCGCCCCGCCCTGAACGAGGAGCCGCTCCGTGCCCCAGACCGTCATCGTCCTGACCGAGGACGCGCTGCTGCCCGTCGACGTCGAGCAGATCCTCGGCCTCGCCGCGCCCGACACCGACCTCGTCTACTCCGTGCTCGTCCCGACCGAGGCCGAGCACGGCGTGGTGACGGCGTTCCTGAACAACCTGTGGCTCCTGGACCTCAAGGAGGCCTGGGAGGACCTGACGGGCGGGCGCGAGGACGAGCGGGCGGCGCGCACCGACGCCACCCAGGCGCTGGGCGCCTCGGTCGGCGTGCTCGAGGCGGCCGGCGCCGTCGTCTCCTCGGCCACGGTGGCGGACGACCCGATCGAGGCGATGAAGGCCGAGCTGACCGCGGGCGAGGTCGTCCAGGTCGTCGCCGTCACGCAGCCGCGGCCGGTGGAGGACACGTTCCACACCAGCTGGGCCGACAAGGCGCAGGAGACGCTCGGCGTCCCGGTGCTCCACTTCTACTCGGGCACCTCGACGCTCGGCACCTGACCCCACCTCCCGGGTACTCAGGCGCCCGGGTGGTACCGGCGGAACTTGCGCACCTGGTTCACCATCGCGACGGCGATGAACAGCCAGCGCCGCGGGTGGCGCTCGGCGCGGTACAGCAGGGGGTTCGTGACGGCACCGCGACGGCGCAGCTCGCGGATCCGCGCCCGGGCGGCGGGCGCGTAGCGGCGCACGATCGCCAGCGGCACCAGCACGAACAGGTGCTCGCGCGTCGCCAGGACCGGGTCGGCGGGCGCGGCGAGGCGCTCGACCCAGCTGTCGACGTACATGCGTGCCACGTTGTAGCCGGACGCCGTCGGCGCGTACCCGCTGCGACCGACCCGGGGATTGACCTCCAGCACCCGGTAGGTCCCGTCGGCGCCGCGCATGAGGTCGACGTTGGCGAACCCCCGCCACTCCAGGTCGGTCAGGAGCCGCAGCACCCCGTCGATCGCCTCGCGAGCGACCGCGTCCCTCGACGCGTCGGCCGTGATCTGCGCGACGGAGTTCCCGAGCGCGCTCGGCGTGTGCTCCTCCAGCAGCACGCGTCCGAGCTGGGCGAAGGTGACCGCGCCGTCGGGGTCGACCATCACGTTGACCGCGGCCATCGACGTGTCGCCGCCCGGCAGCTCCTCCTGGACCAGCACGTCGCCCTCGAACGGGGTGGCCGCGATACGGGCGAGCAGGTCGTCCAGCTCCTGCAGCGTGCTCACGCGGTGGACCTTGGCGCGGCCGGCGTACTCGACGTCGTGCGCCTGCGCCGTGGAGGCGAACTTGACGACCGCCGGGAGCGGCGGGTCGGCGACCACGGGTGCCTGCCCACGCCCGCGGAGATGGGCGACGTGGGTGCGGGGGTGCGGGATACCCAGGCGCTCGCACGCCGCCGCAACCGCACCCTTGTCCCCCACCCGCTCGACGACGGCCGTGTCCGGGTAGGGCACGACGACGTCGGGCAGCTCCGCGCGCAGCGCGACGGCCTCGCCGACCAGCCAGTCGGCACTCGCCAGGAGGAGGTGCCGGTGGCCCGGCGCCTCGGCGACGATCGCGCGCAGCACCGGCGCCAGCGACGCCGCCGTCATCGCGCCGTCGCCGCCGTGGACGCGCAGGTCGACGATGCGCGAGTCGCGCACCGGCCAGGTCGCGGCGCCGGCGACCACGACGGTCCGGACGCCGAAGGCCTCGTGGAACGCCCGCGCCGTCGCGTAGGCGCCGATGTCGCCGCCCAGGACGATCGGACGCACGGGAGCGTCGGCTCCCCCACCGGAGGCGTGGACGGGGGCGGGCTGACGTCGGGGCACGGTGGCGACGACCTCTCACTCGATATCGACTCGGAACTCCCGCGGGAGTTTACGGCGTGGCCTCGGCGCTCCCGCCCACCGCAGCACCTAGCCTGGGGCCGTGCCGGAGATGGAGACACCCCCGATGCCGCAGGAGTTCGAGGCGGCGCTCCTGAGCCTGCGCGGGCACACCTTCCGCCCGGAGGTGCACCTCGAGGAGGTGCCGCCGCCCACCCGGATCGCCCCGTGGGCGCTCGCGCTGACCGCCGAGGTCAACCCGACCGGCGACCCCGACGACATGGTCGCCAACGGCCGCTTCGTCGTGCTGCACGACCCCGAGGGTCAGGACGCGTGGAACGGGACGTTCCGGATCGTCGTCCTCATGCGCGCCCAGCTCGAGCCCGAGCTCGGCGCCGACCCGCTGCTGGGCGAGGTCGGCTGGTCCTGGCTGACCGACTCCCTGACCGACGCCGGCGCCGAGCACCACTCCCGGTCCGGGACGGTGACGCGCGTGGTGTCGGAGACCTTCGGCGGCCTCGAGGTCCGCAGCGGCGAGGTGGAGATCGAGATCCGCGCGTCCTGGACCCCGTCCGCCGGCGACCTCGGCCCGCACCTGCGCGCGTGGGTCGCCGCCACCGCCTGGGCGGGCGGTCTGCCGCCGCTGCCCGAGAACGTCACGGCGCTGACCCCGCGCCGCCCGAGGAGCTGAACCCACCCTTGCCCGAGCAGCACCCGTCCGCCACCGGAGATGCAGCCGACGCATCCGCTCCCGTCACCGAGCCCGTCCCCCTCGTCGAGCCGCGCGACGGCGTCCCCGAGGTCCTCACGACGCCGGAGGCCCTGGCCGACTACGTCGCCGCGCTCGCGGCGGGAACCGGACCCGTGGCCGTCGACGCCGAGCGTGCCTCAGGATTCCGGTACGGCCAGCGGGCCTACCTCGTGCAGGTCCGGCGCGAGGGCGCCGGCACCGCGCTGATCGACCCGATCGCCCTGCCCGACCTCTCCGGCGTCGACGCGGCGCTGCGCGGTGTCGAGTGGGTGCTGCACGCCGCGAACCAGGACCTCGCGTGCCTCGCCGAGGTCGGGATGCGACCCGACGCGCTGTTCGACACCGAGCTGGCCGGCCGGCTGCTCGGGCGCGACCGCGTCGGGCTCGGCGCGATCGTCGCGAGCGAGCTGGGATACAGCCTCGCGAAGGAGCACTCCGCCGCGGACTGGTCCACGCGCCCCCTGCCCCCGGAGTGGCTGCGCTACGCCGCGCTCGACGTCGAGGTGCTGGTGGAGCTGCGCGACGCCCTGGCCGCCGATCTGGTCCGCCAGGGCAAGGACGACTGGGCCGCGCAGGAGTTCGAGGCGGTCCGCGTGGCACCGCCCCCGCCGCCGCGCGTCGACCCCTGGCGCCGGACCACCGGCATCCCGGCGGTGAAGGACGCGCGGCGCCTCGCCGTCGTGCGCGAGATGTGGCACGAGCGCGACGAGACCGCGCGCGAGCGCGACATCGCCCCGGGCCGGGTGCTGCCCGACCGCGCGATCGTCGCGGCCGCGCTCGCGCTGCCGCGCACGCGCGGCGCGATGTCCGACCTGCCCGAGTTCAGCGGGCGCGGGACCCGGCGCCGTCTCGACCGGTGGTGGGGCGCCGTCGCGCGCGTTCACGAGATGGCCGACGGCGACCTGCCGCCCCGCCGCGCCCCCGGCGGCGACACGATGCCCGCGCCGCGCGGCTGGTCCGACCGCTTCCCGGAGGCGGCCGAGCGGCTGCGCGCGGTCCGCGCGACCATGCGGCTGCTGGCGATCGACCAGAGCACGCCCCAGGAGAACCTCCTCGCCCCCGACCTGCAGCGGCGGCTCGCGTGGGACCCGCCGTCGCCGACTCCCGCCGCGGTGGCGCAGCGGCTGCGCGACGGCGGCGCCCGCCCCTGGCAGGCCGCGCTCGTCGCGCCCGTGCTCGCGGGGGCGATCAGCGACCCGTCGGCGGTGCCCGACGTCCCGTGACGCCACCCGAAGTTCCGGGGACGCCGAGTCTCAGGTAGTCCGGTAGGGTCGGACCCGACACAGCCGTCGAGCCGCGCGCCGCGCGCGCCGGTCCACCCGGAGGTATCCGTGACCCACCGCTCCCCCACCCCCGCGGCATGCTCGGCCGCCGCGTGGTCTTCCTCGACGGGGCGCGCACCCCGTTCGGCCGCGCCCGGCCCGACGGGCTGTACGCCCACACCCGCGCGGACGACCTCGCCGTCGTCGTCGTGCGCGAGCTGCTGCGGCGCAACCCCGACCTCCCGGCGCACCTCGTGGGCGAGGTCGCGCTCGCGGCCACCTCGCAGGTGGGCGACCAGGGGCTGACGCTCGGACGCACCGTCGCGCTGCTCACCGGTCTTCCGCAGCAGGTCCCCGGCTACGCGATCGACCGCATGTGCGCCGGGGCGATGACCGCCACCACGCAGGTCGCCTCGCAGATCGCGGTCGGCTCGGTCGACGTCGCCATCGCCGGCGGCGTGGAGCACATGGGGCGCCACCCGCTCGGAGCGGGCGCCGACCCCAACCCCCGGTTCGTGGCCGAGAAGATCGTCGACGGCGACGCGCTCGTCATGGGCGCGACCGCCGAGAACCTGCACGACCGCTTCCCCGCCCTGACGCGCGAGCGGGCCGACGCCTACGGCGTCGCGAGCCAGGCGCGCTACGAGGCCGCCCGCGTGGCGGGACGCATCGACTCGGACATCGTTCCCGTCGCGGTGCGCGACCCCGAGCGCGGCTGGGGTCTCGCGACCGCGGACGAGCCGCCCCGCCCCGGCACGACGCTCGCCGACATCGCCGACCTGCCGACGCCGTTCCGCTCCGGCGGGCGGGTCACGGCGGCCACGTCCTCACCCCTGACGGACGGGGCGACGGCGTGCGTGCTGGCCGCCGAGGACGTCGCCGCCACCCTGGGGCTGGCGCCGCGGATGCGGATGGTCAGCTACGCCTATGCCGGTGTCGACCCGGCCGTCATGGGTGTGGGCCCGGTGCCCGCCACCCACCGGGCGCTCCACCTGGCGGGCCTCGAGATCGGCGACATCGACGCGATCGAGGTCAACGAGGCGTTCGCCGTCCAGGTGCTCGCGCTGCTGGACGAGCTCGGCATCCCCGACGACGCGACCTCCGTGAACCCCGACGGCGGCGCGATCGCGATGGGCCACCCGCTGGCCGCGTCCGGGGTGCGCCTCATGGTGCAGCTCGCGCGCCGCTTCGAGGCCGACCCGGGCCTGCGCTACGGCATGACGACCATGTGCGTCGGCCTCGGGCAGGGCGGGACCGTGATCTGGGAGAACCCCCACCACGCGCAGTACACGACCGGATCGGAGACCGACCGATGAGCACCACCCGCGTCCTGGTCCGCGACGTCGAGCTGCCCAGCGCCACCGCGCACCGCGGTGGCGGCACGCTCGCGCTGATCACCCTCGACAACGGCGCCGACCACCGCGTCCCCAGCACGCTGGGCAGCGAGACGATCGCCGAGCTGACCACGGTGCTGCGCGCGCTGGCCGAGCGTGCCGCGGCGGGCGAGATCGCCGCCGTCGCCGTGACCGGCAAGCCCTATGTGCTCGCGGCCGGTGCCGACCTCAAGGGCGTGAGCCGCGTCGCCACGCGCGAGCAGGCGCTCGAGCTCGGCCGGGGCGGGCACGAGGCGTACACGCTGCTGTCCGACCTCGGCGTGCCGTCGTTCGCGTTCGTCAACGGCGTCGCGCTCGGGGGCGGCCTCGAGCTCGCGCTGAACTGCACCTACCGGACCGTCTCGGGCAGCGTGCACGCGCTCGGGTTGCCCGAGACCTCGCTCGGCCTCGTGCCGGGGTGGGGCGGCGCCTATCTGCTCCCGCGCCTCATCGGGATCGAGGCGGCGGTCGACGTCGTGCTGCGCCGCCCGGCCGCGAACAAGCCGCTGAGCGCGCACGAGGCCGCCGTGCTCGACCTCGTGGACCGCGTGCTGGATCCCGCCGACTTCCTCGAGCAGTCGATCGCGTGGGCGGCCGCCGTGCTGCGCGGCGACGTCGTCGTAGAGCGGCGCGAGCTTGAGTCCGCCGCCGAGTGGGACGCTGTGGTGGGCGCGGCGCGCGAGCAGCTCGACGCCGTCGTCGGCACCTCTCGGCCCGCGCCGCACCGCGCTCTCGCGCTCATGGCGCAGGCCCGGACGGCGACGCGCGAGGATGCCTTCGAGGCTGAGGACGAGGCGCTGGCCGACCTGATCATGAGCGAGGAGATGCGCGCGAGCGTGTACGCGTTCGGGCTCGTGACCGGGGCCAAGCGGCCCGCCGGCGCACCCGATCCGGTGCTGGCGCGCAAGGTCCGCCGGGTCGGGATCGTGGGCGCGGGGCTGATGGCGGCGCAGATCGCGCTGCTCGTCGCGCGCCGCCTCAAGGTGCCGGTCGTGATGCGAGACCTCGACGACGAGCGCGTCGCCGCGGGGCTCGCGCACGTGGCCGCGGAGGTCGACAAGGCGGTGCGGCGCGGGCGGCTGACGCCCGACGCCGCGGCGCGCGTCATCGGCAGCGTCAGCGCGACGACCGATCTGGGGGACCTCGCCGGATGCGACCTCGTGATCGAGGCGGTGACCGAGCGGCTCGACCTGAAGAAGCGCGTCTTCGCCGAGCTGGAGGACGTGGTCGGCGACGAGTGCGTGCTCGCGACCAACACCTCGGCGCTGTCGGTGACGGCGATGGCCGCCGACCTGCGCCACCCCGAGCGCGTCGTCGGCCTGCACTTCTTCAACCCGGTGGCCGCGATGCCGCTCGTGGAGGTCATCCGCGCCGAGCGGACCGACGACGCGACCTACGCGACCGGGTTCGCGGTCACGAAGGCGCTCGGCAAGAGCGCGGTCGCCTCGGCCGACCGGCCGGGCTTCGTGGTGAACCGGCTGCTCGTGCTGCTCATGGGCCGGATCGTCGGCGCCGTCGAGCGGGGCACGCCGGTGGCCGTGGCGGACCGCGCGTGTGACGTGCTCGGCCTGCCGATGCCGCCGTTCGCGCTCTTCGACCTGGTGGGCCCCGCCGTCGGGCTGCACGTGCTGACCTCGCTGCGCGAGGAGCTCGGCGACGCGTTCCCGCACTCCCCGGGCTCGAGGCGATCGTGGCGGAGCCGATCGCGCTGGTCGGGCCGCCGGAGGCGCCGGGGCGTCCGCGCCGCGTGCTGCCGCAGGTGCAGGAGGTGTTCGACGCCGCGCGCACGGGTGCCGGTGACGCACCGCTGGACGAGGCCGGGGTGCTGGACGACGTCCTGACCGCCCTCACCCGCGAGATCCGCCTCATGCTCGACGAGGGCGTGGTGGAGACGGCGAGCCAGATCGACACGGCGATGATCCTCGGTGCCGGGTGGCCGTTCCACCTGGGGGGATCACGCCGTACCTGGACCGCACGGGCTACGCCGAGCGCGTCACGGGTGCCCGGTTCCACGAGCGCGGGGTCGCCAGCCTCCCGTAGGGACTAGGGGAGGTGACGTGGTGGCGGCCGAGCGGAAGCACCATCGGCTTGCCCGTCGTCGGGTCGGGGATCACCACGTTCGCCAGGCCGAACACCCGCTCCACCAGCTCGCTGGTGAGCACCTCGCCCGGATCCCCGACGGCGCACAGCTCCCCGTCCCGCAGCGCCACCAGGTGGTCGGCGTAGCGCGCGGCGAGGTTGAGGTCGTGCAGCACGATCACGATTGTCGTGCCGCGCGTGCGGTTGAGGTCGGTCAGCAGGTCGAGCACCTCGACCTGGTGCGTGACGTCCAGGAACGTCGTCGGCTCGTCCAGGAGCAGCAGGTCCGTCTCCTGCGCCAGCGCCATCGCGATCCACACCCGCTGCCGCTGGCCGCCGGAGAGCTCGTCGACCGAGCGGTCGGCGAGCTCGGCCGTCCCCGTCACCTCGAGCGCGTGGGCGACGGCGACGTCGTCGTCCGCGCTCCAGCGCGTCAGCACGCCGTGGTGGGGGTGCCGGCCGCGCCCGACGAGATCCGCGACGGTGATGCCCTCCGGCGCGATCGGCTGCTGCGGCAGCAGCCCGAGCGTGCGGGCCACCGCCTTGGTCGGCAGCCGGTGGATCGCGCTGCCGTCGAGCAGCACGGCCCCGCGCCGCGGCGGCAGGAGTCGCGCCATCGCCTTGAGGACGGTGGACTTCCCGCACGCGTTCGGCCCGACGACGACCGTGATGCGCCCCGCGGGCACCTCGAGGTCGAGGCCGGCGACGACGTCGCGGTCCCCGTAGGCGAGTCCCAGCTCCGTGGTGGCGAGGGTGTGGGCGGTCGTCACAGAGAACCTCCGGTGCGGTTGGTCCGCACGAGCAGATAGACCAGGTAGGGCGCGCCCAGCACACCGGTCACGACCCCGACGGGGAACCGGGTGCCGAACGCGAACTGGGCGAGGAAGTCGGCCACGAGCACGAGCAGCGCGCCGACCAGGCCACCGGCCAGCACGGGTGAGCCGACCGGCCCCAGGATGCGGGCCGCGATCGGCCCGGCGAGGAAGGCGACGAACGAGATCGGCCCGGCGGCCGCCGTCGCGAACGCCAGGAGCGCGACGGCGGCGACCACCAGCAGGAGCCGCGTGCGCCCCACGCGCACCCCGAGCGCCGTCGCGGTCTCCTCCCCCAGCCGCATCGCCTCGAGGTCGCGCGCGCACCACAGCAGGAGCGGCAGGGCCGCGAGCGTGACGACGGCGAGCGGCAGCAGCGCGCTCCACGAGCTGCCGTTGAGGTTGCCCGTGAGCCACCGCGTCGCGATCTGCAGGTCCCACTGGGCGGCGCGCGAGAGCGCGTAGGCCACGACGCTGTTGAGCATCGCGGCCACGCCGATGCCGATGAGGATCAGCCGCGACCCCGCCACGCCCCCGCGGTTGGCAAGCGCGTAGATGACCAGCGCCGTCACCAGCGCCGCGACCATCGCGACGACCGAGACAGCCGTCGAGCCGAACCCGAGCAGCACGATGCCGACGACGGCCGCCGCGCTCGCTCCCGAGCTGATGCCGATGACGTCGGGGCTCGCCAGCGGGTTGCGCAGCAGCGTCTGGAACGCCGTGCCGGCCGCGCCGAACGCGAGCCCCGTGAGCACGGCGGTCGAGGCGCGCGGGAGGCGCAGCACGCCGATCGTGAACGAGGCGTCGGAGTCCATGCCGAGCGCCACGCGGACCACCTCGGCGGGGCTGTGGATCGACTCCCCGAGCGTCAGCGCGCCGACGTAGGCGAGCACGACCGCCAGCAGCAGCGCGGCGGTGACGGCGCGACGGCGTCGGGCGCGACCGCGGCGCGCTGCCGCGACGAGCGCGACCGCGCTCGGCCGGGCCTCGCCGGACGGGGCGGAGGCCGCCGCGGGCGCGACGGCGCCGGTGACCTCACGAGCGCTCACAGGTCCCTCACGCGCTGCCGGCGCACGATCCAGATGAAGAAGGGCGCTCCCAGGAGCGCGGTGACGATGCCGACGTCGACCTGCTCGGGGCGCGCGACGATGCGGCCGAGGATGTCGGCGACGGTGAGCAGGAGCGCCCCGGCGACGGCGCTGACGGGCACGAGCCACCGGTGGTCGACACCGACCAGGAGGCGGCACGCGTGCGGCACCACGAGGCCGACGAATCCGATCGGCCCGCACACCGCGGTCGCGGCGGCGCACAGCACGACACCGCCGACGGCGGCGACCAGGCGCGAGCGCAGCACGTTCTCCCCGAGGCCGGCGGCGAGCTCGTCACCGAGCGCGAGGGAGTTGAGGCCGCGGGCCGAGAACCAGACGATGAGCAGCCCGGCGATCATGAACGGCACGACGAGGCTGAGCTTGGGGAAGGTCGCGCCGCCCACGCCCCCGATCTGCCAGAACCGGAACACGTCCAGCGCCTGCGCGCGCGGCAGGAGCAGCGCGCTGACGAGCGAGGAGAGGGCGACGGCGGTCGCGGCGCCCGCGAGGGCGAGCTTGAGCGGCGTCGCCCCACCGCGGCCGAGCGACCCGACCGAGTAGACGAACAGCGCCGTCAGCGCGGCCCCGACCATCGCGACCCAGATGTAGGCGAGCGTCGAGGTTATGCCGAAGACCACGATCCCGACCACGACGGCGAGCGAGGCCCCGGAGTTGAGCCCGAGGATCTGCGGGTCGGCGAGCGGGTTGCGCGTCACGCCCTGGAGCGCGACGCCGGAGACGGCGAGCGCGGCCCCGGCGAGCAGGGCGAGCAGCGTGCGCGGCACGCGGGCGGCGACGGCGGCCTGCGCCGTCGTGTCCGTCGTCCCTGCCAGACCGGCGACGATGTCGTCCCACCCCACGTTCAGCGCACCGAACGTCACCGACGCGAGCGCGGCCAGGACGAGCGCGGCCACACCCACCACGAGCCAGAGCAGGCGCGCGCCGACCGACCGGCGAGCCCGCGACGGGCGCGCCGGTCGGAGGGTGGGAACGGGTGCGGTCTGGGTCACGCAGCCGCTCGGGCGGCCTGCGACAGCATCTCGACGAGCTCGGCGGTGTAGTCCGAGGGGATCGACAGCGGGGAGGGGTTCGCGACCGCGGCGAGCGGGGCGTCGGACGGCAGGACCGCGACGGCGCCGCTGGCGACGGCGGGGATGCGGGACCACAGCGGGTCCGCCTGCAGGTCGGCGACGGTCGTGTCACCGCCGTACCCGACGATGACGTCGACGTCGGCGAAGCGGTCGACCTCCTCGGAGCTGTACGTCGCCCAGAACTCCTCCGAGCCCGCCGACGCCTCGTCCACCACGCCGGCGGCGCTGAAGCCGAGCTCGTTGAGGAAGAGCGTGCGCGGGTCGTTCAGCGTGTAGAACCCGATGCTGCTGAGGTCGTTGGGGTCGGGCGAGCTGAAGATCGTCGCGAGACCCTCGATCTCCGGGTGCTCGGCCGTGACCTCACCCAGCTGACCCTCGAGGTCCGCGACGAGGTCCTCGGCCTCGGTCTGGAGACCGAGCGCGGTGCCGTTGACGATCGTCAGCTCCTGCCACGTGGTCCCCCACGCCATCTCGGGCGGGGCGACGACGGGCGCGATCTGGCTGAGCAGGTCGTAGTCCTCCTGGTCCATGCCGGAGTACGCGGCGAGGATGACGTCGGGGTCGAGCTGCTCGATGGCGGCGAAGTCGTAGCCGGACGCCTCGTCGAACAGGACGGGCGTCTCGGCGCCCAGGTCGGCCAGCGAGTCCTCGACCCAGGGCAGGATCCCGTTCTCGTCGTCGTCGCCCCACGTGACCTTCGGCATGCCGGCCGGCACGACGCCGAGCGCGAGCGCGGCCTCCTGGTTGGCCCAGTCGACGGTGACGACGGTCTCGGGCTTGGACTCGATGACGGTCTCGCCGAACATGTGCTCGATCGTCAGGGGGAAGGCACCGGCGTGGCCGGCCGAGGTGCCCTCGCCCCCGGTCTCGGCAGCGTTGTCGGCGGAGCCGCCGTCGGTCGAGCACGCGGCGAGCGTGACGGACAGCGCGAGGACGGCGGTGGCCGCGAGGGGGCGCGAGAGGCGCATGATGTCTCCGTTCGGGAAGGTGAACCTCAGCGAGGATAGCCTTACCTAGATGACGCGGTGACACCTCGCGCGTGGGGTATCTCACCTACCCTGAGGGCATGCGTTTCCTCCCCGGTCAGAGCCCGACGGCCGACCTCACCTACGGGGACGTGTTCCTCGTCCCGTCCGCCTCCGACGTCGCGAGCCGCTTCGACGTCGACCTCACGACCACCGACGGCACGGGGGCGACGCTCCCGATCGTCGCCGCCAACATGACGGCCGTCAGCGGGCGCCGGATGGCGGAGACGCTGGCGCGGCGCGGCGGCCTCGCCGTCCTGCCGCAGGACACCCCCACCGCCCTGGTCGCGGAGACGACGGCGTGGGTCAAGTCCCGCCACACCGTCGTGGAGACGCCGGTCCACGTGACGGGTGACGCGACCGTGCACGACGCGCTCGCTCTCATGGCCAAGCGCGCGCACGGCATCGCCGTCGTGCTCGAGGAGGACCGGCCGGTCGGCGTCGTGACCCCGGCCGACTGCGCCGGCGTCGACCAGTTCACCCTCGTCACCGAGGTCATGGCGGCCACGCCCACCGTGATCCGCGAGGAGACGCTCACGGGTGAGGACGCCGTCGTGGCCGCCTTCGACGCGCTGCACCACGCGCGCCGCCGCGTCGCCCCCGTCGTGCGCGCCGACGGCACGCTCCTGGGCGTCCTGACGCAGACCGGGGCGCTGCGCTCCTCCATCTACACCCCCGCGCTCGACGGCGAGGGCCGGCTGCGGGTCGCCGCCGCGATCGGCATCAACGGGGACGTCGGCGCGAACGCGTCCGCCCTGCTGGACGCGGGCGTCGACGTCCTGGTGGTGGACACCGCGCACGGCCACCAGTCGAAGATGATCGACGCGCTGCGCGCCGTGCGCCAGGTCTCGACCGACGCCGTCGTGGTGGCCGGGAACGTCGTCACGGCCGACGGCGTGAGCGACCTCGTCGCCGCCGGCGCCGACATCGTCAAGGTGGGCGTCGGTCCGGGCGCGATGTGCACCACGCGCATGATGACGGGCGTGGGCCGGCCGCAGTTCTCGGCGGTGCTCGAGTGCGCGGCGCGGGCGCGCGAGCTCGGCGCCCACGTCTGGGCCGACGGCGGGGTCCGCCACCCGCGCGACGTCGCCCTCGCGCTGGCGGCCGGCGCCTCCCAGGTGATGGTCGGCTCGTGGTTCGCGGGCACGCACGAGTCGCCGGGCGACCTGCACACGAGCAGCGACGGGCGCCTGTACAAGGAGAGCTTCGGCATGGCCTCGGCCCGCGCCGTGGCGGCCCGCACCCGCGGCGGCTCGGCCTTCGACCGCGCCCGCAAGGCGCTGTACGAGGAGGGCATCTCCTCCTCGAAGATGTTCCTGGACCCGCAGCGGCCCGGGGTCGAGGACCTGTTGGACTCCATCACCGCCGGGCTGCGCTCGGCCTGCACCTACGCCGGGGCGCGCAGCCTGGCGGAGCTGCACGAGCGCGCCGTCGTCGGTGTGCAGTCGGCCGCGGGCTACGAGGAGGGCCGCCCCCTCCCCGCCGGGTGGTGACACCGGACCTGCTCGCGAGCGGGGGCGCCACGGTCGCCTCCGCGAGCGTGGAGCTCGTCCGCGTGCTCGACCTGCTGGGCGTCGCGGCCAACGTCGTGCTCGCCGCGCTCCTGGCGCGCGAGAAGAAGTTCGACCTCGTCGGCTTCCTCGTGCTCGGCGTCGCCGCCGGCCTGGGCGGCGGGATGATCCGCGACACGCTGCTGCAGCGGGGCACACCCGTCGCGCTGACCGACCTGTCCTACCTCAGCGTCGCGCTCGCGACGGCGGTGCTCGCCTACCTCGTGCACGTCGAGGGCCGCTGGTGGCGGCGCGGGGCGCGCGTCCTGGACGCCATCGCGCTCGGCACGTGGGGCGCCGTCGGCGCGCAGCGCGCGATCACCGCCGGGCTGCACTGGCTGCCGGCGCTCATGCTCGGCACGATCACCGCCGTCGGCGGCGGGATGGTGCGCGACGTGCTCCTGCACCGCACCCCGATCGTCTTCGGCGGCAACACCCTGTACGCCACGTGCGCGACGGCGGCCGCGGGCGTCGTCGTCCTGGCCGACTGGATGACCTCGAGCGAGTACCAGGGGCTGACGACGCTGCTCGCCGCCGTCGTCGGCGGCACGCTGTGCCTCGTGTCCTACCGCCTGGGATGGCGGCTGCCGGAGGCGCGGGACTGGCGACCGCGCGGGCGCGCGCAGCGCCGCGGGGGTGCGGCGTGAGCGGCGGGCGGCGCGACGCGCGGGCCGACCTGCTCGACGTCGCGCAGGGTCGCCGGGCCTGGAGCTCACCGCTCGGGCGCGCCGCGGTGACCGCCTCCCCACCGCGGCGCTCGGCGGTGCTGCTCCTGTTCGGTCTCGCTGACGGCGCGGGCTCCCCGGCCGCCGCGCGGGTGCCCGCCCCGGACGACGTCGACCTCCTGCTCACGCGCCGCAGCGACGCGCTGCGGCACCACCCCGGTCAGATCGCCTTCCCGGGCGGCGGGCTCGACCCGGGCGAGAGCCCCGCGCAGGCGGCCGTGCGCGAGGCGGTCGAGGAGACGGGTCTCGAGCCTGGCGGCGTCGAGGTGCTCGGCGCGCTGGCCGACGTCCCGGTCGTGGTGAGCGGCAACGTGGTGACGCCCGTTCTCGGGTGGTGGCGCGCGCCGTCGCCCCTCGTGCCCGACGGCGTCGAGACCGCCGAGGCGTTCCGCGTCCCGGTCCGCGACCTGCTCGACCCGGCCGCACGCGTCACGGTCGCGTTCCGGCACACGCGGGGCGGCACGGGCGCCGTCCACCGCGGGCCGGGCTTCCAGGTCGAGCACCGCCTGGTCTGGGGCTTCACCGCGTTCGTGCTCGACGCCGTGCTGGACTCGCTCGCGTGGACCGTGCCGTGGGACCGGTCGCGCGAGGTCGAGCTGTGAAGCCGGGGGCCGACGTCGTGATCGACCTCGACCTGGTGCGTCTCCTGCTGCGCGAGCAGCACCCGGACCTGGCCGAGCTGCCGCTGGCACCCTCCGTCGACGGCTGGGACAACGTGACCGTGCGCCTGGGCGACGAGCTCGCCGTGCGGCTGCCGCGCCGGGCCGTCGCCGTCGCGCTGCTGGGGCACGAGCAGCGCTGGCTGCCCGAGATCGCGCCGCTCCTGCCCGTCGCGGTGCCGGTCCCGGTGCGGACCGGGACGCCGAGCGCCGCGTTCGAGCGGCCCTGGAGCGTCGTGCCGTGGATCGACGGCGAGCGGGCGGCCGACGCGCCGCGCGCCTCGCGCACGGCGTGGGCCGCCGACCTGGCCACGGCACTGGCGGCGCTGCACGTCCCGGCCCCCGCCGGCGCGCCGCATAACCCGGTGCGCGCCGTGCCGCTGGCGGACCGCGACAGCGCCGTCGCCCCGCGTCTCACCGGTGCCGAGTGGGCGCGGGTGCGCGAGATCTGGCGCGCGGGCGTCGCGGCACCGGCGTGGGCGGGCCCGCCCGTCTGGGTCCACGGCGACCCCCACCCGGGCAACGTGCTCGTGCGACGGCGGCCCGACCGGCTCGCGGCGCTCATCGACTTCGGCGACCTCAGCGCGGGCGACCACTCGTGCGACCTCGCGGCCGCCTGGCTGCACCTGGACGCCGTCGGGCGCGTGGCGTTCACCGACACCTACGACGCGCTTCGCCCCGCGGCCGATCCCGGGCGGTGGGAGCGCGCGGCGGCGTGGGCGGTCGCGATGGCCAGCGCGGTGGTGGTCATGGCCAGCGACGACGACGCGAACGCCGGCTGGGCGCACGAGGCGCTGACGGAGCTCGCGGATGGTGGGTCGACACCTCAAGCGGCTGTGTCGTCGCGCGACTGATCGACACGACGGAGTAGGACACCCGACGCGACGAGAATCGCGACGCACGCGCCCACGACCAGTCGGGTGTCACACATCTCCGCGGCACGGGCGACGGGACTGTCAGGAGCGCCGTCGACGAAGACGAGGGTGATTCCCAGCGCGAAGGGGCCCACCCACCCGGCGGACCGCATCACGATCACGGATGGTGCGACGGAAGCAAGGAGTGCGGCCGCGATGAGGCTCTCCGCCCGGAGTGACGGGCCTGGGACGGCGATCGACACCCAGACGACGACGAAGCACACAGCGACGATCGCCAGGACCGCGACCCGGGTGACTGGCCCCCTCGCGAGCGAGAGAGTGAGATCAGGCACCGGATCGAGCAGCGGGAGAGTGCTGAATGTGGCAAGGCCGACGACGATCAGGAGGTTCACCGGGACCTCGAACTCGGTCAGGGGGTCGCCGCGGTCCGCCCTCCGAGCATCAGGCCGAGCACCAGTGCGAGGAGACACGTCAGAACGAAAGCAGGCCCGCGGTGCGCGCGCAAGACAACGAGGATCACGAGCGCTCGCCGTAGTCCCACGCTGGGAGTGTCTCGGGCGTGCAGGAACGTAGTGCGTCCAGCGTCGAGGTTGCGAGCGCGTCATCCGACGCGTCGGTAGACAGACCCTGAAGGACGTCGTCAACCCAGGCGGCAAGATGCGCCTGGCCCAGGAGATAACGCTCTGGCGGAACGTCGTCGTAGAGAAGCGCACAAGCCGTCGGCGTGACGAGGGCGGAGACCACATCGCTTCTATCGAGATGACCTCGGGAAATACGCTCCGTGGTGATGGCGAGGATGCCCGAGCGTTCGTCGACACGCCGGCCGTTACCACCGTCCTCGTAACGGGCTGATGGCGTCGGGCCGCGCTCAGAGACTAACGACGAGCCGTCCGCGAGGTCATCGGCGGCGATCCGGTGGAGCACGGCGAGCTGGTCGGGGCCACAGACGGTGACGGCGCCGTCTCGTCTCGTCTGGCAGGCAGGAGGTTCGTTGAGAACCGTCAGAGGGGCACGAACAGGCGACGTCGCGAGATAGGCGCCGATGGCAGCAGCGACGACCAGGGCGAGAGCGAGGAGACGACGGATGCGGGCGCCGATCGTGGTCGACTACCGAGGCGGACCACCCACCAGCCCAGAGCTGCGACCGCGAAATGAACCGCGACATGGCTGAGGACGACGGCGGTCCGTGGCTCAGTTCCCGCGAGCGTGCCGGTGGCGCCCCTGCGACGAAGACGTCCCGCAGCCCGACCGGACCGAGGACGATGGGTAACAGGTAGATCCCGAGCGCCACGACCGGGGCAGCCGCGACCGAGCGCCACCGGGTGGCGACTGCGGCACCGACCCAGGTGGCCGCCAGCAGGACTGTGAGTCCCCGCATGAGCATGGTCGGGTCGATGCTGAGCGGTGCGACGTTGCGAGAGGTGACGGCAAGCGCGGCAACGACCCCCACTCCCCACGCGGCGCAGGCGGAGAGCCACACCGTCACGACCCCGAGCCCGGCCCACCCAGCCCCTCGGACTGTCGTGGCCGCCAGGTCTCCCGCGGACCCCGAGCCGAAACGCCAGGTATGGAATGCGGCGACACCTGCAGCGGCCGGGGCGAGGAGAACGACACTCCCGACGGACCAGTTGACGGCGCGTGCGCTCTCCCACGACCAGCCACCCCGGCTGAACACGACCGCGAGCGCCATCACGACGAGGACGGGGGCCGCCAGGACGCCCGTCGACCGGCGCGCGCGAATGGCCAGCGCAGTCACGAGGATCCGGTCTGGATGACGCCGAGGAAACCGGCCTCGGCCGCTCTCGACGATCCTCGTGGCGCGCGTGCCTCGAGATCCGCGACGCTCCCGTCGAACCGGATCAACCGGTCGTGCAGGACGATGACGCGGTCCGCGAGGTCGCGGACGTCCTCCATCACGTGCGAGCTGAGGACCACCGCCCCACCCAGGCCGCGAACCAGATCGACCATCGTGTGGCGCTGCGCCGGATCGAGCCCTGTGCAGGGCTCGTCCAGCAGGAGAAGATCGGGCGAGGTCGAGACCGCCTGAGCCAGCGCCACGCGCCGCCGCATCCCGCCGGACAACCGTCGGAACGGCGTGTCAGCCTCTTCGGCCAGACCAACACGGTGGAGAGCCGCTTCGGCGAGATCGCGGCAGTCACGGGACTTCGCTCCGCGCATCCAAGCCACGTACCGCACGATCTCGCGGGCGGTCAGATTACCCGGGAACGACGAGGACTGCGGCATGAGTGCCAGGTGTCGGAGCGCTCGGCCACGCTCCCGCCGCGAGTTGATCGCCGACCCGCTGATCCGCACCTCGCCCTGATCCGGACGAAGCGCACCCGCGGCAATCCTGAACAGGGTGGACTTGCCCGCTCCGTTGACGCCGAGCAGAGCCGTGATTCCGGGACCGACGTCGAGATCAAGGCCGGCTAGGACCGGACGTCGTCGATAGGAGTGCGAGATCCCGCTCAGCGTCAGCACGTTCTCAGGCACGGGGATCGGCCTCGACGAGCGCGTGACGTCGCCGTCGGGTTGCCCCGAGGATGGGTCGTCGAACAACGGTTGTCATAGCTGCCCCCTCGCCCCGAACACCGTCGCTCGGGCTACGGCTGTCAGGCTACCGACACAACGGCCACCACGGCGCTGGCCCGTGAGTCCGGACGACAGCCCGCCTAGGGTGGAGCGCATGCGCGTGCTGATCACCGGGTCCAACGGGTTCGTCGGGCTCCGCACCGTCGCCGCCGCCCACGAGCGCGGCTGGCAGGTGGTCGGCCTCGGCCGGGCGGCGCGGCCGGCGGGCGCCGTCGAGCACTACGTGCGGCACGACCTGGCGCAGCCGCTGGCGCGGGACGCGGTGCCGGGCGACGTCGACGCCGTCATCCACGCCGCCGCGCTCGCCTCACCCTTTGCCCGCCCGCGGGACTTCGTGGCGGCGAACGTCCGCGGCACCCGGCACCTGCTCGCCTGGGCGCGCGACCGGGGCCGGCTGCCCGTCGTCCACGTCTCCAGCACCTCGGTCCTCTACCGCGAGTCCGACCAGCTCGACCTCACCGAGCGCTCCCCCGTCACGCCGGACGCGCAGCAGCTCAACGCCTACTCGCGCAGCAAGGCCGTCGCGGAGCGCCTCGTGGCGGACTACGACGGCCCGGCGGCAATCCTGCGACCGCGCGCCGTGATCGGCGAGGGCGACACCGTGCTACTCCCCCGTATCCTGCGGCTCGCCGACAAGGGGCTGCTCCCGGTGCTCGAGCCCCGTGACGGGCCCCGAGTGCGCGTCGACCTCACCGACGTCGGCACCGTCGCGGAGTACCTCGTGCGCGCCGTCGAGCGCCGCACGCACGGGGTCTACAACCTCACGAACGCGCAGCCGGTCGAGCTCTACCCGTTCGCCCTGGCGCTGCTCGCGCGCGTCGGGCTCACCCCGCGGCTGCGGCGCGTCCCGCCGTCGCTCGCGCACACCGCCGCGCGCGCCGGCGAGTGGGTCTGCGCGCACCTGCTCGACCACCGCGAACCGCCGCTCACGACCTTCGGCGTCAGCGCGCTGTCGCGCTCGCGCACGTTCGACGTGACCACGACGCTGCGCGACCTCGGAACCCCCGCCGTCCCGCTCGAGCTCGGGGTCGACCGGCTCGTGGCCGACTGGTCCGCGCAGCGAGCGGGCACGAATGCCTGAGAGGCGCGGGCTCGCGCGTGCGGGCACCCTCGTCGGGCTGGGCGCGATCGCGGTCCTCGCCGTCGTCCGCACGGCGCTGGCGCAGCGTCTCGTGGACGCACCGCGACCGGCGGCTCCCGCCGACGACCTCGCACGCGCCGACGTCCTGGTCCCGGTGCGCTCGGGCGACCCGCTCCTGCCCGGGCGCCTGGCGCTGCAGGCCGAGGCGCTCGCCCCCGCGCGCGTGCGGCTGCTCGTGGACGACGACGACCCCGCCGGCATCGCCGCCGCCGATCACGCGGCGGACGGGCGCGCCCACGTCGCCGTCGTCGCCTGCCCGCCGCCCGCCCCCGGCACCAACCCCAAGACGCACAAGCTCGCGCTAGCGGCGGCCGGCAGCGACGACGTCGTGGTGATGCTCGACGACGACGCCGTGCTCCCCGCGGGCGGGCTCGCGCGGCTCGTCGGAGGGCTGGGCGCGGACGGCGACGGCGCGGGTGGCGACGGCGCAGCGCTCGTGACGGGGATCCCCGTGTACTCCGCCGAGGGTGGGCGGTGGTCGACGCTCGTGGCGGCCTTCGTGAACTCCTCGGCGCTGCCGACCTACCTCGCGCTCGCCGCGTCCGGTCCGCCGATCAGCGTCAACGGGATGGTGCTGGCCACACGCCGGCGTCACCTGGCCGCGATCGGCGGGCTCGAGCGCCTGCTCGACGCGACGTGCGACGACTACGCGATCGCGCTCGCCTTCCGGCGCCACGGACTGCCGATCGCGCAGCTCGCCGAACCGGTCGTCCTCGCCACGACGGTCGACTCGGCCGCCGCCTACGCACGGCTGATGCGGCGCTGGATGATGTTCGCCCACGAGGTCGTGCGGCGCGACCTCTCGCCTCGCTTCGTCCTGCTCGTCCTGGTGCCCGCCGCGCTGCCGCTGATCACGCTCGCCGCCGCCGTCGGCGCCGGGGGCGCGTGGCCGGCGGCGGTCCTGGCGCTGCTGGGTGGTCAGTCGGCCGGCACGCGCGCGCTGCGCCGCCGACTCGTGCCCGACGGCGCGGTGCACACCTCCCCTGCTCGCACCCTCGTCCTCGAGACGCTCGCGCTCCTGCTCGCGCCCGCTCACGCCGTCGCCGCGATCGGGGTGCGCACGGTGCGCTGGCGCGGGCGCCTCGTGCGCGTGGGCGTGGGTCGGGCCGCCGGTCCCGTCCGCCGCTCCCGGGCACGCATCGGACACGGGCGATGAGGTGGCTGCGGCCCCACGCGGACTCCCCCACGCTCGCCCGGGACCGCGTGCCCGCCCGCGTGGCGTGGCTGACGGGGCAGTCGTCGTGGCGCCACCAGCGGCTCTCACCCGCGCAGCACCGCGTGCTCGACGCGCTCGCGGCCCAGGGGTACGCCCCGGTGCGCGCGGGTTTCCCGTGGACGCAGCGGGCGGCGGAGCGGCCATGGCGCGGCGAGCGGCTCGGTACCGCGTCGGTCCGCAACACCGTGCAGGGCCTGGCCGCGCGCCCCGGGAGCCGGTTCGGCGACGCCGTCGCGCACCACCTCCAGCCGCTGCTGACCACGACAGACGAGCGGCTGCTGCTCCTGTGCGCGAGTGCGGGTGCGCGGATGATCTGGAGCGCGACGGCGGCGGTCCGGGTGCCGCCGGGACTACGGATCGACGTCGTAGGGATCGGGCCGGTGGGCGCGCTGCCGCCCACCGAGGGTCCCTGGCACGTGCACCGGGTGCGGGGCGAACGCGACCGGATCAGCGCGCTCGGCCACCGCACGCGCGCCGACGCCCTCGTGCCCGGCGGGCATCTCGATGCGGCGACCTCGGCCGCGGCCGTCACGGCCGTGCTCGCGCTCGTCGGGCCGGCGGCCACCACGCCCACCGGCGGTGCCCCGTGACGGACGCGTCGTCGACGTCGGCCGGCGCGGCGTCGCCGCGCCCCCGCCTCCTGCTGGCCGCACCGCCCTTCGCCGGCCACCTCAACCCGCTGCTGACGCTCGGCCTCGGCCTGCGCGAGCGCGGGTTCGACGTCGAGGTGGCCACGGGCGCGACCAAGGTGCCGCTCGTGCGCGGGCTCGGGCTGCGCGCGCACCCGCTGCTGGCCGACGACCCGGACGCGTTCGACGCGATCGCCCAGACCCCGGGCCCCGTGCGCAGCAACCCGCTCCTGCTCACGCGCCAGCTGCGCGCCAACCTCGCGCTCCTGCCGCGCGCCCGGGCCGAGCTCGACGCCGTCCTCGCCGCCGGCTCGTTCGACGCGGTCGTGGCCGACTTCGCGGCGCCGGTCGCGGGGTACGCCGCGCAGGCCGCCGGCCTGCCGTGGATCACGACGACGCCGTCGCCGTGCGCGCTCGAGACGCGCACCGGGACGCCGTCGTACTGCGGCGGGTGGGGCCCCGCCACGCAGCCCTGGCACCGCGTGCGCGACGCCGCGGGTCGGATGGCCACGCGCGTCGCCAAGCGCGGGATGCAGCTCGCGCTGCGGCGAGCCTTCGCGCGGGCGGGCACCGGCGTCTACCGCGCCGACGGCTCCGAGGCCGCGTACTCCCCCACGGCGATCCTTGGGCTCGGGGCGCTCGAGCTCGAGCTGCCGCGGGACTGGCCTGCGGCGTTCCGGATGATCGGGCCCGTGACGGCGACGCCGGAGCGGCTGCTGGCCGGGGGTGGCGACGCGCTGCGCCCACATCTGCTCCCGGACGGACCGCTCGTGCTGGTGACGGTCGGGACCCACCTCGACTGGGCCCGCCGCGACCTCGTCACCCAGGTCCGCGCCCTCGCGGCGGCGGTGCCCAGCCACACGTTCGTGGTGTCGCTGGGGCGCGTGGGCGACGACGTCGGCCCCACCACGGACGACGAGGAGCGCGACGGTCGCGGCGCGGGCCGCGTCGTCGTCGTCGACCACCTGCCCTACGACGAGGTGATGGCGAGGTTCGACGCCGTCGTGCACCACGGGGGCGCCGGAGTCAGCTACAGCGCGATCCGCGCGGGCGTCCCGGCGCTCGTGCACCCGCGCGACTTCGACCAGTTCGACATGGCGGCGCGCATCGTCGCGGCCGGTTCGGGCCGGCGGGCGCGGCGCCCGCTGGACCACCCCGCGACGGCGCGGGAGCTGCGCGCCGTGCTCGGCGGTGACCGCACGCGGCTGCGCGAGCTGGCCGCCGCCGTCGCGCGCTACGACCCTGTGGCCGCGACCGCCGAAATCGTCACGGCCGCGATCGCCTCGGCCCCTGCCGGTTCAGGCGCGTGAGACGAACAGGACGTCGCGACGCTGCAGGGCCTGCTCGAGGAACCCGACGGATCCCGGCTCCGGCGTGAGCTCGAGCGTCACGACGGCGCCGTCGACCGTCACGTCCTCGACCGTGAGGCGGTCGCTGAACGGCCGGCCGTCGACAGCGCTGACGCCGTCGCCGTAGGCCTCGCGCAGCACGCCCTCGGCGTCCTGGGCGTGGGCGTCCTCGCCGAAGGCGTAGGAGACGTGGACGCGGGGCTCGCCGTCGGGCGCCGACCAGCCGACGCCGACCGCGAGGAACGGGTCGGCCGGGATGAGCGGGTCGAGGCGGTCACGCAGCTGCTCGACCTGGTCCGGCGGGGCGACGCGGCCGGCGCCCGCCGCATCCGCGACCGGATCGTCCGAGGGCGTCACGGGCATCAGCACCGCCGAGACCACGTCGGCGTCGTCGAGCGCGCGGGCCAGCGGGCCGAGCGCGTCGTCGTCGGCCAGCGTGTCCCCACCGGCCAGCCAGGCGGAGAGCAGCGCCGTCGTGCTGCCGATCGCGATGCGACCGTCCTGCGCCGCGACCCGGACGGGCGCACCCGTCGGGTCCACGGCGCTCGCGTTCGCGAGATCCACCTGGAGGTCGGGTGCGTCGCGGTCGCTGCGCACACCGTCCGCCACCTCCACGAGGTCGTCGCTGAGCAGGTCCGCGACGACGTCCCCCGCGAGCACCGCGAATCGCGACGCGCCGGCGGTCGCATCGACCACGCGGTCGGCATCCTGGATCGACAAGCCCAGGACTTCTGCGAAGTCCTCGGGCGCGGCGCGGTCGAGGTTCAGGGTGGGCGGCATCGAGACGACGACCGGTGCCTCCTCGCCGTCCTGCGACACCCCGGACATCCGGATGGACCAGTTGCCCCAGCTCTCCCGCGAGCCGTCGGACGGGTGCTCGACACCGGCCGCCTCCGAGGCCGCCCGCATGTCGGCGGCGCGCACGAGGAGCCCCTCGCGGGGCGTGGCCGCCGGGACCTGGGCGAGCGCCGCCTCGACGGAGAACTCCTGCGCCAGGTCGTCGGGCGAGGAGCACGCGGCGAGCACCGACGTCGTCGTCAGCCCCGCGATCGCTACCGCGACGACGCGCGCACGGACGGGTGAGGGGCGGGCGGGTCTCACGGGTGGTCTCCCGGGTCGATGGTGGCGGGGTCGCCCTCCAGCCTCGCACGCGCGGCAGCGATCGCGTCGGTGTCGTGCGACGGCACGAGCACGAGGTCGGGGCGAGCGCGGTGCAGCCGCGCGAGGTCCGCGACCGTGCGGCGGTAGCCCGCCCAGTCGCGCGTGATGAGGCTGACGACCGGGTGCGGCAGCTCGCCGTGCGTCACCGCGCGGGTGTGCCAGACGGCGTCGCCGAGCAGCAGCAGGTCGGTGCCGCCGGTGCGCACGAGCAGGCCGAGGTGCTCGTCGCTGTGCCCGGGCAGCGGCACGACGGCGACGTCGGCCTCCGGGGTCAGCACCCGCGCGTGCGCGGTGACCGGGCGGAGGTCGACGTCGGCCCGCGGGAGATCCGCCGGGTCGAGAACACGGTCGGTGACGTCCTCGGGCAGGAGCGCGGGCAGCCAGCCGCGGCTGAGCCGGTCCAGGCCTCGCGCGGTGCGCATCGCCGTCACCGCCGCCGGGTCGAGCACGATCCGCGCCGCCGGGAAGTCGTGCAGGCCGCCGAGGTGGTCGGCGTGCAGGTGCGAGAGCACGATGGTGGTGACGTCGACCGCCGCCACGCCGAGCGCCGCGAGCTGGGCGAGCGCGGTCTCCTGCGGCGTCACGTGCACCGGCAGCAGGCCGCCGTAGACGCGGTCGACGCCTCGGCCGACCGCGCGCTGCACGCGCGGCGCGTAGCCCGTGTCGTACAGGATGACGCCGGTCGGGTGGTGGACGGCGGCCACGAGCGCCGGGAACCGGACGGATCGCAGGCCTCCCCCGCGCCGGGCCACCGCGCCGGGGTGGGTGGTCCAGCCGCAGGTCAGGAGGTCGACGCGCACGGTCAGTACCGCAGCAGCGTCGCGGCGAGCGTGAGGCCCGCACCCGTGCCGAGCAGCAGCGCGGTGTCGCCGCGCCGCAGGCGCCCGGTGCGGATGGCGACGTCGAGCGCCGTCGGGATCGAGGCGGAGACCTGGTTGCCGTGCTCGGCGAGGATGTCGACGACGCTCTCGGGGCGCGCGAACGAGCGCAGGTAACGCAGCCCGACGCCGCTGGCCTGGTGCGGCACGACGACGTCGACGTCCGCGAGGGCGACGCCGGAGCGGGCCTCGAGATCGCGGAGGAAGCCGGGCAGGTGGCGCGCGACCTGGCGCAGCAGCGATGCGCCGTCCATCTGGAACAGGTGCGCACCGGGGTGGTCGCTCGGGGGCGGCGTCGCGGCGTTCCAGCGCGTCCCGCCCGCCTCGATGCGGCACGCCTGCGCGGCGGCGGGCCAGACGGCGGAGCAGGCGGCGAGGATCGCCGACCCGTCGTGACCGTCGCTGCGGCCCAGGACGGCGGCTGCCGCGCCGTCACCGAACAGCGCGCTCGCCTCGGTGTGGCCGTGGTCGAGACCCTTGGACGCGATCTCGCTCGCGACGACGGCGACGCGCTCCCACCGCCCGGCGTCGATCGCGTCCTGCGCGATCCGCATCCCGGTGAGGAAGCCGGTGCACGAGGCGTTGACGTCGAACGCGTCGCACCGCCCGCCGTCGATCCCGAGGTGCACGAGCGTCAGCACGGCCGTGGTGGGCATCGGCTGCTCAGGCGCGACGGCGCAGACGACGACGGCGTCGAGGTCGACGGCGTTCAGTCCTGCCGCCTCGAGCGCCCTAGTGAGCGCCGAGGCCGCCATGAGGAGGAGGTCTCCTCGGAACGGGCCCAGCGCCGGACCTCGACGCCGGAGCGCGCCCGGCTCTCACCGGGCCGGCGGCCGTGCGCGGCGTCGAGCTCGTCGGAGGTGACGACGACGCCGGGCCGGTGGGCCCCCGTCCCGAGGATCGCGACGGGACTGGCGGGGGCGAGGGCGGGCACCGGAACACCCTGGCACACGCCGCCCACCCGCGCGCATCCTGCTCACCGACCGCCGCCGGAGCTCGAGAACGCTCCCTGCTGCTCGACCGGCGGGTTTGAGCAGCGAGGGGCGTTCTCAGCAAGACGCTTGGCGCCCTCATCCGATCGACAACGCTCCTGGCTGCTCGACGAGCGCGAAACAGCAGCCAGGCGCGTTCTCGACAAGAGGCGTGGCCCCGACCGCCGGATCGAGAATGCTCCTGGCCGCTCTAACGGCGCGATTCCGCAGCACCACGCATGATGGGCGGCGGCCGAGGCCGCCGATCTCCATCGACCATGCGTCACGCTGCTCTTTCCGCGCGATACAGCAGCGAGGTGCATTCTCGGTATCGAGGGGTGGGCCGAGCAGGATCAGCACCGGTGGACCGGTCGGACCGGGTGTGCGGGCGTGCACGAACGACGGCGCCCGCCGGTCCGCGAGGGACCGGCGGGCGCCGTCGTGGTCAGGCTGGACTCAGGCGGCCACGAGCGAGCGCAGCACGTACTGCAGGATCCCGCCGTTGCGGTAGTAGTCCGCCTCACCGGGGGTGTCGATGCGCACGACGGCGTCGAACGTCACCACGGTGCCGTCACCCTTCGTCGCGGTCACCGCGAGCGTCTTCGGCGTCGTGCCCTCGTTCAGCTGCGTGATGCCGGCGATGTCGAACGTCTCGGTACCGTCCAGGCCGAGCGACTCGCGCGACTCGCCCGCCGGGAACTGCAGCGGGACCACGCCCATGCCGATGAGGTTGGAGCGGTGGATGCGCTCGAAGCTCTCCGTGATCACGGCGCGCACGCCGAGCAACGCGGTGCCCTTGGCCGCCCAGTCGCGCGACGAGCCGGAGCCGTACTCCTTGCCGCCGAGGATGACGAGCGGGATGCCCGCCTCCGCGTAGGCGACCGACGCGTCGTAGATCGACGTCTGCTCGCCCGTGAGGTGGTTGATCGTGAAGCCACCCTCGACGCCGCGGCCCTCGTTGCGGTCCGCGAGCAGCTGGTTGCGCAGACGGATGTTCGCGAACGTGCCGCGGATCATGACCTCGTGGTTCCCGCGGCGCGAGCCGTAGGAGTTGAAGTCACGGCGCTCGACGCCGTGCTCGGCGAGGTAGCGGCCGGCCGGGCTGTCGACCTTGATCGCGCCCGCGGGGCTGATGTGGTCGGTCGTGACCGAGTCGCCCAGCGTCGCGAGCACGCGCGCACCCGAGATGTCGGTGACGGGCGTCGGCTGTGCGGGCATGCCCTCGAAGTACGGGGGCTTGCGCACGTAGGTCGACTCGGCGTCCCACGCGAACGTGTCGCCGTCGGGCGTGTCCAGTCCGCGCCAGCGCTCGTCGCCCGTGAAGACGTCGGCGTAGTCGGAGGTGAACATCTCGCGGTTGATCGAGGAGTCGATCGTCGCCTGCACGTCCTCCGGGCTCGGCCAGATGTCGCGCAGGAAGATCGGGTGACCGTCCGCGTCGCGGCCCAGCGGCTCGGACTCGAAGTCGAAGTCCATCGTCCCGGCGAGCGCGTACGCGATGACCAGCGGCGGCGAGGCCAGGTAGTTCATCTTGATGTCGGGGTTGATCCGGCCCTCGAAGTTCCGGTTGCCCGAGAGGACCGACACGACGGCGAGGTCCTCGTGGTTGACGACCTCCGACACGGCCGGGTCCAGCGGACCCGAGTTGCCGATGCAGGTGGCGCAGCCGTAGCCCACGAGGTGGAAGCCGAGCTTCTCCAGGAACGGCCACAGGCCGGCCTTCTCGTAGTAGTTCGTCACGACCTGCGAGCCCGGCGCCATCGACGTCTTGACCCACGGCTTGGCCTCGAGGCCGCGCTCGACGGCGTTCTTCGCGAGCAGCGCGGCCGCGAGCATCACCGACGGGTTGGACGTGTTCGTGCACGAGGTGATCGAGGCGATCGCGACGGCGCCGTGGAACAGCTCGAACTGCTCGCCGTCCGCCGTCGTGACCGGGTGGGTCGAGACGGTGCGCTCACCGATCGCCGGGGCGTCGGAGGCCGGGAAGGACTCCATCTCGGCCTGGTCGATAGCGTTGACGACGTCGGGCGCGTAGGTCGGCAGGTCGCGCGCGAACTGCGTCTTGGCGTGGCTGAGCTCGATGCGGTCCTGGGGGCGCTTCGGGCCGGCGATCGAGGGGACCACGGTGGACAGGTCGAGCTCGAGGTACTCGGAGAACACGGGCTCGACGTAGTCGGCCGCCTCCGGGTCGAGCCACATGCCCTGCTCCTTGGCGTAGGCCTCGACCAGGGCGAGCTGCTCCTCGCTGCGGCCGGTCAGGCGCAGGTAGTCGACGGTCACGCCGTCGATCGGGAACATCGCGGCGGTCGAGCCGAACTCGGGGCTCATGTTGCCGATGGTGGCGCGGTTGGCCAGCGGCACGGCCGCGACGCCGGCGCCGTAGAACTCGACGAACTTGCCGACCACGCCGTGGGCGCGCAGCATCTCGGTGATCGTCAGCACGACGTCGGTCGCCGTCACGCCCGAGGGGATCGCGCCGGACAGCTTGAAGCCGACCACGCGCGGGATGAGCATCGAGACCGGCTGGCCGAGCATCGCGGCCTCGGCCTCGATGCCCCCGACGCCCCAGCCCAACACACCCAGGCCGTTGACCATCGTGGTGTGCGAGTCGGTGCCGACGCAGGTGTCCGGATAAGCGCGGTTCACGCCGTCAACCTCGCGCGTCATGACCACGCGCGCCAGGTACTCGATGTTGACCTGGTGCACGATGCCGGTGCCGGGCGGGACGACCTTGAAGTCGTCGAACGCCGTCTGGCCCCAGCGCAGGAACTGGTAGCGCTCGTGGTTGCGCTCGTACTCGAGCTCGACGTTGCGCTCGGCGGCGTCCCGGCGGCCCGCGACGTCGATCTGGACCGAGTGGTCGATGACCATCTCGGCCGGCGCGAGCGGGTTGATGCGCGTGGGGTCGCCACCGAGGTCGGCGACGGCCTCGCGCATCGTGGCGAGGTCGACGACGCACGGCACGCCGGTGAAGTCCTGCATGATCACGCGGGCGGGCGTGAACTGGATCTCGGTGTCGGGCTGCGCGTCCGGGTCCCAGGCCGCGATCGCGCGGATGTGATCGGCCGTGATGTTCGCGCCGTCCTCGGTGCGCAGCAGGTTCTCGGCCAGCACCTTCAGGCTGTAGGGCAGCTTCGACGCGCCCTCGACGGCGTTCAGGCGGAAGATCTCGTAGGACGAGCCCGCGACCTCCAGGGTCCCCTTGGCTCCAAAACTGTCCACGGTGGTCATGGGGTCTCCTTCGTGTCGCGCGACGGCGACGGATCGCAGGTATCTCGACGTCAAGATATCTTAGCGCGGCTCCAGGACCGCGATCGCCTCGACGTGGTGCGTGTGCGGGAAGAGGTCGTAGCCGGTCACGCTCGTGACGCGGTAGCCGCGCTCCACCAGGAGGGCCAGGTCGCGCGCCAGCGCGGCCGGGTCGCAGGCCACGTGCACGACGCGCCGCGGGCGCGCCGCGGCGACCGCCCCGAGCACCTCCGCGCCGGCGCCCGCGCGCGGCGGATCGAGCACGACGACGTCGGCCCCGCCCTCGGCCGCCGCGCCCAGGTGCGTGGCGACGTCGCCCTGGACCAGCTCGACCCAGGGGTGCGCGTGCGCGTTGCGGCGCGCGTTGCGCACCGCGCCGGCGTCACCCTCGATCGCGACGACGCGCCCGGACTCCCCGACGGCGTCGGCCAGCGGCAGGGTCAGGAGCCCCGCGCCGGAGTAGGCCTCCAGCACCGTCTCCCCCGGCTGCACCTGCGCGGCCGCGAGCACCCGCTCGACCAGCAGGCGCGCCGCACCGTGGTGGACCTGCCAGAAGCCGCCGCCGGCGACGCGATACTCGTACCGCCTCTGCTCCCCGCCCGGCAGCGTGACGAGCACCCGCTCACGCACGTGCTTGCGCGTCGATCCGAGCGCCTCGCCGTCGACCAGCACGAGCAGGCCGCTGGCCGAGCGGACCAGCTCCACGCGCGCCCCGGGGCGCAGGCGCGTGCCGACCTCGCGGCTGCGACGCACGTGCTCGGCGATCTCGGGGACCGCCAGCGGCATGGTGCGCAGCGCGAGGAGGTCGTGGCTGCGGTGCGGGTGCATCGCGAGGCGACCCTGCGCATCGGCCACGAGCTCGATCCGCGTGCGGGTGCCGAGACCGTCGCTCTCCCCCGGCACCGCCTCGACCTCGACGTCGGGCAGGTCGAGCTTCCCGATCCGTCGCAGCGTGTCGTCAAGGACCGCGGCCTTCCAGGCACGCTGCGCGGGCAGCGCGAGGTGGCCGAGCTCGCCGCCGCCCACCCCGCCGGGTCCCGCCTCGGGCCAGACGTGGCGCACGCGGTCGGGCGAGCGTTCGACGACGCGCGTGGCGTCCCCGCGCCAGAACCGCGCGCCGGGTGCGGCCTCGGTCAGCATGACGTCGACGACCTCACCCGGCACCGCGTGCCGCACGAAGACGACGCGGCCACCCGGGCGCGCGACGGCGTGGCCGCCGTGGGCCGGCGCGCCGACGACGACGTCGCGCAGCACGGTGCCCGGGCCGGCGGAGCCCGCATCGGCGGAGGCGGTGGTGGCGCTGGTGCTGCTGAGGGGTCCCTCGGGGGTCACGCGGTGTCGTCCTTCGTCGTCGTCCACGGCACGGCGGGTTCGTCCCACCGGCTCACGCCGCTGCCGCCCTGCGCCGAGTCGAGCTGCCAGGGCACGGAGGCCACGACCACGCCCGGGGAGAACAGCAGCCGGCTCTTGAGCCGCAGCGCGCTCTGGTTGTGCAGGAACTGCTGCCACCAGTGCCCCACCACGTACTCGGGCACGTAGACGACCACGAGGTCGCGGGGCGAGTCGCGGCGCAGCGACTGCACGTAGTCCACCACGGGTCGGGTGATCTCGCGGTACGGGGAGTCGATCACGGTCAGCGGGACGGGCACACCGGCCGCGGCCCAGTCCCGGCGCAGCGCCTCGACCTCCTCGGCCTCCACCCCCACCGTGATCGCCTCGAGCGAGGACGGTCGGGTCGCCCGGGCGTAGGCGACCGCACGCATCGTGGGCTTGTGCACCCGGGAGACGAGCACCACGGCCTGCACGCGGGAGGGCAGCGCGCGCGACGCGCCGACGTCCTCCAGCGCCAGCTCGCGCCGCACCCGGTCGTAGTGCTTCGCGATGCTGCGCATCGTGACGAACAGGACCGCCATGAGCAGCAGCGTGATCCAGGCGCCGCGCGTGAACTTGGTGACGAGCACGATGAGCAGGACGAGCGAGGTCAGGCCCAGGCCGAAGGCGTTGACGGCGCGCGAGCGCACCATGGCGGCGCGCGCCCGAGCGTCGACCTCGGTCCGCAGCGCGCGGGTCCAGTGCCGCACCATGCCGAGCTGGCTCATCACGAAGCTGATGAAGACGCCGACGATGTAGAGCTGGATGAGGCGGGTGACGGACGCGTCGAACGCCCACACCAGCACGCTCGCCGCGACGGCCAGCGCCACGATGCCGTTGGAGAACGCGAGCCGGTCGCCGCGCGTGTGCAGCTGGCGCGGGAGCAGACCGTCGCGCGCCAGGATCGAGCCGAGCACCGGGAACCCGTTGAAGGCGGTGTTGGCGGCCAGCACGAGGATCAGTCCGGTCACGGCGGTGACCAGGTAGAACAGCGGCGGCACGTCGGCGAAGACGGTGCGCGCGATCTGGCCGATGACGGGGTCCTGCTGGTACCCGACCGGCAGCGGCGTGCCGTCCGGGTAGCTCATCTGCGCGTGGGGGTCCTCGGCGTAGTGCACGCCGGTGGCCCGGGCGAGGTAGAGGATCGCGCCGATCATGGTCACCGACACGAGGCCGAGCAGCAGCAGCGTGGTGGCGGCGTTGCGCGACTTCGGCTCCTTGAACGCGGGCACCCCGTTGCTGATCGCCTCGACACCGGTCAGCGCCGCGCACCCCGAGGAGAAGGCCCGGGCCAGCAGCATCGCTCCCCCGAGGCCGACGAGCCCCTCCTCGAAGCCCGGCTCCGCGACGAGCTCGAAGGCCGCGCTCTCGGCGGGCTGCAGCGTTCCGGTGAACGCCTGCACCGTGCCGAACAGCGCCATGAGGCCGATGGCCCCCATGAAGAGGTAGACGGGTACCGCGAATGCGGTACCCGACTCGCGCACGCCGCGCAGGTTCACCACCGTCAGGAGCGCGATGCCGCCGACGGCGATCGCGGCCTCGTACCCCCGCGCGGCGTGGACGATCGCGCCGAGGTACTGCGACGCCGTCGAGATCGACACCGCGACCGTGAGGACGTAGTCGACCAGGAGCGCGCTGGCAACGCCGATGCCGGCGTTGCGGCCGAGGTTGGCGGTGGCCACCTCGTAGTCGCCACCGCCCGAGGGGTAGGCGTGCACGGTCTGGCGGTAGGAGGCCACCACCGTGAGCATCACGACGACGACGGCGAGCCCGATCCAGGGCGACAGCGCGTACGAGGCCATCCCCGCGATCGAGAGCGTCAGGAGGATCTCGTCCGGCGCGTAGGCGACCGAGGAGAGGGCGTCGGAGGCGAAGACGGGCAGCGCGATGCGCTTGGGGAGCAGCGTGTGGCCGAGCTTGTCGCTCGCGACGGGCTTGCCGACGAGAAGTCGCTTGGCGCCGTCCAGGATTCCGGGCACGGCGCACAGCCTAGGCGCGTGTACCGTCAGCCGCGTGCACGTCGTGATCATGGGCGCCGGACGGGTCGGGGTGACCCTCGCCGAGACGCTCGAGAAGCAGGGCCACTCGGTCGCGGTGATCGACTCCAACCCCGAGGCCTTCCGCCGGTTCGGGCCGGACTTCTCCGGTCGCCGGGTCACCGGGCTCGGCTTCGACCGGGACGCGCTCACGCAGGCCGGCATCGAGGAGGCCTACGCGTTCGCCGCCGTCTCCAACGGTGACAACTCCAACATCCTCGCGGCACGCGTGGTGCGCGAGACGTTCGGCGTGGACAACGTCGTCGCCCGCATCTACGACGCCGGGCGCGCCGCGATCTACTCCCGCCTCGGCATCCCCACGGTGGCGACGGTGCGCTGGACGGCCGACCAGATGATGCGTCGGCTGCTCCCGGCGCGCGAGCTCACCGAGTTCACCGACGCCTCGGGCAGGGTCACGGTCCAGGAGATGACGGTCCACCGCGCGTGGATCGGCCGCCCGCTGGCGCAGCTCGAGCGCGCGGCCGGTGCCAGGGTCGCATTCCTCACCCGGTGGGGGGCGGGCGAGCTCGTCCGCCCCGACCACGTGGTGCAGGAGAACGACGTCGTGCACGTCCTGTGCGAGCCCGAGCGCGCCAACACGGTGCAGCGGGTGCTCGCCACCCCGCCGGTCAAGGAGGAGTCGTGAGGGTCGTCATCGCCGGCGCCGGGAGCGTCGGTCGCTCGATCGCGCGCGAGCTGCTCGGGCACGGGCACGAGGTCACCCTCGTGGACCGCGCACCCGCCGCGATGCGCGTCGCCAGCGTCGCGGACGCGGAGTGGCTGCTGGGCGACGCGTGCGAGATGAGCATCCTCGAGCAGGCCCACCTCGAGACGTGCGACGTCGTGGTCGCGGCCACGGGCGACGACAAGGTCAACCTCGTGCTCTCGCTCATCGCGCGCACGGAGTTCGCCGTCCCGCGCACCGTCGCCAGGGTCAACAACCCCAAGAACGAGTGGATGTTCGACGAGACGTGGGGTGTGGACGTCCCGGTCTCCACCCCCGCATCATGACCGCCCTGGTCGAGGAGGCGGTCAGCGTCGGCGACGTCGTGAAGCTCTTCGAGCTGCAGGCGTCCGGCGCCGGGATGTACGAGGTGACCCTCGCGCAGGACGCACCGCTCGTGGGCTCCCGCGTCGCGGAGGTCCCGTGGCCCACCGACGTCGTCCTCGCCACGATCCTGCGCTCGGGTCGGGCGATCCCGCCGAGCCCGGACGACACGCTCGAGGGCGGCGACCAGCTGGTGTTCGTGATCGCGACCCCGCCCGACGACGGCGTGCTCAGCGCCCCGGAGACGTCTCCGGCTCGCGCGCTGCAGGAGCTGCTGGACGCACCAGCAGCCACGTGATCCACAGCACCAGCGCCCACAGCGGCAGACCCATGACGAGGCGGGCGGTGCCCAACCACGGCACCTCCCCGGCCAGGAAGAGCGGGAGCTGGACGGCGAGCCGCAGGAGGAACGCACCGCACCACAGCATCGTCGCCCAGGTGTAGCGGCGCATCCGGACGGGGTCCTGCCGCCAGGACGTGTCGAGGACGCGACCCTCGGCCCCGGGCTTGGCGAGGCCGGGGTCCAGCCCCAGCGAGGACACCACGAGCCCCACGAGGGGGCGGCGCAGCAGCAGGCTGACGAGGGTCGCGAGCGCGAACGCCCCGTTGGTCCACAGCCCCCACGCGTAGTAGTTGCTCGCCTCGCCCGAGCGCCAGGCCCACACCGCGCCGATGACGACGCCGAGTACGCCCCCGAGCGCGTACGTCACCGGGCTCCGCCGCACCAGGCGGGCGACGACGGCGATCGCCGCCACCGCGAGCGAGGCGACGACGGGCGGGGTGATCTCGTTCGTGATGACGAAGACGACGACGAACACCAGGCCCGGGGCGACCGACTCCACGAGCCCGCGCCAGCCGCCGACGGCGTCGGCGACGGAGAAGTCCTCACCGCCGAGCGCGCGGACGCCCGAGGGGCGGGCACCGCTCGTCGTCGACCCGGCCGGAGGAGGGTCCTGGTCCGCGGGACGTGGCTGGACGGGCTGCGCGGGCGGGATGGGGTCGGTCACGCGTGCTCCTCACCCGCGGGCAGCAGGTCGTAGACGGGGTTGTGGATCGCGGGCCGGCTGCGGCCGGGTTCGCTCCGGGCGACGGTCCCGGTCGCCAGGAGGCGGCGGCCGGCGACGATGCCGGGGACGTCCCGGCGACCGGTCCAGACGAGGTCGATGCTGCCCGTCCCGTCGTAGAGCTCCGCGCGCAGCGCGGTCACCGCACCGGCCGGGGCGTAGGTGACGCTGCGCAGCACGCCGGCGACGCGCGCGCGGGAGCGCGGCACCAGCGACGAGATCGGGGCGACGTCGTAGCGCGCCGCCCAGGCGCGCTGCTCCCCCGCGAGGATCTCCTGCGTGGTGGCGAGCAGCCGGGTGCGGACCACGGAGGTCACCGCACCTCGGAGATCTCGGGTCCGCGCTCGAGGAGGTTCGGGGCGGCCGGCGGCTGGGGCGCGGCGTCCGGGCGGCCCGGCATGGTCAGCGCGAGCAGCTCGCTCGGGGGACGCGCCTCGGTCCCGCGCACGACCACGATCTCCGAGAAGTACTGCTCCATGTCGCGGGCCGCGGCCTTGTCGGCGACGGCGGCGCCGGTCAGGACTCCCCGCAGGAACCACCGGGGACCGTCGACCCCGAGGAACCGGGCCGGGCGCCGCCCGACGTTGCCCTGCGCGTCCTTGACCGGGAGCAGGGCGAGCAGCTCGCGCCCGAACGGCCCCGTCGTCTCGGTGACCTGGCCACCCTGTTTGCCGATCGAGTCGGTGATCTGCGCGCGGATGTCGTCCCAGATCCCCGCCGTGCGGGGTGCTGAGAACGCCTGGACCTGGAGGTTGGACTGACCGATCGTGATGTTCGCGGCGATCACGCGGCGGGTGGCGCGGTCGAGCTCCATCCGCAGCGCCATGCCCTGGCGCCCCGGGATGCGCAGCGCGCCGAGGTCGACCTGACCGAGGCGCTCCTCCGCGTCAGCGACGTCCCACGGACCGCGGTCGGGATCGAGCGCCGGGGGTGCGGCGACGGCGTCGTCAGAGCCCTCCGTGGCCTCGGCGGTCGCGGCGGCGCCACCCGGCTGCTCGACCTCGGACTCGACCGCGGCGCCGGTGGGACCGACCTCCGTCGTCTCCGCAGGATCGGCACCCGCCTCCTGCGCCTGCTCGACCTCGTCGCGGCGTCGGCGACCGAACCATGCCATCAGATGTCCTTCCCCGCGGACGCGTGCCCGCCTGTGGAACCGAAGCCGCCATCGCCCCGTGCCGCGTTCGGCAGCTGGTCGACGACGTCGAACCGTGCGGTCGCGACCCGCTGCACCACGAGCTGGGCGATGCGGTCACCGCGCGAGATCGTGACGGACCGGGTCCGATCGGTGTTGAGCAGGATGACGGCGACCTCGCCGCGGTAGCCCGCGTCGATCGTCCCCGGCGCGTTCAGCACCGTCACGCCGGACCGGGCCGCGAGCCCGGACCGGGGGTGCACCAGACCGACCCAGCCCAGGGGCAGGGCGATCGCGACACCGGTCGGCACGAGGGCGCGCTCCCCCGGGCCCAGCTCGACGTCGACGCGCGCGCTGAGGTCCGCACCGGCGTCGCCGTCGTGGGCGTACGCGGGCACCGGGAGGCGCGGGTCGAGGAGGGTCAGCGGGACGTCGACGTGGGTCACGTCCGCGCGCGGATCACGGCCGGCCGGAGCGTCGGGTGCACCGAGGGACGCGGGACGCGCGGTGACGGCGTCGACCTCGGAAGTGCTCACGCCAGCACTCTACCCACGGCTCCGGCGCGTCGGGCCCGGCGCGGGGCCGACGTCGGGACCGTGGCAGGCTAGTGCCATGCCCGCCTCCGTCGACTCGCGCGAGGTCTTCCTCGAGCGGCAGTGGCCCTCGGTCGGGGCGTGGTTCCTGGCCCCCGGTGGCGGACTGTTCGCCGGCGCGGCCGTCTTCCCGCTGTCCGACGTCGCGGCGCTCGCGGTGCTCGCGGCCGTCACCTCCACGATCGCCATCGTGCTCGCCCGCACCGCGGACCGCGTGGTCGTGACCGACGGCGCCGACCCGGGCCTGCGCGCGGGTCGCGCCTTCCTCGAGGCCTGGCACATCGGCGAGGTCCTCGAGCTCGACCGGGACGGCAGCGCCGCCGCGCTCGGCCCGCGCTCGGACGCGCGTGCCTACCTGGCCCACCGCGGCTGGATCCCGACCGCGGTCCGCGTGGAGGTCACCGATCCCGGCGACCCCACGCCGTACTGGCTGGTCTCGACCCGGCGACCCGCGCAGCTGGCGGCCGCGCTCGTCTCGGTCCGGCCGCCGACGGCCTGAGAGCCCCCCGGTCGCGCCGGCGACCTCCGCCGAGCTGACCCGAGCTCACCCCGGGTACGACGAGACCCCGGCGGCGAACCGACGGGGTCTCGTGGAGGGTGTCGGCACGGGGCCGACGTCACGCAGCGCGGTGGTGCACCTCAGGCGGCGCACTCCGAGCAGACCGGACCGACCTCGTCGGTCATGGCCAGCTGGCTGCGGTGGTGCACGAGGAAGCAGCGCGTGCACGTGAACTCGTCCGCCTGGCGCGGGAGGACACGGACCGTGAACTCCTCGCCGGAGAGGTCGGCACCGGGCAGCTCGAACCCTTCCGCCGCTTCGGTCTCGTCCTCGTCAACGGTTCCCGAGCTCTTCTCGTTGCGACGAGCCTTGAGCTCCTCGATCGAGTCTTCCTTGAGCTCTTCCTCGGTCTTGCGGGGGGCGTCGTAATCGGTCGCCATGTCGGGCGTCACACTCCGTCGGTCTGCTCGGCGACGGGGGACCGCCGAGCGCTGCATCAGTCGTCCTGCTCAACACGCCGCGACCGGTCGGGCACCAGGGTGCCGGTCGGTCGGGCGCGCTGATTGTGCACCATCACGCGGTGCGATGCACGCGCCAGACGCCTGGCGTCGGGACACGTGGGCAGGCCGTCCGGACGGGATCTCTCCCCCACCGGGCTGCCACGCCGGACAACGATGGTCCAGGGCCGTTTGTTCCCGGTGCGACGCCGATCACGAACTCGCCGGTCACGGAGCCGGACGGCCCCGCGTCAGACGTCGCGGGAGGCGTGCGCGAAGAGGTCGCCGAGCGGTCCGAGGAGGTCGCGAGATGTGATCACCGTCACGATGCTCCCGTCGTCCTGGCGGTCGTGGCGGACCGCCCCACCCGCCTCCGTCACGATCAGCTCGGCGGCCGCCACGTCCCACGGCTGCAGGCCTCGCTCGACGTGCGCGTCCAGCTCCCCCGCGGCCACGGCGCACGCGTCGAGCGCCCCGGCCCCCGCGCGGCGGACGTCGCGGACCCGGGGCAGGACGTCGGCGAGCACCCGGCCCTGCCAGGCGCGGACCGCCGCGTCGTAGGAGAAGCCCGTCCCCACCAGGGCCTGCGCGAGCTCGGGGGCGGGCGGGACGCGGAGCTCACGGTCGCCGTCGGAGGCGCCGAGGCCGAGGCCGGCGGAGAAGGTCCGGTGGTGGACCGGGGCGTGGACGGCGCCCGCGACCGGGCGCCACGCCGTCATGTCGGCCGGGTCGCCCGCCACGACGGCGACGCTGACGGCGTAGTCGGCGCGGCCGTAGAGGTAGTTGACCGTGCCGTCGATCGGGTCGAGCACCCAGGTCAGCCCGCTCTGCCCTACCCGGCGCGCCCCCTCCTCCCCCAGGACGCCGTCCTGCGGCCGGAGCTCCTCGATCAGCTCCGTGAGCAGCTTCTCGCTCGCGAGGTCCGCGCGGGTCACGACGTCGGTCAGCGACGACTTGGTGGCCGCGACGTCGACCGCCTCGCGGCGCATCTGCAGCACGAGATCGCCGGCGCGCTGCGCGAGCGCCTCGCACGTGCGACGGAGCTCCGCGACGACCTCCCGACCGGGGATCGCGACGTCGGGAGCGGTGGTCGGAGGGGTGGAGGTCACACGCTCCAGCGTAGATGAGCGCCACTCCGACCCAGATGCGGCGGTTCGTGCCCGGGCGGTGGCACGCTGGCCCCCGAAGGAGGCACCCATGGTGGAGCTCGAGCTCGACACGCTGCACGCCGACGGCGAGCACCTGATCCTGCGCGGACCCGGCGGTGAGCGCTACCGACTCGTCATCGACGAGTCGCTGCGCTCCGCGGTCCGGCGGGATCGTCCGCGACTCGAGGCGCTGCGCGCCCACGAGACGTCCACGCTGCGCCCCCGCGACATCCAGGCACGCATCCGGGCCGGGGCCAGCGTGCAGGAGGTCGCCGACGAGGGTGGTCTGCCGCTGGAGTCCGTGCGGCGGTACGAGGGACCGGTGCAGGCCGAGCGGTCGTGGATCGCCGAGCAGACGCGCGCGCTGCCCATCGGGCGCGAGGTCGGCGCCCCGACGCTGGGCGACCTCGTCGTGGACCGTCTGGCCGCCCGCGGCGTCTCGCAGGAGGCCGCCTGGGACGCGGTGCGCAGCCCCGGCGAGGCGTGGGAGGTGACCGTGGCCTTCGAGGCCGGCGGCGCCCTCAGGGTCGCCCGCTGGCAGGTCGACCTCACCACGCGCTCGCTGGTCGCGCTCGACGACGAGAGCCGGTGGCTGTCGGAGACCGAGCTGACCGGGTCCCGCCGTCCCGCCCAGCGTCGTCCGTTCGACGTCGAGCACGAGGGCGACGGTCGCCGCGCCCCCGACGTCGTCATCCTCGACTCGCGCGACCTCGACGGGGAGCGGGCCCCGCGGGACTCCGAGGGTGCCGACGGCAACCGCACGGCCGAGGCGGCGCACTCCGACGCTCCGGCCGAGGCCGCCGAGGAGACCGACGTCGACGAGGCCCCCGCCACCGCTCCCGACGAGGACTCCCCCGCCGCGACCGAGGCGCTCCTCGACCGGCTCGACGCCACGCGCGGCCGCCGCGGCCTGCGCCGTCGGACCCGGCAGGAGCCCGGGGGCGACTCCGACCCGGCGGACGAAGCGGACCGGACCGACGACGCACCCGCCGCCGCGAGCGGGGCCGGTGGGACGTCGTCGCGCTCCGGCGTCGTGGACGACGCGCTCTTCCCCGTCGCACCCGTGCTGCGCTTCCGCCAGCAGGCCGAGGACGAGTCGGCGCAGCCGGCCGGCGCGGACGACGCGCCCGGCACCGAGGACACCGACGACGCAACCGGCGCCGAGGCCGCCCCTGCCCCACGCGCACCGGCCCGCGGGCGCGGCCGCGGCCGGCGGACGTCGATCCCGTCGTGGGACGAGATCGTGTTCGGCGCCAAGCAGGACTGACACCACCGCGCGCCTGGGCGGGGACCGCCTAGGCGATCGCGAGGATCGCCGGCACCTCGAGCTCCGCGGGCGTCAGCGAGCCGTGCATCCCGACCAGCGCGATCGAGGCCGCCGACTGCGTCCGGGAGTCGACGACGGCGTGCGTGCCGCGCGCCGCGACCACCAGGTCGCCGATCATCGGCAGGCGCGCGTCCTCGACGTCGCCGAAGAGGCCCAGGCCCAGCGCCTCGCCCCGCTGCAGCACCCAGGCGTCCTCCCCGAGGACGTCCCGCCAGCGGGCGGCCGCGGCGTCACCGTCCGCCCCCGCCTCCAGGTGCACGTGGCACGCGCGCGGCTCCCCCGCCACGAGGGCGACGTCGCGCGCCAGGGCCGGGACGGCCGCGACGTCGGTGCGCCCCGTGACGTCGACCATGCCGTGGTCGGCGGTGACCACGACGGCGGTCCCGCGCGGCAGGCGCCGCAGGAGCCGGGTCAGGGCGTGGTCGAGCTCCCCGAGCTCCTCCGCCCACGCCGGGGACGACCAGCCCTCGTGGTGCCCGACCTTGTCCAGCTCGCCCCAGTACAGGTAGGCCACCCCCGGTCGGCGCAGCGCCGCCAGGGTCGCGTCGACGCGGGCGTCGAGGCTCTCGGCGCCGCGGTAGGTGGCCCCGCGCAGACCCGCCGTGGTCAGGCCGGAGCCCGCGAAGCGCGTCGGGCCGATGCTCGTGACCTCGTGGCCCGCGGCCACCAGACGCTCGAACACGGTGGGGTGCGGCTGCCAGGCGCGCGGGTCGGGCGGCTCGGCGGCGGGACCCGGCCCCGGGCCGCCGCCCACGACGCGCTGCGCGGTCCACGAGACGAGGTTGACCAGGCCCGGCGCGTCGAGGCTCGTGCGGGGGTCGCGCACCGCGTAGCCGAGCATCCCCGTGCGTCCGGGCCCCAGCCCCGTGCCGAAGGAGGCCAGGGACGCGGCGGTGGTCGTGGGGTACCCGGCGTCGACCGGCTCGGAGTCGGCCACGAGCCGGCGCAGGGTCGGGGCGTGCCCGGTGCGGGCGCGCAGGGCGGCGTCGCCGAGCCCGTCGACCAGGAGGACGCACACCCGCTCCACGCCGTCCAGCGCCAGGCCGGCGCCGACGTCGGGCACGTCGGTGACACCGAACGCGCGCGCCACGTCGGGCAGGACGCCCGCGAGCCGCCTGTCGGTGCGCGGCAGGCGCAGGTCGGCGGGCGGCTGCGGGAGGCGGCCGTCCCCGCTCACGCGCGCGACGTCGCTGCCGAGAGCGAGCGGGCGAAGGTGACGGCGACGGCGAGCGCGGCCTCGCCCTCGGCCTCCGCGCTGACACGCACCACGAGGTCGTCGGGCGTGGCCGCCCCGGTGAGGCCGTGGTCGGCCTCGCAGCTCGGGTCGGCGCAGCCCGCGGGCTCGAGATCGAGGCGCTGCACCGCGCCCCAGCCCAGCGACATGGTGAGGTCGCGGCGCCGCGAACCGCCGTGCGCGGCCGGGTCGGTGAAGCCCTGCGTGAGGACGACCGAGCGGAGCTCGCGCAGCGGGACGGCCTCGGTGCTCGCGAGGGCCGTCAGCGCGCCGTCGACGACCTGGTCGTCCACGTGGGCCACGAGCAGCCGGCGCGGGGTGAGCACGAGCGCCGTGAGGTGACGGCGCACCTCGGCGTCGTCGAACGTGGTCTCGGGCTGGAGCAGGTGCGCGACGACCTCCTCACCGGCGAGGGCGAGGTCGATGACGTCGGCCACGAGCTCGGGGTAGTAGCCGGAGCGGCGGATGTCGTCGAGCAGGTCGGAGTGGGGTGAGGTCTGACGCACCCGGTCATCCTCCCACCGCCGGGGCGGGTGGCGCAGGTCGATCCACCGACCCTCAGCCGCGCAGCGCGCGCCGCGACCCGTCCGGCCGGACGGTGGCGGCGAGCACGACCTCGGCGCGCAGCGCGACGGCGCCCGACGGCGAGACCAGCACGGGCAGCAGGTCCAGCCGCCGCAGCGACGGGATCGCCTCGACCAGGGCCGCGACGCGGGCCAGGAGGTCCTCGAGCGCCGCGACGTCGGGCACGCGTCCGTCCTGCTGGGGGGCGAACAGTCGCGGGGCGGCACGGAGCGAGGTGACGAGGCGGTGCACGTCCCCGGTGCGCAGGGGCGGGACGGCGTAGGTCGCGTCCCCGAGCAGCTCCGAGGCGTCACCGGAAAGGCCGAGCGAGAGCACCGGGCCGAGCAGCGTGTCCTCCCACGCGCGCACCACGCACGCGACCCCGAGGGGCGCCATGTGCTGGATCTCGACGGCGGCGTCCTCGCTCTGGCGGCCGCGCACCTGGCGCACGGCCTCGACGAGGTCGATCGGGCCCGAGATGTCCAGGCGCACACCGCCCAGGTCGGCGCGGTGCCGCAGCCGTCCCACCGTGCTCTTGACCGCGACGGGCCACCCGAGCTCGCGCGCGGCGACGAGCGCGGCCGGGGCCGAGCGCACCTCGCGGGTCGGCAGGACCTCGACGCCGAAGCAGCCGAGCAGGTCGCGCGCCTGCGCGGCGGTCAGCGCGACCTCCTCGCCGGGCGCGATCGCGCCGAGCACGTCGTCGACGATCGTCCGCGCGCGCCGGGGGTCGACGTCGTCCGGGCTGACCAGCGCGCCGTGGTCGGCGCGCCGCCAGTGTGCGTAGGTCGCCGCGAGGGTGAGCGCCGCGACGGCCTCCTCCACGCTCTCGTAGGCCGGGACGACGGCGCCGGACGGCGCGGTCAGCTCGGGGTCCACCCCGGTGACGCCGAGCACGACGGCGAGCACCGTGCGGCCCGTGTCCGCCAGCGCGGCGAGCGCGGCCATGACCGCGGGGTCGCGCTCACGCAGGGGTGGCTGGTACAGCACGAGCGCGGTGTCCCAGCCGGGGTCGCCCGCCAGCGCCGTGGCCGCCGCCACGAGGTCCGGCGCCCGCGGCGCGATGCGGACCTCGGGGTCGCGGTCCATCGCCTGCACGTGCGCGGCCGCGAGGTCCGCGAGCGAGACCGAGCTGGACAGGACCGCGATCCGGTTGCCGCGCGGCAGCGGGGCGTGGGCGAGCAGCTGGGTCGCACCCAGCATCGACCGCATGGAGTCGGCCACGAGGACGCCGGCGGCGAGCATGGTCTCCTCGACGACGGCGCGGCCCAGCGCGTCGCCGTCGGGACCGGCGACGCCGTAGCTCGCGCCCACCACCGCCACCACGGGGATGCGCGCCGAGACGCGCCGCGCGACGCGGGCGAACTTGCGAGGGTTGCCGAGCGACTCCAGGTACATCCCGACGGCGCGGACGTGGGGGTCGTCGGTGACGTACTGCAGCAGGTCGTTGCCCGAGACGTCCGCCCGGTGGCCGGCGGTCACGAACGTGTCGACGCCGACGCCGCTCGCGCGCACCAGGGTCATGAGCTGCTGCGCGGCCGCCGGCGACTGGCAGAACAGCGCGGTGGGCCCCAGCGGCACCTCCTGCGGCCACAGCAGGGCCGCGAGGCGCTGACCGCCGACCTCGGTCATGACGCCGAAGGATCGCGGACCCACGAGTCGCATCCCGCGCTCGCGCACGGCGGCGAGCAGGTCGCGCTGGCTGGTGCCCGCCTCGTCGTCGAACCGGCCCGAGAGGACCACGACGCCCCGCACGCCGAGCGCGGCCAGGTCGTCGAGCCACGAGATCACCTCGGCCGGCGCACCGGAGACGACGGCGAGCTGCGCCCGGGCACCGGCCGCCCGTGCCGCGGCGAGGTCGGCGACGGCGAGGGTCCCCTCCGTCGTCCCGAGATCGGCGAGCGCGCCGCCCACCAGCGTGACCGCGACGCCGTCGGGGACGGTGAGGTGGGTCGCGACGTCGAGGGCCAGCTCGGCCTCGACGCCGCCGGCCACGACGACCACGCCCTCCGGCGAGAGCAGGCTGCGCATCGAGTCCGAGTCCGTGCGCTGCTCGCGGCTCTCGACCACGTCGCGCGAGGCCTGGGTGGCCGTGATGTGGAACTCGAGGCTGATGACGCCGTCCTCGTAGCGCTGGGCGACCTCGTAGCCGGCGTCGGTGAAGACGCGAATCATGCGCGCGTTGCCCGGCAGGACGTCGGCGACGAACGTGCGCACGCCGCGCTCGCGCGCCGCGGCGCTGAGGTGCTCCAGCAGGACGGACCCGAGGCCACGCCCCTGCAGCGTGTCGGCGACGTTGAAAGCGACCTCGGCACGGTCGGGCTCGACGCGGTCGTACCGCGCCACCCCGACGATCGCCTCCCCTGGAGCACCACCAGGGCGACGCGGTCGCTGTGGTCGACCGTCACCAGGCGCGTGAGGTCGCGGTCGGACAGGCGCCGCAGCGGGGCGAAGAAGCGGAAGTAGGTGGACTGCTCGCTCTGGGCGACGTGGAAGGCCTGCAGCGCCTCGGCGTCCTCCGTCCGGATGGGCCGCACCCGCACGGTCGCGCCGTCGCGCAGGAGGACGTCCGCCTCCCAGTGCTCCGGGTAGGAGCCGTGCCGAGCGACCATGCCGCCACCCTAGCCGCCCGGCCCGATGCCGGCCCGGCCGCCCGCGAGGCCAGGCCGACGCCGGCCCCTCGCCCGGCGAGGCGTCGGGGCCGCGCCCCCGCGACCTGGGATGATGGGCCCATGGCACGTGCTTCCGCGACCCCGGCTGACGACGGGGGTGTCGGCGCCGTCGTCGACATCGACGTCACCACGGAGATGCAGGACTCCTTCCTCGAGTACGCCTACTCGGTCATCTACGCCCGGGCGCTGCCCGACGCGCGCGACGGGCTCAAGCCGGTGCAGCGACGGATCCTGTTCCAGATGGACCAGATGGGGCTGCGCCCCGACCGCGGGCACGTGAAGTCCGCCCGCGTCGTCGGGGAGGTGATGGGCAAGCTCCACCCCCACGGCGACTCCCCCATCTACGACGCGATGGTGCGCATGGCGCAGCCGTTCTCGCTGCGCGTTCCGCTCGTGGACGGTCACGGCAACTTCGGCTCGCTGGACAACGGCCCCGCCGCCTCGCGGTACACCGAGGCCCGACTCGCACCGCCCGCGCTCCTGATGACGGCGGGGATCGACGAGGACGTCGTCGACATGGTCCCCAACTACGACAACCAGTTCCAGCAGCCCTCCGTGCTGCCCTCCGCGATGCCCAACCTGCTCGTCAACGGCGCCTCGGGGATCGCCGTCGGCATGGCCACGAACATGGCGCCGCACAACCTCGTGGAGGTGGTCGCGGCCGCGCGGCACCTCATCGAGGACCCGGCGGCCGACCTCGAGACGCTCATGCGCTTCGTCCCCGGCCCCGACCTGCCCGGGGGCGGCAAGATCATCGGGCTCGACGGGATCAAGGAGGCCTACGCCACGGGCCGCGGGATGTTCCGCACCCGCGCCACCACGCGGATCGAGAATCTCACGGCGCGCAAGAAGGGCATCGTCGTCACCGAGCTGCCCTACCTCGTGGGGCCCGAGAAGGCGAAGTCGAAGATCGTCGACGCGGTCAAGGCCAAGAAGGTCCAGGGCGTCGCGGACGTCATCGACCTGTCCGACCGCAACAACGGCACGCGCCTGGTCGTGGAGGTGAAGACCGGCTTCAACCCCGAGGCCGTGCTCGAGCAGCTGTTCCGCTACACGCCGCTGGAGGACTCCTTCGGCATCAACAACGTCGCGCTCGTGGACGGCCAGCCGCGCACGCTCGGGCTGCGCGAGCTGCTGCAGGTGTACATCGCGCACCGGCTGCAGGTCGTGCGCCGGCGCACCGAGCACCGTCTCGGCAAGCGGCGGGCCCGGCTCCACCTGGTGGAGGGCCTGCTCGTCGCGATCGCCGACATCGACGAGGTCATCGCCGTCATCCGCAGCAGCGACGACGCCGCGGCGGCGCGCGACCGGCTCGAGACGGTCTTCGACCTCTCGCGGCCGCAGGCGGAGTACATCCTCGAGCTGCAGCTGCGGCGCCTGACGAAGTTCTCGACCATCGAGCTCGAGGGCGAGCGGACCTCGCTGCTGGAGCAGATCGCCGAGCTCGAGCGCATCCTCGGCACCGGCGAGGGCGACGACTCCGTGCTGCGGGAGGTCGTCTCCGACGAGCTGGCCCAGGTGGCCGCCACCCACGGCACCCCGCGCCGCACGGTGCTGCTGGCCTCGGGCGGCGGCACGGTCTCCGCGCAGCCGGCCTCGCGCCGCGTCGGCGGCACCGCCGTCCCGCTCGAGGTGCCGGACACCCCGTGCCACGTGATGCTCTCGGTCACGGGGCTGCTGGCGCGCACGTCCGGCGAGACCGCACCGGTGCGGACCGGTTCGCGCGCCGCGCACGACGCGCTGCGCTCGGTCACGGCGACGACGGCGCGCGCCACGATCGGAGCCGTCACCTCGACGGGTCGCATCGTGGAGCTCTCCGTGCTCGACGTCCCGACGCTCCCCGCGACGGACGCCGCCCCGAGCCTCGCCGGTGGCGTGCCGGTCTCGGAGCTGCTCGTGCTGGAGCGGGACGAGCGCGTCGTCGCCGTCACCGCCATCGACGCCGACGCCCCGGTCCTCGCGATAGCGACGGCGATGGGCTCGATCAAGCGCGTCGCGCCGTCGGACCGCCCGGTGCGGGGCGAGGCGTGGGAGTGCGTCAGCCTGCGGCCGGGCGACACGGTCGTGGGTGCCGCGCCCGCGCAGGACGACGACGAGCTGGTGCTCGTCACGTCGGCCGCGCAGCTGCTGCGGTTCCCCGCCGCGACGGTGCGCCCGCAGGGACGCTCGGCGGGCGGGATGGCCGGTGTGCGCATCGACACCGGCGACGAGGTCATCCACCTCGGCGTGATCGCTCCGGGGCGGGTGGAGGACGCGGTCGTCGTGACGGTCGCGGGCTCGCGCGACGCGCTGCCGGGGACCGAGACCGGCAGCGCGAAGGTGACGCCGTTCGCCGTCTACCCCGCGAAGGGTCGCGCGACGGGCGGGGTGCGGGCGCAGCGGTTCGTGCGCGGCGAGGACGCGCTGACGCTGGCGTGGGTGGGGTCCTGGACCCCCCGCGCGGTGGCCGCCTCCGGCGCCCCGGTGGACCTGCCGGACCTCGACGACCGCCGCGACGGCTCGGGCCGCGCGCTCCCGCTGCCGATCCTCGGCATCGGCTGACGAGAGTTTTCCCGACCCTCCCCGAGAGGATCGCCGACGGCGAGCGGTGCCGCTCGCCCGTCAGAGCTCGATCGTGTAGAGGGCCGAGCCCCGCGTGGCCTCGTAGCCCAGCCGCTCGTACAGCCCGAACGCACCCGTCGGGTTGTCCGTGTCGACGCCGAGCCCGGCGTACTGGATCCCGCTCGCGGCGTACGCCCTCATCGCCGCGCCGAGCAGCGCCGTCGCCACCCGTCGACCGCGCCACTCCTTCCGTACGCCGAGGAGGTCGGTGTACCCGACCGTGTACCCGAGCGCGTCCCAGTCCTGCTCGTACCGCCCCGAGATCAGGTACCCGGCGATCCGCACGCGGTCGCTCGAGCGGTCCATCACGATGAAGCTCCACTCCGGAGCGAAGTGGGCGTCCCCTCCCGCCAGGTCTCCGGGGTCTGCGGCTCCGAGCCCCAGTGGTCGGCGAACGCCTCGTTGTGCGCCACGCGGATGGACTCGTCCAGCTCCGCCGTCCAGGGTTCGACGACGAGCGACCCCTCCAGCGCGGTCGGAGCCGGGACCGGCAGCGCGAGGTCACGGCGCATGTCGGTGTAGTAGCGCAGCGGCGCGAAGCCGGCGCCGGCGAGCAGCTGGGCGTGGTCCGTCATGCCGTCGTCGACGTACGTCGCGATGCGCAGCGGGGTGTCGCGGCCGGCGTCCGCGAGCATCTGACGGGCGCGGTCGGTCTGCCAGCGCAGGATCTCGCGGCCCAGGCCCTGCCGACGACGGTCGGGGTGCACCCCGCCACCGAGGAACGCGCGCACCATGCCCTCGTCGCCCGGCAGGACGCGCACCCGGCCGTAGGCCACGAGGCTGCCGTCCGGCGCCACCGCGGTGATGGTGTTGCGGCCGGGATCACGCGATTCGCCCTCGAACAGCGTCTCCGAGAGCTCGGCGGCGGTGGTGCGGTAGGGCGGGTCGTCGATGCGTTCGCACGCCGCGACGAGCCGCTCGAGAGCCGGCAGGTCGGCGGCCGAGAGGGGGCGCCACTCGAGGCCGTCACGCGCGGCGGGCCGCTGCGCCACCTCCGGGGGCGACACCCGCTCCAGCAGCGTCCGCGGGGCGGACTCGGGCGTCGTCATGCGCGTGAGCCTACGCGAGCGTGCAGCCGCGCCGACGACGCAGCGGGACCGGCGAGGCGAACGTCACGCCTGCTCAGGCGTCGATCCGCTCGCGGTCGAGCTCCGAGGCCCCGGCGACGATGAAGTCCTTGCGCGGGGCGACCTCGTTGCCCATGAGGAGGTCGAAGATCTCCTCCGCCCGGGCCGCGTCGCCCATGGTCACGCGCCGCAGCGTGCGGTGGCGCGGGTCCATCGTCGTCTCCGCGAGCTGGTCGGCGTCCATCTCGCCCAGACCCTTGTAGCGCTGGATGGGCTCCTTGTAGCGCTTGCCGGACCGGTCGAGGCGCTTGAGGTGCTGGGCGAGCTCCGCCTCGGAGTAGGTGTAGGTGAGCGCCCCGGCTTCCCGCCGGACCCGAGCGTCTCGATGCGGTGCAGGGGCGGGACGGCGGCGAACACCCGACCGTCCTCCACCAGCGGCCGCATGTAGCGGAAGAACAGTGTCAGCAGCAGGGTGCGGATGTGGGCGCCGTCGACGTCGGCGTCGGTCATCAGCACGATGCGGCCGTAGCGCGCCGCCTCGAGGTCGAAGGACCGCCCCGATCCCGCCCCGATCACCTGGATGATCGCGGCGCACTCCGCGTTGGCCAGCATGTCCGACAGCGAGGCCTTCTGGACGTTGAGGATCTTGCCGCGGATCGGGAGCAGCGCCTGGTAGTTGGAGTCCCGCGCCGCCTTCGCGGTGCCGAGCGCGCTGTCACCCTCGACGATGAACAGCTCCGAGCTGCCGACGTCGTCCGAGCGGCAGTCGGCCAGCTTGTCCGGCAGCGACGAGGACTCGAGCGCGTTCTTGCGGCGGGAGATCTCCTTCTGCGTGCGCGCCGAGACGCGGGCGCGCATCTCGCCGACGACCTTCTCCAGCAGCACGCCGGACTGGGCCTTCTCGGCGCGCGCGCTGCTCGTCAGGATCGCGGTGAGCTCCTTCTCCACCACCTTCGCGACGACGGCGCGCACCGGGGCCGTCCCGAGCACCTCCTTGGTCTGCCCCTCGAACTGCGGCTCCGGGAGCCTGACGGTCACGACGGCGGTCAGCCCCGCCACCACGTCGTCCTTCTCGATGCGCTCCTTGCCGTTCTTGCCCGTCAGCTTGAGTCGGCGCGCGTTCACCTCGATCTGCTTGCGCACGACCTTGAGCAGCGACTGCTCGAAACCGGTGAGGTGGGTGCCACCCTTCGGCGTCGCGATGATGTTGACGAACGAGCGCATCTCCGTCTCGTACCCGATGCCCCAGCGCAGCGCGACGTCGACCTCGCAGGTGCGCGTCACCTCGGCCGGGACGAGGTGCCCCTGGGCGTCGAGCTGCTGGATCGTCTCGGTGAAGTCCCCGCTACCCCGCAGCAGCCAGGTGTCGGTGACGGGTGAGTCCTGCCCGAGGAAGTCGACGAAGTCGGCGGTCCCGCCGTCGTGCCGGAAGACCTCCTCCACGGGACCGTCGGCCCCCGGGGTCCCGGGCAGCCCGCGCTCGTCGCGGATGACGAGGGTCAGGCCGGGGACGAGGAAGGAGGTCTGCCGCGCGCGCGTGACGAGCTCGTCGTAGGAGAAGGTCGCGGTCTTGGGGAAGATCTGGCGGTCGGCCCAGTAGCGGATGCGCGTACCCGTCCGACCGCGAGCGACCTTGCCGACCACCGCGAGATCGGAGGTGTCCGTGAACGGGCTGAAGTCGGCGTCCGGGTGCGGCCCGTCAGGGCTGTCGGCGAACGTGCCGGGCTCACCCCGGCGGAAGGTCATCCGGTGCGTCCTGCCGCCGCGGTCGACCTCGACGTCGAGGCGCGAGGAGAGCGCGTTGACGACGGACGCGCCGACACCGTGCAGGCCCCCGGAGGACCCGTAGGACCCGCCGCCGAACTTGCCGCCGGCGTGCAGCTTGGTGAAGACGACCTCGACACCCGACAGGCCGAGCTTCTCGACCGTGTCGACCGGGATGCCCCGGGCCTGGTCGCGCACCTCGACCGAGGAGTCGGCGTGCAGCACCACCTCGATGCGATCGCCGTGCCCCGCCAGCGCCTCGTCGACCGCGTTGTCGATGATCTCCCACACGCAGTGCATGAGACCGCGCGAGTCGGTGGAGCCGATGTACATGCCCGGGCGCTTGCGGACCGCCTCGAGCCCCTCCAGGACGGAGAGGTGTCGCGCGGTGTAGGAGTTCTCGGTCGTGGCTGGCACCCGCCCATGCTAGGTCGGGGGTACGACATCCCCCGCCAGGACGGGCCGGGACGCCCCGGACCTCCTACGCGGTGAGCGAACCCACGACCCCGGCACGGGTGTCCGCGGGTCCGGGGTGGTTACATGGATGCGTGACTACCACGACTGCCGACCAGCTCACCGCCTCCGACCGGTGCGACCGGTGCGGCGCGCAGGCCTACGTCCGCGTGACGCTCGAGTCCGGTCAGCTCTACTTCTGCGCCCACCACGGCCGGGCGCTGACCCCGGCCATGAGCGACATCGCGCTCGAGATCCTCGACGAGTCCGACCGTCTGCACACGGCCGCCCCCGACGTCCGCTGACGCGGAGGGCGACCCGCCCCGACCTGCGAACGCCCGGCCACGCATCGCGTGGCCGGGCGTTCGTGCGTCCGACGGATGTGGTCAGTCCCCCGCCGCGGCCGCTTCTTCGGCGCGCGCCTGCGCGAGACGCGCCTCCTCGCGGCGGACCTCCGCGTACGTGGCCCGCTCCTGGCGCAGCCAGGCGGGTGGATCGTCCTGGAGCGCGGCGATGTCCGCCGTCGTGAGCGCCTCCGTCACACCACCTCGCGCCAGGCCGCCGATCGAGACGCGCAGGCGAGCCGCGACCACGGAGCGCGGGTGGGGCCCGTCCCGGCGCAGCTCCTGCAGCCACGACGGCGGCTCGGCCTGCAGCGCGGCGAGCTCCTCCCGGGTCACGCTCCCCTCCTGGAAGGACGGCGGGGTCGCCGGGAGGTACACCTCCAGCTTGCGGGCGGCGGTGGCGGGCTTCATGGTCTGCACCTGACGGGTCACCCCGCCACGATAGGTGACGCGGCGAACTACGCTGACGCGGTGAGCGCCACCGACCCCTTCCGTCTCCTGGCCGTTCCCGGCGTCAGCCCCGGGCGGTGGCTGCGCACCTGGCAGGAGCGCTACCCACGGGCGATCGAGCTCCGCGTGGTGGCCGCCGGCACCGTGGCCGCCGACCTCGTGGCGGGCGACGGCGACGCGGCCTTCCTGCGCCTGCCCCTCGCGGGCGCGTCGGCGGACGTGCTCGCCACCATCCCGCTGTGGGAGGAGGAGACGGTCGCCGTCGTGTCCCGCGAGTCGGAGCTGAGCCTGGCCGAGCACCTGGCGCCCGAGGACCTGGCGGAGGTCACCGTCCTGGTGCCCGACGACGACGTGCTGGCCTGGCACGACCACCCGGGCGAGTCGTTCACGGGGATCGCGCCGGCGACGGCCGCCGACGCGGTCGAGCTCGTCGCGGCCGAGGCCGGTGTGCTCGTCGTCCCGGCGTCGATCGCCCGGCTCCACCACCGCCGCGATGTCGTGACGGTGCCCCTGCACGACGGCGCGTCGACCGTCCCGCGCTCCCGGGTCGCCCTGGCGTGGATCCCGGTGGACGGCCGGGCTCCCGACGACGTCGACGACCTCATCGGTGTCGTGCGCGGGCGCAGCGCGACGTCGAGTCGCGGACGACGCGACGAGGCGCCCCCGGAGCGGCCGACGGACCGTGCCAAGGCAGCGGCGCGAGCCGCCGCGCGGCGGCATCGGGCAAGGCGGGGACGCGGGGGGCTGCGGCTCGCCGTCGCGGCGCAGGTGGGCGCACCGGGTCGCAACGCGGCGACGGCGCCCGTCGGGGCCGACGCTGAGCGGCGGTCCCGACGAGCGCCGAGGCGGTCGTGCGGTGCGGGGCCCGGTGCCGGGCCCCGGCTGTCAGTCGAGGTAGTCGCGCAGCACCTGCGAGCGCGAGGGGTGGCGCAGCTTCGACATCGTCTTGGACTCGATCTGGCGGATCCGCTCGCGCGTGACGCCGTAGACCTTCCCGATCTCGTCGAGCGTCTTGGGCTGCCCGTCGGTGAGGCCGAACCGCATCGACACGACGCCGGACTCGCGCTCCGAGAGCGTGTCCAGGACGGCGTGCAGCTGCTCCTGCAGGAGCGTGAAGCTCACCGCGTCGGCGGGCACGACGGCCTCGGAGTCCTCGATGAGGTCACCGAACTCGCTGTCACCGTCCTCACCGAGCGGCGTGTGCAGCGAGATGGGCTCGCGACCGTACTTCTGGACCTCGACGACCTTCTCGGGCGTCATGTCCAGCTCCTTGGCGAGCTCCTCGGGCGTGGGCTCGCGGCCCAGGTCCTGGAGCATCTGGCGCTGGACGCGCGCGAGCTTGTTGATGACCTCGACCATGTGCACGGGGATGCGGATCGTGCGGGCCTGGTCGGCCATGGCGCGCGTGATCGCCTGGCGGATCCACCACGTGGCGTAGGTCGAGAACTTGTAGCCCTTGGTGTAGTCGAACTTCTCGACCGCGCGGATGAGTCCGAGGTTGCCCTCCTGGATGAGGTCCAGGAACAGCATGCCGCGGCCGGTGTACCGCTTGGCGAGGGAGACGACGAGACGCAGGTTGGCCTCGAGGAGGTGGTTCTTCGCGCGACGACCGTCGCCCGCGATCCACTCCAGCTCGCGGCGGGCGCTGAACTCCATCTGCCCGCCCTCGGCGAGCTTCTCGTCGGCGAAGAGACCGGCCTCGATGCGCTTGGCCAGGTCGACCTCCTGCTCGGCGTTCAGGAGCGCGACCTTGCCGATCTGCTTGAGGTAGTCCTTGACGGGGTCGGCGGTGGCGCCGGCCGTCACGACCTGCTGCGCCGGGGCGTCGTCGTCGTCGGCGTCGGAGAAGACGAAGCCGCTGGCCTCCTCGTCCGACTTCTCGCCGGAGCCCTCCGCCTTCGCGTCGCCCTCGGACTCGGCGCCCTCGGTCGTGGTCTCCTCGAACTCCTCGGTCTCCTCGACCTCGTCGACGACGTTCGCCGCGGCCTTGGCGCGCGACCCGCCCTTGGCGGGTGCCTTGGCGCCTGACGCACGCTTCGCGGGCGCCGCCTTCGCGGTCTTCGACGCGGCGGCCGTCCGACGCGCGGGCTTGCGGGCGGCCGGCGCGTCCGTCTGCTCGTCGACGGCGTCCGCACCGCTCTCGACGGCCGGCGCTGCCTTGGCGCGCGATCCGCCCGAGCGACGGGCGGGCTTCGACGCGGTGGTCGAGGCGGACGGAGAGGTCGCGGTGGGAGTGCTGACCGACACGGAGAACCTTTCGGCAGGAAGCTGGGCGCGGACGCTGCGGTCCGTCGCCTCGGTGAGGACGTGCGACTGACGGGATCTCGCGGCGATGTGAGGGCACACCACCGGCCAGCTTCCGTCAACCACTACGTCCAACGCAGCTCCCCACCGGGTTGTTCCCGTCCCGGGGGAAAATTTTCTGCCCGCTCGCCCACCCTCCCACGGCGGCGTCGACCGGCGCTCGTACGGCGCGAGGCCTCAGCTCAGCGCGTCGACGTGAGCCTGGTAGTCCTCGCCGTCCAGGAGGTGCGAGAGCTCCTCGACGTCGGTGCGGACCCGGAACAGCCACCCGGCGCCGAAGGGGTCGCTGCCCGCCAGGTCGGGCTCGGACTCGAGCGTCTCGTTGACGGCAACGACCTCACCGGCCACGGGGGCGAAGAGCTCGGAGACCGACTTGTGCGACTCGACCTCGCCGCACACGTCGCCGACGGCGATCTCGGAACCGACCTCGGGGAGCGCCACGAAGACGACGTCCCCCAGCTGCTCGGCCGCGTAGGTCGTGATGCCGACGACGACGGCGTCCTCCTCGACACGCACCCACTCGTGCTCGCGGGTGAAGGACAGGCCGGGGGAAGCGTGCTCACGGGTGGTGCTCTCCTCGAGGGTGGTTCGGGTGGCTCAGGCCGACTTGACGGCCAGGACGGGGGTGGGCGCGTCCAGCAGGATGCGCTGCGCGTTCGAGCCCAGGATCAGCTTGCCGACGGGCGAGCGGCGCCGCAGCCCGATCACGATCAGCTCGGCGTCGCTCGCCTCGGCGGCGTCGATGAGGTCGTCGGCGACGTCGCGACCGCGGTCGACCTGCCGGACCTCGTAGCCGAGACCGGCCTCGTCCAGTCGCGACCGCACGCCGTCGAGCTTCGCCTCGAGCACCGCGGTGTCCTCACCGCGCCGCTGCGAGACCAGCACCAGCAGGCGCGAGGACCGACGGGTGGCCTCGGTCATCGCGGCGTCGAGCGCGGCCTCCCCTCGGCGGTGGCCAGGTACCCCACGACGATCGTCACGTGCTGCCTCCTCGGCTGACGTCCGGTCCGACGGCGGGCCGGACAGGTTCCTGTTGGAGGTTAGTGCATGACGGCGACGGCGCGAGGGGTCGGCGCTCCCGCACCGCTCCGCGACGAGGCTCAGCGGCGCGGCTGGGGACGGCCACCGACCCACGCCGGCGCGACGCCGCGCTCGAGCGCCGCGCTCGTCAGCAGCGCGAGGCGCTCGGAGTCGTCGAGCGCGAGGGCGTCCCGCGTCATCACCTGCGCCTGCGCGCCGTCGCCGCACCACCAGGAGATCCACGCGAGCACGCCCAGCAGTCGCGCGCGCGGGCGGTCGCTCGCCAGCCGTGCGGCGGCCGCGACGACGGCGCGGGCGGCGTCGGTGCGGTCACGGTCCGGCGGGGGCCCGCCGGGGTCGAACATGCGGCCGACCGCCTCCTCGAGGTCGTCGCGCACCCGGTGGGTCGTGGAGGCACCGCTGAGGTCGGGCCGGTGCCCGGTCAGCACGGCGGCGACGACCAGGTCGCGCAGCAGCAGGTCGCTCAGCGCCTCGGACAACCGACCCAGCTCCTCCGGGCTCGGTCCCCGGTCGGGACCGGTGCCGGCGTCCAGGACCTCCAGGCACGTGCGCGCGCGGTCGCGCCGCCACCCGGGCTCGCGGGCCGTCCCCCGCGCGCGGACGCGCCGCACCCGCTCGGCGCGGACCGCGCGGTCGAAAGCGGCGCGGGCCGCCGCGTCCTGCGACACCCCGATCCGGAGGTCCTCCCGCCGGGCGACGGGCGCCGACCCCGCCATGATCATCGCCGCGCCGATCTGCGTCGCGGTGAGGTCGGACAGCGGACGCCCCCGCGCCGGGCAGCACCGCTCGTCCCGGCACCGCAGGGAGGCGTAGCCGTCCTGCGCGACCACGAACGCGTCCCGCACCGGCACGTCGGCCGCGGCCTCGAGGGCGTCGACCGCCCGCCGCACCGCAGCCAGGTGCCGGGCGCGGGCGAGCGAGCCCGGGACGTACACGACGACGAAGAGCCCCGCGGCGCCGTCGTCGTCCAGGTGACGGGCGAGACCGTGCGCGACCGACCGCCCCTGCGGTCCGGTGAGGTCGTCCAGATCGACCCGCGCGACCAGCCCGATGCGCCCGCGCGGTGGGCGCAGCGACACGGCCACGAGCGAGGTCTCGGGGGTGAACCCCAGCGCGTGCGGCACGTAGGCGAGAACCTCGCGGCCCTCGCTCACACGGACCAGGGGCGGCTCGGGGGCGGCCGCTGGTGGGACGGGTTGCGCTGACATGTGGACCTCCGGTTGCCGTGGGGCGCCGGTTCCCCCGGCACCGACCCATCGCACCGCGAATCCCTGACGTGCGCGGACCGGCGGGAGGGCCGGGGGATGTCGGCCGCGCCGAGACCGGCTGGGGACAGCGCACGACGGCGCGAACACCCCGCTGACCTACGCTCGAGACATGACGCGCACGCCGACCACCGCGACGCCAGATCTCCAGCACGACGTGCGCCGGGCGGTCGACGACGCCGTCGAGAGCGCCTTCGGGACGGCGCGGACGGAGGTCGCGGCCGCCGGAGGAGAGGGTGCGGCCGTCGTCGAGGTCGCGCGCCGCGCCGCCACGGGTGGGAAGCGTCTTCGGGCCCGCCTGTGCCTCGCGGCGGCCGCCGCACTCGCCCCCCGCTCCGGCGACGCCACGGACGGCCCGAGCGCGATCGACGTCCCCGGGGTGCTCGGCGCGGCCGCTGCGCTCGAGCTGTTCCAGGCCGCGGCGCTCGTCCACGACGACCTCATGGACGCCTCCGACACCCGCCGCGGCGCCGCCTCGGCGCACCGCTTCCTCGAGGCCGAGCACTTCCCCGCGTCGAAGGACGGCACCGCCACCCGCGCCCGGGAGCACTTCGGCTCGTCCGGGGCGCTGCTCGTGGGCGACCTGCTGCTCACGATGAGCGCCTCGGTGCTCCACGCCGCGGTGCTGCCGCTGGAGCGCGACACGGCGCGCGCCGCGCTGGCGACCTACTCCGCGATGGCGAGCGAGGTCGCCGTCGGGCAGTACCTCGACCTGCTCGCCTCGCACGCGCCGTGGCCCACGGACCCGGGCGACGGCGTCGACCTCGAGCGAGCGGAGCGCGTGATCCACGCCAAGTCGGCGCGCTACTCGGTGGAGCTGCCGCTGCACCTCGGCGGCGTGCTGGCCGGGGCCGACGACGACGCGCTCGCCTGGCTGGGCCGCATCGGTCGTGCCGTGGGCACGGCGTTCCAGCTGCGCGACGACGTCCTGGGGGTGTTCGGTGACCCGGCGGTCACCGGCAAGCCCGCCGGGGACGACCTCCGCGAGGGCAAGCGCACCGTCCTCGTCGCGCTCGCCGACGCCCGCGCCCAGCCGCAGGACCGCGCGACGCTGCGCGAGAACCTGGGGAGGACGGACCTCGACCCGGACGACATCGCCACGCTGCGCGGGATCCTCGAGCGCACCGGGGCGCTGGCCGAGGTCGAGCGGCGGATCGCGGACCTGGTGGCCGCGGCCGAGGACGATCTGGCCCGGCCCCCGAGCGGCGCGGGCGACCTCGGCGTGCTGCGGGCGCTCCTGGCGGCCGCGGTCGATCGGTCCTCCTGAGCCGGGACGGCCGCCGCGGCGCAGCCGCCGGCCCCGTCAGGACCTCGTCAGAACGCCAGGCCCTGCGCGGCGCGGCGCACCGTCGTCACGCGCCCGGCGCGCAGCGCCTCGATCGGCGCCTGCTCCAGGGACTCCTCGGGCGTGAACAACCAGCGGAGCGTCTCGACGTCGTCGTAGCCCGCGTCCGCCAGCTGCGTGAGGCTGCCGCGGAGCGCCGGGAGCACGTGGTCGAGCCCGGGACGGTCCGGGTCCGGCACGAGGAAGTCGGCGGGGACGGCGAGCGCGCGGTTGTCGCCCACGCGGAAGGCGAGCAGCCGGCCCTCGCGGACCATCGAGCGGACCTGGCGGTCCGCGACGCCGATCCTCGCCGCCACGTCCGGCAGGTGCAGCCAAGCGGGGACGAGCCCCTCGAAGTCCTGTGCGCTCGCGTCTCGTTCCACCGCACGAGCCTAACGCCGCAGCGCGGCGCTCCCCGATCGGGGCACCGCCCGCGGGTAGGTTGGCGGCGATGAGCGCCGTGACCTCCGATCCGCTCGTCGGCCGCACGGTCGACGGGCGCTACGACGTCCTGCGCCGGATCGCCCGGGGCGGGATGGCCACGGTCTACCTCGCCAGCGACCGGCGCCTGGACCGCCACGTCGCGCTGAAGGTGGTCCACCCTCACCTCGCCGACGGCGCCGACGTCGTGGCGCGCTTCCGGCGCGAGGCACGGGCCGCCGCCCGCCTCGCGCACCCCGGCATCGTCGCCGTGCTCGACCAGGGCGTCGACGGCGAGACCAACTACCTCACGATGGAGTTCGTCGCCGGCCACACGCTCCGCGCCGAGATCGCCGGTCACGGGTCGCTCAGGCTCGGCCGGTCGCTCGAGATCACCATCGCCGTCCTCGACGCGCTCGCCGCCGCGCACCGCGCCGGTCTCGTGCACCGCGACGTCAAGCCCGAGAACGTCCTGCTGGCGCTCGACGGTCGCATCAAGGTCGCGGACTTCGGGCTCGCCCGTGCGGTCAGCGAGGCGACGGTCGCCACCACCGGGACCCTGCTCGGCACGGTGGCCTACCTCTCCCCGAGATCGTCAGCTCGGGCGAGGCGACGGCGGCCGCCGACGTCTACGCGGTCGGCGTCGTGCTCTACGAGATGCTCACGGGCGTACCGCCCTTCACCGGGACCACGCCGATCCAGGTCGCGTACCGGCACGTGCACGAGGACGTGCCACCGCCGTCGGACGTCGTGCCGTGGCTGCCGATGGAGGTCGACGAGCTGGTGGCGACCCTGACCTCGCGGGACACCGCCCGCCGTCCGGCGGACGCGGCGATCGCGCTGACGCTGGTGCGCCGCACGCTGGCCGGTCTCGACTCCCGCGCCCGCTCGCTGCGTGCCGACGTCGAGGGACGACCCGAGCTGCTCGTGCCCATCGAGGCGCTCGAGCACGAGCTCGCCGACCTGGACGCGCCGCAGGACGCCGACGCGTCCGGCTCCCCGGACGGTGACGACCCCGCGCTGACCCGCGCGCTGGACCGAGGCCCGGGGACCGGCACGATCGCCCTCCCCGTCGGGGCCGTCCGCTCCCCCACCCGTCCGGTGCCCGACGGCGAGGCCACCGACACGGTGGCCGTCCCCGCACCGCGGCGTCGCCGCCGGCGGGGGCTCGGCTGGCTCGTCGTCCTGCTCGTGCTCCTGCTCGCCGGGGGCGCGGCTGCCTGGTACTTCCTGCTCGGCCCGGGGAGCCCGGTGACCGTCCCCGACGTCACGGGCGCGCAGCGCGCCGCGGCTGAACGCAGCCTGACGGACCTGGAGCTGCGGGTCACCACGTCCGAGCGCTTCGACGACGACGCACCGGCGGGCACCGTCCTGGAGACCGATCCCGCCGCCGGGACGAGTCTCGCGCGCGGCAGCGACGTCGCCGTCGTCGTCTCGCTCGGGGTCGAGATGCTCGAGGTCCCCGCGTTCACCGACCTGACGCGCGAGGAGGCCGAGGCAGCCATCACCGAGGCGGGCCTGACGGCGGCGCCGGACGTCGAGGAGACGGAGGACCGCACGATCCCCGAGGGCGTCGTGGTCGCCAGCGACCCCGCCTCCGGTCAGGTGGTCGCGCACGACACCCCGGTCCGGCTGACGGTCTCGACCGGTCCCCGGGTGGTGCGCATCCCCGAGAACTACGGCGGCAAGCAGGCCGAGGTCGTGCAGAACGACCTCGTGAACCTGCTCGACATCCCGCTCGAGGCCATCACCGTCACGGAGGTCTACTCCGACGACGTCCCGGCGGGCTCGGTCGTCTCGGTCACGCCCGCGGGCGGGCAGGAGGCGCGTCAGGGCGATCCGGCCGCCCTCGAGGTCTCGCTCGGCCCTGAGCTGTTCGAGGTGCCTGACGTGCAGGGCCGTCAGATCGGCGAGGCCACGCGGATCCTCGAGGACGCGGGCTTCACCGTCGAGGAGAACAACGTGCTCGGCGGGTTCTTCGGGACGGTGCGCCAGCAGGACGTCGCCGCGGGCGAGATGCGCCGCCGCGGCACCGTCATCACCCTGACGGTCGTCTGAACCGCGCGTCCGTCCGACCCGGGGCCTCGGAGCGTCGGGGGCTCAGCCCGCCGACCGCTCCCGCAGCATCTCGGCCACGAGGAAGGCCATCTCGAGGGACTGGGCGTGGTTCAGGCGCGGGTCCACGAGCGTCTCGTAGCGCGCCTCGAGGCCGACGTCGTCGATCTCCTCCGAGCCGCCCAGGACCTCGGTGACGTCGTCACCGGTGAGCTCGACGTGGACCCCTCCCGGGACCGTGCCGAGCGCCTGGTGGACCTCGAAGAACCCGCGGACCTCGTCGATCACGTCGGCGAACCGGCGGGTCTTGTAGCCGTTGGAGGCGGTGATGGTGTTGCCGTGCATGGGGTCGCAGACCCACAGCACGGGACGGCCGTCCGCAGTGACCTTCTCGACGATCGAGGGCAGCGCCTCGCGGATCCGCCCGGCACCCATGCGGGTGATGAAGGTGAGGCGGCCCGGGACGCCGTCGGGATTGAGCTTGTCCATCAGCGCGATCGCGTCCTCGCCCGTGGTGTTCGGGCCGAGCTTGACGCCGATGGGGTTGCTGACGCGGGAGAAGAACTCGACGTGCGCGCCGTCGATCTTCCGCGTGCGCTCCCCGATCCACAGGAAGTGCGCCGAGCAGTCGTAGGGCAGGCCGGTCCGGGAGTCGATCCGCGTCAGGGGCCGCTCGTAGTCGAGCAGCAGACCCTCGTGACCGGAGTAGAAGTCGACGGTCCTCAGCGCGTCGAAGTCGGCGCCGGCGGCGGCCATGAACTTGATCGCGCGGTCGATCTCGCCGGCGAGCCCCTCGTAGGAGCGGTAGGCGGGCGTCACGGTGAAACCGCGGTTCCACTCGTGCACACGGCGCAGGTCCGCGAACCCGCCCATCGTGAAGGCACGGGTGAGGTTGAGCGTGGAGGCTGACGTCGTGTACGCCTTCATCAGTCGCTGCGGGTCCGGGACCCGCGACTCCGGGGTGAACGCGTGGCCGTTGACGATGTCGCCGCGGTAGGCCGGGAGCGTCACGCCGTCGCGCGTCTCGACGTCGCTGCTGCGCGGCTTGGCGTACTGCCCGGCGATCCGCCCCATCTTCACCACGGGCATGCTGGCGCCGTAGGTCAGCACGATCGACATCTGCAGGATCGTCTTGATCTTGTTGCGGATGCGGTCGGCGTCGGCCTCGGCGAAGGACTCGGCGCAGTCGCCGCCCTGGAGCAGGAAGGCCTCGCCGCGCTGGGCGAGCGCCAGCTTCTCGCGCATCGCGTCGGCCTCTCCGGCGAACACCAGCGGCGGCGCGGCGGCGAGCTGGTCGCTGACGGCGGACAGCGCGCGAGAGTCCGGCCAGGTCGGCTGCTGCTCGACGTCGAGGGCGCGCCAGGCGTCCAGTCCGGCGATGACGGCGGGGTCTGCGGTCGTGCTCACGACGAATGAGTCTAGGTGCCGGTGACCGCTGCCCGGGTGCGGCACCAGAGTCTGGACGCCCGCACGCGGCGCGGAGCGGCCCGGGACGCACGACGGCGGGAGGTCGCCGCGGTGGCGACCTCCCGCCGTCGGGCGGGGGTGGGGGCGGGCGTCAGTGCGCGGCGCCCTCGGGGGCCGCCACGACGTCCTGCCCGATCGAGGCCATCAGCTCGCCGAACCACGGCACCGTGACGTCGAACGCCTTACCGCCACCGATGCGCGGGAACTCCACGGCGCGCAGCTCGTCGCCGCGCTCCTCGTCGTGCCCGATCACGCCGGAGACGCCGGCGAGAGCCGAGTCGACCGCGAGCTCCACCATGGAGGCGATGAGCGCGAGGTCCTCCTCGCTCGCGGCCGCCGAGCGGGAGAAGTAGCCGCTCTTCTGCACCATGACCTTCTCGGCGCCGACGAGGCCGGCGAACTGCTTGGCGAACCAGGCACCCGGGTTGATCGTGTCGAGCTGCACGTGACCGAACGGGTCGCGCTTGACCTCCTCACCTCGTCCCTCGAGCTCCGCGATGATCTCGGGCACGCCGGCACCCTCGCTGAGGAAGATGTTGACGTTGCCCTGCTCGTCCATGATCGCCTTGAGGCGCGCGGCCTCGGCCTCGAGGTCGATCGCGAGCTCGGGCAGGAAGACGGCGTGGACGTCCCAGCGCTCCTTGCTCAGACCGATGCTCGGGTTCCACGACGGCTGGCCCTCGACCCAGCCGTGGTAGCGGCGGGCGGCCTCGGCCGTGAGCCAGCCGCAGTGGCGACCCATCACCTCGTGGACGATGAGCATGCGGGGGTTGGAGCGGTGCTCGCCGATGATGTTCTGCGCGAACCGGCTGGCCTCCTCGGCGGCCGTGTTGGCGCCGAGGCTCTGCCGGATCGGGACGATGTCGTTGTCGATCGTCTTGGGCAGGCCGACCACCGTGAGGCCGTAGTCGTGCTCCTGCAGGTAGGCCGCGAGGTCGGCGGCCGTGGTGTTCGTGTCGTCGCCGCCGATCGTGTGCAGCACGTCGACGCCGTCGGCCTGGAGCTGCTCAGCGGCCTTGGCCAGGGGGTTCTCACCCTCGGCGACCAGCCCGCGCTGCACGAGGTTCTTGGCGTTGGTGAGCTTGACGCGGCTGTTGCCGATGGGGCTGCCGCCGAACGAGTGCAGCAGGCCGGCGTTCGCGCGCGCGGCGTCGTCGACGACCACCTTCGTCCCCGTGAGGAGGCCGTGGTAGCCGTAGGAGTAGGCGATGATCTCCACCTCGGGCGCGAGCGCGGTGTAGCGCTCGATGAGGCCGCCGACGGCGGAGGAGAGGCAGGGGGCGAAGCCGCCCGCGGTGAGCAGGGCGACGCGCTTGACGGTCATGCTGGACCTTCCGTGGGGGTGCTGTCACTGGAACCGGGATCGCCGGTGGTCGGGGGTGCGGGGGCGCTGGGGACGTCGGTCTCCGGTGCGACGCGCCCGCCGGGGGCGTCGCTCGCGGTGTCGGTCGTCTTGCCGGCCGCGATGCGCGCCTTCGCCGTCGCGGCGTACATGTCGACGTACTCCTGGCCCGAGAGCCGCATGATCTCGTACATGATCTCGTCGGTGATGGAACGCAGCACGAACCGGTCGTTCTCCATGCCGCGGTAGCGGGAGAAGTCCATGGGCTCCCCCATGACGACTCCGATGCGCTTGAGCCGCGGGATCCGCTTGCCGATGGGCTGCGCGATGTTGGTGCCGATCATCGCGACCGGGACCACGGGCGCACCCGACTCCAGCGCCAGGCGCGCGACCCCGGTCTTGCCGCGGTAGAGACGCCCGTCGGGGCTGCGGGTGCCCTCGGGGTAGATGCCGAACAGGCCGCCGTCCGAGAGCCGGGCGAGCCCCGCGTTCAGCGCGGCCTCGCTGGCGCGCCCGCCGGCGCGGTCCACCGGGATGAGGCCGACGCCGCGCATGAACCACGCCACGAAGCGTCCGCGCAGGCCCCGGCCCTCGACGTAGTCGGACTTGCCGAGGAACACGATCTCGCGCGGCATCATCAGCGGCAGGAAGAAGGAGTCGATGACCGCCAGGTGGTTGCTGGCCAGGATGGCTCCGCCGCTCGCGGGCAGGTTCTCCGAACCCCGGATCCAGGGCTGGTAGGCCACGCGCAGCACCGTGCCGAGCGTGGCCTTCATGAACCGGTAGAACACTCCTGAGGCCCTTCGTCGACGGCGGCGGCGCACGTCCGAGCCCCGGCGTGCGCGGCCGCCCCGGGCAGCACGCGGTGCCGGCCGGACTCGACGCACCGGGGATCACTCTAGGGGGCGGACGTGCCTAGAGTCGTGTCATGACCGACCGCGAGCGACGAGGCGACGAGCCGGACGGCCCCACGGACGACGGGCCGCACGACGGGTCGGCCGAAGCCGCGGAGCCCTCGGGGCGGGAGCGCGACTGGGACGCCGAGTGGCGCACGCTCACGCAGGACCTGACGCCGCCGCGCCGCACCTACCTCGTCTCCGACACCCCGGTCGTCGGCGCCGCGCAGGGTCCGCGTGACTACTCCCCCGCCCCCGTCAGCGACGATGACGACGACGACGCCTTCGAGGCGCCCGAGGCGGACCACCCGCCGGTGCGGCGCTCCACCCGGCTGGCGTGGACCGCGATCGTGACGGGTCCGCTCCTGCTCGTGCTCGCCGTCGTCGCGTTCCGGCAGGCGCCCCCTGGTACGTCGCGACGTGCCTGGTGATCTTCCTCGCCGGCTGCGTCACCGTGTTCGCGAGGCTCCCGAGCCACCGGGACGACGACGACGGCGACGGCGCCACCGTCTGAGCGGCCGGCCTCAGTCGAGCACGACGCGCGCCAGGTCGGCCGCGCCGACGATCCCGGCGTCGTTGCCCAGGGTCGCGAGCACGACCTGCGGCAGCGGGCGCTGCGCCCGCGCGAAGAGCTGCTCCTCGAGAGTGGCCCGCGCCGGTCCGAGCAGCATGTCGCCCGCCGCCCCCACTCCGCCGCCGATCACGTAGGTCGTGGGATCGAGCAGCGCCGAGAGCGCGGCCATGCCGCTGCCCAGCCAGGTCCCGAGGTCCGCGAGCATCTCGACGGCGAGCGGGTCGCCCGCGCGCGCCGCCTGCGTCACGTGCGGGCCCGTGACGTGCTTGGCCTTCCCACCCGCGAGGTCGAGCAGCGTGCGCGCGCGCTCGGGGTCGGTGGCCAGCGCGGCGCGCGTCTCGCGCACGAGGGCGGAGCCCGAGGCGTACGTCTCCCAGCAGCCGTCGTGGCCGCAGCCGCACGCGCGACCCGCCGGCACCAGGCGCATGTGGCCGACCTCGCCGCCCGCACCCGCCGCACCGCGCACCAGCCGGCCACCGATGACGACGGCGCCGCCCAGGCCCGTCCCGACCGTCAGCATGACCATGTCCTGCACGTCGCGCCCCGCACCGAAGCGGAACTCCGCCCAGCCCGCCGCGTTGGCGTCGTTCTCGACGACGACGTCGAGGCCGAGCCGCTCGCGCAGGACGTCCCGCAGCGGGTAGTCGCGCCAGGCGAGGTTGGCGGCGAACAGCACCTTCGCCCGGCCGGGGTCGACGAAGCCGGCGGCGGCGACCCCGACGGCGGAGACCTCGAAGGACGCCCGGAGCTCCGCCACGGCGTCGACGACGGCGTCCTCGATCGCGTGCGGCTCCTCGGGGCTCGTGTCGCGGCGCGTCGTGGCGAGCAGCGTCCCCGCGTCGTCCACCACCCCCGCCGCGATCTTCGTCCCACCGATGTCGATCCCGACGGCGTGCATGGGCCAGTCTCCTTCGTCCGTGTCCAGGGGCGCTCGGCGTCGTGCGCCACCCGCCCCATCCTGACCCATGACCGGCGGTGGCGGAGCACGACGGGCACGAGAGCACGCGGATTGCGTAAGGTGAGACACCGCCTCGATGCTGCTACATCGGACAAAGGAGCCACGATGGACACGACGCGACTCTCCCCCGCCCCGGACGTCCCCGCGACGTTCAGCATCACCGACCTGCTCGAGGACCACCACGAGCGCACCCCCGCGGCGGAGCTGTACCGCGTGCCCGACGGCGCGGGGTGGCGCAGCGTGAGCGTGGCGGAGTTCCGCGACCAGGCGATCGCCCTCGCGCGCGGTCTCCTCGCGCAGGGCGTCGTCCCCGGCGAGCGCGTCGGGATCATGTCGCGCACGCGCTACGAGTGGACGCTGGCGGACGTCGCCATCTGGTACGCCGGGGCCGTCCCGGTCCCGGTCTACGAGACCTCGTCCGTGTCGCAGGCGGCGTGGATCCTCTCCGACTCGGGCGCCGTCGCCGTGATCGTCGAGACCCCCGCCCACGCCGAGGTGGTCGAGGCGGCCCGCGCGGAGGCACCCGACCTGCGCGTCGTGTGGCAGATCGACGCCGGTGACCTCGCGACCGTGACGGCCTCCGGGACCGACGTCGACCCCGAGCGCGTCCGCGACGCCTCGGCCGCCGTCGGCCTCGCCGACCTCGCGACCATCATCTACACCTCGGGCACCACCGGCCGTCCCAAGGGCGCGGAGCTCACGCACGGCAACTTCGTGCTGCTGGCGCGCAGCGCCGTGGAGGACCTCAGCGAGATCGTCCACCAGGAGGGGGCCTCGACGCTGCTGTTCATGCCGCTGGCGCACGTCTTCGCCCGCTTCGTGGAGATCCTCGCGCTCGCCGGCCGCATCCCGCTGGGTCACACCCCCGACCCCTCCGGCATCGTGACGGACCTCGGGACCTACCGGCCGACCCTCATCCTCGCGGTGCCGCGCGTCTTCGAGAAGGTCTACAACTCGGCCGAGCAGAAGGCGATCGCCGGTGGCAAGGGCAAGATCTTCGCGTGGGCGGCGGGAACGGCCGGCGCGTGGTCGCGGGCGCAGGACGACGGCGGACGACCGGGCGCCCTGCTGAACCTGCGCTACCGGCTCGCCCACAAGCTCGTGCTCTCCAAGATCCAGTCCGTCATGGGTGGCCGGCTCACGTACGCCGTCTCCGGCGGCGGTCCGCTCGGCGAGCGTCTCGGCCACTTCTTCCGTGGCGTCGGCCTCACCGTGCTCGAGGGCTACGGGCTGACCGAGACCACCGCGCCGCTCTCGGTCAACGTGCCCTCGAAGGTCAAGATCGGGACCGTGGGCCCGCCGCTGCGCGGCAACCAGCTGCGGATCGCGCCCGACGGCGAGATCCTCGCCCGCGGTGTCGCCGTCTTCCGCGGCTACCACAACAACGAGGCCGCGACGGCGGAGGCCGTGGTCGACGGGTGGTTCCACACGGGCGACCTCGGCGAGCTCGACGCGGACGGCTACGCCCGCATCACCGGTCGCAAGAAGGAGATCATCGTGACCGCGGGCGGCAAGAACGTCGCCCCGGCGCAGCTCGAGGACGCGATCCGGGCCCACCCGCTGGTCAGCCAGTGCCTCGTCGTGGGTGAGGGCCGCCCCTTCATCGCGGCGCTCGTCACGATCGACTCCGAGATGCTCCCCGGGTGGCTCGCCGCCCAGGGCAAGGACGAGATGACCCTGGCCCAGGCCGTGACCGACCCCGACGTGCGCGCCGCGGTCGGCAGCGCCGTCGACCGCGCGAACTCCCACGTCTCGCGTGCGGAGTCGATCCGCGAGTTCCGCATCCTCGAGACCGACTTCACGATCGCGAACGACTACCTCACGCCGTCGATGAAGGTGAAGCGCTCGGCCGTCCTGCGCGACCTCGCCGGCACGCTGGAGGAGCTGTACCGCGACGCGGCCGCCTCGCGGTCCTGAGCACGTTCCGGCCGGTCCCGGGCGCCGGTCGGTGAACGGGCGTCCAGCGTCCGGCCTCCGGAGCGCCGCCGGGTCGATGTCGGTGCCCGGACCTAGGGTCGGCCCGTGACCACCGCTCCCGCCCCGCAGCTCGCGCTGCAGCCCTCGCTGCTCGCCGACGGCCTGCCGCTGCACGAGGTCGAGTTCGTGGTGGTGGACCTCGAGACCACCGGCGGATCGCCGCACGCGGACCGGATCACCGAGATCGGTGCGGTGCGGGTGCGCGGCGGCGTGGTCCTGGGTGAGCTCGGCACGCTCGTCAACCCGGGCCGCGCGATCCCGCCGCAGATCACGGTGCTGACCGGGATCACCGACGCCATGGTGGTGGACGCCCCCGGTCAGGAGGACGCGCTCGTCACGTTCGGCGAGTTCGCGCGCGGTGCCGTCCTCGTCGCGCACAACGCCCGGTTCGACGTCGGGTTCCTGCGCGCGGGGTTCGAGCGCATGGGTGCCACCTGGCCCGCGCCACCCGTGGTCGACACGGTCGCGCTCGCTCGGCGCGTCGTGACACGTGACGAGGCCCCCAACCACAAGCTCGGGAGCCTCGCGCGCCTGTTCGCGGCCGGCGTGGTCCCCGACCACCGGGCGCTGACGGACGCCCGGGCCACGGTCGACGTGCTGCACGGGCTGCTCGGACGGCTCGCACCCCTGGGCGTGACCCACCTGGAGGATCTGGTCACGGCCTCCGACCCCGTGCCCGAGGCACGGCGGCGGAAGGTCACGCTCGCGGACGGACTCCCGAGCGCACCGGGCGTCTACCAGTTCCTCGACGGGGCCGGCCGCATCCTCTACGTCGGGACGGCCACGGACCTGCGCACCCGCGTGCGGAGCTACTTCACCGCCTCCGAGAAGCGTCGCCGGATGACGGAGATGGTGACCGTCGCCGCCCGCGTGCACCCGATCGTCTGCGCGACGCCGCTGGAGGCGTCGATCCGCGAGCTGCGACTGATCGCCCAGCACCGGCCCCCGTACAACCGGCGCTCCCGGTCGCCGTCGACCGAGCCCTGGATCCGCCTCACGGACGAGGCCTTCCCGCGGGCCTCGATCGTCCGCACCGTGCCGCTGACCCAGACGAGCGGGGTGCTGGGACCGTTCCGCAACCGCGCCCAGGCGGTGCTCGCGCTGGAGGCGATCCAGGGGACCTTCGGCCTGCGCGCCTGCACGGCCCGCCTCCCCGCCCGGCCCGCCGCCGGCGCGTCGGCCTGCGCGCTGGCCGATCTGGGGCGGTGCGCCGCCCCGTGCATCGGGGGTACCACCCCGCAGGCGTACGCCGGCACCGTGTCGGCTTTCGCCGCGTTCTGCGACGGCGACGGCACCGGCCTCCTGAACCACGCGGCCCGCCGCATCGCCGAGCTCAGCGCGCAGCAGCGCTACGAGGAGGCCGCGCGCGAGCGGGACCGCGTGCAGGCGCTCCTGCGCGGAGCCCAGCGCGCCCAGCGGCTGCGGACGTCACGCCCGCGCGAGCTCGTCGCCGCACGTCCGACACCGGCGGGCTGGGAGGTCGTGGTGGCCCGTCACGGGCGGCTCGCCGCCAGCGCGGTGACCCGGCGCGCCGCCGACGTCCTGACGCTCGTCGCGGCGATGATCCCGACGGCGGAGGACGTCCCCGAGCCCACGACCTGGGCGGGCGCCGCGCTCGTGGAGGAGACGGAGCTGCTCGCGCGCTGGTGGGAGCAGCCCGGCGTGCGCCTGATCGCGCTGTCCGACGGTCCGGCGCTGGCTCGGCCCGTGCGCGGGGCCGACCACGCCCTCAGCGACCTCGCCGCCCGCCTCGGTGCCGCGCCGTCCCCCGACAGGGACGGCGACGGCCGAGACGCCGAGTCCGCCGCTGCGTAGGCTGGGCGCATGATCACCGCCATCGCCCTCGTCGACGCCGACGTCGCCCGCATCCCCGAGGTCTGCGAGGAGGTCGCGGCGATCGACGGCGTCACGGAGGTCTACTCCGTGACCGGCGACACCGACCTGGTCGCGATGGTCCGCGTCCGTCGCCACGAGGACCTCGCCGAGGTCATCGCCGACCGGATCGGCAAGGTGCCCGGCGTCGTCGGCACCCGCACGTACATCGCGTTCCGCACGTACTCCGAGCACGACCTCGCCCAGGCGTTCTCGATCGGCGCCGAGGACTGATCCGCCCGGTCGTCGCCGCCCGGTCGTCGTCTCAGCCGACCGGGGACGCCGCGCTCGCGGTGACCCACCGCTCGAGCGCCCCCGCCGCGGCACCGGAGTCGATCGACTCCTGCGCGATCGCGATCCCCTCGCGCATCCGCTCGACCAGCTCGCCGTCGCCCGTGCGCGTGCCGTCGGCGACGACGGCGGAGGCCGCGCCGAGCACGACGGCGTCGCGGACCGGTCCCCGCTCACCCGCCAGGACCCGGCGCACCACGTCCGCGTTGAAGGCGGCGTCGGCGCCGCGGAGGTCCTCGAGCGTCGCGCGCGGCATCCCGAAGGCCGTCACCGCGTCGATCTCGTGCTCGACCACGCGCCCGCCCGAGACCTCCCAGATCCGCGCGGGCGCCGTCGTCGCCCACTCGTCGAGCCCGTCACCGGAGCGGTAGAGCAGCACGCTCGAGCCTCGCTCGGCGAAGACTCCGGCCATCAGGGGCGCCATCCGGGCGTTCGCGACGCCGATCGCCCCCGCCGCCGGGCGGGCCGGGTTCGTGAGCGGCCCCAGGACGTTGAAGACCGTCGGGATGCCGAGCTCACGCCGCGCCGGACCGGCGTGGCGCATCGAGGGGTGGAACACCTGGGCGAACGCGAACGTGATGCCGACCTCGTGCGCGAGGTCCGCGACGCGCGCGGGGGCGGCGTCGAGCCGGACGCCGAGCGCCTCGAGGACGTCGGCCGCACCCGAGGCGGACGACGCCGCGCGGTTGCCGTGCTTGACCACGCGCAGACCGGTGCCGGCGGCCACGAGAGCGGCCATCGTGGAGATGTTCACGGAGCGGTGGCGATCGCCACCGGTCCCGACGATGTCGACCGTGCGCCCCTGCACGGGCAGCGGTACGGCGGCCGAGACCATGGCGTCGGCGAATCCGCCCAGCTCCTCGACGGTCTCGCCCTTGGCCGCCAGCGCGACCAGCAGACCGGCCAGGGCGACCGGCGTGACGTCGCCCGCCATGACCTGTTCCATCGCCCCGCGCGCCTGGGCGGCGCTGAGGTCGCCGCCGGAGACGAGTCGGCCGAGCAGCTCCGACCAGGCCGTCATGCCGAGGGGCTCGCGGCCGCGGGAGCCACGCGAGCGCGCAGGAGCGCCGCGACGGCCTCGGCGACCTCGATCGGTCGCAGCGGGTGCGGCACCGTCGCGTCCGCCTGCGACCACGCGGCGATCCAGGCGTCCTGGGGCCGGGCCACGAGGAGCAGCACCGGCGGGGCGTCGTAGTGGCTGTCCTTGACCTCGCGAGCGAGTCCGAACCCACCCACCTTGGCGGTCTCGCCGTCGAGCACGAGCAGGTCGACGCCGCCGGCGGCGACCTCGGCGGTCATGGCGTCGGGTGTGGCCACCTCCACCCACGTGACGGTCGGGGTGTCGCGCGAGGCCCGCCGCCCCACGGCACGCCGGACGGCGGCTCGCGTGGCCGCGTCGTCGCTGTAGAGCACCACGCGGGCGCTGCGGGCGGTCTGCTCGACGCTCATGCCCCGATGCTAGTGCGGCACGCTCGCGCGCCGCTCCCCGGGACCGCCCGCCACGCGCGGACCTGGCCGCCTGGCGGACCACCCACCGCACCGCCCGCCGCACCCGGAGCGGCCGTTTTCTTACACGTGGCGGGGGGCCGTCAGAACAGGTGCGCACGGCACGCCGCGCGCACCGGAGCACCCCGCGCTTTCCCGCACGATCGCGCCGCCACGACGCGTCGGAGTAGGTCGGGGAGCCGACCGTTCGTCATAATGGAGGGGTGTCCAGCCATGCCACCACCGCGCCCAGCGCCCACGTGAGTGTCGACCGCCCGAACCTGACGCAGGTCGGCACGATCGTGTGGCTCTCGAGCGAGCTCATGTTCTTCGCGGGACTGTTCGCGATCTACTTCACGCACCGCAGCGTCTCCGACCCCGGCGAGTGGGCGGCGTCGACCGACCTGCTGAACCTGCCGTTCGCGACCGTCAACACCACGATCCTGATCCTGAGCTCCTTCACGTGCCAGTTCGGCGTCATCGCGGCGCAGCGGCACCAGGCCCGGCGCACCGGCAGCCTGTGGAACCTGCGCCAGTGGGGCCTGCAGGAGTGGTTCACGCTGACGTTCATCATGGGCGCCGTCTTCATCGGCGGTCAGGTCACGGAGTACGCCGAGCTCGTGGAGCACGGCCTGATGATCTCGACGTCCTCGTTCGGCAGCGTCTTCTACCTCACCACCGGTTTTCACGGTCTCCACGTGGTGGGTGGTCTCATCGCCTTCCTCTTCGTCCTCGGCTCGTCCTTCGTGGCCGGGCGGTTCGGTCACCGCGAGGAGGTCCGGGCCCACGTGGTCTCGTACTACTGGCACTTCGTCGACGTGATCTGGGTGGCGCTCTTCTTCGTCATCTACTTCCTTCGGTAGCCGCCGATGGCCACCGCACCGCTCCACCCCGCACCGCCCGCCCCACACAGAAACGAGGACACCCCGTGGTGAAGGCCCTCGCCTCCGCGCGACGCCACCGGTTCGCACCCGTCGTCCTGATGCTGCTCGCGCTCCTGGCCGTCGGCGGCCTCTACGCCGTCGCCGCCCCGCAGGCCGCGGTCGCCGATGCGGCGTCCACCGACGACGTCGAGAACGGCGAGAAGCTGTTCGCGGCGAACTGCGCCAGCTGCCACGGCCCGTCGGCCGAGGGCGCGACGGCGTCGCCCTCGCTGATCGGCGTCGGTGCCGCCTCGGTACACTTCCAGGTGAGCACCGGCCGCATGCCGATGGCCGCCAACGCGCCGCAGGCCCCCGAGAAGGGCGTCCAGTTCGACGCCGAGCAGACCGCGCAGCTCGCCGCCTACGTCGCGACCCTGGGCCCCGGCCCGGCCATCCCCGACTCCGAGCAGGTCGACCCCGCCCAGGGCGACGCGGCCAACGGCATGCTCGTCTTCCGCACCAACTGCGCGATGTGCCACAACGCCGTCGGCGCCGGCGGTGCGCTCAGCGAGGGCAAGTACGCGCCGTCGCTGTTCAACTCCACGCCGACCGAGATCTACGAGGCGATGCTGACCGGCCCGCAGTCGATGCCGGTGTTCAACGAGGAGAACATCACCCCTGAGGCCAAGCGGGACGTGATCGCCTACCTGATGGAGCAGCGCGCCGGCGACTCCTCCCCCGGTGGCGCCAACCTCGGCTCGATCGGACCCGTGTCCGAGGGCATGTGGGTGTGGATCATCGGCATGGGTGTCCTGATCGGCGCCTCGGTGTGGATCGGAGCCAAGTCCTCATGAGCGACGTCAGCAAGCGGGACAACGTCGGCGATCCCGACGAGGTCCACGAGAACGACGCCCTCTCCGTCGGCGAGGGCACGGTCGACCGGTTCGTCAACCCCGGCCTCCCCGAGCACAAGCACCGCCTCTCGGACCACTCCGAGGACGGCGCCAAGCGAGTCGAGCGCCAGGTCACGCTCATCTTCGTGCTGTCGCTCGTCGCCTCGGTCGCCGGCATCGTCGGCTACTTCGTCTTCCCCGTCGGTGCCTCGCTCGGCAGCGTCCGCGCCTCGACGCTGAGCATCGGCCTGGGCCTCGGCATCGGCATGCTCGGTATCGGCGTCGCGGCCGTGCACTGGGCCAAGGCCCTGATGTCCGACGTCGAGCAGGTCGACGAGCGCCACCCGCAGCGCGGTGACGACGCCACCCGCGCCGCCGCCGTCGAGGCTCTCCAGGCGGGTGCCGACGACTCGCGCATCGCCCGGCGCCCCCTGCTCAAGGGTGCGCTCGTCTCCGCCGTCGCCGTCGCGCCGCTCGCCTTCGTGGTCCCCATGGTGGGCAACCTCGGCGGCGACTGGAACGTCAGCAAGTTCCGTCACACCGTCTGGGGTCCCGGCGTCCGCCTGGCGCGCGACCCCGACGGCGCGCTGATCCGCCCCGAGCAGGTCACCATCGGTTCCGTCTGGCACGTCATCCCCGACGGCCTGATGAACGCCGAGCACATGCTGGAGGAGAAGGCCAAGGCCGTCGTCCTCATGGTCCGGATGGCCCCGGGCGACCTCACCGAGGCGCCCGATCGGGCCGGCTGGTCGTGGGACGGCATCGTGGCCTACTCCAAGGTCTGCACGCACGTCGGTTGTCCGGTGGCGCTGTACGAGCAGCAGACCCACCACATCCTGTGCCCGTGCCACCAGTCCACGTTCGACGTCTCCGACGGCGCCAAGGTCGTCTTCGGTCCCGCCAAGCGTGCTCTCCCCCAGCTGCCCATCACCGTGGACGACGAGGGCTACCTCGTCGCGCAGAGCGACTTCCACGAGATGGTCGGCCCCTCCACCTGGGAGCGTGAGCGCTACGGCGACCTCCCGGTCTCCGACGAGGAGAAGGTCCATTGAGCACCACCACCCCCTGACGAAGGCGGCGGCCGGGACGGCCGACTTCTTCGACTCCCGCGTCGGCGCGGGCAAGATGGTCAAGGAGTTCGCCCGGAAGGTCTTCCCCGACCACTGGTCGTTCCTCCTGGGTGAGATCGCCCTGTACAGCTTCGTCGTCCTGCTCCTGACCGGCACGTTCCTCACGATGTTCTTCGTGCCGAGCATGACCGAGGTGCACTACCCGGACGACGCCTTCCCGGTCGCGATGCGCGGCGTGGAGATGTCGGAGGCGTTCGCCTCGACCCTGAACATGTCCTTCCACGTGCGCGGCGGTCTGCTCATGCGGCAGATCCACCACTGGGCGGCGCTGCTGTTCATGGCCTCGATCGTGACGCACATGATGCGCGTCTTCTTCACCGGCGCCTTCCGTAAGCCCCGCGAGCTCAACTGGGTCGTCGGCTTCACGCTGATGATCCTCGGCCTGCTCGCCGGCTTCACCGGCTACTCGCTCCCCGACGACGTCCTGTCGGGCAACGGCCTGCGCATCACCGACGGTGTGGTGAAGTCGATCCCGGTCATCGGCTCGTACATGTCGTACATGATCTTCGGCGGCGAGTTCCCCGGCACCGAGATCATCCCCCGCCTGTTCACGGCGCACATCCTGCTGGTGCCCGCGCTGATCCTGGCGCTCATCGCTGTCCACCTGGTGCTGATCGTGGCGCACAAGCACACGCAGTACCCCGGCCCGGGCCGCACGAACCGCAACGTGGTCGGCTACCCGCTGTTCCCCGTGTACGTGGCCAAGGCCGGCGGCTTCTTCTTCGTGGTGTTCGGCGTGCTGGCCATCATGGGCGCCACGCTCGCGATCAACAGCGTGTGGGTCTACGGCCCCTACGACCCCTCGCCCGTCGGCGCGGGCGCTCAGCCCGACTGGTACATGCTGTTCCTCGAGGGCTCGCTCCGGCTGATGCCGGGTCAGACCGAGTGGGTCTGGGGCGGGTACACGATCTCGCTGAACGTCCTCATCCCGGCCGTGGTGATCCCCGGCCTGCTGTTCACGATCCTCGCGGTCTACCCGTTCATCGAGGCCTGGGCCACCGGTGACAAGCGCGAGCACCACCTGCTCGACCGCCCGCGGAACGTCCCGACGCGCACGGGTGTCGGCGTCGCCGTCCTGACCGCGTTCATCATCCTGGTCCTGGCCGGGTCGAACGACATCATCGCGACCCACTTCGGGCTCTCGATCAACGCCATCACCTGGGTGTTCCGCGTCCTGTTCTTCGCCGGGCCGGTCATCGGCTTCATCGTCACGAAGCGCATGTGCCTCGCGCTGCAGCGCCGGGACCGCGAGCTCGTCCTGCACGGTCACGAGACGGGCCGTGTGGTCCGGTTCGCCTCGGGTGAGTACATCGAGGTGCACCAGCCCCTCACGGACCACGAGCGCTGGCTGCTCGTGGGCCACGAGCCGGTGCGCCCCCTCGAGGTCGGGCCCGCCGAGAACGGGCGCGGCGTCAGCCGCCCCGGGTACAAGGCCGCGGTGCGACGCTCCAAGGTGTCGAACTTCTTCTTCGCCGATCGCGTCGAGCCCGTCACCCCGAGCGAGCTCGAGGAGGCTCACGGCCACGGCGAGCACGCCGAGATCGCCCAGGGCGACTCGAACGAGGCGCTCCTGACCAACGCGAGCACGCGCGGCTGACGCACGTGCTCGATCCCGGGTGACCGACCCGGGACCAGATGCCGGGAAACGGCCCTGCTCGCGGAACGCGAGCGGGGCCGTTTCTGTTGCAATAGAGGTACGAGCGTTCGCACCACGCGGGTGCGGCCGCCACGATGGAGAGGAATCTCGATGACCGGCTACACACTCCCCGAGCTGCCCTACGACTACGCGGCGCTGGAGCCCCACATCTCCGGCAAGATCATGCAGCTCCACCACGACAAGCACCACCAGGCCTACGTGACGGGCGCCAACACCGCGCTCGAGAAGCTGGCCGAGGCTCGCGAGTCCGGCGACCTCGCCGCCGTGAACCTCCACTCCAAGAACCTGGCCTTCAACCTCGGTGGCCACGTCAACCACACGGTCTTCTGGGAGAACCTCTCCCCCGAGGGGGCGAGCCCGCCGGCGAGCTCCTCGCGGCCCTCGAGGACCACTTCGGCGGCGTCGAGGCGTTCAAGAAGCACTTCTCGGCCGTCGCCGCCGGCGTGCAGGGGTCCGGCTGGGCCGTGCTGGCCTGGGACACGATCGGTGCCCGCCCCGTCGTCGTGCAGCTGTACGACCAGCAGGGCAACCTCGCCCTCGGCCTCGTCCCGCTCCTCATGCTCGACGTGTGGGAGCACGCCTACTACCTCGACTACCTGAACGTGCGCGCCGACTACGTCGCCGCGTTCTGGAACATCGTGAACTGGAACGACGTCGCCGCGCGCCTCGCCCGCGCCACCACGGCCGGCGCCGGCGGCCTCATCGTGCCCGCCTGAGCGACCGCTCAACCCACGCCCGACGGGGGCGCCACGCACCGGCGTGGCGCCCCCGTCGGCGTCTCCCCTCCGGCTCAGCCGGAGACGACGACGGGCGGGTGCCGAAGCACCCGCCCGTCACTCGCAGCCGTCAGCGGCCTCACGCGTCGCTCAGTGCGCGTGCTGCCCCCGCGAGAACTCGAAGATGAGGCCCACGAGGCCGATGCTGCCGACGATCACACCGACGACGCACACCCACCAGCCCACGGCGACGCCGAAGAAGATGATCGCGGCGCCGATCGCGAGCACGAAGGGCCACCAGGAGTGCGGGGAGAACTCGCCGTACTCACCCGCAGCCGACTCGATGGTGCCGAGCGGGTCGTCCTCGGGGCGCGCGTCGATCGTGCGCCCGGTGATGAAGAGGAAGAACGCCACCAGGCCGGCCAGCCCTGCCAGCAGCAGGAGGCCGATGAAGCCGACGAACTCCGTGAACTCGGTGAGGAACCCGTACACGATCGCGAGTGCGAGGAACACCGGGACACCGGCGCCGAAGACGACGGTCTCGATGTACATCGGCGGGCGCGTGCGGGAGGAGGGCTCCACCGTGCGGTCCGGTCCGGCGGTCTGCTGCGTGCTCATGAGTGTTCCTTCGAGGTGCGCTCCTGGATGGAGCCCTGCATGTCGGCGTTGCCGTAGACCTGGTCGAGGAAGCCCTTGTCGGTCTCGACGTGGTCCATGGCGGCGACCTCGGGGTGGTGCAGGTCGAACGCCGGCGACTCCGAGCGGATGCGCGGGATGGAGCTGAAGTTGTGGCGCGGGGGCGGGCACGACGTGGCCCACTCGAGCGAGCGGCCGTAGCCCCACGGGTCGTCGACCTCGACCTGGGGCGCGGTGCGCCAGGTGCGGATGACGTTCCAGAGGAACGGCAGGGTCGCAGCGGCGAGGATGAACGCGCCGACGGTGGAGATCTGGTTCCAGAGCGTCACGCCGTCCTCGGGCAGGTAGTCGATGTAGCGCCGCGGCATCACCTTCGCGCCGATCCAGTGCTGGATGAGGAAGGTGGTGTGGAAGCCGACGAACGTCAACCAGAAGTGGACCTTGCCGAGACGCTCGTTCAGCATCTTCCCGGTGAACTTCGGCCACCAGAAGTAGAAGCCGGCGAACATCGCGAACACGACCGTGCCGAAGACGACGTAGTGGAAGTGTGCGACGACGAAGTACGTGTCGTGCAGCTGGAAGTCCAGCGTCGGCACGCTGAGGATCACACCGGTGAGACCGCCGAACAGGAAGGTCGCCAGGAACCCGATCGACCAGAGCATCGGCGTCTCGAACGTGAGCTTGCCGCGCCACATCGTGCCGATCCAGTTGAAGAACTTCACGCCTGTCGGCACCGCGATGAGCATCGTCATCAGGGCGAAGAACGACAGCATGACGGCGCCGGTCGTGTACATGTGGTGCGCCCACACGGTCACGGACAGCGCAGCGATCGAGAGCGTCGCCAGCACGAGCGTCTTGTAGCCGAAGATCGGCTTGCGGCTGAAGACCGGGAAGATCTCCGAGACGATGCCGAAGAACGGCAGCGCGATGATGTAGACCTCGGGGTGGCCGAAGAACCAGAACAGGTGCTGCCACAGGATCGGCCCGCCGAGTGCCGGGTCGAAGATCATCGCGTCGAGGCGGCGGTCGGCGATGAGGCCGAAGTAGGCGGCCGTGAGGATCGGGAACGCCATCAGCGCGAGCACCGCGGTGATGAGGATGTTCCAGGTGAAGATCGGCATCCGGAACATCGTCATGCCGGGGGCGCGCATGCAGATGATCGTGGTGATGAAGTTGACGGCACCGAAGATCGTCGAGAAGCCGGTCAGGCCGAACCCGACGAGCCAGAGGTCCGCACCCAGACCGGGCGAGAACGTCTCGGAGGCGAGCGGGACGTAGGACGTCCACCCGAAGCCGGCCGGTCCCTCCGGCGTCAGGAACCCACCGACGGCGATGAGGCCGCCGAACAGGTACAGGTAGTACGCGAACATGTTCATCCGCGGGAACGCGACGTCCGGCGCACCGATCTGCAGCGGGACCATCACGTTCGCGAAGCCCGCGAACAGCGGTGTCGCGAAGAGCAGCAGCATGATGCCGCCGTGCATCGTGAAGAACTGGTTGTACTGCTCGGCGCTCGTGAACAGCTGACGCCCCGGCTCGAACAGCTCGGCACGGATCGCGAGCGCGAGGACGCCGCCGATGCAGAAGAACAGGAACGACGTGGTCAGGTACATGTACCCGATCGTCTTGTGGTCGGTGGACGTCATCCACTTCACGATCGCGTTGCCGCGGCGCTGACGTCGGGGGCGAGGCCCGGGACGCGGTCCTCGGGCTGACGCGGTGCGGAGTCGTTCTGCACGACCTCGTCGATGGCCATCAGTTGCCGCTGCCTTCCTGGTGCTGCTCGCCGTCGTTGTTGCCGGTGAACTGCTGGACGTCGAACTCGGGACCGCGCACGCCGGTGAAGCCCTGCTCGGCGAGCTCGTCCATCTTCTCCTCGTACTCCTCGACCGGGAGGACCTCCACGTTGAACAGCATGGAGGCGTGGTACTCGCCGCAGAGCTCGGCGCACTTGCCCTCGTAGACGCCGGTCTTCTCGGGGACGATCTGGAACGTGTTGGTGCGGCCGCTGATCATGTCGAGCTTCATGAGGAAGCCGGGGATCCAGAACGCGTGGTTGACGTCGCGCGTGCGCAGCGAGATCTCGACGTTCTGGCCCTGGGGCAGGTAGAGCGTCGGGAACGTCTCGGGCTTGCCCTCGGCGCCGTCGTCGAGCTGGGCCTGCACGCCGGAGAAGTGCACGTCGCTGTCGGTGTAGTTGAAGTCCCAGCTCCACCGCTTGCCGACGACCTCGATGTTCACGTCGGGCTCGGCCGAGGTGTCGAGGATCTCGCCCATCGAGCGCGAGGTGTAGGCGAACAGCACGCCCACCATCACGATCGGCACGAACGTGTACATGAGCTCGAGCGGCACGTGGTACCGGAGCTGCACGGGGAGCTCGTTGTCGTTCTTGCGGCGGCGGTAGACCACGACGCACCACAGGAGCAGACCCCACACGAGGACGCCGACGGCGAGCGCCGCGATCCACGAGTTGTTCCACAACGAGATGATCATGTCGGTGTGGTTGGTGGCGCCGGGCGCCTGTTCGGGGAGGAAACCGCGCTGGGCGGCCTCGGAGCAGCCCGCGAGCGCGGTCGCCGCTACGACGGCAGCCGCCGTGACGGCGAGCTTCCTGGTGCGGGGGAAGGCGATGTCGACACCCCGTCACTTTAGCCCGGAGCGGGCCCGGATCCCGCCGCGGACCGGCATCATGCGGCGCGTCCCCCGGCACCGCCTCCAGGAGGCGACGCCGGGGGACGCGGTCGTCAGAACGAGGTGCTGCGGCGGGGTGCGATCACTCCGCCACGATGTCGAGCACGACGGCGAGGGCGGGGGCGCCCATCGCCTCGTCACCCGGGACCTGGATGAGCACCCGAGAGCCCGCCGGGGTGCCGATGAGGGCGTTGAACGGCGGGGCCGCCTCGTCGAGCGTGACGCGCTGGACGCCGACGCCGTCGGGCGGCCAGGTGGTCTCCGTCTCGGCGTTGTCCCAGGTCGTCAGGAAGTACTGGAGGTCGACGCTGTCGCCAGCGGCGAGCGGCTCGCCCGTCCCGGTGGCCAGCACGGTCGTCGACTCCTCCGTGGGCGGCGTGGCGCCCTCCGTCACGGTGACGCCCGTGATCGGGGCGCCGAGGTCGCCCTCGACCGTGACGGGGACCTCCGCGCCGGTCGGCTCGGCGTCGGCCTGCCCCACACCGTCGGGGTCCGGACCCGCGTCGGCGTCGACGATGTCGACGACGAAGACGATCGTGTCGCCGGCCTTGATGTCCTCGCCCTGGCCGTTCGGGTAGCCGAGCTCGCTGGGGATCGAGAGCAGCACGCGCGAGCCGACCTTCTGGCCCGTCAGCCCCTGCGTCCACCCCGGGATCACACCGGTCAGCGGGAAGGAGGTCGGGGCACCCCGGTCGTAGGAGTTGTCGAAAACCGTCTCGGTCCCGAAGACCTGGCCGAGGTAGTGCGCCTCGACCGTGTCGGTGCCGGCGACCTCGGCGCCGTCCCCCTCGGAGACGACCTCGACCTCGAGCTCGTCGGAGGGCTCGTCGGACGTGAACTCGAGCGTCGGCTTCTCGCCGAACTCACCGGATGCGGTGAAGCCGACCGAGTCCCCGCCGGACGCCTCACCACCGCCGCCTCCGTCGTCGGATCCGCACGCTCCCAGCAGCAGTGCTGCGGCGAGCGCGGTGGCGGTCAGGGCTGGCAGACGCAGGCGCAAGTGTTCTCCTCGGTCGTCGCGAACCGGGTGGTCGCGGGCACATCTCTACCGCTCCCGCCTGGACGCCACCTGGACGTCACGGGCGGGAGCGGTCGGCGCGGCTCAGTGGAACGAGTCGCCGCAGGCGCACGAACCGCCCGCGTTGGGGTTGTCGATGGTGAAGCCCTGCTTCGCGATCGTGTCGGCGAAGTCGATCGTCGCCCCGGCGAGGTAGGGCACGCTCATGCGGTCGACGACGACCTCGACGCCGTCGAAGTCCCGCGTCGCGTCACCCTCAAGCAGGCGCTCGTCGAAGTAGAGCTGGTAGATGAGGCCGGAGCAGCCACCGGGCTGCACGGCCACGCGCAGGCGCAGGTCGTCGCGACCCTCCTGGTCCAGCAGCGAACGGACCTTGGCGGCGGCGACGTCGGTCAGACCGACCTCGTGCGTGGGGTCGGGCGCGATCGAGGTCGTGGTGGCCTCGGTGCCCTTGGCGGCGCTCGTGGCGACGGTCTCGGTCATGGTGTCTCCTCGGCTGGCGGGGCGCGGCCGACGAGCCGCGCATCACCGTTCGATCGTACGCCCGCGCCGCGACGCGGCGGCCCCACCCGGTGCGGTGTTCACCATCCGCGCACGGCCTCCTCCACCACCGCACCCCGTCACGAACGGGCGCTCACCACCGCCAGGCGCGCGCGTGGCGGTCGACGGCGCGCGCGACGTCCTCGGGCCCGGCGCCGGACTCCACCTCGAGCCGTGCCGTCGCGCTGATGCCCGCCGACGCCGCCGTGCGCCGCTCGAGCTGCACGTGCGGAGCCAGCGCGAGGACCGCGACACCGTGCGCGGCGGCCGCCGCGGCGACGGCGGCGGTGATCCCCCGGTCGGCCTCGACCGGGTCGAGCCGCTCCGTGACGACGACGACGAGGTCGCGCTCCGCGGAAAGACGTGACAGCCCGGTCTCGGCCGCGAGCAGGGCCGGCCCCGGCAGGACGCGGCCGCCGAGCGCCAGGACCGCGAGCCCGAGGCCCCCGCCGGTGCCGCCGGTCGCCGCGGCGTCGGCCTGCGCACCGGCCGCACCATCCGAGCCTCCGGCGGCGCCCACCAGCAGGTCGCGCCGCACGGGGACGAGCCGCTCGAACGCGCGCACGAGCGGGGCGATGCGGGTGTCGAGCGCCTGACTCTCCTGCGCCCCGAGCACGGGCGTCAGGGCTGCGGCGGCACCGCGCAGACCCCGGGCCGCGACGAGCTCGGGTGCGGTGAGCACGATCTCGAGGCCGGTGCACCGCCGTCGGGCCTCCTCGACGACGGCCGCAACACCCTCCGCGGACTGGTCGGGGTCGAACGGCGAAGCGGCACGTCCGGCCAGCGCGCGCAGCATTCCCGTCCCCGCGTCCAGGGTCGCGGGTGTGCCGGCGCCCAGCACCACCCGCCGGGCTCCCGCGTCCCGAGCGGCGGCGACGAGGGCGCCGACGCCGGCCGAGGACCCCGAGCGCGCCGAGGTCCGCGTCGCGTCCCGCCCGCGGCCGAGCACGTCAGCCGTCGCGATCCAGGCCGTACCCCCGGAGTGCAGCACGACGGCGGGCACCTGCCGCGCGCCGGACGCTCCGTCACCCGCGGGCACCGTCACGACCTCGCGACGCCCGCCGAGCGCGGCCTCCACCGCGTCCAGCAGGCCGCGATCGCCGTCGGAGGTCGGCAGGTGCACGAGATCGGCCTCGGGGGCGAGGGCTGCCCAGCCGCGCGCGAGCGCCGCGGCGACCTCGTGCCCGGGCAGCTCGCCGAGGTGGCCCGCCGTCAGCAGGACGCGCACGGGTGGGTCAGCGTCGCAACGAGGCGAGCAGCAGGACCTCCGCGAGCACGGCCTTCTCCAGCTCGCCGAGGTGGACCGACTCGTCGGAGCTGTGCGCGCGAGAGTCGGGGTCCTCGACGCCGGTGATGAGGATCTCCGCCGCGGGGGCGAGCTCGAGCAGGTCGGCGATGAAGGGGATCGACCCACCCATGCCGACGTCGACGGGGGCGGCGCCCCACGCCGTCGCGAACGCGCTGCGGGCCGCCCGCATGGCCGGGCTGTCGGCCGGCGCGAGGAACGGGCGACCGCGCTCCCCGGATCGATGATCACGCGGGCACCGAAGGGGGCGTGGTCGGTGAGGTGCTGCGTGAGCGCCTCCTGCGCCGCCAGCGGGTCCTGACCGGGGGCGAGCCGGAGGCTGATCTTGGCGGACGCCGTCGCCGCGAGCGTGTTCGAGGCGTGCTCGACGCTCGGCGCGTCGATGCCGATCACGGCGATCGCGGGCTGGGCCCAGAGCCGGTCCTGCACCGTGCCGCGCCCGGCGAGCACGACGCCGTCGAGCACACCCGCCTCCGCGCGGTACATCTCCTCGGGGTAGTCCAGGGCCGCGGCGGTGCCGTGGGTGAGCCCGGCGACGGCGACCGCGCCGTCCTCGTCGTGCAGGGTCGCGACCAGGCGCGCGAGCAGCGTCAGCGCGTCGAGGACCGGCCCGCCGAACATGCCCGAGTGCACCGGGTGGTCGAGCACGTCGACCCGCACCACGAGGTCGACGAGACCGCGCAGCGACGTCGTCAGCGCCGGCGTGCCCACCTTCCAGTTCGCGGAGTCGGCCACGACGATGACGTCGCCGGCGACGCGGTGCCCGTGCGCCGCCAGGAACGGGGCGAAGGTCGGGGAGCCGATCTCCTCCTCGCCCTCGACGAAGACGGTGACGCTCACGGGCAGGTCCTGCCCGAACCGCTCGCGCAGCACGCGCAGCGCACCGACGTGCGCCATCACCCCGGCCTTGTCGTCAGCGGCACCGCGGCCCACGAGCCGCTCGCCCACCCGGGTCGGTTCGAACGCGGGGCTGCTCCAGCCCTCGCCCGGCGGCTGCACGTCGTGGTGCGCGTAGAGCACGACGTGCGCGGCACCCTCCCCCGCGTCGTGGTGGGCCACCACCGCCGGCGCACCGCCGGGCACGCGGAGGATCTCGGGCTCGAGCCCGACACCGCGCAGGAGGTCGGCGACGGCGGCCGCGCTGGCCTCGACGTGGGTCTGGTCGAACGCCGGCGCCGACACCGACGGAATGCGGACCAGGTCCTCCAGGTCGGCCACGACGGCGGGGAAGGCCGCCGCCGTCGCGTCGCGGAGCTCGGCGACGAGCGCGTCGGGCAGGGGCAGCGGCTGGATCTCGGTGGCAGGCACGGACAAGAACCTACCGGCCGCTCGACTATCCTCGAGGGGTGTTCGGACGCAAGAAGGACTCCCAGCCCGCCCCCGGTTCCACCACCGGAGCCGACAAGGTCGGCTCCCTCGACGCCGCGATGGACGCGGCCGCGGGCAAGGGTCGTCCGACCCCGAAGCGTCGCGAGGCGGAGGCGAGGAACCGCCGTCCGCTCGTGCACAACGACCCCAAGGTCGCGCGCAGCGAGCAGCGCAGGAAGAACGCCGAGTCGCGTGCGCAGATGAACGCCGCGATGGTCACGGGTGACGACCGCTACCTCCCCTGCAGCACAAGGGCCCGCAGCGTCGCTACATCCGCGACTACGTCGACGCGCGCTGGTCGCTCGGCGAGTTCTTCCTCCCGGTCGCGTTCGTGTTCGTGGTCGCCACGTTCGTCGTCGGTCAGCGCCCCGAGTTCGCCCTGCCGCTGATCCTCGGCCTGTACGGCCTGGTGGCCGTCGCGGTGCTCGACTCCGTCCTCATGGCCCGCCGCGTGCGCAAGCGCCTTCGCGAGTCCTTCGGCGAGGACAAGGTGCAGCGCGGCAGCATCATGTACGCCGTGCTCCGCTCGTTCCAGATGCGCGTGACGCGGATGCCGAAGCCGCAGGTCAAGCGCGGGCAGCTGCCCGGCTGAACCCCGCTCGCGCGGCACGGTTGACCCGCCCGGGCCACGCCGGACCGCGGTAGACGAACGCGCTGTAGGCCTGCACCAGGTCCGCGCCGGCCGCCCGCATCGCCGCGACGTCGGCCGCGTCCTCGACGCCGCCGACCCCGATCACGACCTTCTCCCGCCCCAGCTCCGCCCGCACGAGCGCCACGACCTCGCGGGCGCGCATTCGCAGCGGCGCCCCGGAGACCCCGCCGTCCCCGTGGTCGTGGCGGATCGTGGTGTTGGTCGCGACCACGCCGGCGAGGTCCAGCTCCGTCACGAGCGCGACGACGTCGCGCACGCCGTCGTCGGACAGGTCCGGCGCGATCTTGACCAGCACGGGGACGCGGCGGTGCGACGCGGCGTCCGCCGCCTCCTGCACGCCCTGGAGGATCGGTCGCAGCGCCGACGTCGCCTGCAGGTCGCGCAGACCGGGGGTGTTCGGGCTGGAGACGTTGACGACCAGGTAGTCGGCGTACGGGGCGAGCGTGCGCGCGCTGCGCGCGTAGTCCGCCGCGGCGTCGTCCGCCGGCGTCACCTTGGTCTTGCCGATGTTGACCCCGACGACGGCGGCGGCACCCGCCCGCGTGCGGCGCAGCCGGGCCAGCCGGAGCGCGACGGCGTCGCACCCGGCGTTGTTGAACCCCATGCGGTTGCGCAGCGCACGCTCGGCGACGACCCGGAAGAGCCGGGGGCGGTCGTTGCCCGGCTGCGCCTGCGCCGTCACGGTGCCGATCTCGACGTGGGAGAACCCCAGCGCCACGAGGCCGAGCACCATGCGGGCGTCCTTGTCGAAGCCGGCGGCCGTGCCGAGCGGACCGGTGAGGTGGCGGCCGAACACGGTGAGCGGTGCAGCGGCCCCGGGCGCCTCGGACGCGGCGGCCGTCCGCCCGAGGGTCGCACCGAGGAGGGCGCGGGTCGGCGCGAACCGGCCGGCCGCCTCGATCGCGAGCGCGGCAGCGTGGTGCGCGCGCTCGGCGTCCGTGCGGACCAGGACGGTCCGGTAGAGGAGGTCGTAGAGGCTGTGCTGGCTGGGCACGGGTGACTCGCTTCTCGTGATCGGCGGAACGGTGGGGTGCGGGGCGGCGCTAGGACGCGCTACGGGCGGTCCGGGTGCCGATCTCGGCCCTGGCCCGGCGGCCCGGGTCCGAGCGCCACAGCCACACGAGACCCAGGACGGGCAGAACCGCGGGGACGAAGCCGTACCCCTGACCGAGGTGCGACCAGACGGTGGCCTCGGGGAAGGCGGAGGGTTCGAGGTAGGACCACAGGCCGACCGACACGACGCCGACGAGCTCGACGACGACGCACACCCACGCGACCCTGCGCATGCGGGTGCCGTTGTGCGCGAGGGCGATCGTCGCGACGACGTAGACGACCGCCGCGAGGGCCGAGAGCGCATAAGGAACCGGCGCCTCGCCCGCCTTCGTCCCCAGCTGGTAGAGCGAGCGCGCCGTGGCCGCCAGGGCCAGGACGCCGTAGACCGCCACGAGCGCGCGGCCGGCGCCGTAGGCGCGGGGGCGGGGGTCGGCGCCGTCGTGCGGTCCCTCGACGTCGGGCCGTGCGGGCTCGTTCATTCGTCTCCTCGACGTCCTCGACGGGCAGGTCCCGGACCGGACCCGGTCACTGCCACAGCTGCCAGAGCCTCACCTGCAGCACCACGACCACCGCGGCGGCGATCGCCAGCACCACGGAGCTCCAGCGCGTGCGCTCGACGAACGCCCACCCGAACGCCACGGGGAGCATCAGCAGGGATGTGACGACGTAGCCCCACAGGAGCACCGCGTCGGCCACCGGGTGACCGCGCGCCTGCAGGACGCCGATCACCCCGGCCTGCACCACGAGGGCGGCCTCGACGACGATCATCCACGGGATCTGACCGCCGGTGACCGGTGCGTTCCGGGCGGCACGGACGATCGAGCAGACCGTGAGCGCGGTCGCCAGGACCCCGACGACGACGAGCACGACTCCCACGGCGTCAGGATACTGCCGCCCGGGCGCGTCCCCCCGACTACCATCGAGGTATGCCGTCCACTCCCGTGATCGCCTCCCGCCAGCTCGAGACCATCGACACCGACGCCCTCGTCGTCTTCCTCGCCGGCGGCGGCGGGGAACCCGGGACGGCTCGGATCCTCGCGGAGGCCTCGGACGCGCTGACCGACGAGCTGCTCGACGCCGTCGCCGCGCTCGGGCTCACCGGCCGCGCCGACGAGGTCACGCTCATCCCCGCCTCCCCGCTGCTGCGGGCCTCCGCCGTCGTGCTCACCGGAGTTGGCGGCGACGCCGACCACGAGCCCACGGCCGAGTTCGTCCGCCGGGCCGCGGGCGCCGCCGTGCGCGCCGCCTCCCGCCACGCACGTGTCGCCGTCGTGCCGCCGTCGGAGGACGCGACCGCCGTCGCGGCCGCCTACGAGGGCGCGCTGCTGGGCGCCTACGCCTTCACGCGCTACCGCGAGCGTCCGGCCTCGAAGCCGGAGCAGACCATCAGCGTGGTCACGTCGAAGAGCCGCAGCAAGGACGTGAGGGCCGGCCTCGAGCGTGCGGGCGTCGTCGCCCGCGCGGTCACGTCGGTGCGCGACCTCGTCAACGCCTCGCCCTCCGACCTCACCCCGGCCGTTTTCGCGGACGAGGCGCGCACCGCCGTCGGGTCCGCGAAGGTCAAGGTGAGCGTGGCCGACATGGCCGCGCTGCGCGCGGGCGGCTACGGCGGGATCGTCGGCGTCGGCCAGGGGTCGGTGAACGAGCCCCGGCTCGTCACGCTGTCCTACTCCCCCGCCCGCGCCAAGGCGCACGTGGCGCTGGTCGGCAAGGGCATCACCTTCGACTCGGGCGGCCTCTCGCTCAAGCCGCCGACGTCGATGATCACGATGAAGAGCGACATGGCCGGCGCCGCGTCCGTGCTGCACACGGTGCTCGCGGTCGCCGAGCTCGGCCTGCCCGTGCGGGTGACGGGCTTCCTGGCCCTGGCGGAGAACATGCCGTCGGGGACGGCTCAGCGCCCCAGCGACGTCGTCACGATGCGCGGCGGTAAGACTGTCGAGATCCTCAACACGGACGCCGAGGGTCGCCTGGTCATGGCGGACGCGCTGGTGGACGCCGTCGCGCTCGAGCCCGACGCGGTCATCGACATCGCCACGCTCACGGGTGCGCAGATGGTCGCGCTCGGCGCGCGCACCACGGGCGTCATGGGCGACGACGGCGTGCGCGACGCCGTCGTCGCGGCCGCGGGCGAGGCGGGCGAGGCCTCGTGGGCCATGCCGCTCCCGGAGGAGCTGCGCGAGGGTCTCGACTCCCCGATCGCCGATCTCGCCAACATCGGCGGGAAGTTCGGCGGCATGCTCACCGCCGCGGTGTTCCTCAAGGAGTTCACGGGCTCGACGCCGTGGGCGCACCTCGACATCGCGGGCCCCTCCTTCAACGAGGGCAAGCCCTGGGGCTACACCGGCAAGGGCGGGACGGGCGCCGGGGTGCGCACGCTGCTGACCTACCTCGAGAACGTCGCGGCCACCGGCGAGGTCCGCTGACCGCTCCCGGTTCACGCCGCGGTCCGCGGCGATGACAAGATAGAACCCGACCGGTGCTCGACCGCGAGCCTCGACCATCGCTGCGCGGCGCTGGCCGGCGCGTGCGGTGATCGGGCCCTGACCCCCGACTCCGCTCGACGCACCAGCGCAGAACCGAATGAAGGAGACACCATGTCCGAGTCAGTGAAGATGCCCGCCCTCGGCGAGAGCGTCACGGAGGGCACCGTGACGCGGTGGCTCAAGGCCGTGGGCGAGAGCGTCGAGGTCGACGAGCCGCTGCTCGAGGTCTCCACCGACAAGGTCGACACCGAGGTCCCCTCGCCGGTCGCCGGTGTGGTCGAGAAGATCCTCGTCGACGAGGACGAGACGGTCGAGGTCGGCGCGGAGCTCGCGGTCATCGGTGACGGTTCCGGCGGTGGCGACGACAGCGACGGCGACAGCAGCGCGGACGGCGGCAGCGACGCCCCGGCGTTCTCCGACGACGCGGCGAAGGACTCCATCGAGGCGGACGAGGCGCAGCCCGCCTCCTCGGGCGCGGACTCCGACCCCGAGCAGGCCGACCCCGACAGCTCCGAGGACACCGAGCCCGCGCTGGCCGAGAAGCCCTCCGCGGGTACCGGCTCCGGCGGCGGCGAGGGTACCGAGATCACCCTGCCCGCGCTGGGCGAGAGCGTGACCGAGGGCACCGTGACGCGCTGGCTCAAGGAGGTCGGTGACACGGTCGAGGTCGACGAGGCCCTGCTCGAGGTCTCCACCGACAAGGTCGACACCGAGGTCCCCTCCCCGTGGCCGGCACGGTCCTGGAGATCAAGGTCGCGGAGGACGAGACGGTCGAGGTCGGCACCGTCGTCGCGATCGTCGGCGACGCCGCCGCGGCTGGCGGCTCGAGCGACGACGCGCCCGAGGCTCCCGCGCAGGAGGAGGCTCCGAAGACCGAGGCCCCCAAGCAGGAGGCCCCGAAGGAGGAGCCAAAGGCGGAGGAGCCCAAGGCCGAGGCCCCCAAGGAGGACGCTCCCAAGGAGGACGCCCCCAAGGAGGAGAGCGCCTCGCTCCCCGACACGTCCGGCATCTACGTGACGCCGCTGGTGCGCAAGCTGGCCGCCGAGCACGCCGTGGACCTCTCGTCCGTCTCCGGCTCCGGCGTCGGCGGCCGGATCCGCAAGCAGGACGTGCTCGAGGCTGCCAAGCCCGCCGCGGCCCCGGCCTCCGAGCCCGCCGCCCAGCAGTCCGCCCCGGCGGCCCCGCACGAGGTGTCCGAGCTCCGCGGCACCACCGAGAAGATGTCGCGCCTGCGCAAGGTCATCTCGGTCCGCATGGTCGAGGCGCTGCAGACGATGGCGCAGCTGACGACCGTCGTCGAGGTCGACGTGACGAAGGTCGCGAAGCTCCGCGCGGCGAAGAAGGACGAGTTCCAGGCGTCCACCGGTCAGAAGCTGACCTACCTGCCGTTCTTCGCGAAGGCCGCCGTCGAGGCGCTGCAGCAGTTCCCGAAGCTGAACGCGCGCATCGAGGACGACCAGATCGTCTACCCCGCCGGGGAGAACCTGGCGATCGCCGTCGACACCCCGCGCGGCCTCCTCACCCCCGTCATCAAGGACGCGGGCGACCTGGACATCGCGGGCTTCGCCGGCGGCATCAACGACCTCGCCGCGCGCACGCGCGACAACAAGGTCGGCCCGGACGAGCTGAGCGGCGGCACGTTCACGCTGACGAACACCGGCAGCGCGGGCGCCCTGTTCGACACCCCGATCGTCCCGGTGCCGAACGTCGCGATCCTCGGCGTCGGCACGATCGTCAAGCGCCCGGTGGTCGTCTCCGGCCCGGAGGGCGACGCGATCGCGATCCGCTCGATGGTCTACCTGGCGATCTCCTACGACCACCGCCTGGTCGACGGCGCGGACGCCGGCCGCTACCTCAGCGCGGTCAAGCGCCGCCTCGAGGAGGGTGCGTTCGAGGCCGACCTGGGCCTCTGACGCACGCCGCCCCGGCGAGACGAGAGACGCGATGAGCGACGATCAGCCCGGAACCACCGTCCTCCTGGCCGGTGGGTCCGGGCTGATCGGTTCCGCTCTCACGACGGCTCTGACGGCCCGCGGCCACGCGGTGCGCCACCTCGTGCGTCGCGAGGCCACCGGTCCCGCCGAGGTCACCTGGTCGCCGACCGACGGCGTCCTTCCGCCCGAGGCGCTGGACGGCGTCGGCGTCGCCGTCGTGCTCTCGGGCGCCGGGGTCGGTGACAAGCGGTGGACGGACGCGCGCAAGCGCGAGCTCCTGCGCTCGCGCACCGCCACCACGTCGCTGCTGGCGCGCCGGGTGGCCGAGGTCGGCGGCGTCCCCCGACTGGTGACGGCCTCGGCCGTCGGCTACTACGGCGACCGCGGCGACGCCGAGCTCACCGAGGGCTCCGACCCGGGCGAGGGCTTCCTCGCCGACCTCTGCCGCGCCTGGGAGGCGGCTGCGGAACCGGCGCGCGAGGCCGGTGTCGCCGTCGCGACCGCGCGGACCGGGATCGTCCTGTCGCGCGACGGCGGTGCGCTCGCCCGGCTGCTCCCCCTGCTGAAGCTCGGCGTCGCCGGCCCGATCGGGCACGGCCGGCAGTGGTGGCCGTGGATCTCGCTGGCCGACGAGGTCCGGGCGCTCGTCCACCTCGTCGAGGGCGACCTGACCGGTCCCGTGAACCTCACCGCACCCGAGCCCCTGCGCAACGCCGAGCTGGTGCGGGTGCTCGCGCGGGCGCTGTCCCGGCCCGCCACCCTCCCCGTTCCCGCGCTCGCGCTGCGGATCGCGCTCGGCGAGTTCTCCTCCGACCTGCTGGCGTCCCAGCGTGCGCTGCCCGCGGCGCTGCTGGCCGACGGTTTCGCGTTCGACCACCCGCGCCTCGCGCCGGCGGCGGAGCAGATCCTGCGCGGCTGACCGCGCTCAGCCGCACGCCTCCCAGTCCCTCAGCAGGGTCGTCGCCGCGGCGGGAACGGCGACGACCCGGAGGCAGGCGGGAGGCCGCGGGCCGACGACGGCGGTGGCACCGTGCAGCCCCGGACCGCTGCGCCGGTGCGCGGCCTGCGTGACGACCACCGTGAGGTCGCCTCCGGCGTCGACCTCCCCCGGCGCCGACCCGGTCGTCCCGTCCGCTCCGTTCTCGCGGACGACCTCCACTCCCGTGTGCAGACCCGAGATGCGGACGTCCTCGCGGACCAGCTCGCGCAGCAGCGCGGTGTCCCTGCGCCACGCCGCACCTCCCGGGACGACGGCGGCGCTCAGCAGCGCGACGCTCCGAGACTCGAGCGCGCGGTCGCGGCGCTCGAACGCCGCGGCGACGGACCGATCGGTGCTCGGAGCCACCGCCGTTCCCCCGGGCTCGCGCGCGCCGGGTGGAGCTACCGAGGTCACGGTGGTCACCGCGGCGACACCCAACGCGGCGACCGCCGTCGAAACCGCCAGGGCCCGTCGTGCCCGTGCCCGGCGTCGTCGGACCCGGGGTGCCCGGTGCACCGCCGTCGGCGCCTCGAGGACGACGGCGCGCTCGGCGTCGGCCACCGCGTCGGTCACCCCGAGCACGTCGCGCGGGGGCGTACCCCACGTCGGCCCGTTGTCGGACGCGCGAGACACGAGGCTCCCGGGCGAGGCGGCCACCACCTCGGCGAGCCTGGTCGCCGTCGGGCGCCGAGCGGGATCGGACCGGCACGCCGCCTCCAGGATCTCGCGGACCTCGGGTGCGAGCTCGTACCCCTCGACGCCCGATTCGTGCGCCATCACGTCGGCCACCAGGGTCGCGAGCTCCCACACGTCGCTCGCCGCGGTCGGTCGGACCTCGTCCCGTGCGGGCGTGCGCCGGCGCTCGGGCGCGCAGGTACGCGATCCGCCGGCGGAGCCGTCGGTGGCGACGAGATCGACGAGGACCGCGCCGTCGGGTCGGAGCACGACGTGCTCGGCGTCGAGCCGGCCGTGGACCACACCCCAGCGGTGCAGGGCCGCGAGTGCGCTGGCGACGTCGTGCAGGACCCTCAGCGAGGCCGCGGCGTCGAGGCCGTCGGCACTCCGGACCAGCTCGCCCAGCGTGGGCCCGACGGCGAGGTCGGTCACGACGACGCCACTCCCGTCGACGTCGTGGAGGCCGTGGACGCGTTCGAGGCCCGGGTGCGTCCGGCCGGTCAGCGCCTCGACCCGATGCACCGTGCGGCGCCGGTCCCCCGCGCCCTCCGGCAGTGGACGGACGGCGACGAGCGCACCCGCGGCCGTGCGCGCCGTCGTACGCCCGCGGTAGGTCCCGCCGGTCCGCAGCCCGAGGCGCGCGGGTGCGGCCCGGCCACGATCCGCGAGGCGGTGTCGGAGAGCTCTCACCCGACCATCACACCGTGATCCGCCCCGCTGCCGCTGGTCGTCCACAGGTCGGCGGCCCCCGGTAGGATCGGCGCATCATGGCCCGTTCATCCTCCGGCTCCGCCGAGCCCACCAAGCCCAAGAAGTCCAAGGTCCGCAAGCGCCGGTGGTACCACCAGGTGTGGGACGTCTTCCAGATGACCCGGAAGGCCGATCCGACGGTCCCGTGGATCATGCTGGCGATCCTCGTCATCGCCGCGGGCCTGGGCTTCGCCGTCGGGGCGATCTTCAACCAGGGTCCGTACGGCCTGTTCGTGGGTGTCCCCGTCGGCATCCTCGCGGCCACGATCTTCCTCTCACGGCGCGCCGAGCGCGCCGCCTACTCGAGCCTCGAGGGTCAGCCCGGTGCTGTCTCGGCCGCGCTGGGGACGATCCGCCGCGGCTGGAACATCGAGGAGCAGCCCGTCGCCGTCGACGGCCGCTCGCAGGCCATGGTCTTCCGCGCCATCGGCCGCCCGGGTGTCGTCTTCGTCGCCGACGGCGGGTCTCGCGGCATCCAGCAGCGGCTGCTCGAGGGTGAGCGCAAGCGGGCCGGGCGCCTGGTGCCCGACGTCCCGATCCACCTGATGCAGACCGGGCGCGAGGAGGGTCAGGTCCCGCTGCCGAAGGTCGCCGCCGCGGTCAAGAAGCACAAGAACCGCCTGACCCCGGCCGAGGTCGCCGAGATCACCAAGCGCCTCAAGGCGCTGGGCGGCGTGCGGATGCCGATCCCCAAGGGGGTCGACCCGACCCGCATGCGCCCCGACCGCAAGGGCATGCGCGGCCGCTGACGAGCCGCCGTGAGCGGACCGAGAACGGGCGCCGACCAGATCCTGGTCGGCGCCCGTTCTCGTCACCGGCACCGGTCAGGCGGCGCGCCAGCGGTCGATCCGGGTGCCGGCCGCGATGTCGTGCAGGCCACGACCGTCGGAACCCGAGACCGCGGCGGGGAGCACGAGACACATCAGCAGCGTCCGCACCAGCGCCTGCAGCGGCCGCGGCGGTGTTCCGCCGTCGACGATGCGGTAGACCCGCAGGCCCAGCAGGCGGTGGCCGATCGTCGCACCCACGGTGACCACCAGCAGGAGGGTCATCGCGGCGAAGACACCGAGGGTGGCCAGCGCGTCGTAGGAGAAGAAGCCGGCGCTGATGGCGGAGGCGAGGGCCCAGTCGACCACCAGGGCCAGCAGGCGGCGGCCGAGGTGAGACTCCCCGTCGACGGGGTGCTGTCCGAGGTCTCGCGCGCCTTGCTCACCCCACGATCGTAGGCGGCGAGGCCGGAGCCTTCGCCTGTGGACGACCACCGGCGCGGCCGCTGCGTTTCTCGCGGGGCGAGAAGCACACCCGGCGTCGGAGCGTCCTGCGTAACCTGACGGACACACGAGGGTCACGGCGCCGTCACGGCCGCGGCCTACCGTTCTCCACGACCCCGGGACCAACCCACGAAGGAGCCCCATGTTCAGTTCTGCCGAGGAGGCCATCGCCTTCACGCGGGAGCAGGACGTCAAGTTCATCGACGTCCGCTTCATCGACCTGCCTGGTGTGCAGCAGCACTTCAACATCCCGGTCGAGGCCTTCAACGACGACGCCTTCTCCGAGGGCCTGATGTTCGACGGGTCCTCGATCCGCGGCTTCCAGGCCATCCACGAGTCGGACATGAAGCTCATCCCCGACGTCACGAGCGCGTTCATCGACCCGTTCCGTGCCGCGAAGACCCTCGTGGTCTACTTCTCGGTCGTCAACCCGTTCACCGACGAGCCGTACTCGCGCGACCCGCGCCAGATCGCCAGCAAGGCGGAGGCGTACCTCAAGTCGACCGGCATCGCCGACACGGTGTTCTTCGGCCCCGAGGCCGAGTTCTACCTCTTCGACGACATCCGCTACACCACCGCTCCCCAGGGCAGCTTCTACAGCATCGACTCCGTCGAGGCCGCGTGGAACACCGGGCGCGAGGAGGAGGGCGGCAACCTCGGCTACAAGACGCGGTTCAAGGGCGGCTACTTCCCGCTGTCCCCGAGCGACAAGTTCGCGGACCTGCGCGACGAGATGGTCACGCTGCTGCAGCAGGTCGGCCTCGAGGTCGAGCGCGCGCACCACGAGGTGGGCACCGCCGGTCAGCAGGAGATCAACTACAAGTTCAACACGCTGCGCTCGGCGGCCGACGACCTGATGAAGTTCAAGTACATCATCAAGAACGTGGCCTACAACGCCGGCAAGACCGCGACCTTCATGCCGAAGCCGCTGTTCGGCGACAACGGCTCGGGCATGCACTCCCACCAGAGCCTCTGGAAGGACGGCAAGCCGCTCTTCCACGACGAGTCCGGCTACGGCGGCCTGTCCGACCTCGCGCGCTGGTACATCGGTGGTCTGCTGCACCACGCGCCGTCGCTGCTCGCCTTCACGAACCCGTCGGTGAACTCCTACCGTCGCCTGGTGCCCGGCTTCGAGGCCCCGGTCAACCTGGTCTACTCGGCGCGCAACCGTTCGGCCTGCATCCGCATCCCGATCACCGGGTCGTCGCCGAAGGCGAAGCGCGTCGAGTTCCGCGTGCCGGACCCGTCGTCGAACCCTTACCTCGCGTTCTCCGCGATGCTGATGGCCGGTATCGACGGCATCAAGAAGCGCATCGAGCCGCCGGAGCCGGTCGACAAGGACCTGTATGAGCTGCCGCCCGAGGAGCACGCCGCCATCGCGCAGGTGCCCGCCTCGCTGCCCGCCGTCCTCGACCGTCTCGAGGCCGACCACGAGTACCTCACCGAGGGCGACGTGTTCACGCCCGACCTCATCGAGACGTGGATCGACTACAAGCGCACGAACGAGGTCCAGCCGGTGCAGCTGCGTCCGACGCCGCACGAGTTCGAGCTCTACTACGACGTCTGAGTCGTCACCACCACGAGCCCGCCCGGGCCGGGACCGCGAGGTCCTGATCCGGGCGGGCTCGTCCGTTCCCGGACCGAGGACGACGACGCCGTCCTAGGCACCCGCCGTCGCCGTGCCTACGGTGGAGGAGTGACCCCGGACCACCCGCACCACCTGACCTGGCGGGTCGGATCCCACGACCTCACCCCTCCCCGCGATCGCGACGGCGCCTCCCCCACGGCCCCCGACGAGCGCGACGCCGAAGGCTTCGCGGACCTGCGCACCTACGCCGCGATCGGGGACGGCCGCACCGTCGCGCTGGTCGCCCGCGACGGGAGCATCGACTGGCTCCCGCTGCCCGACCTCGACTCCGTCCCGGCGTTCGCGGCGATCCTCGACCCTGCCCAGGGCGGGACGCTGACGCTGGCGCCGGTCGAGGACTTCGCCGTCGCCCGCCGCTACGTCCCGGGGACGAACGTGCTGGAGACGACCTTCACGACGGCGTCGGGCAGCGTCCGCGTCACCGACTCGCTCAACACCGGCCTCGCCGGTCGCCTGCCCTGGTGCGAGCTCGCCCGACGGATCGACGGCGTGAGCGGCACCGTGCGCCTGCGCGGCGTCGTCGCCCCCGGCACGATGCTGGCCACGGCCTCCCCCTGGACGAGCGACACCTCCGCGGGCACGATCCTGCGCGTGGACGGCCTCGCCCTCGCCGTCCGCACGCTGGGCGAGGACGACGTCGTCGTCTCGCGCCGCGACGTGACGGTCGGCTTCACCACCTCCCCGGCTCGCGCCACCTGCTGGGCCTCGTGGCGACGGAGGACGGGCCGCTCCTCGTGCCGGACCCCGAGGGTCTCGACCGAGGCGTCGACCGCACGATCGAGGCGTGGGAGCGCTGGAGCGCCAGCTGCACCTACGACGGCCCGTTCCGGGACGAGGTCCGGCGCAGCGCACTGCTGCTCAAGCAGCTCATCTTCGCGCCGACGGGTGCGATCGCGGCCGCCGCCACGACGTCGCTGCCCGAGTCTCGCACGACCGCCAAGAACTGGGACTACCGCTACTCCTGGATCCGCGACACGGCGTTCTCCCTCACCGCGCTCTTCCAGCTGGGGGTGCGCGAGGAAACCCATGCCTCCATCACGTGGCTGCTGTCGCTCCTGCGCGAGGAGGGCGAGGGCCCCGGCGTGCTGCACACGCTCGCCGGCGGCCGGCCGGGCGCCGACGTCACGTGCTACGACGTCCCGGGGTGGCGCGGTTCCTCCCCCGTCGTGACCGGCAACCGCGCCACCGACCAGCTGCAGCTCGGCGTCTACGGCGACCTTTTCTCGACGGTCCAGGTCTACGTCGACCACGGCAACGTGCTCGACGCGCCGACCGGTCGGCTGCTCACGTCGATCGCCGACCGCGCCGCCGACGACTGGCGACGCCGCGACGCGGGGATGTGGGAGCTCGAGGACGACCGGCACTACACCACCTCGAAGCTGGGCTGCTGGGTGGCGCTCACCCACGCGGCCCACCTCGCGGACCTCGGGCAGATCGACGGCGACGCCGGGCGCTGGCGCCACGAGGCCGAGGCCATCCGGGAGTGGGTCGGGACCGAGGGCTGGTCCGAGAACCTCGGCGCCTACGAGTTCCACCCCGGCAGCGACGAGCTCGACGCCTCGATCCTGCTGCACGCCATCAGCGGTTTCGACCGGGGCGAGCGCATGATCAGGACTCTCGACGCGCTGGAGGAGAAGCTCGGAGCCGGGCCGCACCTGTACCGCTACAGCGGCATGCGGTCCGAGGAGGAGACGTTCCTCGCGTGCTCGTTCTGGATGGTGGCCGCGCGGGCGCTGTGCGGGCAGGTCGAGCGGGCGCAGGAGCTCATGGAGCAGCTGCTCGCGCAGGCACCCAACGACGTCGGCGTGCTCGCCGAGATGCTCGACCCCACCACCGGTGCGCACGCGGGCAACCTCCCGCAGGCCCTCAGCCACCTCGCGCTCGTCAACGCCGCGCTCACGATCCACTCGGTCCGCACCGGCGAGGTCGAGCCGGTGTCCTGACCCCCGCGCCGTCGCCGCCCACCGGACGCACCACCCCGACGCACGACCCCACCCGCACCACTCGTTCCAGCGCAGCCCATCCCCAGGAGCACACCGTGGACCTCGCCATCACCGGCCGCACCGCACTGATCACCGGAGCCGACTCCGGCATCGGCTTCGAGACCGCCCGCCTGCTGCTCGCCGAGGGCGTGCGCGTCGTCGTCAGCGACAAGGACGCCGACTCCCTCGTCGAGGCGGCCGAGCGCCTCGGCCACGCGGACGCCGTCCACGCCGTCGCCGCGGACCTGGACGATCTCGAGGAGATCGCGCGCCTCGAGCGCGAGGTGAGCGCCGCCGTCGGCGACATCGACATCCTCGTGAATTCCGCCGGGATCACCGGCGCCCAGGGCCTGTTCCACGAGATCGACGACGACGGCTGGGTCGACACGATCACGACCGACCTGCTCGCGCCGATCCGCGTCACGCGGGCGTTTCTCCCGGCGCTGCGCCGCGGCGGGTGGGGCCGGATCGTCTACCTCAACTCCGAGGACGCCGTGCAGCCCTACGACGACGAGCTGCCCTACTGCGCGGCCAAGGCCGGGCTGCTCTCGTTCGCCCGCGGGCTCGCCCGTACGTACGCCTCCGAGGGTCTGCTGGTCAACAGCGTCTCCCCCGCGTTCATCGAGACGCCGATGACCGACGCCATGATGGACAAGCGCGCCGACGAGCGCGGCACGGACCGTGACGAGGCCATCGAGACGTTCCTGGAGGAGGAGCGCCCGTACATGGAGCTCGGCCGCCGCGGCCGCCCCGAGGAGGTCGCCGCCGTCATCGCGTTCCTGTGCTCCGACCTCGCGAGCTTCGTCAACGGCGCGAACTACCGCGTCGACTCCGGGTCGGTCGCCACGCTGTGAGCGCCGGCCACGGGACGGACGCGGCGGGCGAGCCCGGAGGAGCGCCGCTCACGTTCTCCCCACTCGCGTTCTCGGAGCACGGTGACCCGGGTGCCCCGACGATCGTGCTCCTGCACGCCTTCCCGCTCGCGTCGCGGATCTTCCGCCGTCTCGTGCCCCTGCTGACGGCGTGGCACGTCCTCGCCGTCGACCTCCCCGGGCTGGGAGCGAGCGAGGTGCCCGAGGTCGAGCCGTCGATGGACGAGGTCGCCGCACGCGTCCTGGCCACGATGGACGCCGCGGACGTCGAGGCCGCCACCCTCCTGGGCGTCTCCACCGGCGGCTACGCGGCGCTCGCCGTCGCCGCGCTCGCCCCCGCGCGGGTGCGCGCCCTGGTCCTGGGGAGCACGAGCACCGGCGTGGGCGCCCCGGACGACCCGGCGCAGCGGCGCGAGGTCGCGGGGCGGCTACGCGCCACCGGGACGATCGAGCCGGTGACGGACAGCGTGGACGAGGCCCTCGGGGCGACGGCCCGCACGGAGCAGCCCGAGCTCGTCACCGAGGTCGCGGAGATGATCGCCGGCACATCACCGCGGGGTGCGGCGTGGATGGCCGACGCGATCGCCTCCCGACCACCCCGGGCGGACACCCTGCGCGGGTTCGACGGCGCGGTGCTGATCCTGTTCGGCGAGGAGGACGTCGCCACGCCTCCCGACCGCGAGCTGCCGGCGATGCTCGAGGCGCGGCGCGGCCACGAGCGCACGCGTGCGGCGCGCCTGCCCCGCACCGGCCACCTGACGGTGCTGGAGCAGCCCGTGATGGTCGCGGGCGAGCTCGGCTGGGTGCGCGACCAGGTCGCGGGTCCCGTGCGGCGGGGCTGACACCGCACGCCGACGCCACAGGGCGAGGGGCCGGTGGCCGGGATCGCTCCCGGCCACCGGCCCCTCGCCTCGTCACACCGGGCGGCTCAGCCGGCGGCGCGCACGCTCGCGAACACGTCGACGTCGGAGAAGCCCGCGTCATCGAAGCGGTACAGGAACGCCGCCATCGCGTCCCGCGCGATGGGCGTCACCGGTCGGTAGATCGCCGTGCCGTCGTTCCCCAGCCAGCCGAAGGAGATGCCCTCGGAGACGAGCCAGGAGATCTCGGTGAAGAACTGGTCCTGGGGCGTCAGGTCGGTGAACGGCGACAGGGGCGGCGCCTCGAACGCCGGCTCGTCGGCCGCCCGGTACAGGAAGGCTGCCATGGCGTCGCGGTTGATCGGCTCCAGCGGACGGAACTCGGCGTCACCGGTGGCGGGGTCGACCCACCCGGTCGCGATGCCCTCGCTCTCGAGCCACGCGATCTCGGTGTAGAACTGGTCGTCCGTCGCGACGTCGACGAACGGCGAGACGTCCGGCGCGTCGAACTCGGGCGAGTTGGCCAGGCGGTACAGGAACGCCGCCATGGCGTCACGCGCGATGGGCGCCAGGGGGCGGTACTCGCGCAGGCCGGTGGTCTCGTCGACCCAGCCGGTCGTGACGCCGACGTTCGCGAGCCACGAGATCTCGCGGACGAAGAGGTTGCCGACGACGTCGGGGAACGCCGGGATCTCCTGCACGCGCACGTTGCGGAAGGAGACGACGTCCTGGGTCGCGCCGTGCGCCTGCAGCCCGACGTACCCGGTCAGGCCTCGGCTGGAGGAGTCGGGGTCGTTCGGTCGGCCCGGAAACGCGACGTCGGGCAGGTTCGTGTAGGTGTTGATGACCTCGTCGTTGCGGAGCACCGTGTACTCGTGCCCGACGACGCGGATCTCGTAGGTGTTCCACTCCCCTTCGGCGTCGGGGCCGACTCGGCGCTCCCGATGTCCGCGAAGCCGTAGACCGACCCGGTCTTGCGGGGGTCGTTGGACCCCTCCTCCGGGGAGTCGTTGATCTGGATCTCGTGCCCGCAGTTCACCGCGATCCACGAGAGGTTGTTCGTCTCGGAGCCGTTGAACGTCGTGGGGCAGCCCGCCAGCGGCTCGTCGAGCTCGGGGAAGCGCACCTGGACGCCGCTGTTGCCTCGGACGTCCGCGGCGCCGGGGGCGTCGTCGCGGAACTCCAGCTTGAGGGAGAAGTCGGCGAGCTCGCGCCCCGGGAACCAGAGCGTGCCGAACCCGCCGCCCTCGCCGCCGCGGCTGGTGATCGTGCCGTCCGGCTGGAGGTCGAAGCCGCCGTCGCCCGCGTACTCCCACGCGTCGAAGGACTCCTGCGACCCGTCGAACAGGACGGTGTAGCCCTCGTCGTCGACCGGCAGGAGGTCGACGGCGGGGGCGGCGGCGTCGTCCGGCCGGACGTCGGCCGCCGCGCTCCCCGCCAGGCCCAGGCTGGTCCCGACGGCGAGCGCGGCGACCCCGGCGGTGAGCACCCTCGCGCCCCCGTGTCGGCGCCGCCGCGACACCTGCTCGTCGCGGTGCGGTGGTGTGGTGGTGCGGTCCATCCCGATCAACTCCCTCGTTGGTCTCATCGACTCTTGCGTCGACGGTAGTCACGGCTTTCGCCGTGCGTCAACGAAACCGAAGACCGACGGGGAGCGGACGGGGCGCGGCCCGTCAGGCCCGGCGGCGCGCGGCGACCAGCCCGTCCACGGACCAGCGGCCCGCTCCGGTGAGGGCGAGCGCGCCCGCGACGCCCGCGAGCAGCAGCACGAGCTCGTAGCCGCCGTCGCTCGCGAAGAACCCGGCCTCCAGGTGCACGATCGCGATCGCACCGACCATGGCGAGCGCGAACAGGACGCCGATCACGCGCGTCGCCGCGCCCAGGACGATCGCGACGCCCCCGACGAGCTCGAGGAGCGCGAGCCCGGGACCGGCGACGGACGCGAGCGGCACGCCCATCTCCTCGAACGAGGCCGCCGTGCCGGACAGCGTGAAGGAGAAGACCTTCTGCGCGCCGTGCGCGATCATCACGGCCCCGAGGACGACGCGTGCGAGCAGGAGCCCGATCGAGAGGGTGGTGGCGGACGGCGTTGCGGGAGGGGCGGTGGTGCTGGTCGTGGTCACGATGCTCCTTGCGAGAGGGACGGAAATCAGTTGTCGCTGCAACTTCTCGACCGTAGGCGGCGATCCTGGGAGAGTCCTGGACGCGGGGCCGTGCCAGGATCGTGAGATGCCCCGCCGCGGCGACACCCCTGGCCCGGCGACCTTCATCCTCGGTCGCCACGACGTCGCGCCGCGCATCCGGGTGACGCTCGCGCGCGGGCTCGTCGTCACGCTCGCCGCCGCGGTCCTCACGCTGGGCCTGCAGCTCGTCAGCGGCACGCCCTACCGAGCCTGGGGCTCGTCCGACCGTGCGGTCGTGCTGGCGGAGGTCGTCCCGCTCGTGGTCTCGGCGGTCTTCCTCGTCGCGTTCGTCGTGTGGTCGCAGTGGGACGCGGTCTGGCGCGACCCCTTCCGCATGCCGACCCCGGTGGCGGTGCGCGTCGTCGTCGCCGTGGCCTGCGGTGCGGTCCTCGCCCGGGCCGCCGTGCAGGACTTCTCACCGGCCGGGGTCGACCTCGGCCCGCTCCTCGCGGCGGCCGTGCTCGGCGCCGTCGTGCACGAGGTGGCCGTCCGCGGCGTGCTGCTGCGCGCGCTGCGCGTCGGTCGCCGCAGCGAGATGGTCGCCGCGTGGACCGCGACGGCGGCTTCCGCCCTCCCGCAGGTGGTCGTCCTGGTGCTCGTGCCCTCCGCCACGGGCCGGGGCCTCACGGCGGTGGCCGACGTCGCCGCGCTCCTCGCCCTGGGAGCGCTGCTGCACCTGGTCCGGCGCACCACGCGGCGCCTGCTCGCGGCCGTCGGCGTGCACGCGGTGTGGAACGTCGGCAGCCAGCTCGAGCGCGCCGGCGGCGGGGCCTCGACGCTCGAGGGACCGCTGGTGGCGACCGCGGCCCTCGTGCTCGCCGTCGCCGTCGTGGCCGCCCTCGCGACCACCCTGCGGCGGGACCCGCTGCGGCGGGCGCTCGTCGACCCCCGGCTGTCCTGAGGAGGGGCCGGCCCGGACGGGTGAAGGGCCGGACCGCCTCAGTCGTCCCAGCCCCCGAGCCACGCGGCGAGCTCGGGCTCGTCGGCCACCGGCTCGAGCCACGGCGCCTCCCGCGCCAGGTCCTGCCACCCCACGAGCGATCCCCAGCGGCGGCGCCGGTGCACCGCCCGACCGGCCGTGAGCGTCACGTGCTCACCCAGCCGGACGCGCGCGACGTCGTCGCGCAGCAGGGCCACCGCCTCGCGGAGCCCGGACGCGTCGCGCACCCGCACGGCGTCGGTGACGTCGATGCGGACGCGGGGCACGCCGTCGGGCTCGTCCAGGAGCACCCGGGGGTCCCCCCGCAGCGGCCCGTGGACGTGCGACGGGACCACCACGCGCGCGTGCGGCAGCGCGAGCAGGACGCTGTCGACGCACACCAGCGCCTGGGAGGGGCTCGCGACCCGCTCGAGCACCACCAGCTCCTCGACGCCGCCGGTCAGGAGGGCGCGGGGCCGCGACCCGGGGACCGTGATCCGGTGCGCGAGCCGCAGCGTCTCCGCGTTCTTCCGGCGGCGTCGCTCGGAGGCGCCCTCGCGCCCGGCCCACTCCGGACCGTCGTGCCAGGCGACGGCGTCGCGCACGTGGGCGAGCACGCCGCCCGCCGCCCAAGCGCGGTGCGCCCACTCCCAGTCCTCGCCGCCGTAGGTGTCGAAGGACTCGTCGAAACCGCCGACCTGCTCGAAGAACCACCGGGAGCAGGCCAGGACGGCGCTGATGACGAAGCGGTAGGAGCGGTCGTCGGCGTCGAGCAGGTCGCGCGAGTCCGCGTAGGCCCGCGTCAGCCAGGACGGTTCGGGCAGCTCGTGCGCGGGCCCCGCGCGCTCGACGGGCGCGGCCGACGCGGCGAGGTCGGCGTGCCGGCGCCGACCGACGGTGACGGCCTCGGGCAGGAGGGCGGGCAGCCGCAGGAGTCGCGCCAGGTAGTCGGGTTCCGGCGCGGTGTCGGCGTCCAGGAAGCACAGGAGGTCGCCTGTCGCCGCGCTCGCCCCGAGGTTGCGCGCGGCCGCGGCGCGGAACCCGCGGTCCTCCTGGCGCACCAGCGCCACGCCGTCCGGGACGCTCGGGGGCACCGGGGAGCCGTCGTCGGCCACGACCACCTGCACGAGGTGCGCCGGGTAGGTCTGGCGCGCGAGCGCGGACAGGGTCCGGGCGAGCTCGCCCGGCTGGTCGTAGTGCGTGACGACGACGGTCACCGAGCGACGGAGCGCGTGCGCGTGCGCGTCCGACTCTGTCGCGAGGTCCCAGCGGTTGCCCGGCACCGTGGTGCCCCAGGGCGGGGCGCTCACGCGCGCTCCCCGGGGCCGCGCGAGGCCCACAGGTCGAGGTAGGCCCGCGCGACGTCGTCGAGGTCGGGACGCGTGCTCGCCCCCGACTCCTGCCACGTGCTCGCCGGATCGTCCAGCGCCCCGGCGATCGCGTCCGGGAGCGCGTCGGCGGCCACGAGGGTCAGGGTCCCCGGTCGCAACCGGGCCATCTCGCGGAAGTACGGCGAGTCCAGGACGAGGGGACGGCGACCGGCGGCGAGCCAGTCCGTCAGGGAGCCCGAGGCCGAGACGTGCTGGTGGGCGATCACCGGGACGGCGGCGGTGCGGGCCCGGGTCGCGAGGTCGTCGTCGCTCAGGAACCCGGTGACGCGCAGGTCGACGCCGAGCTCGACGGCGTGCGCGACGAGCTCGGCCAGCTCGCCCTCGTGCCCGGCCGAGGCGCGGCCGAGCGCGGTCACCCGCCGCGCCGCGCCGCGCGGAAGGCGGGCGACGGCGTCGACCACCTCCCGGTGCCCCTTGCCCGGGTAGAAGAAGCCGAGGACGGCGACGGCGCCGTCCGGTGCGGGTCTGTCCGCGGGGTCGGTGCCGCCCGGGGATCGCGGCGCCGGCACCGGGAGCGGGACGACGTGCGCGACCTGCGCAGCCTGCGCGACACCGGCCCCCTCCCCGCCGCCCACGGCGTCGCGCAGCAGGTGCCGCTCGTGCTCGCTGTTGACGACGACGACCGACGCCGCGGCCACGACGCGGCGGTAGAACGCGAGCCGACGCGGCAGGCGGGTCGGGCCGTCGGAGGCCTGCGGGAGGTCGTGCAGCGTGACGCCGAGGTCGCACACCGCCGCGAGCGCCTCGATCCGGGCCGCGGATCGCTCGGGGTCCGGGCCCCAGAGCCGGTCGGTGACGTGGACGTGCACGCGCGCGTCCCGCGGCAGGCCCCCGCCGAGGAACGCGGTCGCGCCCGCCGCCCCGGCGTCGAGGTCGGCGGCGTCACCGCGTCGGAGCTCGGTGGCGGGCGAGAGGCGGGCGACGGCGCCGGCGACGGTCCGCGCACAGCGGTCCACCCCGTGGCTCTCGTCCGCCAGGTGCACCAGCAGGGGCGGCCTCATCGCGCACCCGCCCCGGCGAGCACGGCGATCGCTCCGGCGTGCCGCTCCAGCCCGGCGGCGACGGCGTCGGGGTGGCGGGCGTAGAAGTCGAGGTGGGCCTCGCGCACCTGCCCCGTTGTCACCGTGCGGCCGTCCACGACCCAGTCCGGCCGCGGCTCGTCCGCCAGCCCCCACGCCTCGATGACGTGGGCCTCGCGCGGGGCGTGCACCGACGCCAGGAGCGGTCGGGTGAGGGGCGGGGGCGCCGCGATGCCGAGCGCGTCCGCGACGCGCGCCGCGAGTGCCTCCCAGACCGGGTTGCCGGGGTGGTTCAGGGTGCGCATCTGCGCGAAGTCCGGGTGGGTGAACAGGTCGTGGACAACCACCGTGCCGTGGGCGGCCTCGCGCCGGCGCAGCTGCTCGAGCGACTCCCGGGCGATCTCGCGCACCGCGGCGGCGGGGGCGGTCGGCGGGAGCGGGTGTCCGGCAGCCTCGCTCAGGACGCGGAGGTCGTGGTAGGCCACCAGCGGGGGCACGAGGGAGGTGTCCGACGGCGGTCGGACGATCGCGTGGTGCGGGTGGAGGCCGGCGAAGCGGATCACCGGCACGCGCACGGTGCGGGCCCCCGGTCGCAGCAGCGCCTCGAGCTGCCGCGTGCCGACGGGGAGATCCCGGTAGTCGTCCCGCACGGGCTGGGTCACCAGCACGTCGGCCCGGCCGAGCAGCCGGGTCAGGTGCGGCAGGTCGGAGCGCGTCAGCTCGTGCACGGGCGGCGTGCGCACGAGGTCGAGCTCGTCGCCCAGGGCGATCCGCAGCGACTCGGCCTGGCAGTTGCCGACGACGAGGCCGAGCGGCCGTCCGTCCCTGCCCACGGCGTCGTCGGCGTGGTCGGGGTCGTCGTGGAACCGGGCCAGGTGATCCGGTGGCGCCTCGTGCTGCACCCGTGCTGCTCCGCTCCTCGTCGGCCCGCTCGTGGGCGCACCTGGTTCCCGATCCCCCGGCGAAACCGAATCTAGGCGATCGGCCCCGGGAGTCCTACGGTGGCGACAGGACCGCCCGTCAGCGGCGCTCCGGCGGCCCGGTGCACCCTCCCGAGAGCCGCACCCGCAGCTCCGACCAGGACAGGAGGCTCGTGACCGAGCAGCTCTCGCCCGAGCGACCCGCCGCACCCACCCCGGTCACGCCGACCCCTGTCCCCAGCCCCACCACTCCCCCCGCCCCGCGCCGGTTCGTCGTCGCCTCCGTCCCGACGAACCATCCCTACGTCCGCGGCATCGGCGCCCCCGGCACGTGGGCCGGTGACGCGATCCGTCGCCTCCCCGACCCCCTTCCCGATCCGGGCGACCCGGGCCGGTGGTGGCCGCACGCCGTCCTGGACCCGGCCTGGATCCGGGCGAACGCCGACCGCATCGACCTCGTCCACACCCACTTCGGGGCCGAGTCCCTCCCGACCGGTCGCCTGGCGGCTGCGCTCGCCGAGATGCGGCGCCTGCGCATCCCGCTCGTCCACACCGTGCACGACCTGAGCAACCCGCAGCTGCTCGACCAGCGCGGGCACGAGGCGGACCTCGACCTGCTGCTGGCGCACGCCGCCGCCGTCGTGACGCTCACACCCGGTGCCGCCACGGAGGTCGCCCGGCGCTGGGGACGGACCGCGCGAGTGATCGCGCACCCCGCCGTGCTCGACCCCGCGGGCCGCACGACGGTCGGCGCGCCGCCCCCGGCGGCGCTCGTGGTCGGGGTGCACCTGCGCGACCTGCGCCCGGGGATCGACGGCGAGACTGCCGTCGCGACCCTGGTCGGCGCGGTGCGCGCGCTGCGCGCGGACGGGGTCGACGCCGTCGCGCGCGTCATCGTCAACGACCGCGTGCGCGAACCGGAGGTGCTGGAGCGGCTGCGCGCCGTCGTCGCGGATGCCGCGGACCTCGTACGTACCGACGGGCACGCCGCCGCCCGCATCCTGGTCCGGCCGCGGGTCGACGACGCCGAGCTCGAGCGCGAGGTGGCCGACCTCGACGTCGCGCTGCTGCCCTACCGCCACGGCACGCACTCGGGCTGGGTCGAGCTGTGCCACGACCTCGGCGTGCCGGTGGTGGGACCGGCGGTCGGGTACGCGCACGAGCAGCATCCCCAGGAGTACGTCGTGGCGAAGGACGGACCCGCGGCCCTCGCCGAGGCGCTCACCACGGCCGCCGCCCGCGGCACCCGGCCCGGGACCCACGCCCGGCGGACCCTGGTCGAGCGGCGCGCGCAGCAGCGCCGGGCGGACCGGCCCGGGATCGCCCTGGCCCACCACGAGGTCTACGCGGCCGCGGTCGACGCGGCGCGCGTGGGCACACGCGCGGACGCCCCGTTCGGGGACCGCGCATGAGGGGGCTCGGGGACGCGGGGCGTCGCCCGGGTCGGCTGCGGATCGCTGTGATCGCGCCCTCGCGCCACCCCCTGCGCCAGCCGCACGCGGGCGGGCTCGAGGCCGCGGTCTGGGACCGCGTCGACAGCCTGCGCCGGCGGGGCCACCGGGTGCACCTCGTGGCGGCCGCGGGGTCGGACTTCATGGCCGACTCCCCCGACGCCCTGCACCTGCCCGCCGCACACTGGTCCGGCGCCGTCTCCTCCGACACGGACTACCCCGAGGGCTACGTGGCGGTCGCCGAGGCGGCGCTCGACCGTGCGCTGACGCACCTGCGCCGCCACCGCGCGGACTTCGACGTCGTGGAGAACCACAGCCTGCACGCGCTGCCCCTCGTCCGGGCACCCCACCTGGGCATCCCGATGGTCACGACGCTGCACACCCCGCCCCTGCCCGCGATGGTCGAGGCCATCCGGGAGGCCGGACCGGACCTCGGACCGGTGCTCGCCGTCAGCACCCACACCGCACGCGCCTGGCACGAGCACGGCGTGCACGCCCGGGTGCTGCCCAACGCCGTCGACACGGCTCGGTGGGCGCTCGGACCGGGCGGCGAGGACCTCGTGTGGTTCGGCCGGCTGGTGCCCGAGAAGGGTGCCCACGTCGCGATCCGGGCGGCCCGGCTGCTCGGACGGCGTCTCGTGCTGGCGGGACGCGTCGGCGACGCGGGCTACGTGCGCGAGGAGATCACGCCGCACCTCGGCGACGACGTCGTGCACGTCGGCCCGTTGCGGCAGCGCGACCTGGCGATGCTGGTCGGCTCCAGCGCGTGCGCGCTCGTCACGCCCCTGTGGGAGGAGCCGTTCGGGCTGGTCCTGGCGGAGGCCCTGTGCACCGGCACCCCCGTGGCGGCGTTCGACCGCGGCGGGGTCCGCGAGGTCGTCGCGGGGTCGCCCGGGGCGCGCCTCGTATCGCCCGGCGACGTCGAGGGTCTCGCCGCCGCCGTCGCGGCGCTCGCGGACCCGACCCGTACCGCCCGGGCGCGCATCCGGGCGCACGCGCTGCAGCGCTTCTCGATCGAGCGCCAGCTCGACGAGATCGTCGACCTGCACCGCGCCGCGGCGGCTACTCCCGTGACTGCACAGACGCCCGCGGTCGTCCCCGCCGCGTCCGCCGCCGCTCCCGCGGTGGTGCTGGGCGACGGCGACCGCGTGCCCGCGTGAGCACGATCGGCTGGTACGTCCACCACCACGGCAGCGGGCACCTCGTGCGCTTCCTCGCCGTCCGGCCCCACCTGGACGCCGACGTCGTGGCCTTCAGCTCGCGGCCGGCGCCTCCCGACCTCCCCCGCGCACCCGCTGGGTGGTGCTGGAGCGTGACGACGACGTCCGCACCGACCACCGTGGCGCGGTGCGCGATCCGCACGACGCGGGCACGAGTGCTCCGACGGCGGGCGGCGCGCTGCACTGGGCACCGCTGCACCACCCCGGCCACACGGGCCGGTTCGCGGCGATCACCGCCGAGATCGCCGCCGATCCGCCGGACGCGTTCGTCGTGGACGTGTCGGTGGAGGTGACGCTCCTCGTACGGCTCCTCGGGGTCCCGGTCGTGGTGATGACGCAGCCCGGCGCGCGCGACGACGACCCGCACCGGCTGGCGTGGCGCATCGCGGACGCCGTGGTCGCCCCCTGGCCGGCCGGACGGTACGACCCGCTGGGGCGGGACCTGCACGAGGTCGGCGGGATCTCGCGGTTCGACGGGCGACCGCGCGCCGGCGCCCCGGTACCCGGGCGGGTGCTCGTGCTCGGGGGCGGCGCCGCGGACGAGGGGACGGGGACGGACGACCCGGACGGCGTCCCCGGGGCCGGGAGCACCACGTGGCACCACCTCGGCGGCCACGCCCCGTGGGCCGAGGACCCCTGGCCGGCGATCTGCGCGGCCGAGGTCGTCGTCTCCGCCGCGGGTCAGAACGCGGTGGCCGACCTCGCCGCGGCGGGGGCGCGCGCGATCGTCGTCGCGCAGGATCGCCCGTTCGACGAGCAGCGCGCGACGGCGGAGGCCCTCGGCCGGGCGGGCCTCGCCGTCGTCGTCCCCGCCTGGCCGTCCCGTGACGAGTGGCCCGGGCTGCTGCAGCGGGCCCGCGCACTCGATCCCGACTGGTCGCGGTGGCGGGTCGCGGGCGCCGCCGCCCGCGCGGCCGACGTGATCGCGGCGGTGGCCGCCCGCGCGACGCCCGCCGCGGTACCGACCCCGGCTTCCGGCGGTGCCGCGTGACCGCCGTCGTCACCCTCGCCTCGGCCGCCCGGCTCGACCACGTGCGGCGGCAGCAGGCGCGCCTCGCCGGAGCCGACGTCGAGCGCGTCGTGGTCTGGTTGGACGCCGAGGAGCCTCCCGCCCTGGACGGCGCGATCGTGCTGCACGTGCCGCCGGGAGCGCACGGGATGCGGCTCGCGGCGGGCCGGAACCTCGGCGTGGCGGAGGCGACCGCGCGCGGCCACGGCCTGCTCGTGCTGCTCGACGCCGACTGCGTCCCCGGGCCGAACCTGCTGGCGGCCTACGCCGCGGCGGCCGCCTCGCACCAGGACGGGCTCCTGTGCGGCGCCGTCACCTACCTCGCGCAGGGCGTCACGGTCGAGGCGGACACCGACCTCGCCGCTCTCACCGCGCCGCACCCCGCGCGCCCGGCGCCCGCCGTCGGCGACCTCGTCGAGGCCGCGCCCGAGGAGTACCCGCTCTTCTGGTCGCTCTCGTTCGCGACGACCCCCGCCGGCTGGGCGAGGATCGGCGGCTTCGACGAGGCCTACGAGGGGTACGGCGGGGAGGACACGGACCTCGCGTTCCGGGCGCGGGATGCCGGCGCCCCGCTCGTGTGGGTGGGTGGCGCCGACGCCTACCACCAGCACCACCCGACGTCGTCCCCGCCGTGGCAGCACCTCGACGACATCCTGCGCAACGGCGCCCTGTTCCACGGGCGGTGGGGCACCTGGCCGATGACCGGGTGGCTCGAGGCGTTCGAGGCCGCGGGTGCCGTCGTGCGCGAGGGCGACGGCACCGGCTGGCGCCGCGCCTGAGCCCCGACTGACCCGACGCCGTCCTCAGCCGAGGATGCCCGCCAGGTGGGCGACGAAGAACACCGCGGTGAGGACGCCGATGCCGATCACGACGGCGACGGCGACGCGTCCGAACGCGGGGCTGCGCTCCTTCGGCGTCTGGCTGGGAGCGGCCACGGTGCTGGCCTCGCCCGGGGGCGTCTCACCGGGTGGGGTGCCGCCACCGGGCTCGAGGCCGGTCGTGTTCTGCGGGTCGGGATCGGGCGTGGTCATGGCGGTGTTCTCCCAGGTGTTGCCGGAATCTCCAACGTACCCGCGCGGGCCCGAACCACCTCGAACGAGTTCGGTCCGCCGGTGCGACCTGACGGGCCTCATCCGACCAGGACGAGCGCACCCACGGAGGCCAGCAGGGCGAGGGGTGCGAGCACCAGCCCCTGCCGCACGAGGGTGCGCAGCGGGACCTCGAGCATCGCCTGCCGGCACCGCTGCCACCACAGCACCGTGGCGAGCGAGCCCCACGGGGTCATGATCGGGGCGACCCCGCTCCCGATCAGCAGCGCGGCGATGCGCAGCGGCTCCCCCGCGACCGCGGGGTCCAGCGCGAGGAACGCCGGGAGGTTGTTGACGGCGTTCGACGCGAGAGCCGCGACGGCCGCGAGTCGCAGCAGGTCGAGCGGTCCGTCACCGGTCCCGGCGGCCACCGTGAGGCCCTCCCCGAGGGGGCGCAGCGCCGCCACGACGACGAACAGGGCCGCCACGACGACCAGCGTGCGCCACGGCACGAGGTCGCCGGCGGGCACGGGCAGCGGCCGCCGTCGCACGCGGGTCGCGACGAGCAGCGCGACGGCGGCCACCGTGGCCGCCACCGCCGGTTCGACGCCGAGCACGAACGCCAGCGCCATGACGGCCACGACGACGGCGGCGATGCGCAGCAGGGCGGGGTCGGGCGCCTCCGGGGCGGGCGGCGTCTCGTACCGGCCGCGCAGCTCGCGGCGGTCCCGGACGCCGAGCACCGCGACCGTCACGAGGATCGCCGCGAGCGCCGGCGCCCACATCAGGGCGAGGAAGCTGCCACCCGCCGCACGCAGCGCGTGGTCGGCCAGCAGGTTGGTGAGGTTCGAGACCGGGAGCACCAGCGAGGCCGTGTTCGCGAGCGCGACGACGGCGAGCGCGAACGGCAGCGGCGACGTGCCGGTGCGACGCGCGAGCGCGATGACGACCGGGGTGAGGAGCACCGCCGTCGTGTCGAGGGACAGGACCGCGGTGCTGAGCGTGGCGAGCACGACGACCAGGACCCACAGCAGCCACCGCCGCCCGGCAGCCACCCGCGCGGCGAGCCCGGCGGCCGCGGCGAACAGCCCCGCGCCCGCGCACAGCTCGGAGACGACGGTGAGCGCGGCGAGGAAGAGCAGAACCGGGCCGGTGCGCTCGGCCAGCGCCGTCGCCTCCGGGCGTGGCAGCAGGCCGGTCGCGACGACGACGACACCGACGACGAGTGCCAGGGCCCACCAGGGGCGTCCTAGGCCCGGGCGGCCGCGGCGCCGCCGCGAGGGTGATGCGTCGGGTGTGGCGGGCACGTCCCGCGCGTGGTCCTGCACGGGCTCACCGTAGACCTGGGCGACCGGGTCCACCCGGTCGTAGCGTGGGGGGATGAGCGACTCCGGTACGACCACGCCCCGCACCATCGTCATCACGGGTGCGTCCGACGGCATCGGCGCGGCGGCGGCCCGCACCCTGGCCGCGGCCGGTCACCGTCTGCTGCTGGTGGGGCGGTCCCCGAGAAGACCGCGGCGGTCGCCGCGGAGACCGGCGCGGAGTCGTTCGTGGCGGACTTCGCCCGGTTCGACGACGTGCGTCGGCTCGCCTCGCAGATCCGTGACCGGGTGGAGCACATCGACGTCCTGGCGAACAACGCGGGCGGGGTGTTCGGCGAGCGCCGCCCGACCGACGACGGCCACGAGCGCACCTTCCAGATCAACCACCTCTCGCCGTTCCTCCTGACGGAGCTGCTGCACGACCGGCTCGTGGGCGGCGGGAGCGTCGTCAACACCTCCAGCGTCGCGGCGGCGCGGTTCGGCGTCATCGACATCGACGACCTGGACAACCGGAAGCGGTTCAACGCCAACCGCGCCTACGGCAGCGCGAAGCTCGCGAACATCCTGCACGTGCGGGGGCTGCACGAGCGCTACACCGCCGAGGGCGTCTCGGCGGTCGCCTTCCACCCCGGGATGGTCGGCACCAACTTCGCCGCCGACACCACGAGCTGGTTCCGGTTCATCTACCGCACGCCCCTGCGCCACCTGATCCTCATCAGCGCCGAGAAGGGCGGGAGCACGCTCGAGCACTTCCTCGCCGGCACCGCCGGACGCGACTGGGAGAGCGGCCAGTACTACGACGAGCGCTCGCTCGTGCGCGAGCCCCACCCGCAGGCGCAGGACGCGGAGCTCGTGACCGAGCTGTGGCGTCGCAGCGCCGCGATGGTGGGGCTCGCGGACTGAGGGGGCGTCAGCTCTTCAGCTTCCGCAGCGCCGAGCCCTGGTGGGCGGCCTCGGCGCCGGTCTTCTCCGACTCCACGATGTAGGCCGGCTCGTCGCTCGAGGCGGTGAAGTCCTGCCCGGAGAACGTGAAGTCCTTCGTGCGCTTCTCCTTCACCGTGCCCTGCGTGCGGCCCTGGGAGGTGCCCCAGCTCACGCGGTCGCCCTTGCTCAGATCCTTGGTCACGCCGTTCTCCTCTCGCCTCGTCCGTCGCCTCCCAGACTCCCCCGCGGGGATCGTGTCGTCCAGGACGGCGTTCAGCGCGCGGGTCAGAGGTGGCGCACCACCCGGGCCGGGTTGCCGACGGCGACGACGTCGGCGGGGACGTCCCGCACCACGACGGCGCCCGCGCCGATCACGCTGTTGTCACCGATGGTGACGCCCGGGCAGACGATCACGCCGCCACCCAGCCAGACGTTGTCACCGATCGTGATCGGCTTCGCCGCCTCGAGCTTGTCCCGGCGCGGCCCCGGCTCGATCGGGTGCGTGGGCGTCAGGAGCTGGACGTTCGGACCGATCTGGCAGTCCGCGCCGATCGTGATGGTCGCGACGTCGAGCGCCGTCAGGTGGTAGTTGACGAACGTGCGCGGGCCGATGTGGATGCCCCCGCCGTAGTCGACGAACAGCGGGGGCTTGACGTAGGCGTCCTGCCCCAGCGTGCCGAGGAGGTCCTCGAGGATGGCCCTCGCCCCGGGGCTCCCTCGACCTCGGCGCGGTGGTAGGCGTCGGCGAGGGCGACGCCGCGTCGCGCGAGTCGGTCGTTCTCGGGGTCGTCGGCGATGTAGAGGTCCCCGGCGAGCATCCGCTCCCGGTGGGTCCGCGGGTCTCCGGCGAAGTAGTCGGTCATCCCGGTAGCGTACGTTCGTACACCCGCGGTCTGAACCAGGAGGAGGAACGGTGACGGGTCGAGACCAGGAGGCGCCCCGCGCACGGCGCACCGATCCGGACCGTCGGGACCGCATCGTCGACGCGTGCCTCGACGTCATCGCCCGGCACGGCGTCGCCGGTACGACCCACCGCAAGGTCGCGGCCGCGGCCGACGTCCCGCTCGGGTCGATGACCTACCACTTCACCGGGATGGACGAGCTCCTGCGCCTGGCGTTCGAGCGGTTCTCGCAGCAGATGAGCGAGCGGTTCGAGACGCGGATGGCGGCCGCCGGCTCGCGCGAGGAGGCGCTGGCCGCGGTCACCGCGATCATCGCCGACGACGTCTTCACCGACGACCGCGAGCTGGTGCTGACCCACGAGCTGTACACCTTCGCCGCACGCCGCCCCGAGTACCGGACCCTCACCCGCAACTGGATGGCGGCGAGCAGGCACGCGCTCGAGCGCCACTTCGACCCCGCCACCGCCCGCCTCATCGACGCGGCGATCGAGGGCCTGACCATCCACCAGGCGTTCGACCCGGCGCCGAGCACCGAGCTGGACGTGCCCGCCGTCGTCCGTCAGATCGCGGCGATCCACGCCGAGGACTGACGGCCGGCCGGGCGGATCCGCCCCCGGGGTCAGGTGCTCGCGGCGGGGAGCACCATGATCGACTCCCCCGCCTCGGGGTCGTCCACCGCCGCCGCGAGCCAGTCCGGACGCGTGCGCAGCACCTCCACCCAGCCCGCCGAGTCGTAGAGCCGGCGCGCCACGGGGTTGAGGTCGACGACCTCGAGGCACGGGTGGCGCCCGACGGCGCGGACGTCCGCCGTCGCCGTGGTGAGGAGGCGGCGCCCGACACCGCGTCCCCCGAACACCGGGTCGACCACCAGCGTCGAGACCCACGCCAGGTCCACCGGCTCACACCCGTGAGCCGCGGCGCACGCCGCCGGTGCGCCGTCGTCGGCCGCCCGCCGCCCCGCCGGCGTCGTCCAGCACACGTGCCCCACCACGCGACCGTCCGCCTCGGCCACCCAGGCAGCGGCGGCGTCGTCGGCGTGCAGGAACTCCTCGATCGGGAACGGCAGCGGGCTCCGCACCGGGTACCGCGTGAGCGGTTGCTGGGTCAGGACCATCCGGGCGAGCTCCGGAACGTCCCGCGGACGCCGGGGGCGGAGGGCGACCCGCCCGGTCGACCCGTGCGGCGCCGTCACGTCCGCTCCCACGCGGCGACGGGGCCGGGAACCTCGCGGAAGACGGGATGGGGGCGCAGCACCCGGGCGTCGAGGACCGGCACGTGCGCGGCGCTGCGCGCCTCGACCTTGGTGCGCAGGTGGGCCAGCTCGAACGCGAGCTGCCCTGACGTCACCTCCAGCCGGCCGTCGGCGGGCCCGGGCTCGAGGATGCGTGAGACGTCGAAGCGGTAGCCACGCGCCGTCGCCTCCTGCGCGAGCGCGGTGAGGTGCGCGCCGATCGCTCGCACGGGTGCGGGGTCCTCGCGGAAGCGGACGAGCTGCGGGTGGGCGCGGAAGCCCGTGGTGCGCCCGGCGAGCACCGCCTGGGCGAGCAGCCCCTCGCGCCATCCGGCCACGAGCGCCGGTCGGTCGAGCAGGTCGGGGTGCAGCGACCAGATCCTCATCCGTTCCAGGTTAGTGCGGGGTCCGTGCCGTCAGCGTTTTCGGCGTCGTCGAGCCTTCCGCGCCTGCACTCAATCCCCCGTTCACCCGCCCGACCTGCGCGTGTCACAGGGGCGACCTACGGTGGTCGAGCCCCCTGACACCCGAGAGGACACCATGCCTGCCCACCGCAGACTCAGCCTCGGCGTCGCCACGATCGGCGCCGCGGCTCTCACGCTCCCCCTGGCGGCACCCGCCGGGGCGGACGTCGTCGCCCCCGACCCCCTGGAGCTGACTCTCGTCGCCACGACGGACCTGCACGGTCACGTCCGCGACTGGGACTACTTCCGCAACGCCCCGTTCCCCGCCACCGACAGCCTCGGCGTCGCCCGCGCCAGCACCGCGATCAACGAGATCCGGGAGGCGAGGGTGCGGACTCCGTCGTCGTCGTCGACAACGGGGACACGATCCAGGGCACGCCTCTGACCTACCTCTACGGCTTCGGCCGCGAGCGCCAGGCCGTGCTCGACGGCACCACGCAGCACCCGATGGCGAAGGCCTTCAACGTCGTGGAGTTCGACGCGCAGACCGTCGGCAACCACGAGTACAACTACGACCTCGACCTCCTGGACGCGTACGAGCGCGACCTCGCCGACACCGCGGTCCTGGGCGCCAACGTCGTCTCGGAGGAGACCGGCGAGCCCTATCACGAGCCCTTCGTGCTCGAGGAGCGCACGATCGGTGGCGAGGAGGTCACCGTCGGCATCCTCGGTCTCGTCACGCCCGGCGTCCGCATCTGGGACCGCCAGTACGTCGAGGGCGAGGTCGAGTTCCGCGACATGGTGGAGACCGCCAAGGAGTGGGTCCCGGTCGTCGCCGAGCAGGCCGACGTCGTCGTCGTCCTGGCGCACACCGGTCAGGGGACGGTGCCGGACGAGGGCTACGACCCCGCCGCGCTGCACGAGAACGTCGCGAACAACATCGCCTACCAGGTGCCGGGCATCGACCTGCTGGTCGCCGGCCACAGCCACCGCGACCTGCCCGAGACCGTGGTGACGAACGTCGCCGGCGAGCGCACCGTCATCACGCAGCCGAGCCACTGGGGCCGCGGGATCACCGAGACGACCCTCACGCTCCTGCCCGACGGCGACGGCGGCTTCAGCGTGGACACCGAGACGGCCCCGCCCATCGTCGTGCCCCACTACGGGCGGGACGGCTACGCGGAGGACCCGGCCGTGGTCGAGGCCATCGCGGAGCAGCACGAGGCGACGGTCGAGTACGTCAACACCCCTGTGGCGACGTCGGTGCAGGAGCTGCCCGCCGCGACCTCGCGCTACGAGGACACGCCGATCATCGACTTCATCAACGACGTGCAGCAGACCACGGTCGCGCAGGCCCTGGCCGGCACCGACAAGGCCGACCTGCCCGTGATCTCTCAGGCCTCGCCGTTCTCGCGCACCGCGCTGTTCCCCGAGGGCGAGGTCACCATCCGCGACATCGCCGGTCTGTACATCTACGAGAACACGCTGCGCGCCGTCGAGCTCACGGGCGCCCAGGTGCGCGACTACCTCGAGTACTCCGCGCGCTACTTCGTCCAGACCGAGCGCGGCGCGACGTTCGACCCGGAGACCGGCACGAACGCCATGTACCCGGGCGACACCCGGGGCATCCCGGACTACAACTACGACGTCCTGTCGGGTCTGGACTACACGATCGACGTGTCCGAGCCCGTCGGCCAGCGCATCAAGGGCCTGACGTTCCCCGACGGTTCGCCGCTCGCGGACGACGCCGTCGTGGTCATGGCGGTCAACAACTACCGCGCCTCCGGTGGCGGCGGCTTCCCGCACGTGGCCGACGCCCCGGTCGTCTACGACGACCTCCTGGAGATCCGCCAGCTGCTGATCGACCGGGCGCAGGAGCGCGGCGTGATCGACCCGGCCGACTTCTTCATGCCGAACTGGGAGCTGACGACGGCCTGGACCGCGCCGGCGTTCACCGACGTCCCGCGCGGCAACCTGTTCTTCGACCAGATCCAGTGGCTCGCCGAGAAGAACATCTCCACCGGCTGGCCGCTGGCCGACGGCGGTGCCGAGTTCCGGCCCCTCGCACCGATCGCGCGCGACGCGATGGCGGCGTTCCTGCACCGGATGGCGGGTTCACCCGACGTCGAGCTGCCGGCAACCTCGCCGTTCACCGACGTGAGCCCGGACAACCAGTTCTACGACGAGATCGTCTGGCTCTCGCAGCAGGAGATCGCCACCGGCTGGGACAACGGCGACGGCACGGCATCCTTCCGGCCGCTGGACCCGATCGGTCGCGATGCGATGGCGGCGTTCCTCTACCGCCTCGCGGACTCCCCGCCCACGCGGCGCCCGAGGTGTCCCCGTTCACGGACATGACGCCGCAGGCGCAGTTCTACGACGAGGTCACCTGGCTCGTGGAGAACGAGATCGCCACCGGCTGGCTCGGCAACGACGGGACGGCGATCTACCGGCCGACCGCGCCGATCGCCCGCGACGCGATGGCCGCCTTCCTGTTCCGGTACGCGGGGGCCGGGTTCATCACCGTGCCGTGACGCGCTGACGACCTCCCCGGCGGACGGCCGGCCCGCACCCCTCTCGGGTGCGGGCCGGCCGTCCTCGTTCTCAGCCGACACCGGCGCGCAGATGCGCCGCATCGGCGCCCGGGGAGGTTCCGTAGGCGGCCCGGTAGTCGCGCGAGAAGTGCGAAGGACTGAGATAGCCGACTCCGGCGCCGGCCATCGTCGCTGTCTTCCCCTCCGCGAGCATCCGACGCCGAGCCTCGCCGAGACGAAGCCGCCTCAGGTACGCCACGGGTGCCAGCCCGGTCAGCTCGCGGAACCGCCGTCGCAGAGTGGCCGGGCTCGTGCCGACGGCGAGAGCCAGCTCCTCGACGCTCCAGGGCCGGGCGAGGTCGGCGTCGAGGAGCCGCTCCGCTTCCGTCACGACCTCGGCGCTCGCGCGTCGGACCGCCCGCATCAGGCGGGGCGCCTGATCACCGAGCAGAAGTCGGAGGACGATCTCGCGCTCGACGAGCGGGGCCAGGACGTCGACCTCCTCGGGCGCGTCGAGCAGCGCGAGCAGGCGATCGATAGCGTCGGCCAGCTCCGGTGTCATCGTCCCGAGCCTCTCCGGCTCGCCGTCGCCCTCGTGCGGGCGACGCGGCAGCTGCGCCGCGACCTCGGCGACGACGGCGGGGTCGAGCCGCCAGTTGACGGAGATGAAGTCGCCGCGATCGCCGAGACCCACGACGCGCCCGAGCACCGGCAGGTCGACGGGGGTGATCAGGAACCTCTCCGATCCCCACTCCTGCTCGTCCGACTCGTGCTCGAGCGAGCGCTTGCGGCCGCTGAGGACGATCGAGAGACACGGTGGGTAGCGGACGTAGACCATCGGGGTCGGCGCCAGCGTCCGGGCGAGCAGGAGGCCGAGGCGCTCAGCCCGGTGCGGCCTGTCCACGTGACGGCGGGCGCGCTCCGCGCCCCGCGCGAACGAGGCCGAGATCCGGGGGTCCACGCACCCATTGAAGACGATGACCGGGATCGGCACACGGCTGACCGTGGGCGTCAATCCGCCGATCGATTCGAGCAGCACCGTGGAGGCATGACTCAGCACACCCTGACCACACTTCCCCGAGACGAGCGCCTGACCGGTCGTACCGCGATCGTGACCGGTTCCACGAGCGGGCTCGGAGAGGCGACCGCGCACGTGCTCGCCGCCTCCGGTGCTCACGTCGTCGTGCACGGACGTGACACGTCCCGAGCACAACGGGTCGCCGAGCAGATCAGCGCGAACGGGGGCCACTCATCGGTCGTGACCGGCGACCTCGCGTCCAGCCCGGACGCCGCTCGCGCCTTCGCGTCGCGCGCCACAGACGTCCTGGGCGGCCATGTCGACATCCTCGTCAACAACGCGGGCATCTTCCCGGTCGGCCCGACCGATGCCCTCCCCGACGACGACGTCGCGGCGCTGCTCGCGACGAACATCCGCATGCCGCACGACCTCGTGGGCGCGCTGGCCCCCGCGATGGCGGCACGCGGGAGCGGAGTCGTCGTCAACATCACCTCGTGGATGGCGCACGTGGGCACGCCGGGAGTCGGCCTGTACCCCGCGACGAAGGCGGCACTGGAGCACCTGACCCGAGCCTGGGCGGCGGAGTTCGGCCCTCGGGGGTCCGGGTCAACGCCGTCGCGCCCGGTGCCACGTTGACCCCGGGCAACGAGGCGTCCCGCGACGTGCTCGAGGCGATGACGGCCGCGGCGCCGGCGGGCCGGGTCGGCCGGCCGATCGACATCGCCCACGCCGTTCGGTTCCTGTCCTCCGACGAGGCCGCCTACATCCACGGGACGGTCCTGGAGGTGGACGGTGGCATTGTCGCGGCACGCGTGAGCTGACGGCCCGTGGGTCAGCGTCGGCATCGGCGTCGGGCGCGCCGCTCCCACCGGACCTCGAGGTCAGCGTCCACCTGCACCCCGGCGGGGACCGCTGGCGGTGGGAGAGCGCCTTGTTCGGCGGCGTCTACGACGACGCGCCCGCCCCAGAACGACAGGTCTACGGTTCCCTGAACCACCGACGGCGCCCGGCGGGCGGGTCCGTGCGCTTCGGCTCGGCCCACCTGCGGCTGCGCGGCGAGGTGCGTGACCGCCTCACGTTCTGCTACCGCGACAGCGTCGAGCGGCCGACCGTCTTCGGCACGGCCGCCCACCTGCCGCTCCCCGGCCCCGCGGACCGGTCATCTCCCGGGACGTCGCGGCGCTGGTGCTCGATCCGTCGTTCCGCGGCACCCCCGTGGCGGTCGCCGCAGCGGGTCGAGCCGCTGTGGCACTGCGGCGCGCGCTCTGGTCACGCGTGGGACCGATGAGTTCGCCGCGTCGCACCGGTCAGACCCACGAATCGCATCCGAGCGCGTCCGACAGAAGGAGACAGATCATGGGTTCCACACCCCAGCCCGCCGACCCCCAGGATCCGGAGCTCGTCGAACTCGAGGCGACCGCCGCCGTCGTCGTGCGCGGCGTCGTCGCAACGGCGGACCTCGAGAACTTCTTCGACCGCGCCTTCGCGACGCTGGCGCGCGAGCTCGAGCGCCGCGGCCTGACGCCGAGCGGCCACGCCATCGCCTACTCCTCCCGCCCTCCCGCGGAGACGAGCGACCTGGCGGTCGGGTTCCCGGTCGCGTCGCGCCTCGACGAGCGGGGCGAGGTCGGCGCGGGGTCCGACGGCGAGATCACGGCGCTGACGCTGCCCGGCGGTCGCGCCGCCGTCGTCGTGCACGCCGGGGGCTACGACTCGCTCGCTCAGGCGTGGGACGACCTCGAGCGGTGGATCCGCGAGCAGGGGCTGACCCCCGCCTTGCAGTCCTGGGAGGTCTACCTCACCGAGCCGACGCCCGACGGCGACCCCGCCGACAACCGGACCCGGCTCGTCCAACCGGTGACGGCGGACTGAGCCGGGCCGGCGCCCGGCAGCGCGTTCACTCCCCCGTCGGCAGCCCGGCCTCGACGTAGCGGAACAGGAACGCCGCCATCGCGTCGCGCGCGACGGGCGAGATCGGCCGGTAGATCGCCGTGCCGTCGTTGCCCTGCCACCCCGTCGCGATACCGGTCGAGGCGAGCCACGTGATCTCGTCGTAGAACTGCGTCTGCGGCGTCAGGTCGGTGAAGGGCGAAGCGCCCGGACCTTCGTGCTCCGGCGAGCCCGCGAGCCGGTGCAGGAACGCCGCCATCGCGTCGCGCCCGATCGGATCCAGGGGCCGGAAGGACGCGGTGCCGTCACCGTTGTCCCACCCGGTGGAGATCTGCCGCTGCGAGAGCCAGACGATCTCGTCGTAGAACTGGTCGTCCGGGGCCACGTCGCTGAACGGCGAGGACGCGGGCAGCTCGACCTCGGGCGATCCGGCGAGGCGGTGCAGGAACGCCGCCATCGCATCACGCGCGATCGGCTCCAGCGGACGGAACGAGGCCGTCCCGCCACCGTTGTCCCAGCCCGTCGAGATCCCGCGCTCGGCGAGCCACTCGATCTGCGCGAAGAACTGGTCGTCGGCGGCGACGTCGGTGAAGGACGGCTCGGGAGCCGCCGGCCTCTCGAGGACGGCCGGAGCCGTCACCACGCGGCGCGTGGCGTCGCCCCGCGAGGCCTCGCCCTCATCGACGACCGGCTCGATCGCCGCGTACCAGACCTGCCCGGCCGCCTGCGCCGGCCACGGGTGGTTCAGCGTCTCGCCCGCGGCGAGCCTCGCCGTCGCGACCGACGCGGACGGACCGCTCAGCCCGACCGACGCCGTCGCGACCTCCGAGGACCGCAGCAGCGACAGCTCGACGACGAACTCGTCGTCCCCGGCGTCGTAGCGGGCGTCGTCGCCGCGGAAGCCCGGCTCGTCGTAGGCCCACGCGTCGAAGGAGTCCAGCGTCGGCGAGTACGCGTTGACCGCCATCAGCTCGGCGTCGAGATCGAGCTGCAGCAGCCGCTGGAACCCGGTGTCGCGGTCGAGGGTGTCGGCGCGGGGCGAGGGCTGGGTGGAGCGGTAGCCCTGGTAGTCGGCCAGCATCTCCACGACCCGGCGACCGCTCTCGCCGACGTTGTCGACCACGACGGTGCCCTCGGCGACCTCGGTGGCGTCGGTCTGCTCGCCGGTCACGGGGTCGGCGTACTGCGTCGAGACACCGTGGTAGTGCCCGCCCAGCACGAGGAAGACGTTGTCGTTCGGGGCGACGACGGTCTCCCACAGCTCGATGCCGCGCGCGGTGTAGCGGCGGTCGCGGTCGTCGCGCGTGCCGTCGGTGTTCAGGTAGGAGTGCGTCGCGAGGACCACGTTGTGCTGCGGGTGCGACGCGGCGACGTCGGACGCCCACGCCAGCTGCGCGCCCGAGGGGCGGTAAGGCAGGTGGAGCACGAGGAAGTCCGTGCCCTCGTGCTCGAACAGGTCGTAGTGGGCGCTGTTGTCCCCCTCGGACCACGCCTCGCCCCACCACGGCTTGTCGGAGTACATCTCGGTCGGGAAGTACTCGTTGTACAGGTCGTTGTTCCGACCCCACAGGTTGTCGTGGTTGCCCGGGAGCACGCCGTTGGGGATGTCGGCGTCGTTGATGAGCGCCATGATGTCGCGCGCCGCGGCGAACTCGCGCCGCCCGCGCTCGACGTCGGTGTTGCCGCCGATCCAGTTCTCGACGATGTCGCCGGTGTGCGCGTTGTAGCCGATCTTGCGGCCGTCGGCGTTCGCGACCACCCACGCCGCCATGTCGGTGAAGACGCGGCGGAAGTCCTCGGCGAGGAACTGGGTGTCGGTCATGTGGTTGATCGCGACGTCGTAGCTGCCGGGGTCGGCGAACGCACCGTCGGTGACGCCGACCTCGTCGATCAGACCGCCGGAGGTCCGGGGCCCGTCGATCACGAGGACGTCGATACCGCCGTCGGCCGCGAGTGCCGGGGCGAGCGCACCGACCAGCGTGAGATCGCCGTCGGCCGACGGCTGGCCCGCGCTCAGGAGCGCCCACGCGCCGGCGGCGGGGTCCCAGGCGTACATCTGCAGCTCGTTGCGCGGCGCGGCGGTCCCGCTCCAGGTCAGCTCCCCGCCGTCGGCCGGGAGCGCGGTGGACGGGATCGTGTACCGCTGGAACGCGAGCTCGCCCGCGCCGCCCTGCGTGGTCAGGTCCGGGAGGTCGGCGACGGCGGCGCGCACCTCGCCGTCGATCTCACGGGAGGCGGGCGGGGCGAGGGGCGTCGTCCCGGTGTGGACCACGACGTCGTCGATCCCGATCGGGGTCGCGGCGCGGAGGTCGAGCGCGAGCGCCTCCGGGCCCGCGTGCGCGGGGGTGACCGACGTCGTGGCGCCGGTCTCGCCGTCGGGCGCGGTGGTCGTGGTGACCGGCGTGCCGGGCACCTGCGTGGCCGGGACCGTCACGGGGTCGAGCTGCCCGGGGCGTGGCACGGTCGGGTCCTCCCAGACCGGAGGCTCGTCGACACCGGGTGTGCGCGGCGCCTTGACGAAGTCGTCACCGTTGACACCGGTGCTGCGGGCGCGCTGGTGGCTCTCACCGAGGTCGTTGCGGGTCGTGTTCTGGATGCTGTAGCCGAAGGCGCACGGCGTGAAGGCGATGGTGTCCCAGACGGCGACGCCGTCGACGACGCGACCCTGCGCGTCGAGCACGAGCGCGCCGTAGCCGTCCGTCTCGTTCATCGACGTCGCGTAGGTCGCGTCGGCCAGCTCGCGCAGCGACGCCGGAGCACCCTGTGCCGCGGCCAGGTAGACGCCGCCGGGCTCGAGCACGCGTCCGAGGTCGGCGACCTGCGCACCGGGCGAGAGCCGACCGTCGCCCTCGCACCGCAGCAGGGACCAGCCGGTGGTGTCGACCGGGGCGTCGCTGCGGTTGACGAGCTCGACGAAGTCGTCGCTCCCGCCGGCGGGGCCGGCGGCGACGAGCTCGCTCACCTCGACGGCGCCGCGGTGGGGGCTCACGTCGCGGTCGACGGCGACGACGGCCTCCGCCGTCGGGTCGGTGCCGGGGGTGCGCAGGCCAGGTGTGAAGTCCGACGCGCTCGTGCCGCCGACGGACGTGCGCTGGTAGCTCTCACCCGCGAGGACGTCGAGGTCCATCGGGAGCGCCTCGCCGTCCGTGCACGGGCTCATCCGGTCGCGGTACATCGCGAACCGGTCCGCGATGCGCAGGTCGGGCGTGAGCAGCATGGCGCCGGAGTTGATCCAGTGGACGCTCGTGCCGTAGGTCAGGTCGCGCTCGGCGGCGGGCACGGTGCTGCTGGTACCGGAGCGCACGAGGGTGAACACCTCGCCCGGGTCGAGCACGGTCCCGGCGGGCAGGCCGGCGGACTGGACGTAGGACTGCGCGTTGTCGCCGCAGCGCCACACCTTCCAGTCGGAGACGTCGACGGCGCCGGTGCCGAGGTTGGCGATCTCGATGAAGTCGTCGTTGTAGCCGCCGGGGCCGCCCGGGGCGAACTCGGTGATGACGACGTCGCTGACGACCGTGAGGTCCTGGCCCTGCGCGGCGTTCGGCTGGGCGGGCGTGCGCGGCGCGACGGCCCAGTCCCGCGTGATGTCGCCGGTCAGCGCGACGCGCTGGTGGGACTCGCCGTGCGCCCACGAGGCGACGTTCTGCAGCGCCACCGGGTTGGCGCACTCGGTGTCGACGCTCGGGTGGTAGAAACCGACGCGGTCGACGACGTCGAACTCCGCCGTCTCCAGGTAGGCGCCGAACCCGAAGCTGTGCAGCGAGGTGCCGTAGGTGGCGTCGCCGACGCCGGCGGCCGCCAGCGCGGATCCCTCGCGCACCGCGGTCCACCGCTCGCCGGGGGCGAGCACGATGCCGGCCGGCGCGACCGCCTGCGGACCGTAGGCGTCACCCGCCTGCCCGCACCGGAAGACGCGCCAGCCCGAGACGTCGACGTCGGCCTCGCCGAAGTTGGCGATCTCGATGAAGTTGTCCGACCCGCCCGACGGTCCGCCGGAGGCGACCTCGCTGATGAGGACGCCGGTGACCGGGGCGGCGGCCACGGTGCCGTCGGCCGGCGCTGCGACGACGGCGGGCGCGGCGGCCTCCGGAGCCTCCAGGACCTCGGGAGACTCCGGGGTCGCGACGGCGCTCCCGGCGGGGAGCAAGCTCGCGGCCAGGACCGCGGCGAGCGTGGCGAGGACGGGACGGCGTGAGCGCACGGGGCGTGGCCTTTCGTCGGGGCGCCGCGACGCGCGGCACCCGCCCACCCTCCCCGGCCGGGGTGAACGGCCGGCGAGCGGCAGATGACCCCGGGGCGACGATCTGTTCTCGCCCGCTGTCCGTCAGGTGCCGCCCTCGCGGGCGAGCCGCTCGGCGGCCGCGAGCGCCGCGGGCTCGTCGAGGTAGACGCCCCCGCGCACGAGGGGCACGAGCAGCCCGTCGCGCTCCGCGCCGTCGGGGTCCAGCTCGTACAGCAGCGGGTGCCCGGTCGGGAGACCGAGCTGCTGGATCTCGACGTCATCCAGCGCGTCGACGACGCCGCACAGCGCGCGCAGCGAGTTGCCGTGCGCGACGAGCAGCACCGAGCCACCGCGGCGCAGCACGGGGTCGACCCGCTCGCGCCACAGGCGGCCGACGCGCACCATGACGTCGGCGAGCGACTCCGTGCGCACGAGCGCCTCGGCCGGCAGCCGCCGGAACAGCGGCGACTCGGCGAGCTCGCGGAACGCGTCGTCGCCCATGGCCGGCGGGGGCACACGCACGGAGCGGCGCCAGGCGAGGAACTGCGTCTCACCGACCTCGGCGCACACGTCGGCCTTGGTCCGCCCCGTCAGGGCGCCGTAGGTGCGCTCGTTGAGCAACCAGGTGCGCTCGACGGGCGGCAGGTGCGGGCCGGCCGAGTCCGACGAGGCCAGCACGTCCGCCGTCGCCCACGCCCGCTCGAGCTCGGACGTGAGCGCGAGGTCGAAGCGGATACCCGTCGCGGCCACGAGCTCGGCGGCGCGGTGCGCCTCGCGCACGCCGCGCTCCGAGAGCGGCACGTCCAGGACCCCGGTGAACATGCCGGCCGCGTTCGCGACGCTCTCGCCGTGGCGGACCAGGACGACGCGGCCGAGGTGGGCGTGGGGCGTGACGGGCATGCCTCCACCGTAGGCGGGACGTGCGCCCCGCCGTCGCCGACCCTCAGCGCCAGCCGAGCCCCGGCGCGACGTGGGTGAGGATGGCCTCCAGGACGTGGGCGTTGTAGTCCACGCCGAGCTGGTTCGGCACGGTCAGCAGCAGCGTGTCCGCCGCCGCGATCGCCTCATCGGCTGCGAGCTCCTCGATCAGCCTGTCGGGCTCGGCGGCGTAGGAGCGACCGAAGATCGCGCGGGTCGTGGCGTCGATGTTGCCGATCTGGTCCGCGCTGTCACCACCACCCCCGAAGTAGGCGCGATCGGTGTCGTCCACCAGCGCGAAGATCGACCGGCTCACCGACACGCGCGGCTCGCGCTCGTGCCCGGCCTCGCGCCACGCGGCCCGGTAGGCGTCGATCTGCTCGCGCTGCTGCACGTGGAACGGCTTGCCGTTCTCGTCGTTCTTCAGCGTCGAGCTCATGAGGTTCATCCCGAGCTTCGCCGCCCACTCGCCGGTGGCGTTCGACCCCGACCCCCACCACATCCGCTCGCTCAGCCCGGGCGACTGCGGCTCGATGCCCAGCGGCCCCGGGTGCGGGTTGGGGAACATCGGGCGGGGGTTCGGCTCGGCGAACCGCGCGCCCTGGATCACCTTCAGGAAGACCTCGGTGTTCGAGCGCGCGACGTCGTCCATCGACTGCCCCTCGGGCGCGCCGTAGCCGAAGTAGCGGTAGCCCTCGATCACCTGCTCGGGTGAGCCGCGGCTGATCCCGAGCTGCAGCCGCCCGCCGGAGATGAGGTCGGCCGCCCCCGCGTCCTCCGCCATGTACAGCGGGTTCTCGTAGCGCATGTCGATGACGCCGGTGCCGATCTCGATCCGGCTGGTGCGGGCGCCGACGGCGGCCAGCAGCGGGAACGGCGAGGCGAGCTGCCGGGCGAAGTGGTGCACCCGGTAGTACGCGCCGTCGGCCCCGAGCTCCTCGGCGGCGACGGCGAGGTCGATCGACTGGTGCAGCACGTCGGCCGCGGACCGGGTGCGGGAGTGCGAGGTGTCGGACCAGTGCCCGAAGGACAGGAAGCCGATGTTCTTCATGCCCCGTACAACATTCAGGTGGATGGACTATTCCCGACGGGTGCGAGCGCGGTGCGCGCGAGCGCCGCCAGCTCCTCCAGCGCCCGCACCATGCGGGCGTTGAAGGCCAGCGGCTGGTGCAGGTTCGCGTCGTGACCCGCCCGGCGGATCACGCTGTGCCGCGCTCGGGGGTTCGCCCGCCGGTACCGGAGGGCGCCGACCCGCATCGGGTCCCGGCTCCCGCTGACGAACCACACCGGCAGCGTCGTGCGCCGCAGCACCGAGATCGGATCGACCGCCACGACCTCCCGCAGCACGTCCGTGACGACGTTCCAGGTGCCGCCGCCCCACCCGGTCAGCCGGGTCACGTGGTGCGCCGCGGCCCGGAACGCGGGGACGAGTCGGCGGTGCGGCTGGGTCGAGCACGCCACCGCCATCACCCCGGCGATGCGCTCGGGGTGCTGACCGGCGTAGTGCAGCGCGGTGTAGCCGCCGAGCGAGAGACCCACGAGGAGGGGCGGCTCCCCCAGGCGCGCGACGGCGTCGTCCAGCACCGCCATCGCGCCGGCGAGCGTGAAGCGCTCGTCCGCACGGGCGCCGTGGCCGGGCAGGTCGAGCGCGATGCTCGCCACGCCGCGTCGCTGCAGCACCGCCACCTGCGCCGCCCAGACCCGGGACGAGGAGCGGGTGCCGTGCAGGAACACCACCGGTGTACCCATGCTCGCCTCCTCCGCACTCGGCCCTGGTCGGGCGCTGGTCAGCCCTCGGTCGGCCCGACCTCCGACCGCGACGGTACGCCCCGATCCTGGAAGCGATCTGCGAGCGGGGCGCCCGTCACGGGGCCGTCACGTGGCCGTCACCGGCGCCGGGTAGCCTGACCGCACACCGGCGCGATCGCGCCGGGCACCGCTGCAGCGCGGACGCTGCCGCTCGATCCGGATCGGAGGTTCCTCTCATGTCGCAGACCACCCACCCGCAGGTCACGAAGGCGATCATCGGCGAGCCCGAGGTCGTCGAGGACCGCTCCGCCACCGCCGTCGACCCCACCGCCGTCGACCTCTCCTCGCGGCCGGTGTCGAGCACGACCCCGCCTGGCTGGACCTCAAGGCGGCTGCCACCGAGATCCAGGCGCTCCAGGTCAAGGACGGCTCGATCCCCGACACCGGCGCCCACGAGGCCGCCGCGGCGCTCGTCGAGCGGATGGTCGCCGCCGTCGCGTCCCTGGCACCCCGATTCCCGCACGAGGACGCCTACCTGGCCGCCGTCGTGCTCGACCTGCACCGCTGGCGCGAGGAGGGCTTCGGCGTGCCGGACTTCCTCGACGCGCTGAACGAGTTCCAGCCGCAGCGCCACCGCGTGGACGGTCTGCGCCACCTCGTGCTGTTCCCGATGGTCACGCAGAACGGTTCGCCGAACCGGCACGTCGAGGCCCTCGTGGTGGAGAACATCTGGCCGGAGTCCGTCGCCGCGCTGGAGAAGGAGCAGTACACGAACGCGCTGTTCTGCTCGCTGCGCCTGGTGGACTTCACGCCGGGCTACGACACGAACTCCGCCGTGCTCTTCCCCGAGACGGTCGCGATGCGCGAGATCCCCACGTTCACGTGGGGCGCGATCTTCCAGGACCGCGAGGCCGCCCGGTTCCGGCGCGTCACGCGTGCCGCGGCCGAGATCACGCAGCTCGACCTGCCGGACGACCTCGCCGCGATCCTGGAGGACCAGCACCAGGCCGAGCACACGTTCGTCATGTGGGACCTCATCCACGACCGCACGCACATGCGCGGCGACCTGCCGTTCGACCCGTTCATGATCAAGCAGCGGATGCCGTTCTTCCTGTACTCCCTCGAGGAGATGCGCTGCGACCTCACCGCGTTCCGCGAGGCCGTCGCGATCGAGGAGCGCACGGCCACCCGGCTCGCCGCGGGCGAGGAGCTGTCCGAGGTCGAGCTGGCCGAGGGTCGGCACGCTCGGGGCGTGCAGTACGCCGTCGTGCTCGACCGGATCTTCCGGTTCGCGCTCACGGGCACCCGCGTGCGCAACTACGACGGCCTCGGCGGCCAGCTGCTGTTCGCGTGGCTGCACCAGCGCCACGTGATCGAGTGGACCGACGTGAAGCTGCACATCGACTGGGAGGCGGCCAAGGGCGCGGTCGTCGCGCTCTCGGACGCGATCAACGAGCTCTACTGGGCCTCGATCGACCGCCCCAAGCTCGTGCACTGGCTCGCCGCCTACGACCTCGTGCGCGGCGTCCTGCCGCCGCACCCGGCATCGCTGTGGGCGCCCGGCCTCGAGCGCGAGATCCTCGCCGGACCGCCGAAGGGCTACACCGACGCGGTGATGGACGACGAGTTCCCGCTCTCGATGTTCCACGAGGCGCTGGGCAAGAAGCTGAAGCCGGTGATCGACTCCACGGTCGGCATCACCGCCGCCGATGCCTGAGCAGCCCTACCGGAGCGACGCACGCGCAGGGGTCGCCGGCCGCACGATCGTGCTGGCCGGCGCCTCCTCGGCGCTCGGCGCCCGCCTCGCCCAGGTCCTGGGCGGTGCGGGCGCCCGCGTCCTCGCCGTCGCGCGCCGGGAGATGCCCGACCTCGCCGCACTCGACGGCGTCACCACCCTGCGCGCCGACCTCACCGACCCCGACGCCGTCGCCCGGCTCGTGGGTGAGGTGCACGACGCCGTCGGCCCGGTCGACGGCGTGCTCCCCCTCGTCGGCGGTTGGCGCGGTGGTGGTGGCGTCCCCGGCCAGACGCCGGACGTCCACGACGCGCTCGCCCCGGCCTTCACCGCACTGCGCCTGACGACCACCGCGTTCTGGGAGGACCTCGTCGCCTCCGACGCGGGCCGGGTCGCGATCGCCTCCTCGACGTCGGTCGCCGCACCCCGCGCCGGTAGCGCCACCTACGGGGCGCTCAAGGCCGCGGCGGAGCACTGGACGGGCGCGCTCGCGCACGGTTTCACGCTGGCCGCACGCACCGACGACGGCGAGGCCGCCGCCCTCCGGGGCGCCGCCGTCGTGCTGCGGGTGAAGGCGGTCGCCGGACTCGAGGACGTCCTCGCGGCGCGGGTCGCCGCGCTCTGGGACTCCCCCGCGGCCGACCTGAACGGCAGCACCACCACGATCACCGGAACCACCCCGAACGCTGCAGGAGAATGACAACCGTGACCACGCCCTCCCCCTTCACGACGCCACGCTGCGCGCCTTCGCCTCCGACAACTACTCCGGCATCCACCCCGAGGTCCTCGCGGCCATCGCCGCCGCCAACGACGGCCACCAGGTGGCCTACGGCGAGGACGTCTACTCGACGCGGCTGACCGAGCTCGCCGTCGACCTCTTCGGCGAGGGCACGCGCATCTTCCCGACCTTCAACGGGACGGGCGCCAACGTCGTCGCGCTCCAGTCGGTGCTGCCGCGCTGGGGCGCGGTCGTGTGCGCGACGACGGCGCACATCAACGTCGACGAGGGCGGCGCCCCCGAGCGGATGGGCGGGCTGAAGCTGCTCGGCGTCGAGACGCCCGACGGCAAGCTCACGCCCGACCTGGTCGACAGGGAGGCGTGGGGCTGGGGGACGAGCACCGTGCCCAGCCACTCGTGGTCTCGATCACACAGACGACCGAGCTCGGCACCTGCTACACCCCGGAGGAGATCCGCACTCTGGCGGACCACGCGCACGAGCGCGGTATGGCGCTGCACCTCGACGGCGCGCGCATCTCCAACGCCGCCGCCACCCTGGGCGTGCCGCTGCGGGCCTTCACGCGCGACGCCGGCGTCGACGTCCTCAGCCTCGGCGGGACGAAGAACGGCATGATGCTGGGCGAGGCGGTCGTGGTGCTGGACCCCGAGCGCGTGCTGGGCGGCGCCGACGCTCTCCCGTACGTGCGCAAGCTCTCGATGCAGCTCGCCTCGAAGATGCGCTTCATCGCGGCCCAGCTCATCGCGCTCTACGGCGGCGACCTGTACCTCCGCAACGCCGGACGCGCGAACGCCATGGCGCAGCGCCTGCGCACGGCGCTCGAGGCCGGGGTCGCGGCGGGTGAGCTGCCGGGGCTCGCGTTCACGCAGGAGACGCAGGCCAACGCGGTCTTCGCGACCCTGCCGGTCGGCGTCGCCGACCGCCTGCGCGAGCAGTTCCGGTTCTACGACTGGGACGCGGCGCGCAGCGAGGTCCGCTGGATGGCGTCCTACGACACCACCGAGGCGGACATCGACGCGTTCGTCGAGGCGATCCGCACCGTGCTGGCGGCGCCCGCCGCCTGAGCCGGACCGGCCCGCCTCTCGTGGGGAAGATCCGGACGCCCATGACATCCGGACCTTCCCCACGAGGCGCGGTTGCGGCGGGGCGCGATCGGCCCGGGCGCGCTACTCGCCGAAGAACACCCGCTCGACGACGCCGCGCGCCCGCCGGGCGGTCCTGAGGTAGTCCTCCTCGAACACGCCGCCCGCGTCGGGCCCGTACCCGAGCAGCTGCGCCACGTGCCCGAGCTCCCGACGCTCGGACGGGAGGACGTCGATCCGCGCCCCCGACGTCCGGCCCGTGGCGAGCACGATCGCGTCCCGCGCCCGCACCGCGAGTCGCCACGCCGCGCGGAGCACGGAGCCGTCCTCAGGCGTCACGAGCCCCGCCGCGACGGCGACGTCGAGCGCCTCGAGCGTGCGCGTCGTGCGCAGCCCCGGGACGTCGTGCGCGTGCAGCAGCTGCACGAGCTGCACCGTCCACTCGACGTCGGTGATGCCCCCGCGACCGAGCTTGAGGTGACGGTTGGCCGGCACCCCGCGCGGCATCCGCTCGCTCTCGACGCGCGCCTTGATGCGGCGCAGCTCGCGCACCTGCGAGTCGTCCAGACCGCCCGCGTACCGCAGGGGGTCGATCAGCGCCGTGAACCGCTCACCGAGCGCGTCGTCGCCCGCCACGGGCCGCGCGCGCAGCAGCGCCTGCCGCTCCCAGATCGAGGACCAGCGGCCGTAGTACTCGGTGTAGGCGGCGAAGCTGCGGGTCAGCGGGCCGTTGCGGCCCTCCGGGCGCAGCGCGGCGTCCACCTCGAGCGACGGCTCCGGTCCCGTCTCCCCGAGCAGGCTGCGCACCTGCTGCGCGACGGCGAGCGCGAACGTCTGGGCGGCGGCCGGTTCGACGTCGGGGTGCGGGTCGTGCACGAACATGACGTCCGCGTCGGAGGAGTAGCCGAGCTCGTGCCCGCCGAGGCGGCCCATCGCGACGACCAGCTGCGTCGTCGGCGGCGCGTCGAGCCCGCGCTGCTCGCACACGCGCGCCGTAGCGATCCGCAGGGCGCCGCGCAGCGCGGCGTCGGCGGCCGACGAGATCCCTGGCGTGGTGTCGGACTCCAGGCTGGTGAGCACGTCGGCGACGGCGGTCCGGTTCAGCTCCCGACGGCGCAGCTGGCGCACGCGCGTCGCCGCGGCCGTCGCATCCCCCTCCCGACGGCGCAGCGCACCCGCCAGCTCCGCCTCCAGCGCCTCGGGTGTGCGGGGGCGAGGTCGCCGTCCTCCGCCAACCAGGTCACCGACTCGGGCGACCGGCGGAGCCCCGCCGCGACGTACTCGGAGGAGGACAGCACGCGGGCGAGGTTCTGCGCCGCCACCCCGGAGTCGCGCAGCAGCTTGAGGTACCAGTGGGAGGACCCGATGTCCTCCGAGAGGGCGCGGAACGCCAGCAGCCCGGCGTCCGGGTCGGGCCCGCCCGTGAACCACCCGAGCATCACGGGCAGCAGCTGTCGCTGGATCGACGCGCGCCGCGAGACGCCCTCGGTCAGCGCCGCGATGTGGCGCAGCGCGGCCTCGGGCGCCCGGTAGCCGAGCGCCGCCAGGCGCGCACCAGCCGCCTCGGGAGCGAGCGCGGCGTCCTCGGCCGACAGCTGCGCCGTCGCCGGCAGCAGGGGCCGGTAGAAGAGCTCCTCGTGCAGCCGGCGCACGTCGCGCCGCGTGTGGCGCCAGCGCACGAGCAGCTCGGTGGTGACGTCGGCCTCGTCCTCGGCGACGATCCGCATGGAGCGGCCGAGACGATCCAGGTCGCGGTCCTGGGTCGGCACGAGATGGGTGCGGCGCATCCGGTACAGCTGGATGCGGTGCTCCATGAGTCGCAGGAAGCGGTAGCAGACGGCCAGGCGGGCGGCGTCGGCGCGGCCCACGAACCCCTCCTGCGCCAGCGCGGCGAGCCCGTCGAGCGTGTTGCGCCGCCGGATGTCGGGGGCGAGCCGGCCGTGCACGAGCTGGAGCAGCTGCACCGTGAACTCGACGTCGCGCAGGCCGCCGGCACCCAGCTTGAGCTGGCGGTCGACCTCCTTGCGCGGCACGTGCGCCTCGACGCGGCGCCGCATCGCCTGCGCGTCCTCGACGAAGTTCTCGCGCTGCACCGCCGTCCACACCAGCGGTCCGAGCGCGTCGACGTACGCGGCTCCGAGGGCGCGGTCGCCGGCCACGGGGCGGGCCTTCAGCAGCGCCTGGAACTCCCAGGTCTTCGCCCACCGCTCGTAGTAGGCGAGGTGGCTCGCGAGCGTGCGGACCAGCGGACCCTGCTTGCCCTCGGGCCGCAGCGCGGCGTCGACCTCCCACAGCGCGGGCTCGAGGCTCGTGCCGGAGCACGCGCGGGCGAGGCCGGTGGCCAGGCGGGCGCCGACGCGCAGGGCGCGCTCCTCGAGGTCGGCGGGGTCGGCGGCGTCCCCGTCACCGGCGTCGGCGACGCCGTCGGCCACCTCGGCGACGTAGACGACGTCGACGTCGGAGATGTAGTTCAGCTCGCGGCCGCCGGTCTTGCCCATCCCGAGCACCGCGAGGCGGACCAGGTGGTGGTCGGGGACCTCGGTCCGCGCGATCGCGAGCGCCGCCTCGAGCGCCGCCGCCGCGAGGTCGGCCAGGGTCGCCGCGACGCCCGGGAGGGTCGAGAGCGGGTCGGGTCGGGTCAGGTCCGTGGCCGCCACGCGCAGGAGCTGCTGCCGGTAGCAGCGCCGCATGGCGTCGGCGGCGTCCGGTACGCCCGCCACGGGGGCGGCGTCCTGCGGATCGGCGCCGACGCTGCGCAGGAGGGTGGCGCGCACGTCGTCGGCCGACTCCGCCAGGATCCCCTGGCCGACCTCGTCGACCACGAACGCGAGGTCGTCGGGGTGCGCGGCGAGCGTGTCGCCCAGGGCGGCGGAGGCACCGAGGACGGCGAGCAGCCGTTCGCGCGGCTCCCCGGGGGTGCGCAGCACCTGCTGCCACCGCTCGTGGGACCCGCCGGCCGCCTGCTGCACGCGCGAGAGCGTCAGCAGGGCGAGGTCGGGATCGGCCGTGCGGGCGAGGTCCGCGAGGAGCCGGTCACCGCCGTCGTCACCGGCGACGACGCCGAACCACGGCTCGGCGAGGATCGCCGCCGCGCGTTCCAGCTCGCGGAACCCCGAGCGGATGAGTCGGGTCTGGGGGGACGCCGCTCTCATCGGCTCACAGGGCTCGCAGGTACCGGGTGACCTCCCACGGCGTCACCTCGGCGCGGTAGGACTCCCACTCCTGGCGCTTGTTGCGCAGGAAGAACTCGAACACCGACTCCCCGAGCGTCTCGGCCACGAGCTCGGAGGACTGCATGATCTCCAGCGCGTCCTGCAGGTTGCTCGGCAACGGGGCGATGCCGAGCGCACGGCGCTCGGAGTCGCTGAGGTCCCACACGACGTCCTCGGCCTCGTCGGGCAGCTCGTAGTCCTCCTCGATGCCCTTGAGGCCGGCCGCGAGCAGGAGCGCGTAGGCGAGGTACGGGTTGGCCGCCGAGTCGAGGCCGCGGTACTCCACCCGGGCCGACTGACCCTTGTTCGGCTTGTACATCGGCACGCGCACGAGCGCCGAGCGGTTGTTGTGTCCCCAGCAGACGTAGCTCGGGGCCTCGCCGCCGCCCCACAGGCGCTTGTAAGAGTTGACGAACTGGTTGGTCACGGCCGTGATCTCGGCCGAGTGGCGCAGCAGGCCGGCGATGAACTTGCGGCCCGTGGAGCTCAGCCCGTAGCGGCCGGCGGGGTCGTAGAACGCGTTGGAGTCGCCCTCGAACAGCGACACGTGCGTGTGCATCCCCGAACCGGGCTGACCCGCGAGCGGCTTCGGCATGAACGAGGCCATGATGCCCTGGTCGAGGGCGACCTCCTTGACCACCGTCCGGAAGGTCATGATGTTGTCCGCGGTCGACAGGGCGTCGGCATAGCGCAGGTCGATCTCGTTCTGGCCGGGGCCACCCTCGTGGTGGGAGTACTCCACCGAGATGCCCATCGACTCGAGCAGGCCGATCGCGGCGCGGCGGAAGTCGTGCGCGGTGCCGCGGGCCACGTGGTCGAAGTACCCGGCGTCGTCGACCGGGACGAGCGGGGCGCCAGGACCCTGCGGCGTCTCGAACAGGTAGAACTCCACCTCGGGGTGCGTGTAGTAGGCGAAACCGAGGTCGGACGCCTTCGCGAGCGCGCGCTTGAGGACGTTGCGGGAGTCGGCGGCCGCGGGCTCGCCGTCGGGCGTGAGGATGTCGCAGAACATGCGCGCGGTGCCGCGCTGGTCACCGCGCCACGGCAGCAGCTGGAACGTGGAGGGGTCGGGGCGGGCGAGCATGTCGGCCTCCGACACGCGGGCCAGGCCCTCGATCGCGCTGCCGTCGAACCCGATGCCCTCGGCGAAGGCGCTCTCCAGCTCGGCAGGTGCGATCGCCACGGACTTCAGCATGCCCAGGACATCCGTGAACCACAGCCGGATGAACCGGATGTCGCGCTCCTCGATCGCCCGGAGCACGTACTCCTGCTGCTTGTCCATCGTTCTCCTATCCGAGGCTGGTGCGCGACGTTCCTATCATGCTGCCTCGCCCACCGTTCCACAGCACGGCACCCCTGCGCACGCGGGTCCGACGGGTGGCGCTCGCCACGCCGGTGGCCGTCCGCCCGCTGGCTAGGCTGGAGGTCATGAGCACCGCACCGCCGCCCGCGTCCGTCAGCACCGCCAAGCGGGTCCGGGTGCACCACCTTCGCGAGGCCAAGACCGCGGGTCGCCGCCTCACGATGCTCACGGCCTACGACGCCCCCACGGCGCGGATCTTCGACTCCGCCGGGGTCGACATGCTGCTCGTGGGCGACTCGATGGGCGACAACATGCTCGGCCACGACACCACGATCCCCACGACGATGGACGAGATGGTCCCCGCCGTCCGGGCGGTATCGCGGGCGGCGCAGCGAGCCTTCGTGGTCGCCGATCTCCCGTTCGGCTCCTACGAGGCCTCGCCGCAGCAGGCGCACGCCTCCGCGGTCCGCATGCTCAAGGAGGGCGGCGCGAACGCCGTCAAGATCGAGGGCGGACGGCGGATCGCACCCCACGTCGAGCTCCTCACCGGGGCGGGCATCCCCGTCGTGGGGCACCTGGGCCTGACGCCGCAGGCGGAGAACGCCCTGGGCGGCAAGCGGGTCCAGGGCCGGGGCGAGGAGGCCGCCGCGGGCCTGCTCGCGGACGCCGAGGCGCTGGTGGCGGCCGGCGCCGTCGCCGTCGTGCTCGAGATGGTCCCCGGACCGCTCGCGCATCGGATCACCGACGCCCTGCCAGTCCCGACCATCGGTATCGGCGCCGGGGCCGGCTGCGACGGGCAGGTGCTCGTGTGGCTCGACATGGCCGGCATGGCCGACTGGTCGCCCCGGTTCGCGCGCCAGTTCGGAGCCGTGGGCACCGCGCTCGCGCAGGCTGCGGGCGACTACGTCGCGGCCGTGCACGACGGCTCGTTCCCCGGGCCCGAGCACACCTACGAGGCGTAGGCCCGCCGGCGGGACGCGCGCTGCGCCGTCGGGCGCCTCACGCGCTCGCCCCCGTCAGGAGTCGTTCCACTCCCGGTCCTGCTCGTCCCAGTCCTCGGTGCGACGCCGCGCCGTCGCGAGCGCCTGCGCCGCCTCCTCGCGCGTGGCGTACGGGCCCATGCGCCGCGTCCAGGAGGACTGCATCCCCTGCTCCACGGCGCCGGTCTCGACGTTGAAGTAGAAGCCCCGCTCGGCCGTGTCGTCCTGCGCCATCACGCCACCTCCGTCTCCGGTCCGGCGCTCCGACGCGCCGAACTCCTAGACTCCATCGTGGCACCGGACCGCGCCCCGACCGGCTATCAGCGTCCGGCCAACCGACCACACCACCACCGCAGACCCACGACCGCGCACGCGGGAAGGATCGTCATGGCGAAGAAGCACGCCCTCGCACTCGGGATCGACGTCGGCGGCTCCGGCATCAAGGGAGCCCCCGTCGACCTCACCACGGGTGAGTTCGCGGCCGACCGCATCCGCATCCCCACGCCCGTCCCGGCGACGCCGGCGGCGGTCGGCAGCGTGCTCGGCGAGCTGACGTCGTCGTTCACGCTCCCGAAGGACACCCCGGTGGGGCTGACGTTCCCCGCGATCATCAAGAACGGGGTGGCGAAGTCGGCCGCGAACGTCGACGACGCGTGGATCGGCACGGACGTCGCCGAGGTGGCGCGCCGGGCGACCGGGCTGCGCGCCGTCGTCGCCAACGACGCCGACGCCGCCGGTTTCGGCGAGGTCGTCTACGGCGCCGCGCGCGAGCAGAAGGGCCTGGTGCTGGTCATCACCCTCGGCACGGGGATCGGTTCGGCGATGATCCACGACGGCGTCCTCATCCCCAACGCCGAGCTCGGCCACCTCGAGATCGACGGGTTCGACGCCGAGTCCCGCGCCTCCTCGGGCGTGCGGGAGCGCGAGGGCTGGAGCTTCGAGGAGTGGGCGCCGCGGCTGCAGCGCTACTTCGCACACGTCGAGTTCCTCTTCTCCCCCGACCTGTTCGTCGTCGGCGGCGGCATCAGCAAGAAGCACAAGGAGTTCCTGCCGCTCCTGGACCTGAGGACGCCGATCGTGCCGGCGAAGCTGCGCAACGCCGCGGGCATCGTCGGCGCCGCGTCGCTGGCGGCCCGACAGGCGTCCTGACGTGGCGGGCGAGACCTCCGACCACCTCGCCGCGTGGCGCGACGCGTTCGCGCTCGAGCAGTGGTTCGTGATCGCACGCGGATGGGGTGACCAGGTCACCCCCTACGCCGTCGAGACCGACGGGCAGGGCGTCATCACGATCTTCACGACACCGGAGCGGGCCCAGGCGTTCGGCCTCGCCTCGGGGTTGTCGGAGCAGGAGGCGGGCACGCTGGTGGCGCTGCCGCGCGCCGCCGCGGTCGAGTACCTGACGGGGTTCGCGGCCGACGGTGTGGACGCCGTCGTGCTCGACCCGGGTGTGAGCGACAGCGCGGTGCTGCTCGCGGCGCTGCCGCACGTGGAGCAGCTGGCGCTGCGGGAGGTCGACGAGGTCGACCAGGGCTGAGCCCGTCGGGCGGCGGACCCGATGTCGGACCCCGGTGCCACCATCGCGCCATGGCACGTCAGGCGTGGGAGATCCCGCGGTCGGGTCCCGGACCGCAGCGGCTGCTGAACGCCGTCGGGGAGCCGGGGCGCTTCCCGCTGGCCTGGACACTGGCACCGGAACCGGCCGGGCCGATCCCGGTCGAGGCGCGGCTGGTGTGGGCGTCCGACGGCGCGGAGCACGTCCGCTCGCTCGCGCGGGCGTGGACCCGGACCCTGGTGCTCGTGGAGGTGCGGGACGAGCGGTGGCCGCTCGGGACGGCGTGGCTGCCGGCCGCCGACGTGCGGCGGCTCGTCCCGCCGTCGGGGGCGGGGGTGGTGGCGTGAGCGGTGGAGTGCGACGGCGATGTCGGACCCGCGTGCGAGGGTCGGCGCGTGCCGGGGATCCATGTCGACGTCGAACCGTGGTCGCACGAGCGGCAGGAGCTGCGCAACGCGCGGCCCGTCCCTCGGTTCTTCACCCCGTGCCGCTACCCGGCCGGGCCGATCCCGGTGGTGGTGCGGCTGGTGTGGGAGCGCGACGGTGTCGAGGTCGTCCGAGGGCGGGCGACGGCGTGGACGCGGCAGCTGGTCCTGGTCGAGGTCGTGGACGCGCGCCTGATGGTGAACGGCGTGTGGCTCGCGCTTGCCGACGTGCGGCGTCAGGCGTCGACGGAGTCGTCCTCGTCGACGTCGTCAGCCTCGACGTGACCGACCGACTTCGCCTCGAGGAACGCGCACAGCTCGGCGGCCACGAGCATCTCCATCGCGAAGGCGTTGACCTCGTGGTGGCTCAGGACGGTGAGGTCGGGCTGCGGCTCGAGGGTGATCCGCCACTCGGGAGCGCCGATCTCGCGGGGCTCCATGAAGATCGAGGCGGTGGAGTCGCGCAGCGGGACGACGATGAGGCCGGTGTCGGCACCGTCGTCACCGTCCTGGATGATCACCTTGATGCTCGCGCCCGCGCCTCGGGCGGTGGTGAACTCCTCGAGCCAGTGCTCGAGGGTCTCCTTGCTGCGGAACGGCATGCAGTGTCCTCCAGGACGGCGGGGATGGCAACACTCTCGTGAGTGCCCCGATGACCGTAGCAACTCCGAGCCCCATCACCTAGAGAAGATTGGTGACGCCGTCGTCCTGGGTGAGTACCATCACCCGCCCCTCGCGCGGATCCCAGGTTCGCAGGTCCTGCGCGTGCCCGCTGATCGGACCGCCGAGCAGGCCGAGCGCCCGCTCGAGATCGGCGGACCGCAGGCGCCGCGCGAGGCTGACGTGCGGCAGCCACCGGTCGGGGGCGGTGTGGTCCGACGGCTCTCGTCCCCCGAGCATCGCGAGGGTGGTGCGGTGCAGCCGGAGGAGCTCCGCCGTCGGGACGACGACCCGGGCGAGCACGCGCCGCTCCCCTCCCCCAGCAGCACCGGCGGGCCGAGCACGAGCGGGAGCGGGAGCCCGACGGCGGCGCGGTGACATCGCTGCAGCGGCGGCAGCGGCCCGAGGTGCTCGACCAGCGTGACGTGCGGAGCGTTGCTGTCGGACGTGTGGGCGCCCATGCTCGACAGCCCGGCGTCCGCCAGCGCGCGCCACTCCTCGCGCACCCGGGCCTCGGTCTCGGTGTCGAGGAGGAGCTCGATGCTGCTGGGGCGCCGGTCGGTGCTCTCGCTCGGTCCGCTCATGATCCCAGCCTGACGGATGGGCGGGCGGCTCAGCTCGCCGGCTCGATCTTCTGCGACGCGGCGAAACCGTAGACGGTGCTGCCGGACGTACTCACCCACCAGCGGCCGCACAGGTGCGTGGTGCCCTCGATCGTGCCCTCGGGCCACCACTCGGCCTCGAGGGTCGGAGTGGTGGTCCAGTCCTCGACGGGGAAGTCGGCGGTACGGGCGTCGGTGGCGTAGGAGGCGGCGAGCTCCTCCTCGGTGGGCGTGCCGGGGGTGGCGATCGCGGTGCAGTCGGCGGGGAGGTCGCCGTCGTGGGTGAAGGTGAGGAGGCGCTCGCTGCCGGTGGTGCGCTGCATGACCTTGACGTCGCTCGCGTCGTCCGGGACCCAGGAGGCGAGCAGCTGGCTCTCCTTGCCCTCGGCGCCGGTGTCGACGCTGTGCTCCTTGGTGTCGCTGCCGCTGAGGCTGTCGCCCAGGTCGCTGAAGGTGCTGCACCCGGTGAGGGCGAGGAGGGCGACAGCGGCGAGGGTGGCGGTCGCGGGGGCGGTGCGGCGGGTGCGGGTGGTCGTATTCGTCATGCCTCGACGCTACGAACGGGAGGCGGCGCGGCCATCGGTTCGTGGTCGCGTCGTGGGGTGGTCCCGTGGGACGACGGGGCGGGGTGGGTGTGCGACCGGCGGTTGGTCCACGCCTCCGGTGGCGCCCACCGGCAGCGCCTGACATGCTCCGTTCATCTGTGACGGAGAGAAGGAGCCACCCGTGGGCCGGAGAACGAGACGTGCGGTGCTGTGGGTCCTGTCCGCCGTGATGGTCGTGGGAGTTGCGCCGACGGCCGTCGGACGTCCTGCCCCACCGGTCGTCACCCCTGTCCCTGCCTGGACGAGCGACGCACCGGGGTGGACCTGGCAGCGGTCGGCGGACGGAGTCGTGTACGACAGCCCCCACGGCAGGTTCCTGGTCCGCGACCTCCCCGAGGGCTGGCGCAGCATCGCCGACGAGCACGCGGCGCACGGAGGAGGACGAGGCGCCCTGGGCTATCCGGTGGACAGGGAGCGGTCCGACACCGCCGACCCGTGGACCCGCGAGCGCACCTTCCAGCGCTTCGAACGCGGCATCGTCTACCGGGGTGGTTGGACCGCCACGACGCTGTACCGCTCCCCGATCACCCAGCTCCACCTGCGCAACGGTGGTGGAGGTGGATGGTTGAACTATCCCGTCACGAATGAGATCACCCAGGGCTCTCAGCACCGCTACCAGGAGTTCCGCCTGACCGTCCTGTACGACAGCCCCTCGGGCACGTACGTGACGGCCGGGAATCTCATGGGTCTGCACCGGGGGCTCGGCGGCGGTCGCACGGTGGGGTACCCCACGGGTCCGGACACCGTTCAGGCGCCCGGCTACCGGTTCCAGACCTTCGAGCGAACCACGATCTACTGCTTCCCCCACCCGTACACGGGTAGGGAGCAGTGCAGCGACGTGTCCGGCACCGTCCGCCGGGTTCACGACGCTCACGGCGGGGGAACCGGATCGCTCGGGTACCCGATGCAGCGTGTGGTGCAGAGGGCCAACGGTGACGAGTGGCAGCTGTTCGAGCGCGGCTCGATCTCCGTCTCGCCCTCGGGCGCGACAGTCACCTATTCGCGGCCCTGAGCACGTGACCGTCAGACATGCACCCCGGTGGGGTGCCCTCCCGATCCTGATGACCCTCGTCGCCGCGTGCGCCGCCGGCCCGGAACAGGCGGAACCCGCCGCGCCCGCACCCGACTCTTCTGCGAGCGAGGCCCACGAGTCGAGCATCCCCACGGACTCTGGGACGACGCCGTCGCCCGAGACGCCGGAGACACTGGATCCCTCGACGGGTCCGTCGGAGGCGACGCCGGAGCTACCGACTCAGGGAACACCGGTCGGCGACGCGCCTTGGGACGACCCGTTCGAGCCGGCGCCCGATGCGGAGCTGGTCGCGAGCGGCGCTTCGGTGCAGCAGATGGGCGAGGAGGCGTTCATCTCCTACCGCGGGACGGAGAACGGGCTGCGTCTGACCCTGCGCGACGCCTACTTCGACGGCGAGGGCTGCACCCACATGGCCAAGCTCCCCTCCGAGCGCGGCACCTACCTCTTCCTCGACGTCGAGGTCAGCCTGTCGGAGGACCTCCCCGAAGAGACGATCTGGTTCTTCGACCCGACGAGGTGGCGCGCCAGCGTCGAACGGGACGACCAGCTCGACCCGACGCCTTGGGAGTGGACCGAGGGCACCATGTACTGCATCCCCCGCGAGGAGTCCGCCGTCACGGCCCTGGTCCCGGGAATGTCCACCGAGGGCCTCTACGCCCTCGACGTCACCGGCATGGAGGGATGGGTCACCTACGCACCCGACAACGGCCCCCTCTGGACCTGGAAGATCCCTGAAGTTTGACGCCACGGTCCTGCTGGGGCGCTCCCGCAAGCGGCACGAGCTCCGTGCTGGGGTCGGCACCTGCCACGGTCCACAGCAGATCGCCGGTCGGGCATCACGACGTGCCGATGGCGATCTCACCGACCTCGGCCCGATCGCATCTCGACCCGACCGCCCCGTTCCTCGTCGGACCGGGGAGCGGACAGGGCGAGTTCGCCTGTGCGCTCCGGTGGCACGAGCTGGTCAGCCCTGCCACGATCAGCACACCGAAATGATCTCGAGGAGAAGAGAATGACCGTGCGATCGAAGCTGTCAGCGCTCTGGGCGGTCGCGACAGCCCTGACAGTCGTCGCGACGCCCGCCGCGTCAGCCCAACCGGCGCCACCCGTCGTGGCACCTGCCCCCGCATGGTCCACAGACGCCCCGGGCTGGTCCTGGCAGCGGACCGCCGACGGCGTCGTCTACGACAGCCCCCGCGGCCAGTTCGTCGTCCCCTCTCGTACCGACGGCGGACGCAGCATCAACGACGAGCACCTCGCCCACGGCGGCGGCCGCGGCGCGCTGGGCTACCCGATCGACACCGTCCGAGCGGACGTCCGTGACCCGTTCCTCGGGGAGCGGACCTACCAGCGCTTCGAGCGCGGCATCGTCTACGCGGGCCCCCTCACCGCCACCACCTTTAACAGTTCCGCGATCGCGCGCTTCCACCAGGCCAACGGTGGCGGAGGCGGATGGCTTGGCTACCCGTGGAAGGGTGAGATCCGCGAGGGCTACCAGCACTGGTACCAGGAGTTCGCCACCGGCTACGTCTACTCCAGCCCCGCCGGGACCTACGCCACGCACGGCAGCGTCCAGTCCTTGCACAACTCCCTCGGCGGCGGAGGCGGGCCCATCGGCTACCCCACCGGCCGTGACACCGTCCAGGGTCACGATTACCGGTTCCAGACCTTCGAGCGCGCCATCATCTACTGCCTGCCCAGCGCCTATCCCGACGTTCCGCAGTGCAGCGCCGTCTCCGGTGCCATCCGCGACGCGCACAACGCCAACGGCGGCGGCACCGGATCACTCGGCTACCCCAAGCAGGACCAGGCCTACGTCGGCAACGGCACCTGGTGGCAGCTCTTCGAACGAGGCTCGATCTACGTCTCCGCCACCGGCGTCACTATCACCCGCTGACACGACCGCCCCGTCCTCCTCGTGCGGGCGGGGGCGCTCCGTCGACGCGGCTGGTCGATGATCTGAGACGCGGCCGGCACCGTCGTTGGCGAGACCCGCCGAGTCTCCTCCAGTGGTTCGCGCACAAGAAGGCGTACCGACCGACAACTTTTCCGCGGTCGTCACACCCGGCCGACCATCCCCTCCAGCTCGATGTCAGCGATTGGACGTGACAGCAATGACCCGCCGCCCAACCGAGCGATGGGCCGCTCTCGCCGCGCTAGGCCTGGTGCTCACCGCATGCGCACAGCCTGGCGCGTCGCAGCCCGCGCCGACGCAGTCCGAGATCCCCGCGCCAGAGACCCCGTCCCCGACGTCACCCTCACCGACTGACGAGCCGTCATCCGACCCCGAAGTCGGGACCGAGGTCGACGAGCAGGGGGGCCAGATCATCCCCGACGCACTGTGGGACGATCCATTCCCGCCGGCACCCGGCGCAGACGTCGTCGCGAGCGGAGCGACCGTCAAGCAGATCGGCGACGAGGTCTTCATGTCCTACCGGGACACCGACGAGGGCCTTCGACTGACGCTCCGAGACGCCTACTTCGACGCGGACGGCTGCAACCACGAAGCGCGCTACCCATCAGAGCGGGGCACCTACCTGTTCCTCGACCTCGCCATCGAGCTCTCGGCAGGCGCACCCGACGACCAGGTCTGGTTCTTCGAGCCCTGGCGGTGGCGGACGAGCGTCGAACGGGATGACCAGCTCGACCCCACTCCGGTCGAGTGGACCGAAGGGACGATGTACTGCACCCAGCGCGGCGACGGCATTGTCACCGCGACGACACCCGGCCAGAGCACCGAAGGCCTGCTTGTCCTGGACGTCACCGGGAACGAGAAGTGGGTGACCTACGCACCCGACAACGGCCCCCTCTGGACGTGGGAGATCCCCCAGGACTGATCCGCGATGCTTGGTCATCCCCCCACGCCGCACCGTTGTCAGCGGCTTCACTCGTTCGGCGGATGAGCCGGCCGATACGCCAGGCATCTGCCCCCGACCCTCTGACCTGCGACGACGCTGCGCTGTTCGCTCCCTGTTCGCTACGAGCTCCGCGTCGCGAGCACCAGGCCGTCCGTCGCGTCCCGCATCCGCTCATCATCATCCGGCCACAGGTGCGCGTACGTCTGCAGCGTCTCCGTCGCGTCCTTGTGCCCCAGCCGGTGGGCGACCGCCACCGGTGACGCCCCGCCCGCGATCAGCAATGAGGCGTGGAAGTGCCGAAGGTCGTGCCACCCCGAGGACTCCACCCCCGCGCGCTTTGCCGCCTCCCGCCAGATCGTCCACGCCCCCGACGACACCACCGCACCGCCACGGCGCGACCGGAATACCAGCCCCTCCCCCGGCTCCCCCAACGCCGCCACCGTCGCCGGCCCGATCGCCACGTTCCGCACGCTCGAGATCGTCTTCGGCGGCCCCCACGACGGCGCCATCGACGTCGAGGCCCGCAGCAGCTGACGATCCACCCGCACCACCGCTCCCCCGTCCGCAACCGGCCGCACACGGTCCCACGTGAGCCCACGCATCTCCGAGCTCCGCATCCCCGACGCCGCCCCGAGCACGAACATGCCGCGGTGCTCGGCGCCCGCGGAATCGGTCAGGGCCTGGACCTGGGCGACGGTGAGCGGGACGACGAGCTCGTGGGCGACGGTGGGCAGGTTGATCCGGGTGCACGGCGTCGTGGCGATGCGGCGCTCGTCGACGGCGAGCTGGCAGATCCCGGCGAGGTAGACGTAGGCGACGCGGACGGTGGACGGGGCGAGGTCACGCGTCCACTTCGTGATGGTGGCCTGGACGGTGGCGCGCGAGATCTCGTCCCAGCGGTAGCCGGTGAACGCGGGCAGGATCGTGCGGTCCAGGCGCCGGCGGATGACCTGCAGGGTCGAGGCGCGCTGGTGGACCTGTTCGGCGTACCAGCGCTCGGCGACGTCGACGAACGTCGCGCGCGCGGAGGCTGGGGAGACGTAGGTGCCGGCGCGCTGCTCGTGACCGACCTGCTCGAGGTGTGCGACGGCGGCGTCCTTGGTGTCGAACGTCTTGGATCGGCGGGCGCCGCCGGCTTCGACCCACGAGGCGAGCCAGCGTCGCCCGGAGCCGTGGCGGGGGCCCTTGATGCGTCCGCGCCCGCTGGGGTTGGGGATGGTCCAGAGGTCCTTGACGTGCGCCACGGGATCAACCTCCTTCGGGTGATGCGCTCGGATCAGCGGCTACGGGCTGATGGCCCATGACACATGCGGGTGAAGCGTTGTCGCAGATCGTGACGGGTATGACGCGAACCGTTCCCTTATCAGGCTCCACGCACGCACACACGCGCCCGTGACGGTCAACGCGGAGACGTGTCATACGTGTCATGCCCCCGTCAGTGCGTGGCCTCGTCGAGTTCGCGAGCCCGACGCACGAGCGCCGCCCGCTCGACCTCGCTCAGGGTGTCGATGCGGTCCCGGAGCACGTCGACCGTCACCCACAACTCGTCGGCTGCCTCGTCCCAGTCCTCAGTCCACGCGAGAGCATCCAGGAGCGCCGGGAGTTCGATGAGGCGCCGCGAAGCTTCCTCGCGCACTTCGGACTCGACCGCCGGCGCACACCCCGTGGTGTGTCCACGCTCGAGGTGCACGGTCTCGTGCGTCAGCGTGACCCTGCGCTCGACCTGCAGCTGATCCGGGTGGATCCGGATGAGGTCGACCCCGTTCGTCTCCCCCACCCGCCCGTGCATCCGCACCCACTCGAGCGTGACGTGCGGCAACCCGCGCAGGAAGCGCCAGGGGTGGTGGGTCATGCAGCGACCGTACGGTCCCCCACCGACATCACTCCGGGAACGAGCCCTCCACGGCCTCGAAGAGATCCGGAATCTTGTCGAGTGCGACTAGGGAGTACGACCGGCTGATCCCACGACCAGTGCGGGTGAACGCTTCAGCCATCATGAGCTTGGCCTCGAACTTGTCAGCTTGATCGCCCTGCTCCGCGTGCAAGGCGGCAACGGTCGCGCGCAAGGACGCCGGGACGTACACGTCGATCGCTCCCCCTTCTCCTGAATGAAGCGGAGCGTGGAGTTCGACCATCGCCACCCGTCGAGCGTCCCGGACGTCATAACGGACTTGGTGGACTTCGGCTGGCGCCTCACCGCATCGACCATTCGGTCGGCGGCGTGGGTCGTCAGACTCGTCACCCGCGTCTCGCCGTCACGATCGGTCAGAGTGCCGGAGACGGTCCATCCGCGCTCCGCGATCGTCTGACCCAGACTCTTAAGGGCGTCACGGGCGGCCAAGCTGTAGGAGGTAACGGCGCCATCGAGAGCATCGTCACCCGCGACAGCGAGGTCGAACGTCTCAGCCAGGCGCTCCATCCCCGCCCCCAGAGATAGGCCGACTGCGGTCTCGAGTCAGCGGGCCGCTCGTCTTCCTGTTCAACGAACACGACGCGAACCGATCCTGGCGACGGAGCAAGAACGTTCAGATCGCCGTGCAACCGAAGAGCATCGCCACCCGATCTTGCGAGCTCGCGGACCGCCTTGGCAACGCGTTGGAGAAACTCCCCCAATGCGGAGGCCGATGTCTCGTGGCCTGAATCGCTTTTTGCGTCCTCGATGTGGAGGTCAAGCTGGGCTCGCTCGCCGAGCTGCAGAGTCCGAAGGGTCGACTGAAGCTCGGGCACTTGCGAGGCGGATGCCGCAAGGCCGCGCCGACGGAGCTGATCGAGGAAGTTGCTTCCCGACGACGCCGACCAGGCATCGCGCAGCAGATCACTGGTGCTCATCGGGCATCACCTCCAGAAATCCCTTTGATCGGCTGTAGTCACGGTTCCCGTCGGCACCTCTCACCTGCGACCACAGGTCGTACCAGTAGGCACCATCTTCCTTCAAGCCCCCTGGCATCGGGAACGCGTCGACCAGGCCGGACATCGGCTGTACTCGGGGTGGCCCCGTGTCAGTGAAGAGATCGAAGAGGACGGGGCCCGCGGCTTCGTAGTCGGCCGGAGGGGCGATGACGCATACGTCAATGTCGTCCGGAGGCGCCCACGCCTTGTGCGTCGCGAAGCCACCGTTGATCCAGTAGCGGACGCTTGGTAGGTAGCGACCGATCAGCGAACGGTAGACCGAGAACGCCTCCCAGAGCACCTTCCGCTCGTGCACGAACGGTGCGCGGTAGACGAACGTCTCCTCGACCTCCGCCAGGGTTGCGCGGTGCCTGCCGATCCTCAGCAGGTCACCCTCCATCAAGGACATCAAGCGCGGTTCGGGTTCCGGTGGAGACGGAGCACGCACCAATCTCACCGGTTGACGACGCGCCACCCGGAACGAATCGTCCATCAATCCGCCACCGACTCAGAGTCATCCTGTCGCAGCGCGTCGGCGTCCTGTGCTGCGCGGAGCTGCTGCAGGCGGGTCGGGCCGGTCTTGGCGTAGGCGGCGAGGCCGACGTCGTCCCGGGTGGTTCCCTGGTGGTTCCCGGTGGTTCCGGGGTCACCCTGTTGGGTGGTTCCCGCCGGTGCGCCCCCCGTAGGGGCACCGGAACCACTCACCGCGTCGGAATCGCCTCGGGTGGTTCCGGGTCGGGAACCACCCGCCGTCGTGCTCGTGGCCGGCTCCTCGCCGGCCACCGTTCTGGGGGCGGAACGGTCTGCATCGCTCCCCACCTCCTCGCGCTCTGCTTCCACCAGCGCCCGAAGTACCTCGATCACGGCGCGGCGGGACCGCGGCGACAGGTAGTCCACTCCCGGTGGGAGCTCGTCGGAGAACGGCGGTCCGGGCACGGGGACTCCCGCCGCTGCGAACGCGTCCTCTTCGGAGACCTCAGCGAGCCATGCGACGGCGCGGATCGTCTCGGGGCTCGGGGCGAACTTGTACGTCCCGGCGGCGAGGTGGTTCAGCGTCGTGTGCGTGACCTTGAGGCCAGCTCTGCCGGCGAGGTCCGCGAGCCGGCGGCCGGAGACCTTGCGGGTCTCGAGCGCCTGGCGGACCAGCGTCTGCAGCGTCTGAGGTTCGTTCACGGCGACGACCATGCCCTTTGCGTTGTCAGTGGTTGAAGCGGCGCTCGGCGCGTGGATGACAAGTGCCGAGCACATCTTGGCAGGTCGGATCGCGGTCGTCCCAGTTGTCGGCTTGACAAGTAGTGCCGTGTGGTGGATTCTTTACTTGTCAACCGGACGATTGGAGAGCATGATGAAGACCCGACAGCGACCGCCCCGAGTCCGCAAGGAGGTCTGGATGAAGGTCAAGGACCCCGGTCAGATCCGCCGTTGGCGCAAGCAGCGCCACTTCTCGCAGCGCGATCTCGCCTTCCTCACCCGCCGATCGCAGGCTGCGATCTGGCAGATCGAGAACGGCAAGCTCCGCACCCTCGAGGAGGACTTCGCTCTCGCCATCGCCGCGCGCCTCGACGTCCCGTGGGAGGACCTCTTCGAGGCCCATGAGGTCGTCTCCATCGCCACTGTGACAAACGGTGTCTCCACCACGCGGCACGCAGCGGCGGCGGTGGCCTGATGTGGGGTCGTCTCGCGGACGCCGCCGGCCTCGGCGCGCTCCTCGCGCTCGGCGCGCTCATGGGCTACGTCGTCTCGGCGTGGGTCCTGTGACCACCCCCGCCGCGGCGCTGCCGCTCGTCCCGCTCCTAAGCGTCGACGCCGTCGCCGACCTGCTCGGCGAGTCCGCCTGGACCGTCCGCCTCCTCATCCGCAGGGGCGACCTCGACGCCCACCGCGTCGGCCGCGGGACCCGCGGGAAGTACCGCGTCCACCCCGACGCCGTCCGCGCGTTCCTCAACGAGCGCGCCACCGGGCACTAACGCCCCACCCTCAGAAACAGCGAAGGCCGGCCCCCGCGCCAACGAGAAGCCGACCTTCACCGACAGAAAGCAGCGTACCGATGACCACCACGCTCCCCCGCAAGCACCGCCGCATCACCGACGGCCTCGCCGTCCCGATGGGTCCCCTGCGGGCCCTGGACGACGCCGACGGCGTCAACGACGCCCCCACCGGCCGCCACCGCACCAAGCCGAAGATCATCACCCTCATCCGGCGTGCGACGCAGCTGCGCTCCGCCGCCGCCTCGACGCTGGACGCCGCCTGATGCCCGCGCCCGCCACCGGCGCCGCGCACCGGCTCCGCCTCGCCGCCGCGATGCGCGAAGGCCTCGGCACCGTGAAGCCGCAGCCCGGCCGCCGCCTCGACGCTGGACGCCGCCTGATGCCCGCGCCCGCCACCGGCGCCGCGCACCGGCTCCGCCTCGCCGCCGCGATGCGCGAAGGCCTCGGCACCGTGAAGCCGCAGCCCGGCCGCCGCGTCGCCGCCCAGCTCATCGCCGCCATCCGCGGCACCCGCACCCCCAGCACCCGCGGCGCCGACGTGTTCGACGCCGCCGCCAATGCCGCCGCCCACCTCGCCTGCCAGTACCTCCGTGCCGGCGACCACGACGGCGCCCGCAAGTACGCCGACGCCGAGCAGCTCCTCACCGACTGGGCCTCCCGCGCCCGCACCCGCCGCCTCGCCCGGATCAGCCGCGACCTCGCCACCGCCGGCGCCGCCCTCACCGGATGGGCCGCCTGATGGGCGCCGACGGCTGGGACGACTTCGACGAGGACCTCTGGCAGCGCCAGCGCGACGACGCCCTCACCCCCGACGACATGCCCGACCACCTCGCGCAGCTCGAAGAGCACGCCGACCAGATCAAGGAGAACGCCCGTGCCTGACTACACCCCCGACCAGCTCGAGGCCCTCGCCCACGAGAAAGCCGACATCGAGAAGCACCTCGCCGGCCTCGGCGACCGCCTCACCGAGATCGACGCCATCTTCAAGGGCCTCGGCGAGGGCGCCCACGCCGCCGGCATCTTCAAGGTCAAGGTCACCACACCCAAGCCGTCCATGCTCGTGAAGCCCGCCCTCGTCCAGACCCACTACCCCTTCGCCGACCACCCGACCCTCTACAAGGTCCAGCCCGACACGGCCAAGATCAACGCCGCCATCGAGCTCGGCGTCGTCGACCCCGAGCTCGTCAAGACCCCCTCGCGCCCGTCGACGAAGGTCGAGGTCGTCTGATGAACGCGTTGGCGGTCCTACCGCCGCTGCGGCAGTCCTACGAGGGCGGGACCGCGGCCGACACCCACCGCGACCTCCGCGCACTCCTCGAGGACGCGATCGTCAACGCGCCCCGCTCCCTGCAGCGCACCATCGGCCCCTCCGAGATCGGGACCGACTGCGAGCACTGCCTCGCGGCCAAGATCGCCGGCTGGGAGCAGACCCGCGAGGGCGTCGCGTGGCTCCCGTTCGTCGGCACCGCGGTCCACGCCGAGCACGAGCGCCTCGTCATCGAGCACGAGAACCGGCGCACCTGCGGGAACACCACCGGCTCACGCCGCTACCTCGTCGAGGAGCGCGTCAACGTCGGCACCATCGGCGGCGTCGAGATCTCCGGCTCGTGCGACCTGTTCGACATCGCCACCGGCACCACCGTGGATTGGAAGATCACGGGAGCGACCACGCTCCGCAGCGCCCGCTCCGGCCCCAGCCCCGTCTACCGCGTCCAGGCCCACCTCTACGGGCGCGGACTCGCCGCCGCCGGCCACACCGTCAAGCACGTCTCCATCGTCTACCTCCCCCGCAACAGCGCGGGCGGCTGGGCCGACGCCGTCCTGTGGTCCGAGCCCTACCAGGAGCAGATCGCTCTCGACGCTCTCGCCCGCGCCGACCGGCTCCACACGAACATGACCGCCCTGCAGGCCGGCCTCGGCGACCAGGCACGAGACGCGTGGATCAGCTCCCTGCCCCGCGCCGCCGGCTGCTACTCCTGCGCCCGCTACCCCGACTTCCCCACCCCCGCTGCCGACGCGACGCTCGGCGGCCTCCTGACCCCGCCCACACGGGCGGGACCACCAGATAGCAACCCCCCAACCCCCGAAGGAGCACCACCATGTCCACCCCCACCGCGAACAGCATCCTGATGTCGGGCGGCGGCTCGTACGCCTCGTTCAAGAGCCACGGCGACACGATCACCGGCACGATCCTCGACGTCGGCGAGCCGTACCACGTCCGCGAGTACAACCAGACGACCCAGCGGTCCGACGGCCCGCCGAAGTACACCAAGGCCGGCAAGCCCGTCTACGCCTTCCACCTCACCCTGTCGACGGACGAGCGCAAGCCCGAGGACCCCGACGACGACGGCACCCGCGTCGTGGACGTGAACTCCTGGCGGATGCAGGACGCGCTGCGCAACGCGATCCGCGCCACGGGCGCCCAGGGCCTCGAGGTCGGCGCCCGGGTCACGGTGAGCTACACGCACGACGAGGTCCCGGGTGACCCGCGCTCGGGGAAGAACTTCACCGCGCAGTACGTGCGGCCGACGAACGTCGCCCTCATGGGCGACGACCAGCAGTCGCCCGCGACGGCGCCGCAGCAGCCCGCCCCGCAGGCACCCGCCCAGCAGCAGGCCCCCGCCGCGCCGGCCGCGCCCGCGGCGCCGTCGGGTGAGGACAAGGCCACCAAGGTCCGTCAGCTCGCGGCCCTCGGGATGGACGCCGCCGCGATCGCGCCCCAGGTCGGGCTCGACGTCGACGTCGTCCAGATGTTCCTCAACCAGGCCGCCTAACGCGGCCAGCCCGTCCAGCAGACCCCCGGGTGCGAGTCCCGGGCGGGCACCGGAACGCACACCAACTGACCCGAAAGCGAGGCCCCACCGTGGACTCCACCGTCTCCCCGCCCGCGACCTCCTCGCCGACGGCGTCACCGTCGCTCGGGGAAGTCTCTCCGCTCGCTTCGAAGCATGACGGCGTAGATGACCCCAGCCACCAGCCAGCCGAGCGCGAACAGGCCGAAGCGCCACCCGCTCCCAGCGATCCACGAGTAGAGCGACAGGCCGAAGAAGAGCGCCGCCAGGACCAGACCCGCGGTCCACAACGTCGTCCGCTTGAAGCCGCCGATGCGGCGAGGGAAGTCGGTGGTCATGGATCGAGCCTGCCGCACGGCAGCCGACGACGCCCGTCGGACCGGCAGCTGGAGATGACCTCGTTAGCTACGAGCAGACCCCCACCGGCTGGATCACCACCTGCACCCGCTGCGGATGGGAGCAGCACCACCGCTTCCTCAACGCCGCCACCGCCGCCCACCACCGACACACCGCCGACCACGCCAGGAAGGACCGCCGACCATGATGACCTCACTGCCTGGCGGCCAGTTCTCGCTCGACTGCGGCGCGGTAGCGGGAGTACTGCTCCGCCAGCGGTCGCGTCTCGAGACGCTTGATCTCGATCGGGTAGGCCAAGGTAACCGGATTCTCGCCCCGGCCCACGATGTGCTCCGACCATCGCGTATCGAACCAGGGTCGTCGCGAGAACTGCTGCACAGACAGGTCAGCGAAGATTTCGCCCTGCACGATCCAATCGTGCCCCGGGAGACCGTCCCGGTTGTAGTGGTTGACGAGCGTCCATGTACCGAGGCCGGCGTCTCGCATGATCTCTCCGGCTATGGCCGAGATCCAAGAGCACGCCGCACCCGGGAAAGTAATGTCGTCGTCCCTCTCCGCCGCCGCAGTTGCAGCGTCGACTACCTCGCGGCCGATGGTATCGATCCGGTGGAGGTAGGAATCCTCTACTCCGAGAATCACCGGTTATGCCCCTCGCCTGACACCCGCGAAGTGTTCCCGGTGGTACGCAAAATGCTCTTCTCGCACAGTGTGGCCAGCCCGCACGGTGAGCTCGCCGAGCACGAACCCATCATGCGAGCGGACGATCTTGCCATCTGCGACGTACAACGCCCCCTTGTCGAACAGGACGTGATCGTTCGGGCAGAGGCACAGCACGTTGTCGACCGTATCCGGCCCATCATTGGGGGACCCCAGCGCGCGCACGTGAGCTCCCTCGGAGTAAGCGCCGGCCGCGGTCTCGAGCACGATGCCACAGAACTGGCAGCGACCGCCGTAGAGGTCTTTTACCCACTGCGTGACCGCGCTGTTCCGCACTATCCGCTGCTGCGTGGACTCGCGGCGTTGTGCCGAAGCGTCACTCGGATCGGCTACCGCGGCGATCGAGGAGCCCGGTGCGCCTTCGCGTTCGAGCACAAAGCGCCAGATCAACGGACCGTCGACGCTCGCCTCCTGCCAGTGTCGGACGACAACGTAGAGGCCGTCGTAGCGGTATCCGGTGGTCGGCGAGAGCTTAGGGTCACCGCCGGCCCCTCGGATGACACGGACAGGCAACCCACGCTCCTCCGAGAGAGCAAGAGCAAGATTCCCTCGCGTCAGCTCCTGGTCGGCCACCTGCCGGCGTCCGACGTTGCCGCCCTGACCGGTGTACAGAATCCAATCGCCATGATCCTCGTCATCGCGATACCCGCCCGACACTACGATCGCGTCGGCGCCCTCCGCGTAGCTGCCCGAGATTCCGCCCATCTCATGGCGGTGAAGTCCTGCAAGGCGGACCGCCTGCCGACTCGGGAAGTGCGAACCAGCTGCGTGCGGCGCGATGCCGCCAAAGACACTCCTGGCTACCCGACCGCCAGAAACTCCCGCCATCACTTATCCGCCTTTCGCGATCTCGCCGCCGCCGCCTTAACGCTGATCATCGCTTCAGCACTCTCCCGACCTCCGTCGTCACGATGCCAGGCAACTCCGAAAGCGGATATCTCGGCCGTAATTTTTCCTAATTTCTCGCGATCTGTTGGGTTTTCTAAGAAGGCTTGCATTAGGTCGGCTAGAAGGTCGCTGACGTCGTTGGCAAACCGGTCATTCTCGCGACGGAGGTGCAGACACCAAAGCTCCCAGGCCTCAAACATCTGGGAGCTCGCAGACATAGCCTCTTGGTCGACGACGTCCAAATCGCGTAGATGTCTCGCGGCGCTCACCACCTTCGCCCATGCCGCATGGACCCGTTCCTGCCTCGCCGTCTCACGTCCGGCTGCGATTTGCCGGGAAAAGTCCAGCCGCTGTTTCTCAAATCTCGCATCGTCGATCCCGCGTTGTCGGAACAGGACGAACATAGCCGCTGCGAAGGAACCTGCAGCCCCGAGGAGAGCGCCGACCCACCCCTGCCAAGCAACCTCTTCTTTAAGTGCTTCTCGCGTCATCTCGGTTGACAACTCTTGTATCAGCAGGGTGGCGAGCATGCCACCTGCGAAAGCCGAGAGCAGTACGAGCCATCCCGGCAACCTTGTCAAGTCCGGGTTCCATGGTCGGTCCATGTCGACGACCGTACTAGCCCTTTCCGACTGGCCGGTCCGTTCGTGAGGCGCGTCCGCACCGTCGCGAACAACGGCCACACCCAGTGGCTCGTCGTCCCCGACCACGCCGACCTCGACACCGCCTACACCCGACCCCGTCGTCGCAGCCCGAAGGAAGGAACTCACCTCGTGGTGACCCGCCGCTACCAAGACGAGTACTCCACCCTCTGGCAGGGTGACGCACTCGCCGTCCTCCGCGACCTCGCACCCGCCAGCGTCGACGCCCTCATCACCGACCCGCCCTACTCCTCCGGCGGCATGATCCGCGGCGACCGAATGGTTGGCACCGGCCGGAAGTACATCAATAGCGACAGCTCCAACCAGGCGATCGCCGACTTCACCGGTGACAGCCGCGATCAGCGCGCCTACGCCTACTGGTGCTCCCTCTGGCTCTCCGAGTGCCTCCGCATCGTGAAGCCTGGCGGCATCGCCGTCCTGTTCACCGACTGGCGTCAGCTCCCCGCCACAACCGATGCCCTGCAGGCCGGCGGCTGGGTCTGGCGCGGCATCGTCCCTTGGTACAAGCCCACCGCGCGACCAATGCCCGGACGATTCACCGCGGCCTGCGAGTACGTGGTGTGGGGCTCGAACGGTCCGCTCCCCGTCGCGTTCGACGGCTCCATGAAGACCTTCCCCGGTTTCTACCAGGCGAGCGCTCCGCGCGATCGCGAGCACCAGACGCAGAAGCCTCTCGATGTGATGCGTTCGCTCGTCAAAATCGCCCCCGAGGGCTCGATCGTGCTCGACCCGTTCATGGGAAGCGGAACGACCGGCGTTGCCGCCATGAACGAGGGCCGACGATTCGTCGGGTCCGAACTCGTAGAAGAGCACCTGCAGGTCGCCGAGCGACGGATCCGCGCGGCCGCCGGACTCAACGTCGACCACGGCGACCAGGACTCCCTCGACCTCGAGGGGCTCCGCGCGTGACCACCCCGAACCCAATCCTCGACACCGCGCTCGAGCTCCACGACGCCGGCTACAGCGTCCTCCCCATCCGCGCCGACGGCACCAAGTCACCCGCCGTCGCGTGGAAGCCCTACACGCAGCAGCGCGCCACCCTCGCCCAGGTGCACGCCTGGTTCGACCAGCCCGGCTACGACCTCGCCGTCGTTCAGGGCGCCGTCTCCGGCGGCGCGGAGTTGACCGAGCTGGAGGGGCGCGCGGTCAGTGAGCTCGCCACCCTCCGCGCTCTCGCTGTCGACACCGGCCTCGGCGACCTCTGGTCCCGCATCGTCACCGGCTGGACCGAAACCTCCCCGTCGGGCGGCTTCCACTTCCACGCCAGGCTCGACGGCGCCCCCGTCCCCGGGAACACCAAACTCGCGAAGGCCGAAGACCGCCTCGTGCTCGCCGAGACTCGCGGCGAGGGGGCTACGTCGTCGTCGCCCCCTCCACCCACCACGACACCGGCCGCCCCTGGATGCGCCTGTCCGGCGGCCCCACCACCGCCGCGCTCCTGACCGTCGACGAGCGCGAAGCGCTCCACGCCCTCATCGCCACCCTCGACCGCACACCCGCCCGTACCGCGCCCGAGCGACCAGCCGGCCCCGCCCGCGTCCACGACGGCCTCACCCCCGGCGACGACTACGAGAACCGGGTCGACTGGGCTGACATCCTCGGCCCGCACGGCTGGGGCCACGTCCTCACCCGCGGTTCGACCCGGTACTGGCGGCGACCAGGCAAGAACACCGGCTTCTCCGCCACCACCGGCCACGCCGAGGACCGCGACCGCCTCTACGTCTTCACGTCCTCCACCGTGTTCGAGCAGGAGGTGCCCTACACCAAGCTCGGCGCCCTCGCCGTCCTCGAGCACGACGGCGACCACTCCGCCGCCGCCCGCCAGCTCGCACGAGACGGCTACGGCGAACAGCGCGACCTCCTCCACCCCACCAGCGACCTCGCCGGCCTCCTCCTCAACCCGCCCCCTCACCCGCCCAGCTCCTCGCCAACACCCCCGAACAGCACCAGCAGCCGACCGCCACCCTCCCCGAACCCGCCAACGACGACGACAGCGAGGACGAGGAGCCGACGCCGTCGTGGACCCCCATCGACCTCGGCCCCTACCTCGACGGCACCTACACCGCCCCCACCCCCACACTCCTCGCCCGCACCGACGGACAGGCCCTCCTCTACCCCGGCCTCGTCCACGACTTCCACGGCGAATCCGAATCCGGCAAGAGCCTCGTCGTCCAGGCCGAATGCGCCGCCCAGCTGCAGCACGACGAGGACGTCGCCTACGTCGACTTCGAATCCGACGCCGGGCAGGTCGTCGCCCGCATGATCGCGTTCGGCGCCACCCCCACCCAAATCCGCACCCACCTCACCTACATCCGCCCCGAGTCCTCCCCCTACGCCTTCACCGAAGCCCCCGCCTGGAAGAACCTCCTCGCCCGCACCTTCACCGTCGTCGTCCTCGACGGCGTCACCGACGCACTCGGCCAGTTCGGAGCCGGCACCAAGGAGAACGACGACATCGCCACCTGGCACCGCGCCGTCCCACGCCTCCTCGCCACCCGCACCCGAGCCGCCGTCGTCCTCATCGACCACGTCGTCAAGAACGGCGACACCCGCGGACGGTTCGCCCTCGGCGGCCAAGCCAAGATGGCCGCCATCGACGGCGCCTCCTACGTCGTCGAAGTCACCGAACCCATCGGCAAGGGCCTGCGCGGCACCGTCACCCTCCGCATCGCGAAGGACCGACCAGGCAGCATCCGCCCCCACTGCGGCACCTGGCGACCAACCGACCGCACCCAAGAAGCCACCCGCATCACCATCGACTCCACCACCGACGACGGCCTTATCCGGTTCACCGCCGAGCCACCCGCCACCAACGTCGGCGACAGCCCCGACGGCGACGGCCGCCCCTGGAAGCCCACCGGGATCATGGAGAAGCTCTCCCGCCTCCTCGAGGCATCCCGCGAGCCCGTCAGCCAGAACAAGCTCCTCACGATGTACCAGGCGGACGGTGGCCGCGGCCGCAAGCAGAACACCCTCGACGCCATCAACCTCCTCGTCGACGGCGGCCACGTCACCGAATCAACCGGCCCCAACCGCTCCCGTCTCCTGCGCTCGAGCAGCGTCTACCGCCAGCGCACCGACCCCGAAGCCGACGGGTACGAGCCCCCGCTGCACGGCCTCATCACCCCGTCCGAGGAGCCCACCACACAGGTGGTTCCCGGTGGTTCCCAGGTGGTTCCCGGAACCACTTCCCGGGTGGTTCCCACCGGTGCGCCCCCCGTAGGGGCACCGGAACCACCTAACGCCTCCGGAACAGCCCCGGTGGTTCCCGACCGGGAACCACCCAGACAGCGACTCCAGATGGACTACCGCACCGGCCAGATGTTCGACATCGCCACCGGCGAGCTGGTGGACACATGAGCCCCCTCCACCCCGCCGCGGCCACACCCACCCAGGCCAGCCTCTTCCCCGCACCCACCCCCGCCCCTGACGTCGACACCAGCCGCATCCCCACCCGCCTCTACCACGGCCGCCCCGGCGACGCCGCAGCACGCACCTGCCCACGCTGCGGCACCTGGGTCATCACCACCGCCCTCACCACCCACGCCGACCTCGACCCCCACCCCCTCCCCACCCCCCAGCTCGAACTCGCCGCACTCCTCCTCGGACGTCGCACCTACACCCTCCACGGCGGCCCACCCCGCTTCGAAGTCAGCCTCCGCGCATGGCCCACACCCGACTGCACCGCCACCTACTGCACCGACTGCCCCGGCTTCCACGCCACCACCATCCGCCCCGCCAACACCACCACCGTCCTCGCCACCCACCACTGCGGCACCCCACCCCTCACCCACAACCCCATCCCCCTCCACCCACCCCCACCCCCAACTTCGACGGCCCACCCCCTTCTGACAGGAGCACCCGTGAACACCCAGCGACCACCCCGCATCGTCGGCATCGACCCGAGCCTCACCTCCACCGGCATCGCCGTCGTCGACACCGTCCGCGGCATCACCACCCACCGCGTTCGGTCCAAGGGTGCGAAGGACGCCACCCTCGCCGAACGTGCACGCCGCCTGCGTCACCTGGCCGACGACGTCATCACGATCACCACCGCCGGCATCACCGCCCTCGTCGTCATCGAGTCCCCCGCCTACTCCAACTCACTCGGCTCCATGCACGACCGCTCCGGCCTCTGGTGGCTCCTCGTCAACGAGCTCCGCTCCCAGGGCATCCCCGTCCTCGAGGTCCCGCCCACCACGCGAGCGAAGTACGCCACCGGCCGCGGCAACGCCGGCAAGGACGAAGTACTCGCCGCCGTCATCCGCCGCCACCCCGACGTCGACGTCACCGGCAACGACATCGCCGACGCCCTCACCCTCGCCGCGATCGGCGCACGCCTCACCGGCTACCACCTCGAGGCCACTATCCCGGCCGCATGCTCGACGTCGCTGACCAAGCTCCGACTCCCCACCGCGAACGACGGCGCGAACGTTCGGGATTCCGTTCGCGCGCGTGGGGTGGTGTCGGCATGAACGCGGCGGTGGCCTCGGTGTCGCGGCTGGGGCTACTCCGCCCCGCCGAACCCGAAGCGTCGCGTAATCCGCTTCCACGCCTCATACGCGGAAGTCGCATCGCGGGCGTCGGCTTCGTCCTGGTTACTCACCCGGTGAGCGATTTTCGCCACGTGCTTTAGGGAGGCATCGATGCTGTCTGCCGCCGACGCGATCTGGTCGAGTCGCCCTTCCACGGAGTCGGTGCTCTTGACGTACGTGTGCTTGCCGTAGACGGCTGCCTTGAGCTCGAACTCGCTCTCGTACTTCGAACGCCGAAGGATCAGGCTTGGGTACCCGTTGTAGACCACACTGACGCGCAAATCTTCTGGCAGATCAGTGTTCTCCGGGTCATCGGCGTCGTAGTGAACGGCGTTCGTCAGCTCCTGCCCTGGGCCAAGCACCGGGATGGGTTCGGAGTACCGGTCACGAACAAACGCGCGCACCGGTTGCCCCGCACCAACGACGGCGATCGACGGATCGAAGGTGAGTCGGACGTTCCGGGCCGCGGTGACCCCGACGTTTCTCACTACGAACAGGAGCGCGTCGTGGCCCGCAGGAGGGATCCGGTACTCAACGATGACGTCGGGACGCGACCGTTCTCGCGAATCCCTCGCCGCCGAGAAGAGGGCCCAGACCGCTGCTACAGCCGCAGAGGCGCCGGCGATCGCCCCAACTGCGTTCCAGTCGAGCGCCCACGCGCTGATTTCCTGAACGTTTCCCATCGCACGAATGTATCGACGCAACGACTCGCGAGCGCAAGGAGCCGTCATGTTTGAGCACGAGCACGAGCACGTCTACGCCGCGGTGGCGACGTTCGACGACGTCGCGGGGCCGCGGTCCTGGTCGCCGTGCACGGTGTGTGGTGTCGAGCCGGTGCTGTGCGCGGTCTGCTCCGCGCCGACGCCCACCAGCGTCCCGATCCACGACGGCTGCCTCGCGACTGAGCGTGAGGTGCTCGACGAGATCGCCCGCATCGTCGCCGCGTGGCCGGAGCCGATCCGAGAGATCCTGACCGCGGTCGCCTACGACATCAGCGGCGTCACGTCCGTGGACGACAAGGCGCGGCTGCCGTTCGGGCTCGACGCCGTCACCGACGACTGGTTCCACCACGCCGCCGGTGTCCGCACCACCGGCGGCGCGCTGGAGCTCCTTGAGGAGTGGCGGCGCGCGTGGGTCGACGCCGGCGCCGGCGGTCACAGCGTCGACGACCCGCACGACGTCGTCGCCTACCTCCGCTCCCGCCTCGTCTGGGCCGCCACCAACCCGACCCGGTCCGGCTTCACCGACTACCGCACCGAGGCCCGCACCGTCCGCGCCCGCCTCCGCACCCTCCACGGCGACGGCACCGAGACCGTCGGCGGCGCCCGCTGCCTCGCATGCGACGGCCCCCTCGCGCACGTGCGAGCCGTCGGCGTCCTCGACGACCTCGCCACCTGCCAGCGCTGCAGCCTCGCCTACGACGTCGCCGCAACCGCCCGCACCCTGCGCGCCCGGATCGCGACGTCGCCGGACCAGGCGCCCGATGCGTTGGTGACCGAGCCCGAGGCGCGCCGGATCTTCGCCGAGCTCGCGCCGGCCACCATCCGGAAGTGGGTCCAGCGCGGCCGACTCCACGCCGCCGGCAGCAGGTCAGGGTCGGCCACGTACCGGGTCGGCGACATCGCGGTCCTCGCGCGGCCGCGACACGCCGCCACGACCAGCGCGGACGTGGTTGCGACCTGACCGCGCGAGTGTCACACTTGGGCCGTGTTCGGCGTGCGCAGAAGCCTTCTGACTGTCGCTGCCGTCACGGCCCTCGTGGCATTCACCGCGTGCACCGGCGAGCCCGACCAGTCAGTGACCGAGACCGTCACCGCCCAGCCGACCGAGAGCCCCACCGGCAGCGCCGACGGGACCACCCTCACGATGGCACCCGTCGTCGCTCCCGAGACGCTCCCGCTCGAGCTCGGCGAGCAGCTCGTGATCCGCGATGACAGCGGCACGACAGTCGCGACCATGACGGTCAACGCGATCGACGAGAACCCCACCTGTCGCCCGAGCACCGATTCTCAGATCCCCGGATTCGGGAAGTACATCCAGGTCACAATCGGCGCTACCGCCCGTGCCGAGTGGGACGTCTTCACGCACGGCCCCCTCCGCGTCGGCGACGGGATGTTCGCCGGACGCGTTGACGGCCGCCTGCCGTTCAGCGCCATCAGCACGGCGTACCAATGCTTCGGCGACGAGATCATCTCCCTGCAGCCCGGTGAGTCCTGGGCCGGCCCGATCATCGTCGACGTCCCCAACGAGACGACGTCGATCACGATCCGGCCCTGGCGCGACAGCGAGGCTCGCTGGGAAATCCAGATCCCCTGACGGACTCGGGGGCAGGTGACCCACGATGCCTGCCGCACGCACCTGGACCGCCGACGACGACGCCACCCTCACCGCGCTCCACGACGACGGCGCCACCCTCACCGCCGCCGCCCGCCAGATGGGACGCGGCAAGGCCACCGTCTCCAAGCACGCCGCCCGCCTCGGCCTCACCTGGGACCGCACCGCCACCGCCGCTGCCACCGAAGCCAAGGTGCTCGACGCCAAGGGTCGCCGCGCGCAGCTCCAGCTCGACCTCCTCGCCGACGCCGAACGCCTGCGCGAGCAGCTGTGGGAGCCCACCGTCGCGTTCAACTTCGGCGGCAAGGACAACACCTACGCCGAGACTCGCCTCGACCAGCCGACGTTCGCCGACAAGCTCAAGATCGTCCAGGCCACCGGCATCGCGATCGACCGCTCCCTCAAGCTCGACCTCCACGACTCCGCCGCCGGAGCCACCGCCGTCGTCGGCCTCCTCCAGCAGACCGCCGCCGCCCTCGGCATCACCGACCACGACGACACCCAGCCGTGACCCTCTCCACCAAGCAGCTCGCATCCGTCCGCGACGCCACCGGCACCGTCAACCTCTGGCACGGCTCCATCCGCGCCGGCAAGACCATCGGGTCTCTCATCCGCTGGTCCCTGTTCGTCGCCAACGCCCCCACCGGTGGCGAGCTCGTCATGGTCGGACGTACCCGCGACGCCGTCTGGCGCAACGTCATTGGCCCCCTCCAGGACCCCGCCATCACCGGCGCGGCGGCCGCGTACGTCGTCGGGAACTACGGCGCCCCGACCGTCACGATGTTCGGCCGCCGCGTCCACGTCCTCGGCGCGTCCGACGCGAAGGCCGAGCTCGTCATCCGCGGCATGACCGTCGCCGGCGTCTACGTCGACGAGGTCACCACGCTCCCCGAGCAGTTCTTCACCCAGCTCCTCGGCCGCATGAGCGTCCGCGGCGCGAAGATGTTCGGGACGACGAACCCCGACAACCCCGCCCACTGGCTCAAGCGGAAGTTCATCGACCGCGGCCCCGACCTGCCGCACTGGCGCGTCTTCCACTTCACGATGGACGACAACCCCTCGCTCACCCGCGAGTACGTCGAACAGAAGAAGCTCGAGTTCACCGGCCTCTGGTACCGCCGCTTCATCCTGGGCGAGTGGGTCGCGGCCGAGGGCGCCATCTACGCAGGCTGGAACCCCGCACGCCACGTCATCCGCGCCGCCGACCTCCCGGCGATGATCGAGCTCATCAGCGTCGGCGTCGACCACGGCATGACGAACCCGTCCGCGGGGCTGCTGATCGGGCTCGGCGAGGACCGTCGCCTCTACACCGTGGACGAGTGGTGGCTCGACGCCTCCACCATCCCCGGCGGCGTCACCGTCGCCACCCAGTCCACGCACCTGCGCGCATGGCTCAACGGCCGCCGCGTCCGTCACGTCGTCGTCGACCCCGCCGCCGCCGCCCTCCGGGTGCAGCTGTCCCAGGACGGCGTCACCGGCCTGGTGAACGCGGACAACGACGTCGCCTACGGCATCCCGCTCGTCGCATCCCTCCTCGGCCAGGGGCACCTCGTCGTGTCCGACGCGTGCACGAACCTGATCCGCGAGATCCCCGGCTACTCCTGGGACCCGAAGAAGACCGAGAAGGGCGAGGACGCGCCGATCAAGGTCGCCGACCACGCCCTCGACGCGTGGCGGTACGGCCTCGTGACCACCGAACGACTCTGGCGACCCGCGCTCGCCCCACCCGCAGCCCTCGCCGCCTGACCCCGAAGGGAGTCCCTGTGCCGCTCCCCGACGCCAAGACCGCCTGGCCCCCGAAGCCGTTCGACTCCGCCTTCCAGACCATGCGCGAGTGGGACGCCTGGTACGTCGGCGACCCCGGCACGCTCCAGTCCACCTACGCCAACGGCAGTCGTCCCCGCACCCGCCCGTCGCAGCACCGCGGCGGCGTCGTCGGCGCGATGTCCCGGTTCTTCTGGGGCCGCCCCATCCCCGACGGCCAGGACCGCACCCGCCTGCACATCCCCGTCGCCGCCGACCTCGCCACCACCAGCGCCGACCTCCTGTTCTCCGAGCCGCCCCGCCTCGTCCTGCCCGGCGACACGAAGGACACCACGCGGCGGCCGGCGCAGGAGCGGCTCGAGCAGATCTTCAACACCCCGGAGAACCATTCCGGCCTCCTCGAAGCCGCCGAGCTCGCAGCAGCCCTCGGCGGCACGTACCTGCGCGTCGTGTGGGACACCGCGTCCGAGCAGCAGATGCCGTTCCTGACAGCGGTGCACGCCGACGGCGCGATCCCCACCTGGAAGTGGGGCCGCCTCGATTCCGTCGTCTTCTGGACCGTCGTCGGACGCGACGGCCAGTCCGTCGTGCGGCACCTGGAGTCGCACGAGGGCGGACGCATTCTCCACGGCCTCTACCGCGGCACCGACGACAGCCTCGGCACGCGCCTCGACCTGCGCGACCACCCGTCCACCGAGTGGGCCGCGACCCTCGTCAACGGCGAGGACGCGATCGTGACCGGCGTGCCCGGCCTGACCGCCGCCTACGTCCCCAACGTGCGCCCCTCCCGCCAGTGGCGCACGTCGCCGGAGCTGTCCCCGCTGGGCCGGTCCGATTTCGACGGGATCGAGGGCCTGTTCGACGCGCTCGACGAGACGTACTCCTCGTGGATGCGCGACGTCCGCCTGGCCAAGGCGCGCCTCATCGTCGACCAGAACGCCTTCACCCCCTCGGCGAGGGGCGTGGCGCGACGTTCGACGTCGACCAGGAGCTCTTCACCGCGGTCCCCGGCATCGCCGGCTCGCTCAAGGACGGGTCGATCGCGCAGGCCGAGCAGTTCGAGATCCGCACCGCCGATCACCGCGACACCAGCATCGAGATCGTGAAGGCGATCCTGCGCGCGGCCGGCTACTCACCGCAGACGTTCGGGGACGACGCCATGTCGATCTCGTCCACCGCGACCGAGGTCAAGGCCCGCGAGCGGCTCTCGGAGCGGACGCGGGACAAGAAGGCCCGCTACTGGGCGGCGGCCCTGTCCCCGCTCGCGCGGACGATGCTCGACATCGACGCCGTCGTGTTCCGCGGCAAGGGCGCCGGCGTGGAGGTGCCCGAGACGCGGTTCCCGCCGAAGGTCCAGGAGGACACGCTCGAGCTCGCGCAGACCGCCCTCGCGCTGCGCAACGCGGAGGCGGCGAGCATCGAGCAGCGTGTCCGCCTGGTCCACCCGGAGTGGGACGGTGACACCGTCAACGCAGAGGTCGGCCGCATCAAGGCCGAGACGAGCCTGGCGGACCCGGCCACGTTCCGCCCCGGTGTCGACGACGTCGGGGGCTGCCTCCGGGCCAGGCCAACGACGCCGGCATCCTGATCCGGTCGACCGCGACGCCCGAGTCGGCCCAGGAGGCCATCCGGACGGGCGACATCGGCAAGGTGAGGTGGACGGGTGAGCGCCCGGTCACTTCGCGGCCCGCGGACGAGAAGTAGCCTCGGGGGATGCCTGGTGGCCCCGAGTACGGTGCGCGCCTCGCCGCCCAGGTGGTGGACCTGGTGGTGGAGGCCGAGCTCGTCATGCTCCGCCGCGTCCGCGACGCGCTCGCGCAGGGCCTCGAGGCGCCGGCGTGGGCTGAGGCGAAGCTGCTGGAGCTGCAGCGGCTCCGACGGGCGCTCACGGCGGACCTCGCCGCGCTGGACGCGTCGGTCGTTGCGACGGTCGAGGAGGTCGTCGGCCGGGCGTACACGACCGGGACCGCCCTCGCGGTCGGTGACCTCGACGACGTCCGGGTCCGGCCGTCGTTGCCGCCGGCGCAGTTCGCCGCCGTGCAGCGGATCGCTGCCGACGTTCTCGCCGTCGCCCGCGGGGCCGCGCCTGTAGCGCTGCGTTCGGTCGCGGACGCCTACCAGGCCGTCGTCGCCGAAGTGTCAGCGACCGTCCTGACCGGCGCCGCGACGCGTGTCGATGCTGCGCAGTCCGCGCTCGACCGGCTGCTCGGCGACGGCGTCACCGGCTTCCGCGACAGCGCGGGCCGGAACTGGCGTCTGGAGTCCTACCTCGAGGTGGCCGTCCGGACCGGTACCGGGCGCGCTGCCGTGCAAGGCCACCTGGACACGCTCGCCGCGTCCGGCCAGGACCTCGTCTACGTCATCCCGGGCCCGCGCGCCTGTCCCGACTGTGACCAGTGGTCGGGGCGGGTCCTGTCGATCAGCGGGGCGACCGGTGACGCGATCGCCGACGGCCGCCGGGTCGGGGTGACGTCGCTCGACGTCGCGCGCGGGTCGGGGCACCTGTTCGGTCCGAACTGCCGCTGCAGCACGGGGCTGTACCTGCCCGGTGTGACGACCCCGAACACCGAGCGGCCGGACCCGGCCGGGTACGAGGCCGGGCAGGAGCAGCGTCGGCTCGAGCGTGGAGTGCGGGCGTGGAAGCGTCGAGAGGTGCTGGCGCTCACGCCGGAGGCGAAGCGTGCCGCTCAGGCTCGGGTGCGTGAGTGGCAGGGCCGGGTGCGCGAGCACACGGCTGCGCATGACCTGAAGCGGCTCCCCCGGCGTGAGCGGATCACCGGCGCGATCTAGTCGTCGTACCCCTCCCAACGGATACCGAGAGCGGGGTGCGCACGGTCGCACCTCACGTTCGTGCACTGCGCAGTCGTCCTGATCCATGTGTCGGACCCGTCGAAGGGCTCATCGAGCAGCCAGTTCTGCACGACTCGCGACCCGCACCGGTCGCATCGCTTCGCATGCGGCGTCTGCTTCATCTTCACCGAGCCTGCCCCTTCCCTCTCGCGCCCGCGACACGACGTCGTAGGCGTCCTCGGCGACCGTATCGGCGGCCGCCGACATCCACACCCCGAACGGTCCAGGAGGCCGCCATGACCCGACCCAGCAGCTACGTTCCCGCCACGAGCGTCATCGACATCACCGCCCCGGGTGGAATCGAGGCGCTGCTCGCGTTCCAGCGCGCGCGCTTCGGTGACGCCACCATGATGGCCGACGGCGACGGCGGCGATCCCGCGGGAGGGTCGGACCCCGCGGGCACGGACCCTGCCGGCGACGACCCCGCCGACCCGGCGGCGAGTAGCGATCCCGCGGGCGCGGACCCCGCGGAGGCGGAGAACGTCGAGCAGCTCCCCGCGTGGGCGCAGAAGCTCATCCGCGACACCCGCTCCGAGGCCGCCGGCCACCGGACCAAGGCCAACGACCAGCTCCAGGCGATCGGGAAGGCACTGGGCCTCGTGAAGGACGGCGACGGCGCCCCGACCGTCGAGTCCCTCACCCAGCAGCTCACCGAGGCCACGACCGTCAGCGCCACGGCCACTGAGGCCGCGCGTGCCGCGCAGGTCGAGCTCGCCGTATACCGCGCCGCCGCCACCCACCACGGCGACCCCGGCGCCCTCCTCGACTCCCGCTCCTTCCTGGCGAAGGTGTCGGACCTGGACCCCGCCGACCAGGCGTTCCAGACCAAGGTCGACGCCGCCATCAAGGCCGCCGTCGACGCCAACCCCAAGCTCAAGGCCGTCCAGGTGGCGGCCCGTAGCGGAAGCGACCTGGCCGGCGGGACCGGCGAAGGCAAGAGCCGCACCCCGAAGTCCCTCACCGACGCCGTCGCGAACGCGTACGGCGACTAGCCACCAGGAGCACACATGCCCGTCACCGTCGCCCAGGCTCAGCAGAACGCCACCGACGACCTCGACCTCTCGGTCATCGACGAGTTCCGCACCAACGACATCCTCGACCTCGTCACCTTCGACGACGTCGTCAACCCCGCCGGCGGCGGCGGAACCCTCACCTACGGCTACCGGCGCCTCGCCGAGCTCGGCACCGCCGCGTTCCGCGCCATCAACGCCGAGTACGCCCCGACCGAGGTCTCCACCACGCGGCACAGCGTCGACCTCAAGCCGCTCGGCGGCGCGTTCCAGGTCGACCGCGTCCTGTCCCGCATGGGCCCCGGCGCCACCGGCGAGGTCGCCCTGCAGATGGGCCAGAAGATCCGCGCGACGCAGGCCGAGTTCGGCAACGCCGTCATCAACGGCGACAGCAGCGCGGACGAGGACTCCTTCGACGGCCTGTCCAAGGCCCTCGCCGGGTCCACCACCGAGATCACCGACACCTTCGACTGGTCCGGCACGACCGACGAGGCCCAGTCGTTCGCGATCCTCGAGGCCCTCGACGACATCCTCGCGGTCCTCGACGGCGACCCCGGCGCGATCATCACCAACCGCCGCGCGATCGCCAAGATCGCCTCGGCCGCCCGCCGCGCCAACATGTACGTCGAGCAGGTCGGCCCCCGCTCCACGCGCATCCGCCAGTACGGCGGCATCCGCCTCGTCGACGCCGGAAAGCGCGCCGGCCAGAACGCCGACGTCGTCCCGGTCCGCTCCGGGGGCCTGACCGAGCTGTACGCGGTCCGGTTCGGCCTGGACGCCTTCCACGGCGTCTCGATGGCCGGCGCTCCCCTGGTCCAGACGTGGCTGCCCGACTTCTCCAAGGCCGGCGCCGTGAAGACCGGTGAGGTCGAGATGGGCCCCGTCGCGGTCGTCCTCAAGAAGACCAAGGCCGCGGCGGTCGCCCGCTCGGTCAAGGTCGCCTGACCCGGCCCCTGGTCACCAGCTGGCGGCGCCGCACCCCTGTGGCGCCGCCAGCACCCCACGGCACGAAACGGACCTGGGAGGGTCACCATGAGCATCAAGATCACCAGCCCCATCGAGGGCTTCACCGGCAAGAGCGTCTTCGGCCCCACCACCGTCACCTTCGACAAGGGCGTGGCCGAGCTCGAGGACCTGTCCACGCCGCTGCGCGCGTACCTCGAGACGAAGGGGTACACGATCGAGGGCGTGGAGGTGGGGCCGTTCGACCCCGCCAAGCACAAGGCCGACGACGTCATCGACTACCTCGCCGGTCTCGACCGTTCCGACGAGGCCGGGCGCGCGGAGTTCGACCGGGTGGCCGCTGCGGAGCGCGCCAGCGAGAAGCCGCGTGCCGGCGTCCTCAAGGCGATCGAGAAGGCCGAGGCCGACGCCGCGGCCGCCGAGGCGAAGGAGCAGGAGGAGGCCGCCGCGAAGGCAGCCGCCGCCCAGGCCTCCCTCGACGCCCAGGGCGGTGACGGCGCGTGAGCACCCCCATCGACCCCCGCACTCTCGAGCCCGAGCAGATCGGGACGCGGCTGCGCGACGCCGCCGTCGACCCCCGCTCGGGCGACTTCCTGGCGCCGTCAAACGCCGGCGCAGCCGGGGAGCTCGGGAACCCTCACGGCCCCACGGTCGTGTCCCCCGGGCTGCACGGCGACGAGTCCGTCCGGTCCATCCGGCCCGGGCTCGTGTCCGGCGACCCTGCGACGCAGTCGAGCGAGGAGCACGGGCAGCTGCAGGCCGACCAGCCGCAGACCGCGGTGCCCGACGGCGACGGCCCGGCGCTGTGACCAGCGTCGACCTCTGAGCCGGCCGGGCCGCACCCACCCATCACGTGGGTGCGACCCGGCCACGGTGGTGGGCGTCAACACGGTCCCGGCAACGCCATCGCGAACCTGCCGTGAAGGCCGCTTGGGGGTTTCCCGCCGGGCCTTTCGCTCCCTGTAGCAGCGCGTCCTGCGCCCACCACCACACCCCACCTGGAGGCCCCGTGAACGTCTACGCCACCACCACGGACCTCGCCTCCGCCCCCTGGAACCTCGACCTCGACGAACGGGCCGCGCACGCCCTCCTGACCCGCGCCACGGTCAAGGTCCGCCAGCTCACCCTCACCGCCGTCTACGCCACCGACCCCGATGGTCGCGCGAGCGACCCCGCCGTCGTCGACGCGCTGCGGGACGCGACCTGCGCGCAGGCGGCCTGGTTCGACGAGACCGGCGACACCGGGTCCGGCGCCGCCGGCCGCTACAACACCATGAGCCTCGGGTCCGCGTCCCTGTCCGGCGGCGGCACCGGGTCCGGCGCGAACACGACCGCGGCGACCGCGCAGTTCAGCCCCGAGGCCGTCTCGATCCTGCAGAACGCGGGCCTGACCCAGGGCGGTGCCCGCTCGTGGTGAGCCTCCCCGCGATCCTGACCCCACACGCCGTGACCGTCCGCCGTCTGACGGGTGAGGGCGCGCACGGACCGGTCCACGCTGGCCCCGTCACACTGCGCCGGGTCCGGGTCGAAGCGACCACGCGTCTCGTGCGTGACCGCACCGGTGCGGAGACGACGTCGACGGCGCGCCTGTTCACCCGGCCCGAGCACGGCCCCGTTCCACCCGGCTCCCTCGTCCTCCTCGACGAGGGCACTGCGTTGGAGCGGTGGGCGACCGTCATCAGCGCCGCCCACCAGTACACGCCGCCGGCACCTGAGCACTACGACCACGCCCTCACCTGACCCGCCGCTTGGAGGTGGTGCCGCCGTGACCGCGAAGATCACTTGGAACGGGCCCGAGGCGAAGGCCGCCGCGCGCCGCGCCACCGGCCGCGGGCTCGCCAACGCCGCCGAGGTCGTCCTCGCGGCCTCGCGTGAGGTCGTCCCGATCGAGGAAGCGACCCTGTCCCGCTCCGGCGCGTCCAGCGTCGACGAGGCCGAGATGGTCGCCGCCGTCTCCTACGACACCCCGTACGCCGTCATCCAGCACGAGCGCACCGACTTCCGCCACGACGCCGGCCGCACCGCGAAGTACCTCGAGGCCCCGCTCCTGGCCACGCGCGCGCAGCAGCAGGCAGCGATCGCGCAGGCGCTCCAGGGCGGCCTCGGATGATCGACCTCACCCTCGTCCTCACCGCAGCCGCAGGCAGGCTCGCGGCCGCCGGCGTCGCCGACTACGAACCCGACGGCGTCTACCCGTCGGGAGCGACCGGGGTCGTGCTGAAGAACATGCCCACCGGGCCCGACCGTGTCGTCGTCCTGAACGCCTACCAGCCCGGCGGCACCCCCGACCCGAACGACCCGGTCGAGACGGTCATGCTGCAGCTGCGAACCCGCGGCATCGCCTACCCGCCGACCGACGTCGACGACCTCGCCGAAGCCGCCGTCGCGGCCCTGTCCGGGCACCGCGCCGTGTGGCCGGGCCTGTACGTGTCCCGGTCCTACCGGATCAGCAGCGCGCAGCTCGGCGCCGACCAGAACCGCCGCCAGGAGCGGACGGACAACCTGCACCTCACCCTGACCCGCTGACCCCCAGGCGGGGCACCAGCACACCACCCACCACTCCCTGCCTGGAGGCACCCCATGACCACTCCCCCGTCGCGCCGGCCGCCGAGGACCTCACGTTCTCCTACGAGTACGCCGTCGACATCAACCTCGGCACCCTCACCGACCCGATCTGGCAGCAGTTCCGCGGCATCAGCGCCGTCGACCCGCAGAAGCCGCCGGTGTCGGTCGAGGCCGCCACCTACGACGACCGTGGCGCCCCGAACAGCAAGAAGGTGTCCGTGTCGTTCACGCTCGGGTTCACCGCCCAGGGCCGCCGTCTCGCGTCCGGGTCCTACCGTCCCGAGATCGAGAAGCTCCTCGAGCTCGAGAACGCCGTCGGTGACGCCGCGGTCGGCCACTTCCGCTGGTACGACAACCCGGCCGAGGGGTCCCCGAACCCGTCCGACGCGCACGAGGGCTTCGGCATCGCGACCGTGACCCGGCAGAACACCGGGAACGACCAGGTCGCCGGGTGGACGGTCAACATCGCTGGCCAGGGCCGCCCGACCCGCATCGAGAACCCCGCGCTGGACGACTGACCGTCCTCGCGTCCTGATCGCCCGTGGGCGGCGCCGTCGTCGGGTCGACGCCGCCCACGGGTCACCACCCGACACCCACCCGACGAACCCCGACAGGAGCGCCCGACCATGACGCTGAAGGACCTCACCGCACACCTCGTCCCCCCGCTGCACATCCCCTACGCCGGGACGACCTACGAGGTGCAGCCGCCGAGCAAGGACACCGGGCTCAAGCTCGCCGCGATCAACGCCGCCGGCGTCGCCACCTACGCCTCCGTGATCCAGGCGTGCCCCACCTGCGGCCACTCCGGCTCCCCCGAGCTCCCCAACTCCACGCGCGAGCTGCTGGAGTCGATGGGCGAGGCCGAGGTCGCCCCGCTCGCGCTCGGCCAGGACGTCTACGACCAGATGCTCGCCGACCGCGTTCCGGGCCCGCACATCGACAAGTTCGGGCTCTACGCCCTCTACTACTGGACGCTCGGTGAGGCGACGGCCGACGCGATCTTCGAGGCGCAGCTGACCGGTGGTGGTGCGTCGGGGGAAGCCGCGGTTTCGGGCCGGACTTCGACCCCGAGGCCTGGGCCCCGTACGGCATCGGCGAACCCGACGAGACGGGTGTCTACCCGCGCTACCGGGGCACTCCGGCGTCGCTGAAGCCACCCGCCGCAGCCGCCCCGTCAGCGGCCGGTGTGCGCGTCGGGTGGGGCGACATCCTCGAGCGCTGGTCCACCGTGATGGTCGACCTGCACGAGGTCTACGGCGCCGACTGGGACGACCCCGGCCTGGTCCGGGCGTGGCCGTGGTGGCGCGCCCGGATCTGGGGGCTGCTCGGATCGGAGCGTTCGCGGTTGCGCCGCGAGCTCACCCCGCCGCCGGCTACAGCACGACGAGGATGAACACCAGCGCGGCCACCGCCACGACGCCCGCGATGACCCACTCGCGCCTGCGCTCCTCCGGCGTCTTCGCCGCCTGACGCGCCGCCGCCGCGGCCCGCTGCTCCGCCTTGTAGCCCTTCCGGCGCCGCAGCGTCACCTGGTCGCTCGCGCGCAGCAGCGGGCCCCGGGTCGTCTCCACGACTTCCCACCCGTCGCGCGCCTCCCGGTTCAGGGTCCGCTGCCGCCCACGCGGGTTGTTCATCGGCGCCTTCACGACGCGGTAGTCCCACTGCTCGTCCATGCGAGCCACCCAACCACGAGAAGGGGGCTCACGCATGGCGCTCACCGTCGGCGAGCTCGTCGCGTACATCCGCGCGGACGGCACCCAGTTCGATCAGCAGGTCGACCGCTCCGGCCAGAAGTTCACTGCTCTCGGCACCATCGTCACCGGCGGGACGAAGGCGATCGCGTCCGCGTTCACCGCCACCACGGGCGCCGTCACCGCCCTCGGGGTGTCTGTCTTCAAGGTCGGCGCCGACTACAACCGGCTCCAGCAGTCCTCGCGTGCCGCGCTCTCCACCCTCCTCGGTGGCGCGGAGGCCGCGAACGAGCAGATGGACAAGCTCGACGACTTCGCGCGCAACAGCCCGTTCGCGAAGCAGGTGTTCATCACCGCCCAGCAGCAGCTGCTCGGATTCGGTGTCGAAGCCAGCCGTGTCCTGCCGATCATGGACGCCGTCCAGAACGCCGTCGCCGCCGTCGGAGGCAGCAACGACCAGGTGTCCCAGGTGACCTACGCCCTCGCCCAGATGCAGGGCCAGGGCAAGCTCACCGGCGAGACCCTGAACCAGCTCGGGCAGTACGGCATCGACGCCGCCGGCATCCTCGGCAAGGAGATGGGCAAGACCGGTGCCGAGATCCGCGAGCTCGCGTCCAAGCCCGGCGGGATCGCGGTCGACAAGATCTGGGACCCGCTCGTCGACGGGCTCATGGAGCGGTTCGGTGGCGCGACCGCCAACATCAAGCAGCAGATGGACGGCGCACTCGACCGCGTCAAGGGCGCCCGCCGCGACATCGGGTCCGCCCTCGCAGCCCCGTTCGTCGACCCCAAGGGCGGCGGCATGGCCGTCGAGTGGGTCAACAAGGTCGCCGACACGATGCGCGCCGCAGAGGCCAAGATCAAGCCGCTCGTCGACCTTCTCGTCGACCGTCTCGGCCCCTCGTTCGCGAAGGTCACGCCCCTGCTTGACCGGGTGCGGTCCGGGATCAACGGGTGGGACCTGTCGAAGATCAACGGCCAGCTCGACACCCTGACCGAGTACGGGCCCCTGATCGCTCCTGTCGCTGCCGGGCTCCTCGCGCTCGGCGGGAACACGCTCGGGCTCGGACGCCTCGGCCTCGCGCTGAACCCGGTCGTCGCCGGGATCGTCGGTCTCGTCGCGGCCTCGCCCGAGCTGCGCGCGGCCGGCCGTGACTTCTTCGACGCGCTCGCCCCGCTCCTGCCCGTCGCGAGCGATCTCGCCGTCACGCTCGCGCAGTCGCTCCTCGGGGCGGTCAACGAACTCACGCCGGCCGTCCGGGACATCCTCCTGGCCGGTGCGGACCTGGCGGTCACGTTCGGGGACTCGCTCGGACCCGCCGCGATCGCGGTCGCGGAGTCTCTCGTCCCGATCGCGGGGCTCGTCGCCGACGTCGTCTCCGGCATCGCCGACCTGCCGACCCCCGTCCTGCTCGCGGTGGGCGCGTTCCTCGCGCTGCGGACGATGGGCGCCGTCGGCGCGGTCGAGGCCGTCTGGACCTCCGTGCGCGGACTCGCCACGACGGTCAAGGGCCTGTCGTTCTCGTCCATCGGGACAGGACTGCTGTCGGCCTTCGGCGGCCCGGTCGGCATCGCGATCGCCGCGGTCACGACCGCGCTCACCGTCTGGATGACGAAGACCTCGGAGTCCAAGGCCCGCGTGCGCGAGCTCACGGACGCGATCGACGAGAACACCGGTGCGTGGGGCGAGAACGCGCGCGAGACGACGTACAACATGCTCGAGGCCGCTGGCGCGATCGAGAAGGCGAAGGCCGCGGGCGTCGATCTAGCGGACGTCGTCTCAGCCTCGCTCGACCCTCAGTCCGAAGCGGCTGAACGTCTGAAGACGCAGCTCGCGGAGCTCCAGGAGGCGTACACCGACATCATCGACACCGAGGGCGCGGACAGCTACGACGCGCTCTTCGGTGACAGCGCCACGAAGTACCAGGCGCTGGTGGACCTGATGATCGAGATCGGCGTCGTACAGGATGAGGCCGGTCAGGCGCAGGAGGCGTTCGCAGACAAGCAGCGCGCCGGCATCGTCGCGACCGACGCGCACACGGCCGCTCTGCGCGAGAACACGAACGAGCTGCGCAACGCCGGCGACGCCAACCTGTCGGCCGCCGAGGCAGCTGCCCGGTACGTCGAGGCGCAGGACCGTGCGACCACCGCGGTCCAGGCGAAAAAGGACGCCGAGGCCGAGCACACCCGGGTCATGGAGGACGCCAACTCCACCGAGGAGCAGCGCACCGAGGCCACGGAGAACTTCGAGAAGGCCACCCGCGACGCCGACTCCGCGATCCGTGACCAGGTGCGGTCGGCGTTCAGCGACATCGACGCGAAGCAGAAGCAGAACGCCTCCACCAGCGACCTCGTCGCAGCCGTGTACGCGGCCCGTGAGTCGTTCATCGCCCAGAGGATCGCGATGGGTGACACGCAGGAGGAGGCCGTCGCGCTCGCCGACTCCTACGGCCTCATCCCGGAGTCGGTCGTGACGACCGTCGAGCTCGAGGACTACGTCACCAGCAACCTGTCCACGATCGTGCGGCAGCTTCAGGCCTTCGACGGGAAGACGTACACGGCGATCGCCCGCGTGGACCAGCAGGGCAACACCCGGTCCCAGTACTTCCCCGGCAGCGGCCTCACGATGAGCCACGACGGCAACCTGCTGGAGATGATGCACAACGGCGGGGTCCGTGGCCGGCGCCTGACGCCGATGTCGCCGATCGCGCAGATGGTCGCCCCGAACTCCTGGCGGGTCGTGGGTGACCGTGCGGTCGACGACGAGGCGTACATCCCGATCAACCACTCCTCGCGGTCGCTCGCGATCCTCGACGAGACCGCGCGGCGACTCGGGAAAGTCGTCCTGCCGATGCACGACGGCGGCGTCACCTCCGGACGTTCCACCGCGGCCGCGCAGGCCCCAGCGGCCGGGTACGGGACGAAGGTCGACGTGCACATCTCGGACGCCTCCCACGCGCTCTCGACCGGGTACACGGTCGCGAGGGTGCTCGACCGGACCACGACCGAGCTGGGGAGGGCCACCTGATGACCTACCAGCGCCTCCGGCTCGGAGGGGTCACGGTCAGCGGCACCGGCACGGACGGCGTCGAGTTCCGGGTTCGCCCGAACATCGAAGGCTGGTGGGGGTCGCCGACGGCGCAGCACACCGTCACGAGACGCGCCGCCGGTCACGGTTCGTGGGCTGGTCTCACGACCCTGGCGCCACGGGTGCTGGTCGTGTCTGGGCTGCTGCTGGGGCCGGAGCATTCGCTCGTGGTGGCGGCGCTCGGGCGGCTCAAGAGCCTGGCGACGCGAACCGACACGACGTTCGAGGTCGAGACGCCCGCCGGGTCGAAGCTGGCTACGGCGCGGCGTGACGGCGAGGTCATGGTGACCTGGCACTCCGACATTGCCGCGACGGTGTCGCTGCAGCTCCTCGCGACAGACCCGTGCATCTACGGGGCGCTGCAGCGCACCGTGCTCAAGGCCCCGTCCGCTGCGGGCGGGTTGGAGTACCCGCTGGAGTACGACCTCGACTACGCGACGCCGCTGGACCAGCAGTCGTCGGCGTCCCTGGTCAACGCCGGCGACGAGGACTCCTGGCCTGTGTTCGTGGCTCACGGCCCCTGGCCGGGGGTCTGCAGATCCTCGCGGAGAACGGGCAGATCGTCCGCTACCAGCAGACGATCTACGCCGGCCAGGCGGTCGTGATCGACTCGAGGTCCCGGACCGCGTCGCTGGGTGGCGTGGACCAGTCGCAGTACCTCACGCGCCGCGGCTGGTCGTCGATCCCACCCGGGGGTCGCTGCGCCTGAACGTGATGCAGGACGGCGGGACCGACTCGCGAGGCTGGGTTGACGTCGAGTGGCGCGACACCTGGCTCTGACCCCACCCACCCCCTTTCCGTGACCCCGACGTGTCGGGGCGCGCTCTGCTGCCCTGGAGGCGAACATGACCGGTGCCCTCGGAGTCTCGACCCGCCTGATCAACGGGGTGAAGTCGGGGCTGTCGGCGCTCGAGCACCGCCGGATCCTGGCGGGCGAGCGCACCCCGGGATCGTGGTGGGCTGCAAGGTCGACCCTGACCAGGTCGCGCTGCGCTACTACTACCACGCGGGCGCGGTCGCGGCCTCGCGCTCGACCGCGGACGGGCTCACCGTCGGGTGGCAGGGCGGCGGCGTGATCGAGAACGTCCCGGCGGGTGGGCCGCTGCCGCGTGTGGACACGATCTACGCGCTGCAGCTCAACCCCGAGCACGGCGACGCGACGAACGACCTGGTCGTGCGGATCGCTCACGGGACGCCGTCGTCGAACCCGCGCTGGCCGGTCCTGCCCGTGGGCGGTGTGGAGCTCGGCTCGTACCTGATGCCGGCGGGCGCCACGGCGACCGGGCAGGCGACGGCGTATTCCACGGGGCGTAAGTCGGTCCTGATCGACTCGGCCGCGGGTGTCCTGTTCCAGAAGGTCGACCCGAACAACGGCTCCTACGGCACCACGGGTGGCGTCTGGATTCAGGGCGAGATCGAGGTGCCGACGAAGCGGCTGCTCGTGTACACCGCCGACATGAAGATCCGTGTTGTCGCGGGAACGTCCGGCGCGGACCCGGAGGAGCTGCAGATGGTCATGCGCCCCGTCCTGGACGACGAGGCGTTCGCTGAGTCCTTCAGCGACCCGATCACGTCGCTCTCGGCCAACTTCTACTCGCCGTCGTTCACGTGGCGCAGAGAAGTCGACCCGGGGCGTCACACCGTCGGCCTCTACTACGGGCGGGCGTGGGGGCAGGCGATCCCGCACGGGGTCTACGACGGTGGGCTGCGGCAGGGGACGGCGCTGACGATCACCGACGGTGGTGTGGTCGCCTGATGTGGTCGCTGTTCCTGTTCGACACCACCTCGGGCAGGCTCGGCCGACAGCTTCCCCTCCCCGCACTGTCGTGGACGCGCACGATCGGTGACTCCACCATCCTCGGCGGCGGCCAGGGCTCGCAGGGAGCGAAGCTGACGTTCCCGGTCGGTGTGTTCGACGTCGAGGGGCAGCGGCCTCACCCGGTCGATCTGCACTCGACCCTCATGCCCGTCGAGCGGGGCGTCGTCCTGATGTGGGCGGACCGGCCCTGGGTGGCTGGCCTGATCGGGGATCGTTCCGACTCGCGCGAGGAGATCGCGTTCCCGGTCGAGAGCCTCACGTCCTCGGTCCTGTCCCGGCGCCTGGCGTCCCCGGACCTCACGGATGGACTCGCGACATCGACGCGGGGGTGGTCAGGGCTGGGCCGCGGCACGCTCGTGAAGCGCGTCGTCCAGGCTGGGCTCGAGCGGGGCGGCCTGCCAATCACGTTCGACGAGGACGAGGCCGGGCCGCACTCGCTGACCGTCGCCGGCTACGACCTCGCCAACGCCCGCGTCTCGGACCTGATCCGCAAGATCAGCCACGAGGACGGCGGACCCGACGTCGACCTGCGCCCCTACCTCACCGGTGACGGGACGCTGGCCTGGCACCTGTACACCGGCCGGGACGCCTACCCCCACATCCGTCAGGTGACCGTGCACGCGATCACCGAGGGGATGCTGCTGGACCTGCGCCAGGTCGTGTCCGGCGCCCAGGTTGCGCACCGGGTCTACGGCACCGGGTCCGGCACGGGCGAGGGCACGCTCCTGTCCCGCATCCAGGACCTCGACGCGGTCCGGGGTGGGTGGCCGCTGATGGAGACGGTCGCGTCCGACACCAGCGCGGACACGCAGGCCCAGGTTGACGCCGTCGCGGCCGCTCACCTGGCCGCGCACAAGGCGCCGCTGCAGCAGTGGGAAGCGACCATCAACGCCGGCGGGCCGATCCCGCCCACCACGATCTGGCCCGGTGACCTCGTCACCCTCGACGTCGCCGGCTTCCCCACGATCGAGGACGGCCGCTACCAGGTCCGCGTCATGGAGATGTCGGGCGACACCTCCGAGCTCGTGCGTCTGAAGTTCGACGCGACCCCCGCCATCTACTGACCCTGGAGGTACCCCTATGCCTGGTGTCGTTTCCCTGCTGCGCGAGCTCGGTGCGGGCCAGTCCACCGGCTGGCGACCCATGACGGCTCACCCCCCGGTCCCTGCGGGTGGGGCTGCGCAGTGGGACGTCGGTGGCGCGTTCGGGTTTGGTGGCCTGTCGACCCGGATCGTCGGGAAGACGGTCTACGGCGAGGGCGTCCTGACGAGCCTCGGGCGCCGGATCGAACCGGGCTTCCGGGGAGCGATCCTCGCGTCGGGCATCCCGCAGCCGACGGCGCGGACCGCGGTCACGGCGTCCCTGCTGACGCAGGACGAGAACCAGTCGGCCGGCGTCATCCCGCTCGGTGGGGTGTCGCTCGGGCGCGCGGATGGCCTGTACCGGGACTCGATCTGCTTCGACAAGTACATCGGGACGACGGGGCAGACCACGCGGCTGATCCTGTCGTTCTCCTACCTGCTTCCCTGATGCAGCACCGCGACCTGACACCCCAGCTGGGGGCGGTGCTGGGGGTGTTGACGCAGCCTGGACGGTCGTCGGTCACGCGTCCGACCGGGACCCAGGTGGCCCAGGCTCCTGATGGTGGCCGGGTCGTTCTCGGGCCGGACGCGCCCCGGGGGCCGCGTCGCGGCGTCCGGGCGGGGACCTGATGCCGCTCCTGACCGAGGACGCTCCTGAGGTCGTCAAGATCGTGGGCGACGTCGGTGCGGCGCAGAGCCGGGCGGACACGGCACACACGCTGATCGCTTCGGCAAATGAGCGGCTCCTGCCGTTGGAGTCCTGGCAGGCGACCGCGCAGCCGCAGCTCGCGTCGCTCACGAACCCGACGACCGGTGTCGGGGCGCGCCTGTTCCCACTCGAGCAGTGGCAGGCGACGGCGCAACCGCAGCTGGCGGGCCTGACGCATCCGACCACGGGCGCGGGCGCCCGCCTGGGGTCGCTGGAGAACTGGCGCACCTCGGCGCAGGGCGACCTGACCAGCGCCGGCGGCCGGCTCTCATCCCTCGAAGGTTTCCGCTCCTCGGCGCAGTCCGATCTGGCCTCGGCCGGTGGACGGCTGTCCACGCTCGAGGGCCAGATGGGTCCGCTCGTGAACCCCTCCACGGGGGTCGGGGCTCGCCTGTCCTCGGCCGAGTCACGGCTCGGCGGCCACGACTCCGACCTCGCTTCGGCGTCGTCACGGATCAACGCCAAGGCCGACCAGTCCGCCGTGAACCTCAAGGCCAACCAGTCCGCGCTGGACGGCACCAACACCCGCGTCGGAAACCTCGAGACGGGCAAGGCCGACGCCTCCACGCTCGCCGCGGAGATCCGCAGCGTCCGAGCCGACTACGCCGCCGCCATCACCGCCGTGCGCGAGTGGGCGGACAACCGCTTCCAGCCCCGCATCTCCGGATGACACCACCGCCCAGGAGGCCCCGCGCATGACCACTCCCCCATCGGCCTCGACCTCCCCGGGAACGTCGGCACCGCACTCGTGCGAGGCCGGTTCCTCCGAGCAGTCATCGACTCCGCCGACGCGGGCCGGAACCCCGACGGCGTCCCGATCGCGGACGCCACCATCACGCTGACCCCGTCGGTGGAGTGGGTTCGGCACGCGACCGCCGACCCGCCCGTGATGATCCAGCTGCGCCCGATCCAGGCCCGCACGGACGCGTACGGGCACATCGTGTCGCCGGCCGACGGCGCCCCCGGGGTCCGCGTGGTGGCGACGGACGACTCGAAGCTGACGCCGACGAACTTCACCTACCGGGTGAAGGTCACGGGCGCCGGTGTCGCGTTGCCGGAGTGGTCGATCGTGGCTCCTGCGGGGGCGATGGTGGACCTGGCGTCTTCCGCGCCGGTGCCGCCGAACCCGGGCGCCGAGATCGCCCGGTGGGTGGCCGTGGTGCGTCAGGTTGAAGGGCTGCGCGACCAGGTCGCGAGCCTGGCGGCGCAGGTGCAGCCGGTGAAGGGCGACCCGGGACAGCCGGGTGCTGACTCGACGGTTCCCGGACCGCCCGGCACCTCGGCCAGGATCGCCGGCGCGACCGTCGTGGGGCTCGCGGCGGGTGCGGCACCGACCGTCGTCGCTGGCGGGACCGAGACGGACCGGACGTTCGAGTTCGGTATCCCCGCCGGCGCTCCGGGCGCTCCGGGCGCTCCGGGCGCTCCGGGCGCGCCTGGGGCTCCCGGGACCACGACCTGGTCGGGGATCACGGACAAGCCGTCTACGTTCGCCCCGACCATCGGGACCACAGCGTCGACGGCGGCGGCCGGGAACCACACCCACACCACCGGCATCCCCGGCACCGCGATCTCCTCGGGCACGATCTCGGCAGCCCGCCTCCCCGCAGCGACCGACACGACGGTCGGCGCAGTCGAGCTCGCCACCACGACCGAGACGACCACCGGCACAGACACGGTCCGGGCTGTCACGCCCGCCGGGGTCAAGGCCGTCACTGACTCGCTGCTGCCCCGCGCCGAGCACGACCCGCACGCGGTCCTGCGACGGCACGTGCAGATGATGCTCGGTGCTGCCGCGGTCTCGTGCGTCCGTGTCGTCGGCGCGGGTTCCTCGACGATGTCGGGCGGTGGCGCGTCCGAGCCGGGGATCAGCGTCGCCGGCGTCGTCGGCCGCGCCCTGCAGGACGCTGCCCGCAGCGTCGGCATCCCCGGCTACAACCCGGTGTGGTCGCACGCCAACCGCGCCCAGGCGACCACGGGCGGCATCCACGTGGTCAACTCGGCCGTCCCCGGGTCGACCGCCAGCAACTACCTGACCGCGACGACCCGGCCCCAGGCCGGCGCGCTGAACCCGCTCCTCGTCATTCACATCGTGGGGTCGAACGACTGGTCCAGCAACGTCAACCCGACCACCTACCGCTCCCAGCTCCTCACGGTCATCAACGCGATCGACGCCGCCTCCACCGGCCCGGTCAAGCCGATGCACCTCCTCGTGCACCAGTTCCCCCGCCTCGACCTGACCAACCCCACCTACACGTGGGAGCAGTACGGGGCGCAGATGCAGTCCCTGGCCCGCGAGCACCCCGACCGCATCGCCTACTTGGACGCCTCCCAGGCGTTCGACCGGGCCGCGATCACGGCCGGGAACCCCTACGGGGGGCTGCTGATGGAGCCGGACCAGATCCACACCCGCGACATGGGCCACCGGATCCTCGCAGGCACCATCGTCGACGCGCTCGGGCTGCGGCCACGCGACCCACGCGGCACCCAGTACGAGACGGTCGACCTCCTCAACCGGGCCGATGGTGCCGTGGGCAACAACTGGACCGCCTACGGAGGCGTCACCTGGACCCTGACCGGGGGCGTCCTGGCACCGTCGGCGGGCGGGTCCCTCATGCGGCAGGTGTGGGTGCCGGACATCGACGTCGCCGCCGAGGTGACCCTGTCGGACACCGCCACCGCCGGGGTCATCTTCCGGGGCGCGGACGACTCCAACCGGTGGTCGCTCGTGATGGGAACCAACGACGTCGCCCTGTGGCGCACCGAGGCCGGTTCCTCCACGCAGATCGCGACCGCGAACGTGGCCAACCCGGCCGGGACGCGTCACATCGTGCGCGCCACCGTCCTGGGCGGCCGGGTTCGCGGCTACGTCGATGGCCGCTGCCTCGTCGATCACACGATGACGTCCACCGACCTGTCGGCGTCCCGGTCCCGGTCGATGGTCGGGGTCCGTGCCCCGCAGAACGGGACCCCTCGGTTCCATCGTTTCGCCGCCCAGTCCCTCACCGAGTAGGAGAACCCCTCATGGCCTCGAAGACCATCACCCGTTCCCAGTACGTCGAAGCGCTCGAGGCGCTGGGCCTGAACCCGCACACCGTGAGCCAGCTCGTCGTGTCGGGCACGAGCGTGTCGGTTCGCACGATCGTGACCGGCGAGGACGGCCGCGCGGACCTCGTGTACGGCCAGTTCCACATCACCGACGACGTCCTCACGGTCGTCGACGACCCGCCCGCCGAGGCCTCCTGATGACGTTCTTCCAGGACCACAGCCAGAAGCGTGCCCAGTGGCAGCCGAAGCGCCGCAACGGGGCGACGGCGTCGGGCACGACGGTGATCCACACCTACGAGGCCCCGGCCGGCCGGACAGCGAGGCAGGGCGCGGACTACTTCCTCACCCGCGACAACCCGGCTTCGTACCACTACCTGTGCGACGCGCTCGGCGGCGCGCTGCAGCTCGCGCCCTGGTCGGCCGAGACGTGGCACGACACGGCCTCGAACAACTGGTCGGTCGGGATCAGCATGATGACCCGCGCCGCGGACTGGCCCGACCTGACCGACGAGCAGCGCGACCACCTCGTGCACGGCGCAGCACTCGGGGCGCACCGCTACTCGCGCTGGCGCGTCTCCCAGGGCCTGGCCCCGGTGCCCGCACGGCGCATCACTCGCGAGCAGGCCATGCGCCGCGAGGCCGGCTTCATCGAGCACGGCGAGATGGACCCCGGCCGCCGCTCCGACCCGGGCAAGCACTTCCCCTGGGAGCAGTTCCTCACCTACTTCCGCCGCCTCGAGAGCGGCACCAACCCGTCCGAGGAGGACGACATGAGTCAGGCCGACGTCGAGCAGGTCAACGACTACCTCGACCAGCGCATCAAGGACCTGTTCGGGACGCAGACGCTGCGGCAGATCGTGGCCGAGGAGGTCGACCGTGCCGGCGGGAACATCACCCGGTACACCGACCGCCGCGTCACCGATCTGCACCGTGAGTCGTTCAAGCGACGCGACGAGGTCGGTCGCTACCTCGATCACGTCGCCGCGGCCGCCGTCGGTCAGGTGCTCGCGGGGATCAAGGCGGTCCCGGGCGTGGACGCTGCCGCGATCGAGCGCGCCGGCGACGAGGCGGTGTCGCGGATCAGTGAGGCCCTCTCGGGAATGACCGCGAAGGTCGTGCTCGACCTGCCCGAGCACACCAAGGACTGACGCGTGGCCGCCCTCGTCGTGCGCCTCTGGCGGCGTGTGCACGAGCCGCGCGCGATCAGCGTCCTGTACCTCGTGCAGTACCTGACCTTGACCGCCGCCGGCGGCTACGCCCTGTGGCGGCCGCCGTCCTCGATCGAGGGCGCCTACGGCGCCGGCGCGATGCTCACCCTCGCTGCGCTGCTCGTCGTGGGCGGGCTCATCGGCGCCATCGCCGTCCTGCCCGGGAAGTACGAGCTCGAGCGCCTGGCCGTCATCGGTGTGGCGCTCGCGTCGCTGATCTACGTGATCGTCATCGTCGGGCTGCACGCGACCTCGTCGGGGAACCGGCTGCTGCAGGCCGGGTTCGTCGCGGTGGTGCTGCTCCATCAGGGCGTGAGGTGGGTGCGGATCAAGGACCGCCCCTTCCGACCCCGTCCCCACACGGTCGAGGCGTAGCGCCGGGAAGGAGTCCCGGCGTGGAAGTCGGCGACATCATCCAGGGCCTGGCAACACTCGGCCTCGGAGCCATCATCACCAAGCTCATCGACTACGCCACCACCCGCCGCCGCGAACAGCGCGAGTCGCAGGGCAAGGCGTGGGAGGAGCGCGACCGCGAGGCGCGCGCTCGGCGAATCCTCGAGGAGTACGCCCACAAGCTGCGCCGCAACCTGTTCCGGCGCGGCGCGAAGGAAGGACCCGGCGAGGACGACGTCGCGCCGTGGCCGGACTACCACACCACCAAGGAGTGACCCCTCATGCTCACGTTCTCGATCGACCCGGCGCTCGTCATCGCGCTGCTGGTCTCCACCGTCCTGCCCGTGCTCGTCGGGCTCGTCACCACCAGGGTCACGAGCGGCGGCCGCAAGGCGACCCTGCTCGCGGGGCTCGCGCTGGTGACGTCGCTCCTGACCGAGCTCGGCTCCGCGATCGCCGCCGACCAGCCCTACGACGTCGGACTCGGGCTGCTCCTCGCGCTGCCGGTGTTCGTCGTCTCCGTCGCGATGCACTACGGCCTGTGGAAGCCGGTCGGTGCGTCCACCGCCGTGCAGCGCGTCGGCGCTCCGAGGATGACGCGCCGCGAGTACCGCGCCCAGCACCGTATCGACTGAGACGGGAATTCCCGACAGCGCCCCGCTCACCTCGTGGTGGGCGGGGCGCAGTCGACCACGAAGCGGAAAGTTGGCGTTGACAGCGCTTCACGGGAGAACCATGCTTCCTGCATGGCGAAAACAAGGGTAAAACATGCACGGGTGCTAGGTGCGTTCACAGTAGTCGTGGTCGCGATGGCGGGGCTCGCATCGCCGACGTCTGCGGAGCCGGGTGACGCCCCTGGTCAGATCCAAAGGGTTGACGGCGCGCCGGTCACCCCCGGAGCCGACGAGATCGGCCGGATCGTCGAGGAGTTCCCTAGCGACTTCTCCTACTCGAAGTTCACCGAGAGCGGCGACATCGTGGTCGCCTTCGCTGGTAGCGAGCCCGAGGGGGCCCGCGAGATCTTGGAGTCCTCGGGGTTGGGCGTCACCATCGTCACCGATACGGGCTTCATCGAATCTGACCTCGAAGCACCGGTGCTGGCGCTCGGCCAAGAGGCCTACCGGTCGCTCGGGCTTGCCAATGACGTTGAGGCGAGGCCCGACCTCCAATCGTTCATCGTGACGGTCTACGACGAAGACCTCGACTCGACGCGGCTTGACGAGGTCGAGCGGACCCTCGACGCGGCCACGACCCAGCGATCGAGCAGCCCGGTCGCTGGCTTCCGGGTCGATGTTCAAACGAGCGAGGGCGACATCGAGCCCACTTCGTGGGACCGGGCCGGCGGGACCTGGCTGGTTAACGCAAACTCGGGTAACGGGTTCTGCACGTCGAGCTTCGTCGCCAAGCGCGTCAACAGCGCGCCGGTGGGGGTCCTGACGGCGGGACACTGCCAGACCTCGCCCACCTTCCCGGTCAAGTACTACAAACCGTTCGGGTCGCATGAGAGCTACAACCTCGAGTTTTTCAGTTCGACGTTTGCCAGCGTCGGCGACGCGGCTTTTTTCCGCTCGCCGCGCATGATGGACGCGTGGTACCACTACGACTACTCAAGCGGAGCCCCTGTTCGCCTAGTCCGCGACCCTGTAAGGGACGAGACCGTCTGCCGGTTTGGCCGGGTCTCGGAAACATACTCCTGCGGGAAGGTACTAGCCACGCACACGTCCTGGACCCGGCGAAACAGCGACGGCACCAGTACCACTATCGGGGGCGTCTTCTCGGTCAACACGTTCAGCCGCAAGGGCGACAGCGGCGGGCCGGTCTTCACCAGCGGGAGCGTGGGTCAGAACGCGGTTGCGCTCGGACTAAATTCTGCCGGCCGCTTCGTGAGCAACACCGACGTTCCGGTTTATGGCGACGGCGCGAGGATGTGGGCGACCCGCATCAAGCACGCGGAGTCCCTCACGGGTACCCGGGTTTGCACGGCCCCCGGCTGCTAGAGCCGAACAGCCACCACCAACGAGCCCGAAGCGCCCCGCTCACCCTTCACGGGTGGGCGGGGCGTTTTGGCGTCTAGGTGCCGTCGCAGGCCTAGGGGGGACAGTGCCTACGACGGCGCTTGCGAGCGTAGGCCCAGATCCACCCACCCGCCACCGGAAGCGAGCGGCAGCGCTCGGACGCCGCCTCGCTCAAGGCACGAGCCTTCCACGGCAGCGCCCCGCCCAGCCGTGATGGCTGGGCGGGGGCGCTTCGTCATACCCAGGTGCGATGCTGCGCCCGTGCCCGGCATTTTCATGGACGTCCCCTCGTGGGACCACGAGCGGCAGCACTCCGCAATCGGTGGGCCGTCCCCAGCAGGTTCACGCCGTGCCGGTGGCCGCGCGGGCCCATCCCGGTGCGGGCGCGGCTCGTGTGGGAGCGCGACGGGGTCGAGTGGGTCGACGGGCGCGCGATGGCATGGACACGGCGGCTCGTGCTCGTGGAGGTGCTCGACGCCAGGCTCGAGCTCAACGGGATCTGGCTCGAAGTGTGCGACGTGCGGCGCCGGCTGCCGGCTGGCTGAGCGCGCCGGGGCTATTTGCTCCCTGTTTGCTCCGCGCCCGCACACGCTCCAACAAGCCGCAACATAGCAACGGGTGCGAACACCCTGGCCAGAGGCCCCGGCGGCGCCATCGCCGCAGGTCACAGCCCGTTCGTGGGATGAGTCGGCCGATACGCCGGGTTCTGTCCCCGCCGTCGGTCTCCCGACGACGGGTGGCGACCATCCATCTACGACGCACGTTGCCGTGCGCCTCCAGCGGCCTACCCGGGAGCGTCGAGCGGGCAGCTCGCTCCCTGTCTGGCCTTGCTCCGGGTGGGGTTTACCTAGCCGCACCGGTCACCCGGCACGCTGGTGCGCTCTTACCGCACCCTTTCACCCTGACCGCGCCGCTCCCCGAAGGGAGATGCGCGGCGGTCTTCTCTCTGTGGCACTGTCCCGTGGGTCACCCCAGGTGGCCGTTAGCCACCACCCTGCCCTGTGGAGCCCGGACGTTCCTCGGCCCCCGGGTCGCCCCGGGGAACGCGGCCGCCTGGCCGACTCATCCGCCCCCGAGTCTAGCCGCGCCGCGCGGGTCTAGATTCGCTGCATGGCCACGCACTCCTACGCCACCGCCCTCACCTGGCAGGGTTCGACCGGGGCGGGCTACGCCGCCTACACCCGCGACCACGACGTCGCCGCACCGCACGCCACCCAGGTCGTCGCCCTCTCGGCCGACCCCGCCTTCCGCGGCGACCCGGCACGCCTCAACCCCGAGCAGCTCGTGGTCGCGGCCGCGAGCTCCTGCCAGCTGCTGTCGTTCCTGGCCGTCGCCGCCCGGGCGGGGCTCGACGTCGTGGACTACCGCGACGACGCGACCGCCGTCATGGACCTCGCCGCCGATCCCCCGCGCCTGACCTCGATCGACCTGCGCCCGGTGGTCACGATCCTCGCGCCCGACGGCGAGTCCCCGACGCCGTCGCGCGCACCCACGCGCTCCTCGCGCAGGCGCACGAGCAGTGCTACATCGCCAACTCGCTGGTCACCCCGGTGCACCTGCACGCCGAGGTCGTGCTCCGCCCCGACGCCTAGACTCGTGCGGTGCTCCTCGTGCTCCCCCGTCCCGCGGTCAGACCGCCGGCCCCGCGGGGGCCGCACCCCTCGACGTCGACCGGCTGAGCCTGCCCGGCCTGAACGACCGGCGGAGCACCCTGATCTCGGCGCTGGCCGAGACCGAGCACGACCCTGCCGCGGCCCCGACGGCACGCGCGGCCGACGTCCTCACCGGCGTGCTCTACGCCGCGGCGGACCTGCCCGGGCTGCTCGCCCGCCCGGGTGCGGCCGCCGACCGCACCCGCGCCGACGTGCTGATCGCCTCGCCGCTGCTCGGCATGGTCGGTCCCGCCGATCCCGTACCCGCCAGCCGACTCGCGATGGGGACGGTGCCCGGCGTCGGCGGTCTCGGGCCGTTCTGGCGGCCGGCCATCGAGGAGGCGCTGGCGCAGCGGGCCGACGGCGAGCTCGTCGTCGACGTCCGCTCCAGCGAGTTCGCGCCCCTGTGGCGTCCGCCGGCGTCCGCCACCTGGGTGACGGTGCGGATCGAGCAGGAGGTCGACGGCGAGCGGCGCGTGGTCAGCCACTTCGCCAAGCACCTGCGCGGCGTGCTGGTGCGGCACCTGCTGCGGCGCCGGGGCGCGGAACCGAGCGATCTGCGGTCGCTGGCGCGTGCGGCGCGGGGGCTGGAGCGCAGCGGTCAGATCCTCGGGGTCGAGGTGGCGCCGTCGTCGTCGGCGTCGAAGCCCGACACCCTCACCCTCGTCTCCGCCTGACCCGGCCTCGCTGACGACGGCGAACCCCTCGCCCACGACGGCGCTCCCGCTGGCCGGACGGCGTGTCGGCCGCGACACGCGGCTGCAGCATGGCCCCGGACGCAGACTGCCGTCGTGGGCGAGGGCGGTGCCGTCGTCAGCGAGGGGTCGGCATTTGCGGCGATGGGCCCGGCAATCACCTCGCGGCCCGTCTCGTACCCCTCGCGGGCCCCACAGGTACCTCGCGGTGCGCCAAAAGTACCTCGCCGTCCCCCACAAGTACCTCGGGAGCCCCCACAAGTACATCGCGACGGGTGGGTCAGTCGTCGAGGCGGACCAGGATGTAGCCGTTCTCCTCGTCGCGCAGCACGGCGTCCTTCGGGGCGGCCTTGATCGCCGAGACCTCCGACAGGCTGAGGTCGAGCTGCAGCGGCTCGGTCCGGATGCCGCGCAGCCCGAGCACGGCCAGCCCGCCGTTGCTGGCGCGCACCTTCTCGTACAGCGCCAGCAGCGCCTCGTCGATGCCCGTCGCCGCGACACCGCGGCGAGCCGTCACATCCTCCAGCTGCGCGTCCAGCTCGGTGAACGCGGCATCGCGCTCCGCCGTCGCCGCCGCGACCTGGGTCTCGATCGCCGCGATCTGCTCGCGAATCGCCGACAGCTCGCCCTCCGCGCCCTCGAGCCCCTCCATCGCCTCGATCTCGACGTCCTCCAGCACCGACTGGCGGCGCGCGAGCTGCTCGAGCTCCGCCATCACCGCGACCGAGTCCTTCGCGCCGAAAGCCCCGGAGTCCAGGCGGCCCTGGTCGCGCTGGGCGCGCGTGCGCACCTGCTCGACGTCGGCCTCCGCCTTCGCCACGGCCCGCCGGTGGTCGTTGACCACGGACTCGGCCAGCACGGAGGAGCGGCGCAAGTCCTCGGCCCGGCCCGCGAGCTCGGTGAGCGTCGCGAGCGTCGGGTGGCTGCGGCGCGCGTGCGCGACCTTCGCGAGCTGCGTGTCGAGCGCCTGCACGTCGAGCAGACGCCGCTGGTCGGTGGCGGGGGCGGTGGTCACGGGGCCTCCTCAGGCGGGGTGCTCGAGCGGGTGCTCAGGCGGGGTGCTCGGGCAGAGGTTCCTGCACGGCGACGTCGGTCCAGGCATCGGTGCGCGCGGTGGAGACGTGGACCTCCACCGTAGTGCCCCGCGCCGCGGCGTCCTGCCGCAGCTGATCGGCGAGCGGTGGCAGCCACACCCACTCGCTCGCCCAGTGCGCGGCGTCCAGGAGGAACGGCCGCTCCCCGCCGCGCGGAAGTCGGTCGCGGGGTGGTGACGCAGGTCCGCGGTCAGGTACACGTCGGCGCCGCTGTCCCGCGCGACCGCGAGGTAACTGTCACCGCTGCCGCCGCACACCGCGACCCGCTCCACCAGCGCGTCGCCGTCGCCCGCCACCCGGATCCCCTGCGTCGTCGCCGGGAGGACCTCCGCCACGCGGCGCGCGAACGCGGTCAGCGTGACGGGCTCGGCCAGCCGGCCGACCCGCCCCGTGCCCGCACCTGCTGCGGCGTCCGGGTGCGTGGCGGGCACGAGCGGCTCCACGTCCACCATACCCACGGCCTCGGCCAGCGACGCCGAGACCCCGCCCGGGGCGTCGTCGGCGTTCGTGTGCGCGGCGTAGAGCGCGACGCCGGCTCGAACCAGCGTCGTCAGGATGCGGCCCTTCGCGGTCGTCTCGGCGATGCTCGTAACGCCGCGCAGCAGCAGCGGGTGGTGCACGAGCAGCAGGTCGGCGCCGATCTCGACAGCCTCGCGCGCCGTCGCCTCGGTCGCCTCGACGGCGCAGAGCACCCGGCGCACCGGCTGCTGCGGATCACCCGCGATCAGCCCGACGGCGTCCCACTCCTGGGCTGTCGAGCGTGGGTAGCGGCGCTCGAGATCGCCCAGCAGGTCCTGCAGCGACGAGGTGCTCACGCGCCTCAGACGTTGAACCCGATGGCGCGCAGCTGGTCGCGCCCGGAGTCGGTGATCTTGTCCGGACCCCACGGCGGCATCCAGACCCAGTTGATCGCGAGGCTGGTGACGAGCCCGTCGACGGCCTGGTTGGCCTGGTCCTCGATGACGTCGGTCAGCGGGCACGCGGCCGAGGTGAGCGTCATGTCGACCGTGGCGGAGCCGTCGGGCTCGATCACCACGCCGTAGATGAGGCCGAGGTCGACGACGTTGATCCCGAGCTCGGGGTCGATGACGTCGCGCAGCGCCTCCTCGACGTCGGCCACGTTCGGGACGGCGGAAGGGGTGTCGGTCATGTCTCCAGCGTAGTCCTCACTCATCGGGGCGCCTCCCCCACGAGCGCCTTCGCGCTCGCGTCGCGCAGCGCCATCCACCCCAGCAGCGCGCACTTGATCCGGGCGGGGAACTTCGCGACCCCGACCAGCGCCGCGGCGTCCTCGAGCCGCTCCTCGCGCTCGTCACCGAGCGGTTCGCCACGGGCGCTCATCAGTGCGCGGAAGTCCTCCGCGAGGGCGTCCACCTCGCGCACGTCCTTGCCGAGCACCAGGTCGGTCATGATCGACAGCGAGGCGCGCGAGATCGAGCAGCCGACCCCCGCCCACCCGAGGTCGGCGAGCACGGGGGCTCCGCCGTCGGGCGCCTCGTCCAGCCGCAGCCGGAGCGTGACCTCGTCGCCGCACGTCGGGTTGACCTGGAAGGACTCCCCCGCCATGGCGCCCTCGCCGACCTCGATCAGACCCTCGCCGTGACGCTCGCGCGCGTGGTCGAGGATGACCTGCTGGTAGAGCTGCTCGAGCGCGCTCACGCCGTCGCCTCCAGACCGAAGTAGGCCCGCACGCCCGCGAGGGCGGCGAGGAACGCGTCGACGTCGGCCTCGCTCGTGGCGACGCCGACCGAGGCGCGCGTCGAGGACGGCACGCCGAGGCGACGATGGATCGGCTGGGCGCAGTGGTGACCCACGCGCACGGCAATGCCGTCGGCGTCGAGCACCTGACCGACGTCGTGCGGGTGGACACCCTCGACCTCGAACGCGACGACGCCGAGACGCCGGTCGGCCGTCAGCGGCCCGAGCACCCGCACGTGCGGGATCGCGGCGAGCCCGTCGAGCAGCCGCTGCGTCAGCACGCGCTCGTGCTCCGCGACGCCGGCCATCCCGAGGTCGTCGAGGAACTGGGCGGCGGCGCGCAGCCCGACGGTCTGCGCCACCATCTGCGTCCCGGCCTCGAACTTCTGCGGCGCCGGCGCGTAGGTCGCGGACTCGAGCGTGACGATCTCGACCATCGACCCGCCCGTCGTCACCGGCGGGAGCGCCGCGAGCAGCTCGCGGCGCCCGTACAGCGCACCGATGCCCGTGGGCCCGAGCATCTTGTGACCGGAGAACGCCGCGAAGTCCACGTCCAGCGCGTGCAGGTCCACGGGCATGTTCGGCACGGACTGGCACGCGTCCAGCACCACGATCGCTCCGACGGCGTGCGCCCGCGCCACGATCGGCGCCAGGTCGGTCACGGCACCGGTCACGTTCGAGGCGTGGGTGACGGCGACGACGCGCGCCCGGTCCGTCACCACCTCCGCGAGCCCCGAGAGGTCGAGCCGCCCCTCGTCGGTCGCCGGGATGACGCGCAGCACGGCGCCGGTGCGGGCCGCGAGCTCCTGCCACGGCACGAGGTTGGCGTGGTGCTCGAGCTCGGTGACCACGAGCTCGTCGCCGGGCGCGAGCGCGAACCGGCGCGCCTGCTCACCGCCGCGCCCCGCCGTCGCGTTGGAGATGCCGTACGCGACCAGGTTGATCGCCGCGGTCGCGTTCGACGTCCACACGATCTCGTCGGTGTCGGCCCCCACCAGCCGGGCGACGACGGCGCGCGCGTCCTCGTACGCGGCCGTCGCCTCCTCGGCCAGTGCGTGGGCGCCGCGGTGCACCGCGGCGTTCGTCGTCAGGTAGAAGTCCTGCTCGGCGTCGATGACGCACTCGGGCTTCTGCGACGTCGCCCCCCAGTCCAGGTACACCAGGTCCCTGCCGTGCACCTGGCGCTCCAGGATCGGGAAGTCCGACCGGACGCGCACGAGCTCGGCGGAGGCCAGCTCGCTCGCGGGGGCTGTGGTGAGGGACATGGGCGGTGCTCCTGGGTGGGCGGGAACGTCGAGAGGGCGGCGGGGCTGTCGAGAAACTGCGTCTCAGACCGTCTGCGCGAGGAAGCGGTCGTAGCCCTCGGCCTCGAGGCGGTCGGCGAGCTCGGGGCCGCCCTGCTCGGCCACGCGGCCGGCGACGAAGACGTGGACGAAGTCGGGCTTGATGTACTGCAGGATCCGCGTGTAGTGCGTGATCAGCAGCACGCCGACCTCGCTGCTGTCCTTGAGGCGGTTCACGCCCTCGGACACGATGCGCAGCGCGTCGACGTCGAGGCCCGAGTCGGTCTCGTCGAGCACCGCGATCTGCGGGCGCAGGAGCTCCATCTGAAGGATCTCGTGGCGCTTCTTCTCGCCGCCGGAGAAGCCCTCGTTGACGTTGCGGGTCGCGAACTCGGGGTCCATGCGCAGCGCGTCCATGGCGCCCTTGACCTCACCGGTCCAGGTGCGCAGCGCCGGGGCGGTGCCGTCGATCGCGGTCTTGGCGGTGCGCAGGAAGTTCGCGACGGTGACGCCGGGGACCTCGACCGGGTACTGCATCGCGAGGAACATGCCCGCGCGGGCGCGCTCGTCGACGCTCATCTCGAGCACGTCCTCGCCGTCGAGCAGGATCTCGCCCTCGGTGACCTCGTAGCGCGGGTGACCCGCGATCGTGTAGGCGAGCGTGGACTTGCCGGAGCCGTTCGGGCCCATGATCGCGTGGGTCTCACCGCTGCGGACGGTGAGGTCGACGCCGCGCAGGATCGGCTTGGGGCCGTCGGGCGTCTCGATGCTGACGTGCAGGTTCTTGATCTCAAGGGTGGCCATGAGTGGTCCTTCGGGTAGGTCGTGAGAAGTCAGGGGGTGGGGGTGGCGGCCGCATCGACGTCGACGAGGATGACCTCGCCGTCCAGCGTCACCGGGTAGGTGAGCACGGGACGCGTCGCGGGCAGCCCGAGCGGGCGGCCGGTGCGCACGTCGAAGCGCGCACCGTGCTTCCAGCACTCGACGCTGCTCGCGTCGACGTCGCCCTCGCCGAGCGAGGCCCGGCCGTGCGAGCACTCGTCGTCCAGCGCGTGCACCTGCCCGTCGGGCGTACGCACGAGCGCGATCGTCATGTCCGAGCCGTCGGGCGCGGTGACGGCCACGCTCATCGCGGTGCCGGGCGCGAGGTCGTCGAGGAACGCGGCGCTCTGCGCGGTCATCGGACGCTCCCGCGCGCGCCGGCCGGGCGCGTCACTGGCCGGTCACCTCGAGCTCGGCCTCGATCGCCGCCTCGAGGCGGCTCTCGACGGCGGGCACGCCGATCTGCTGGATGAGCTCGGCGAAGAAGCCGCGCACCACCAGACGGCGGGCGACGTCCTCGGGGATGCCGCGAGCCTTCAGGTAGAACAGCTGCTCGTCGTCGAACCGTCCGGTGGCGCTGGCGTGACCGGCACCCTCGATCTCCCCGGTCTCGATCTCGAGGTTCGGCACCGAGTCCGCGCGCGCCCCCGGCGTCAGCACGAGGTTGCGGTTGAGCTCGTAGGTGTCGGTGCCCTCGGCCTCCTTGCGGATCAGGACGTCGCCGATCCAGACGCTGCGCGCGTCCGTGCCCTGGAGCGCACCCTTGTAGGTGACGCGCGAGCGGCAGTTCGGCGCGGCGTGGTCCACGAAGAGCTGGTGCTCGAGGTGCTGGCCGGCGTCGGAGTAGTACAGGCCGTAGAGCTCGACGTCGCCGCCGGGCGCGGACAGCGCGGCTGACGTGTTCAGTCGCACGACCTTGCCGCCGAGGCTGACGACGGTCCCGCGCAGCCGGGCGTCGCGCCCGAGGCGGGCGACGACCTCGCCCGCGTGCACGGCGTCGTCGGACCACGACTGCAGCAGCACGAGGTTCAGCTGCGCGTTGTCGGCGAGGTCGACCGAGATGAACTCGGAGTAGGTCGCGGTGCCGGTGCGGTCGATGATGAGCGTCGCCTCGGCGCTGGTGCCCACCGTGACGAGCAGGTGGCCGCGCACGTCCTGGCCGTCGCCGGACAGCGTGATCTCGACCGGCTCGGCGACCGCGGTGTTGGCCGCGACGGCGATCTCGACGGCCCCGCCGGAGCGGGCGACGGCGATCGCGGAGGCCCGGTCACCGGGGGCGCGCACGCTCGCGGCGCGCGCGGCCTCGGCGTCGACCTGGCGCAGCGTGACGCCGTCGGGCAGGTCGGTGCCGTCGGTGCTCCAGGTCAGGTGGCCGTCGGCCGCACGGTCGGCGAGCAGCGGGGCGAGGTGGTCGACGGCGGAGAACCGCCACTCCTCCTCGCTGCCGGTGATCTCGGGGAAGTCCGCGACGTCGAACGACGTCGTGCGGGCGGCGCGCGAGGCCTCGGGAGCCTCCGAGCCGGTGACCAGGCCGTGGCTGTGGGCCTCGTCCGCGGTCGCGCGGGTGTGGTCGGTGGTCAGTTCCGGTGTCGTCGCGGTCATCAGCCGACGGCCCCTTCCATCTGCAGCTCGATGAGTCGGTTGAGCTCGAGGGCGTACTCCATGGGCAGCTCGCGCGCGATGGGCTCGACGAACCCGCGCACGATCATGGCCATGGCCTCGGTCTCGGTCATGCCTCGCGACATGAGGTAGAACAGCTGGTCCTCGCTCACCTTCGAGACGGTGGCCTCGTGGCCCATCTCGACGTCGTCGACGCGCACGTCGACGTAGGGGTAGGTGTCGGAGCGGGAGATCGTGTCCACGAGCAGCGCGTCGCACAGCACGTTGGACTTGCTCGCCTCCGCGCCGTCGAGCACCTGGACCAGGCCGCGGTAGGACGCGCGGCCGCCGCCGCGGGCGACCGACTTGCTCACGATCGAGGACGACGTGTGCGGCGCCATGTGCACCATCTTGGAACCGGTGTCCTGGTGCTGGTCGGCACCCGCGAACGCGATCGAGAGCGTCTCGCCCCGCGCGTGCTCACCCATGAGGTAGACGGCCGGGTACTTCATGGTCACCTTGGACCCGATGTTCCCGTCGATCCACTCCATCGTGCCGCCCTGCTCCACCGTGGCGCGCTTGGTCACGAGGTTGTAGACGTTGTTCGACCAGTTCTGGATGGTCGTGTACCGGACGCGGGCGTCCTTCTTCACGATGATCTCCACGACGGCGGAGTGCAGCGAGTCGCTGGAGTAGATCGGCGCGGTGCAGCCCTCGACGTAGTGCACGTACGAGCCCTCGTCCGCGATGATCAGCGTGCGCTCGAACTGGCCCATGTTCTCGGTGTTGATCCGGAAGTAGGCCTGCAGCGGGATCGTCACGTGGACGCCCTTGGGCACGTAGACGAACGAGCCGCCCGACCACACGGCCGTGTTCAGCGAGGCGAACTTGTTGTCGCCCGTGGGGATGACCGAGCCGAAGAACTCCTCGAAGATCTCCGGGTGCTCGCGCAGACCCGTGTCGGTGTCGAGGAAGAGGACGCCCTGCTTCTCGAGCTCCTCGTTGATCTGGTGGTAGACCACCTCGGACTCGTACTGCGCCGCGACGCCGGCCACGAGGCGCTGCTTCTCCGCCTCCGGGATGCCGAGGCGGTCGTAGGTGTTCTTGATGTCCTCGGGCAGGTCCTCCCACGAGGCGGCCTGCTTCTCGGTGGAGCGCACGAAGTACTTGATGTTGTCGAAGTCGATGCCCGAGAGGTCGGAGCCCCAGGTCGGCATCGGCTTGCGGTCGAACAGCTTCAGGCCGCGCAGGCGGCGCTGCAGCATCCACTCCGGCTCGTTCTTGAGCTCGGAGATGTTGCGCACGACCTCCTCCGACAGGCCGCGGCGCGCGGTGGCACCGGCGTCGTTCGCGTCGTGCCAGCCGTAGTTGTAGTTGCCGATGGACGCGATCGTCTCGTCCTGGGTCATCGGCTGGGCCGGGGGTACCTGTGTCGTCATTGCGCTACTTCCTTCTCGACGGACTCAGAGGGCGGGGCGGACCGCTGCGGGGAGCGGACAGCACCGACGGGGATCGTGGGGACGTGCGTGGTGCAGGCGTGACCGCCGGTCGGGATCGTGGCGAGGCGCTGCACGTGCACACCGAGGAGACGCGAGATCATCCGCGTCTCCGACTCGCACAGCTGGGGGAACTGGGCCGCGACCCGCTGCACGGGGCAGTGGCCCTGGCACAGCTGGATCATGGGCCCGAGCTCACGGGTGGAGGCCGCGTAGCCGGCGTCGCCGAGGAGTCCGGCGAGCACGCGCGCCCGGGCCGCGACGTCGTCGCCCGCCGACTCGAGCGCGGGGCGGAACTTCTCCTCGAGAGCGGTCGCGCGGGCCTCGGCGTAGTCCGCGACGGCGTCCGGTCCGAGGACCTCGGCCAGGTGCGCCAGCACGTCCGACGCGAGGGCCGAGGAGTCGTCCGCGAGGTGCTGCTGCGCCGCGCGGGTGGCGACGTACTCGCGGGCGGGGCGGCCCCGACCACGCGGTCCCGTGACGGCCACGGCGCGCTCGGCGATCTCGCCGGCGTCGACGAGAGCGCCCAGGTGGCGGCGCACCGCGGCGGGCGTCAGGTCGAGGACCTCGGCCAGGGCGGACGCGCCCACGGGGCCGCGCTCGACCACCAGGCCGCGGACACGGTCACGGGTGCCGGGGTCGACGTCGAGCTCGGAGGACACCTCCTGCACGATCCACCTCCTCCGGCCGCGCCCGGGCACTCGGCAGTCCTCGGGCATCTTTAGGTAACAGTCTCGTTCCCTAAATCGATTCCCTCAAGCAAGGCCACCCTCACCGGACCGCTCCACGGGTCTCGACGCCGCACGCACCGCCGTAGAATCACCCCCCGTGCCCTCCCCCGCCCTCGTGATCGACGACCTCCACGTCGCCTACGCCGGACGAGGAGTGGTGGACGGCCTCAGCCTCACGGCGGGCGCGGGACGGATCACCGCGGTCCTCGGCCCCAACGGTGCCGGCAAGACCACCACGATCGAGTGCGCGGAGGGGCTGCGGCGACCCGACCGCGGCACCATCGCCGTCCTGGGCCACCGGCCCGGTTCCGACGAGGCGCGCGCCGCCGTCGGCGTGATGCTGCAGGACGGCGGCCTGCCGATGGGACGCTCCACCCGGGACGTCCTGACCCTGCTCGCCCGCCTGCGCGGGCGCGACGCCGGCACCGAGGTGCCGGCGCTCCTGGAGCGCCTCGACCTCGCCGACGTCGCCCGCACGAGTGTCCGACGCCTCTCGGGCGGCCAGCGCCAGCGCGTCGCGCTCGGGGCGGCGATGCTGTCCGAACCCGCGCTGCTGTTCCTGGACGAGCCGAGCGCCGGTCTGGATCCTCACTCGCGACGGGCCGTCTGGGACCTCGTGCGTGCGCTGCGCGACGGCGGCACCGCCGTCGTGCTCACCACGCACCTCCTGGAGGAGGCGGAGGCCCTGGCCGACGTCGTCCACGTGATGGCCCGCGGACGGCTCGTCGTCTCCGGCTCGCCCCGCGAGCTGGTCGAGCGCCACGCCGCCCCCGACACCGTGCGGCTGCGCACCGCCGCGCCGCTCGCGCACGAGGCCGCCGAGGATCTCGCGCTCGCCGTGGGTGCGCGGGTCGAGACCGTGCCGGCGATGCCGGACGACGTGCTCGTCCTCCGGCGCGACCCCGCACCGGAGGTGCTCGCCGGGATCACCTCCTGGTGCGCCGACCACGACGTGCGGCTGACCGCCCTCGAGGTCGGGGGCGGCACCCTCGAGGACGCCTACCTCCGGCTGACGGCCCTCGAGGCGACGGGAGGGACCCGATGAGGCGCGTCCTGCACTACGCGGTCTTCGAGGCCGTCTCGGCGCTGCGGCACGGCGAGCAGCTGCTCGTCTCGATCGTGCTGCCCGCCCTGGTGCTCGTGGGTCTCGGCCGCAGCGAGATCCTCTCGCTCGACCTCGCCCCGGGTCAGAACCGCCTCGACGTCGTCGCGCCCGGCGTGCTGGCGCTCGCCGTGCTCTCCTCCTCCTTCACGTCGCAGGCCATCGCGACGGCGTTCGACCGTCGCTGGGGCGTGCTGCGGCTGCTCGCGACCACGCCGCTGGGCGCCCGCGGGATCGTGACGGGCAAGGTCTGCTCGGTCCTCGCCGTCCAGATCGTGCAGGTGCTCGTCCTTGGTGCGCTCGCGCTGGCCCTGGGATGGCGTCCGGATCCGGCCGGGGTACCCGCGGCCGTCGGCGTCGTCCTCCTCGGCTCGGTGGCCTTCACCTCGCTCGGCCTCCTGCTCGCCGGGACGCTGCGCGCCGAGGCGGTGCTCGCCCTGGCGAACCTCGTGTGGGTCCTGCTGCTCGTGGGGGGCGGCCTCGTCCTGCCGGCGTCCACCACCTCGGAGGCGCTCGGCGCCGTCACGCGGTGGCTCCCCTCGGGCGCGATGGGCGACGCGCTGCGCCAGGCGCTCGACGGCGGAGGGACCGACGTCGCCGCGGTCGCCGTGACAGCCGGCTGGGCACTCCTGCTCGCGCTCCTCGCCCGGCGATTCTTCCGCCCGACGGCGTAGCAGCAGAATCGTTCAGGAATGAACGAACAGCCACGCTAGTCGTTCATCACAGATCATTTTCAGGAATGCTCCAGGAATCCTTTACTGGGCACTGGGCGCGCCCTAATGTCATTCACGCCTGCACCTTCGCAGTCGAACCGACATCCTGGAGTTCACGCGTGCCTTCTCACTCCCCACGACCACGGTGGCGCCACCCCGCCGCGACCGTGACCGCCGCAGCACTGCTCATCACGACCGCGGTGGGAGCCACCGCCGAACCCGCCGACGTGGGCGACCTCCCCGATCCGACGACGCTCCCGCCCGCCGCGCCGGTGACCCCGCAGCCGGGATCGGACGCCCCGGACGCCGGGGGCGCCTCGACCGACATCCAGGACGCGGAGGGACCGACGACCGTCTTCGTCGAGGTGACCGCACCCACCACCCGCGAGGCGCTCGCGGTCTCCCAGCTCGATGGCCTGAGCCCCCAGGGACGCACCGAGGCCTCCACCGCGGAGAGCGTCGTCGAGCAGGCTGCCGACACCGTCGTCGCCGCCCTGCCGGACGACACCCAGGTCCTGTACACCTCCACCCACGGTCTGGCCGGCGTGGCCCTGACGGCCGACGCGGCTGCGCTGCGCGAACTCGCCGAGCGCGACGACGTGCGCTCGATCACCGAGATCGTCCCCATGGAGCGCACCTCGAACGGTGGCTCCAACCTCTTCACCGGCGCGTCCGCCGCCTGGCAGGGTGTGGACGGCCTGGACGGACTGACCGGTGAGGGCCAGACGATCGCCGTGATCGACTCCGGCGTCGACTTCACCCACGCGACGTTCAACGCCGACACCGCGGCGGCCGCCGCCTACCCGACGACCCTCGACGAGGAGGCCGAGCGCTACTTCGCGACCACCCCCACCTGGCCGCAGGGCAACGTCGTGGGCGGGTGGGACTTCGTCGGGCGCGCCTACGTCGGTTCGAGCGGCCCCGCTGCGGCACCCGACGGCAACCCGATCGACGAGGGCGCCGCGGTGTGCCGTCCCGGCGGTGGCGGTGGACACGGCACCCACGTGGCGGCGACGGCCGCGGGCCGGGGTGTCACCGCGGGAGGCACGACGTTCGAGGGTGACTACGCGGCCCTCGGCGAGGAGGACCAGAAGCAGATGATCGTCGGACCGGGGTCGGCACCCGGGGCCGACATCGTCGCGCTGAAGGTGTTCGGCTGCGACGGCGTCACCAGCTTCAGCGGTGACGCTCTCGACTGGCTCCTCGACCCCACCAACGAGATCGCCCAGCGCGTGACGGTCGTCAACATGTCGCTCGGTGGGGCGCTCGCCCCGGTCGACGCCACGACGAGCAGGCGCGTCCAGCAGCTCACGGAGGCGGGCAAGGTCGTGGTCATCTCCGCCGGCAACTCGAGCGACGTGCACGACGTCGGCGGGTCGCCCGGGAACTCGAACGCCTCCCTGTCCGTGGCCAACTCCATCAGCGACACGACCGACTACGTGGCAGCGAAGGTCTCGGTCGCCGGCGGACCGGAGCAGGGCGTCGGCGGCCAGTACTCCGAGGCCTTCACGTTCCCCGACGGCCCGGTCGGACCGCTCGACGCCGTCACCCTGACCCCGGGGACGCTGCCGTACAACTCCGGGTGCGAGCCCTACACCGCGGCCGATCGCGAGCGGGTCGCCGGGAAGGCTGTCGTCCTGGCCTGGGACGACACGACGACGCCGCTGCCGTGCGGTTCGGCGGCCCGGGCGCAGAACGCATCCGACGCCGGTGCGGGCGGGACGATCTTCACCGCCACGAGAGAGACCTTCTCCGCGGGCCTGGCCGGCACCGACGCCGTCCCGACCTTCCAGATGATCGGCTCGGCCACCCGGAGCCTCCTCGCCTACGAGCCGACGACGGGCGTCATCAGCATCTCCACGCCGTTCACGATCACCTTCGACTCCTCGACCTACCAGCGGGGCGTCGCGGTCCCCGATCTCGCCGACACCCTCAACCCGGGCTCGTCCCGCGGTGTGCACGGTTCCTTCGGATCGACCAAGCCGGATGTCGCCGCTCCGGGTACCGGCATCAACTCGGCGGCCGTGGCCACGGGCAACGGATCCGCGATCAAGTCCGGCACGTCCATGGCCGCACCGCACGCGGCGGGGATCGTGGCACTGACCCGGGAGGCGAATCCGGGGTGGACCGCCGCCCAGGTGAAGGCGGGGGTGATGAACACCGCGGTGCACGACGTCGTGGTGGACGGCACCCCGTTCGGCCCGCAGCGCGTGGGCTCCGGCCGGGTCGACGCGGTGGCGGCCACGAGCACCTCCGTCATCGCCTACGACAGCGAGAACCGGGACGGGGTCTCGGTCGGCTTCGGCGTCGTCGAGCTGGTCGGGCCGACGGAGCTGACGCGGACCGTCGAGATCTTCAACGGCGGCGACGCGGCCACGACCCTCGATGCGAGCTACCGCGCCCAGACCGAGGTGCCCGGGGTCGCCTACCGGCTCTCGCCGGAGAGCGTCACGGTCCCGCCCGGAGGTACCGCGACCCTGGACGTGACGCTGGAGGTCACCGACCTCGACGCCGTCGAGCGCACCATCGACCCCACGATGAGCTCGACGGATCCCATCACGAACACCCCTCGCGAGTACCTCACCGTGCCGCAGGGGTGGATCGAGCTCACGGGGGCACCAGAGGTCGAGACGCTGCGCCTGCCCGTCAGCGCCGCCGTCAAGCCGGCCAGCGAGACCGTCGCCGGACCGATCACCTTCGGGACGGCGCAGACCACCTCCACCGCCTTCGGGATCGCCGGACGAGGTGTCGACACCGGCGGGTACACCTCGATGGTGGCGCCGTTCAACCTCCTTGCGACCTCGCCGCAGATCGACCCCGACGGGCCCGCCGCAGCGCAGTCCGCCGACCTCAGGTCCGTGGGTGTCTCGCAGTACCGCGTCGGTGAGGAGCCCTACCTCGCCCTGGGGATCGAGACCTGGGGCCCCTGGGCGACGCTGGGGGCTTCCAGCTCGACGTTCCTCGTCGGCGTCCAGACCCCGCGCGGCCTCTACATCGTGACGCTGCGGAAGGCCGGGTCCAACCCCACCTTCGGTGATCGGAGCGTCGTGACGCTGCGAGCACCCAACTCGACCACGGACATCCGCACGGAGTTCGTCAACGGCGTGCCGGCCACGGTGGACACCAACACGTTCGACTCCACCGTCGCCGTCCTGCCCGTCTCGCTGACAGCTCTCGGATACACCCCGGCACAGGTGGCCGCCGGGGTCGATCTGCGACTGATCGTCGCCTCGCCGCAGGAGCAGATCTCCAACCTGTCGTTCCGCACGGGGTCGGGTCTGACCTTCGGTGGCGGGTCGTCGGCGGTCTTCGAGGGCCTGCCGGGGACGTCGATCGACGTCACACGATCGGCACCCGCACCCGCCACTCCCCCGCCCCCGACGCCGGGACCGTGGGACCCGACGCCGCCGGCGAACGCGTGGAGACCACACCCTCCGGAGAGAAGGTCCTCCTGCTCCACCTGCACAACCAGGCAGGCAAGCAGGGCCAGATCATCGACGTCGGCAACATCGTGCCACAGGTCCCCGCCGACCAACGCTTCATCGACGTCCCGGCCACCAACCAGTTCCACCCCGACATCACCTGGCTGGCGAACCAGGAGATCACGACCGGGTGGGACACCCCCGCCGGCAAGGAGTTCCGACCCCTGGCACCCATCGCACGCGACGCCATGGCCGCATTCCTCTACCGCCTGGCCAAGCCCGAGAACTACACCCCGCCCACGACGTCACCGTTCATCGACGTCCCCACCGACAACCAGTACTTCACGGAGATCGCCTGGGCCTTCCAGGCAGGCATCACCACCGGTTGGGACACACCGGCCGGCAAGGAGTTCCGCCCGCTGGCCAACATCAACCGCGACGCGATCGCAGCCTTCGTCTACCGCTACGCCGACCACGCCGGCATCGACGTCGACAGCTACACCACACCCTCGACAGCCGAGTTCACCGACCTCACCACCACCACGCAGTACTTCCGCGAGGTCAGCTGGCTCGCCGACAACGGCATCACCACCGGATGGCTGAACCCCGACGGCACCACCCACCGGTTCGAGCCGCTCAGCCCCGTCCAGCGCGACGCCATGGCCGCCTTCCTCTACCGCCTGAACACCAACGTGCTGTCCTAGGACGCACACGCTCCACCCAGCACCACCGCTGCGGGCGCCCGAACCACCGGGCGCCCGCAGCGCTGTGTGCGGGGCCGCGATCCGCACGGTGGCGCGGATCACAGACACCAAGGCCGTGATGCACGTTCTTGACCGCACCCTGATCGTCAACGTCGGTGAAACATGAGGCCTTTACTGTCGACGGGACGGAACCTTAACGTCGACCCCACCTGTGTACCCACAGGTTCGCCCAACACCTGGAGATTCGCGTGTCACCACACCCCCAGCACCCACGGTGGCGGTACCCCGCTGCAACCGTGGCCGCAGCAGCGTTGCTGATCACGTCCGCCGTCGGAGCGACGGCCGAGCCGGGAGACGAGGTCGACCCCGCCACCCTGCCCTCGGCGGAGGCGCTGACCGGCACCGACGCCGACACGACCGCCCTGAAGGTGCAGTCCCTGGCAGGTCTCAGCGGACCGACCGAGGCCTTCGTCGAGTTCACCGACTCCACCACCCGAGAGGCCGTGGCGCAGTCGCGCTCCGCCTCGCCGCAGGCGGTCGCCGACACCGCGCAGCAGCAGATCGAGAGCACGGCGGACGAGGTCGTCGACGACCTCGGTGACGTCACCGTGCTGTACACCGCGACGAACGGCCTCGCCGGCGTCGCGGTCAGCGCCGACGCCGACGCGCTCCGCGCCCTCGCGGACCGCGACGACGTCGTCTCCGTCAAGCCGATCATCCCGAAGGAGCGTCAGTCCAACGCTGGCATCGACCTCTTCACGGGTTCGGCCGCCTCCTGGCAGAACGCCGGTGTCACCGGCGAGGGCCAGACGATCGCCGTCATCGACTCCGGCATCGACTTCACCCACGCGTCCTTCAACGCCGATCCCCAGTACGCCTACCCGGCCGAGCTGAACGACGCCACGAAGACCCTGCTGGCCACCGAGCCCGAGTGGCCGCAGGGCAAGGTGCTGGGCGGGTACGACTTCGCCGGTCTGAATTACACCGCGGCCGCCGGCCAGCTCCCCGAGCCGGACGCCAACCCGCTGGACGAGGCCCCCGGCCTGTGCGGCGAGGTTCCTCCCACCTCGCCGCGCAGCGACGGTCACGGCTCGCACGTCGCGGGTACGGCCGCCGGTTGGGGCGTCGAGGCGGACGGCACGACGTTCGAGGGCGACTACACCACCCTGGGCGAGGAGGAGCTGCTCGCCATGCAGGTCGGTCCCGGCTCCGCACCCGATGCCGACCTCGTCGCGCTCAAAATCTTCGGCTGCGCCGGCAGCAGCTCCGTGACGGGCGCCGCACTCGACTGGCTGCTCGACCCGACCAACGAGCTCGCCCAGCAGGTCACCGTCGTCAACATGTCGATCGGGTCGACCTTCTCCACGGTCGACGACCCCGAGAACGCGCTGATCGACCAGCTGGTCGACGAGGGCGTCGTCGTGGTCACCTCGGCCGGCAACTCGGGCGACACCCACGACATCGGCGGTTCCCCGGGCAACGCCAACTCGAGCCTCTCGGTCGCCAACTCGGTCGCCGACACCTTCAACTTCGAGGGCGCGGCCGTGACGGTCGGCGACGGCGAGTCCGAGACCGTCCCCGGTCAGTACTCGATCGCCTACACCTTCCCGAACGGACCCGTCGGGCCGTCCGAGGTCGTCACGCTCGAGACGCCGCTGCTGCCCGCTCCGTCGGCGCAGTTCCCGGAGCCGAGCGAGCTCGACTACTACTCGGGCTGCTTCCCGTACTCCCCCGAGGACGCCGCGAACGTCGCCGGCAAGACCGTCGTCGTCGCGTGGGACGACACCGTGGGCCTGCCCTGCGGTTCCGCCGCCCGCGCGGGGAACGCCGCCGTCGCCGGCGCCTCGGGCATCGTGTTCACGGGTCTGAGCGAGGTGTTCGCGGCCGGCCTGTCCGGTGACGAGCGCATCCCGACGTTCCAGTTCACCGGCCCGGTGACCGCCGAGCTGCTCGACTACACGCCCGCCACGGGCGTCATCACCATCCCCGAGCCGCTGGAGATCACCTACGACAACTCCCTGTCGGTCCTGAGCGTCGCCGCCCCCAGCGTGGCCGACACGCTCAACGACTCCTCTTCGCGAGGCGTGCACGGGTCGCTCGGCTCGACCAAGCCCGACGTCGCCGCGCCCGGCACGACCATCGCCTCGGTCGCCGTCGGCTCCGGCAACGGCTGGACCAACAAGTCCGGCACGTCGATGGCTGCCCCGCACGCCGCCGGCGTCGCTGCTCTGACCCGCGCCGCGCACCCCGACTGGAGCGCCGCCCAGGTCAAGGCGGGCGTCATGAACACCGCCACGCACGACGTCACCATCGGTGACGTCGCCTTCGGCCCGCAGCGGGTCGGCAGCGGCCGGGTCGACGCGTTCGACTCGGTCAACAACACCGTCATCGCCTACGACAAGGGCAACTCCGACGGCGTCTCGGTCGGCTTCGGCGTCGTCGAGCTCGACCCGACGCGCGCGACCTCGATCACGCGCACCGTCGAGATGCTCAACACCGGCGACGCCGAGGTCACGCTCGGCGTCGGCTACACCGCGCAGACCACGGTGCCCGGGGTGGAGTACACGCTGTCCGCGTCCTCCGTCACCGTCCCGGCCGGCGGCACCGCCGAGGTCGACGTCACGCTGTCGGTGGCTGACCCCGCCGCCGTCGCGCGCACGCTGGACCCGTCCATGGCGCCGTCCCAGGTCGCCGGCCTGCCGCGCGAGTTCCTGACCATCCCGCAGGGCTGGATCGAGCTCACGGGTGCCCCCGAGGTCGAGACGCTGCGCGTTCCGGTCAGCGCCGCGGTCAAGCCCTCCAGCGCCGTCGCCGCCGGTCCGATCGTCTTCGGGTCCGACGTCGCCACCTCCACCCACGTCGGCCTCGCCGGTCGTGGTGTGGACCAGGAGGGCTACCTCTCCGCCACCGTCCCGCTCAACCTCGCGGCGGAGTCCCCGCTGCTCGACGCCGACGCGGACGCCAGCCTCCAGGCCGCCGACATCAAGGCTGTCGGCACCTCGCAGTACTACCTCGACGCGGACACCCCGTACATCGGTTTCGGCGTCGAGACCCACGGCCCGTGGGCGACTCTCGGAGCCTCGAACTCGCTGCTGATCGAGGTCGACACCCCCAGGGTCCGTACGAGGTCGTCGTGCAGAAGTACTACGACGGGATCGACCGGTACGACCTCTCTCTCGTGCTCGTCTACAACGAGGCGGGGGCCAACACCGGTCTGGAGTTCATCAACGACGTCCCGGCGTCGATCGACACCAACTCCTTCGACTCGGCGGCGGCCCTGCTGCCCGTGTCGGCCGAGTCGCTGGGCTTCACACCGGCGCAGATCGCGGCGGGGGACATTTCGTTCACCTACAGCGTGAGCGGCACCTCCTTCCTGGCCGACGGCGGTGTGTACGACACCGTCGCCGACCTGGACTTCACGTGGGGCGAGGGCCTCGGCTTCGCCGACCAGGGCGCCGCGGTGCTCGTGGGCCTGCCGAACACCTCCATCCCGGTCACACGTCTCGGTGGTGCCACCGCTCCGGCACTCTCCGGCCAGCCGCGACCGGACCTCGCCGGTCCCGGCGGCGTCTCCACCCAGGAGCGCGTCGAGACCGTGCCGAGCGGTGAGCGGGTGCTCTTCCTGCACCTGCACAACAAGGTCGGCAAGCAGGGCCAGATCGTCGACGTGCAGAACGTCAAGGCGCAGGTGCCCGGCGACATCGTCTTCACCGACGTGACGAAGGGCGACCTGTTCTACGACGACATCACCTGGCTCGCCGCCGAGGGCGTCTCGCGCGGTTGGGACAACGGCGACGGCACGTTCCGCTACGAGCCGCTGAGCCCGATCAACCGCGACGCGATGGCGGCGTTCCTCTACCGTCTCGCGGGCGAGCCCGACGTCGACCTCCCCGACTCCTCGCCCTTCAGCGACGTGCCGGAGAGCAACCAGTTCTACACGGAGATCGTGTGGGCCTCGCAGGCCGGGATCACGACCGGGTGGCCGGACGGTACCTTCCGCCCGCTCGAGCCGATCGCCCGCGACGCGATCGCGGCGTTCCTGTACCGGTACGCCGAGAACGAGGGCCTGGACCTGTCCGGCTTCCCGGAGCCGGCGGACTCGCCGTTCACGGACGTCGCGCCCGGTCAGCAGTTCTACCGCGAGATCAGCTGGCTCGCGTCGGTCGACATCGCACGCGGCTGGGACGACGGGTCGTTCCGCCCGCTCGAGTCGACCAAGCGTGACGCCATGGCAGCATTCCTGCACCGCCTGAGCACGGAGGTCCTGAGCTAGAACCTTCGACGGTGGGCATCCCGACCCACCACCTCGCACGACAGCGGGCGTCCGGCCGACCAGGCCGGGCGCCCGCTGTCGTCTTTCTCCCACCGTTCCCTCCCGAACAAATAGCCTCCCAATCAGTTCCGAAAAGAACGTCATCAGCAATCGTCCAGGAATTCTTTACTCCAGAATGATGGCCCCTTAATGTCGCTCTCACCTGACGTCATCAGGTCACCCGAGAACCCTGGAGCGAACGCGTGTCCTCTCCCCTCCCCCGCCCACGGTGGCGTTTCCCGACCGCCGCTGCGGCCGCCGCAGCGCTGCTGATCACCACGGCCGTCGGAGCGACGGCCGAGCCCGCCGCCCCGGACGATCTGTCCGACCCGACCACGCTCCCGGCCGCCGAGCCGCTCGGGACCGACAAGACCTCGGTCCCGTCGGTGCCGGACGAGAAGGTCCGGACCCTGGACGCGGGCGACGGACCGACCACCGTCTTCGTGAAGCTCACGACCCCGACCACGCGGGAGGTGCTGGCCCGGGCACAGATCGACGGTCTCAGCGCCCAGGGTCAGGACGAGGCCGCATCGGCGGCCGCCGCGGTCGAGCGGGACGTCGCCGACGTCGTCGGCGTCCTCCCCGCCGGGACCGAAGTCCTCTACACGACGACGAACACCGTGTCGGGGGTGGCCCTGACCGCTGACGCCGACGCACTCCGGGACCTCGCCGAGCGTGACGACGTCGTCTCGATCCGCCCGATCGTGCCGAAGGAGCCCCAGTCCCACGGTGGCTCGAACCTGCTGACCGGGACGTCCGCGGCATGGCAGGCTGCCGGTGGCCTGACGGGCGAGGGTCAGACGATCGCCGTCATCGACTCCGGCATCGACTTCACCCACGCGACCTTCACGAGCGACCCCGTCCCGGCCGAGTCCTACCCCGGGTCGCTGGGCGCCCCCGCCGAGGCCTACCTGACGGCGGCCCCGACCTGGCCCCAGGGCAAGGTGGTCGGGGGTACGACTTCGCCGGCCGTCTGCACGGCTCCACCCGGACGTCGCTCCCCGTCGACCCCGACCCCAACCCGATCGACGAGGCGGCTTCGCTGTGCACCGACGTCGACCCGACCATCGTGCGCAGCGGCGCGCACGGCACGCACGTCGCCGGCACGGCGGCCGGCTGGGGCGTCTCGGCCGACGGCGCGACGTTCCAGGGTGACTACGGCACCCTGACGGCCGAGGATCAGCTCGGTATGGCGATCGGCCCCGGCGCCGCGCCCGAGGCCGACCTGGTCGCCCTCAAGGTGTTCGGGTGCGCGGGCAGCACCTGGGTGGTCGGGGACGCCCTCGACTGGCTCGGCGACCCGACGAACGCTCTCGCCGAGCAGGTGACGGTGGTCAACCTGTCGCTGGGCGAGACGTTCGGCAACGCCGACGACCCGGAGAACGACCAGATCGACGCACTGGTGGCGGCGGGCAAGTCGTTCGTCATCTCCGCCGGCAACTCGGGTGACGTCACCGAGATCGCAGGTTCGCCCGGCAACGCGAACGCCTCGATCATGGTGGCCAACTCCGTCAGCGGCACGAGTGACTACGCCGGCATCTCCCTCACGGTCGACGGTGTCGAGGACACCGCACCCTCCCAGTACTCGATCGCCTACGAGTTCCCCGACGGCCCGGTCGGGCCCTCGGACGTGGTCGCCCTCACCCCTGGGTCGCTCGCCTACAACTCGGGCTGCGAGACGTACAGCGAGGAGGACGCCGAGCGCGTCGAGGGTGCGACCGTCGTCGTCGCCTGGAACGACGACGCCGCGCTGCCCTGCGGCTCAGCCGCACGCACGGCCAACGCCGCGGACGCGGGTGCGGCCGGTGTGCTGTTCTCCAACGTCGCCGACGGCTTCGCCACCGCCCTCACCGGCGCGGACACCATCCCGACCGCCCAGCTGTTCGCGTCGGACACGGCTGATCTGCTCGACTACGACGCCGCCAGCGGCGAGATCACGGTGCTCGCGCCCTTCAGCGTGACGTTCGACGACACCCTCGTGTTCCGCGGCGTGACGGTCCCGGAGAGCGTCGACACGCTCAACGCCAGCTCCTCGCGCGGCGGCCACAGCGTCCTGGGGACGAACAAGCCCGACGTCGCGGCGCCGGGGACCTCGATCGTCTCGGCGAACGTCGGCACGGGCAACGGCACCCTCAACTACACCGGCACCTCCATGGCGGCACCGCACGCCGCCGGGATCGTGGCCCTGACGCGTCAGGCCCATCCCGGGTGGACCGCGACCCAGGTCAAGGCGGGCGTGGTGAACACCGCCACCCACGACGTGACGCTCGGGGAGGACGTCTTCGGACCGCAGCGCGTGGGATCCGGTCGAGTCGACGCCCTCGCCGCCACCTCGACCTCAGTCATCGCCTACGACAAGGACAACCCGGCCGGCGTCTCGCTGGGTTTCGGTGTGATCGAGGTCGACGCACCCACGAGCGTCACCAGGACTCTCGAGGTGTTCAACAGCGGTGACGCCGCGGCGACGGTCGGTGTCGGCTACCGCCCGCAGACCGAGGTCGCCGGCGTCACCTACCGGCTGTCGTCGGAGAGCGTCACGGTCCCCGCCGGGGGTACCGCGACCGTCGAGGTGACGCTCGAGGTCGCCGACCCCGCCGCGGTGCGGCGGACGCTGGACCCGACCATGGACGAGATCGACCCCACCTTCGGCGACCACCGGGAGTTCGTCACCTCTCCCCAGGGGTGGATCGAGCTCACCGGTGCTCCGCAGGCCGACCTCCTGCGTGTCCCGGTGAACGCGGCCGTGAAGCCTGTGAGCACGACGACCGCGGGCCCGATCACCTTCGGGACCCCGCAGGCCACCAGCACCGCCTTCGGGCTCGCCGGCACCGGGCTGGACGGAAGCGGCTGGCTCTCGATCGTCGCGCCGTTCAACCTCCTGGCGCAGTCACCGCAGGTCGAACCGGCCGACGTCCGCAGCCGTCAGGCGGTCGACCTCAGGTCGATCGGGATCTCCGAGTACACGGTCAGCGGCGCCGACGGTCCCGAGCCGCAGCTCGCCATCGGGATCGAGACCTACGCGCCCTGGGTGACGCTCGGCGCGGACGTGTGGTTGCAGGTCGAGCTGGAGACCCCTCGCGGGACGTACACGCTCGTGGCCGAGAAGGCGTACGCCGCCAGCACCCAGACCTACGCCGACCAGACACTCGCCTTCCTCTACGACCCGGACGGCGAGGCCATCGACGCCAAGTGGGTCGACGCCCTCACCCCGGAGGTCGACCGCAACCTCTTCGACTCGAGCGCCGCGGCGCTCCCGGTGTCACTGCTCTCGCTCGGCTACACGTCGGAGGAGGTGGCGGCGGGTGTCGAGCTCGGGATCACGGTCCGGGGCATGGCGCGGGATCTTCCGGGGGACACCTACGACACGGTCAGCGACCTGTCGTACACGACGGGTGAGGGTCTGGTGTTCGGTGACGGAGGCGCGCCGGTGTTCGAGGGTCTGCCGGGGACGTCGATCGACGTCACCCGCCCGGCCCCCGCGCCCAGCACTCCCCGGGCTTCCAGCACCGAGGACCTCGGCCCGCTGGACCAGCGCGTGGAGACCACCCCCTCCGGGGAGAAGGTCCTCCTGCTCCACCTGCACAACCAGGCAGGCAAGCAGGGCCAGATCATCGACGTCGGCAACGTCGTGCCACAGGTCCCCGCCACCCAGACCTTCACCGACGTCCCGGAGAACAACCAGTTCTACGCCGACATCACCTGGCTCGCCCAGCAGGGCATCACCACCGGATGGGACACCCCCACCGGCAAGGAGTTCCGCCCCCAGGCACCCATCGCCCGCGACGCCATGGCCGTCTTCCTCTACCGCCTGGCCAAACCCCAGAACTACACCCCACCCACCACCTCACCCTTCATCGACGTCCCCACCGACAACCGCTACTACACCGAGATCGCCTGGGCGTACGACGCCAAGATCACCACCGGATGGGACACCCCCGCCGGCAAGGAGTACCGCCCCCTGGCGAACATCAACCGCGACGCCATCGCCGCCTTCGTCTACCGCTACGCCCAGCAGGCCGGCGTCGACGTGGACAGCTACACCACACCCTCCACCGCCGAGTTCACGGACGTCACCACGACCACGCAGTACTTCCGTGAGATCAGCTGGCTCGAGGACAACGGCATCACCACGGGTTGGCTGAACTCGGACGGTTCGACCTACCGGTTCGAGCCGCTCAGCCCCGTCCAGCGCGACGCCATGGCCGCCTTCCTCTACCGCCTGAACACCAACGTGCTGTCCTAGGACGCACACGCTCCACCCAGCACCACCGCTGCGGGCGCCCGAACCACCGGGCGCCCGCAGCGCTGTGTCGGCGGCCACGCTCGCGCGGCTGGGAGCCGCGCGGCACCGCGGATACGCTGGGACGGTGTCCGCCGTCGCCAGCCCCGCCCCTCCCGGACGCCTCGCGTCACGGCTCGAATGACCCCGCGCGTGACGTTCGTCGTCGCGGTCGCCAACCTCGTGGCGCAGTCCGTGATCATCCTCACCGGCGGCGTCGTGCGACTGACGGCCTCCGGGCTCGGGTGCTCCACCTGGCCCGAGTGTGAACCGGGCGAGTTCACCCCCGTGTTCCACGAGGCGACGACGCTGCACCCCTTCATCGAGTTCGGCAACCGCACCCTGACCGGGGTGCTCGTCGTGATCGCGCTCGCGCTCGCCGTCCTCATCCTCTTCTCCCCCGCGACCCGCGCACGCACCGTGCGCTTCCGCATCCTCGGGCTGGTCCCGCTCGTCGGCGTGCTGGTCCAGGCGCTGATCGGGGGTATCACGGTCCTGGTGGACCTCCACCCGGCAGTCGTCGGCGGCCACTTCCTCATCTCGGCCGCCCTCGTCTGGGGATCGGCCGTGCTGGTGGCCCGACTTCGCGAGGGTGACGGTGCGCGCCGGCCCCGGCTCCTCGCGAGCGGCTGGCGGGCCGCCGTCCTGCGCGCCGTGCCCGCCGGGTTCGGCCTGCTCACCGCCGTCGTGGTCGTGCTCGGCGTGATCACGACCGGCGCCGGCCCGCACTCGGGCGACTCCGAGGTCGGCTACCGGTTCCCGGTCGACCCGGCGCTGATGGCCCGGCTGCACGCCGTCTCGGTGTGGGTCTTCGTCCTGGCCCTCGCCGGGGTGCTCGTGGTCCTGCACCACCGCGGGGTGCGGGCGGCCGAGACCACCAGCGACGCCGACGACGCCGACGCCCGAACCACCCTCGCCCGGGTCCGCCGCACCTGGTGGATCCTCGCCGTCGTGACGCTCGCGCAGGGCGGAATCGGCTACACCCAGTACTTCACCGGGCTCCCGATCGGGCTCGTGGCGATCCACCTCATCGGCTCGGCCGGGCTCGTCACCGCCGTCACCTTCGCGGTGCTCTCCCTGCGGACCCGCGGCGCCGCCGAGGACGCCGACACACCGTGGGCCTCAGGCAGGGATCACGTCCGGGCGTAGGAGGGACGCGGCCGTCACCGGCCGCAGAGCGGCGAAGCCCGACCGCTGCGCCCGCTCGGCCGCGAGCAGACCGACGACGGCGCTCACGCTGTGCACCGCGCCCGCCAGCACGGCGTCGACGGCGTCGGCCAGCGGCACCCAGCGCAGCTCGATCTCGGCCTCCTCGCCCTCGCGGACGAAGTCCCCGGCGGGCGCCGCCGACAGGTCGCGCGCCAGGAACACGCGCACCACCTCGGTGGTCATCCCGGCCGAGCTGGCCTGGTCCACCAGCACGTCCCAGCGCGCCGCACGCAGATCGATCTCCTCGGCGAGCTCGCGCTGCGCGGCCAGCAGGAGGGACTCCTCCGGCCCGGCGTCCAGCAGCCCGGCGGGGATCTCCCACAGGTGGGCGGCGACCGGGACGCGGTACTGCCGGATCATGGCCACGCGGCCCTCGTCGTCGAGGGCGACGACGGCGACCGCCCCGGGGTGCGTGACGAACTCCCGCGTCACCACCCCGGCCTCGTCCAGGTCGACCCGCCGGCGCTCGACGTCGAAGATCGCGCCGTCCAGAACGGTCTCGCTCGCGACGACGGGCCGCTCGCGCCGCTCGTCCGCGATGACGGACGAGGCGCCGCTCGTGAGGCTCCCGTCAGCGGCGCCCGCCGCCGTCGGACCGCTCACCGGACCTGCTCGACCTCGAGCAGACGCGTGTCGCGCTGCCGCGCGAGTGCGGCGTCGACCAGTCCGCTGAAGAGCTCGTGCGCCCGCGTGGGGCGCGACTTGAACTCGGGGTGCGCCTGCGTGGCGATGTAGTAGGGGTGCACGTCGGCCGGGAGCTCGACGAACTCCACGAGCGAGGAGTCCGGCGAGGTCCCGCTGATCCGCAGCCCCGCCTCCTCCAGACGCTCGCGGTAGGCGTTGTTCACCTCGTAGCGGTGGCGGTGGCGCTCGGTGACCCGCTCGGCGCCGTACGTCGCGGCGGCGACCGACCCCGGGGTCAGCACGGCCTCGTAGGAGCCCAGCCGCATGGTGCCGCCGAGGTCGCCGTCGCCGCCCACGATCGCGAGCTGCTCGGCCATCGTCGCGACGACCGGGTCGGGCGTGGCCGGGTCGAACTCCGAGGAGGACGCCTCGGGCAGGCCCAGCTCGGTGCGCGCGTACTCGATCACCATGCACTGCAGGCCCAGGCAGATCCCGAGCGTGGGCACGAGGTTGCGGCGCGCGTAGGTCAGCGCGCCGAGCTTGCCCTCGATCCCGCGCACGCCGAACCCGCCGGGAACCAGCACGGCGTCAACGCCCTCGAGGGCCCTGCGCGCGCCCTCCGGCGTCTCGCACTGGTCGGACTCGACCCAGCGGATCGTCACCCGGGCGTCGTTGGCGAAACCACCGGCGCGCATCGCCTCGGTGACGGACAGGTAGGCGTCGGGCAGGCCGACGTACTTGCCGACGAGCGCGATCTCGACCTCGTCGCGCGGGTGGTGCACGGCGTCGAGCACCGACCCCCAGGTGGTCCAGTCGACGTCGCGGAACGGCAGGCCGAGGCGGCGCACCACGTAGGCGTCCAGGCCCTCGGAGTGGATGACCTTGGGGATGTCGTAGATGCTCGGCGCGTCGGCGCAGTTGACCACGGCCTCGTCGTCGACGTCGCACATCGCCGCGATCTTCGTCTTGATGCCCTCGGGCAGCGGCCGGTCGGAGCGGCACACGATCGCGTCCGGCTGGATGCCGATGCTGCGCAGGGCGGCCACGGAGTGCTGCGTCGGCTTGGTCTTGAGCTCCTTGCTCGGGCCGATGTAGGGCACGAGGGAGACGTGGAGGAAGAAGACGTTGGCGCGGCCGACGTCCTGGCGCACCTGGCGCGCGGCCTCGAGGAACGGCTGGCTCTCGATGTCGCCGACCGTGCCCCCGATCTCGGTGATGATCACGTCGGGCGCGTCGTCGTCGTGCGCCCGCGCCCGCATGCGCGTCTTGATCTCGTCGGTGATGTGCGGGATGACCTGCACGGTGTCGCCGAGGTACTCGCCGCGTCGCTCCTTGGCGATGACCGTGGAGTAGACCTGGCCGGTGGTGACGTTGGAGCCCTGGTCGAGCTCGACGTCGAGGAAGCGCTCGTAGTGACCGATGTCGAGATCGGTCTCGGCGCCGTCCTCCGTGACGAAGACCTCACCGTGCTGGAACGGGTTCATCGTCCCCGGGTCCACGTTCAGGTAGGGGTCGAGCTTCTGCATCGTGACGCGCATCCCGCGCGCCCGCAGGAGCTGGCCGAGGCTCGAGGCCGTCAGGCCCTTCCCGAGGGAGGAGACCACCCCACCCGTGACGAAGACGTGCTTCGTGACGCTCGAGGGGCTGCTGGCAAGGTTCCGTCTGGAGTGTTCCACCACGGAATTCCACCCTACCGCTTCGCCGGGGCCAGCGACGCGTAGCGCTCGCGCCACGCCGAGACGACGTCGGCCGACGTCGGCAGCTGCGCGAACCGCTCGCGCGCTCGCGCGGCGAGGTCGGCCCGCCGCTCGGGGTGCGTCACCAGGTGGGTCACGGCGGCCGCGATCGCCGGCGCGTGGCCGACCGGCACGAGGGAACCGCACCCGGTCACGAGCTCCGGGAGGCCGCCGACGTCGGTCGCCACCACGGGCAGACCCGCCGCGAGGGCCTCCTGGACCACCAGGGCGCGCGCCTCCCACCGGCTCGGCACCACCAGGACGTCGGCCGCGGCCATCCAGGCCGGGACGTCCTCGCGCGCCCCCACGAGGTGGAACGGCAGGCCCTCCGCGGCGCGCTCGAGCTCCGCGCGCAGGGGTGCGTCGCCGTCGCCGACGACGAACCAGCGCACCGCCGTCGCGGCACCCTCGCGCTGCACGAGCCGCGCGGCCTCGACGAGCACGCCGAGGTCCTTCTGCGGCGCGATGCGCGAGACCGTGAGGATCCACACCTCGCCGTCGTCGCTCGCGGGCTCCGTCGCGGGGTCGGTCGCGGGGTCGGCACCGCTCTCGCCCCGCTCGCGCAGCGCACGGCGCACGACGGCGCGCGCCGCCGCACGATCGCCGTCGAACCTCCCCGCGGCGGGCGCGGCGACGGGAGCGAGCTCGCTGCGGCGGGCCCCGAGCGCGGCCGCGCGGTCCACGAGGTCCTGCGACGCGCCCGTGACGAGCGCCGCGCGACGCGCCTGCCACCGCTCGGCCAGGGCGCCGGGACCGCGCCGCGCGAGGATCGCGTTGTGCCAGGAGACGACGACGGGGACCCCGGTGCCGGCGGCGGCCAGCAGCGCCGTCAGGCCGGCCTGGTGCCCGTGGGCGTGGACGACGTCGCTGGCGCGCACCACGCGGCGCAGGCGGGCGAGCCCGCGGGCGTAGGCCTGCGGCGAGGAGCGCACGGGCCAGGCCCGCGTGTCGACGCCGCCGCTGCCCGCGTCGCCCAGGTCGAACCTGCCCGCGGTCGCGGCGGGCACGACGACCCGCACGGCGTCGCCGGCGGCGCGCAGGCCCGCGGACAGGTCCGCCACGTGCACGCCGATGCCGCCGGCCGCGTGGCCGACGACCTGGAGGATCCTGGTCATGGTTGCTCCTGCTCGGCTCGCTCGGTCGTGGTCAACGGGTGGGGGCGGTTCCGCCGCGCGCGTGCCGCAGCCGCGCGAGCGCCTGGCGGTCCCCGAGCGCCGCGACGCCGAGGGCGATCGCGCCGGCCACGAGGCCTCCCGCGGCCCCGAGGCCGAGCGCCGCGCCGAGGCCGGAGCCGCCCTGCGCCGTCGGGCCGAGACCGGCGAGCCAGCCTCCGGCGAGCGCACCGGCCGCGGCGCCCACGAGCGAGACGAGCGCGGTCCGGCCGACACCCGCGACGGCGTCCGCACCGAGCGCGTGCCGCACGCCCGCCAGCAGGGCGAGCGACCCGGCGAGCGTCCCTACGCTGGTCGCCGCGCCGAGGACCGCGAGGGTCGTGACCGAGTCGCCGCCGTCCGGCGCCGTGCCCACCAGGAGCAGCGCTCCCGCGACGGCGCTCAGCGCCACCGTGAGCCAGCCCGCGCTGATCGCGACCAGCGCGGTGCGGTTGTGCTCGACCGCGTAGAGCACGCGCGAGAGGTGGAAGACCAGGGCGAGCCCGACGACGCCGGCGGCGCCGCCGACGATCGCGGCCGCCATGCCCTCGACCCCGGAGCTGCCGCGGGCGTAGACGCCGAACACCTGCTCCACGCGCCCGGCGGCGGCCACCAGCGCGGCCGCCCCCGCCGCGGCGACGACGACGATCACGCGTGTGGACAGCGCGCTCTCGCGCGCGAGCGCCTCGCGGCGGCCCGCGGCCGCGTGCTCGGCCAGCCGGGGGAACATCGCGGTCGCGACCGGGACGGCGAGCACGGCGTAGGGCAGCAGGACGACGGCCTGGGCGTACTGGTGGACGTTGAGCGTGCCGTCCGTGGACCCGAAGGTGTTGGCCACGCGGACGGCGACGACGACGCTGACCTGCTGCGCGAGCAGGCCGCCCATCCCGGCCAGGGCGAGCGATCGCGCCCGCGCCGCCACGCCATCGGGGAAGCGGAGCGTGGGACGCAGCCGCACCCCGAGCCGCGCGACGGGGAGCAGCAGCGGGAGGCTGAGGACGACGACGCCGGCGGTCGTGCCCCAACCCAGCGCGGCGACGGCGGCCGTGGTCAGCTCGGCCGCGGTCGGGTCCGACGGCGCCCACAGCCCCACGAGGCCGTAGGACAGCATGACGACGAGGCTGGACAGCAGCGGCGCGAGCGCCGGCCACACGAAGCGGCGGTGCGCCTGCAGCACGCCCGAGAGGACCACCCCGACGCCGTAGAGCGGGATCTGGACGGTGAAGATGCGCAGGAGCGTCGTGGCGAGCTCCACCTGGTCGTCCGGCGCGGACGGACCCGAGAGCGCCCGCACCGCCAGGGGTGCGGCCAGGAAGGTGGCGACCGCGACCGGGACCAGGACGAGCACCGCCCACGTCAGCAGCGCCGAGGCCGTGCGGTCGACGTCGCGGCGCAGGTGCTTCGCGAGCGGTCCGGCCAGCAGCGGGACGACGGCGCCGGCCAGCGCTCCCCGGCCGCGACCTCGAACAGCACGTTGGGCACGGTGTTGGCGGTCGAGTACGCGGTGCCGACCTCGTTGGGTCCCACCCACGCGTTCAGCGCGAACCAGCGCGCGAACCCGACCAGGCGCGCCAGCAGGGTCAGCACGGTCAGCACCGCCGCCGCGCCGGCCACCCCGGCGGTCAGGCGCGCGAGACGCCCGCGCGCGGCGGTGCGCTCGCCGTCAGCGGGCGTCACGGCTCCCGGCCGGAGCGACGGCGTCGGCGGCCACGGCGTGCGGGTCGGCAGGCGCATCGGCGGGCAGCCGCCCGAAGGCGTCGATACGCGCGAGCACCGGCTGCCGGTCGATCACGCGGGAGAAGCTGACGCGCTCGCTGGCGAGCGTCCCGGCCACCACGACGGCGAGCGCGGCCGACCGCACCACCGGCCCGCGCGAGGCGAGCGCCACCCCGAGCGCCGCACCCAGCGCGTTGGCGCCGGTGTCGCCGAGCATCGTCGTCTCCGCGAGGTCGGACGGGGCGGCCGCGACGGCTGCTCCGACGGCGGCCGCGGCCACCCCGGCGCCCGGTCCACCGACCGCGACGAGCGGGCCGCCGAGGAGCGCGGTGGCCTTGAGCGCGCGACCCGGGCGCAGGTCGAGCAGGTTCAGGAGGTTCGCCGTGCCGGCGACCAGGGCACCGCTGGTCACGGCGTCCAGCGCCGTGCCGAGGGCGGCCGTCCCGCGACGGTCGCGGCGGTCGGTCGCCAGGACTGCCCCGGCCACGAGGCTGGCGGCCGTGATACCGACCAGCTTGACGGCACCCGTCGTCACGGTGCCGCGCGCGAGCGCACCCAGGTGCCCGCGCAGGCCCTTGGTCCCGCGGTCGTCCGGGCGCTCTGTCAGGTCGTCCAGGGCCCCGAGACCACCCGCGGCGGCGACGGCGACGCCGCCCGCCAGGGCGGGTGCACCACCGGTGGCGACCGTACCGGCGAGGGCACCGGTCGCCGTCGCGAGACCTCCCGCGAGGCTCACGCTGCGGCCCCGGAAGTTGGTGCGACGCCAGGAGTCGCGCTCGCTGCGCCGCGCCTGGGCGGCCGCACCGACGGTCCAGGCCGCGGCGTGCACACCGGACAGGAGCGAGTTCACCGGCCGTCCCCGCCCGCGCCGACGCCCGCGAGTCCGTCGAGCAGGCTGCTGGCGTCCTCCGGTGCGGTCGACGCGTCCGTGGCGCCGGTCGGCGTCCCGTCCTCCGCCCCGGAGCCCTCGGTGTCGTCGGTCCCGTCGGTCGCCCCCTCGTCGTCACCGGAACCCGACGTCGGATCCGGGGCCGGCTCGAGCGCGGGAGGGCCGCTCAGCTCCTGCCGGGCCGGAAGCGGGTCCTGGGCCCCGATCCCGAAGCCGTACGGGGCGGGCTCCTCGTCGGCCGCGACCGCCGCGAGCACCAGCGGCACAGTCACCTGGCCGGCCACCGTGTCCAGCCCGTCGACGGTCGCGACGCTCCGCTCGCCGCGGACGCGGATGAGGGTGTCGGTGTCGATCGCGGCGTATCCGGCGACCACCGTCGGGCTCTGCTCGGCCAGCGCGGCGAGGGTGAGCGCCCAGGTCACATTCGTCGGCTCGAGCGCGGGGTCCGCGGTGGCACCCGACTCGGGGGCGACCTGCGGCGTCGTGAGGACGATGACGAGATCGGCCGGCGCGGCCTGCCCCTCGACCCGGACGAGGGCGTCGGCGTCACTCGACGGCTCGGTCAGCGCGGTGAGCACCGCCTGGGCGTCGGCCGACGGCTGGCGCGGGTCGCCCGCGCTCGCCCCGGTCAGGGCGAGCGCGAGCGCGCTGCCGAGAACGACGTCGCTCGTGTCCGCCGCGGTCGCGCCGGGGACGTCCGCCCGGACGGCAGCCGCGACCTCGTCGCGCACGTCCTCGGCCTCGGGGTCCGCCCAGTCGGCGGTGAGCTCGACCCGAGCCGTGATCTCCGCGCCGGACTCCTCCAGCCGCTGCGACACGGCGGAGGTGACGTCGTCGGTCACGCCGGGGAAGGTCGCGACGGCGACGCGGTAGCCCGGGAGCACGCCGTCGAGCAGCGCGGGCGCCGCGCTCTCGATGAAGGCGGTCGTGTCCGCCATCGAGGCACGGTTCTCGTCGATCTCCGCGCGCAGCGCGCCCATCTCCTCGCGCAGCCCCTCGACCTGGCCGGTGAGCTGGTCGGAGATCGTGCCGCGCAGCGGACCCGCGCCGAGCACGATGCCGACGGCGAGCGCGAGGAAGACCGAGATGAGCGAGACGAGGTGGTAGCGGAAGTCGATCACGCCTCACCCTCCAAAGAATCGACGGATGGTGGTGGAGATGTCGTCCCACCGGGCCAGGAGCAGCTCGAGCGCCGCCTGACCGGCGGGGGTCACGGCGAGGGCGACGGCGAGCGCGGCGAGGCCGGCGAGGATCAGCACCACGAGCTGCCAGGTGGAGATCGTGGAGCGGTACAGGCGGGAGACGCCCTTGGCGTCGACGAGCTTGCTGCCCACGCGCAGGCGCGTGAGGAAGGTACTGGCCATGCCCGAGCGACCCTTGTCGAGGAACTCCACGAGGGTCGCGTGCGTCCCGACGGCGACGATCAGCTTGGCGCCCATGTCGTCCGCCAGGAGCATGGCGACGTCCTCGCTCGTCCCGGTCGCGGGGAAGACGACGTGGGTGGCACCCAGCTCGGCGACGCGCGCCGCACCCGGGGCGCGCCCGTCGCGGTAGGCGTGCACGACGACCTCGGCGCCACTGGTGAGGGCGGAGTCGGAGACGGAGTCCATGTCGCCCACGATGAGGTCCGGCTTCCAGCCGGCCTCGATGATGGCGTCGGCGCCGCCGTCGACCCCGATGAGGACCGGACGGCTCTCGCGGATGAAGGACCGCAGCATCGCGAGGTCCTCCTTGTAGTGGTAGCCGCGCACCACGATGAGGACGGCGCGGCCCTCGATCTTCGTCTCGACGCGCGGCACCCCGATGCCGTCCAGGAGCAGATCGCGCTCCTTGAGCATGTAGTCCATGGTGTTCTGCGCGAACGCCTCGAGCTGGTCCGAGAGGCCCTCGCGCGCCTTCGCCTGGTCGGCCTCGATCGTGGCCGCGTCCTGGAGCACGCCGGTGGCCACCACCGTGGTCCCGGAGCGGACCTCGCCGTCGTGGACGGTGAGCCGCGCGCCCTCCTTGAGGGCCATGACGTCCTGGCCGAGCCCGTCCACGAGGGGGATCCCGGCGTCGAGCAGGATCTGCGGACCGACGTTCGGGTAGCGCCCCGAGGTGGAGCGCGCGGCGTTCAGCACGGCGGCCGGTGCGCAGGCCACGAGCGCCTCGGCCGAGACCCGGTCCATGTCGAGGTGGTCGATGACCGCGACGTCGCCCGCCTTCAGCCGCTTGGTCAGCGCCTTGGTGCGGGGATCCACGCGCGCGGGACCGCTGATCGTCCCGTCCGGGTCGTCGGCGACCGCGGCGCGGCGGAGGGGTCTGAGTCTCATGGCGGGGCCTATCGTCCCACGTCGGACCTCTCCAGGAGGTCCGCGGCGTGCCGCAGCGCCGTGGTGGTCGTCTCACCCGAGAGCATCCGCGCGAGCTCCGCCGTGCGGTCCTGGCCGGCGACGGCGCGCACGCTCGTCACGGTGCCGTCCGCGGCACCCGTGTCCTTCTCGAGCACGATGTGGTGGTCGGCGTAGGCGGCGACCTGGGCGAGGTGCGTGACGACGACGACCTGGGCGGTCCGCGCCAGCTCGGCCAGGCGCTGCCCGACCTGGCTGGCCGTGCGGCCACCGATCCCGGCGTCGACCTCGTCGAAGACGAACGTCGTGGGGGTCGCCTCGCCGGCGTCGGCCAGCGCGACCTCCAGCGCGAGCATGACGCGCGAGATCTCACCGCCGGACGCGCCCTGCCCGAGCGGACGCGCCGGCGCCCCGGGGTGCGGCGCCAGGACGATCGCGACGTCGTCGGCGCCCGAGGCGCCCAGCGGGACCGGGTCGAGGGTGACCTCCACCTGCGCCGAGGCCATCGCGAGCCCGGCGAGCTCGGCGGTCACGGCGGAGGCGAGCCGGTCCCCCGCGGCCCGGCGCGCACTCGTGATCCCCGCCGCGATCGCGGTGCACGTCGCCTCCAGCTCGGACACCCTCTCGCGCAGCGAGTCGGCGTCCTGACCGGGACCGGTCAGCTCCTCGAGCCGGGTGCGGGCGTGCTGCGCCCAGAGGATCACCGCGTCGGTGCTGCCGGCCGGGGGTCGTCCGGTCCGCGTTCCGCCCACGGGATCCCGTAGGTGCGACCGAGGGTGGCCAGGACGGCGCGACGCGCGTGCACGACGTCGAGCCGGCCGGGGTCGGTCTCGAGACCCGCGACGTAGCCGCCGATCTCGGCGCTGAGGTCGGCGCCGGTGCGGGCCGCCTCGGAGATCTGCTCCGCGAGCGTCGCGAGCGTGGTGTCGTGCTCCGACGCGCGCACGAGGGCGCGTGCGGCGGCCTCCAGAAGGTCGACGGCGCCCGCGTCGTCCGCGCCGCGGCCGGACAGGGCGGTCATCGCCTCCGCGGCGCCGGCGCGCAACGTCTCGCCGTTGTCGAGCCGGTCGACCTCCTCGCGCAGGGCGAGGTCCTCGCCCGGCTGGGGCTCGGCGTCGTCGATCTCGGCCAGGGCCGTGGTCAGGGTGGTGACCTCGAGGGCACGGGTGCGGCTCGTGGCGGTGAACTCCGCGAGCGCCTCCTGCGCGCGGCGGAGCGCGGCGTGCGCGGTGCGCATGCGCTCGAGCTCGGCGGCGTGGTCCGGTCCGGCGAACGCGTCGACGACGTCGCGCTGCGTCGAGCGGCTGCGCAGGTGGAACTGGTCGGCCTGGCCGTGCACGGTGACGAGCTGCTCGCCGATCTGACCGAGCACCGCCTGCGGCACGCTCGACCCGCCGACGTGCGCGCGCGAGCGGCCCTGCGCCACGACGGTGCGCGCGAGGATGAGCGCGTCGTCGTCGAGGTCGGCCCCGGCGTCCTCGGCGCGCTCGACGGCCGCTGCCGGCACGCCGGTGAAGCGGCCCTCGACGAACGCCCGCTCGGCCCCGACGCGCACGCGCGAGGCGTCGGCGCGCCCGCCGAGCAGGAGGTCGAGCGCGCTCAGCAGCATCGTCTTGCCCGCACCGGTCTCGCCCGTGATGGCCGTGAAGCCGGGCGACGGCGTCAGGGTCGCCTCGGCGATGACGCCGAGGTCGCGGATGCGGAGCTCCTCGATCACTGCTGGCCCCTCCCCCGCCACCCGGCGACCGGGAGGTCGAACCGCCGCACCAGCCGCTCGGAGAACGGGCCGGGGCTGAGCCGGGCGATCGCGACCGGGACGGCGCCTCGCCTCGCCTCGACGCGGCTGCCCGGCGGCAGGTCGAGCGTGCGGCGACCGTCGCACCACATGGTGGCGGGCGTGGCCGTGCGGGTGAGGAGCTCGACCTCGAGCACGCTGGCCGGTCCCACCACGAGGGGGCGGGCGAACAGGGCGTGGGCGCTGAGCGGCACGAGCAGCATCGCGTCGACGTCGGGCCACACGACGGGGCCTCCGGCCGAGAAGGCGTAGGCCGTCGACCCCGTGGGGGTGGCGAGCACGACGCCGTCGCACCCGAAGGTCTCCAGGGCGCGGCCGTCGACACCGATGGCGAGCTCGATCATCCGCTCGGGCCGGTTCTTGCCGACGGTGGCCTCGTTCATGGCCCAGGTCTCGTGCACCCGGCCGTCGGGGGTGTACGCGCGGACGTCGATGGTCATGCGGCGCTCGACGGTGTAGTCGCGCCGCGCGATCTGGTCCACGAGGTCGGTGATCTCGGCGACGTCGGACTCCGCCAGGAAGCCCATGTGGCCGAGGTTGATGCCCACGACCGGCACGTCCGTGCCGCGCACGAGCTCGACGGCCCGCAGGATCGTGCCGTCACCGCCGAGCACGACGACGACCTCCACCTCGCGCAACCAGGACGGCTGGGGCGGCAGCACGGCGTCGAACGGGGCGATCTCCTCGGCGGCGCGCACGGTCATGCCGTGCGCGTGCAGCTGCTGCTCCAGCTCGGTGCGCGCCTGACGCGCGCGGTCGTGCGAGTGCGAGACGACCAGGACTTCGCGATTCACCACGTCCCCCATTCTGCGGGCACGAGGCGCCCGGCGACGGCACCCTGGGCGACCCGGGCGTGCTCCCGCGCGGTGGCGGCGTCGACCTCGGCACCTGGCGACGGCGTCGCCCCGGGTGCGACGCGCTCCAACCAGGCCACGTACTCCTGGTTCCCGTGCATCCCCTGCAGGGCGCTCGGCAGGACGGCGCGGGCGCGCAGCCCGCTCGCCGCGGCGGCGTCCAGGGCGCCGACGACGGCGCGCGTGCGCTGCCGGGGATCCGTCACGACTCCCCCGGAGCCGAGCCGCTCGCGGCCGACCTCGAACTGCGGCTTCACGAGCACGACGGCGTGCGCACCCGGCGCGAGGCACGCGGCCAGCGGGTCGAGCACGAGGCGCAGCGAGATGAAGGAGAGGTCGGCCACGAGGAGGTCGGCGACTCCCCCGATCTGCTCGGGGGTGAGGGTGCGGACGTTGGTGTGCTCGAGGACGGTGACGCGGGCGTCGGACCTGATGCGGGGGTCGAGCTGGCCGCTGCCGACGTCGACGGCGACGACGTGGTCCGCGCCGCGCCGCAGCACGACGTCCGTGAACCCGCCCGTGGAGGCACCGGCGTCGAGCACACGGACGCCCGCCACGGGCGGACCGGCGAGGCCGGCCCCGGCCAGCGCGTCGAGCGCGCCCGCGAGCTTGTGCGCGGCGCGGGAGACGTAGTCGTCGCCCGGGGCGACGGCGAGCACGTGCTGCTCGAGGACGGCGACGGCGGGGCGCGTGAGGACCCGGCCGTCCAGCGTCACGTCGCCGGCGGCGATGAGTCGCTGGGCCTGCGTGCGGGAGGTCGCGAGTCCGCGCTCCACGAGGGCGACGTCGGCACGCATCCCTAGCCGGCCGACTCGTCGAGGCGGTCGGCCAGGGCCCGGTGCAGGTCCTCGAAGAGGACGACGTGCTCGCGGATGGTCATGGCCGCCAGCGCCTCGGCGTCGGGCAGCTCCGGGAGCGGCGGGTCGGGCGCCGCCCGATCCGGCCCGGGGCGCGGACCCGGGCGTGGTCCGGGGCGCGATCCGGGCGGGGAGGGGACCGGCCCGGCGCTCGTCGCCGGGGCCGCGTCCGTCCCGGCATCCTCCGGCGTGCTGTCCATGCCTGCTCTCCTCCTCCGGCGCGGGCGCGCCTCCTAGACCACGACCGCCAGGGGGCGCGGTGCGAGCGCGAGCCCGGTCCCGCCGTCGGCAGCCTCCCACGCGGCGCAGCAGGCCGCACGCAGCTCGTCGAGCGTGATCTCGGTGAGGCTCGCGAGGGCCTGGGCGACGTCGTCACGCACCACGTGGAGATCGGTCCCGGACACGCGCACGACGGCGTCGCGGCAGCGCCAGCCGCCGAGGTGGTCGCCGGTGGGGACGACCTCGGGGTGCGGCTCGAGCACGCCGCGCAGGTCGAGCGCGAGCATGTCGGGGCGCTCGTGCGGCTGTGCGGCGAACAGGTCGTAGGCCTGGTGCACGCCGGTCAGGACCTGGAGGCCGGGCATTCCCGCGGCGCGCGCGCCCGCGAGGTCGGTGTCGAGGCGGTCGCCGACGACGACGGGGCGGGTGGCGCCGACGAGCGCGGCCGCCTCGTGGAAGATGCCTGCCTCGGGCTTGCCTGACGACGTCGGGCGCACCCCCGTCGCGTTGACGACGGCGGCCACGAGCGAGCCGTTGCCGACGGCCATGCCGCGCTCGGTCGGGAGGGTCGCGTCGAGGTTGGTGGCGACGTAGCGCGCGCCCTGCCCGATCGCGTAGGCCGCCTCGGTCAGCTGCGCCCACCCGACCTCGGGGCCGTAGCCCTGCGCGACGGCGTCGGGCTTCTCGTGCGCGTCGGTCACCACGCGGTAGCCCTGGGCCTCCATGGCCTGGCGCAGGCCGGGGCCGCCGACGCACAGGACGGTGGACCCGGCCGGGAGGTCACGCGCCAGGGTCGTGGCCGCGGCGAGCGAGGAGGTCATGACGTGCGCGGGGTCGGTGGGGATCCCGAGGTCGGTGAGCTGGTCGGCCACCACCTGCGGCGGCCGGCCCGCGTTGTTCGTGACGTAGACCGGCTGCGCCCCCGCCGCCGCGGCGGCAGCGATCGAGTCGGCCGCGTGCTCGACGGCGGCGGCCCCGCGGTACACCACCCCGTCGAGGTCGAGGAGGAGCGCGTCGTGCGCCTGGGCGAGCGGGGTCGCGGAGGCGCGGAGGTAGGTGCTCAAAAGAGGCGCTCCTCGTCGTCGTCGTCGTCCTCGGGCTCGGGCTCGGGCTCGGGCTCGGGCTCGGGCTCGGGCTCGGGCTCGGGCTCGGGCTCGGGCTCGGGCTCGGGCTCGGGCTCGGGCTCGGGCTCGGGCTCGGGAGCCAGCGTCACATCTGCGGTGACCTCGACCTCGGGCTGGTCATCCACGGTGGGCTGCTCGACGACCTCGGGGCCGTCCCCAGCCACGTCGGCCGACTCAACCTCACCGTCGTCGATGACAGGCACCACGACGGCCTCGGTCTCGGGCTCGGGCTCGGCGGTCTGGATCTCATCGACGAGGTCCATCACGTCGTCATCGTCGAACGCCTCGCCCTGGCTCACGACCGCGGCGGGTGCGTCGACGTCGTTCGGGTATGTCTTCGCCCCGTCCACCCTTGACGCCTCGACGTCGGTGGCGGCCTCTCGCTCCGGATCGACCGTTGCGGTGGACTCGTTCTCGGGGTCCTCGTCGAGGTCGAACACGACGATGTCCTCCTCGTCGTCGCCGACCCCGGCGGAGACGCTCGACTCGAGCGCCGCAGCTTCGTCCTCGCGTCCGAGCGCGCGGAGAACCGGAATCCGGGCCTGGAGCACCCGGTCGGCGAGCTCCGCCTCGCCCTGCGGGACGGTCAGCTCCTCGAGCAGCAGGAGCGCGACCTCGGTCTCCCCCATGTCGAGGCGAGCACCGGCCTCGACGAGGGTGAGCTCGACGCGTTCGGCCGGCTCGACCTCGCCGGCCTCGCGGATGACGGCGATCGCGCGCTCGGGACGGCCGAGTCCTCGCTCCGCGTCCGCCTCGAGGGCACGGTGCGCGTCCACGCCGCTCAGACGGCGTGCTGCGCGTACCTCACGGAGGGCGTCGGCGTAGCGACCCGTGGCGTAGGAGGTGAGCGCGAGGGCCTCGCGGACGATGTCGATCCGGGCTGCGCGGCGCAGCGCCGCGAGGGCGTGCTCGTGCGCGAGCTCGGGCTCGACGTCGAGGAGACGACCCGCCATCACCAGGTGACGCCCGACGACGCCGGCGTTCTCCTTCGTCAGGCCCCGGAGGCTGCGGCGGGTCTCGCGGTCCAGCATCGAGAACTCGATCTCGTCGGGCAGGTACGGGTCCTCGACCCGCTCCGCACGACGCTCCTGCCCCGGGCGCAACGACCGCTCACCCTGCGGCGCGAACGAGCCGCGGCGATCGCCACGTCCGCTGTCATCCCGGTCCCGGCCGCCCTGGTACCCACCGGTACGGGGACCACGCTCGTCGCGGTCGCGGTTGCCCTGGTACCCACCGGTACGGGGGCCACGCTCATCACGGCCACCCTGGTAGCCGCCGGTACGGGGGCCACGCTCATCACGGCCGCCCTGGTAGCCGCCGGTACGGGGACCGCGCTCATCGCGGTCGCGGTTGCCCTGGTACCCACCGGTACGGGGGCCACGCTCATCACGGCCACCCTGGTAGCCGCCGGTACGGGGGCCACGCTCATCACGGCCGCCCTGGTAGCCGCCGGTACGGGGACCGCGCTCATCGCGGTCGCGGTTGCCCTGGTACCCACCGGTACGGGGGCCACGCTCATCACGGCCACCCTGGTAGCCGCCGGTACGGAGGCCACGCTCATCACGGCCACCCTGGTAGCCGCCGGTACGGAGGCCACGCTCATCACGGCCGCCCTGGTAGCCGCCGGTACGGGGACCGCGCTCATCGCGGTCGCGGTTGCCCTGGTACCCACCGGTACGGGGGCCACGCTCATCACGGCCGCCCTGGTAGCCGCCGGTACGGGGACCGCGCTCATCGCGGTCGCGGTTGCCCTGGTACCCACCGGTACGGGGGCCACGCTCATCACGGCCACCCTGGTAGCCGCCGGTACGGGGGCCACGCTCATCACGGCCACCCTGGTAGCCGCCGGTACGGGGGCCACGCTCATCACGGCCACCCTGGTAGCCGCCGGTACGGGGGCCACGCTCATCACGGCCGCCCTGGTAGCCGCCGGTACGGGGACCACGCTCATCACGACCGCCCCGCTCACTCGCGTCGCGGCCGCTGCGCCCGGAGGCTGCGCCCGGCGCGCGCCCGCGCGTGGGCCCTCCCGAGCGCGGCCGGCTCGACCTGCCATCACGGGCATCCCAGGAACCTTCTGATCCCGGTCGACCCTTGTTCTGATCGGCGCGGCGATCCGCGCGAGACTCGTCGGCCATCAGTGGTGCTCCTGTCTGCGGTGGCGGTTCGGCTCACACACGCGTTGGTTGTACTCCCGCTGCACGACCAACAGGACCACCCAACGATACTCGCCGCTACCAGGCGGGGAGCCTCCCCGCAGTTGTGCCGCCGTGAGGGTCACCACTGACAACCTCACCAGACGTCCGGAACAACAAGCACGATCTGCTCGAACAGGTGAAGGTGAATCACCCCGTTGAGTCGCGCTGTCCCGACCCGTCCGCGAACGTGGACCCGTCCGTCGGGACAGCACAGGAACCAGCCCTCGAACCACGACGGTCAAGGGAACCCCCTCTCCGAGATAGCGCGTCCGCACGCAGGGAGCCGACGACGCCGTCGACCGTCCTTCACCCTCACGAGCAGAAACTCCTGACCGGCCGGTGTCACGACTCCGGCTGCACCAGACGGTCGATGCGCCCCGAACGGACAGTCGCCCGGCGGGTCCGCAACAGTTCGGGGAGGGTCCGCGATCCTCTCGCGGTGGGTCAGTAATCCTCTCGCGAAGGGTCGGGGATCTACTCGCCTGCGCCTGGGTGTGGGTGTGCGAAAGGCCCCGCACCCGGGTGGGTGTGGGGCCTTTCGGCTTAATGGGTGTTCGGCGGTGTCCTACTCTCCCACCCCGTCTCCAGGGCAGTACCATCGGCGCTGAGGGGCTTAGCTTCCGGGTTCGGAATGGTGCCGGGCGTTTCCCGCCTCGCTATGGCCGCCGTAACTCTATGGAACTGTCAACATACGCCTCGCCCCGGGCCCTTGCGGGTGGGGTGGTGGTGTGTTGGTGGTTCGGGAACCGCACAGTGGACGCGTCGCAACATGTATTGAGTTTTTGTTGTTGTGGTGAAGTGGTCGGCTTATTAGTACCGGTCAGCTCCACGGGTCTTTAGTCCCCGCTTCCACTTCCGGCCTATCACCCAGTGGTCTACTGGGAGCCTCTCCACCCTCAAAGGGGTGATGGAAACCTCATCTTGAAGCAGGCTTCCCGCTTAGATGCTTTCAGCGGTTATCCCTTCCCAACGTAGCTAACCAGCAGTGCTCCTGGCGGAACAACTGGCACACCAGAGGTTAGTCCGTCCCGGTCCTCTCGTACTAAGGACAGCCCTTCTCAAGTTTCCTGCGCGCGCAGCGGATAGGGACCGAACTGTCTCACGACGTTCTAAACCCAGCTCGCGTGCCGCTTTAATGGGCGAACAGCCCAACCCTTGGGACCGACTCCAGCCCCAGGATGCGACGAGCCGACATCGAGGTGCCAAACCATGCCGTCGATATGGACTCTTGGGCAAGATCAGCCTGTTATCCCCGGGGTACCTTTTATCCGATGAGCGACGGCGCTTCCACAAGCCACCGCCGGATCACTAGTCCCGACTTTCGTCCCTGTTCGACCTGTCAGTCTCACAGTCAAGCTCCCTTGTGCACTTACACTCGACACCTGATTGCCAACCAGGCTGAGGGAACCTTTGGGCGCCTCCGTTACATTTTGGGAGGCAACCGCCCCAGTTAAACTACCCACCAGGCACTGTCCCTGGTCCGGATCACGGACCGAAGTTAGATGTCCAAAGCGACCAGAGTGGTATTTCAAGGACGACTCCACCCCTACTGGCGTAAAGGTTTCACAGTCTCCCACCTATCCTACACAAGCCGCTCCGAACACCAATACCAAGCTATAGTAAAGGTCCCGGGGTCTTTCCGTCCTGCTGCGCGTAACGAGCATCTTTACTCGTAGTGCAATTTCGCCGAGTTCGCGGTTGAGACAGCGGAGAAGTCGTTACGCCATTCGTGCAGGTCGGAACTTACCCGACAAGGAATTTCGCTACCTTAGGATGGTTATAGTTACCACCGCCGTTTACTGGGGCTTAAATTCTCAGCTTCGACCCGAGGGTCTAACCGGTCCTCTTAACCTTCCAGCACCGGGCAGGCGTCAGTCCGTATACATCGTCTTGCGACTTCGCACGGACCTGTGTTTTTAGTAAACAGTCGCTTCTCCCTGGTCTCTGCGGCCCTTGCACGCTCACCCACGCAAGGCGGGGTCACGCTCCGGGCCCCCTTCTCCCGAAGTTACGGGGGCATTTTGCCGAGTTCCTTAACCACGATTGTCTCGATCGCCTTAGTATTCTCTACCTGACCACCTGAGTCGGTTTGGGGTACGGGCGGCTAGTCCCTCGCGTCGAGGCTTTTCTTGGCACCATAGGATCACCATATTCCCGCGTTCGCGGTCACCATCACCTCTCGGAACGCTTGCACGACGGATTTGCCTATCGTGCGTCCTACAGGCTTGGAAGGAGTCAACCATCGCTCCAACTGGCTACCTTCATGCGTCACCCCTGTTAACACGCTTACCTACTACCGGTTCAGGTCCCGCGCGCCCCACCCCGGTGCGACCCGAAGGTCACGGTGGGATGGTTTGGGCGGTTAGTATCACCGGGCTCGGTATGGGCGGTACTTCGCCGGTACGGGAATATCAACCCGTTGTCCATCGACTACGCCTGTCGGCCTCGCCTTAGGTCCCGACTTACCCAGGGCGGATTAACCTGGCCCTGGAACCCTTGGTCATTCGGCGGACGGGTTTCTCACCCGTCTTTCGCTACTCATGCCTGCATTCTCACTCGTGTAGGCTCCACCACTGGATCACTCCGCAGCTTCACTGCCCACACGACGCTCCCCTACCCATCCACACGACTGAACCACGAAGGCTTATCTCATGTGTGAATGCCACAGCTTCGGCGGTGTGCTTGAGCCCCGCTACATTGTCGGCGCGGAATCACTTGACCAGTGAGCTATTACGCACTCTTTCAAGGGTGGCTGCTTCTAAGCCAACCTCCTGGTTGTCTGGGCAACTCCACATCCTTTCCCACTTAGCACACGCTTAGGGGCCTTAGCTGGTGATCTGGGCTGTTTCCCTCTCGACTATGAAGCTTATCCCCCACAGTCTCACTGCTGCGCTCTGGCTTACCGGCATTCGGAGTTTGGCTGACGTCAGTAACCTGGTAGGGCCCATCGGCCATCCAGTAGCTCTACCTCCGGCAAGGAACACGCAACGCTGCACCTATATGCATTTCGGGGAGAACCAGCTATCACGAAGTTTGATTGGCCTTTCACCCCTACCCACAGGTCATCCCCCAGGTTTTCAACCCTGGTGGGTTCGGTCCTCCACACGCTCTTACACGCGCTTCAACCTGCCCATGGGTAGATCACTTCGCTTCGGGTCTAGAGCACGCGACTGTAACGCCCTATTCGGACTCGCTTTCGCTACGGCTTCCCCACACGGGTTAACCTCGCCACGTACCACTAACTCGCAGGCTCATTCTTCAAAAGGCACGCCGTCACCCCAACCAAGGAGGCTCCGACGGATTGTAAGCAAACGGTTTCAGGTACTATTTCACTCCCCTCCCGGGGTACTTTTCACCTTTCCCTCACGGTACTTGTCCGCTATCGGTCATCAGGTAGTATTTAGGCTTAGCAAGTGGTCTTGCCAGATTCACACGGGATTTCACGGGCCCCGTGCTACTCGGGAGATTCGAACAGGAGACCATGCCATTTCGTCTACGGGGGTCGCACCCTGTATCCCCACCCGTTCAAGAGTGTTCGACTATGACACGATTTTCTTACTCCATCGCACTTGCGGCAGCAGTGCCAGTCGATTCCCACAACCCCGCATACGCAACCCCTGCCGGGTATCACACGCACACGGTTTAGCCTGATCCGCTTTCGCTCGCCACTACTCACGGAATATCTCTTCCTGCCGGTACTGAGATGTTTCACTTCCCGGCGTTCCCTCCACACACCCTATATATTCAGGTGCAGGTCACACGACATGACTCGTGCGGGGTTTCCCCATTCGGACATCCTCGGATCACAGCTCGTTTGCCAACTCCCCGAGGCTTATCGCAGGCCACAACGTCCTTCTTCGGCTCCTGATGCCAAGGCATCCACCGTTTGCTCTTAAACACTTGACCACAAAAGATCAAAGATGCTCGCGTCCACTGTGCAGTTCTCAAACAACCAACCCCACCCACCCCCACACGCCCACCCAAGAGGTGAACACGCGAAGGAAGAGGCAACCAGAGGAACAACCACCACCACCCACCCCCGGCCAGGAGCGCCGAAGCTCTCCCAGCACCAGGACGGGCAACCAGCGTGTTGCCTCAGGACCCAACAGTGTGCCCCCCGAACCCACACCCGGGCCCGCAGCCCCCCATATGACGGGAACCACGAACCTCAAGGTACGAGACGGAGGAATGAACCTGACGTTCCACCCACAGAGCACATCAGCACCCCCACCACCCCAGGCGGGCAGTGTTCGGCTGCCGGCACCCCGCCCCACACACCCCACAGCTCAACCCACCCCCAGCAGCAGGGCCAGGCAGCGGGCGAGCACGAAGGGCACCGCGTGAGGACACGAGGCGGCCGGTGACATGTAACTCCTTAGAAAGGAGGTGATCCAGCCGCACCTTCCGGTACGGCTACCTTGTTACGACTTAGTCCTAATCGCCAATCCCACCTTCGACAGCTCCCCCTACAGGAGGTTGGGCCACTGGCTTCGGGTGTTACCGACTTTCATGACTTGACGGGCGGTGTGTACAAGGCCCGAGAACGTATTCACCGCAGCATTGCTGATCTGCGATTACTAGCGACTCCGACTTCATGGGGTCGAGTTGCAGACCCCAATCCGAACTGAGACCGGCTTTCTGGGATTCGCTCCACCTCACAGTATCGCAACCCTTTGTACCGGCCATTGTAGCATGCGTGAAGCCCAAGACATAAGGGGCATGATGATTTGACGTCATCCCCACCTTCCTCCGAGTTGACCCCGGCAGTCTCCTATGAGTCCCCACCATCACGTGCTGGCAACATAGGACGAGGGTTGCGCTCGTTGCGGGACTTAACCCAACATCTCACGACACGAGCTGACGACAACCATGCACCACCTGTGCACGAGTGTCCAAAGAGACCACCATCTCTGGCGGCTTCCCGTGCATGTCAAGCCTTGGTAAGGTTCTTCGCGTTGCATCGAATTAATCCGCATGCTCCGCCGCTTGTGCGGGCCCCCGTCAATTCCTTTGAGTTTTAGCCTTGCGGCCGTACTCCCCAGGCGGGGCACTTAATGCGTTAGCTACGGCGCGGAATCCGTGGAAACAGACCCCACACCTAGTGCCCAACGTTTACGGCATGGACTACCAGGGTATCTAATCCTGTTCGCTCCCCATGCTTTCGCTCCTCAGCGTCAGTAACGGCCCAGAGACCTGCCTTCGCCATCGGTGTTCCTCCTGATATCTGCGCATTCCACCGCTACACCAGGAATTCCAGTCTCCCCTACCGCACTCTAGTCTGCCCGTACCCACTGCACGCCCCAGGTTGAGCCTGAGGATTTCACAGCAGACGCGACAAACCGCCTACGAGCTCTTTACGCCCAATAATTCCGGACAACGCTTGCGCCCTACGTATTACCGCGGCTGCTGGCACGTAGTTAGCCGGCGCTTCTTCTGCAGGTACCGTCACCCCGAAAGGCTTCTTCCCTACTGAAAGAGGTTTACAACCCGAAGGCCGTCATCCCTCACGCGGCGTCGCTGCATCAGGCTTCCGCCCATTGTGCAATATTCCCCACTGCTGCCTCCCGTAGGAGTCTGGGCCGTGTCTCAGTCCCAGTGTGGCCGGTCACCCTCTCAGGCCGGCTACCCGTCAAAGCCTTGGTAGGCCATCACCCCACCAACAAGCTGATAGGCCGCGAGCCCATCCCCAACCAGAAACCCTTTCCACACCCATCCCATGCAGGAGAATGTCGTATCCAGTATTAGACCCAGTTTCCCAGGCTTATCCCAGAGTCAGGGGCAGGTTACTCACGTGTTACTCACCCGTTCGCCACTAATCCAGGATGAAAGCACCCCTTCATCGTTCGACTTGCATGTGTAAAGCACGCCGCCAGCGTTCGTCCTGAGCCAGGATCAAACTCTCCGTCAAAAACAAACCCCAACCCGAAGGCGGGAATCCATACAACGGGAATGACCCCAACAAAAACCCCCACACCAACCACACCCCCAACCCAAAAGTCGAAGGCGCAACCAGCACGAGAGCCAAAAAACTATCAACATCAACCACACACCCACAGGCATGCGATCAACACATGGCATCAAGTTCACAAACACACTGTTGAGTTCTCAAACAACACACCACACCAGCGTTTCCGCGAGGCTTCCCTCACTGGCCCGCCAGGGCAACTTCTCAAACCTACCCGATCTCGGCGCCGCGGTCAAAACCGCCGCATTCTCAAGATCGAGGGGGTGGATCTCCGCCCGGGTCATCCCGTTCGTTCCGATCCTTGGCCGGCCTTCCGCATCCCGCCCTTTCGGGCTGTTCTGCTCGGCGCAACGGGATGAAAACTTACGCGGCGATCGTCGACCGCGCAACTCGACCGGGATCCCGGGCGTGTCGCACGGGTGGCTCCGATCACCCGCACAGGTCTGACCTGCGCCGACGTCAGTGCGCGCCATCCGGACGAGCCGTTCGCGAGACGGCTCCGCGTCATCACGCGTCCTGGGCCGGCCGGCTCCCGGCGCACGCGAAGGCCGATCGGCTCTCCGCCGCTGCCGGATCGGGAGCCGGCTGCATGCCCGGCCCGCGAGGACGACGGCCGGCCCGGCGCGGCCGCGGGATCGTGCGCCGCCTGCTAGCCCGCCGCCGTCACGCTCGCCACGGCGAGGTTGCGCCGCCCCCGGCGCAGCAGCACGTGCCGCCCGCCGAGGAGGTCCGCCTCACCGAGCACGCGGTCGCCGTCGTCCTGCTTGACGTTGTTGACGTAGGCGCCGCCCTCGGTGATCGCCCGTCGGGCCTCGTTGCGCCCCTTCACCAGGCCGGTCCCCACCAGCGCGTCGAGCACCGTGGTCTCCCCCACCACGAGCGGTGCGCTGGCGAGCTCGGCCACCGCGGCGTCGAGCGTCGGGCCGTCGAGCTCGGCGAGCTCCCCGGCCGAACAGCGCCGCGCTCGCAGCCTCCACGGCCGCCGTCGCCCCCGCACCGTGCACCAGGGTCGTCACGTCGGCCGCCAGCGTGCGCTGGGCCTCGCGCGCCTGGGGGCGCTCCGCCGTCGCCCGCTCGATCGCCTCGATCTCCTCGCGCGTGCGGAAGGTGAAGGTGCGCAGCCACCTCACGGCGTCGGCGTCGGACGCGTTCACCCAGTACTGGTAGAAGGCGTACGGGCTCATCATGTCGGCGGCGAGCCACACGGCGCCGCCCTCGGTCTTGCCGAACTTCGTCCCGTCGGCCTTCGTGATCAGCGGGGTCGCCCACGCGTGCACCGCACGACCCTCGGCCTTGCGGATGAGCTCGACCCCGGACAGCAGGTTACCCCACTGGTCACTGCCGCCGGTCTGCAGCGTCACGCCGTGCCGGCGGTGCAGCTCCAGGTAGTCGTTGCCCTGCAGGAGCTGGTAGCTGAACTCGGTGAACGAGATGCCCTCGTCGGACGCGAGACGCCGGGCGACGACGTCCTTGGCGAGCATCGTGCCCATCCGGAAGTGCTTGCCAATGTCGCGCAGGAGATCGATCGCCGAGAGCTCCGCGGTCCAGTCCAAGTTGTTGACCATCCGCGCGGCGTTCTCGCCGTCGAACGCGAGGAACGGCTCGATCTGCGCGCGGAGGCGGTCGACCCACCCCGCCACCACGTCGGTCGAGTTGAGCAGCCGCTCCCCGACTGCCGCGGATCACCGATGAGACCGGTCGCCCCACCCACGAGGGCGATCGGCCGGTGTCCGGCGAGTTGCAGGTGGCGCAGGAGGATCAGCTGCACGAGGTGGCCGTGGTGGAGGCTCGGGCCCGTCGGGTCGAAGCCCGCGTAGTACGTCACGGGCCCCTCGGCGAGCGCGGCGCGCAGCGCGTCCTCGTCGGTGGTCTGGGAGATGAGTCCGCGCCAGCGGAGCTCCTCGATCAGGTCGGTCACGTCAGGTCCTTCGTCGGTGGGCCGCCGCGGGACGGCGGGAGGTGTGGCGGGAAGCGGGGTCCGGTCACGCGGCCCGGTAGCGGGAGACCGTGGGGTCGCCCTCGAGCCGGTACCGCCACGGATAGCGGGCGAGTCCGCCGTCGCCGGAGACCCCGGTGCGCGGGCCGCCCGCCACACCGCCGGCCGGCACCTCGCGCACGCGCAGCGACACCGCACCCCCGGGGTCGAGGGCGTCCGCGCCGTCGTGCCCGCCGCGGATCCCCAGGGCGTTCGCCAGCCGGGCGGGTCCGGAGGCGAGGTCGCGGTCGGTGCGCGACGTCGGACGTCGCGTCCGCGCGAGCTCCACACCCTCGACGACCTCCCCGGCGCGCAGCAGCACGGCGGAGGCCTCGCCGTCGGGCCCCGTGACGAGGTTGGCGCACCAGTGCATGCCGTACGTGAAGTAGACGTAGACGTGCCCGGGCGGGCCGAACATCGCGGCGTTGCGTGCGGTGCGACCGCGGAACGCGTGCGAGCCCGGGTCGTCCGCGCCGCCGTACGCCTCGACCTCGCTCAGGCGGACCGTCACCGCGCCGTCGGCGCTCTTCGCCCGCACGTGGGCATCGAGCAGGCCGAGCGCGACCTCCTGCGGCGACCGGGTGAACCACGCGGCGTCGGGGGCGACGCGAGGGGCGCCCTGCGCACCCTCGAGCACCGCCGCCGACCGCTCACGCATGACCGCGATCCTCCCACAGCGCCGGGCCGCTCCCCCGCCCCCGTGGGCCGACGTCGTCGAGCCGCTCCGCCCCGCGCAGCACCTCCCCCGTCGGTCCGAGCACGACGTCGGCGCGCACGTCGGTCGCATCACGCGCCAGCAGCTGTCGCTCGTCGGCCATGAAGGCGAGCCAGTCGGGGCGCATCGCCTCGCCGTCGCGCTCCAGGCCGCGGCGCAGCCGCAGCGCGTCCGGCGCCGCGACCCACACGCGCAGCGCCGCCCGCCCGTCGACGAACGGCGGCGCGCTCCCGCACCCCTCCACGACCACGACGTCGGCCGCGGGCACCTCGAGCGTCCCGCCCCGGCGCGAGGCGTGCCAGTCCCAGCGGCGGAAGCTCGCCCGCTCGCCGCGGGCCAAGGCCTCGAGCACACCGACCAGCTGGTCGCGCGCCCCGAGCAGCCCGCCCCACCCCTCGTAGAGGTCGTCCATGTGCACGACGGCGACGCCGCGCCCGCCCGCGCGCACCCGCGCCGCCACGGCGTGCGCCAGGGTCGTCTTGCCCGCCCCGGCGAGACCGTCGATGCACAGCAGACGCACGCCGTCGGCCAGCTCGGCGGCGTCCGGCGCGAGGACGACGTCGGCGATCGCCCCGGCGCTGAGGTGGTCCACGGCCGTCAGCGTGCTCGCGCGCTCAGTCCTCGTCCTCCGACGGTGCGACCCACGCCCGCAGCTCCCCCGAGCGCTCGGCGGCCCGCGCCAGCTGCTCCACCACGCGCACGGGGGCGGTCCCGCCGCGACCGTCGCGCGAGGCGACCGAACCCGCCACGGTCAGCACCTCGCGCACCTGGGGCGTGAGGTGCTCGCTGACCGCGGCGAGCTCGGCGTCGCTGAGGTCGGCGAGCTCGATGGCGGGCTCGTGGGTCTCGCACGCGCGCACGCACGCACCGGCGATCTCGTGCGCGTCGCGGAACGGCACACCGCGGCGCACGAGCCACTCGGCGACGTCCGTGGCCAGCGAGAACCCCTGCGGCGCCAGCTCGGCCATCCGCCCCGTGTGGAAGCGCAGCGTCGCGACCATCCCCGAGACGGCGGGAAGCAGGATCTCGAGCTGCGCGACGGCGTCGAACACCGGCTCCTTGTCCTCCTGCAGGTCGCGGTTGTACGCAAGCGGGAGACCCTTGAGCGTGGCGAGCAGACCCGCGAGGTCGCCGATCAGACGCCCGGCCTTGCCGCGAGCGAGCTCGGCGACATCCGGGTTCTTCTTCTGCGGCATGATGCTCGACCCGGTCGAGTACGCGTCGTCCAGCGTGACGAAGCCGAACTCCTTGGTCGCCCAGAGGATGACCTCCTCCGACAGCCGCGAGAGGTCGACCGCGATCATCGCCGCGACGAACGAGAACTCCGCCACGACGTCGCGCGCGGCGGTCCCGTCGATCGAGTTCTCCACGCCGGCCCCGAACCCGAGCTCGTGCGCGACGGCGTCGGGGTCGAGCCCGAGCGAGGAGCCCGCCAGGGCGCCCGACCCGTAGGGGGACACGGCCGCGCGGCGGTCCCAGTCGGTCAGCCGCTCGACGTCGCGCAGCAGCGGCCAGGCGTGCGCGAGCAGGTGGTGCGCGAGCAGCACGGGCTGCGCGTGCTGCAGGTGCGTGCGGCCCGGCATCGGCGCGTCCGGGTGGGCCCCGGCCTGGTCCACGAGGGCGTCGACGACGTCGAGCACCCCGGCGGCGACGTCGCGCGCGTGATCGCGCAGGAACATCCGCACGAGGGTCGCGATCTGGTCGTTGCGGGAGCGGCCGGCGCGCAGGCGGCCGCCCACCTCGCCCCCGACACGCTCGATGAGGATGCGCTCGAGCGCGCCGTGGACGTCCTCGTCACCGGGGTCGGGCAGCAGCGTGCCTGCCAGGACGTCGTCCTCCATCTGCTCCAACGCACCGATCAGCGTGGTGAGGTCCGCGTCGGTCAGCAGCGCGGCGCGGTGCAGCGCGCGGGCGTGCGCACGCGAGCCGGCGAGGTCGACGGGCGCGAGCACCCAGTCGAAGTGGGTGCTGCGCGAGAGCGCGGCCATCGCGTCGGCCGGACCGGAGGCGAACCGGCCGCCCCACAGCGCGCCGGTGTTGGTGGTGCCGCTCGGCGTGGTCACAGGGGTGCTCCAGTGGTTCGTGAGGCAGGTGGGTGGATCTGGGTCAGGCAGGGTCACGCAGGGTCGGGCAGGGTCAGGCGTGGTGGCTGCCGGCGCGGGCGAGCTCGACGAACGTCTCGACCACCCCCTTGCCGCCGTCGCTCTCGCGCGCGATGACCACGACGGTGTCGTCGCCCGCGATCGTGCCCAGCACGCCCGGCATGATCGACTGGTCGATCGCCGAGGCGAAGAAGTGCGCGGCGCCCGGCGGGGTGCGCAGCACGGCGAGGTTACCGCTGGAGTCGGCCGAGACGAGCAGCTCGGCGGTCAGCTTCTCCAGGCGCCGGGCCAGGTGCGGCTCCTGGTCGGCCACGCGCGTGCCGTGGTAGGCGCCGCCCTCGGGCGGCAGCGTGTAGACCAGGCCGTCGGGCGTGTGGGTCTTCTGCGCCCGGAGCTCGAGCAGGTCGCGCGAGAGCGTCGCCTGGGTGACGACGACACCGTCGGCCTCGAGCGCGGCCGACAGATCCGCCTGCGACCGGATCGACCCGCGCGTGATCGCCCGGGTGATCAGCGCGTGCCGTGCGGCCTTGGTCGGCGGGACGCGGCCGGACTCGCTCACGGCTCCCGCCGGTGCTCGGCCAGGAAGGTCAGCACGGCCTTCTGGGCGTGCAGCCGGTTCTCGGCCTCGTCCCACACCACGGCGCGGGGGCCGTCGAGCACCTCGGCGGTGATCTCCTTGCCGCGGTACGCGGGCAGGCAGTGCAGCACGACGGCGGCGGGGTCGGCCAGGTCCAGCAGGTCCTGATCGAGCTGGTACGGCAGGAAGACGCCCTCGCGCTCCCCGCTCTCGGCCTCCTGCCCCATCGACACCCACGTGTCGGTCGCGACGGCGTCGGCCCCCACCACGGCGTGGCGCGGGTCGGCGTGCACACCGATCGCGGCGCCGGTCTCGGCCGCGATCCGCTGCGCCCGCGCGATGACGTCGGGGCGTGGGCCGTAGCCCTCGGGGCAGCCGAGGTGCACGTCCATGCCCGCGAGCGCACCGGCGAGCAGGTAGGAGTGCGCCATGTTGTTCGACCCGTCGCCCACGTAGGCGAGCACGCGCCCGGCGAGCGCCGGGCCGGAGGCGGACAGGCCGCCGGTGTGCTCGGCGATGGTCAGCAGGTCGGCCAGACCCTGGCACGGGTGGTAGTCGTCGGTCAGCGCGTTGACGACCGGCACGCCCGAGTCCGCAGCCATCGCCTCGAGGTCGCTCTGGTGGAAGGTGCGCCAGACGATCGCCGACACCTGCCGCCCCAGGACCCTGGCGACGTCGGAGACCGACTCCCGCCGCCCGATCTGCGCCAGCGCGCCGTCGACCATGAGCGGGTAGCCGCCGAGCTCGGCGACCGCCGTCGTGAACGAGACCTGGGTGCGCAGGGTCGGCTTGTCGAAGATGATCGCGACCGAGCGCGGGCCGGCGTACGGCGTGCGGGCGTGCCGGTCGGCCTTGAGCGTCGCGGCGAGCTCGAGCACGGCGCGCTGCTCGGCGCTGCTCAGGTCGTCGTCGGCCAGGAAGGACCGGGCCGCCCCCGTCGCGTCGTGGTCGATCTCGGCGGGGTCGAACTCGGCGGAATCGAACTCGGTGCTCATGACTGCTCCTGCGCGTGCGGGGCGCGGACGCCGGCGTCGATGGCGGCCGGCAGCGCGGCCGTGAAGGTGGCGGCCTGCTCGGCCGTGAGGATGAGGGGCGGGGCGAGCCGCAGCGACGTCGGGGTCGGGGCGTTGACGATGAAGCCGGCCTCGAGCGCCGCGGCCTGCACGTGCGCGGCGATCGGGGCGTCGAGCTCGATGGCGATCAGCAGCCCGTGTCCGCGCACCTGCGTCACGCGAGGGTGGCAGGCGGCGAGCTGCGCGCGCCAGGCGGCGCCGAGGTCGCGCACGTGAGCCAGCAGGGCGTCGCGCTCGATCACGTGGATCGTGGCCAGGGCGGCCGCGGCCGCGACGGGGTTACCGCCGAAGGTCGTGCCGTGGTTGCCGGGGCCGAACAGGGTCCCGGGCCCCTGCCCATAGGCGATCACGGCGCCCACGGGGATGCCGCCGCCGAGACCCTTGGCGAGCGTCACGACGTCGGGCACGACGCCGCCGCCGATCTCGGGGTCGTGGTGCGCGAGCCAGTGCCCGCAGCGACCGACGCCGGTCTGCACCTCGTCAAGGACGAGCAGCGCGTCGTGCCGGGTGGCGAGCTCGCGGGCGGCCGCGAGGTAGCCCGGGACGGGCGTGCGCACCCCGGCCTCGCCCTGGATCGGCTCGATGACGAGCCCGGCGACCCCGGCCGCGAACGCGGCCTCGAGGGCGGCGACGTCGTCGAACGGGACGTGCTCGACCCCGCCCGGCAGCGGCTCGAACGGCTCCCGGTAGGCGGCCTTGTGGGTGAGCGCGAGCGCGCCCATGGTGCGGCCGTGGAACGCGCCCTCGAGCGCGAGCACACGCGAGGCGCCGCGGGCTCGCCCGTGCAGCCGGATCATCTTGAACGCGGCCTCGTTCGCCTCGGTCCCGGAGTTCGTGAAGAACACGCGGGACCCGTCGGGCGCCTGGGCGATCTCGAGCAGCCGCTCGGCGAGCGTGACCTGCGTGGGCGTTGCGAAGAAGTTCGAGACGTGCCCGAGCGTGCCGAGCTGCGCCGCGACGGCGCTGACGAGCGTGGGGTGCGCGTGTCCCAGCGCGTTGACGGCGATGCCGCCGAGCAGGTCGAGGTGGCGCGCGCCGTCGGCGTCCCACACGTACGCGCCCTCGCCGCGCACGAGCACGCGCTGCGGCGTGCCGAACGTGTTCATCAGCGCACCGGTGTAGCGCCGGGTGAGCTCCGCGCCGGAGCCGGCGGTGGCGAGGTCGGTCACGCCTCCTCCTCCTTCGTGGACTGCTTCGACGGAGCCGCTTTCTCGAACTCGGCCGCCCGGTCCCCGGGCAGCACCATCGTGCCGACGCCGTCGGTCGTGAAGATCTCCAGCAGCAGCGCGTGCGCGGCCCGACCGTCGATCACGTGGGCCTGGGGTACACCGCCGTCGACGGCGCGCAGGCACGCCTCCATCTTCGGCACCATGCCGGAGGACAGGGTGGGCAGGAGCGCGGCGAGCGGCTGCGCACCGATGCGGCGCACGAGCGAGCCGCGGTCGGGCCAGGCGGCGTACAGCCCCTCGACGTCGGTCAGCACCACCAGCTTCGTCGCACCGAGGGCGACGGCGAGCGCCGAGGCGGCCGTGTCGGCGTTGACGTTGAGTATCTGGGTCGGATCGTCCTCGTCGACCGCGATCGTGGAGACCACCGGCACGCGGCCGGCGGCGAGCACGTCGGCGACGGCGGCCGGGTCGACCACGCTGACGTCGCCCACCTGGCCGACGTCGACCTCCTCGCCGTCGACGACGGCGGTGCGGCGCTTGCCGCGGAAGAGACCCGCGTCCTCGCCCGAGAGCCCGATCGCGAGCGGGCCGCGCGCGTTGAGCATCGTCACGAGGCGCCGCTGGACCTGCCCGGTGAGCACCATGCGCACGACGTCCATCGCCTCGGGCGTGGTGACGCGCAGCCCGCCGCGGAACTCGCTGTCGATGTTGAGGCGCCCGAGCATCTCGCTGATCTGGGGGCCGCCGCCGTGCACGATCACCGGGCGCAGCCCGGCGCGGCGCAGGAACGTGATGTCGTCGGCGAACGCCTGCTCGAGCTCGGCGTCGACCATCGCGTTGCCGCCGAACTTCACCACCACGATCGCGTTCTCGAAGCGCTCGAGCCAGGGCAGCGCCTGGATGAGCACCTCCGCCTTCTGGTAGGCGAACAGGTCGCGCTCGGTGTCGAAGTAGAAGTCGTCGGAGACCTCGACGTCGGTGCCGGTCACGTCGGTCTCGCTGCTGCTGTCGCTCATGTGGAGTACGCGCTGTTCTCGTGGACGTAGTCGTGGGTCAGGTCGTTGGTCCAGACGGTGGCGCTCGCCCCGCCCGCGTGCAGGTCGATCGTGACCTGCACCTCGCGGTGCGCGGCGAGGTCCACCAGGCTGCGGTCCTCGCCGACGCCTCCGGCGCGGCACACCTGGACGCCGTTGATGGCGACGTCGAGCTCCAGCGCGTCGTAGGGCGCCACCTCGGGCGGCACCGTGCCGACGGCGGCGAGCACGCGCCCCCAGTTCGGGTCGTTGCCGAACACCGCGGCCTTGAACAGGTTGGACCGCGTCACGGCGCGCGCGACGGCGACGGCCGCCTCCTCGCTCGTCGCGTTCTCCACCGTGACGGCGATGTCGTGACTCGCGCCCTCGGCGTCGGCCACCAGCTGGCGGGCGAGGTCGGCGCTCACGCGCGTCAGCGCGTCCTCGAGCTCGCCCGGCGCCGGCTCGACGCCGCTGGCGCCCGAGGCCAGCAGCAGCACGGTGTCGTTGGTCGACATGCAGCCGTCGGAGTCGACGCGGTCGAACGTCGTGGCGGTCGCGCCGCGCAGCGCGGCGTCGGCGCGTCCGGCGTCGATGACGGCGTCCGTGGTGATGACCACGAGCATGGTCGCGAGGCCGGGGGCGAGCATGCCCGCGCCCTTGGCGATGCCGCCGACCGACCAGCCCTCCCCCGCGACGTGGCTGGTCTTGCTGACGCTGTCGGTGGTCATGATCGCGGTCGCGGCGTCGTCGCCGCCGGTCTCGCTCAGGTGCGCGACGGCGTCGTCGACCCCCGCGAGCAGGGTGTCCATGGGCAGGCGCTCGCCGATCAGCCCGGTGGAGCACACGAGGAGGTCGCCCGGGTCGACGCCGAGCGCGGCGGCGGTGTGCTCGGCGGTGCGATGGGTGTCGGCGAAGCCCTCGGCGCCCGTGCAGGCGTTGGCGCCACCGGAGTTGAGCACCACCGCGCGGGCGACGCCGTCGCCCACCACCGCGCGCGACCACACGACGGGCGCGGCGACGACGCGGTTGCTGGTGAAGACCCCGGCCGCGACGGCGAGCGGGCCGTCGTTCACCACGAGAGCGAGGTCGGGCTTCCCTGAGGCCTTGAGGCCGGCGGTGACGCCGGCGGCCCGGAATCCTGCGGGTGAGGTGACGCTCACGGGGCGACTCCGATCGTGGGCAGACCCGCCGTCTCCGGCAGGCCGAGCGCGAGGTTGAGGGACTGCAGGGCGGCACCGGCGGTGCCCTTGACGAGGTTGTCGATCGCGCTGGTGACGACCACGCGGCCGGCGCGCTCGTCGAGCGCGAGCTGTACGAGCGCGGTGTTGGCGCCCGTGGTGGCGGCCGAGGTGGGCCAGCGGCCGGCGGGCAGCGTGTGCACGAACGGCTCGGCGTCGTACACCTCCCAGGCCGCGCGCAGGTCCGCCTCCGTCACGCCCTCGCGCACGCGCGCCGTCGTGGTCGCGAGGATGCCGCGCGAGGTGGGCACGAGGACGGGGGTGAAGGAGATCCGCGGGTTCGCGGCGCCGGTGACCGCGAAGTTCTGCAGGATCTCGGGCACGTGGCGGTGCACGCCGCCGACGCCGTAGGGCACGAGCGAGCCGAGCGCCTCGGACGCGAGGAGGTTCGCCTTCGGGGCCTTGCCCGCGCCGGAGTAGCCGACGGCGAGGACCGCGACCACGTCGTCGACCTCGATCAGGCCGGCGGCGATCGCGGGCTGCAGGCCCAGCGTGACGGCGGTGACGTTGCAGCCGGGCACGGCGATCCGGCGCGTGGCGGCGAGCTCGGCGCGCTGCCGCTGGGCGGTGTGCTCACCGGCGTGCAGCAGCTCCGGCATGCCGTAGGTCCAGGTGCCTGCGTGCTCGCTGCCGTAGTAGTCGCGCCACGCCTGCGGGTCGGACAGGCGGTGGTCGGCGCCGACGTCGACCACGATGCAGCCCGGGTCCGTGGCCGCCAGCTCGGCCGCCACCGCACCCGAGGCGCCGTGCGGCAGGGCGAGGACGACGACGTCGTGGCCCGCAAGCTCGGCCGCCGTGGTCGGGGCGAAGGTGCGACCGGCGGCCGCCGGGTGCGCGGCGAGGTGCGGCTGGTGGGCCGCGACGGGCTCGCCGGCGTTGGAGTGCGCGGTCAGCGCGCCGAGCTCGAGGTCGGGGTGGCCGAGCACGAGTCGTGCGACCTCACCCCCGGCGTAACCGCTCGCACCGGCGATCGCTACTGATACAGGCATGCGTATAACTATACACCCGAGTGGGGTCCGGACCGCGGCGGCGCCTCCGCCGGCGCGGCGACCAGCCTGCCGAGGTGATCAGCCACGCGCTCCGCGGCGATGCGCCCGGAGGCTCGCAGCGACACCAACCCGTGGCAGCACGCCCACAGGAGCTCGGCGGTCACGGTGGCGTCGGCGTCGGGCCGCTCGGACTCCACGATGTCACGCAGCACGTCGAAGGCGCCACGAACGGGAGCCGGGGTGTCGGGTGCGTCGAAGGCGACGGGGACCTCGGCCGTGAACATCGCCTCGTACAGCCGCGGCCGCTCGGCGCCGAACTCCACGTAGGCGCGGCAGGCGGCCAGGAGCCGCTCCTCCCCGCTGCCTGCCGCCTCGATCACGCGCGCGCCCAGGTCCGCGAATCCGTCGGCCACCACCGCGGCCACCAGCGCGTCACGGCTGGCGAAGTGCTGGTAGATGACCGGCTGGGTGTAGTCGATGGCGGCGGCGAGACGACGGGTCGTCACCGCGGGCCACCCCTCGGTCTCGGCCAGCTCGACCGCGAGGTCGAGGATGCGACGACGGCGCTCGGCAGCGCGTCGCTCCCGGGGTGACGGCGCGATGGTCGATGCCGCCGTCGGCGGGCTCGACTCCGTCGTCCGGCTCACGCGCCCACCAGCAGCGCCACGCCACCGACGGCCATCCCGAGCGCCGTCGCCCCGTGGACGCCCCAGGCCCGCGCCCTGCTGCCGCCGTGGGCGAGGACGAGCACGGCGTCGCCGATCGGGACGAGCGTGAACGCCAGGAGCACCGCGCCCGCGACCGCCGGAGGGGCGGCCAGGAGCAGCACCGCCGCCGCGACCCCGGTGGCGAGGTCCCGCACGCCCTTGACCCGCAACCACACGACCTCCGCCTGGCGGGTCGTCGGCGGGAAGCCGAACGACGGCGCCACCGCAGCGGGGCGCAGCAGGTACAGCGCACCGATGACCGCGATCGCCAGACCGGCGAGCACGAGGACGATCCGACCCAGGGTGAGCACCGTCGGCTTCCTTTCAATGAAAGATTCGAGATCTCTGACAACGTACCGCACGCCGTCGCGGCGCAGCCCGCCGGGCGAGCCGCCCCGTCGCACCCGCTGCACCCGTCGACGGGCGTAGCGTCGCTCCCATGCGCGCGATCCAGGCCCGCCAGGCCGGCGGCCCCGACGTCCTCGAACTCGTCGACCTGCCCGACCCCGACCCCGGACCCGGCGAGGTGGCCGTCGCGGTGGCCGCGGCCGGCGTCAACTTCATCGACACCTATCGCCGCGCGGGCATCTACCCAGTGGCCTACCCGCACGTCGTGGGGTCCGAGGGCGCGGGCCGTGTGACCGCGCTGGGCGAGGGAGTCACCGACCTCGCCGTCGGCGACCGCGTCGCGTGGGCCGACGCGCCCGGCTCCTACGCCTCGCGCGTCGTCGTGACCGCCGACCGCGCGCTGCGCGTCCCCGACGACGTCGACGACGCCACCGCCGCCGCCCTCCCCTCCAGGGCCTCACGGCGCACTACCTCGCCACCTCGACCCACCCCGTGCAGCCCGGCGACGACGTCCTCGTGCACGCCGGCGCCGGCGGCGTCGGTCTCCTGCTCACGCAGCTCGCCGTGGCGCGCGGCGGCCGGGTGATCGCGACGGTCTCGACGCAGGAGAAGGCGACGCTGGCGCGCGAGGCGGGAGCCGACGTCGTCATCCGCTACGACCAGCTCGACGACCTCGCAGGCGACCTGCCCGCCCTCGTGCGGGAGGCCACGGGTGGCGCCGGCGTCGCGGCGGTGTACGACGGCGTGGGCCGCGCCACCTTCGACGCCTCCCTCGCGAGCCTGCGCCGGCGCGGGGTGCTCGTGCTGTTCGGCGGTTCCAGCGGTCAGGTGCCCCCGGTCGACCTCCAGCGCCTCAACGCCGGCGGCTCGCTCTTCGTCACCCGCCCCACCCTGGGCGACTACACCGCCACCACGCAGGAGCTGCGCGAACGCGCCGACGAGCTGTTCGAGGCCGTGCGCGGCGGCCGGCTGCGCGTCCGCATCGGGGCGACCTACGACCTCGCCGAGGCGGCTGACGCCCACGCAGCGCTGGAGTCCCGCGCCACCACCGGCAAGGTCGTGCTGACCGTCTGAGAGTCCCACCACCGCGCGAGAACGCCGGGTGCTGCTCGAGACGCGGCCTCGAGCAGCGCCCGGCGTTCTCGCTGGAGCGGCTCGGGCTCAGCGGCCCGGTGCCACGATCCCGGCCGCCCGCAGCGCCTCCCGCTGCGCACGCTGGAACTGCGCCACAACGGCGGTGCGCGGGAAGAGCTGGTCGAAGCCGTGGAACGCGCCCGCCACCTCCACGAGGTCGCACGGCGTCCCCGTCGCGCGCAGGCGCTGCGCGTAGTCGACGGCCTCGTCGTGGAACAGATCCAGCGTGCCCGTCCCGATCCAGGCGGGCGGCAGCCCGGTGAGGTCCTCGCGCCGCGCCGGGGCCCACGACGCCGGCACCGCCGCGCCGCCCGGCTCCCGACCCAGGTAGGCGCGCCAGCCGTGGGCGTTGCTGCCCGGCGTCCACATGCGCACGTGCGGCGGCGCGCGCTCGGGGCGCACCACCGTGCGGTCGTCGAGCATCGGGTACACCAGGAGCTGCAGCGCCACGGCGGCGGATCCACGGTCGTGCACCTCCTGCACGAGACCGGCCGCGAGCCCGCCCCCGGCGCTGGCACCGCCGATCGCGAGGTGCGCGACGTCGACCCCCAGCTCCTCGCCGTGGGCGGCCAGGTGCGCGAGCGCAGCGTGCCCGTCCTCGAGGGACGCGGGCGCGGGCGCCACCGCGCCGAGGCGGTAGCGCAGGGCCGCGACGGCGATCCCCAGCTCCTGCGCGAGACGGAAGGAGACGGCGTCGTCCTGCTCGGGCGCCCCGAACAGGTGCCCGCCGCCGTGGATCCACAGGAGCACCGGCACCGGCGCGGCGATCGCGGCGGGACGGATCAACCGCACGCTCGCGTGCGGGGAGACCGCCACCTCGGCGACCGCGACGCCGGCCGGCGGTCGCTGCGACCTCACGGGCACGTGCCGCATCACGGCCGCCCCGCGCGGCCCGACGGCGAACGGCGGGATCCAGCGCGCGCGGCGGAGCTCGGGGTGGAAGTCGGGCGGGTGGTCGCTCACGGGCTCAGTGTGCCGCGCCCGCGATCCCGTGTCGTGGGACCGCGGGTCCCCCTCTCAGGAGCGCGGCGGCACCATGGTCTCGGCGGCCAGCGGGTCGTCCGGCCCCCACGGGTGGACGCCGAAACGCCGCGCCAGGCCCTGCGGGGCGCCGTGCGCCGCGAGAGCCTCGGGCGTGTCGTTCGTGACGCGCAGGTAGGTGCCCGACCAGTCGTCGAGCTCACCGCGCGCGATCGCACCGATCAGGTCCGTGGTGCGCTCCACCGGCGTGAAGCTCGTCCGACCGGCGTGGAGCCTCATCGAGGTCGACATCGCGGTCTCGACCGTGCCCGGCGCGATCGCGAACGCGCGCAGCCCGTGACCGACCCCGGCCTCGTGCAGGTGCCCGACCGTGCGGATCTGCGCCGCCTTCGTGGCGGTGTAGGCCGAGGTCACGTCCCAGTCCCTCGCGCCGGCGCCCGAGACGATGTCGACCACCCGACCGCCCCCGGCCGCCACCATCCGCGCGGTCACCGCGCGCGAGACGTGGAACGACCCGAGCAGGTTCGTGGCGACGACGCCCTGCCACTGCTCGACGTCGGCCTCCCACAGCGGGACCTCGGCGTCGATGCGGCCGGCGTTGTTGACGAGCAGGTCGGGCGTGCCGAGCGCCTCGACCAGGTGCGCGACGGCGGCGCTCACCTGCGCGTACTCGCCGACGTCGGCCGTCGCCACCGCGGCACGACCGCCCGCCGCCTCGATCTCGCGCGCCACCTGTGCGAGGGCGTCGCCGTCGCGCGCGAGGAGCCCGACGGCGAGACCCTGCGCCGCGAGGGCGAGCGCCACCGAGCGGCCGATGCCGCGCGAGGCGCCGGTGACGAGGGCGACGGCGGCTGGCCCGGGGGCACCGAGCGGCGCTGCGACATCGGTGCCCGCCGCAGGCGCGTCAGCCACGCAGCACCCCGCCGACGCGCTCGGCCGCCAGCGCCACGACCGCATCCCGCACCCCGGCGGTCTCGGCCGCGGTCAGCGTACGGTCGGCGGCGCGCAGCCGCAGCGCGAACGCCAGCGACTTCTTCCCCTCGCCCACCTGGTCACCCGTGTAGACGTCGAACAGCTCGACGCTCTCGGCGAGATCGCCGGCCGCCTCGAGCACGAGGGCACGCACGGTCTGCGCCGGCACGGCCGCGTCGACGACGAGCGCGACGTCCTCCTTGGCGATCGGGAACGTCGAGAGCTTGCCGACCCGGAGGTCCCGCGCGCTCGCCGCCGCCACGAGGGCGTCGAGATCCAGCTCGAACGCCGCGGCGCGCGCGGGCAGGTTGAAGGCCTTCGCGACGGCGGGGGCGAGCTCGCCCGCGTGGCCCACCAGCGTGCCGTCGGCCAGCGTCACGGCCGCGCACCGGCCCGGGTGGAACGGCGCGTGCTCGGCCGCGGCCACCTCGACGTCGACGCCGAGCGCACCCGCGAGCCGCAGGGCGATGGCGATGGCGGTCTCGGCCTGCGCGGCGGAACCCTCGCCGCCGGGCGCTGCACCGCCTCCCGCCAGGACGCCGGCGACGTGCCGCTCCTGGTGCGGGACTGCCGCGAGCAGCGCCGCGACGGTCTCCTCGCCGGGGTGCGCGCCGCCGTCGGGCAGGAGCGGCTGCCCCGTGGCGGCCCCACCGTTCTCGTCACGGCCCTGCGTGACCGACCCGACCTCGTACACGGCCGCCGTCGCCGCGCCGCGGCTGAGGTTGCGCGTCGCGAGCGGGAGCAGCGTGGCCAGCAGGCTGGTGCGCAGCTCGGGCGCGTCGTCGGCCAGCGGGTTGGCCAGGCGCTCGGCGGTGCGGCGCGGGTCGTCGGCGGCCTCGCCCAGGGAGTCGTGCACCCCGGCACCCACGAACGGGTAGGACAGCACCTGCACGAGCCCCGCCTCGGCCAGAGTCCGCTCGGCGCTGCGGCGCAGCAGCTGCGCCGTCGTGAGCCCGGCGCCCGGCGTCGCGCGCGGCGCGATCGTGGGGACGGCGTCGTAGCCCCGCAGGCGCACGACCTCCTCGATCAGGTCCACGGCCTCGGTGAGGTCGGGGCGCCAGGTCGGCGGGGTCACGAGCAGCTCGCGGGCCTCGCCGTCGGCGATGTCGGTCACGGCGGCTCCGAGCGCCTCGAGCGTGTCGTGCACCTCGTCGTACGTGTAGCGCACGCCGATGAGCCGCCGCGCGGCGGCGGGGTCGAGCGTGATCGTCGTCGGCGAGGTGGTCTCGTCGACGTCGGTCACGGCCTCGTCGTCGGCGCGGGCTCCGCCGTGCTCGACGAGGAGGTCGACCACGCGCTGCGCCGCGATCGCCTGCAGGCGGGGGTCGACGCCGCGCTCGAACCGCTTGGACGCCTCGCTCGGGAGGCGGTGGCGGCGGGCGGAGCGGGCGATCGTGACGGGGTCGAAGTGCGCCGCCTCGATCAGGACGTCGGTGGTGGCGTCCGTGACCTCGGTGCTGGCTCCACCCATGACGCCGGCGATGCCGATCGGGCGCGAGGCGCGCGAACCCTCCGGCGAGTCGGTGATGAGGAGGTCCTGCTCGTGCAGGGTCCGCGTCACGTCGTCGAGCGTGGTGAGGCTCTCGCCCGCGCGGGCGCGGCGCACGACGATCGGGGCGTGCACCTGCGCGAGATCGTAGGCGTGCAACGGCTGCCCGAGGTCGAGCATCACGTAGTTCGTGACGTCGACGGCGAGCGAGATCGGCCGCATGCCGGCCTGGCGCAGGCGTCGCTGCATCCACTCGGGCGTGGGCGCGCTCGGGTCGAGCCCGCGAACCACGCGCGCGACGAACCGGTCGGCGCCGACCTCGCCGCGAATGGGCGCGGCGTCGTCGATCTCGACGGCGAAGCCGCCGGGCGTGGCCGACGGGACCTGCGGCGCGCTCCCCGCGGCGCGGGCAGGCCGGGGTCGGTGAAGGCGGCACCGGTCGAGTGCGCGTACTCGCGGGCGACGCCGCGCACGCTGAAGCAGTAGCCGCGGTCGGGCGTCACGTTGATCTCGAGCACCTCGTCCGCGAGGCCGAGGAGCGCGAGCGCGTCGGTGCCCGGGGCCGGGACCGACTCCGGCGTGGCCTCGCGCTGCGCCGCGGTGGCGAGCACGATGATGCCCTCGCCGGACTTCTCGAGCCCCAGCTCGTCGGCCGCGCAGATCATGCCGTTGGAGACGTGGCCGTAGGTCTTGCGCGCGGCGATGACGAAGTCGCCGGGCAGCACGGCGCCGGGCAGGGACACCACGACCGTGTCGCCGACCTCGAAGTTGTGCGCGCCGCAGATGACGCCGCGCTCGACCACCTCGCCGGCCTCGTCACGCTCACCGGTGTCCACCTGGCACCAGTTGATGACCTTGCCGTTCTTCTGCGGTTCGGGGTTCTTCGCCAGCACGCGGCCGACCACGACGGGGCCGGTCACGCCGGAGGTGTGGATCGCCTCCTCCTCGAGCCCGACGCGCACGAGGTCCTCGGCGAGCTGGGCGGCGGTGAGGTCGGCGGGCAGCTCGACGTGCTCGGCGAGCCAGGGCAGGACGACGTTCGGCATCAGGCTTCCCCTCCCAGGGGGTAGGTGCGTGAGAGCCGCATGTCGCCCTCGAACAGGTCGCGCAGGTCCTCGAGACCGTGCTTGAGCATGACGGCGCGGTCGATGCCCATGCCGAAGGCGAAGCCGGAGTAGCGCTCGGGGTCGACGCCGACGCTGCGCAGCACGTTCGGGTTGACCATGCCGCAGCCGCCCCACTCGATCCAGCCCGGGCCGCCCTTCTTCTGCGGGAACCACAGGTCCATCTCGGCGCTCGGCTCGGTGAACGGGAAGTACGCCGGGCGCAGGCGTGTGCGCGCGTCGGCCCCGAACATCGCCTTCGCGAAGTGGTCGAGCGTGCCCTTGAGGTGCGCCATCGTCAGGCCCTCGTCGATCGCGATGCCCTCGACCTGGTGGAAGACCGGGGAGTGCGTCGCGTCCAGCTCGTCGGTGCGGAAGACCCGACCGGGACACGCGACGTAGAGCGGGACACCGCGCTCGAGCAGGGCGCGCGCCTGCACCGGCGAGGTGTGGGTGCGCAGCACGAGGTGCGCGTCGCCGTCGAGGAAGAACGTGTCCTGCATCTGGCGCGCGGGGTGGTCCGGCTTGAAGTTCAGCGCGTCGAAGTTGAACCACTCGTGCTCGACCTCGGGCCCCTCGGCGATCTCCCAGCCCATGCCGACGAAGATGTCGGCCATCTGCTCGGACGTCGTCGCGATCGGGTGGCGCGCCCCAGCCACGCCCGTGGTGACGGCGGCTGCGGTGCCGCGCGCGGCGGTGAGCGTGACGTCGATCGTCTCGGTCCGCAGCACGTGCTGGGCGTGGAGCTCGGCGAGCTCGGCCTCGCGAGCCTTGAGCGCCGCACCGACGCGGCCGCGCGCGCCGCCGACGAGCTTGCCGGCCGCGGCCTTCTCCTCCTTGGGCAGGCTGCCGATCTCGCGGTTCGCGAGCGCGAGCGCGCTGCGCTCACCGGTGTGCTCGATGCGCACCGCCTTGAGCGTCTCGAGGGAGTCGGCGGCGGCGACGGCGTCGAGCGCCCGGGTCGTGACGCGCTCGATCGCGTCGGCGTCCGTCGGGCCGACGGCGTCGGGCTGCGGGGTGTCGGGCAGCGTGGTGTCGCTGGTCATGACAGGGGTTCCTTCCGGGAACGGTTCGTCTGCTGGTGCACGCGGGGTTGGTCGGCACGTGGCCGCCGAGGTCCCGCTGATCGCCCGGGTCGCTCCGCGCCGTCAGGCGCAGCAGCGGCCGGGCCGCGGAAATCGGCGGCCGGCGCGGGCGGGGTGCAGCATCACGGACACGTCCCCATCCTGCCAGAGGTCCTCGACGACCGCCCTCCTGACAGCGCTGTCCGGCACCCGCTACGCTGACGGGGCGCCCCTCGCCCCGGGCGCCTGTCGGCACCGGAGCCGGCGGGCGACGCAGCCCCGGCGGACGCACCCACCCGAGGACTCGAGGTGCCATGACCCACCCCCGCTGGCGACGCGCCGTCGCCGCCCTGACCAGCACGTTCCTGATCGCGACGGCGAGCGCCACCGCCGCGAGCGCCGCACCGGACGCCGGGGACGGCCCCGAGCTCGTGACCGACCCCCTCCCCTACGTGGACCCGATGGTCGGCACGGGCGAGGCGACGGGCGTTGTCGGCGAGATCAACAACTTCCCCGGCCCGTCGATGCCCTACGGGATGATGCAGCTCTCCCCCGACACCCCGGGCTCGTACGCCGGCTACCGCCACCGCACGGACCGCATCAAGGGATTCAGCACCACCCATGCGGCCGCCGGGTGCGGCATCTTCGGCGACGTCCCGATCCTCCCCGTGACGGGCGACGCCGGGGCGCGGCCCTGGGAGCGGACCGAGCGCTACGACCACGGCCAGGAGGAGGCCGAGGTCGGTCGCTACGCCGTGACGCTCCTGGACTCGGACGTCGACGTCGAGCTGTCGGCGGCCACGCGTTCGGGCGGTCTCGACATCGCGTTCCCCGACGGCGGCGGCCCCGGCACCGTGATCGTCAACGCCGGCGGATCGCTGTCCCCGGTGACCGGCTCGACGACGGAGGTCGTCGGCGACTCGGTGCTCACCGGATCCGTCACGACCGGCCGCTTCTGCAGCAAGCCCAACCGCTACACGCTGTACTACTCGATCGAGTTCGACCAGCCCTTCGAGTCGTTCGCGACCTGGCAGGGCCAGCAGGTGCGCCCGGGCGAGCGCTCGGCGTCGAACGCCCGCTCCGGCGCCACCCTGACGTTCCCGGCCGGGAGCGAGGTGCGGGCGACCGTCGGCATCTCCTACGTCGACGTCGCGGGCGCGACGCGCAACCGCGAGACCGAGATCCCGGACTTCGACTACGCCGCCACCCAGCAGCAGGCGCGTGAGGCGTGGGCGGCCGAGCTCGGCAGGATCCGGGTCGCGAGCCGGTCCGAGACCGACCTGACGATGTTCTACACCTCGCTCTACCACTCGCTCCTGCACCCCAACACCTTCAGCGACGTCGACGGCCGCGTCATCGGGTTCGACGACCAGATCCGCACGCTGGAGGACGGGCGCACCCAGTACGCGAACTTCTCCGACTGGGACACCTACCGCTCCCTCGGCGCACTCCAGACGATCCTCGACCCCGACCGCGCCTCGGACATGGCGCAGTCCCTGGTCGACATCGCCGAGCAGACGGGGTGGCTGCCGCGGTGGCCGGTGGCGAACGGTCACGTCGGCCAGATGAGCGGGGACTCCTCCGTCCCGCTCCTGGCGAGCATGTACGCCTTCGGCGCCCGCGACTTCGACGTCGCGACGGCGCTCGAGTACATGGTCAAGGGGGCGACGTCGTCGGGCGCGACCGCCAACGGGTACGTCCAGCGCCGCGGGATCGAGACGTACCTGGAGCGCGGCTACGCGCCCCAGATGGCTCAGTACCGCGGCGACCACGGCATCAACGGGGCGTCGATCACGCTCGAGTGGTCGATCGCGGACTTCGCGATCGCGACCCTGGCCCGGGAGCTGGGACGCGACGACGTCGAGGCAGCCTTCCGGCCGCGCAGCCAGTGGTGGCAGAACGTGTTCGACCCGGCGCAGAACGGGCTGGCGGCGCGCAACGTCGACGGGACGTTCGTGCGGCCGACCGCCGGCGGCTTCGGCCAGGAGGGTTTCGACGAGGGCAACGCCGAGCAGTACCTCTGGCTCGTGCCGCAGAACGTCGCCGCGCTGATGGAGTCGATCGGAGGGCGCGAGGCGGCCGTGGAGCGTCTGGACACCTTCACCACCGAGCTCAACTCGGGCCCGAGCGAGCCGACCCTGTGGATCGGCAACGAACCGAACTTCGGCGTGCCGTGGATCTACAACTACCTGGGAGAGCCGGCGCGCGCGTCCGCCCTGATCGACCGGATCGTCGCGGAGCTGTTCCAGCCGGTGCCGAACGGCAAGCCCGGCAACGACGACCTCGGGGCGCAGGCCGGGTGGTACGTGTGGGCGGCGCTCGGGCTCTACCCGGTGACGCCGGGGACGGACGTCGTCTCGATCAACACGCCGCGCTTCGACCGCTCGGAGATCACGCTCGCGGGCGGCGGCACTCTCGCGGTCGAGGCCCCGGGGGCCTCCGACGGGAAGCGCGTCATCACCGGCATGACGATCGACGGCGAGCCGTGGTCCGGCACCGCACTGCCGGAGGACCTCATCCACGACGGCGGCACGATCGCCTACACCCTCGGTGAGTCCGACACGGGGTGGGGTGCGGGCACGACGCCGCCGCCGTCGTTCCGGGACGGCGAGCGGTCCGTGATCGTCGGCGCCCCCGACGTCCGCGTCGCCGCGGCCCCCGGGGAGAGCGTCACGGCCCAGCTCGACCTGCGCGTGATCGGGTACCCGGCCTCCGACCTCACGGTGGCGGTCGACGGCGACGAGCACGTCACCGCGACGGCCGCACCCCTCGACCCGATGACGAACAGGCTCGCGGTGACGCTCGCCGTCGGGCCGGACGCCCCGGGCGGGACGCGGACGTTCCCGGTCCGGCTGAGCGCACCCGGGACGACCGAGCCGGTGACGGTGCCGATCACGCTGACGGTGAGCGGCGCGGGCAGCATCGGGGACCTCTACGACGTCGTCGGGACGGCGGACGAGTCCGACGCCCGGGTCGGTGACTTCGACCGGCAGGGCAACTCCTACTCGCGGCAGCAGCTGGCGGCGCAGGGCCTGACCCCGGGGTCGGAGCACGAGCTCGGCGAGCTCACCTTCACCTGGCCTGCGGCGCCGCACGGCTCACCCGACACGATCCGCTCGGCCGGGCAGACCGTACGGCTCGACGATCCGACCGACGCGGTCGCGTTCGTCGGAGCGGCGACCAACGGCCGGCAGGGTGGCGACGCCGTGCTGCACCTCGACGACGGGGCCAGCGTGACCACCCCGCTGACGTTCGGGGACTGGATCTTCCCCACGGGTCAGGGTTCGGTGGCGCCGATCCCGGGGAACGAGGTCGTGGCGCGGATGACGAAGCGCAACGGCGACCAGAACCAGGTCTTCGTCTTCGCGACGGCCCCGGCGCTCGCTCCCGAGGGCCGGCGGATCGTCTCCGTCACGCTCCCGACGAACCCCGACCTCATGGTGTTCTCGATCGCGACGGCGCCGGTGCCGCCCGACCCGGAGGTCCCGACGTTCAGCGACGTGGCCGAGGGCGGCCTGTTCGCCAAGGAGATCTCCTGGCTCGCCTCGAGCGGCCTCTCGCGCGGGTGGGACGACGGCGCGGGCGGGCGCGAGTTCCGGCCGCTGGCCCCGGTGGCGCGCGACGCGATGGCGGCGTTCCTGTACCGGGCCTCCGGCTCTCCCGCGTTCGAGCCGCCGGTGACATCCCCGTTCACCGACGTCGCGCCGGGCGACGAGCACTACCTCGAGATCGCGTGGCTGGCGCACGAGGGGATCTCGACCGGATGGGTCGACGCCGGGACGGGGCACGCGGAGTTCCGCCCGCTCGCGCCGGTGGCCCGGGACGCGATGGCCGCGTTCCTGCACCGGGCGGCGGGGTCGCCCGAGGTCGGTGGCGACGGCGCGGCGGCGTTCCCCGACGTGCCGGCTTCCGCGCAGTTCGCCGACGAGATCGCGTGGCTGGCGTCGGAGGGCATCGCCACGGGGTGGCACGGCAACGACGGGACGGCGATCTACCGACCGCTCGCGTCCGTCAACCGTGACGCGATGGCGGCGTTCCTGTACCGCGCCGCGGAGGCCGGGCACCTCGTGGTCGAGGTTCCGTAGGCCTCCAGCGCCCGGGTCGACCGTCCGGTCGTCGGCGAGAGCCGGCGACCGGGCGGTCGGCGAACGGCGCTCGGGCGGCGGGGTCGTCAGTGCGACAGGATCCGTCCGAGGAACGCGCGGGTGCGTTCGTGCCGCGGCTCCACCAGCACCTGCCCCGGCGGTCCCTGCTCGACGACCACCCCGCCGTCGAGGAAGACGACGTGATCGGCGACGTCGCGTGCGAAGCGCACCTCGTGGGTCACCACGACCATCGTGCGCCCCTCGGCGGCGAGGTCGCGGATGACGGCGAGCACCTCGCCCACCGTCTCGGGGTCGAGGGCCGAGGTGGGTTCGTCGAACAGCAGGACGCGGGGGCGCAGCGCGAGCGCGCGAGCGATGCCCACACGCTGCTGCTGCCCGCCCGAGAGCTGGTCGGGGTAGGCGTCCGCCTTGGGCGCGAGTCCCACACGCTCCAGGAGAGCCCGGGCCTCGACCTCGACCTCGGCGCGGGGCCGCCGCTGGGCGTGCACCGGCCCCTCCATCAGGTTCTCCAGCGCCGTGCGGTGCGGGAAGAGCTGGTGGGACTGGAAGACCATGGCGGAGTGCCGCCGGAGCGCGGCCGCCCGCCCGCGGCGCAGCGGGGCGCCGAACTCGATCTCGTCCTCCCCGATCCGCACCCGCCCGGCCTGCGGCGTCTCCAGCAGGTTGAGGCAGCGCAGGAGGGTGGACTTGCCGGAGCCCGAGGGACCCATCAGCACGGTGACCGTGCCGGGGGCGACGTCGAGGTCGACGCCCTCCAGGACAGGGGTGGCGCCGAAGGACTTCTCCAGACCGCGGACCTCGATGCCCTCCGGCGTCTCCTCGGGGGCGAGGCTCCCACCGTCGTGGATCTCGCCGTCGCGGATCTGGCCGTCGTGCGTGCTCATGCCATCTCCTGCCTGACCTTCTCGACCTTCGCGACCTGCGGCGCCAGGTGCCGGCCGAGCCGCCGCTCGAGGAAACCCTGCCCGATGGAGAGCACCAGGCACAGCACCCAGTAGATGACGGCCGCGAGGGAGTACAGCGTGAGGAACTCGAAGGTCGGCGCGGCGATCTCCTGCGCCTTGCGCAGCAGCTCGGTCACAAGGATCGCCGAGGCGAGCGAGGTGTCCTTGACCAGCGAGATGAAGGTGTTGGACAGCGGCGGGACGGCCACGCGCGCCGCCTGCGGGAGGATCACCCGCCGCAGCGCGAGGGCACGGCCGTAGCCGATCGTCTCGGCGGCTTCCCACTGGCCGCGCGGGATCGACAGGATCGCGGCGCGCACGATCTCCGAGGCGTACCCGCCGACGTTGAGCGAGAAGGCCACGACGGCCGAGGGGAACGGGTCGATCGTGATCCCGAGCGACGGCAGCGCGTAGAAGATGAGGAAGAGCTGCACCAGCAGCGGCGTCCCCCGGATGATCGAGACGTACCCCTGGGCCAGCCATCGCAGCGGTGCGACGGCGGACAGCCGCGCGAGCGCCACGAGCACCGCGAGCACCATTCCGCCGACGAACGAGAACGCCGTCAGCGGGATGGTGCCGCGGATCGTGCCGAGGAGCAGCGGGCCGATCGACTCGCGGACGAGGTCGAGGTCCACGGGTCAGCCCGAGACGTCCTCGCCGAACCAGCGCTCCGAGATCTCCGCCAGCGTGCCGTTCTCGCGCAGGGTCTGCAGCGCGCCGTCGATCTCGGCGGTGAGCGGCGAGTCCTTGCGCAGCGCGAAGGCCTGCTCCGAGGGCTCGCCGACCTCGAACGCGATCTCGACGTCGGTGTCGCCGCTCGTGTTGAGGTAGTCCAGGACGGCCAGGTTGTCGTTCAGCGTGACGTCGACGCGCCCCTGCTTGAGCAGCGTGACGGCCTGCGTGAAGCCCTCGACGGCCTCCACCTCGGCGCCCGACTCGCGCGCCACCGCGGCCCAGTTGGAGGTCGCGGACTGCGCGGAGGTGAGACCGGCGAGGTCGGCGACCGAGGTGATGTCGCTGCCCGTGGGCAGGACGGCGACGCCGGTGGACACCGTGTAGGGCTCGGTGAAGTCGTACTTCTCCTGCCGCTCCGGGTTGACCGTGACCTGGTTGGCGATGACGTCGAAGCGGCTCGCCTCGAGGCCGGCGAAGATCGCGTCCCACTGGGTCTCGGAGAACTCGACCTCGCGCCCGAGCTCGGCCGCGACCGCCTCGATGACCTCGACGTCGTAGCCCGTGAGCTCGTTGCCGGCGGCGGTGTCGTGGAAGGTGAAGGGCGAGTAGGTGCCCTCGGTGCCGACGCGGATGACGTCGCTCGCGGCGTCGTCGCCGTCGGAACCGCCGCCGCAGGCCGCGAGGGCGAGGGTCAGCGACGCGATCGCCAGGGTGCCGGCGGTCTTGTGGACACGTGACATGAAGGGGTCTCCTCGTGACGGGGCGCCGCGGTGCGTCCGCGGGCCGAGGTGGAGGGTAGGCGCGGTGCGCGACGCGGGTTGCATCGCACCCACGAGTCTCACATGGCGGACGTGATCGGGCCTAGGGCTGCGCGGCGTGCGCCCGCGATGAGGCGTACAGGCAGACGGTGGCCGCCATCGCCACGTTGAGGCTCTCGGCCCTGCCGCGCAGCGGGACGGCCACGACGGCGTCGGCCAGGTCGCGCGCCCGTGCGGACAGACCCTGCGCCTCCGTCCCGAGCACCCAGGCCGTCGGCCCGGCGAGCAGGGGCGAGGTCTCGACGTCGTGCTCGCCCCCGCCGTCGGCGGCGAGGATCGTGAGGCCGGCGCGCCGCAGGTGGGCGACGGCGTCACCCACCTCGACCCCCGTCACCACCGGCAGGTGGAACAGCGAGCCGGCGCTCGAGCGCACGACCTTCGGCGAGTGCACCTCGACGCTCCCGGCGGTGAGCACGACGGCGTCGGCCCCCGCCGCGTCCGCCGCCCGGATGATCGTCCCGGCGTTCCCGGGGTCGCGCACCTGCTCGCACACGACGACGAGGCGCGCGCCCTGCACGGCGCCCGGCAGGTCGTCCGGTCCGAGCAGGTGGGTGCGGGCGACGGCGAGCACGCCCTGCGCGTCTCCCGAGAGACGGTCCATGACCTCGGGCGTGGTCTCGTGGACGTAGAGGTCGTGCTCGAGCGCCTCGCGCACGATCTCGGGCCACCGGTCGCGCGCGTCGTCGGTGACGTACAGGTCGCGCACGCGACTCGCAGCGAACCGGACGACCTCGCGGACCGCCTGCGGCCCCTCCACGAGGTGCTCCCCCGCGCGCTCCCGTCCCTGCCGCGACGCGAGGCGGCGCAGCGTCGCCACGCGGTCGGAGCGGGGGTTGAGGGCGGGCTGGGCGATCGGCATGCGACCAGTGTCCCAGCCGGGGGCGACGGGTCGCGGCGCGGCCTCTCGGCGGACGACCGCTCGAGGAGTCCGACGGCTGGGTCGACCTCGCGCTCGCCGGTGGCCGCCTCGCGCTGCACGACGCCCCCGCCGGCGGGCCCGACGCCGGACGCACCGAGATGCGACTGCTCGTGACGGACCTCGACGGTGCCGCACGCGCGCTGCAGGTGGCTCACGCCGATCTGCGGGTGGAGCACCGGACCGCCGCGCACGGGCGGGAGGTGCGGGTGACGACCGCGTCCGGCCTGGCGCTCGTGCTCGACCCCCTCGGGGCGACGGACTGTGGCGAGGCGCGAGCACAGGAGCACGGACGGACACCGACGGGCGCCGACGTCGTCGTCGAGCCGCTGTGGATGACGCCGGACGTCGAGGGGGCGGCCGCCGTGCTGCGCACCCTGGACCTCGTGCCTCGGCTCGCCTCGAACGGGGGTGGGTGGGTGGAGCTGGCAGCCGCGGGCGGTGGCCTCGTCGGCGTCCACCACTCCGAGCCGGCGGGGTCCGGGACGGTGCTGTCGCTGCAGTGCCCCGACCTCGACGCGCTGGCCCGCCGGCTCGACGTCCACGGCGTGCCGACCACGTTCATCGACGAGACCTACGCGCGCACGCTGCGGCTCGAGCACCCCGACCACCCGGGCGACGTCGAGGCGCAGATCTGGGTGAACGAGGTGCAGACGGACCTCTACGGGTACTCCCGGGAGTGAGGCCTCCGACAACCCCTGTCGCCGCACGCTCCGGACACGACGACGCCCCGCCCTCCGATCGGAGGGCGGGGCGTCGTCGTCACGCTGGTCGCCGGTGCGGCGACGGCGTCGCTCAGGCCGCGGACGTCGCCTTCGGCGCGTTCACGTCGGCCGGGAGGGCCGCCTTGGCGAGCTGCACGAGGGCGGCGAACGCCGTCGGGTCGCTCACGGCGAGCTCGGCGAGCATGCGGCGGTCGACCTCGATGCCGGCCAGGCCGAGGCCCTGGATGAACCGGTTGTAGGTGACGCCGTTCGCGCGAGCCGCGGCGTTGATGCGCTGGATCCAGAGGCGACGGAAGTCACCCTTGCGAGCGCGACGGTCGCGGTAGGCGTACCCGAGCGAGTGGGTGACCTGCTCCTTGGCCTTGCGGTACAGGCGCGAACGCTGACCGCGGTAACCGCTGGCGCGCTCGAGAACGACCCGGCGCTTCTTGTGGGCGTTGACCGCCCGCTTCACGCGTGCCACGTGAGTCTCCTTCTAGTTGGAACGGCTCAGCGGCCGAGCAGCTTCTTGATCTTGGGGAGGTCGGCGGGGGACACCGCAGCGTCCGAGTTGAGCCGACGACGACGGGTGGAGGTCTTGTGCTCCATCAGGTGACGGGCGCCGGTGCGCTCGCGCATGATCTTCCCGCTCCCGGTCACACGGAAACGCTTCTTCGCACCGGAGTGCGTCTTGTTCTTCGGCATCTCGCCATCCTCGGTTGGCCCGCTCGCGCGGGGACGTGCTGTTGTGCTGGACGTGCGGGTCGTGCTGGTCGCCGGTCGTGGGGACCCGGCGGGTGGCCTCGGGCGCGAGCCCTCGGCGTCGGTGCTCAGGCGCCGGGCTTGGGACCCGGACGCGGTGCCGCAGGCCTGGCCGCACCCGGCTTGGGTGCCGCCGGACGCGGGCTCGCGGCCGGCTTCGGAGCCGCGGGCTTCGACGCCGCCGCCGGCTTCGGGGCGGCAGCGGGCTTCGCAGCAGCCGCCGGCTTCGGAGCCGCTGCCGGCTTGGCAGCGGCCGCGGGCTTGGCCGCAGCCACCGGCTTCGCCGGGGCCGACTCCACGGCAGCGGACTCGGTCGAGGCCGCAGACGTGGGCGCCGCAGCGGCAGGCGCCTGCGTCGGAGCCGCAGCGGCCGGAGCCTGAGAGACCGGCGCCGGAGCAGCCTGCGCCGCGGGTGCGGACATCTGCTCGGCCGGAGCCTTCGCGGGCGCCTCGGAGCGGGCACGCTCGCGGCGGTTCTCGTCGCGGGCCTCGGCCTTCTTCTTGGTCGGACCGATGACCATGGTCATGTTCCGGCCGTCGAGGCGGGGCGTGGACTCCACGACACCGAGCTCGGAGACGTCGTCGGCGAGACGCTGGAGGAGGCGCATGCCCATCTCCGGACGCGACTGCTCGCGACCGCGGAACATGATCATGACCTTCACCTTGTCGCCGGCCGACAGGAACCGCTCGACGTGGCCCTTCTTGGTGCCGTAGTCGTGCGGGTCGATCTTGAGCCGGAAACGGATCTCCTTCAGCACGGTGTTGGCCTGGTTGCGACGCGCGTCGCGCGCCTTCATGGCCGCCTCGTACTTGAACTTGCCGTAGTCCATGAGCTTGCAGACCGGGGGCCGCGCGTCCGGGGCCACCTCGACCAGGTCGAGATCGGCCTCCTCGGCAAGCCGCAGCGCGTCCTCGACGCGAACGATGCCAACCTGCTCACCGTTCGGGCCGACCAGACGCACCTCGGGCACGCGGATCCGCTCGTTGATGCGGGGCTCGCTGATGTGGTGCTCCTCGGTGTCGTGTCGGTGTCGACCTCCGCGCACGGGAAAGGCCCCCGAACGCGGTGCGGACGGAGGCCTCGACGGTCGCGTGTGCACGCACACGCGCAGGTGGACGGCGAACCGCACACCGACCGAGGACCTGCCCCGGGTGACGGGACGAGGTGGGATGAGATCTCCGCTTGCTGACCGACCCCGCGCGGGCCCCGCCGCGAGGCAGGAACGAGTGCGTGACCGGTTGGTCGACATGGAACACTACCAGACATGACCTCCCCCGACATCCCCGGCTCCGACGTGCCCGCCGACCTGAGCCAGCCCGAGGCGAGCCGCGACATCGCGGACGTCCCCGCCGTCGAGATCATCGGGGCCGCGGCGGTGCACCTGATGAGCGCTGCCGCCGTGAAGTGCGGGCTAGCGCCCGACACCGACGGCGCCTCGGGGGCCGACCTGACCGACCTCGACGAGGCCCGCAAGCTCATCACCGCGCTGGCCGGCCTGGTGACGGCGGGCGCCCCCGAGATCGGCGACCGCCACGCCCGCCCGCTGCGGGACGGCCTGCGCTCGCTGCAGCTCGCGTTCCGCGAGGCCTCCGCCTTCCCCGACGCCCCCGGCGAGGGCCCGGGCGAGAAGTGGACCGGCGCCGTCCGCTGAGCCGCTGACCCGCTCGCGGGACGTCTCGCGCCGGGAGGCTCGAGGTCGACGTCGACTCCCGCGGACGACGTCGGCGTCGCCGTCCTACCGCCGGACGGGGAGCCAGTCGACGACGTCCCGGATGCGCGCGTCCCAGTAGCCCCACTCGTGCTCCCCCGGGGTGAGCGAGACGCTCACGGGGACGCCGACGTCGGCCGCCACCGCGAGGAACGCGTGCTGCATGGGGAGCAGATCGTCCTGCTCCCCGCACGCGAGCATCAGCGCCGGGAGCTCCGCGAGATCCCGACGGCGCAGCAGGGCGAGCAGGTCGGCGTCGGTTCCCGTGATGTCGGCCTCCCCGAAGGCGGTCGCGTAGAAGTCGCCGCGCTCGGCTCGCACCTGCGGGTGCGCCATGTGCAGCGCACCCGACAGGGACGCGGCCGCCGCGAACCGCTCGGGGTGCGCGAGCGCCATACGCATTGCCCCGTAGCCACCCATGGACTGGCCCGCCACGAAGGTGTCCTCGCGCCGGTCCGACACCCGGAACATCCGCTGCACGAGCTCGGGCAGCTCCTGCGAGACGTAGGTCCAGTACCGCTCGCCGTGCGCCATGTCCTGGTAGAAGCTCCGCTCCACCCGGGGCATCACGACGGCGATCCCCGCCTCCTCCGCGTACCTCTCGATCGAGGTGCGGCGGGTCCAGGCGGTCTCGTCGTCGGACAGTCCGTGCAGCAGGTACAGGACGGGCGGGTCGCCGGCGGGCTCGCGACCGGTCGTGCCGATCTGGGTGGTGGCCCGCTGCGGCAGGACGAGCGCGACGGAGGTGCTCATGCGCAGCACGTCCGAGGCGAGGGAGACGTGGGCGTAGGCCATGGTCCAGTCTCGCGCACCGGAGCTGCAGGTGGTCGCCGGAGCGGCGCCTGGTTCCGTGACGGCCGAGTGGTGTTTCGGGACGGCACTGGCGTGCGGTCGAGCACTGTCCCCAGGGCCGAGAAACGTTGCGATGACAGCGAAATCTGTGGATACGAGTTCACCCCGAGGCCTGGCCCGTCGTACGTCTGTTCGATAGAATCGGTGCATGGACGCGGGGGCGATCGGCGAGGGCAGGAGCGCGATGGACGACGCCCTGTCGATGCTGCACGACGACCTGGCCCGGTTCGACGCGGCGCTGGTCCGCGAGCTCGAGGGGGCGACGTGGGCGCAGGCCGCCGAGGCGGCCGAGCAGGTCGAGCGCATCGCGCGTGCCGTGCACCGGCTGCAGCTGCGTGCCGCGGGCGCGGTGGAGGCGACGTCGCCGGCCCGGGTCGGTCACGACCCGGAGCGGGAGCCTGCGCCGTACCGCCGTGGGTGCGACATCCTGCGCAGCCGGGTGCGGATCAGCGGGAGCGAGGCGAGGCGACGGATCCGTGCGGCGGCGGCGCTGCTCCCCGGTACGAGCCTGACCGGTCAGCCGCTCGCGCCGCGGCGCGCCGCTCTGGCAGGCGCGGTGGGGACTGCCGCAGAGACCTCGGGACCGGGCGTCGAGGACCCGGACGCCGGCGGCGGTGCCGACGACACCGTAGGTGACGGCCGCAGCACGGGTGACGGCGAGGACCACACCCCGGGCGCCGAGGCGATCGCGGTGATCCTGCGGGTGATGGACCGGGTGACCGAGATCGCGCCGCCGGACGTCCGGCGTGCGGCCGAGCGCACGATGACCACATACGCCGCCACCTTCGACCCGGGCACCCTCGAGCGCGTCGGACAGCGGCTGCTCGCGCACCTCGACCCCGACGGTCTCGAACCAGGCGAGAAGGACCGACGGGCGCGTCAGGGTGTGCGGGTGGGTGCCACCCGTGGTGGCCTGACCCACCTCGACATCTGGGCCGACACCGTGCAGACCGAGGTGCTGCTGACCGTCTTCGACGCCGGCACGAATCCGCGTGCCGCGGCGGGCGCACGCCCTGAGATCGTCGGCACCGAGGTCGTGGGCAGCACGGCGGTTGCTCCGACGACCGGCGCGGACGTGGTGAGCGAGCCCTCGGCCTCGTCCACGACTCCCCCGGCGCCCGCCGCTCCGGGCGCCACAGACGACGACGTGATCGACGACCGCACGCGTCCCCAGGTCATGCTGGACGCGCTCGTCTCCGCGTGCGAGACCGCCCTCCGCACCGGCGGGCTCCCACGGCTCGGCGGGCAGCCACCTCAGCTACTGGTGACGATGCAGCTGGACGACCTCCGGGCGGGGCTCGCGACCGGCGGCGCCTACCCAGGTTGGCCCGACGACGAGAACCCTCCGGGTGCAGGTGCGGCGCAGGATCCGGAACCACCGCCAGATCCGGTGGCACCACTGGACCGGGTAGCACCACCGGACCGGGCAGCACCACCGGACCGGGTAGCACCACCGGACCGGGTAGCACCACCGGACCGGGTGGCGTCGCCGGATTTGACCTGTGCGCCGGGTGGGACCGCTCTACCCGGTCGGGCCACGCCGTCGCGGGGGTGGGTGCCGCCGCGCGCGGAGCTGCGCTGCTCCCCCACGCCGGCCCCGTCCCGGCGAGCGCCGTGAGGCGGCTCGCCTGCGACGCCGACGTCATCCCCGTCGTGCTCGGCGGGCGCTCGGAGATCGTCGACCTCGGCCGACGTCACCGTCTCGTCCCCGCGACGCTGCGGCGCGCCCTCGTGGCACGCGACGGCGGCTGTCTCTTCCCCGGCTGCACGATCCCGTCGACCTGGTGCGAGGCTCACCACGTCGTCCCGTGGTCGCAGGGTGGGCGGACCGACGCCGACAACTGCGTGCTGCTCTGCTCGAGCCACCACCACGCCGTCCACACCGGTCGCTGGTCGGTGACCGCAGCACCGGGGCGACCACCGACACCCGGGATCGCTCGCGATCCGCTCGCGACCTCCCCGTTCCAGATCACGTCCCCGTGGCGACGTCGACCGGAGCAGCGCTGGAACGCCTACCCGCTCGGGGCGTGAGGCGTGACGGGTGATCCGACACCCGGGGCGGTACCCAACGGGGAGGGCGGACGTGACGGCCGGTCACGAACGCTGGGGCAGGCGGACGCGACGGCCGGCTACAGACGCCGAGGCGGCGAGTCGCAGCGGCCGGTCGGGGATGCTGTTTCGGTACCGGCGCGTCCTCACCCCACGAAGATGCAGAACGGGTGACCGGCCGGGTCGGCGTAGACGTACAGGGGCTCATCCGGATCGTCCGTGCGATCGCTGATGAGACGAGCCCCGAGGGCGAGCGCCCGCTCGTGCTGACGCTCCAGCGCCGACCGGTCGGGGACCGTCATGTCGAGGTGGAGCTGCTGCGGGACGCTGGGGTCCGGCCAGGTCGAGGCACGCAGCCTCTCGGCCAGCTGGAAGGCCAGCCGCCGGGTCCCGTCCGCCTCCGTCAGCACGAGCCAGTCCGCCTCGTCCGCTCCGTCGGCGGGGGCCTCGTCCCCCGGCCGGTACCGCAGGCCGAGGAGCTCGCGGTAGAACTCGGCCAGGCCTCGCACGTCCGTCGTGTCGAGGACCGTGTGCAGGAGTACGGGGTGCTCGCCGGTCGCCATCGACCGAGTCAAGCAGTCCGGGTCCACGCACGCTACGCCGTCGTGAGCGCCAGCTCCAGCGAGTCCACCCGCTCCGCCACCACGACGCTCTCAGCGAGCGCCTGCGCCGCCCGCTGCGCCACGACCTGGACCTCCTCGCGCGTGAGCCCGGGCACGACCGCGAGCTCGACCTTGACCTCCGCGCGGCCCCCGGCGAGCACCGCCGTCCGGCGCACGCCGTCGACCCCTCCGACCGCCTCCGCCACCGCGGCGGCCACCGCGGGATCCTCCAGGGCCGGGACCCACTCCTCGCCACGCGCGATCGCCCACACCGCGGGGCGCGGCACCAGGACCGGTTCGTCGGCCCCCGGGTCCAGCACCAGTACACCGGCGGCCTCCTCGACCGCGGCCAGCGCCGTGCGCGCACCCTCGTGCGGCACGGGTCGGGCGTCGCGGCGCCACGCAGCCATCGCCCGCACGCTGGAGAAGATCGGCAGCGCCTCGCGCCCGTCCGGGGTCCGCACCGTCACGAGCGCCGCGGAGGCCTGGCGCGCCTCGCGGAACGCGTCGTCGTCGCCACCGTGGTCGCAGCCCCCGCCGTGGACGTGATCGCGCGCCTCGGCACCGGGAGCGGTCTCGCCCCTACCCGTCCCGCCGGTGTGACCGCGCGCCTCGGCACCGGCGTGCGCCGTCGCACCCGAGACACGTGTCCCGGACGCGGGCTCGCGGTGACCCGTGAGCCGCTCTCGCACGTCGGCGTCGTGCTCGGTCTCCTCGTGGGCCACCACCGGCACCAGCACGCGCTCGCTCGCGAGCGCCCGGACGACCGCCGTCGTCCGACTCGCCCCGACGGGCAGGGCGAGGGCTGCGGCCAGGAGCGGGGGGCACGTGCCGTCGTCGCCCGCGAAGGCCGACGTCGGGGGCAGCTCGCGCGGGGCGCGCTGCTCGCCCGTGCGCGGGAGGAAGTCGCCGATGGGCACGTCAGGCGCCGTGCCCGCCGTCGTCGGAGCCACCCTCGGAGCGAACGCCGCCGTCGACCTCGCCGACGCCGTCGCCGGGCCGGCCCGCGACGTCGAGCGCCTGCTCGATCGTGAACGCACCCGAGTACAGCGCCGTGCCGACGATCGCGCCCTCGACACCGGTGGGCACGAGCTCGCGCAGCACGCGCAGGTCCTCCAGCGTGGAGATGCCGCCCGAGGCGATCACCGGGGCATCGGTCCGCGAGCAGACGTGGCGGAGCAGGTCGATGTTGGGCCCGCGCAGCGTGCCGTCCTTGGTCACGTCCGTCACCACGTAGCGGGCGCAGCCGGCCGCCTCGAGCTGGTCGAGCACCTCGTCGAGCTCACCGCCCTCCTGCGTCCAGCCGCGCGCCGCCAGGCGCGTCCCGCGCACGTCGAGACCGATCGCGATGCGATCGCCGTGCTCCGCGATCGCCGTCGCCGTCCACGCCGGGTCCTCGAGCGCGGCGGTGCCGATGTTGACCCGGCGCACCCCGGTCGCGAGCGCGCGGCGCAGCGACGCGTCGTCGCGGATGCCGCCGGACAGCTCGACCTGGATGCGCCCCGAGACCCGCTCGACGATCGAGGCCAGCAGCTCGTGGTTCGACCCGCGGCCGAACGCGGCGTCGAGGTCCACGAGGTGCAGCCACGGCGCGCCGGCGTCGACCCAGCGCCTCGCCTGGTCGAAAGGGTCGCCGTACTGGCCCCCGACCCGGCCACGCCCTGGACGAGCTGGACGGCCTGACCACCCGTGACGTCGACGGCGGGCAGGAGCTCGAGCACGGGCAGGTCGGTGGCGGCGTTCATCGTTGTCCTCAGGTGGTTCGGGATCGCGGGTCGTTCGAGATCTCAGGCGGTCAGCGAGTCGACCCAGTTGCGCAGGAGGCGCGCACCGGCGTCGCCGGACTTCTCGGGGTGGAACTGGGTGGCGCTCAGCGGGCCGTTCTCCACGGCGGCCACGAACGGGCGGCCGTGCTCGGCCCACGTCACGCGCGGTGGCACGAGCGGCGTGTCACCGGCCTCGGCGAGGATCTCCGCCGGGTCGACCCCCACCCCGTAGGAGTGCACGAAGTAGAAACGTTCGTCCTCCACACCGCGGAACAGCACGGTGTCGGCGGGCGGACGGACGGCCGACCAGCCCATGTGCGGCACGATCTCGGCCTCGAGCGGGACGACCTCCCCGGGCCACTGGTCGAGGCCGGCGGTACGGGTGCCGTGCTCGGTCCCGGCGGTGAACAGCACCTGGAGGCCGACGCAGATCCCCAGCACCGGCCGCCCGCCCGCCAGGCGCCGGTCGATCATCCGGTCGCCCCCGACCGCGAGCAGCTGCTCCATCACCGCGGCGAACGCCCCGACGCCGGGGACCACGAGTCCGTCCGCAGCCGCGACGGCCGCCGGATCGGCGGTCAGCGTCACATCCGCTCCGGCGCGCTCCAGCGCCCGCACGGCGGAGTGGGTGTTGCCGGAGCCGTAGTCGAGGACCACGACGGCGGGGCGCGCGTCGGTCACGACGTCTCCCCCTCGTCGCGGCGTCGGCGCCCGAAGAGACCGCGCACCCCACCACCGCCGGCACCCCCGGCGCCACCGAGGTCGGAGGAGCTGATGTAGCCCGGCACCTGGGGCGCCTGGACCAGACCGATGAGCAGGCGTTCGGCGACGGCGTCGGCCTGCGCCAGCACGAGGCCCGGCGGCGGCTCCTGCGCGATCTGGCCCCCGCGGTAGCGCCGCGCCTTGACCTGCCCGGAGATCTCGCCGCTGACCTCCTCCACGCGCGCCGCCAGCAGCACCACCTCGCTGCGCGCGGCCACGGACAGCGCGGCCCCGAGGGCCTCGGCCTCCCGCGGGATGCCGCTGAGGAGCTCACCGGGGTCGGCGTCGGCCTCGAGCTGCTCGACGTAGCGCACCGCGATCGCGCCGCGCCCCGACGGCACCACCGCCGCCTCGATCCCGGCGAGTGCGAGGATCGAGGCGAGCACCTTCGCCTGCCTGACCTGCGTCAGCACGACGGCGGTGGTGCGGATGACGGCGGGCTCGACGTCGTCGTCGGCGGCATCCTCCTCAGCCGTGCCGGAGGCCGGTGCGGAGGTCGACGGCGTGGCGCCACCGGCCGTGCCGGCGGCGGAGGTGTCAGCGGCGGTGTCGGAGGCGTCGGCCGTGTCGGGGAGGCCGGGCGCCGAGGAGGCTCCGCCGTCGTCGCCGAAGAGGCTGGAGAGGTCGTCCGGGACGACGACGCCGTCGGGCAGGTCGTGGGAGAGGTCGTCCGGGTCGTCCGCGCCGCCCTGATCGCGATCGGACGTCACAGCGCGCCCTTGGTCGAGGGCACGCCGACGACGCGGTCGTCGAACGCGACGGCCGCGCGCAGCGCCCGGGCGAGCGCCTTGAACTGCGCCTCGACGATGTGGTGGGGGTCGCGCCCGGCGAGCACGCGCACGTGCAGGCAGATCCCGGCGTGCAGCGCGAGCGACTCCAGCACGTGCCGCGTCAGCGAGCCCGTGAAGTGGCCGCCGATGAGGTGGTAGGCCTGCCCCTCCGGCTCGCCCTCGTGCACGCAGTAGGGGCGCCCGGAGACGTCGACGACGGCGAGCGCCAGCGCCTCGTCCAGCGGCACCGTGGCGTCGGCGAAGCGGGCGATGCCGACCTTGTCGCCGAGCGCCTCGCGCAGCGCCTCACCGAGCACGATGGCCGTGTCCTCGACCGTGTGGTGCACGTCGATGTGGGTGTCGCCCGTCGCCCGCACCGTGAGGTCGAACCTCGCGTGCGTGCCCAGCGCGGTGAGCATGTGGTCCCAGAACCCGACCGTGGTGTCGACGTCGACGACACCGGTGCCGTCCAGATCGAGCTCGACCACGACGCTCGACTCGCGCGTGGTCCGCTCGATCCGCGCGCGGCGCGGGGCGCGCCCCGCCGTCGTCGGGGTCTGCTCGTTGGTCGCGCTCATGCCCGTCCCTCCACCGATTCCTGCTCGATCGCCTGCGTGAGTGCCGCGCGGAAGGCGGCCGTCTCCTCCGGGGTGCCGACGGTGACGCGGAGCCACCCGTCCGGGCCCACCTCGCGCACGAGGATCCCCGCGTCCAGGAGGCGGCGCCACACGGCGTGCCTGTCGGAGAACCTACCGAACAGGATGAAGTTCGCGTCGCTCGCGACGGCGTCCAGGCCCCGCTCCTGCAGCCAGACCGCGAGGGCGTCCCGCTCCTGCCGGAGCGACGCGACCTGAGCCATGAGCTCGTCGGTGTGCCCGAGCGCCGCGAGCGCCACGGCCTGCGTCACCGCCGAGAGGTGGTACGGCAGCCGCACGATCCGCAGCGCGTCCACGAGCGCGGGGGCCGCGGCCAGGTAGCCGACGCGCGCACCCGCCATCCCGAAGGCCTTCGACATCGTGCGGGTGACGGCGAGGTGGGGGTGGTCGGCCAGGATCGAGAGGGCGCTCGGCACGCCCGCCCGCCGGAACTCCGCGTAGGCCTCGTCGAGGACCACCACGGTCGCGGCCCCGTCGGGACCGCTCGTGCGTGCGACGTCGAGGATGCGCTCCACCACCGGCAGCGGCAGCGCCGTGCCGGTCGGGTTGTTCGGGCTCGGCAGGAGCACGACGGCGGGGCGCACCTCGCGGATCAGCGCGATCGCGACGTCCGGGTCGAGGGTGAAGTCGTCCTCGCGCCGTCCGGCGACCCAGGCGGTGTGGGTGTCGCGCGCGTACTCGGGGTACATCGAGTAGGTCGGCGCGAAGGAGAGCGCGGTGCGACCCGGGCCGCCGAAGGCCTGCAGCAGGTGCAGCATGACCTCGTTGGAGCCGTTGGCGGCCCACAGGTGGTCGGCGTCGAGGCCCGTGACGCCGGACTCGCGCTCGAGGTAGGCCGCGAGCGCCGTGCGCAGGGCGCGGAACTCGCGGTCGGGGTAGCGGTTCAGGCCGTGGGCGGCGCGGGCGACGGCGGCGGCGATGCTGGCGACCACCGCCTCGCTGGGCGGGTAGGGGTTCTCGTTGACGTTCAGCAGCACCGGGACGTCGAGCTGGGGCGCGCCGTACGGCTCCTCGTGCGCGAGCTCCGGTCGGATCGGGAGCCGGGGCGCTCGGGGCTCGGGGGCCTCACGGGCGTCGCGGGGCTCGGCGGCTGACGCGTCGGGCGCGTCGGACGTGGCGGTCACGGTGCCCCAGTCTAGGTGGGAGCGGCGCCGCGATCCCGCGGTGCCCGCACGGCGGGACGGGGGTCGCGCGGTGTGTCCACCGGCCGTGTCCACAAGGCTGACCGTCGGGGTCCGGGCCTGTCGGACCCCGCGCGTACGGTGATTCTCATGACGGACCTGCCCCCGCTCGAGGAACCCCCTACGACCCCGAGTACGACGCCGCACCCCCGGACGACGGTGGCGCGGAGACGTACCGGGGCCCAGGTGCCGGCTCGCGAGCGACCGCCGCGCCGGCGCCGCGTCCCCGAGCGGGCGCGGGCGGCGACGACCGTCCGCAGGCGCGACGCCTCGCCCCCGAGGCCCGCTTCGCGCGGCCCCCACGTGCCGACGTCGCCGCGACCGCCGAGCTGCGCGCCGAGGCCGAGACCGCGCTGCGCGCGCTGGTGGGGCGGGAGGACGCCGTGCTGCGCGAGGACCAGTGGCGGGCGATCAGCGCGCTCGTGGCCGACCGCGCCCGCGCCCTCGTGGTCCAGCGGACCGGCTGGGGGAAGTCGGCCGTGTACTTCGTGGCCACGAGCCTGCTGCGCGCCCGCGGCGCGGGGCCGACCGTGATCGTCTCGCCCCTGCTCGCCCTCATGCGCGACCAGGTGGCGGCCGCCTCCCGCGCGGACATCCGCGCCGTCACCATCAACTCCGCCAACACCACCGAGTGGGACGACATCCACGCCGCCGTCGCCGCCGGCGAGGTGGACGTCCTCCTGTGCTCCCCCGAACGCCTCAACAACCCGGCGTTCCGGTCCGAGGTGCTCCCCCGGCTGGCCGCGACGGCGGGTCTCGTGGTGGTCGACGAGGCCCACTGCGTCTCGGACTGGGGCCACGACTTCCGGCCCGACTACCGCCGCATCCGGACGCTGCTCGAGACGCTGCCGGCCGGGACCCCGGTGCTCGCGACGACGGCGACAGCGAACGCCCGCGTCAGCGCCGATGTCGCCGAGCAGCTGGGCGCCGGGCTCCCCCGACCCCGGGGACGGGCGTGAGCGGCGGCGGAGGCTCGGACACGCCCCGCCGGGAGGTGCTGGTGCTGCGCGGGACGCTCGCACGCGACTCGCTGCGACTGGCGGTCCTCCCCCGGGCCGACGCCGCCGTACGCGTGGCGTGGCTCGTGGACTACCTGCGGAGCGCGACGGGGTCCGGGATCGTCTACTGCCTGACCGTCGCGATGGCCGAGGAGGTGGCCACGCAGCTGCGGTCCGCCGGCCTCGACGTCGCCTCCTACACCGGTCGGACCGAACCGTCCGAGCGGGAGCAGCTCGAGGCAGACCTGCTCGCCAACCGGGTCACGGCGCTGATCGCGACCTCGGCGCTCGGCATGGGCTTCGACAAGCCCGATCTCGCCTTCGTGGTGCACCTCGGGGCCCCGAGCTCCCCCATCGCCTACTACCAGCAGATCGGACGTGCGGGGCGCGGAGTCGCGAGCGCCGACGTCGTGCTGGCCCCCGGCCCCGAGGACCGCGCGATCTGGGACTACTTCGGGTCGCTCGCCTTCCCCCGGCCGAGACCGTCCGCCAGGTGCTGGCGGCCCTGGCCGACTCGCCCGACTCGACCGCCTCGACCGCGCGGCTCGAGACCGCGGTCGACCTGCGCCGCTCGCGCCTGGAGATGATGCTCTCGGTGCTCGACGTCGACGGTGCGGTCAGCAAGGTCCGCGGCGGTTGGCGCCGCACCGGCCAGGAGTGGGACTACGACGCCGAGCGGTACGCCCGCGTGGAGCGCGCGCGGCTCGCCGAGCAGGCCGCGATGATCGAGTACGAGCGGCTCGGGCCCGACGACTGCCGCGTGGCCTATCTGCGTCGGCAGCTCGACGACCCCGAGCTCGTGGGCGTGGGACCGGCGGGGTCCGGCGCCGACGGCACCGACACCGGCACCGGCACCGGCACCGGCACCGAGGACGGGACGCGAACCGCCGGCGGCCCCGCCTGGCGGTGCGGTCGGTGCGACCTGTGCGCCGGCCCGTGGGCGCCCGAGCTGCCCGACGGCGAGTCCGCCGAAAACGTCCGGGTCGCTCTCGCCCGGGCCGGGGTCGAGATCGTGCCGCGCCGGCAGTGGCCGACCGGGATGCCCGGACTGGGCGTCGACCTCGCCGGGCGCATCGCCGTCGAGGACCGCGCCGAACCCGGCGTCGCGCTCGCGCGCATGGACGGGATCGGCCTGGCGGCCAGCGTGCGCGAGGCGGTCGGGACGACGGCGGGCGACGGCGTCGTCGGCCCCGACCTGCGCGCCGCGACCAGGAGCGTGCTCGAGCGCCTGCGGTCGGACGGGGTGCGGGTCGACGGTGTCGTGGCCGTGCGTTCGAGCACGCGCCCCCAGCTGGTGGACCACCTGGCGCGCGGCGCCGCCGCGGTGCTCGGGGTGCCGGTCGTCGGCTCGGTGGTCCCCCGCGACGGGATGCCCCCGGGTCGGCACGACCTCAACTCGGCGCAGCGTCTCGCGGTCGTCGAGCGACGGCTGCAGCTGGACCTGAGCGACGGCGCCGCCGCCGGGCTGAACGGTCGCAGCGTCCTTCTGGTGGACGACTACACCGACTCCGGCTGGACTCTGACGCTCGCGGCGCGACTGCTGCGCCGTGCCGGGGCCGGCGCCGTGCACCCGTTCACCATCGGAATGCGCTGAGCGTGGCCCACCCCGACGGGCGCCCGCAGTGGGGGCGCCCGTCGGGGTGCCGGTGAGGCGTGCCGGTGAGGCGTGCCGGTGAGGCGTGCCGGTCAGAGGTCGTAGGGCCGCGGGCTCCCGCCCGTGGCGCCACCTCCGCCGTTCCCGTTGCTGAAGGCCTTCTGGAGCGGGATCGAGCCGTCCTGCCACGGCAGCAGGATCCACGCGATCGCGTAGACGACCCAGCTGAGCACCGGCAGGATCATGAGGATCACCACGACGAGGCGGACGACGTTGACGTCCCAGCCCCACTGGCGGGCCATCCCGGCGCACACCCCACCGAGGAGGCGCCCGGGGCCACGGCGGAAACCGGTGTTGCGGATCATGTCGTAGAAGGAGTTCATGCCCTCGACGCTAGGCGCCGGCGTGCCCGGGCACCATCGGGGGATGCACCGATCCTGACCCCGAGGTGTCCCCCTGCGGGTGGACTGCGACGTGACGTCGTGACGACGTGGCGACGCCGCGCCCCACCCCGCTCAGAGCCGGGCCTGGGCCGCCTCGCCGTGGGCGGGCAGGTCCTCAACATTCGCGAGCGCCACCAGCGGTTCGGTCACGGCCGCGAGCGCCTCGCGCGTGTACTCGATCACCTGCACCGACTTCATGAAGCTCATCACCCCGAGCCCGGAGGAGAAGTGCGCGCAGCCGCCCGTCGGCAGGACGTGGTTGCTGCCCGCGACGTAGTCGCCCAGCGAGACCGGCGAGTACGCGCCGACGAAGATCGCCCCGGCCGACCGCACCCGCTCGGCGAGCGCGGCGGCGTCGGCGGTCTGGATCTCCAGGTGCTCGGCCGCGTAGGCGTCCACGACGGCGAGCCCCTGCTCGACGTCGTCGACCAGGACGATCGCGGACTGCGGTCCGCCCAGCGCGGTGCGCACCCGCTCGGTGTGCTTCGTCGCCGCCGCACGCACCTCGAGGCGGTCCTCGACGGCGGCCGCGAGCGCGAGCGAGTCCGTCACCAGCACGCTCGAGGCGTGCGGGTCGTGCTCGGCCTGCGAGACGAGATCGGCCGCGACGTGGTCGGGGTCGGCGGTCTCGTCCGCGAAGATGCCGATCTCGGTGGGCCCCGCCTCGGAGTCGATGCCCACGACGCCGCGTACCGCTCGTTTGGCCGCCGCCACGTAGACGTTCCCGGGTCCGGTGACGACGTCGACCGGGGCGCACAGCTCCGCGCCCGCACCGCCGTCGGCGTCCTCGGAGCCGACCACGCCGTAGGCGAACATCCCCACCGCCTGCGCTCCCCCGACGGCGTAGACCTCCTCGACCCCCAGCAGCGCGCAGGCCGCGAGGACGGTCGGGTCGGGCAGACCGCCGTTGTCGCGCTGCGGCGGGCTGGCCACGGCGAGACCCTCGACGCCCGCCACCTGCGCGGCCACGACGTTCATGACGACGCTGGAGGGGTAGAGCGCGAGCCCGCCCGGCACGTACAGACCCACGCGGCGCACCGGCACCCAGCGCTGACGCACCTGGGCCCCGGGGGCGAGCTCCGTGCTCGTGGCGCGCGGCAGCTGCGCGTTGTGACCGGCGCGGACCCGGGACGCGGCGAGCTCGAGGGCCGAGCGCAGCGTCGGGTCGAGCCGCTCCAGCGCGGCGGCGAGCTCGTGCGCCGGCACCCGGACGTGCGTCGGACGCACGCCGTCGAACCGCTCGGCGAGGTCGCGCAGAGCGGCGGCGCCGCGCGCGCGGACGTCGGCCAGGATCGGCTCGACGGCGCCGGTGGCGGCCTCGACGTCGAGCGGGGCGCGCGGGATCGCCCGGCGCAGCTCGGCGGTGGTGAGCGTGCGGCCGCGCAGGTCGATGCGAGAGATGACGGGCATGGCTCGATCCTACGAGCGGGACGCGCCGAGCCCGTCGACGAAGGCTCGGACGGCTCGCGGGCTGCCGAGCTGGACGATCGCGGGAGCGGCGCCGCGGCTCGTGGTCCGGGTGTCACCCATGCGCGCCAGCATGCGGGACCGGACCACCGGGTGCTGCACCCAGGCCCAGCGCACGATGTTGCGTTCGGGGTCCCACCGCAGCCAGTCCCGGGGCCGCTCCCGGTTCCCGTGCCACAGCGAGGTACGCAGCACACCACGGGCGATCGTCCGGCGCACGACGCGGACCATCACGAGCCACCGCGGGAGGTCCAGCCACACGAGCACGTCGGCCCCGTCGGGCGTGCCGGGGTCGAGCCGACCCTCCAGGCGCGAGGACCAGTTCCCCTCGGCCACCCAGCCGTCCGGGTGGTCCGCCACGAAAGCGTCGATCATCGCGTGCGCCTCGCCGAGATCGCGGTAGGCCCAGCCCGCGTCCCAGAACACCGCGTCGAGCTCGAGGTGGGGCACGCGCAGCCGCTCTGCGACGTCGCGGGCCAGCCGTGTCTTGCCGGCACCGGAGACACCGACGATCCGGAGGCGGCGGGGTGGTCCGGGGGCGGGGGCGGGATCCTCGGGCACCGGCCGATGCTAGCGGCGGCGGACCCAGGACCATCGACCCGGGACCTCGGACCCGGGCGCCTACGAGCGCCACCCGGCAGGATGTCCCCATGGAGATCGAGATCCGCGACGACATGATCCGCCTCGGCCAGCTGCTCAAGCTCGCGGGCCTGGTCGAGGACGGCGCCGACGTCAAGGAGCTCCTGGCCGACGACGCCGTCACGATCGACGGCGAGCCCGAGAACCGGCGCGGGCGTCAGGTCGTGCCGGGCGCCGTCGTCGAGATCGACCTCCCCCAGGGTCCGCAGACGCTGCACGTCGTCCGCCGGACGCGCTGACCGCGGACCACGGGGAGCCACCGGTGCCACCGACCCGCCGCCCCCGGGGTGCTCCCCGCGCGGGCCGTCAGATCTACGTCGAGACGGTCATCTCCGCGGCGAGCCCCGACGTCGCCACCTCCGACCCTCCCCGCAGCGCCGCGTCCGAGGCGCGCACCGCCGCGCTCGTGGACCGCGTGTGGCACCCGACGCAGGATCCGCTGCAGCATCCGCGGTGGGACCTGCGCTTCACCCACATCACGCCGCAGGAGTGCGCCCCCGCACCCTCGCGCGCCCACCGCTTCCGCTACGAGATCCGGGCCCCGGGACGCCTCGGGGACCGGCTGGCGCTGCGCGGGTGGGGCACCTCCGTCGGGCACCGGCGCGGCGAGGACGGCCACGGCACCTCCGCGCTCCGCTTCGCACCGGACGACGTGCTCTCACCGCTCGGCCCCGGCCAGGGGTACTGGCGCTACGTCCCCACCCCGGGCGGTGTGCGATTCGTCACCGGTTACGACTACACCCCCGGGTGGGGACCGCTCGGTCCGCACCTCGATCCGCTCGTGCGTCCGCTCGTGGGCTGGGCGACGGCGTGGAGCTTCGACCGTCTGCGGCTGTGGGTCGAGCGCGGGACCGACCCCGCCCGGGCGCGGGACGCCGCGATCGCCGTCGCCGCCCTGCGCGCCCTGGCCGTCGCGACCGGGGCGCACCTGGTGGTGCGCACGTCCCGGCGTCGGGGGCGCTCCGGAGTGCTCGCCGTCGGCACGGGGCTCGCACTCCTCGCGGCGGCGGTCGTGGTGCCCACCCCCGCCGGCGTCCCGTCCGCGCGCCGGACGCTGCGCCGCCCGCCGGATCCGAGCGCCGCGCGCGCCCCGCGGAGCCTGGACACGCTCGCCGCCGACCCCCACCCCCGTCAGGAGCCCGCATGAGCATCGTCCTCGACGCCCTCGGCAGCGACGCCGAGCGCCTCCACCCGCAGCTGCGGCGACGCTTCGGGGCGAGCACGACGGCGGGCTACTCCTGCATCGGGCGCGGCGTCATGGATCGGATGTGGCACGGCCCGGTCTGGACGCTGCCGTTCCTGCACCTCGGCGCGTGGCGCAACATCCTCGTGCCGGAGTCGGGTCGGGACATCCCGTTCACGATCGAGAACTACGCCTACACCGACGCGCACGGCCGCGAGAGCCTGTCGGTGGTGCGGACGTTCGAGGTCTCCCCGGTCGGCGCCGGCGCTTCGACGCCACCCTCGTGGCCGACGGGCCCGGCCGCGTCCTCGACTACCTCGGCACGCACCAGCACCTCGCCGTCGACCTCACCCCGAGCGTCCTGCCCGACGGCTCGCTGCAGATCCTCTCGCGGGGTCAGCGCTTCCACGAGGGACCGGTGTCGTTCCGCTTCCCGCTCGCCCTCTCGGGCACGGCGGTGCTGCGCGAGGGGTTCGACGACGCCGCGGGGCGCTTCACGATCGAGGTCGCCGTGAGCAACGAGCGGTTCGGCCCGCTGGCGGGCTACGAGGGCAGCTTCACCTGCACCTACCCGGAGGTCGTCGGCGACGCGGTCCCGACGTCGGCCCGCACCCTGCGTGAGGAGCGCCGCCGCTGAGGATCTCGACACCGGCCGACCTCACGCCGAGAACGTCCGAGGCCGCGAGAACGGGCCCGGCGACGCGGCTCAGGACGTTCTCGGCGGGGTGTCCGAGTTCAGACGAGGCAGCTCGGCCCGAGCAACGCCTTGAGATCCCCGTACAGCGACGACGTCCGGTCGATCCGCAACGCGTCACCCGCGCGCACCACCGTGCGCCCCGTGCGGGTGCGCACGTGCACGTGCAGCTCGTTGCTGCCCGGGTGGCTCTGGAGCACCTCCACCAACCGCTCCAGCAGCGGCTGCGTGCACCGCGACTCGGGGATCGTGATGGCGACCGGTGCACCGTCGGCGGTGGAGACGACGTCGGGCAGCGAGAGCTCCATCGCCTGCACCGAGAGAGCGTCGTCGCGCCGGCGCATCCGGCCCTTGAGCACGACGACGGCGTCCTCGGCCAGCACCGTGGAGTAGGCCAGGTAGGTCTCGCCGAAGAACAGCACCTCGACGCTGCCCTCGAGGTCCTCGATCGTCACTGCGGCCCAGGGGTTGCCGCTCTTCTTGGAGATCTTCACCGCGACGTTCGTGATGAGACCGGCGATCGTGATGACGCTGCCGTCCGGCCGCGCCTCGTCGGTCAGGAGCGTCGCGATCGAGACGTCGCTGGCGGCGCTCAGCACGTGCTCGACGCCGGCGAGCGGGTGGTCGGAGACGTACAGGCCGAGCATCTGGCGCTCGAAGGTGAGCTTCTGCTTCTTGTCCCACTCCGGCAGGTCCGGGACCTGGACGGAGAAGGTGCCCGCGCCGTCGTCGCTCGCCCCGAGCTCGGCGAACAGGTCGAACTGACCCACGGCCTCCTTGCGCTTGACGTCGATGACGGCGTCCACGGCCTGCTCGTGGATCAGCAGCAGCGAGCGGCGCGTGTGGCCGAGCGAGTCGAAGCCGCCCGACTTGATCAGCGACTCGATCGTGCGCTTGTTGCACACGACCGCCGGCACCTTGTCGAGGAAGTCCGTGAAGGAGGTGAACGCGCCCTTCTCCTCGCGCGCCGCGACGATCGCGTCCACGACGTTCTGGCCGACGTTGCGCACGGCCGCCATCCCGAACCGGATGTCGCCCCCGACCGGGGTGAACGTCCCCGCCGAGGCGTTCACGTCCGGCGGGAGCACCGTGATCTTCAGCCGGCGGCACTCGTTGAGGTAGATCGCCGACTTGTCCTTGTCGTCCCGCGTGGACGTCAGGAGCGCGGCCATGTACTCGGTGGTGTAGTTCGCCTTGAGGAACGCGGTCCAGTAGGAGACGAGTCCGTAGGCGGCCGAGTGCGCCTTGTTGAACGCGTAGTCGGAGAACGGGACCAGCACGTCCCACAGCGCCTTGATGGCCTTCTCGGAGAAGCCGTTCTTGCGCATGCCGCCCGAGAACGGCACGTACTCCTTGTCGAGGATCTCCTTCTTCTTCTTGCCCATCGCACGCCGGAGGAGATCGGCCTCGCCGAGCGTGTAGCCGGCCAGGTGCTGGGCGATCTCCATCACCTGCTCCTGGTAGACGATCAGCCCGAACGTCTTGCCGAGGATGTCCTCGAGCGCGTCGGCGAGCTCGGGGTGGATCGGCTCGATCTCCTGCAGGCCGTTCTTGCGCAGCGCGTAGTTCGTGTGCGAGTTGGCGCCCATCGGGCCGGGGCGGTAGAGCGCACCGACGGCCGAGATGTCCTCGAAGTTGTCCGGCCGCATGGTGCGCAGCAGCGATCGCATCCCGCCGCCGTCGAGCTGGAAGACGCCCAGGGTGTCGCCGCGCCCCAGGAGCGCGTAGGTCTCCGCATCGGTCAGCGGGACGTCCTCGATCACGACGTCGTCCTTGCCGTTGACCGTGATGTTCTCGAGCGCGTCGTCGAGGATCGTGAGGTTGCGCAGGCCCAGGAAGTCCATCTTGACCAGGCCGAGCTCCTCCCCGGCCGGGAAGTCGATCTGCGTGATGATCGCGCCGTCCTGCTCGCGGCGCATGATCGGGATCACGTCGAGCAGCGGCTCGGAGGAGATGATGATGCCCGCCGCGTGCACGCCCCACTGCCGCTTGAGGCCCTCGATCCCCTTGGCGTGGTCGGTGATCTTGCGCGCGTCCGGGTCGACCTCGTAGAGCGTGCGGAACTCGGCCGCCTCGGCGTAGCGCTTGTCGCTCGGGTCGAAGACGCCGGACAGGGACATGCCCTTGCCCATGACGTCGGCGGGCATCGCCTTGGTGAGCTTGTCACCCATCGCGAACGGGTAGTCGAGCACCCGGCCGGCGTCCTTGAGCGCCTGCTTGGCCTTGATCGTTCCGTAGGTGACGATCGAGGCGACCTTGTCGTCGCCGTACTTCTCCGTCACGTACCGGATGACCTCACCGCGCCGGCGCTCGTCGAAGTCGATGTCGAAGTCGGGCAGGCTCATGCGCTCGGGGTTGAGGAAGCGCTCGAAGATGAGGCCGTTCGCGAGCGGGTCGAGCTCGGTGATCCCCATCGCGTACGCCGCCATGGACCCGGCACCGGAACCGCGACCCGGACCCACGCGGATCGAGTTGCGCTTGGCCCAGTTGATGAAGTCGGCCACCACCAGGTAGTAGCCCGCGTACCCCTTGGAGGTGATGATCTCGATCTCGTACCGGGCCTGCTTGTCGACCTCGGCCGGCACGACCTCGCCGAACCGGTGCACGAGGCCGCGCTCGACCTCCTTCACGAACAGCGAGATCTCGTCCTCGCCCTCGGGCACCGGGAAGTGCGGCATGTACTTGCCGACCTGCTCGGTGAACTCCACCTCGCACCGCTCCGCGATGAGCAGCGTGTTGTCGCACGCCTCGGGCAGCTCCGCGAAGATGCTGCGCATCTGCGCCGCCGAGCGCACGTAGTAGGAGTCGCCCGTGAACGCGAACCGGTTGCCGCCCTGGTCGTAGGTGGGGTCCGAGAGCAGCGAGTTGGACTGCACCGCCAGCAGCGTCTCGTGCGCGGTGTGGTCCTCCTGGCGCACGTAGTGCAGGTCGTTGGTCGCCACGAGCGGCGCACCGATCTGCTTGCCGAGCTCGACGAGGTCGCGGAACACGCGGCGCTCGATCTCGAGCTCGTGGTCCATCAGCTCGATGAAATAGTTGTCCTTCCCGAAGATGTCCTGCATCTCCCCGGCGGCGCGCACGGCCTCGTCCCACTGCCCGAGCTTGATGCGCGTCTGCACCTCGCCCGAGGGGCAGCCCGAGGTCGCGATCAGACCGTCGCTGTACCGCGTCAGCAGGTCGCGGTCCATGCGGGGCTTGAAGTAGTACCCCTCCAGGCTGGCGAGCGACCCCAGGCGGAAGAGGTTGTGCATCCCCGCGGTCGTCTGCGACCACAGCGTCATGTGCGTGTACGCACCGCCGCCCGAGACGTCGTCGCCCTTCTGGTGCGGTTCGCCCCACCGCACCCGGGTGCGGTCCTGGCGCGCCGTGCCCGGCGTCACGTACGCCTCGAGCCCGATGATCGGCTTGACGCCCGCCCTGCGCGCCTTCCCCCAGAAGTCGTACGCGCCGAAGAGGTAGCCGTGGTCGGTGATCGCCACGGCGCTCTGCCCCTGCGCCTTCACCTCCGCGATGAGGTCGGGCACGCGCGCGGCGCCGTCGAGCATCGAGTAGTCCGTGTGCACGTGCAGGTGGACGAAGTCTTCCTGGGCCGCCGGCATCTGACGATCGTAGAACCTCGTGACGCCCCCGGGGAGCGGGTGGCAGGCTCGAGGGATGACCGATCTCGCACCCCGCCTGTGGTGGATCCGCCGCGACCTGCGCCTGCACGACAACCCCGCGCTGCTGGCGGCCAGCGGGGGTGAGGACGGCCACACCGGGTCCCACCCGGTGCTGGCGGTCTTCGTGCTCGACGACACGCTCTGGGACCCGGCCGGCACCCCGCGCCGCGACTACCTCATGACGTCGCTGGCACGCCTGGACGCCGCGACGTCGGGCCACGTGCTCCTGGTGCACGGCACGCCCGAGCACGCGATCCCCGCGCTCGCCCGGTCCGTCGGGGCCGACGAGGTCCACGTCGCGGCCGACTACGGGCCCTACGGTGCGCGCCGCGACGAGGCGGTGGCCCAGGCCCTGGGCGACGACGCCGCGCTGGTGCGCACGGGATCGCCTTACGCCGTCGCGCCCGGCCGCGTGACCAAGGACGACGGCGAGCCCTACAAGGTCTACACACCCTTCTCGCGCTCCTGGGAGAAGCACGGCTGGCGCGCACCCGCCCCCGCGCCGAGCGCGTCCGCTGGGTCGACCCGGCCGAGGTGGACCTCGGTCGCATGACGCGGCGCGAGCTGCCCGACCCCGCCGACGGCCACCCCGACGCCGGCGAGGAGCGCGCACGGGAGCGCTGGGAGGAGTTCCACACCGGTGCCCTGGCCGACTACGCGAGCGAGCGCGACCGCCCCGACCACGAGGGCACGTCCGCGCTGTCGGCCTCGCTCAAGTGGGGCGAGCTGCACCCGCGCACGCTCCTGGCGGACCTGGCGCGCAAGCGGAACGAGGGCGCCGCTACGTTCCGCGGCGAGCTCGCGTGGCGGGAGTTCTACGCCGACGTGCTGTTCCACGACCCCGAAAGCGCGCGCGAGTCGCTGCGCGACGTCGTGCCGGACGACGCGTGGATCGCCGGCGCCGAGGAGTCCGACGCGCTCGAGGCGTGGACGGCGGGACGGACGGGCTACCCGTTCGTCGACGCCGGTATGCGGCAGCTCGCCGAGACCGGGTGGATGCACAACCGGGTGCGGATGGTGGTCGCCTCGTTCCTCGTCAAGGACCTGCGCGTGCGGTGGCAGGCGGGTGCGCGGCACTTCATGCGCACGCTGATCGACGGCGACCTCGCCTCCAACCAGCACAACTGGCAGTGGGTGGCGGGTACCGGAACGGACGCGGCGCCCTTCTTCCGGATCTTCAACCCTGTCACGCAGGGGCTGAAGTTCGACCCGCACGGCGACTACGTGCGCCGGTGGGTGCCGGAGCTCGGCGAGATCCCCGGGAAGGCGGTGCACGAGCCGTGGAAGTTGGACGAGCAGCCCGCGGGCTACCCCGAGCGGATGGTGGACCACAAGCGCGCCCGCGAGGTCACGCTCGAGGCCTACGGGCGGCGCTGAGGCGAAGGGTCGCCCGCCGTCGCGCGGGCGATCCCGCCGCTCAGCCCTGCAGCACCTCAGCCCCCCATCACCTCAGCCCCGCAGCACCTCCAGCGCGTGCGCCAGGTCGTCGGGGTAGGTGGAGGTGACCACGAGCGGCTCACCCGTCGCGGGGTGGGCGAACCCCAGCCGCATCGCGTGCAGCCACTGCCGCCCGAGCCCGACGCGCGCCGCCAGGACCGGGTCCGCACCGTAGGTGAGGTCACCGACGCACGGGTGTCGCAGCGCCGAGGTGTGCACCCGGATCTGGTGCGTGCGGCCCGTCTCGAGGTGGATCTCCAGCAGACTCGCGCGCGGCATCGCCTCGAGCGTCTCGTAGTGCGTGACGCTGGGCCGGCCGTCGGCCACGACGGCGAACTTCCAGTCGTGCTTCGGGTGGCGTGCCAGCGGCGCGTCGATCGTGCCGGAGGAGGGATCGGGGTGCCCCTGGACCAGCGCGTGGTAGACCTTCTCGACCGTGCGCTCCTTGAACGCGCGCTTGAGCACCGTGTACGCGTGCTCGCTCTTGGCGACCACCATGAGGCCGGACGTGCCGACGTCGAGCCGGTGCACGACGCCCTGCCGCTCGCTCGCGCCCGACGTCGCCACCCGCACGCCCGCCGCCGCGAGGCCGCCGATCACGGTCGGCCCGGTCCAGCCGGGTGACGGGTGCGCGGCGACGCCGATCGGCTTGTCGACCACGACGACGTCGTCGTCCTCATACGCCAGGCGCATCCCGTCCACGACCGTCGCCACGACGCCCTCCGCCTCGCGCTCGGGCTCGGGCCGCTCCACCTCGAGCCAGCCGCCCGCGGTCAGGCGGTCCGACTTCGCCAGGACGCGGCCGTCGAGGCGCACCCCGCCGTCGTCCGCCAGCGCTGCGGCGCGCGAGCGGGACAGGCCCATCAGCCGCGCGAGCGCGACGTCGACCCGCTCCCCCGCGAGACCGTCCGGGACCGGGAGGGTCAGGTCGCTCACGAGGCGCCGCCGTCGCGCTCGGGCGCGGCCTCGACGCGATCCTCGCGCGAGGCCTTCCCGCGCTCGCGCGTCCCGTCCCAGGAGATGCCGAGGAGGGTCAGGAGGACGAACGACGCCGCGGCCGCGACGATCCCGATGTCGGCGACGTTGCCGATGAAGACGCCGTAGTCGATGAAGTCGACGACGTGGCCGACGGCGAAGCCGGGGTCCCGCGCGAGCCTGTCCACGAGGTTGCCGAGGGCACCGCCCAGGAGCGCGCCGGCCGCCGCGGCCCACCCGCGCGAGCGGATCCGGGTCGCGAGCGAGATCACGACGACGGCGCACACCACCATGGCGATCGTGAAGATCCAGGTGTGTCCGGTCCCGAACGAGAGCGCGGCGCCCGGGTTGAAGACGAGCCGCCACCCGAGCAGGTCGCCGATGAACGGGATTCGTTCCCCCGGCTCGAGCTGCTGCAGCGCCACGGTCTTGGTCGCCTGGTCCAGCGCGAGGACGCCGACGGCGAGGGCGGCGAGCAGGCCCACGCGTCGCGCCCGCGGTGGGGTCGGCGTCGAGGTCGCCCCGGCCCCGGATCGCCCGGCGGCCACGGCTGGGTCGACGGCGGCGTCGCCGGAGGGGGCCGTCTCGTCTGCGGTCTGCTCAGTCATCGCCTCCCATCCTCCCCCACCGCGAGGCCCAGGTGCGCCGGGCCCGAGACGCCGAGGGCCCGGACCACCGTGAGGTGGTCCGGGCCCTCGGGGAGCACGCGGTGCACGGGGCGCTGGCGCGCCGCCTGTATCAGAGGCGCGCGGGCGGCCCGTCGAGGCTGACCTGGTCGGCCTGCGCGTCGAGCGTCTCCAGGAGGCTGCCGATGTAGGTCTTGAGACGACCGCGGTAGTCGCGCTCGTACTCCTTCAGACCCTCGATCTTGTGCTCGAGCGTCGCGCGCTCGGTCTCGAGCTGCTGGAGCGTGCGGGCACGCTGGGCCTCGGCGTCCGAGACGAGCGTCGCGGCCTCCTGGCGAGCGGCGCCGACGATGCGGTCGCCCTCGTCGCGGCCGTTGCGCACGTACTCGTCGTGGACGCGCTGGGCGAGCTGCAGCATGCCCGTGGCCGACTCCGGCTCGGTCTGGCCGGCGGGGACGACGGAGGTCTGCTGCACCGCGGGGGCGGACGCGGTGACGGGCGTCTCTTCCACGGGGGCCGCCTCGACGACGGGCTCCGGCTCGGGTTCGGGGGTGACCTCGGCCTCGGGCTCCGCGACCGGCTCGTCGACCACCGGGGTGATCTGGCTGGTCTGGTCCGCAGCAGCGGCGCGCGTGGCCTCGCCACCGGCCTGCTCCTGCTCGGCGATCTTCGCCTTGAGCTCGGCGTTCTCGCCCTGGAGCACGCGGAGGGTGTTGACGATCTCGTCCAGGAAGTCGTCGACCTCGTCCTGGTCGTAGCCCTCGCGGAACTTCGTGGTCTGGAAAGTCTTCTTGAGAACGTCGTCTGCCGTCAGCAGAGTCATGTCGTCACCTCAGTCTTCTAGAGACGCACGCATGCTCACATGCGTCGATCGCGGTCAACGGTAGCCCATCGGGGCCGGGGACGTTCACCCCGCAGGTCATGCAGCGAGCGACCCGAGGATCCACATCAGGATCCACGCCCCGAACATCACCAGGATGAAGGCCAGGTCCAGCGCGATGCCGCCGAGCCGGAGCGGCGGCACCACCCGTCGCACGGCCTTGAGCGGCGGGTCGGTCGTCGTGTAGACGACGTCGGCCGCGATGAGGGCCAGGCCCTGCGGTCGCCACTCGCGGGCCACCATCTGCACGACGTCGTAGACGATGCGGACCAGGAGGGCGACGACGAACAGCAGCACCAGGACGTACAGGACGGTCGCGATCGCACTCACGGGACCACTCTACGGGCGAGGGACCCGGCCGCCGAGCCGGTGACCCGGCTCGGGCGGCTCGGGACGGGATCGACCGCCGGCACGGAGGTTCAGCTCTGGTTGAACAGGTTGCTCTGCTCGGTGGCGCCGGGGTCGGTCGCGACCTCGACCGAGGCGGGCGAGAGCAGGAAGACCTTGTTCGTCACGCGCTCGATGGCGCCGTGCAGGCCGAAGGCCAGGCCCGCGGAGAAGTCGACGAGACGCTTGGCGTCGGCGTCGGACATCTCGGTCAGGTTCATGATGACCGGCGTGCCCGAGCGGAAGGACTCACCGATGACCTTCGCGTCGTTGTAGGTGCGCGGGTGGACGGTCGTGATCCGGCGCAGGTCGCCGCTGGGGACGGCCGAGCGGGCCGCGCTGATCGGCGTGACGGGGGCGGTGCGCGCGGGCGCCGCGGGCGCCTCGACCTCGTCCATCGCGTACTCCTCGTCGTTCACGCCGTACTCCAGCTCCTGGTCGCGGTCGGGCTCGGAGAGCCCGAGGTACTCCATCGTCTTGCGCAGCGCTCCCATGAGCGTCCTCTCCCTCGGTCACGACTCCCGGCGAGCCTCGTCCGCCAGCGACGCTAGCCGCCCGTCGCGGCGCCGCCCGGCATCCCGCCCCGGCGTGTCGCGACGACTCCGGCGAACCGGCCTGTCACGCCGTCGCGCCGGTAGGAGTAGAAGCGCTCGTCCTCGTGCGTGCACACGCCCACCGACGTCGCCATCACCCCGGCGCGCCCCAGCTGCGCGAGGACGCCCGCCGGGAGGTCGAGCGCGGGTGTGCCCCACGAGGTCGTCGCGACGGCGGCGGGCTCGACGGCGCCCACCTCGCCCCGCATCTCCTGCGGCACCTCGTAGCAGCGGCCGCAGATGGCCGGGCCGACGACGGCGCGCAGCTCGACGCCGGACGGGGCGGTCGCGGACGTCTCACCGGCCGCCGCGCGCAGCGCCTCGACCGCGGCGGGCAGGACGCCCGCGAGGAGGCCGCGACGGCCCGAGTGCACCGCGGCGACGGCGAGCGGTCGGCCGGCGCGGGCGTCACCCTCCCCGACGACGGCCGCCAGCAGTACGGGGACGCAGTCGGCCGCGAGGGCGGCGACGCCGCGTCCCGGCGCGGTCGTGACGAGCGCGTCGACGGCGAGCGCGTCACCGCCGACGGCACCGACGGCGCGACCGTCCGGACCGATGCGCGCGACGTCGCGACCGTGCACCGGCCGCGACCACGTGACCGGGGCGCCCAGCACCGCGGCGACACGGGCGCGGTTGGTCGCGACCGCGCGCGGGTCGTCGCCGACCCCCGCACCGAGGTTGAGCCCGTCCCGGGGCGGTGCGCTGACCCCGCCCGCGCGCGTGGTGAAGAACGCCGAGACGCCGACGGCGAGGTCGGCCCGCAGCACCTGCGGGTCGACCTCGCCGTCGGCGGTGTCCGGAAGGGTCACTTCAGGAAGTCGGGCACGTCCAGCTCCTCGTCGCGGCGCGGCCGCAGGGGGCGCTCCTCGACGGCCACGGGGCGCTGGGGCTCGGGGGCCGAGACCACGGGTGCGGCGTCGCTCGTCACGGGTGCGGCGGGGGCCTGGGCCTGCGGCTCGGCCGCGCGACCGCCGCGGTCGAGGTCGGCGTCGGTCAGCTGCGCCGGGACGGCGATCGGCGTCTGCGGTCGGGCGGCCTGGCCGGGGGCGCGCTCGCTGCGGGCGGGCGGGGCCGCCGGCGCCTTGGCGGGCGTGCCGCTGTCGAACCCGGCGGCGATGACGGTCACGCGGACCTCGTCGCCGAGCGTGTCGTCGATGACCGTGCCGAAGATGATGTTGGCCTCGGGGTGCGCGGCCTCCTGGACCAGACGCGCGGCCTCGGTGACCTCGAACATCCCCAGGTCGCTGCCGCCCTGGATCGAGAGCAGCACGCCGTGCGCGCCGTCGATGCTCGCCTCGAGCAGCGGGGAGGAGATGGCGTTCTCGGCGGCCTGGAGCGCCCGGTCCTCGCCGACGGCGGAGCCGATCCCCATGAGCGCGCTGCCGGCGCCCTGCATGACGGACTTCACGTCGGCGAAGTCGAGGTTGATCAGACCCGGCGTGGTGATGAGGTCGGTGATGCCCTGGACACCGGAGAGCAGGACCTGATCGGCCGACTTGAAGGCGTCCAGCACCGAGATGTTCTGGTCGCTGATCGAGAGCAGTCGGTCGTTCGGGATCACGATGAGGGTGTCGACCTCGGCGCGCAGCGCCTCGATGCCCGACTCGGCCTGCGTCGAGCGGCGGCGCCCTCGAAGGTGAACGGGCGGGTGACGACGCCGATCGTCAGGGCGCCGAGCTTGCGGGCGATGCGGGCGACCACCGGGGCACCGCCGGTGCCCGTGCCGCCGCCCTCGCCCGCCGTGACGAAGACCATGTCGGCGCCGCGCAGGACGTCCTCGATCTCCTCGGCGTGGTCCTCGGCGGCCTTCTTGCCGACCTCGGGGTCGGCGCCGGCACCGAGGCCGCGGGTCAGGTCCCGCCCGACCTCGAGCTTCACGTCGGCGTCGCACATCAGCAGCGCCTGGGCGTCGGTGTTCACCGCGACGAACTCGACGCCCCTCAGTCCGGCGTCGATCATGCGGTTGACGGCGTTCACGCCGCCGCCGCCGATGCCGACGACCTTGATGACCGCCAGGTAGTTCTGCGGTGTCGTCACGTGCGTCCCTCTCGTCCGGCCCACCCGCTCGGGGGACTCTCCTGCTCGAACTTTCACCCTCAGGTTGAGAGTGAGACTTATGTCAGATTGCGATGGGTCGACGGTAGGCCGACCTCGGGCCTGCGACAACGACCGCCGGGGCGTGTCGAGCCATCGGATCAGCTCGTGACCGGCGACTCGGGTTCGCTGACGTCGTAGGTGCGCGCGCCGACCTGGAGCAGGGTGCTGAGCACGGCGGCCTTGAGCTCGCTGCGGGCCACCCCTCCCCAGGTGACCTGGGCGCCGTCGACGAGCTCGAACCGGATGCTGCCCGGCGCGCTCGCCCCCGCGCTGGCGACCTGGCCGAGCAGGTCGGGGGGCAGCACCGCGAGCACCGCGAGCACGTCCTCCACCATCCGCCCCGCCTCGGGGGCCGCGGTGTCCACCGCGAGCACGGGCAGACCGGCGGGCGCGGCGTCGCCCGGGACGGTCGTGATGACGACGCCGTCGCTGCCCACGACCTGGACCGCGCCGTCCGGCTGCGCCACGAGCGCCACGGGCTCGCGCGCCACGACGGTCAGCGTCAGACCGCGCGGCAGGTCGCGAGCCACCTCGACCTCCGCGACGGCGGGCAGCTGCTCGATCCGGTCGCGCAGCGCCGCGGTGTCCAGGCGGAGCAGCGGCGTCCCCTCGTCCTGGGCTGCGGCGCCCACCACGGCCGTGGGGTCCACGTACGGTCCGCCGCCGACCACGACGACCTCCTCCGCCTCGAGCGCGAACACCGGGGAGGCCAGGGTCAGCCACCCGAGGCCGCCGAGGGCGGCTGCCGCAGCGGTGACCACGCCCACCCGGACCCACGTCGCACGGCGACGTGCGGCATCGCGCGCGGCCCAGGCGGGCTCGAGGGAGCGCGGTGCGGGGAGGACCCGAGCCTGCGCGGCGCGCTCGACGCCGTCCGACCCGCCCTCGTGCTCGTCCTCCGGCCCGTCGTCGTCCAGGATGATGAGGTCCTGGCCGCGGTCGGGACCGGACGCGTCCCGGCGCGCGGGCGCGGTACCGCCGCGGACCCCGGTCGCGCCCGCCCCACGCGACGCCGACGGCCGACGCGGGGTCGCCGTCGCGGGCCGGCGGGGCGCGGCGGGCGGCCTCACGCGTCCTCGGCGACCGTGCCGGACGGATCCGACGAGTCGGACGGGCCGGACGAGTCCTCCGCACGGCGTCGCAGGTGCTCGAGCACCAGGGGCGCCAGCAGCGTCACGTCACCGGACCCGATGGTCATGACGAGGTCGCCGGGCCCCGCGAGCGCGGCGACCCGCTCGGCGGCGGCGACGCGGTCCGGCACGAGCTGGAACGGCATGGCGCCGCGCTCGGCGCGCTCCTCGGGCTCGGCGTCGGTGATGAGGGCCGAGGTCACGCCGTCGATCGGCGCCTCGCGCGAACCGAAGACGTCGCACACCACCACGGCGTCGGCGGCGTCCAGCGCGTCGGCGAACTCCGCCGCGAAGTCGCGCGTGCGGGTGAACAGCGCCGGCTGGAACAGCGCCACGACGCGTCCCTCGCCCGCGGCGAGCCGACCCGCCGCCAGCGCGCTGGCGACCTTGGTGGGGTTGTGCGCGTAGTCGTCGACCACGCGCACGTCGTCGGCGGTCCCGACGGTCTCGAAGCGCCGTCCGGCCCCCGCGAAACCCTCCAGCGCGTCGGCGACGGCGCGCGCCCCCGCGAGACCGGTGGCCTCGAGCGCGGCGGCCCACGCCGCGGCGGCGTCCAGCACGGTGTGGAGACCGGGTGCGGCCACGCGCAGCGCGACCGCAGGTGCGAGCGCGACGCCGTCGGCGCCCACGAGCGCGAGGGTCGCGGCCGAGTGGCCGGCCGTCAGCTCGACGTCGGTCAGGCCGACGTGCTCGACGGCGAGCCGCGCCCCGTCCGTACCCCGCGGATCGGTGCGGCCGTAGGTGCGCACGCGCAGCCCGGCGGCGTGCGCGCGGCGGGCGATCTCGAGCGACCCGGCGTCGTCGCTGCAGGCGATCAGCACGCCGTCGGGCGTCAGGCGGCGGGCGAACGCCTCGAACGCGTCGAGGATCTCGGCCAGTCCGCTGTAGTGCGCGAGGTGGTCCTCCTCGACGTTCGTGACGATCGCGACGCGCGGCGCGTACCGCAGGAACGAGCCGTCGGACTCGTCGGCCTCGGCGACGAACGGCCCCGTCCCCACGCGCGACCCCGCCGACCACGAGGTCACGGTGCCACCGATCGCGGCGCCCGGGTCGCAGCCCGCCCCCTCGAGCGCGACGGCGAGCATCGCCGACGTCGTCGTCTTGCCGTGCGTCCCGGCCACGGCGTAGAACGGGCGCCCCGCCGTGAGGCGCGTCATCGCCTCGGAGCGGTGGATCACCTCGACCCCCGCTCCCGGGCGGCCACGACCTCGACGTTCGTGGGCGGGATCGCCGTGGAGACCACCACGACGTCGGCACCCGCCACCTGGTCCGGGGCGTGGCCGATGTCGACGTGCGCCCCGCGCCCGCGCAGGCGGACGACCTCCTCACCCGCGACCTGGTCGGACCCGGTCACCCGGTGCCCGAGCTCGAGGGCGATCTCGGCGAGCACGCTCATGCCGTGCCCGCCGATCGCGATGAAGTGCCAGTGGCTCACGTGCGGCGTCACTCCTGCGGATCGGTGTCGGTGGTGCTGTCGGTGGTACCGGCGGCGTCGTCACTGGTGGCGGTGGTGGTGGTGGCTCGCCCCGCGGCGTCGCGGACGAGGTCCGCGAGGCGGGCCGCGCCGTCGGCGATGCCGGTCGTGCGGGCGGCCGCCCCCATCGCGGCGAGCCGGTCGGTGTCCGCCACGAGCGGGAGCACGTGCTCGCGCAGCCAGGCGGGGGTGAGCGCGGCGTCGTCGACGACGAGCGCACCGCCCGCTCGCTCGAGCCCGCGGACGTTGAGCCGCTGCTCGCCGTTGCCGATCGGGAGCGGGACGTACACGCCGGGGAGGCCGAGCGCGGCCTGCTCCCCCACCGTCCCGGCGCCCGAGCGGCCCACGACGAGGTCGGCACACGCGTACGCGTCCTCGATCGCGTCGAGGTAGGGCACGAGGTGGTAGTCGCTCCCCGCCGCCTCCGCCGCCGGGCGCACGGCGTCGTCCTTGCCCCGGCCGGCCGCGTGCAGCACCTGCACACCGGCCTTGGTGAGGTCGGCGGCGGTGCCGGCGAGGGCCTCGTTGATGCGCTGGGCACCGAGCGAGCCGCCCGTGACCAGGAGCACGGGGCGGTCCGCGTCGAGCCCGAGGCGCGCGGCGGCCTCGCGGCGCGCCGCGGCGGACTGCTGCGCGTCCACCCGCCGCCGCGCCAGGTCGGCGAGCGCGGGCCGCAGCGGCAGCCCGGTGTGGACCGTGCGCCCACGTCGCGCGGTGAGCGAGGTCTCGGCGAACGTGAGGGCGACGACGGCGGCGCGCCGCGCACCCAGCCGGTTGGCGAGCCCCGCGCGGACGTTCTGCTCGTGGATCACCACCGGCAGCCCGGCCCGCGCCGCGGCCCGGTAGGCGGGGGTGGCGACGTAGCCGCCGAAACCCACCACGACGTCGGCGTCCACGCGCGCGATCGCCTCGCCCGTGAGGCCGACGGCGCGGGTGAAGGCGCGCGGGAAGCGCAGCGCGGCCGCGTCGGGCCGGCGCGGGAAGGGCACGCGCGGGATGGTCGCGAGCTCGTAGCCGCGCTGGGGCACCAGGCGCTGCTCGAGCCCCTCGGCCGTGCCCAGCACGACTATCTCGGTGGCAGCGTCGCGCGAGCGGAGCTCGTCGGCGAGAGCGAGCAGAGGGTTGACGTGGCCGGCGGTGCCGCCACCGGCGAGCAGGACGCGCAGCGGGCCGGCACCGCGCGGGGCGCTCATGCGCGCCCCCGCGGCGGGCGAGGACGCCGAACGAGCGGCGGACCGCGCCGCGGCGCGCCATCAGCGCCGCGCGGGCGCCCGGCTCGTCGCGGGCGAACGCGAGGACGACACCCATCGCCAGGACGGTCGCGATGAGCGCCGAGCCGCCGGAGGAGATGAACGGGAGCGGGATGCCGATGACCGGGAGGACACCGATGACGACGCCGATGTTGACCAGGGCCTGCGCCAGGATCCACGCCGCGATCGCCGCCGTCGTGATCTTCGCGACCGGGTCGGGGTGTCGCAGCACGACCCGCGTCAGCCCCACCATCAGGAGCCCGAACAGCACCAGGATCAGCAGCGTGCCGAGCAGCCCGAGCTCCTCGCCGATGATGGCGAGGATGAAGTCGTTGTTGGCCTCCGGGAGGTAGAGCCACTTGGTGCGCGACCCCCGAGACCGACACCCGACAGTCCCCCGGTCCCCAGCGCCTGCAGCGCGTGGCCGGTCTGGTAGGCGAGACCGTCGTCGTCGAGCGAGTCCGGGCTGAACAGCGCCATGATCCGGGCCATCCGGGTCTCGCCCTGGGTGGCCATGAAGGCGACGACGGCGACGCCGGCGAGGCCCAGCGCACCGAAGTAGCGCGTCGGCAGCCCGGCGACCCACAGCGCCCCCGCCACCAGCGCGCCCAGCACGAGGGCCGTACCGAGGTCGTGGGTGTAGAGCTGCGCCGCGATCATGCCGCCGGCGCCCGCCGCGGGGAGGATGATGTGGCGGATCTGTCCGAGCTGGTGCCGCTTCGCGGCCAGCACGGCGCCGAGCCAGAGCGCGAGGGCGGGCTTGGCGAACTCGGCCGGCTGGAAGTAGATGACACCCAGGTCGATGCCGGTGATGTTGCCGCCCGACGTCGTCGCGATGCCGGGCGCGAGGATCGGGAGCAGCTGCAGCCCCAGCGCGGCCAGGTACGCCGGCCACGCGAGCACGCGCAGCACCCGGAGCGGCAGGTGGGACAGTCCGAAGGCGAACGGGAGGAAGAGCGCGGCGTAGAGCGCCTGGCTCTGGACGCCCGAGAGCGGACCGGCCTGGCTCGCGAGCGACGTGATCGTCGAGCTCGAGAGCACGAACACCAGCCCGAGCGTGACCAGCACGAGCGAGACCGAGCCGATGAGGTAGTAGGAGGTGACCGGGGAGTCCCACGCCGTGCGGATCGCGGTCCGCGTGGCGGACTCGGGTGCCGTTCGGGTGGCACGGGCGGAGCGGCCGGTGCGCGCGGCCGCGGCAGGTCGACGGGCACCCGTCGACCGGGCGGAGCTGCTGCCGAGACGCCCTCGACCGGCGCGCGGTCGGGAGTCGGTGACGGTCATGCCTGCTCCTGTTCTCCTCCTGCCCGGGCGCTGCTCCCGAGCTCCCCCACGGCGGTCACGAAGGCGTCGCCGCGGTGACCGTAGCTGCGGAACTGGTCCCACGACGCCCCGGCCGGGGCCATCAGCACCGTGTCGCCCGGCCGCGCCAGGTCGCTCGCGGCCGTGACCGCAGCACGCATCACCGCCTCAGTGTCACCGTCGGGGACCACGATCACCGGGAGGTGGCTCGCGTGTCGCGCGAGCGGCTCGAGCCACGCGCGCGGGTCGCGCCCGATGAGCACGACCCCCGCATCTTGACCGCGAAGTCGCGCACGAGGTCGTCGAGGTCGGCCCCCTTGGCGTCGCCGCCGGCGAGCCAGACCGCGCTCCCGTCGGCCAGCGCGCGCAGCGACGCCGCGGCCGCGTGCGCGTTGGTGGCCTTGGAGTCGTTGACCCAGGTGACGCCGTCGATCACCGCGACGCGCGCGATGCGGTGATCCTCCACCCGGAAGGCGCGCAGCCCGGCCGCGATCGCGTCGGGGTCGACGCCGCCCTCGCGCACCAGCGCGGCCGCCGCCATCGCGTTCGTGACGATGTGGAGCGGCAGCCCCGCCTCCCCCATGCCGAGGTGCGCGACGTCGTCGGTCGTGAACAGCTCGACGCCCTCGGTGCGGCGGCGCGGGTGGAACGCGCGGTCGATCACCGCGTCCTCGACCAGACCGACCTGTGCGAGGCCCGGGACGGCCAGCGAGAGCCCGACGGCGCGGGCGCCCTCGGTCACCTCGGCCTCCTCGACCATCTCCCGCGCGCCTGGCTCCCAGGTGGGGTAGACGCACGCCCCCGTGGTCCCGCGGTAGACCGCGGCCTTGGCGGCGCGGTAGCGCTCCATGGTGCCGAAGTGGTCGAGGTGGTCCTCGGCGACGTTGAGGCAGATGCTCGCGAGCGGGCGCGGGAGCGAGGTGTCGTGCAGCTGCAGCGCCGCGATCTCGATCGGCCACGCCTGGGGGCGCGCACCACACCCGCGTCGTCGGCGACCCCCTCGAGCGCGACGGTCGAGACCGCCACCCCCATGTTCCCGAGCGGCGGCGCGTGCAGCCCGCCGGCGCGCAGCAGCGCGCTGGTCATCTGCGCCGTCGTGGTCTTGCCGTTGGTGCCCGTGACGAAGAACCAGGGCGCGTCGTCGAGCCGGATCATCCAGGCGAGGTCGAACTCGGTGATGAGCCGCACCCCGGCCGCGCGGGGCAGCGCGAGGAGCGGTGAGGCCAGCGGGATACCGGGCGAGACGACCGCGAGACGGGCGCCGGAGTCCAGCAGCGCACGGGCGAGGGCAGACTCGCCGTCGCCCGCCAGGACGCGCACGCCCGGGAGCTGCGCCGCCGTGCGCGCGGCGACCTCCGGGCGGGAGTCGAGCGCCACGACGTCGGCGCCCAGCGCGTGCAGCGTGCGCGCGGCCGCCGCACCCGTCAGCCCCAGCCCGACCACGGCCACGCGGGCGCCGCGCAGCGCCTCGCGCGCGGCCGTGCCGCGCAGCGCGAGCGGGTCGCTCATCCGGTGATCCACTCGCCGTAGAACACGGCCAGACCCACGGCCGCGAAGACCGCCGAGATGAGCCAGAACCGGATCACGATCGTGACCTCCTCCCAGCCCGCGAGCTCGAAGTGGTGGTGCAGCGGTGCCATACGGAACACGCGCCTGCCGCCGGAGATCTTGAAGAAGCCGATCTGGATCACGCTGGAGGCGACGATCACGACGAACATCCCGGCGATGATCGGTGCGAGCAGCTCGGTGCGCGTGAGGATCGAGAGCCCGGCCAGCGCGCCACCGAGGGCGAGCGAGCCGGTGTCACCCATGAAGATCTTGGCGGGTGAGCCGTTCCACCACAGGAACCCGATGCACGCACCGACGATCGCCGCCGTCACGATCGCGAGGTCGAGCGGATCGCGCGTGGTGTAGCAGCGGGGTCCGGCCAGCAGGTCGTTGCACGACTGGTTGAACTGCCACATCGTCACCAGCACGTACGCGCCGAACGCGAAGACGCTCACCCCGGTCGCGAGCCCGTCCAGGCCGTCGGTGAGATTCACCGCGTTGGACCACGCCGTCACGAGGAAGTTGGCCCACACCACGAACAGCAGCAGCCCGACGACCGATCCGGCGAACGCGAGCGAGAGGCCGGTGTCGCGGATGAAGGAGATGCCCATGGACGCCGGCGTCTCCCCCTCGGCGTTCGGGAACTGCAGCACCAGGAGGCTGAACGCGATGCCGACGCCGCCCTGTCCGATGATCTTGGCGATCGGCGAGAGGCCGAGCGAGCGCTGCTTGGAGATCTTCGTGAAGTCGTCGGCGAACCCGACGGCCCCGAGCCCGACCATGAGGAAGAGCAGGAGCAGCCCCGACGCGCTCGGGGTGGACCCGGTGCGCATCCAGGAGACCAGGTTCGCCACGAGGTAGCCCAGGACGGTCGCGCCGATGATGACGACGCCGCCCATCGTGGGCGTGCCGCGCTTCGTGTGGTGCGAGGTCGGGCCGTCCTGCCGGATGAACTGGCCGTACTGCTTGCGCACGAGCAACCGGATGAACCACGGCGTGCCGAAGAGGGAGATCGCGAGGGCCACGCCCCCGGACACGAGGACGGGGATCACCGGGCGGCTCCGAGGTCACGGGTGGCGAGCACGCGGTCGGCGAGCAGGTGCAGGCCGCTGCCGTGGGAGGACTTCAGCAGGACGACGTCGCCCGGCTCACCGTGCTCCCGGAGCCAGGCCTGGGCCTCGTCGATGTCCGACACGAACGTCGCCTCCTCGCCGAAGGACCCCTCGAGCAGGGCCCCGGTGTACATGGCCCGCGCGCCGTCGCCGACGACGACCAGGCGCGAGACGTCGAGCCGGACGGCGAGGCGACCGAGCGCGTCGTGCTGGCGCAGCGCGTCCTCACCCAGCTCGCGCATCTCGCCGAGCACCGCAATGCTACGGCGGCCCCCGGCGGCGAGGGCGACGAGCGCCTTGAGCGCCGCACGCATCGACTCCGGGTTGGCGTTGTAGGAGTCGTCGATCACGGTGACGCCGCCGGGCAGCTCCGTGACCGCCATGCGGTGCGGGCTCGCCGCGCCGGCGCCCGCGAGGCGCGCGGCGACGTCGGCGACGGCGATGCCGCTCTCGAGCGCGATCGTCGCCGCCGCGAGGGCGTTGGTCACGTGGTGCTCGCCCACGAGGGCGAGCGTGACGTCGGCCGCCAGCTCGGCCCCGCCGTCGGGCACGCGACGCCGGTCGACGAGGCGGAACGCGGCGCGCGCGCCGTCCGTCGTCCGCACGTCGCGCGCGACGACGTCGGCCTCCCCTCGCGCCCGAAGGTGACGGTGCGCGGGGCGAGCGCGGCCATCGCCGCGACGCGCGGGTCGTCCGCGTTCAGCACCGCCGTGCCGCCCGGAGCCAGGCCGGTGACGATCTCGCTCTTGGCGCGCGCCACTCCGTCCACGCCGCCGAAACCACCGAGGTGGGCGGTGCCGACCACGAGGACGGCCGCGACGTCGGGCGGGGCGATGTCGGTGAGGTAGTCGATGTGGCCCGGACCGCTGGCCCCCATCTCCAGCACGAGGGTCGTCGTCTCCTGGGTGCACCGCAGCACCGTGACCGGCAGCCCGACCTCGTTGTTGAACGAGCGCACCGGGGCCACGGTCGGGCCGTCCGCGGCGAAGATGCTCGCGAGCAGGTCCTTGGTGGTGGTCTTGCCGACCGACCCCGTCATCGCGACGACGCGCAGCGGCGAGCCCGCGCGCTCGCGCAGCCGGCGCAGCACACCCCGGGCGAGAGCCCCGAGCGCGGCGGTCGGATCCGGCACGACGACGACGGGCAGCTCCCGCCCGTCGTCGTCGGTGAGCGGGTGCTCGGCCAGCACGAGGGCCGCGCCCGCCGCGACGGCGCGGGCCGCGAACGCGTGCCCGTCGACCTGCTCACCGCGGATCGCGACGAACAGCGAGCCCGGCTCGACCTCGCGCGAGTCGGTGACGACGGCGCCGTCGACCACGGCGTCGTCAGGAACACCGCGCAGCGTCCCGCCGACGAGGTCGGCCACCTCGCGGGCGCGCAGCGCGATCACGCGCGCTCCTGCAGCAGCGTGCGGGCGTGCGCGAGGTAGACGTCGCGGTCGTTGTAGCGGTGGAACACTCCGGCGATCTCCTGGGTCGGTTCGTGCCCCTTGCCGGTGACGATCACCGTGTCGCCCTCACCCGTGGCGCTCATCGCGTGCCGCAGCGCGGCCGCGCGACCCTCGGGGATCTCGACGACGTCGATCAGGTCGGGGCGCACGCGCGCCGCGCCCTCGAGGATGGCGGCGCGGATCGTGCCGGGCACCTCCGAGCGCGGGTTCTCGTCGGTCACGACGACGACGTCGGCCAGCCGCGCCGCGATCTCACCGAGCAGCGGGCGCTTGCCCTGGTCGCGGTCGCCGTCCGAGCCGAGGACGAGCACGAGCCGGCCGGGCGTGATCGGGCGCACCGCCTCGAGCGCGTACACGAGCGCGTCGGGCGTGTGGGCGTAGTCGACGATGCACAGCGGCAGCCCCTGGCCGCGCTCGACCACCCGCTCCATGCGGCCCGGGATCGCGGTGACGGACGCGACCGCGTCGACCGCGACGTCGATCGGCACACCCGCGCTGACGGCGACCACGATCGCCGTCGCCGCGTTGGAGACGTTGACGAGGCCGGGCAGGGGGCTGTGCGCGGTGTGGCGCACGCCGTCGGGCCCCCGCAGCTCGAAGGTGGACCCCACGCCGTCGAGCCCGATGTCGGCCGCGACGACCTGCCAGTCGGCGTCGGCGCCCCCTCGGTGTCGAGGTGCGTCGCGAGCGTCGCGACCGGGATCGGCGCCGATGCCGCGAGTCGGCGGCCCCAGTCGTCGTCGACGACCACGACCCCGCGCGCCGCACGCTCGGGCGCGAACAGGCTCGCCTTCGTCGCGAAGTAGCTCTCCATGTCGCCGTGGAAGTCGAGGTGGTCGCGCTGCAGGTTGGTGAAGGCGACGACGTCGAAGCGCACCCCGGCGAGCCGGTGCAGCGCGATCGCGTGCGAGGAGACCTCGGTCGTGAGGTTCGTGACCCCGCGGTCGCGGGCGACGGCGAGCAGCCGGTGCAGCGCGGGCGCCTCGACCGTGGTGCGCGGGGACTCCACGCCCTCGTCCCCGATCCGGAGCTCCACCGTGCCCATGAGGGCCGAGGTCCCCAGACCGGCGCGCAGCGCGGCCTCGACGAAGTAGGTCGTGGTGGTCTTGCCGTTCGTGCCCGTGACGCCGACCGTGACGAGGTCGTCCGACGGTGCGCCGTAGACCACGTCGGCCAGCAGTCCCGCGACGGCGCGCGGGTCCGGGTGCACCAGGACGGGCGCGCCGAGGTCGGCGTGCAGCTCGGCGACCAGCGCGGCGCCGCTCGCGTCGGTCACGACGGCGACGGCGCCCGCGGCGACGGCGGCGGCCGCGTAGCGCGCGCCGTGGGCGGTGAAGCCCGGGATCGCGACGAACAGGTCGCCCGGCAGGACGGCGTCGCTCGCGACGCTGACGCCGGTCACGGGGACCGCGTCGGGACGGTCGGCCGGGCCGTCAGCGTGGGTCGGCTCGGCGGCGACGAGGTCGAACCGCGCGGCGAGGTCGCCCAGCGCGGTCGCGGGGAGCGGTTCCGGTCGGAACCGCGTCAGCGGAGAAGTCACGTCGGACCAATCTACTCGGCGTCGGGACCGGAGCCCGGGCCGTAGAGCTCGTACAGGGTGTCGGTGGTGCCGCTCGGGGGGATGCCCTTCATCTGCAGCGCGGCGGAGGCGACGTCGTGGAAGACGGGAGCGGCCAGGGCGCCGCCCGTTCCGGCACCGGCGGGGCGGAACACGATGACGCCGACGGCGATCTCGGGGTCCTCGGCGGGAACGACGCCGACGAACGACGCCGCCGTGTCGGTGAGCCGACCGTCGACGGTGTTGGGGATCTGCGCCGTGCCGGTCTTGCCGGCGACGCGGTACCCGTCGATCGCGGCCTTCTTGCCGGTCGTGCCGAGCTGGTCCGCCATGACGCCCTCGAGCATGAGGAGCATCTCGTCGGCGGTCTGCTCCGAGACGACCTCGACGCTCTCGCCGACCTCGGCGGGCGTGAAGGAGCCGCTCGCGTCGGAGTAGCCGTCGACCATGTGCAGCGGGAGGCGGACACCGCCGTTGCCCAGCGTCGCCATGACGTTCGTGATCTGGAGCAGGTTGACCTGGTTGGCCTGGCCGAACATGGTCACGTAGCGCGTGCGGCCGTCCCACGCCGCGGGGTCCATGTTGGTCCCCGCGCGCTCCCCCGCGAGCTCGATGCCCGTGCGCCCGCCCCAGCCGAAGGCGTTCATGTAGTCCAGGCGCTCGCTGTCGCTCATCAGGTCGCCGATCTGGACCGTGCCCGTGTTCGAGGAGAACGCCAGGACGCCGGCGGTCGTCAGCTCGTACTCGGGGTGCTCGGTGGCGTCCTTGAACGTCTGACCGTTCGGCATCGTCAGCTGGTCGGGCACCGTGAAGGTCGAGGTGGGCTCGATGAGGCCCTCGTTCAGCGCGGCGGCGACGGTGAGGATCTTGCCCGTCGACCCTGGCTCGTACGGGCTCGTCACCGAACGCACCGTGCCGCTGCCCGTCGGCGAGTTGGGGTCGATCGAGCCGGAGTCGCACAGCGCCAGGACGCGACCCGTCTTGACCTCGAGCACGACGGCGGCGCCGAACTCGGCCCGGGACTGCTCCACCTGGCCGTCCACGGAGGACTGGCACGCGTACTGCAGATCGAGGTCGAGGCTGGTGTGCACCGTGGCGCCGTCCTGGGCCGCGACGGTCGACTGCGCCGCGAACGGGATGACCGTGCCACCGATCCCGGTCTCGTAGCTGCGCGTGCCGTCGGTCCCCTGCAGCCGGTCGTCGAGGCTGTACTCGAGACCCGACGCACCGCTGCTGTCGTCCTTGAGCCAGCCGATGAGGTCGCCCGCAGTCGTGCCGTTGGGGTACACGCGCGTGGTGGTCGCGTGGGTCGTGAGCCCGTTGATGCCCAGCTCCTCGACCTGCTCGCGGACCTCGGGGGTGACCTCGCGGGCGATGACGAGCCCGCCGGCGGTGCCGGTGAGCTGCGCACCGAGCTCGTGCTCGGGGACGCCGAGGAGCGGCGCCAGCTGCCTGGCCGCCTCGACGGCGCCCCGTCCGAGGACGTCGGTGGTGTCCTCGCCGTAGCGCACGTAGGCCGGCACCTGACGCAGGTCGACCTGGACGTCGTACCGCACCACGGACGTGGCCATCACCATGCCGTCGGCGTCGAGGATCTCCCCGCGCTGGGCGTTGATCGGGATCGTGCGCGACCGGGTCTCGCGGCCCTGCTCGGCGAGCTCGGAGGCCTGCACGACCTGGACCTGCACGAGGCGGACGGCGAAGAGCGCCAGCACCACCAGGACGATCCACAGCAGCACGCGCTGGCGCCCGCTCGGGGTGCCGAGCCGGGGCCCGACGGCGGCGGGCGCCTGCGGGGGCGCGCACCTGCGCCCGGGGTCCGGGTGGTGCTGCGCGCGGGTGCCATGGAGGTCGATGCTCCCCCGGATCGTGCCCCGGGGCGGGGGGACACGCCGGGGCGCGGCGACGAGCCCGGACGCTCGCGCGTCACTGCCCGCCCACCAGAGTGCCGTCCGAGAGCCGGATGTAGACGAGGCCGGGGTTGGGCACGAGGCCGAGCTCGGCCGCCTGCGCCATCACCTGCGCGGGTGAGCTCGCCGCCTCCACGCGGCCCGAGAGCGACTCGACGTCCTGCCGCGCCGTCGCGAGCTCAGCCTGCTTGTCGCGGATCGCGTACGACGTGGCGGCCATCGAGGTGTTCAGCCCGAGCGCCGCCAGCAGCGATGCCAGGAGCACCCCCGCGCACACCGCGAAGAACGGGACGCGTGCGGCCTCGGCCCGGGTCTGGCGCACGAGACGCAGGCGCGGCAGCGCCGTGCCGCGCGCCCCGCGCGCGGCGGAGCCCGTGGCGGCCGAGCCCGGGCGGGCGACGGGCGTGATCCGTGCCGGTGCGGCGCTCATGCCGTTCTCCTCAGGTGCTCGGGGGTGTCTCGGGTGCGCCGGGCGGCGCGGAGTCGGACGGAGGTGGATCGCGGGTTGCGCTCGATCTCGCCGTCGTCGGCCTTCTCAGCCCCGCGCACGAGCAGCTCGAGGTAGGGACGGTGCGTCTCGGGTTCGACGGGCCAGTCGCGCGGGGCGCTCGAGGTGGCGCCGCGCGCGAGCTCGCGCTTGACCATCCGGTCCTCGAGCGAGTGGTAGGACTCCACGACGATCCGGCCACCGACGGCGAGCGCCTCGACCGCGCGCGGCAACGCGTCCTCGAGGACCTCGAGCTCGGCGTTGACCGCGATGCGGATGGCCTGGAACGTGCGCTTGGCGGGGTGGCCGCCGGTCTTCTGCTTCGCCATCGGGACCGCTCGGCGGACGATGTCGGCGAGCTGGACCGACGTGGTCAGCTCCTGCTCCGCCCGGGCCCGCACGATGGCGGACGCGATGCGCGGCGCGAACCGCTCCTCGCCGTAGGTCCACAGGATCCGGCGCAGCTCGGCCTCGCTCGCGCCGGCCAGGAGCTCGGCGGCGGTCTCCCCGGTCGTCGTGTCCATCCGCATGTCCAGCGGCGCCGGCCGCGCGTAGGAGAAGCCTCGCTCGGCGTCGTCCAGCTGCAGCGAGGAGACCCCCAGGTCGAGGAGCACCCCTGCACGGCGCCACCCGCGTGGGTGGCGGCGACGGCGTCGATCCGGTCGTAGGTGGTGTGCACGGGGGTGAACCGCTCCCCGAAGCGCGCGAGCCGCTCGCCGGCGAGCGCGAGGGCCGCCGGATCGCGGTCGATGCCGATGACGCGGGCGTTCGGGCACTGCTCGAGCACGGCCTCGGTGTGGCCGCCCATGCCGAGCGTGCCGTCCACGAGGACGCTCCCGGGCTCGACCAGGGCCGGTGCGAGGAGGTCGACGCAGCGCTGCAGCAGCACGGGGACGTGGAGGTCCCCGGCGCGGCGGTCGCGGTCCTGCGTCATCGGTCCTCCTCGTGACTGGTGGGGTGGGGTCGTCGGGTGTGCGGCTGGTGCGGGTGGGGTGGTGGTGCCGAGTGAGGGCGTCGTCGTCGCCCCAGGACTCCCTCCGGCTGAGCTGGCACCGGGGAAGTGCGCCAGATCGTTCGGCGGGAGACCTCGAGCGACGTCGAGGTCGGATGGTCAGAAGTCCGGCACCACCTCCCCCGCCGCGTCCTCGAACGCGGCCGAGGCCCCGGTGAGGTAGTCGTCCCACGCCGCGGCGTCCCAGATCTCCAGCTTGTTCCCGGTCCCGACGACGGCGAGGTCGCGCTGGAGCGCCGCCCACTCCCGCAGGACGGACGGCACCGTGACGCGGCCCTGCTTGTCGGGGATCTCGTCGTGCGCCCCCGAGAGCAGGACGCGGTTGAAGTCCCGCGCCTGCTTCGAGGTCAGCGGAGCCGCACGCAGGGACTTGTGCAGCTCCACGAACTCGGCCATCGGGAAGACGAAGAGGCACTTCTCGTGCCCCCGCGTCATCACCAGACCGGGGGCGAGCTCCTCGCGGAACTTGGCGGGGAGGATCAGGCGGCCCTTGTCGTCGAGCTTGGGCGTGAAGGTCCCGATCAGCATGCGAACCGCACCTCCCTCACCCGTTGGCTCCGCGTGGCTCCACCCTACTCCACTTCACTCCACAACTGAGGGATCCAGTGCCGTTGACGGACAGAAACGGAAGTGTCTGCGCAGGTCAGGGCACCACGATGAGAGTGGAGGAGATTTCGTGTGCGCGATCGTCCAGGAGGCGCGTGACGTCGCCCGCCCCCGCTGCGGGCACGAAAAAACCCCGAACCGTCGCGGTTCGGGGTTCTCGATCGGCGCGGTGCCGACCGGGTGGAGCGAGGTGGAGCGGAGCGGTCAGGAGGCTGGTGACCGGCCGTGGAGGACGGTGGAGCGTACCGACGGACCGAGCGGTCGCGGGGCTGAGGGGGTCAGCGCCCGTTCTCGCGGCGGCGGTCCCAGCGCTCGTCCAGGCGGGTCATGAAGGACGAGCGCGAGGCGGCGGTCGTCGGACGCGGTGCGGGCGCCGCACCGCCACCCTGCTCCTGCGTCGAACGACCGCGCGACATCGCCACGAGGACGCCGCCGAACATGGCCAGGAAGCCGAGCACGCCGAGCCAGGTCATCTGCTGCGAGACGCCGCCGACCAGGAGACCGAGGCCGGCCACGACGACGAGGGCGCCGAGGACCACACGGGAGGTACGGCGCTTCCCCCCGAGAACGACTGGGCCAGCTTGGGGTCGTCAGAGCTCAGCTGACGTTCCATCTGCGCGAGCACACGCTGCTCGTACTCCGACAGTGGCATGTCGACCTCCTCGGCTGGCCGTGTACCCCTAGCGTAAGCGCCTGCGGGCGCTGGTGGTAGTCGCGGGAGTGTCGGGCGTCGCCGTCGACGGCGAGCCTGCCTCCGCGGCGCCGCCGGGCGCAGGGCCCGGGGCGCCGACCGTGCCACCCGACCTGCCGCCCGACCTGCCGCCCGACCCTCCGCCCAGCAGCGACGCCGCCACGGTGGCGGCGCCCGGGAACCGCCGCCCGACGTCGTCGAGGACGTTCTCGAGCGCGCGCTGCGCACTGTCGTCCTCGCCCAGGTGGCCCTGCAGCGCGGTCCCCGCCGCGGGCACCAGGTCGTCCGCGCGCACCCCCACGAGCCGGACGCCGCCCGCCGGAATCGCCACCCCCGACAGCAGCGCCACGGCGGCGCGGTACACCTCCCGCGCGAGGTCGCTCGGGGCGTCCAGCCGGCGCGAGCGCGTCAGCGTCGTGAAGTCGGACATGCGGACCTTGATCGAGACGCCCCGCGCCAGCAGCCCGGCCTCCCGCAGCCGCCGCGCGCACGTGTGGGCCTGGCCGAGCATCACGCGGGTGAGCTCGGCGGCGTCGGCGGTGTCGCGGGCGAACGTGTGCTCCGACGAGATCGAGCGCTCGGTCCTGGTGGGCGTCACCCGGCGCGGGTCGCGACCCCACGAGAGGTCGTGCAGCCGCGCGGCGGCCGCCACGCCGAGACGCGCGCGCAGGCTCGCGACCGGGGTGTGGGCCAGCTCCGCCACCGTGCGGATGCCGACCTCCGCCAGCCTGCCCCGCGTGCTCTCCCCCACGCCCCACAGGGCCGAGACGTCGAGCCCGTGCAGGAAGTCGACGGCGTGGTCCGCGGGCACGACCAGCATCCCGTCCGGCTTGGCCCGGGTCGAGGCGATCTTGGCGACGAACATCGTCGGCGCGACGCCGACGGAGGCCGCGAGCCCGAGCTCGTCGCGGATCCGGGCGCGGACGGCGGCACCGATCTCGCGGGGCGGGCCGAGCCGCCGTCGCGCACCCGACACGTCGAGGAAGGCCTCGTCCACGGAGATCTGCTGCATCACCGGCGTCACGTCGGCGAGGATCGCCATGACCCGTCTCGACACCCGGCGGTAGACGTCCTGGCGCGGGGGCAGCACGACGGCGGCGGGGCACCGCACGCGCGCCAGCGCCATCGGCATCCCCGACGTGACGCCGAAGGCGCGGGCCTCGTAGGTCGCCGCGAGCACGACACCGCGCTCCTGACCGCCGACGATCATCGGCCGCCCGCGCAGCCCCGGGTGGTCGGCGAGCTCCACGCTGGCGAAGAACGCGTCCATGTCGACGTGGAGGATCGGGCTCGCGGAGTCGTCCTGATCCGCCCGTCCGTCGCGCGCCACCGGCCCCGTCTCCACCACCCCAGTGTCGAACAGGGGTTCGACCCCGGTCAAGACGACTACGATCGGCCGGTGGTCCGTCGGCGTCAGCTCCCCCGCACCTGCCGCACGAGGCGGTCGCCATCGACACCGGCACCGTGGAGCTGGAGGGCGATCCGGACCGGCCCGGTGGCGTCATGGTCTTCGTCAACGGCGTCGAGTCCTCCTACGTCGACCTGGAGGACCCCCGGCACCTCGAGTTCGAGTACATGCAGCAGATGCTCCTGGCGATGCACGACCACCTCGAGGCGGAGGCGCCCCGCATCCTGCACCTGGGCGGGGCGGCGTGCGCGTTCGCCCGGACCATCCACGCCCTGCACCCGCGAGCCCGCCAGCTCGTCGTCGAGCTCGACGGCGAGCTCGCCCGGCGCGCGCGCGAGTGGTTCGACCTGCCCCGCTCCCCCGCGCTGCGCATCCGGGTCGGCGAGGCGCGGTCCGAGCTCGAGGTGATGGCGGGCACCTTCGACGTGGTCGTCCGCGACGCCTTCGCCGGTGCACGGGTGCCCGAGCACCTGACGACGGTCGAGTTCCTGCACGCGGCCCGTGCCCGGCTGGCGGCGGGTGGCCTCTACCTCGGCAACCTCGTCGACGCGCCGCCCCTGACCGTGGCGCGGCGTGAGGTCGCGAGCGCCCGGGAGGTCTTCGCGCACGTCGCGCTCGCCGTCGAACCCCCGATCCTCAAGCAGCGACGGTTCGGGAACGTCGTCGTCGTGGCGTCCGACCGGCCCCTCCCGCTGCAGCGCCTGACGCGAAGCCTGCTGAGCCTGCCGGCCCCGGTGCGCCTCGTCGTCGACCGTGAGCTGGACGCGTTCACCGGGACGGCCGCGCCGCTGCGGGACGCGCCGACCGCGCCCGACAACGAGGCACGGCCCGAGAGCGAGGGTGAGGGCGACGACACCCCGGCAGACGTGGACGCACAGGTGCGGCCCGCCCCCGGGGGGACGGGCCGCACCTGACGCTGCGAGGCTGGTGTCAGACCGCGCGCACGCTCTCGGCCTGCGGGCCCTTGGGGCCCTGCGTGATCTCGAACTCGACGCGCTGCGCCTCCTCGAGCGAGCGGTAGCCGTCGCTCTCGATCGCCGAGTAGTGCACGAAGACGTCGGCGCCCCCGCCGTCCTGGGCGATGAAGCCGTAGCCCTTCTCCGCGTTGAACCACTTCACGGTTCCCTGTGCCATCTGTGTCCTTCCGGGGACTCGTGGGTGCGGCCCTGTGCCGCGCCCGTCGTGCTGCATCGATCCCCAACGCCGTGCTCGAGGTGCGTCCGACAGAGAGAGAAGCAGTGTGCAACGCGTCTCATCGTGCCAGAACCGGGTTCGGGGCCGCCACCGCTGAGAGGGGCGTTTCCTAGCGCCCGGGCCGATCCTCGTCGCCGCGGTCCGACTCCACCTGCCGGGCGAGGAAGGCCTCGAACTCGGCACCCAGCTCGTCGGCCGACGGGACGTCCGCCGACGCGAGGAGGCTCCGGCCGGAGGCCTCCTGGTAGGCGTCGTACTGGGTCTCGAGGGCGCTGACGAGCGCCGACACGTCGGGCGACTCCTCGATCTGACGCTCCACCTCGACGGCGACGCCTGCGGCCGCCTCGTCGAGCGCCGAGGGGTCCAGGTCGTACCCGGTCACCCGGGCCACGGTGCGCAGGAGCTCGCTCGCGGCCGCGGGGTAGGACGCCTGCGACAGGTAGTGCGGGACGTGCACGGCGTAGCCCATGGCGTCGCGGCCGCGCTGACCCAGGCGGTACTCCAGCAGGGCGCTGGCGCTGCCGGGGATCTGCACCGTCCCGAAGATGTCCGCCTGCGGGTCGACGAGGTCCTCGCGCGTGGCGTGCGCCGTCACCCCGATGGGTCGCGTGTGCGGCACGCCCATCGGGATGCCGTGCACCCCGACCGTCGTGCTCACCCCGAGCCGCTCGACGATCTCCTCGACGGCGTCGGTGAAGGTCTCCCAGCGCAGGTCGGGCTCCGGTCCGTGCAGGAGGAGCAGGCCGCCGTCCGGCGTGGCGACGTGGTCGAGCGCCAGGACCGGGTCGTCGTAGCCGGTGTAGCTCGGCGACGTGAAGGTCATGGTCGGGCGGCGCGAGCGGTAGTCCATCAGCTCGTCGACGTCGAAGGTCGCCACGCGCGTGGTCGGGTGGCTGGCCAGCAGGTGGGCGGCGAGCAGCGAACCCGCGCTGCCGGCGTCCATGCCGCCGCGCATCGCGTGCACCAGCACACCGGCGCGCGCGTCGTCGATCGTGCGCGGGGTGCGCTGCGGATCGGCGACGGCGTCGGGCGTCAGGGACGCGCGGGCGGCAGGGGTCGGGTCGGGTGCCGTCGTGCCCGCGCGGTCGGGGGCGGCGTCCGCGGGGACGCGGTCCGCAGCGGCGGTCGCGTCGGTCGCGGCGGGCGGCGCGACGCTCCCGGCCGTGCCGTCGACACCGTCGACCTCGGGCGCGGCACCGGCCGCGTGCCGGCCGCGTCGGGCCCCCGGGCCCTCGAGGTCCCAGCGGTAGAGCTCTCCTGGCTGCATGGTGTCGTCCTTCCCCGCGGCCACCGGCCGCGCGCCGTTCCTGAGCGGGACAACGCCCCCGCCCGCACCCGCATTCCCCGCGCGCACGGCCGGTCCGGCCACGAGCGGCACGGCGCGAGGTGCGTGATAATGGACGGCCGGTCGAGGAGGCAGAGGTGCGAGGAGGCGGCGTGGACGGCGGACCAGACACGCTCGAGGGCGACGACGTCGCGGCGCAGCAGCTGCGTGCGGAGCAGCTCGTCGTCGACGACGTCTACGCGCGTCTGGACGCGCTCCGCACCGAGGCCCGGGCCCAGCTCGAGCAGGTGCGCTCGACGCCGACCGGCGGGACGCACCAGGCCCGCTCCGAGCGCGACTCCTTCGCGACGCTGTACGCCGACCGGCTGGCGACCTACGACGCCGTCGAGCAGCGCCTGCTGTTCGGCCGCATCGACGTGCACGAGGGCGGGCGCCTCGTGCAGCGCTACGTCGGTCGGATCGGGATGTCCGACGCCGAGCACACCCCCGTCCTCACCGACTGGCGCGCCCCCGCCGCGCGGCCGTTCTACCAGGCCACCGCGGCCAACCCCGCGGGTGTTGTCCGGCGCCGGCACGTCGCGACGCGCGACCGCGTGGTCACCGGCGTCGAGGACGACGTGCTCGACGTCGACCGCCTCGACGACGAGACGCGCGCCGGCCTGTCGGGCGAGGGCGCCCTGCTCGCGGCGCTCGGGGAGCACCGGACGGGCCGCATGCACGACATCGTGGCGACGATCCAGTCGGAGCAGGACGAGATCATCCGCTCCGCGCTCGACGGCGTGCTGGTCGTGCAGGGCGGACCCGGCACCGGCAAGACCGCCGTCGCGCTGCACCGCGCCGCGTTCCTCCTCTACGCCCACCGCGAGCGCCTGGCGCGCTCCGGGGTGCTCCTCGTCGGGCCCTCGCACGCGTTCCTGCGCTACATCGAACGGGTGCTGCCCGCCCTCGGCGAGACCGGCGTGGTCTCGACCACGATGGCGACCCTGCTGCCCGACGTCGTCGCAGGCGCCCACGAGCAGCCCGCCGTCGCACGGGTCAAGGGTCGCGCGAGCATGGCGGGCGTGATCGCCCGCGCCGTCGCCGCCCGCCAGCGCGTGCCGGAGCGCACACAGACCGTGCGGGTCGGCTCGCACGAGCTCGAGATCCGGCCCGACGACGTCGCGGCCGCCCGCTCCCGCGCCCGACGCGCGCACCAGCCGCACAACGCCGCCCGCACGGTCTTCGTGCGCCAGATGCTGCAGGTGCTGGCCCGGCAGTACGCGCAGGCGCTCTCGTCGGAGGTCTCGGGCGAGGACATGGCCGGGATCGTCGAGGACGTGCGGGTGGAGCGCGACGTGCGCGTCGCGCTCAACCTCCTGTGGATGCCGCTCAGCCCCGAGGGGCTGCTGCGCGACCTCTGGTCCAAACCGCACCGGCTCGCCGAGGCCGCCCCCGGGATGTCCGCGCGCGACCGGGCGCTCCTCGCCCGCGATCCCGGTGCCCCCTGGACCGAGGCGGACGTCCCGCTGCTCGACGAGGCGGCCGAGCTCATCGGCGAGCGCATCGACCCCGAGCGCGACCGCGCGCAGGCGCAGGCGGAGGCGCAGCGCAAGGCCGAGATCGCCTACGCGCGCGAGTCGATGCAGGCCTCCGGCGCGGGCGGCGGGATGGTCTCGGCCGAGACGCTCGCCGCGCGCTTCGCCGACACCGGACCCTCGCTGACGACGGCGGAGCGCGCCGCCGCGGACCGGTCGTGGACCTACGGGCACGTGGTGGTCGACGAGGCCCAGGAGCTCTCCCCCATGGCGTGGCGGGTGCTGCTGCGGCGCTGCCCCTCCCGGTCCTTCACGGTGGTCGGTGACACCGGTCAGACCTCCTCGGGCGCGGGCGCGCACCGGTGGGGCGACGTGTTCGACCCGCTCGTGCGCGGCAGCTGGCGCCTCGCGGAGCTCACCGTCAACTACCGCACGCCGCGCAGCGTGATGGACGCCGCGAGCGCGGTGCTGGCGGCGGCGTGCCGGCGCGACGGCGTGACGCCGCCGGAGCACGCGATCGTGTCGGCGCGCGACCTGCCCGGCGCGCTGCGCGTGGCGGCGGGTTCGCTCGAGCAGGAGGTCGCGCTGGCGCGCGAGCTCGGCGGGACGGTCGCCGTCGTGGCACCGGTCGAGGCCGTCCCGCGGCTGCGCGAGCGGCTCAACGCCCCGGGCGTCGACCTCACCGCACCGCTCGTGGTGCTCGACCCGGTCGAGTCCAAGGGCCTCGAGTTCGACGCGGTCGTGGCGATCGACGTCGGGCGGATGGCGCGCGGTGACGCGTACGTGACCATGACGCGCGCCACGCGGCGGCTCACCCTGATGGGTGACCAACCCGCGGGACTACCCGTCGAGTGATTTGAGGGCAGGGTCCGCCACGGCCACAATGGGGCCCGTGCCTCGCGCCCTCCTCCTCGAGAACATCCACCCGCTCGCCGTCGACATGCTCACGGACGCCGGCTACGACGTCGAGACCGCGCGCGGCGCGCTCGACGAGAGCGAGCTGATCGCCGCGCTGGACGGGGTGTCGCTGCTCGGCATCCGCTCCAAGACGCAGGTGACCCGCGAGGTGCTCGAGTCCTCCGCGCTCGACGCCGTGGGCGCCTTCTGCATCGGGACGAACCAGATCGACCTGACGGCCGCCGCCGAGCACGGGGTCGCGGTGTTCAACGCGCCGTTCTCCAACACGCGCTCCGTGGTGGAGCTGGCCGTCGGTGAGATCATCGCGCTCACGCGGCGGCTCACGGTCCAGAACTCCTCCCTCCACCAGGGGGTGTGGAACAAGTCGGCCGACGGTGCGCACGAGGTGCGCGGACGCACCCTGGGGATCGTCGGCTACGGGAACATCGGCACCCAGCTCTCGGTCGTCGCCGAGGCCCTCGGGATGCGGGTGGTCTTCTACGACACCGCCGAGAAGCTCGCCCTCGGCAACGCGCAGCGCCTCGCGAGCCTCGACGACCTGCTGGAGCAGGCCGACGTCGTCACGCTCCACGTGGACGGCCGCCCGGGCAACGCCGGGATGTTCGGTGCCGCGCAGTTCGACGCGATGCGCGAGGGCGCGATCTTCCTCAACCTCTCGCGCGGGTTCCTCGTGGACTACGGGACTCTGCGCGAGCGGATCCTCGACGGTTCGCTCGCCGGCGCCGCCGTCGACGTCTTCCCGCACGAGCCCAAGGCGAAGGGCGACGCGTTCGAGAGCGACCTGCGCGGACTGCCCAACGTCATCCTCACGCCGCACATCGGCGGGTCGACCGAGGAGGCGCAGCACGACATCGGCCTGTTCGTCGCGAACAAGCTGCGCGAGTACGCGCGCTCGGGCGCCACGAACCTGTCGGTCAACGTGCCCGGCCTCGTCCTCGACGCGCCCCGCGAGGGGTCCGAGCGGATCGCCCTGCTGCACCGCAACGTGCCGGGCGTGATGGCCCAGCTCAACGACGCGATGGCCGACGCCGGCGGGAACGTCGAGTACCAGGTGCTCGGCACGTGGGGCCAGCTGGGGTACGCCGTGACCGACGTCGTCGGGACGGTGTCGGACGACGTCGTCGCGCGGATCGCCGCGCTGCCGACGACGATCCGCGTCTCGCGCCTGCGCTGAGCGACCGGTCCGTGGCCCGGCCGGGGGTCGGTCGTCGGGCTGGTCAGCCGCTGGGCTGACTGGTCGCGGGGCTGGTCAGTCGCGGGGCTGGTCAGTCGCGGTGTCCGCGGCCTCGCCGGCGCGGGCGTCGCTCGCGCGCTCGGGTCGGTCGGCGTGATCGATGCGCAGCGCGGCGATGGCGTCCTCGAAGTCGACCAGCGACGCGAAGTCCTGGTAGACGGAGGCGAACCGGAGGTAGGCCACCTCGTCGAGCTCGCGCAGCGGGCCGAGGATCGCGAGGCCGACGTCGTGCGCCTCGATCTCGGCCGCGCCGCTCGCTCGGACGGCCTCCTCCACCGCCTGGGCGAGGAGCGCGAGGCTGTCGTCGGTGACGGGGCGACCCTGGCACGCCTTGCGGACACCCGAGACCACCTTGTCCCGGCTGAAGGGTTCCACCACGCCGGAGCGCTTCACGACCGAGAGGCTCGTGGTCTCGACCGTCGAGAACCGTCGACCGCAGGCGGGGCAGAGCCGGCGACGCCGGATCGACGCGCCGTCGTCGCTCGTGCGCGAGTCGACCACGCGTGAATCCGTGTGGCGGCAGTACGGGCAGTGCACGTCGTCTCCGAACCGTGGTGGCGCGTCACCCTCGGGGTGACTCGGGCCGCCCATTGTTCCACGCTCGTGCTGCGCGACGCTCCACACCCCGGGGACACGGCGTCCGACGCCGCGCCCCCGGTCGCGACGCCGTCGACGTCGTCAGGACGCCGGGAGCAGGAGCTCCGCGCCGGCCTGCACACCGAGGCCGTCCAGGTCGTTGAGGTCGGCGATGGCTGAGACGACGTCACGCACGTCCTGGTCCGGGGCGGCGATGGTGTCGGCGATGGTCCAGAGGCTCTCCCCCGGCGCGACCACGACGGTGGTGGTCGCTGCCGTCGGGGTGGCGACCTCCTGTCCCGCCACCGCCTGCCCCGCGACCGAGCCGACCCCGGCCGCCACTGCGAGCCCGAGGCCCACGAGGACGGCCCGGCCGCGACGCGTCAGGCGCATCGGCGCAGGGCGGCGCGCCTGCGAGGTGCACCGTGCCCGGTCGGTCACGATCGTCGTGGTCGCGGTGGTCGTCGTCATGATCTGCTCCTTCGAACCTGTGTTCGTCGTACGCCTGTTCGATACCGTAGGACATCGAACGCGAGTTGTCGACACTCCGTTCGAACACGTGTCGCACGAACTCGGCGGTTCGGTCGTACGCTTGTCCTACGAGGAGCACACCACCGACCACCGACATCGGGATTCCGGGCAGCGTCCGGAGCCCCGGGAACGACACGGAGGTGGCGGTCCACGTCGGTCCGCACGGGGCTGGCAGGGGCAGGACGACGACGCGCGACGAGGGAGACGACGATGGCCACGCGAGACCCGAGGGTCCTCACGGTTCGACAGCGGGCGGTGCTGGAGGTGATCCGCACGTCGGTGGCGGAGCGCGGCTACCCGCCGAGCATGCGCGAGATCGGCGAGTCGGTCGGCCTGAACTCCCCCTCGAGCGTGAAGCACCAGCTGCAGCAGCTCGAGGAGAAGGGCTACCTGCGGCGCGACCCGAACCGGCCGCGCGCCATGGAGGTCGTCGGCGAGCCTCCCGTCGTCTCCGCCGCTCCCGGGCTCACCCCGCGGGCCGACGCCGCCGCGCTCGCCGCCCGGACCGCCGTCGGGCGGGGGAGGCCGACGGCGAGATCGGTCGGCAGGCCGGCGGACCGACCGGTGCTCCCCCGACCGTCCCGCCCGTCGTCGTGCTGCCCGAGCCGGCCGACGCCGACACGTCGTTCGTCCCGCTGGTCGGGCGCATCGCCGCCGGCGGTCCGATCCTCGCCGAGCAGTCGGTCGAGGACGTCTTCCCGCTGCCGCGCCGCCTCGTGGGCGACGGCGAGCTGTTCCTGCTCCAGGTCGTCGGCGAGTCGATGATCGACGCCGCGATCTGCGACGGCGACTGGGTCGTCGTCCGCTCCCAGAACGTCGCGGAGAACGGCGAGATCGTCGCCGCGATGCTGGACGGGGAGGCCACCGTCAAGACGTTCCGCCGGACGCCGGACGCCGTCTGGCTCATGCCCGCCAACCCTGCCTTCACCCCGATCGACGGTTCCGACGCGCAGATCCTGGGGCGCGTCGTCGCCGTGCTGCGTCGGGTCTGAGCCGGTACCGACCGACCGGAGCCCGCGCGGGCGCGCCGGTCGGTCGGCAGATCAGGGCTAGAACCCCAGCGAGCGCGCCGCGGCGCGGATGTGGTCGGCGCTGCCGCGCAGCTGCTCCATCTCCCGCGTGCTCATCGGCAGCCCGAGCCGCTCGCGTGCGCCGTGCGCGTCCACGATCGTCGGCATGGACAGGCAGACGTCGGAGATGCCGAGGAACTCGTCGTCGATCCGCGTGGAGACCGGCAGCACCCGGTGCTCGTTGCGCAGGACCGCCTCGATGATGCGCGTGACAGCCAGCCCGACGGCGTAGTTCGTGGCGCCCTTGCCCTCGATGATCGAGTACGCGGCGTGCACGACGTCGTGCCCCAGCCGCTCGCGCACCGCGTCGGTGAACATCGGGGAGCCGTCGCGCCCGAGCCACTCCAGCAGCGGTACGCCGCCGATGCTGGCCGAGCTCCACATCGGCACCTCGGAGTCGCCGTGCTCGCCCAGCACGTAGGCGTGGACGTTCTGCACGGCCACGCCGCACTCGCGCGAGATGAGGAAGCGCAGGCGTGAGGAGTCCAGGACGGTGCCCGAGCCGAACACCTGGTTCGGGGGCAGCCCGGTGATCTTCTGGGCCGCGTAGGTCACGACGTCGACCGGGTTGGTCACCATCATGTGGATCGCGTGCGGCGCGATGTCCACCAGGGTGGGGAGCACCTTCTTCACGAGACCGACCGTCGTGGCGGCCAGGTCCATCCGGCTCTGGCCCGGGTGCTGCTTGGCGCCTGCCGTGAAGACCACGAGGTCGGCGTCGCGGCAGATCTCGATGTCGTCGCTGCCCTCGATCGTGGCCTGCGAGATGAACTCGATCCCGTGGCCGATGTCGGCGGCCTCCGCGGTGACCTTCGCCCGGTTGATGTCGTACAGCACCACGCGGCGGGCGGCGCCGCGCACGAGGGTCGCGTAGGCGAGCGTGGCACCGACCGATCCCGCGCCGACGATCGCGACGGTCGAGACCGGGCGGGGCAGGCTCACGGGCTGGCCGGCGGACGGGCTGCTGGGCTGGGTGGCGGGGGCGGCGCTCATGCCGTCAACTCTAGGCGGGGGCCGTCGCGTCCGCCCGGGACCTTCTCCCCACCGCGCCGCCGCCGTCGCGATCACCCGCCCCCGTTGCGAGCGCCTCCTGCGCGAGCCGCCGCAGCGCCGCGCGCGCGACCTCGGGGTCGGTCGTGGGCCACATCGGCGGCAGCGAGCGCAGCAGGAAGCCGCCGTACCGTGCGGTCGCGATGCGGGAGTCCAGGACGGCGACGACGCCGCGGTCCGTCGTCGAGCGGATCAGCCGGCCGGCCCCCTGGGCCAGCAGCAGCGCGGCGTGCGCGGCCGAGACGGACAGGAACGCGTTCGCGCCCCGGCTCGCGGCCACCTCCGACCGGGCCTGCACGACCGGGTCGTCCGGGCGCGGGAACGGGATGCGGTCGATGATCACCAGGCGGTTGGTGAGGCCGGCGACGTCGACGCCCTGCCAGAGCGAGAGCGTGCCGAACAGGCTGGTACGCGGATCGGCCCGGAACTGCCGCACGAGCTCGGGCAGGGTGTCCTCGCCCTGGCACAGCACCGGCAGGTCGGTCGCGCCGCGCACGTGCTCGGCCGCGCGCTCCGCGGCTCGGCGGGACGAGAACAGCCCCAGGGCGCCGCCGTCGGACGCCTGGAGGAGTCCGGTGATCTCGGCGAGCGCCTCCGGTCCCCCTCCCCCAGCCGCGGGCGGCGGGAGCGCGCGGGCGACGTAGCGGATGGCCTGCCGGCCGTAGTCGAAGGGCGCGGGGACCTCGAGCGCGCGGTAGTCCTTCGCGTCGTGCAGCCCCACCTCGTGCGCGGCCGGGGCGAACTCGCCGCCGATGCGGAGCGTCGCCGAGGTCAGCACGGCGGCGTGGTCGGCCAGGAGGTGGTCCGCGACGAGGTTCGCCACCTCGAGAGGCGCTACGAGCAGCCGCTTGGAACCGTCGCCGCGCTCCTCGCACCAGAGCACGTCGCGCCGCTGGGCCACGTTGTCCGACAGCAGCCGGTCCGCGATCTCGAGCGCGACCGTCAGCGCCGAGCGCACCATCTGGACACCGCCGTCGCCCGGGAGCTCGCCGGCCCGCCGCTGCCACCCGACGGCTTGGTGGCCGTCAGCGCCTCCCGGCAGGCCGCCGCGAGCATCGTGACGACCTGGGTGAGCTGCTCGGTCGGGCCGTGCGGGAGCCGACCGGGCGGGACGGCGATGATCGCGGCGGCGAGCTGCGAGGCGCACTGCTCGAGCGATTCGACGACCACCCCGGCGTTGCGCCGCACCATCCGCGCGATCCGGTCGATGCTCGGACCGGACAGCTCCGCCGTCGCCGCCGAGCGCGAGCGCGACGTCAGCTCGTGCGCCTCGTCCACGACCAGCGCGTGGTGCTCCGGCAGGACGCCGGGCGAGCCCGTCGCGGCGATGCCCAGCATCGCGTGGTTGGTGACGACGACGTCGGCCTCCTTCGCCGCCGTCCGGGCCCGTTCGGGGAAGCACTCCGACAGCAGTGGGCACCGCGTGCCCAGGCAGTCCATCTTCGTGACCGAGACCTGGCGCCACGCGCGGTCGCTCACGCCGGGGACGAGCTCGTCGCGGTCACCGGACTCCGTGTCCGCCACCCACTCCCGCACGCGCAGGACCTGGGCCCCCAGACCCTCGTCGGCGTCGGTCGCGGGGTGCTCCGCCGGCGGCTCCAGGTCGAAGAGCGCCCCCGCCTCCTCGGGGTAGCCGCCGGAGACCTTGTGGCGGCAGGCGTAGTTGTGCCACCCCTTGAGGAGCGCGACGTCGGGCTCGCGCGGCAGACGCGGAGCGAGCGCGTCGGCCACGGCCGGCAGGTCGGTGCTGAGGATCTGCCGCTGGAGGGCGAGCGTCGCCGTCGAGACGATGACGCGCTCGCCGTGCGTCACGGCCCGCAGCACCGCCGGGACGAGGTAGGCGTAGGACTTGCCCGTACCAGTTCCGGCCTCGACCAGGAGCGGCGTCCGCCCGGCCAGCGCCTCCTCGACGGCGTTCGCCATCGCGTGCTGCCCCTTGCGCCGCTGACCGCCGCGCGCGGCGACGACCAGGTCGAGCGCGTCGTCGAGATCCAGCGCGACCCCCGAGTCCGCCACGGGTCAGTCGGACGCGCTGGCGCGCAGCGCGGCGGCGAGCGCCGAGTCCACCCGGGCACGCAGGCGCGTGCCGTCTTCCAGGTGCTCCTCGTCCAGGACCTCGCCCGTCGTGTGGGCCTGGTGGACGAGGTCGCCCCGCGTGTAGGGGACGACGACGTCGATCGCCTCCGCCGGGCGCGGCAGCAGCGTCGCGATCAGCTCGCGCAGCTCCTCCACCCCCGCACCCGTCCGCGCCGAGACGGCCGCGGTGTGCTCGGCGGACACGCGCAGCCGCGCGAGCGTCTCGGGTTCGGCGATGTCGGCCTTGTTCAGGACGAGGACCTCGGTCAGCTCGTCCACGCCGTCGATGTCCGCCAGGACCTCGCGCACCGCGGCGATCTGGCTCTCCGGGTCCGGGTGGGAGGCGTCGACGACGTGCAGGAGCAGGTCGGCGTCGCCCACCTCCTCGAGCGTGGAGCGGAAGGCCTCCACCAGCTGGTGCGGCAGCGCGCGGACGAACCCGACCGTGTCGGCGAGCGTGTAGGCGCGGCCGTCCGGGGTCTCGGCGCGGCGCACGGTGGGGTCGAGCGTCGCGAACAGCGCGTTCTCCACCAGCACCCCGGCGCCGGTGAGGCGGTTGAGCAGCGAGGACTTGCCGGCGTTGGTGTAGCCCGCGATCGCGACGGCGGGCACGCTCGAGGCGTTCCGCACGGCCCGCTTCGTGGCGCGCGACGGCGCCATCGCGGCGATCTCGCGGCGCAGCTTGGCCATCCGGTTCCGGATGCGACGCCGGTCCAGCTCGATCTTCGTCTCACCGGGTCCGCGCGACCCCATCCCGGCGCCCGCGCCGCCCACCTGGCCGCCGGCCTGGCGGGACATCGACTCGCCCCAGCCGCGCAGGCGCGGGAGGAGGTACTCGAGCTGGGCGAGCTCGACCTGCGCCTTGCCCTCCCGCGACTTGGCGTGCTGCGCGAAGATGTCGAGGATCAACGCGGTCCGGTCGACCACCTTGACCTTGATGACGTCCTCGAGCGCACGGCGCTGCGAGGGGGCGAGGTCGCCGTCGACCACGACCGTGTCGGCGCCGCTCGCGGCGACGATGTCGGCGAGCTCGGCCGCCTTGCCCGATCCGAGGTAGGTACCGGGGTCGGGCGTGCGCCGCTTCTGCAGCAGCCCGTCCAGCACCTGCGAGCCGGCGGTCTCGGCGAGGGCGGCGAGCTCGCGCAGCGAGATCTCGGCCTGCTCGGCGTCCCCCGCGAAGAGTCCGACCAGCACGACGCGCTCGAGGCGGAGCTGGCGGTACTCGACCTCGGTGACGTCCTGGAGCTCGGTGGACAGGCCGGCGACGCGGCGCAGCGCCGAGCGCTCGACGAGGTCGAGCTGGTCGCCGTCGTGCTCCGTGTGACCGTCGCCGCCGGACATCACGGCGGTGCCGGCGCGGGCCAGGATGCGCTCCACGATGCGGCTCGCCTCGTCGCGCGCCGCCCGGTCCGTGCGGTCAGTCGGGGTGGGGTTCTCGTGCGTCGTCATAGGTGAGTCATCGTCCCACGCGGGCGCGCAGCGGCGAAGGCTTTTGCGCTGTGGGCGCACCGGTGGTGGGCGCCGTCGCACCGGGTCGGGCCGGGGACAGTCGGGCGGCCCTGGATAGGCTGGACCCGTGAGTCACGGCGAGCACTACTTCACCGCCTCCCCCGCCACCCCCGCGCTGCTGCGCACGATCGACGTCCGCCTCGCAGGGCGCGAGGTGAGGGTGACGACGGCGCCGGGCGTCTTCTCCGCCGACCACCTCGACCACGCCACCCGCCTGCTGCTGGAGGAGGTGCCGCCACCCCCGAGCGCCGGTGACCTGCTCGACCTGGGGTGCGGCTGGGGGCCGGTCACGCTCACGCTCGCGCACGCCTCGCCCGACGCACGGGTGTGGGCGGTCGACGTCAACGAGCGCGCGCTGGACCTCACCCGCCGCAACGCGGAGGCCGACGGCGCGACGGGCGTGCGCGCCGTCCTGCCGGACGAGGTGCCGGGCGACGTGCGCTTCGCGGCGATCTGGTCGAACCCGCCCATCCGCATCGGCAAGCCTGCGGTGCACGCGATGCTGAGCCGGTGGCTGCCGCGCCTGACGCCCGACGGCGAGGCGCACCTCGTGGTGGGCAAGAACCTCGGCGCGGACTCGCTCGCGCGCTGGATCGAGCAGGACCTCGGGCTGCCGACCTCCCGCGTGACCAGCGCGGGCGGTTTCCGCGTCCTTCGCGTCGCGCACGCCGGCTGAGCCGGGGCGACGCGAATCCTCTCGGGGTGCGCCAGAAATCCTCTCGCGGAGCGTCAGAAATGCTCTCGCAGAGGGTCGGGAAGGCTCTCGGGGTACGTCAGAAAAGCTCTCGGGGAGGGTCGGGAAAGTTCTCGGGGAGGGTCGGGAAAGTTCTCGGGGTGCGTCGGAAGAACTCTCGCGGTCAGCGGGGGTGACGTCCGCGACGAGCTGCGCCGGGCCGCGCAGGGCCACACCGCCGTCGGGGTCGAGGTGCACCGCGAGCGTGCCGCCCGGCACGTGCACGACCCAGTCCGCCGGCGCACCGGCACCGGCCCAGACGCTGGCCGCGAGCGCCGCGGCGCAGGCCCCGGTGCCGCACGAGAGGGTCTCGCCGACACCGCGCTCGTGCACGCGCATGCTGATCACGCCCCAGCGCGTCCCGTCGCGCTCGATCTCCCCCTGCGCCCACACGATCTCGACGTTGGTGCCAGCGCCGGGCACCGGGTCCACGAGCGGCGCCCGCGTCAGGTCGGCGGCCGCCAGCTCGGCGGCGTCGGACACGGCGATCACGACGTGAGGGTTCGGCATCGCCACGCTCAACCCCGGGCGCTGCCCGTCGACGCCCGCCACGGTCACGAGCACGTCGCTCCCCGCCGCGAGCGCCGCCTCGCCACCGGGCACGGTCCACCGGCCCATGTCGGCCTCGAGCTCCGCACCGACGCGGTGCACGCGCAGCACACCGGCCCGCGTGGCGACGTCGACGTGGCCGCCGTCGGGCAGGTCCACTAGCCCCTCGTCGGCGAGGAACGCCACGAACACCCGGATGCCGTTGCCGCACATCTCGGCCACCGAACCGTCGGCGTTGCGGTAGTCCATGAACCACTCCGCCGCGTCCGAGCCGTGCGGCAGGGCCTCGTCGCGCGCCGCGACGGTCGTGCGCACCGCGCGGATCAGCCCGTCGGCGCCGACGCCGTGGTGGCGGTCGGTGAGTCGCGCGACGTCGGCGGGTGCGACGGCGAGGTCGCCGCCCGAGTCCACCAGCAGGAGGAAGTCGTTACCGGTGCCGTGCCCCTTGACGAGCCGGGGCCAGGTCGGCGCCGCCGTGGAGGTCGAGTCGGGGGCATTGCCGGCAGGTGGGGTGCTCACCCCTCCAGGCTAAGGCCCGCCTCCCGCAGCACCGCCGTGGCCGCCGCCAGCTGGGCGTCGGCGCTCGCCTCGCCGTCGAGCCAGGTGATGCGCGGGTCGCGGCGGAACCAGCTCACCTGGCGGCGCGCGACCTGCCGGGTGGCGACGGCGGTCGCCTCGGCCGCCTGCGCCGTCGTCATCTCCCCCGCGAGAACGGCGCGGGCCTGGGCGTAGCCGACCGCGCGGGACGCGGTCACCCCGAGGCCGCCGCGCGCGACCGCCTCGGTCTCCGCGACGAGCCCGTCGGCGAACATCCGCTCCGCGCGCACCGTGATCCGGTCCACGAGCGCGGGACGCGGCACCTCGAGCGCGAGCTGGAGCGCGGGCCGGGCGTAGACGTGCTGCGGGAGGTGGGCCGTGTAGGGCTGCCCGGTCAGGGCGATCACCTCGAGCGCGCGCACGAGTCGCCGCGTGTTCCTGCTCCCGATCCGCTCGGCGGCCTCGGGGTCGAGCCGCGTCAGCTCGGCGTGCAGGACGCCGGGTCCTTCGTGCTCGCCGCGCGCCTCGAGCGCTGCGCGCACCGCGGGATCGGTGTCGGGGAAGTCGAGCGCGTCCAGCGTCGCGCGCAGGTAGAGGCCGGAGCCGCCCACGAGGATCGGCAGCCGACCGCGCGCGAGCACGTCGTCGATCGTGGCGTGCGCCTGCTCCTGGAACGCGGCGACCGAGGCGTCCTGGACCGGGTCCAGCACGTCCAGCAGGTGGTGGGGCACCCCGGCGCGCTCGGCCACGGGCGTCTTCGCCGTCCCGATGTCCATCCCGCGGTAGAGCTGCATCGCGTCGGCGTTGAGGATCTCGCCGCCGGTGCGCTGCGCGAGATCGATCGCGAGCGCGCTCTTGCCGGAGGCCGTGGGGCCGACGACGGCGAGGATCCTCGGGGCGGTCGGGTGCGGCACCCCCGACGCTACCCGGTGGGCCCGGCTGCGGCGTCGGAGGTGCCGCCGGGTGCGCCCCAGCGCCGCTCCCACGTCGTGGCGACGCGGGAGCCCCCGCCGATCTCGAGGTCGACGAGCACGGGCAGGTGGTCCGACGGGAGCCCCGGGCGGTCGCTCCCGGTGCGTGCCGCGAGCACGCGCACGGCCCCGGCCACCAGGACGGCGTCCAGCCGAGTGCGCGGTCGCCGGTCGGCCGTGGAGGGGTAGGTAGGGGCGTCCGCACCGGGCACCGTGGCGACGGCGTCGCGCAGGCGGGTGCCGAGGCGGTCCCACGTCGCGTCGCCGGGGCGGGCGTTCAGGTCCCCCGCGACGACGTGGACCGGTGGCGCACCGGCGGCGTCCAGACCCGCGAGCACGCGGTCCACGTGCGCCAGCCGGGCCTGCTCGTCGACGTCGAGGTGGAGGCTCGACACGCGCAGAGTCGACCCCTCGGAGCCGGCGACGCGCAGGTGCGCGGTCGCCGTCGCGCGCGGGTAGGTCCACCACGCGCCGGAGAACCCGCGCGGCATCCGCTCGACCTCGCCCGCGTCGACCGAGAGGGCCGGACCGACCAGGACCGCGACGCCGCACGCGCCGCCGCCCGCCGCCACCCGCATCCCGACGGCGCGGGCGAACGCCGCCAGCACGGCGCCCGATCCCGGCCACCTCGGACACTCCTGGAGGCACACGACGTCGGCGCGCGAGCGGCGCACGACACCGGCCGCCCGCGCGGGCTCGCGCAGGCCCAGGACGTTCCAGCTCAGGACGCGGATGGTCGTCGGCACCCCCGATCATGGCGCACCTCGTGCCTATGCTTGCGGGGTGGTACGGCGCTGGAAGTGGTGGCGTCGCCCGACGGGCGACGCGGCGCGGGGTGCCCGGCGCACGACGCCGGGCCCCGGGACGGGGTCGGCCGCTGCGCCCGACGGCGCGGGCGGGGCCGCGGAGGCGGCCGCCACCGATCCCACCGCCGACCACCCGCGTGCGCCCGGGTCCGTGGACGGTCCCGGAGCGAGCAACGTGGTGGCCACCGTGACGCGCGACCGCGTCGCGGCGTCGCTGCGACGCCGCGACTACCGCTACCTCGTCGACGAGCGCGGGGACCTGTGCGGGCTGTGGGCCTACCGGTTCTTCTCCTTCGGCGTGGTCCCCGACCAGGTCCTCCAGGTGCGCGGCCGCTGGTCGCGGCAGGCGTCGATCGAGCGGCTGTGGGAGGTACTGGCCTTCACCGACTCCTGGAACCGCGAGCGCCACCACCCCAAGTGCTACGTCCGGGTGCACGACGACGGCCGCGTCCACGTGCTCACCGAGGTCACCGTCCCGGTGCGGTCCGGGCTGAGCGACGCGCAGATCGACCACCTGCTCGCGGTCGGGCTCGCGAGCGGCGGCATGGTCTTCGACGCGCTCGACGAGCTCTACCCCGACCCCGCGCTCAACCGGGAGCCGTCGTGAGCTCCCCCGACGGACGCGACGACCGGGCTGCCGACCACGCGCGCGGCGACGTCGTCGCGGTCGTGACGCCGGAGATGCTGCGCGCGCTGGTCAGCGGCCGCGGCGAGTTCGTCCGGGACCTGCCGACCGGCGTCGCGGGACGGTGGGAGGGTCACGCGTACCAGGTGCTCATCGAGGGCACCGAGCTCGTCGTGCGCACCCGGTGGGCGCGGGTGCTGCCGGCGCGCGCCGGCCGTGGTGCCGCGCAGCTCGTCAACGACTGGAACCGCGACCGGCTGCTGCCGACGCTGTACACCGAGGTCGAGGGCGAGAACCTGACGATCGTGGCCTCGAGCGCGACCCCGGTCGTCGCCGGGCTGAGCGCGCACCAGGTGGCCGAGGTGGTCGACGTCGCGCTCACCGTCACGGGGCACGCGCTGCGGTCCCTGGCGGCCTCGGTCCCGGCCGGCTGAGGCCCGCACCGGGCCCTGCGACGACGGTCAGCGCACCCGCAGGGTCGGCAGGCCGAGCGAGACGGGCCGCCGCTCCCCCGCGTCACCACCGGCGCCGCCGGTCGGCACGCCGCACGCGTCGCCGCCGTCGCGCCGCGCCTGCCACGCGTCACCCGACCGGGTCCGGCGCACGCGCACGCCGGCACCGTCGGAGACGAGGTGGTGCGGCGCTGCCTTGGTGATGGTCGTCTCGACGACGTCGCCCGGGCGGGGCCGATCGCCGTCGGACATCTCGGGCGGCAGCCCGACGTGCACCAGCCGGTTGTCGCGCGCGCGACCGGTGGTGCGGCCCGAGGCGGCGTCCTTGCGCCCGTCCTGATCGGAGACGAGGACCTCGACGGCGGTGCCCACGAGCGCGGCGTTCTCCGCCGTCCCGATCCGCTCCTGCAGCTCCACCAGGCGCCCGTAGCGCTCGGCGACGACCTCGGCCGGCACCTGGTCGGGCAGGTCGGCGGCCGGCGTCCCCGGACGCTTCGAGTACTGGAACGTGAACGCCGAGGAGAACCGCGAGGTCTCGACCACGCGGAGGGTCTCCGCGAAGTCCTCCTCCGTCTCGCCCGGGAAGCCGACGATGATGTCGGTCGTGATGGCCGCCTCGGGGATCGCGTCGCGGACGCGGTCGATGATGCCGAGGAACCGCGCGCTGCGGTAGGAGCGGCGCATCGCGCGCAGGACCCGGTCGGACCCGGACTGGAGCGGCATGTGCAGGCTCGGCATGACGTTCGGCGTCTGGGCCATGGCCTCGATGACGTCGTCGGTGAACGCGGCCGGGTGGGGACTCGTGAACCGCACCCGCTCGAGGCCCTCGATCTCGCCGCACGCGCGCAGGAGGCGGGCGAACGCGTCGCGCTGCCCGAACGAGACCCCGTAGGAGTTGACGTTCTGACCCAGGAGGGTCACCTCGATCGCGCCGGCGTCGACGACGGCCTTCACCTCCGCGAGCACGTCACCGGGGCGGCGGTCGCGCTCCTTGCCGCGCAGGTGCGGGACGATGCAGAACGTGCAGGTGTTGTTGCAGCCCACCGAGATCGAGACCCACCCCGCGTAGACGCTCTCGCGCTTCGTCGGGAGGGTGGAGGAAGACCTGCAGGGACTCGTGGATCTCGACCTGCGCCTGCTCGTTGTGGCGGGCCCGCTCCAGCAGGACGGGCAGCGCGTCGATGTTGTGGGTGCCGAAGACGACGTCGACCCAGGGCGCCTTCTCCACGATGCTCTCGCGGTCCTGCTGGGCGAGGCAGCCGCCGACGGCGATCTGCAGTCCCGGCCGCTCGCGCTTGACCTGCGCCAGGCGGCCGAGGTTCCCGTACAGCTTGGTCGCGGCGTTCTCGCGCACCGCGCACGTGTTGATGACGACGACGTCGGCGTGCGCGGCGTCGGCCGCGACGTCCGTGCCCGCGCCGCCCGGGTGGGCGGCCACGAGGCCCGCGGACTCCAGGAGCCCGGCCATGCGCTCGGAGTCGTGCACGTTCATCTGGCAGCCCAGGGTGCGGATGACGTAGCTGCGCTGGTCGGCGGGCGTGGCAGCCTCGGCGTCGATGGGCGCGGGCGGGGCGGTGATCGTCACCGGGGCAGTCTACGGACCGCCCGACCAGCACTCGCGCCGGTGCTTATACCAGAGCCGCCCCCACCGCCGCTTGAGGTGGCGAAACGTTGCCAAGATGTGACACGCCGATGATGCTCCGTGTAACACCGGCGGGCTACGTTGCCCCCATGACTTCCACGCCCGAGCCCGTCATCGAGCATGCGACGCCCCTCGTCCACCTCGCCGCGGTGAACAAGCACTTCGGCCCGCTGCACGTGCTGCAGAACATCGATCTGGACGTCGCGCGGGGCGAGGTCGTCGTCGTGATCGGCCCCTCGGGCTCCGGGAAGTCGACGCTCTGCCGCGCGATCAACCGGCTCGAGACGATCGACGACGGCGTGATCGAGCTCGACGGCAAGCCGCTCCCCGCGGAGGGCAAGGCGCTGGCCAAGCTGCGCTCCGACGTCGGGATGGTGTTCCAGTCCTTCAACCTGTTCGCCCACAAGTCGATCCTCGAGAACGTCACGCTCGGACCGATCAAGGTGCGCGGTCTGAAGAAGAAGCAGGCCGAGACCGAGGCGATGGCCCTGCTCGAGCGCGTCGGCGTCGCCACCCAGGCGAGCAAGATGCCCGCCCAGCTCTCCGGCGGTCAGCAGCAGCGCGTCGCGATCGCCCGTGCCCTCGCGATGAAGCCGAAGGTCATGCTGTTCGACGAGCCGACCTCCGCGCTCGACCCCGAGATGGTCAACGAGGTCCTCGACGTGATGGTCTCCCTCGCCAAGGAGGGCATGACGATGATCGTCGTGACCCACGAGATGGGCTTCGCCCGCAAGGCGGCCGACCGCGTCGTGTTCATGGCCGACGGGCAGATCGTCGAGCAGTCCGACCCCGAGTCGTTCTTCACCAACCCGCAGTCCGAGCGCGCCCGCGACTTCCTCGGCAAGATCCTCACGCACTGACGAGCCCCACGGCATCGTCACCGTCATCGTCGCCGCACCACACACCCACCCGACCCGGTTCCTGATCGACCCGGGGAAGACCGGATGCGGGCCCCGGCCCCATCCGCACACGAAGGAGCATTAGATGCGCAACGTCCGATCCATCTTCGCCGTCGCGGCGGTCGCCGCGCTCGGCCTGAGCGCCTGCACGACCGACGCCGGCAACGACGCTGCCACCGAGGACGAGGGCACCGGAACGTCGACCTCCACCGCGACCGCCGACGGCGCCGACTGCTCGGGCGGCGACGGCACCCTCCGCATCGGCATCAAGTTCGACCAGCCCGGCCTCGGTTTCCAGGACGGCTCGACCTACACCGGGTTCGACGTCGACGTCGCGACCTACGTGGCCTGCGAGCTCGGCTACGGGGCTGACGCGATCGAGTGGGTCTCGGCGCCCTCGGCCAACCGGGAGACCATGCTCGAGAACGGCCAGGTCGACATGATCTTCGCGACCTACTCGATCACCGACGCCCGCAAGGAGGTCGTCGACTTCGCCGGACCGTACTTCGTCGCCGGTCAGGACCTGCTGGTGCGCGAGGACGACGACTCGATCGACGGCCCCGAGTCGCTGAACGGCAAGAACCTCTGCTCGGTCACCGGTTCGACCTCGGCCCAGAAGGTCAAGGACACGCTGGCCTCCGAGGTCCAGCTGCTCGAGCAGCCCGGCTACGCCGACTGCGTCACGGTGCTCGAGGCCGGTCAGGTCGACGCCGTGACCACCGACGACATCATCCTCGCCGGCCTGGCGGCCACCCCCGCCAACTCGGGCAAGTTCAAGGTCGTCGGCGCGCCGTTCTCGGAGGAGAACTACGGCGTCGGTCTGCCCAAGGGCTCGGACATGTGCGAGGACATCAACACCGCGATCACCGCGATGATCGACGACGGTTCGTGGGAGGAGGCCGTGACCTCGAACACCGAGGGCACCGGCTACACCCCCAACGCCGACCTCAACCCGCCGACGCCGGCCGCGTGCGCCTGATCGCGCGCTGATCGACCACTGATCGTGGAGGGCCGGCCCGGCGCCCGACGCCGGGCCGGCCCTCCACGGCCGTTCCGCTCCTGCCGGTCCCCTCGGAGGCAAGGCCCATGAATCTGTTCGAGCAGGTCAGCTTCCTGTTCTCCAGCTACAACATCCCCGCCGCGTTCTGGGTCAACATCCAGCTCACCTTCTGGGCCGCGATCGGTGCCCTCCTCGTCGGGACGGTCCTCGGCCTGATGCGGGTCTCGCCCGTGCCGTCGCTGCAGTGGCTCGGCACGGCCTACGTGACCGTGTTCCGCAACACGCCGTTGACGGTGCTCATGCTGCTGGCGGTCCTCGGCGTGTGGAGCCAGCTGAAGATCACCTTCGCGCAGGACTTCGCGACCAACTTCTTCATCTACGCCTGCGTCGTGCTCGCCATCTACCACGCGGCGTTCGTCTGCGAGGCCGTGCGGTCCGGCATCAACACGGTGCCGCTCGGCCAGGCGGAGGCGGCGCGAGCCATTGGGCTCCCGTTCCTGCCCGCCGCACGGCTCGTCCTGCTGCCGCAGGCGTTCCGGGGTGCCATCGCGCCCCTGGGCAACGTACTGATCGCGCTCATCAAGAACACGACCGTCGCCGCTGCCGCGAGTGTCGCCGTCGAGACCTCCTCGGTCATGCGCGGCATGATCGAGGCCAACTCGAACATGGTGATCCTCATCTTCATGATCTTCGCCCTGGGCTACGTGATCCTCGTCGTCCCCGTCGGCGTCGTGACGACGTCGCTGTCCCGGAAGCTGGCGGTGACCCGATGAGCCAGGCCGTGCTGTTCGACACCCCGGGCCCCCGCGCCCGGCGCAACATCCTCGTGGCCAACGTGATCGGCGGCGTCGTCGCGGCGGGCATCGTCGGCCTCGTGCTGTGGAAGCTGGGCCAGGAGGGTCAGCTCGCCGCCGGCCGGTGGACCTCGCTGTTCACCGGCAGCGCCTGGATGAACTTCTTCCTGCCCGGGCTCCAGAACACGATCGTCGCGGCGCTCTACTCCGTCGTCCTCGCCGTGGTCTTCGGGCTCGTGTTCGGTCTCGGTCGCCTCGCGCCGCTGGCCCCGGTCCGGTGGCTCGCGGGCATGGTGGTGGAGTTCTTCCGGGCCGTGCCGGTGCTCATCATGATGGTCGCCCTCTACATCGGGCTGGGCGCCTTCGGCGTCGTCAGCCCGCGCGACGTCCCCCTCGTCTCGGTGGTCGTCGCGCTCACGCTGTACAACGGCTCGATCATCGCCGAGCTCGTCCGCTCGGGCGTGTTCGGTCTTCCCAAGGGCCAGCGCGAGGCGGCCGCCGCCATCGGTATGACGCACGGGAAGTCGCTGCGCCTGGTGGAGCTCCCCCAGGCACTGATCGCGATGCTGCCGTCCCTGGTCTCGCAGTTCGTGGTCATCCTGAAGGACTCGGCGCTCGGGTACATCATCACGTTCAACGAGTTCCTCCAGCTCTCGCGCCAGTTCGGCGGGGGGAACGGGAACATGCTGCAGGCGCTGATCGTCTGCGCGGTCGTGTTCATCCTCATCAACTGGCTCCTGACGCGGGCCGCTGCCCTGGTGGCTCGTAGGCTCTCCCGCCGGACCTCCGGGCGCACGCAGCCGCGCCTGGTGAACGCCGGGGCGGCCGGCGCCGCCGGAACACCGGCGACCTGAGGCGGGGGCTCGGGCGTTCGCCGGCGGAGCCTCCACCGCCCGGGACACCGGGCGACGACGGGGCCGGACCCTGTGGGTCCGGCCCCGTCGTCGTCACAGGTGCACGGGTGCACGGGTGCACGGGTGCACGGGTGCACGGGTGCACGGGTGCACGGGTGACTTTCGCGCCGCAGGGGCGGACGGCGCTCCGGCGCGAGTCCGGGGCAAATCAGGGGCTGTCGAGCCACGCGTCGTCGTGAGAGGCGTCCCCGTCGTCGTCACGGTCCTGCTGCGCGTCCTCCTCGTCGAGCACCTCGCGGACAATACGGAACGCGGAACCGGGGTGGTGGCCCTTCCGGGCGAGCATCGAGACGAGCCGCCGCTCGCGGGTCGCGCGCGGGAGTCCGGCGCTGGCGCCCGCCCGGCGGCGCACCAGGTCCAGGGCGACGGCGTCCTCGTCCTCGCGATCGATGGCCGTGAGCGCCTCCTGCGCCGTCGCGGCGTCGATCCCCCTGCGGGTGAGCTCCTGGGCGATGGCCCGGCGGGCCTGACCGCGTTCCGCGTGACGCGTGCGCACGAGGATCGCGGCGTACTCCGCGTCGTCGACCAGACCCACGTCGGTGAGGCGGTCGAGCACGCGGTGGGCGACGTCGTCGGGAACGTCCTTCCTCGCCATCGCCTCGGCGAGCTGCGCCCGGGACCGCGGGGCGGAGGTGAGCAGCCGCAGTGCGACCGACCGGGCGACCTTCTCGTGGTCCGCCTCGATCGCGGCTGCGTCAGGCACGGACAGGTCGGACGCGGACGGGCCGGACACGTCGGACGTGGACGCGTCCGAGGCACCGGCGCTGATCGCCCCCGCGCCGCCCGCCGGGACGACCGCGCCCCCGGCGGTGGAGCGGGCCGAGGGCCCGCCCCGCCGCCGGGGGCGTGTCGGTGGCGACGCGCCGGCTCCGGTGCGGCTCACACCGAGCTCCGTCGCGCGTCCGTCACCGGTGCGATCCGCAGCACGATCAGAAGTCCACCGGCTCCTCGTCGAGCGCGTCGAGCGCCGAGGCGTCCTCCGGAACCTGGACACCGATGCCGAGCTTGGCCTTGATCTTCTGCTCGATCTCGTCGGCCAGGTCCGGGTTGTCGATGAGGAACTTGCGGGCGTTCTCCTTGCCCTGGCCCAGCTGGTCGCCCTCGTAGGTGTACCAGGCGCCCGACTTGCGCACGAAGCCCTCGTCCACACCCATGTCGATCAGGCCGCCCTCGCGGGAGATGCCGCGGCCGTACAGGATGTCGAACTCAGCCTGCTTGAAGGGCGGGGCCATCTTGTTCTTGACGATCTTCACGCGCGTGCGGTTGCCCACCGCGTCGGTGCCCTCCTTGAGGGTCTCGATCCGGCGCACGTCCAGGCGCACCGAGGCGTAGAACTTCAGCGCCTTGCCACCCGTGGTGGTCTCGGGCGAGCCGAAGAACACGCCGATCTTCTCGCGCAGCTGGTTGATGAAGATCGCGGTGGTGCCGGAGGCGGAGAGGGCGCCCGTGAGCTTGCGCAGCGCCTGCGACATGAGACGGGCCTGGAGGCCGACGTGGCTGTCACCCATCTCACCCTCGATCTCCGCCTTCGGCACGAGCGCAGCGACGGAGTCGATCACGATGATGTCGAGCGCGCCCGAGCGGATCAGGGAGTCCGCGATCTCGAGCGCCTGCTCCCCCGTGTCGGGCTGGGAGACGTAGAGCACGTCGGTGTCGACGCCGAGCTTCTTGGCGTACTCGGGGTCGAGCGCGTGCTCGGCGTCGATGAACGCGGCGATGCCGCCGGCCCGCTGCGCGCTCGCGACGGCGTGCAGCGCCACCGTCGTCTTTCCCGAGCTCTCGGGGCCGTAGACCTCGATGATGCGGCCGCGCGGGAGGCCTCCGATGCCGAGCGCGATGTCGAGCGCGACCGACCCGGTCGGGATGACCTCGATCGGCGGCCGGACGTTGTCGCCCAGGCGCATGACCGATCCGGTGCCGTACTGACGGTCGAGCTGGCCGAGGGCCGCCTCGAGCGCCTTCAGCTTGTCGGGCTGCTTGCCCGCCTGCTGCTTGCCCTGCTTGCCTGACTGGGTCGCCATGGTGGTTCCTCGAGTTCTCCCGGCCCTGCGGGATCGGTACGGACAGGTCTGGCCGTTCAGCGCCACCCTCGCCGGGAGGCTCTGCGGTGACGGTATGCCTGGCCACTGACATCGCGGTCGCGACCCCGTCCCGGTGGGGACGACGGCCGCGCTGCGGTCACCTGGGGACAACTCTATGTCGTACGCGTGTTCGATCGCCAGCGACACGCCCGGCGTGTCCTGCACGCCCTCGACGTCGGTGGCGTCAGCGCCGGCGCGGGCGTCCGGGCTCGGCGCGGTGCAGCCAGCGCACGGCGTCGGGCTGGCCGGTGGCCTCGCACACCGCCTCCCACACCTCGCGCGGCGCCACCCCGCCGGCGAGCGCCTGCTCGGGGGTGCGACCGTCCAGCGCCGAGATCACCAGGTCGCCCGCCAGGCTGCGGGCGTACGTCGGCCCGAACGCCTGGTCCATGACCGTCCAGAACTCCGAGTGCCGCACGTCCCCACCGTAACCCCGGACCCACGGACCGCGATGTCGGTGGCTGCCAGCAGAATGAGGGGATGACCACCACAGCCAGCGGCCTCGAGCGGTTCAGCACCGCCACCCGGCAGTGGTTCACCGAGTCCTTCGAGGCGCCGACGGCGGCCCAGGTCGGCGCCTGGGACGCCGTGGCGGACGACGCGCACGCCCTCGTCGTCGCGCCCACCGGATCGGGCAAGACGCTCGCGGCCTTCCTGTGGGCCGTCGACCGCCTCCTGACCTCACCCGTGCCCGAGCCCGAGGCGCGCTGCCGCATCCTCTACGTCTCGCCCCTGAAGGCACTGGCGGCCGACGTCGAGCGCAACCTCCGCTCGCCGCTGGTCGGTATCGCGCGCACCACGCGCGCGCTGGGGGACGAGCCGGTCGACGTCCGCGTCGGTACGCGCACGGGCGACACCCCCGCCGCCGAGCGGCGCCGCCTGGCCACGCGCCCGCCCGACATCCTCATCACCACGCCGGAGTCGCTGTTCCTCGTCCTCACCTCCGCGGCGCGCGCGGGTCTCGCGGGCGTCACCACGGTGATCCTCGACGAGGTGCACGTGCTCGCCGGGAGCAAGCGCGGCGCCCACCTGGCCGTCAGCCTCGAGCGGCTCGACGAGATGCTGCCCGCCCCCGCGCAGCGCATCGGCCTGTCCGCCACGGTGCGGCCCGTCGAGGGGGTCGCCACCTTCCTCGCGGGCATGCGGACCCCGGAGGACGGCGGTCGCCCGGTGCGGCTCGTCCAGCCGCCCGCCACCAAGCAGCTGCGCATCGACGTCGACGTACCCGTGCCGGACCTCACCGACCTCGAGGAGGAGGTCGAGCCCGGCGCGGCCCCGGCCGGCCCCGACCTGTCCGGCGCCGCGGCGGGACCGCTCCCCCAGGCCGACCTGCCGGGACGCGGACGGACGGCGTCGGTCTGGCCCGCGGTCACCCGCCGCGTCGTGGACATCATCGGCGAGCACCGCACCACGCTCGTCTTCACCAACTCCCGCCGCGGCGCCGAACGGCTGACCGCGCGGCTGAACGAGGAGTGGCAGGCGCGTCTCGCCGAGGCGGAGGAAGACGGCGACCCCGGCGACCCGGAGCTCGGCGATGAGCACATCGGCGAGGACGCCGTCGACGACCGCGACGACGACCCGCGGCCCGCCGTCCACCAGGTCGACCCGGGCGACCCCGGCGCCGCGTGGGCGGCGCAGGCCCCCGGCCAGTCGGGCACCGCACTGCCCACGAGCACGGTCATCGCGCGCGCCCACCACGGCTCGATGAGCCGCGAGGCCCGCACCAGCATCGAGGACGACCTGAAGAGCGGTCGCCTCCCCGCCGTCGTGGCCACGTCCTCGCTCGAGCTGGGCATCGACATGGGGTCGATCGACGTCGTGGTCCAGATCGGTTCCCCGCCCTCGGTCGCGAGCGCGCTGCAGCGGATCGGACGCGCCGGGCACCAGGTCGGCGCGCTCTCGCACGGCGTCGTCGTGCCCGTCCACCGGGGCGACCTCATGCCGTCGGTCGCCGCGACCGTCCAGGCGCGCACGGGCGGGATCGAGGAGGTCCGCGGCCTGGCCAACCCGCTGGACGTGCTGGCGCAGCAGGTCGTGGCGATGCTCGCCGTCGACGACTGGTCGGTCGCGGACCTCACCCGCGTCCTCCGGCGCAGCGCGCCCTACGCGACGCTGGGCGACGGCAGCCTGCACGCCGTGCTGGACATGCTCGCCGGTCGCTACCCGAGCGAGGACTTCGCCCAGCTGCGCCCGCGGATCGTGTGGGACCGCATCGAGGACACGCTGACCGCGCGGCCGGGTGCGCTCCGGCTCGCGGCCACCTCGGGGGGCACGATCCCCGACCGCGGGCTCTACGGCGTCTACCTGGCCGCGGGTGCCGACGACGTCGCGGCGCGCGGTGGCAGGCGCGTGGGCGAGCTCGACGAGGAGATGGTGTTCGAGTCGCGGGTCGGCGACACCTTCACGCTCGGCTCGAGCACGTGGCGCATCGAGGACATCACGCCCGACCGCGTGCTCGTCACGCCCGCGCCGGGGGTGCCGGGACGCCTGCCGTTCTGGAAGGGCGACCAGCCCGGGCGGCCGGCCGAGCTCGGTGCCGCGCTCGGCGCGATGGTCCGCGCCGTGCAGGAGTCGGGCGACATCGCGGCGACGGTCGCCACCTGGGGCGTCTCGGACTGGACCCGGGACAACCTCGTGGCCTACCTCGGCGAGCAGATCGAGGCGGTCGGGCACCTGCCGACCGACACCGCGATCGTCGTCGAGCGATTCCGGGACGAGCTCGGCGACTGGCGCCTGGTGATCCACTCCCCCTACGGCTCGCGCGTGCACGCCCCGTGGGCGCTCGCGCTCGTGGGCCGGCTGCGCGAGCAGCTCGGCATGGACGTCGCGGCGATGCACTCCGACGACGGCATCGTGCTGCGCCTGCCCGACGTCGACGACCCGCTCGAGGACTGGCTCGTGCCCGAGGGCGGCGACCGCGCGCCGGCGAGCGGCGGCAGCAGCACCGTCGGCCTGGCGGACCTGCTGCTCGAGCCCGAGGAGATCCAGCGCGCGGTCATCGACGCCCTGGCCGGCTCGGCGCACTTCGCCGCGCGGTTCCGCGAGGCCGCGGCCCGTTCGCTGCTGCTCCCCCGCCGCCGTCCCGACGGCCGTCAGCCCCTGTGGCAGCAGCGCCAGCGCGCGAGTCAGCTGCTGTCGGTCGCCGCCCGCTACCCCGACTTCCCCGTGGTGCTCGAGGCGGTGCGCGAGAGCCTGCAGGACGACTTCGACACCGCGGCGCTCGAGGACCTCATGCGCCGCATCGACCGTCGCGAGGTGCGCCTGCAGGAGGTGACGACGTCGGCGCCCTCGCCGTTCGCGCGGTCGCTCATGTTCGCCTACGTCGGCCAGTTCCTGTACGACGGCGACGCGCCCCTCGCCGAGCGCCGTGCCGCCGCGCTCGCGCTCGATCCCGAGCTGCTGACCGAGCTGCTCGGGCAGGGCGCCGGTGACCTGGCGGACCTCCTCGACCCGGAGGCCGTCCTGCGGGTGGAGAGCGAGGTCGGGCTGCGCACGCCGCAGACCCGCGCGCGCGACGCCGAGGGGCTGCTCGACGTCGTGCGGCGCCTCGGTCCGCTGCCGCTCGCCGACCTCGTCGATCGCTGCGACACCGGGGCGGGCGTCGCCGAGGACCGGACGAAGCAGGGCGGGGAGCCGGAGGGCGAGGCGCAACCGGAGCGGGAGGCGACCGACGAAGCCGGGGGTGCCGTCGACGTCATGCGCGAGTGGTTGGCCGACCTCGCCCGGCAGCGGCGCGTCATCGCGGTGCGTGTGGCCGGTCGCGAGCAGTGGGCCGTCGTCGAGGACGCCGGTCGGTTGCGGGACGCGCTCGGCACGGCGCTGCCCGTCGGCCTGCCCGAGGCGCTGCTGGCGCCCGTGCCGGATCCGCTCGGCGACCTGCTGCGTCGGCACGCCCGCACGCACGGGCCGTTCACCCCCGCCGACGTCGCCGCCCGGTTCGGGCTGGCGCCCGGGACGATCACGCCGACGCTCGGGCTGCTCGAGGCCGCGGGCACCCTGGTCGCCGGGCGGCTGCGGCCGCCGGGAGCACGGCCCGGGGCGCGCCTCGACGGGGCCGGGCGGACGAGCTCGACGGCGGTCGCCGACGGGGAGGCCGACGCCGACACCAGCACCGACACCGACACAGGCACGAGCCCCGGCACCGGCGCTCTCGCCGTCCCGGCGTCCGGCGGGACGGGCGCGCGCGAGTACTGCGACGCCGAGGTGCTGCGACGGATGCGCCGCCGCTCGCTCGCCGCAGCTCGCGCCGACGTCGAGGCCGTCCCCGCCCACGTCCTGGGCATCTACCTGCCGCGCTGGCACCAGCTCGGCCAGCTGCGGGGCCTGGACGGCCTCCTCGCCGCCGTCGACCAGCTCGCGGGCGCCGAGCTCGACGTCGCCGACGTCGAGACGAGCATCCTGCCCGCGCGGGTGCGCTCCTACGCCCCCGGCCTCCTGGACGAGCTGACGAGCGCGGGCGACGTCGTCTGGGTCGGCGCGGGCACGGGGCGCGTCGTGCTGGTCCCGGCCGACGCCGTGCCGCTCCTCGCGCCCGCGCCGCAGCCGCTCGCGTCCCCGCTCGCGGAGGCGGTGGTCGCGGCGCTGCGACGCGGCGGTCTCTTCTTCCGCGACATCGTCCAGCACGTCGTCGAGGCGGCGCAGTCGTCGGGCGAGGGGCCGACGCCGAGCGCGAGCCAGGTCGAGGACGCCGTGTGGGAGGCGGTCTGGGCGGGGCACGTCACGAACGACACCTTCGCCCCCGTGCGGGCGCGTACGGCCACGACCGGATCGGGGGCGCGGTCGCCGCGCGCCGGGACCGCGGGTGCCTCGGCCACGCGGGCCCGGCGCATGAGCCGGCAGTCGCTCATGAAGGAGTCGATGCTCGCCGTCGCCGGCACCCGGGGCGGCGTGCGCGCACCGGTCCGCATCTCGACCCCGCCGACGATGGCGGGCCGGTGGAGCCTCGTGGGCGAGCGCAGCACCGACGCGACCCTGCGGGCGACCGCCTTCGCCGCGAGCCTGCTGGAACGCCACGGGGTCGTGCTGCGCGGGATCGCCCAGGCCGAGGGTGTGGTGGGCGGCTTCGGGGCCCTCTACCCCGTGCTGTCCCGCCTCGAGGACTCGGGCCAGATCCGACGCGGCTATCTCGTCGAGGGGCAGGGCGCCGCCCAGTTCGCCCTCCCCGAGTGCGTGGACCGGCTGCGCGCCGACGCCGGACTGCGGCCCGGTGCGCTCGTGATGGCCGCGGCCGACCCCGCCAACCCCTACGGCTCGCTCGTCCCCTGGCCGCGCCCCGGACGGGACGCGCGCGGCGGTACGACCACGGGAGAGGGCGACGACGACAGCCCGGGTGACGCGGACGCAGGAACGGGGCCGGACGACGACGCCGTCCGCGCCACCCGGCCCGCCGCGGGCGACCAGACCGCCTCCACCGGTGCGCGACCGCGGCGGATCGCCGGTGCCGACGTCGTGCTCGTGGACGGGCGCCTCGTGCTGTTCGTCGAGCGCGGGGGCGGCAGCATCCTCGCCCTGACGGACGACGGCGAGGACCTCGCGCTCGCCGCGCACGCTCTCGTCGAGCAGGCACCCGACCGCTACAGCACCCTGACGGTGCGGCGGGTCGACGGCGAGGCCTCCCTCACCTCGCAGGCCCCCGCCGCGCTCGCCCTGCGCGAGGCGGGGTTCATCGCGACGCCGCGCGGGCTGCGGCTGCGGGCTCCCGCGCCCGGGCGGCAGCGCGGCGCGGACCGGACGACCGCGGCGGCCGGCCGTGCCTGAGGGCGACGTCGTCCTGCGCACGGCCCGTCGTCTGACGGCGGCGCTCGCCGACGGACCGCTCGTGCGCTCGGAGCTGCGCTGGCCGACCCTGGCGGGCACTGACCTCACCGGTGTGCGCAGCCTCGGCACCGCGAGCTACGGCAAGAACCTCCTGACGCGCTTCTCCGACGGGCGGACGCTGCACACCCACCTGCGGATGGACGGCACGTGGCGCGTCACGGCGACGCCGCCCGAGGGTGAGGGCCCGCGCCGTAGCGGCGCCGACGGCGTGCGCCGCTCGACCGGCGGCAGGCCGCGGGATCGCCGCGAGTCCTCGCGGTACGGCAGCGGGCCGCGTCGCTCCCAGGACGCCGGCAGCGACGTCCGTGCGGTCCTCGCGACGGCGACGTGGACCTGCACCGGGCACCAGCTCGGGATGATGCACCTGCTGCGCACGCACGACGAAGCCCGGCTGCTCGCCCCTCTCGGCCCGGACGTGCTGGGCGAGGACTTCGGCGCCGCGGAGGAGGCGAGCATCGCCGTCGCCATCCACGCCCAGGGCGCGCGCGAGATCGGCGCCGTCCTGCTGGACCAGGGGTGCTCGCCGGCCTCGGGACGATCTACATGGCCGAGACGCTCTTCCGCCACCGGGTCTCCCCTGGCGCGCCGCCGGAGACGTCCCCGACCCCGGCACGATGGCGGCCACGGCGCGACGTCTCATGCTGGCCTCGGCCGACGACCCGACCGGGCCGAACCAGCGCGGCTCGATGACGATGGTCTGCTACGGGCGATCCGGCGAGCCGTGCGTGCGCTGCACGACCCCGCTGCGCGACGGACGCGTCGGTGAGGCGCCGATGGACCGCATCGCCTACTACTGCCCGCGCTGCCAGCTGCGCTGAGCGCGGGTCCGACCCGCGCTGACCGCCGGCCCGGGGCCGGGGGTGTCAGACGGCGGCGGCGAGCGGGCGGACCGACGCCTCGAGGTCGGCGGGAACGGTGTCCGGGATGTGCTCGCCCTCGGCGATCGCGATCCTGTCGCTGACCTCGCGCAGCACGCCCCACAGCGGGACGTCGAGGGCGTCGCACACCGAGCTCAGGAGCTCCGAGGACGCCTCCTTCTGACCGCGCTCGATCTCGGACAGGTACCCCAGCGACACGCGCGCCGACGCACTGACCTCGCGCAGCGTCTTGCTCTGGGCGAGGCGGACGTCACGAAGCACGTCTCCGAGCTCACGTCGAAGCAGGATCATCGCTCGTCCCTCCCTGGGGCCGGTCTCCACCACCGCCAGCCGCGCGGCACCGGGTGCCGCCTCGACCTTTCCGCCACGGTACCCCGCACGTGTGACAGGCGTGCGTCGCGGCTGCGACGATCCCGTGGCGGCGGCCGCCGACGGCGTGCCGCCGGCCGCGCGCAGCAGCGCCGGTCGTGGGATCGGTGAGAGACGTGCGGGGGCGTCCGGTGTCCTGTCCATCACTGGATGCAACGCGTCACGCGCCCGCGATGTTCCCGCCGATCGTGCCGGTGCGGCTCGCCCCGACGCAGCCGTCCGCAACCGCCGTCAGTGCGAGCGCGAGAGCGAGGTCGACGGCCGCGTCCCGCACGAGGGCGCGCGACCCCGCCAGCAGCACGCGGCGCACCCGCACGCGCCGACGGGCGACGACCGCGAGCGCGACGGTCCCGGCCGGGACGCCGTCGCTCGGCCCAGGACCCGCCACACCTGTCGTCGCGACCCCGACGTCCGCACCCAGGAGGGTGGCCGCGCCCCGCGCCATCGCGACCGCCACGGGTACCGACACCACCCCGTGCTCGGCCACGAGCGCGGGCTCGACGCCCAGGACGGTCGTCTTCACCCGGGTGTCGTAGGCGGTGACCCCGCCGCGGAGCACCGTCGAGGCCCCGGGCACCGCCACGACCGCCGAGCAGAGCGATCCCCCGGTGAGCGACTCGGCCACCGCGAGGCACAGACCGCCAGCACGCATCGCGGCCACGAGGTCCACCGCGACGGCGGAGGAGGTCACGGCACGGCGACGCGCGAGCGAGCGATGACCAGGCCGCGACGCACGTAGTCCAGACCCGTCACCACCGTCACGGCGAGGGCGACGTAGAGGATCACGAGCCCGACCACGCGCATCGGGGTCGCGTCGACGAACGTGCCCCAGGGCACGAGGAGCACGATGATCGCGGTCATCTGGAGCGCGGTCTTGACCTTCCCTCCGAGCGAGGCGGGGATGATCGAGCGGCGCGCGAGGACCGCGCGCAGGACCGTGATGCCGAGCTCGCGAACCGCGATGAGGAGTGTCACCCACCAGGGGATCTCGCCGAGCGCCGACAGGGTGACGAACGCGCCCAGCGTCAGCGCCTTGTCCGCGATCGGGTCGGCCAGCGTCCCGAAGGCCGTGACAAGGTTGCGGGAGCGCGCGAGGTGCCCGTCGAGCTGGTCGGTGATCGAGGCCAGCACGAACACGACCAGCGCCCACCAGCGGGCCGCCGTCGTGTCGGCCAGCAGCAGGAGCACGAACACCGGGACGGCGGCGATGCGCCCGAGCGTGAGCGCGTTGGGGAGGTTCCACATCCCCGCGCGCCACTCCGCGGTGCTCCTGCGTCCGTTCACGCCCCCACACTAGGGGTCGAGCAGCGAGGCTCCCTCATCGGCCGGTGAGGCTCCACGCGTCCTCGGACTCCTCGTCGTCGTCCTCCGCCCAGACCTGCGGGCGCGAGGCGAGGTCGTCCGCGACGAGGTCGACGCCGGCGCCCGCCGCCGCACCTGGCGCGTCGTGCGACGACGTCGCGGTGGCCGCGCTCGGGCCACCGGACGGTGCCGCGGCGCCCTCGTCGCCCCGCAGCACGGCCAGCGTGCCGGGCAGGTCCTCGGGCGTCACCAGCACGTCGCGCGCCTTGGACCCCTCGGACGGGCCGACGATCTCGCGCGACTCCAGGAGATCCATGAGGCGACCGGCCTTGGCGAACCCGACGCGCAGCTTGCGCTGCAGCATCGAGGTGGATCCGAACTGCGTGGTCACCACGAGCTCGGCGGCCTGGAGCAGCAGCTCGAGGTCGTCGCCGATGTCCTCGTCCACCTGCTTCTTGGCCGCCACGACAGCGACGTCCTCGCGGTAGGTCGGCTTCAGCTGGCCCTTGACGTGCTCGACGACGGCGTGGACCTCGGACTCGGTGACCCAGGCGCCCTGGACGCGCATCGGCTTGGCCGCACCCATGGGGAGGAACAGCGCGTCGCCCTGGCCGATGAGCTTCTCGGCACCCGGCTGGTCCAGCACGACGCGCGAGTCGGCGAGCGACGACGTCGCGAACGCCAGGCGGCTCGGCACGTTCGCCTTGATGAGCCCGGTGACGACGTCGACCGACGGCCGCTGCGTCGCCAGGACGAGGTGGATGCCCGCCGCGCGCGCGAGCTGCGTGATGCGCTGGATGGAGGCCTCGACGTCGCGCGGCGCGACCATCATGAGGTCGGCGAGCTCGTCCACCACCACCAGCAGGTAGGGGTAGGGGGTGAGCACGCGCTCGCTGCCGGGCAGCGGCTGCACCCGTCCGGCCCGGACGGCCTTGTTGAAGTCGTCGATGTGCTTGAACCCGAAGTTGGCGAGGTCGTCGTAGCGCGCGTCCATCTCGCGCACGACCCAGTCGAGCGCCTCGGCGGCCTTCTTGGGGTTCGTGATGATCGGGGTGATGAGGTGCGGGATGCCCTCGTACATCGTGAGCTCGACGCGCTTGGGGTCCACGAGGATCATGCGGACCTCCTCGGGGGTGGCGCGCATCATGATCGAGACGATCATCGAGTTCACGAAGCTCGACTTGCCGGCGCCCGTGGCCCCGGCCACTAGCAGGTGCGGCATCTTGGCGAGGTTGGCGATGACGTAGCCGCCCTCGACGTCCTTGCCCACGCCCATCACCATCGGGTGCTCGTCGCGGTGCGCCACCGACGAGCGCAGCACGTCCCCGAGCACGACCGTCTCGCGGTCGGCGTTCGGGATCTCGATGCCGATCGCGGACTTGCCCGGGATCGGCGAGAGGATGCGGACGTCCGCGCTCGCGACGGCGTAGGAGATGTTCTTGCTCAGCGCCGTGACCCGCTCGACCTTGGTGCCGGCACCGAGCTCGACCTCGTAGCGCGTGACGGTCGGGCCGCGCGTGAACCCGGTGACCTCGGCGTCGACGGCGAACTGCGTCAGCACGTCCGTGAGCGCCTCGACCACCCGGTCGTTGGCCGCGCTGCGCTTCTTGTGCGGCGCGCCCTCGACCAGGACCTCGGCCCCGGGCAGCGTGTACGTCATCGAGGGGTCGAGCATCAGCTGCTCGGCGCGGGGCGGCAGCACCTGGGTGGGCGGCGCCTGCAGCTCGATCGGCTCGGTGATGGGCTCCGCGAGCTGAGCATCCGTGTCGGCGTCGGGCACGACGGCGTCCGGCGCGGGCCGGCGGGCGCGCGCGGGTCGCGCGGGTCGCTCGGCGCGCTGGACCCGCTCGTCGCCGACGGGCTCGGGCTCGGGCGTCTCCTCGTGCAGGTCGGGGCGCACGAACGCCTCGTCCGCGACGCGGTCCCCCACCTCGGTCGTGGACCCGCTCGCCGCCGCACGACCCTTGCGCCCGCGAGCGCGACCGAGCGCCCGGGCGGGCAGGTCGTCGTCGGCACCCTCGTCGTGGTCGGGGTCCTCGTCCGCGTGCTCGTCGTGGTCGGCGTGGTCGTCGTGAGCGCGCTCGCGCCCCGTCACCCGCGCCCCCAGCCCGGCGAGCCGCTCGGGGATGGCGCGCACCGGCGTCGCCGTCAGCACGAGGACGCCGAAGAACGCCAGGATGACGAGGACGGGGACGGCCACCACGGTGCTCAGCAGCGCCGACATCGGGTTGGCGGCGAGCCAGCCCACGATGCCGCCCGCCTCCCGCAGGCCCGCCCAGCCCTGCTCGGGGTCGGGCAGGCCGTTACCCACCGCGAACAGGCCGCACGCGGAGAGGATGAGGATGCCCAGGGCGATCGAGATCCGTCCGTTGGCCTGCTCGGCGTCGGGCCGGCGCATCAGGCGCACGGCGAGACCGACCAGCAGCACGGGGATCACGACGGCGACGCGTCCGACCGCGCCGGCCGCCACCACGTGGATGACGTCGGAGCCGGATCCGGTCAGCGAGAACCACTCGCGCGCGCCCACGGCGATCGCCAGCGCCACGAGGAGCAGCGCGAGGCCGTCGCGGCGCAGCGCCGGGTCGATCCCGCGCGCGCCCGTGCCCACCGAGCGTGCCGCGCCGCCGACGACGTGCGCCGTGCCGAGCCAGAGACCGCGGACCATGCGCACCGGCAGCGGGGGCGCTGCGGCTCCTGCACCGCGGGCGCCTTCCGCGTGGGTGCGGCGGTGGTCGATCGGCCCTTCGAGGCCGCGCTCGTGCTGCGGCCGGGACTCTTCGCGCCCGAGGAAGGGCGGGGCTTGGTCGGCGCCGGGGCGGCGCGGGAGGCGGTCGCCGTCCGGGCTGTCCGGGCAGGTGCGGCCGACCGTCCGCCGCCCGACGCGCCGGCCGCGGCACGGGCCGCCGAGGCGGTGCGCCCCGGGGACGGTGGCTTGTTCGCCATGAAAGATCTCCCTCGTCTGCGGTGCGGCGGCGTCGGACGCACGCCACCGGCCCACTCAACCACGGGGGCGCGGGGCGTCCCGGGACCGACACGGTGTCGCCGGTGACACCGCAGGAACGACGACGGGGACCCCACCGCGGTGGGTCCCCGTCGTCGTTCCCGCGCCAACGTGTCAGCGCGCCGTCGCGTCGCTCACGCCTCGACGACCACCGGGATGATCATCGGGCGGCGGCGCAGGCGGCCCGACGCCCAGCGACCCACCACGCGGCGTACGACCTGCTGCAGCTGGTGCGTGTCGACGCTGCCGCCGCGCGCCGCCTCGGCGAGCGCCTGCGACACCTGCGGCACGACGTCCTTCAGCGTGGCGTCGGTCTCCGCGAGCCCCCGCGCCTGGACCTGCGGTCCGGCCACGACCTGACCCGTCGTGGAGTCCACGACGGCGAACACCGAGATGAACCCCTCCTCCGCGAGGATGCGCCGGTCCTTGAGCTCGGTCTCGCCGATCTCACCGACGCTCGAGCCGTCGACGTAGACGTAGCCGCACGGCACGGCGCCGACGATGCGCGCCCGACCGTCCACGAGGTCGACGACGACGCCGTCCTCCGCGAGGATCACGCGCTGCGGGTCGACGCCGGTCTTGACCGCGAGCGCACCGTTCGCCACGAGGTGACGGATCTCGCCGTGCACCGGCATGACGTTCTTCGGCCGCAGGATGTTGTAGCAGTAGAGCAGCTCGCCCGCGCTCGCGTGGCCGGAGACGTGCACCTTGGCGTTGCCCGAGTGCACGACCTTGGCGCCGAGGCGCGTCAGCCCGTTGATCACGCGGAAGACGGCGTTCTCGTTGCCCGGGATGAGCGAGGAGGCGAGCACCACGGTGTCGCCCGGGCCCACCTCGACGCGGTGGTCGCGGTTGGCGATGCGCGAGAGCGCGGCCATCGGCTCGCCCTGCGAGCCGGTGCACATGAGCACGACGCGGTCGGGCGGCAGCTGGTCCATCTTCTTGACGTCCACCAGCACGCCGTCGGGCACCGTGAGGTAGCCGAGCTCGGCCGCGATCGTCATGTTGCGCACCATCGAGCGGCCCACGAGGGCGACCTTGCGCTCGTTGGCCCACGCGGCGTCGATCACCTGCTGCACGCGGTGCACGTGCGAGGCGAAGCTCGCCACCACGAGACGACCGGTGGCGGCGGCGAAGACCTGGTCCAGGACGGGGCCGATCTCGGCCTCCGCCGTCGTGAAGCCCGGGACCTCCGCGTTCGTGGAGTCGGGCATGAACAGGTCCACACCTTTCTCGCCCAGGCGCGCGAACGCGCGCAGGTCGGTGATGCGACCGTCCAGCGGCAGCTGGTCCATCTTGAAGTCGCCGGTGTGCAGCACGGTGCCGGCACCGGTGGTGACGGCGACGGCCAGCGCGTCGGGGATGGAGTGGTTGACCGCGATGAACTCGAGGTCGAAGGGGCCGACCTTCAGCTCCTGCTCCTCCTTCACCTGCCGCAGCACGGGCGTGATGCGGTGCTCCTTGAGCTTGGCGCTGATGAAGGCCAGCGTGAGCTGCGACCCGATGAGGGGGATGTCGCGGCGCAGGCGCAGCAGGTACGGCACGGCGCCGATGTGGTCCTCGTGCCCGTGCGTGAGCACGACGGCCTCGACGTCGTCGAGCCGGTCGGCGATCGAGGAGAAGTCGGGCAGGATCAGGTCGACGCCGGGCTGGTGGTCCTCGGGGAACAGGACGCCGCAGTCGATGATGAGCAGGCGGCCGTCGTACTCGAGCACGGCCATGTTGCGGCCGACCTCACCGAGGCCGCCGAGGGCGACGACGCGCAGCGCGCCCGTCGCGAGCGGACCCGGGAGCGGCAGCTCGGGGTGGGGGTGGGACATGACTTTCCTTCCATCGGCCGGCCCGTGGGCCGGGTGTCGCGGCTAGGCCGCGAGGATGCCGAGGGCACGCAGCCGCTCGGCAAGGTCTGAGAGCTCGGAGGCGTCTGCCTCGACGAGCGGGGATCGCACCGTGCGGTGCGGGAGGGCGCCGAGCAGCTCGAGCGCGGCCTTGGCGTACACCGCGCCCTGACCGGCTCCCATGATCGCCTCGCACACGGGTGCCAGCTCGACCGCGAGGTCCTGCGCGCGGGCGAGGTCGCCGGCACCGATGCGCTCGACCATCTCGGCGTAGGCACCGGCCACCACGTGACCGACCACGCTCACGACGCCGACGGCGCCGTGCGTGAGCCACGCGAGGCTGAGGTTGTCGTCACCCGAGTAGAAGGCGAGGCCGGTGCGCCGCATCCGCTCGAAACCGGCGGGCACGTCGCCCGTGGCGTCCTTCACGGCCAGCACCCGGTCGTGCTGCGCGAGGCGGTCGAGGATCTCGTCCCCGATCGCGACGCCCGTGCGCCCGGGGATGTCGTAGAGCATGACGGGCAGGTCGACCGCCTCGACGATGCGGTGGATGTGGCGGTAGACGCCCTCCTGCGAGGGGCGGTTGTAGTACGGGGAGACCACGAGCAGGCCGTGCGCCCCCGTGCGCTGCGCGCCCTGGGCGATGCGGATCGCGTGCTCGGTGTCGTTCGACCCTGCGCCGGCCACGATGCGCGCCCGGTCGCCCACGGTGTCGACGACGGCGCGCACGAGCGCGTCCTTCTCCGGCTGGTGGGTGGTCGGGGACTCCCCCGTGGTGCCGTTGAGGACGAGGCCGTCTGCGCCGTCGTCGACCAGGCGGGTGGCCAGCGCGCACGCGGCGTCGACGTCGATGCTGCCGTCGGGGTGCATGGGGGTGACCATCGCGACCGAGACGGAACCGAACTCCGCCAGGGCGCGGGCGTTGCGCGTGCTCATGGGACGAACCTACCGTTCTGCGACCCGCGGGCCGCGCGCGACCGGCCGCTGGGACGAGGCGGCGGGCGGTGCGTCGGGCGTGATGACGACGGGGGTGCCACGGCCGCTCAGCCGCCGTTCCCGGAGGCCTCGTAGTCCGCGCGCAGCCCGAGGTGCTCCTCGAGCGTCAGCCCGGCCTCCGTCAGCTCGGTGGCCAGCTCGACGCCCAGGTGGCGCAGGTGCCACGGCTCCCACACGTATCCCGTCACCGCCTCCTTGCCCTCCGGGTAGCGCACCACGAAGCCGAACCGGTGGGCGTTGGCCGCGACCCAGAGCGCCTCTGGCGTGCCGTCGAACGCGCGCGAGGGGTCGTTCACGTCCAGCGCGAGCCCGCTCTGGTGCTCCGAGAAGCCCGCGCGCGAGGAGAACCGGTCCGCGTAGGTGGCGCCGTGCGAGGACGACCAGCGCTCGTAGGTCACCCGCTGGTCGTCGTACGAGCGGTAGCCCGAGGCCACGAACAGCGTCAGGCCCGCCTCGACCTGGGCCGCCGTCGCCATCTCCGCGAACGCGGCCTCGACCTCGGGAGACATGCCCGGGTCGTAGCCGAGCGGGAGCGGGAGCGCCTTGCTGATCACGGGGATGCCGCCCACCGTGGTGGGGGCGTCCGGGCTGACGACGATCTCGGGGTGCGCGGCGGTCACGGTCTCCAGGGCCGTGCGGCGCTCCCTCAGGCCCGCGACGTCGAGGTCCTGCCCGCCGTCGCGCACCTCGATACCCGCGGCGACGGCGGCGCGCAGGTCGTCGAGACCGGCGGGGTCCGCGGCGAGCGGCTCCCAGGTCGCGAGCCGCTCCTCGGCGGTGGTCAGGGCGGCCAGGAGGTGGTCGCGCGCCGCCGACGCGCGCTCCTGCCGCACCGCGTCAGCCGCGGCCACGAGCGAGGACGCGGCGGCGCTGACGTCGTCGACCGAGGGGCTCGCCCCGACCGGGACGTCGACCTCGACGCGCTCGACGACCTCGGGCTGCGTCGTCACGGTCACCGGCCCGTCCAGGCGGGTGCGCGCGTCCTCGAGGGTGCGGCGCAGCTCCTCGACGGTGGCGGGGTCGACGTCGGCGTTGGCGTCGGACGGCTCGGGAGCGACACCGGCGGCCGACGGCGTGTCGGTCGGGGCCGGGTCGGACGGCTCGGCCGGTGCGCCGGGGGCCGGGGGTGCGGCCCCGAGCGGCTCGGCCGTGTCGTCCGACCCCGTCTCGGCGTCCGTCCCGGCCAGCACGGCCGACGCCGCGGCGATCTCCGTCTCGAGGTCGCTGCGGGCGGCGGTCACCTCGGCCTCGATGCCACGCGCCGTGACGGAGGCGGTCGCCCGCGCCTGCTCGACGCGGTCCGCGCGCAGGGAGCGCTCGCCGACGGCGGCGCTGGTCGTCCCGGCCGCCACGGCCAGCACGAGCACCGCGAGTCCGGTGCGGCGGGAGCGGTGCTGGGTCCCCGTGCCACCCGGGGTGCGCGGGGTCCCCGGGACGCGGGTTGCAGCCACCGGCGCACCTCCACGATCGACGTCCCCGCGCGGGTGCGCGAACGTCCCAGGTTACCCGGCCCGCACGGGCCCGACCCGGGTGCGTCAGAATGACGCCCGTGACCGCACCGCCCTCCACGCCCACCGCCGACGTCTCCGTGCGACCCGCGCTCCCGCAGGACGCCGAGGTGATCGCCGACCTGCAGCTGACCGCGTGGCGGGAGCGCCTGGGGGACGCCGTCGTCGACGGCCTCGAGATCGCCGACGTCGCCCGGACGTGGCGCGACGCCGTCACCTCGCCGCCCGACCGGCGCGGGCGGGTGCTCGTCGCCACCGCCGGGCCGCGCGTGGTCGGCCTCGCCGCGTGCGCGCCGTCGTCCGCCTCGCGCGCGGGCGAGGGTGGGACCACTGGATCCGCCGACGACGACGGCGGTTGGACTGCCGAGGTGGTCGCGCTCGAGGTCGCCCCCGGCGACCGCCGGCAGGGTCACGCCTCGCGCCTGCTGGCGGCCGCCGTCGACCTGGCCCGCGACGCCGGCGCCCACCACGTCGCTGCCTGGACCCTGCGCGAGGACGACGCCCGCACCGCGTTCCTCAGCTCGGCCGGGCTCGCCGAGGCCGGCGTCCGCCGCGTGCTGGAGGTGCCCAGTGGCGACCGCGAGGAGATCCTCCTCACCGGCCTGATCCACCCCCGCGCCTGACGCGGGCTCGCCCTCTCTCCCCGCCACCGAGGCGACCCGACCCCCGAACCAGAAGGACATCGTGACCGCACCCGACCGCCCGCCCACCACCACGACCACCACGACCGTGACGCAGGAGGCCGAGCAGACCGCGGCCGTCTCCGGCTTCTCGAGCCTGGTCTTCGCCTCGCGCTGGCTGCAGGCACCCCTCTACCTCGGGCTGATCGTCGCCCAGGTGGTCTACGTCTGGCAGTTCGCCCTCGAGCTGTGGCACCTCATCCAGTACGCGTTCGACCACTCGCACGTGCCCGAGCAGTACGAGGGCTTCACGAGCGAGGCCATCACGATGCTGATGGTGCTCGGTCTCGTGGACGTCGTGATGATCAGCAACCTGCTGATCATGGTGATCATCGGCGGCTACGAGACCTTCGTCTCGCGCATGCGGCTCGACGGCCACCCCGACCAGCCGGAGTGGCTCAGCCACGTCAACGCGAACGTGCTGAAGACGAAGCTCGCGATGAGCATCATCGGGATCTCCTCGATCCACCTGCTGCGCACGTTCATCGAGTCGGCGTCCCGCGACGTCGACACCGACGAGATGATGTGGCAGACGCTCATCCACCTGGCGTTCGTCGTCTCCGCGCTCGCTCTGGCGCTCATCGACCGCATGACGCTCGGCTCGAAGCAGCGCTTCGTGCCGGTCGACCGCGGCGACACGGCCGGCTGACCGCTACCGGCGCGCCGCCCGCTCGAGCCGGACGGCGCGCCGCAGCGCCTCGCGCGCCCGACGGCGGTCCCCCGCGGCGTCGTAGGCCCACCCGAGCCGGTACCAGGCCCGCCAGCTGTCCGGATCCGCCTGCACCGCCTCGCGGGCGGGCTCGAACCGCTCGTCCGCGACCGCCCGGTCGATGCGTCCGGCGGGGCTGCGCGGGAGGTCGTCCACCTCGAGGGTGCCCTCGCCCGCCAGCACCCGGGTGAGGCGGTCGACGGCGCGGGCCTGGGCGATCTCGCGCACCAGGAACCACACCGTCAGCAGCGGGATGACGAGGACGGCCGCACCGAGCGCCACGGCCACGGGCTCCCCCGTCCTCAGCAGCAGGACGCCACGCTCCCCCACCGCCACGACGTAGAGGCCCAGGAGCGCGACGAGGGCGAGCGCGGCCCAGCCGGTGCGTCGCGCGAGCAGCGGCCTCACAGGTCGAGGTACGTCTCGAGGCCGACGTGCACGCCGGGGCGGCTCGCGATCTCGCGCACGGCCAGCAGCACCCCGGGCATGAAGCTGATGCGGTCGAAGGAGTCCGTCCGCAGCGTGAGGAGCTCGCCGGGGTTGGACAGGAAGATCTGCTCGTGCGCCACGAGACCCTCCAGCCGCAGCGCGTGGACGGGCACGCCGTCGACGTCGGCACCGCGCGCCCCCGGCAGCGCGCTCGCCGTGGCGTCGGCCATGGGCGCGAGGCCGGCCCCCGCCCGCGCCTCGGCGATGCCGCGCGCGGTGTGCACGGCCGTGCCCGACGGCGCGTCCAGCTTGCGCGGGTGGTGCATCTCGACCACCTCGGCCGAGGCGAAGTAGCGCGCCGCGACCGAGGCGAAGCGCATGGCCAGCACCGCAGAGAGCGCGAAGTTGGGGGCGATGAGCACGCCGACGTCGGGGCGCGTCGAGGCGTGCGCGCGCACGCGGGCCAGCGCGTCGGCGTCCCAGCCCGTGGTGCCGACCACGGCGTGGACGCCGGCGTCGAGGAGGGCGTGCACCACCCCTCGGTCGCGTCCGGGACGGTGAAGTCGATCGCGACGTCGGCGCGCCCCGCGAGGCTCGCGACGTCGCCGTCGCGCCCCAGCTCGGCCACGAGCTCCAGGTCGTCGGCGGCCCGCACCGCCGCCGCCGTCGTGCTGCCCATACGACCCGCCGCGCCGAGCACGGCCACTGAGATGCTCACGGAGCGAGTCTAGGTGCCGCCCCGGAGGCGCCCCGCGCCGGCCGGTACGCGCGGGTGCTCAGCCGCGCCCGAGGCACGCGCCGCCGTTGACCTGCAGTATCTGACCCGTCGTCCAGGCGGCACCCGGGCCGGCGAGATAGGCGGCCGCGTCGGCCACCTCCGAGGGCAGCCCCGCACGTCCGAGCAGCGTCGGGCGGACGCGCTGGTCGACGGCCTCGTCGCTGAGCCGCCCGTCCCAGAACTCGGTGTCCGGCACAAAGCCCGGAGCGAGCGCGTTCACCGTGACGCCGTCCGGCCCCAGCTCCGCGGCGAGCCCGAGCGTGAGCGAGGAGATCGCCCCCTTCATCGCGCCGTACGTGCCGCCACCCCGGACACCCGCGATCGAGCTCAGGGTGATCACGCGGGCTCCCGGCCGGCGCAGGTGGGGCCGCAGCGCCTCGATCGTGAGCACGGTGGTCAGCACGTTGAGCCGGAAGAGGTCGGTGGTCAGCTCCGCCGTCTCGGCGAGGTCCGCGCCGGCGCGCGTGCTCCCGCCGCCCGCGTTGGCCACCAGCACGTCGACCGCCCCGCCCGCGGCCACGTCGCGCGCGAGCTCCTCGACCGCCGCGGGATCGGTGAGGTCGCACGCGTGGACGGCGACGGCGGCACGCCCGACCTCGGCGTCGATCCGCCGGGCCGTCTCCTCGAGCTTCTCGCGGCGCCGCCCGACCACGAGGACGTCGTCGCCGTCGCGCGCGAACCGTTCGGCGATCGCCGCGCCCAGGCCCGTGCCGCCGCCGGTGACGACGACGCGACGGGGCTCTGGAGCGGCACCGGTGGTCGGGCTGCTGGTGGGCGTGCTCATGGCGTCTCCTCAGGCGAGGCCGGCGAGCAGCTCGCCGGCGAGGTCGTGCTCGAACGGACCCACCACCACGAGCGAGCGGGGTCGGGATCGCAGGTCGGCGGCGAGAGCGGCGACCTCGTCGGCCGTGACCGCACGGACGGCGGCCAGCGTCTCCTCGAGGGTCCACAGCTCACCCGTGGCGATCTCGGACCGCGTCAGGCGCGCCATGCGCGAGGACGTGTCCTCGAGCCCGAGCACGAGCTGACCCGAGAGCTGCCCGACGGCGCGGCGCAGCTCGCCGTCCGAGAGCGGCTCCTCCGCCAGGAGTCGCCACTGCTCGTCCATGAGGCCGACCACCTCGGCCACCCGGGCCGGGGTGCAGCCCGCGTAGAGACCGAAGATCCCCGCCTCGGTGTAGCCGGCGGAGAAGGAGTAGGTGGAGTACGCCAGGCCACGCTTCTCGCGGATCTCCTGGAACAGGCGCGAGGACATGCCGCCGCCGAGGACGGCGTTCAGCACGGACATCGTGAAGCGGCGCGGATCGCCCGCGGCCGGGCCGCGACCGCCGAGCAGCACGTTCGCCTGCTCGGTCGTGCGGCGCACGGTGGTGGCGGAGCCGGGGGCGTCCGCGAGCGTCTCCGCGCTGCGGCGGGCGACCGGGCGGGCGTCGCCGTCGAGTCGCCAGCCACCCGCGGCCGCACCCGCGAGCACCTTCTCGCACAGCTCGTCGTGGTCCACTCCCCGGCCGCCGTGACGACGAGCTCGGCGGGCGTGTACGTGCGGCGGTAGTGCTCGGCGACGGCGTCGCGCGGCACCGCGCGGATCGTCGCGGGGGTGCCGCCGATCGGACGGCCGAGCGCGTGGCCGGCGAAGACCGCACCCGTGAACGTCTCGTGCACCACGTCGGCGGGGTCGTCCTCCGCCATCGCGATCTCCTCGAGGATCACGCCGCGCTCGAGCTCGAACTCGCGGGGGTCCAGCGTCGCGGACGTGACCATGTCGAGCAGCACGTCCACGGCCATCGCGCGGTCGGCGTCGAGCACGCGGGCGAAGTAGGAGGTGCTCTCCTTGCCGGTGGCGGCGTTCGCCTCACCACCGACCTCGTCGAAGGCCTCGGCGATGTCGAGCGCGTCGCGCCGCGTCGTGCCCTTGAACAGCAGGTGCTCGAGGAAGTGGGTCGAGCCGTGGTGGCCGTCGTGCTCGTCGCGCGAGCCGACGGCCACCGTCGCCGAGACGGACACCGAGCGCTGACCGGGCATCGCCTCGGTCAGCACCCGGATCCCGCCGGGGAGGACGGTGCGTCGCAGCCGTCCTCCCCCGACGAGCGTCTCGTCGAACCCCGTGCCCGGCGCACCGAGCTCCAGGGGTCGGGGCATCTCAGGCCTCCGAGTCCTCGGCGGACTCCTCGACCACCGCGTGCAGCGAGAGCTTGCCGCGCGGGTCGATCTCGGCCAGCTCGACCTGGACCTTCTGCCCGATCGACAGCACGTCCTCGACGTTCTCCACGCGCTTGCCACCGACGAGGCGACGGATCTGGCTGATGTGCAGCAGACCGTCCTTGCCGGGCGAGAGCGAGACGAACGCGCCGAACGTGGTCGTCTTGACCACGGTGCCGATGAAGCGCTCACCGACCTCGGGCATGTGCGGGTTCGCGATCGCGTTGATCGCCGCCCGCGCGGCCTCGGCGGACGGGCCGTCCGTCGCGCCGATGAACACGGTGCCGTCATCCTCGATGGAGATGTCGGCGCCCGTGTCCGCCTGGATCTGGTTGATCATCTTGCCCTTCGGGCCGATGACCTCGCCGATCTTGTCGACCGGCACCTGGACCGTGATCACGCGGGGCGCGGTCGGGGCCATCTCGTCGGGCGTGTCGATCGCCTCGGCCATGACGTCGAGGATCGCGAGGCGAGCCTCCTTCGCCTGCGAGAGCGCACCGGCGAGCACCGAGGCGGGGATGCCGTCGAGCTTGGTGTCGAGCTGGATGGCCGTGACGAACTCGCGCGTGCCGGCGACCTTGAAGTCCATGTCGCCGAACGCGTCCTCGGCGCCCAGGATGTCGGTCAGCGCGGCGTAGCGCGTCTCACCCTCGATGCTCTCCGAGACCAGGCCCATGGCGATGCCGGCGACGGCGGCGCGCAGCGGCACACCCGCGTTCAGCAGCGACAGGGTCGAGGCGCAGACGGAGCCCATCGACGTCGACCCGTTGGAGCCGAGCGCCTCGGACACCTGGCGGATCGCGTAGGGGAACTCCTCACGGGCAGGAAGAACCGGCACGATCGCACGCTCGGCGAGCGCGCCGTGGCCGATCTCACGACGCTTGGGGCTGCCGACGCGGCCGGTCTCGCCCGTGGAGTAGGGCGGGAAGTTGTAGTTGTGCATGTAGCGCTTGCGCGTGATCGGCGACAGCGTGTCGAGCTGCTGCTCCATCTTCAGCATGTTCAGCGTGGTGACACCCATGATCTGGGTCTCGCCGCGCTCGAAGATCGCCGAGCCGTGCACGCGGGGCAGAACCTCGACCTCGGCCGACAGCGGACGGATGTCGCGCAGGCCGCGGCCGTCGATGCGGAAGGAGTCCGTGAGGATCCGTCGGCGGATCGCGGCCTTGGTGAGCGAGCGGTACGCGGCGTGCAGCTCCTTCTCGCGGCCGTCGAAGCCGGCCTGGAGGGCACCGATCGCGGCGTCGCGGACCTCGTCGAGGCGCGCCTCGCGGGTCTGCTTGTCGGCGATCTGGAGCGCCTCCTCGAGGTCCGCACCGGCCTGGGAGGACATCGCGTCGAACGCGTCGGCCTCGTAGTCGGGGAACAGCGGGAAGGAGCGGATCTCCTTGGCGGCCTGGCCGGCCAGCGAGAGCTGGGCCTCGGCGAGCGCGCGGATGAACGGCTTGGAGGCCTCGAGGCCCGCGGCCACGACGTCCTCGGTCGGCGCCTGCTGGCCCTCGCCGTGGATGAGGTCCCACGCGGCCTCGGAGGCCTCGGCCTCGATCATGGCGATCGCGACGTCGGAGCCGTCGGCGGTCTCGACCACGCGGCCGGCCACGACCATCTCGAACACGGCGCGGGCGGACTCGCTGTAGCGCGGGAACGCGACCCACTGGCCGTCGATGAGCGAGACGCGCACGGCGCCGACCGGGCCGGAGAACGGCAGACCCGAGATCTGGGTCGAGGCCGACGCGGCGTTGATCGCGAGGACGTCGTAGGAGTCGTCGGGGTGGATCGCGAGGACGGTCTCGACGACCTGGACCTCGTTGCGCAGGCCCTTGACGAACAGCGGACGCAGCGGGCGGTCGATGAGGCGGCAGGCCAGGATCGCCTCGGTCGAGGGGCGGCCCTCGCGGCGGAAGAACGAGCCGGGGATCTTGCCGGCCGCGTACTGGCGCTCCTCGACGTCCACCGTGAGGGGGAAGAAGTCGAAGCCCTCGCGCGGGTGGCGGCCCGCCGTCGTGGTCGAGAGCACGACGGTGTCCTCGTCCAGGGTGGCCAGGACGGCGCCGCCGGCCTGCTTGGCCAGACGGCCGGTCTCGAAGCGGATGGTGCGGGTGCCGAAGCGACCGTTGTCGATCGTTGCCTCGGCGAACGTGATCTCGGGACCCTCCACGGGTGCCCTCCTTCGTGGTTCGCGCGCCCCGGCGGCGATCTTCGATCGAGGCGCTCGCGCCCGGCAGGGCCGGGAGGCGGGAGCCACTACCGAGGACCGACGGCCGTGCGGGCGCTGGTCGGGTGTCGGTGCTGACGTGCTGGTGGAGCCGGTGGGCCGGAGGCCCACGCAGGTCCGGCCCGGACCCGCGGGGGTCCGGGCCGGAGCGCGGGTGCTAGCGGCGCAGGCCGAGGCGCGCGATCAGCGAGCGGTAGCGCTCGATGTCGACCTTCTGCAGGTAGCCCAGGAGCCGGCGACGCTGACCGACCAGGATCATCAGACCCCGGCGGCTGTGGTGGTCGTGCTTGTGGGACTTGAGGTGCTCGGTGAGGTCCTTGATCCGCTGGCTGAGCATCGCGACCTGGACCTCGGGCGAACCGGTGTCACCCTCGGTGGTGGCGTACTCGGCGATGATCTGCTGCTTGACGGCGGCATCGAGAGGCATGGTTCTCCTTGGTGTCGTTGCGCGGCGCACCGGGGCTGGTTCACCCGGGCATACGTGTCCGCGGCCGTTCTGACGGCACAGCCACCTTACACGAGCCTCCGACGGATGGCCGCGCCGCTGCAGGCTCGGGCGGCTCAGCGCAGGCCCAGGACCGCCAGCGCCTCGTCGCAGTCGGCGTGCATCTGGGCCACGAGCGCCTCCACACCCTCGTAGCGCACCGTCGGCCGCAGCCGCCGGACGAACTCGACCACGACCTCCTCGCCGTACAGGTCGAGGTCGGTGCGACCGATCACGTGCGCCTCGACCTGACGGACGACGCCGTCGAACGTCGGGTTCGTGCCGACGGAGATCGCAGCGGGCAGCCGCTCGCCCGCGGTGCCGCCACCGTCGCCGTCGTCCCCATCGCCGGTGTCCGCGCCGCGCACCAGCCACCCGGCGTAGACGCCGTCGGCCGGGACTGCGCCGGAGGAGGCCGGGTCGAGGTTCGCCGTCGGGAACCCGAGCAGGCGCCCACGCGCCTCGCCGTGCACGACGGCGCCGCGCATCGTGTGCTCGCGCCCCAGCACGTCGGTGAGCTCCTCCATGCGCCCGGCCGCGAGCAGCTCACGGGCCCAGGTCGAGGACCAGCGGCGCTGCTCGTCCGAGGCGACGTCGTCCAGGACCTCCACGTCGAACCCGTGCCGCCGCCCGAGCTCAGCCATGGTGTGGCGGTCGCCGCTGTTGTCCGCGCCGAACCGGACGTCGTGACCCACGACCACCAGGACGGGCCGCAGCGCGTCCACGAGGTAGCGGCGCACGAACTGCTCCGGGCCCTGCGAGGCGAAGTCCGCGGTGTAGGCGACCACGAGGGTCGCGTCGAGCCCGACGGCGGCCAGCAGCTCCAGCTTGTCGCCGAGCCCGGTGATCTGGTCCGGCACGGCGTGGGGTCGGTGCACGCTCGAGGGGTGCGGGTCGAACGTCATGGCGACGGCGATGGCGCCGCGCGCGCGGCCCTGCGCCACCACGTGGGCGAGCACCTCCGCGTGACCGCGGTGCACGCCGTCGAAGTTCCCGATGGTCACCACGCTCGGACCCGTGCCGGCCGGCACGCGTCCCAGACCTTCCCAGACCTGCACGCCACTCTCCTGTTCGCTGCCCGCCGCTCGGCGGTCGGTCCCCCAGCCTGCCACCCGCCTCAGCGGGGTGCGTGCACCAGGACCGGCCGCGCGCGCGTCTCGCCGTCGCGCACCGTGTTCTCCAGGACCGCGACGAGGGCGCCGTCGGGACCGACGGCCGCCACCGGGCCCTCCTGCGGCGACGGCGCGATGCGCTGCCCGTAGCCGAGCGAGGCAGCCTCGGCCGCATCCACCGCTCGCTCCGGCATGACGGCGGCCGCAGCCCGCGCGGGGGCGAGCAGCGCGATGCCGCCCGCTTCGCTCGCCGCGGCGAGCGCGTCCAGGTCGCGGGCCTGCGCGAGGTCGAACCCGCCCACGCGGGTGCGGCGCAGCGCCGTGAGGTGCCCCCGGTCCCGAGCGCGGCCCCGAGGTCGCGGGCGATCGCCCGCACGTAGGTGCCGGAGGAGCAGGTGACGCGGACGTCGACGTCGAGCACGGATGTCCCGTCGGGCGCGTGCGCCTCGCGCACGTCCAGCACCGCGAGCTCGCTGATCGTGACCGGGCGCGCGGCGAGCGCGACGTCCTCGCCCGAGCGGACACGCGCGTAGGAGCGCCGGCCGTCCACCTTGATCGCGCTGACCGAGCTCGGCACCTGCGACACGTCACCCGTGAGGGGCCGAGCGGCGTCCCGCACCGCCGCGGCGTCCACGCCGGCCGCGCCGGCGGACGCCGTCACCTCGCCCTCGGCGTCGTCGGTCACGGTGGTCTGTCCGAGCCGGATCGTCCCGAGATAGGTCTTGTCGGCGCCGACGACGTAGGTCAGCAGCCGGGTGCTGCGTCCGGCACCGAGCACGAGCACGCCCGTGGCCATGGGGTCCAGGGTGCCGGCGTGCCCGACGCGGCGGGTGCCCAGGAGGCGCCGCATCCGCGCGACGACGTCGTGCGACGTCCAGCCCGCGGGCTTGTCGACGACGACGAGGCCGTCCGGATCCTGTCCGGACGGCCCCGACGTCGTGCGTGTCTGCTCGGTCAGCGCGAGGCTCCCGCGTCCGTGTCGGACCGGTCGGCCTCGTCGTCGGCGAGGACCGGCGCCTTCTTGTACGGGTCGGCGTCACCGGCGTACGTCGCCCCGGCGGCCAGCGCGGCCACCTCGGCGTCGCGTTCCTGCGCCGCCCGGAGGGCGCCCGCGATGTCGGCGGCCGTCTGCGGCGTCGAGTCGAGCTGGAAGGTCAGCGTCGGGGTGAACTTCACCCCGGTGCGCCGACCCACCTCCGAGCGCAGCAGACCCTTGGCGGACTCCAGCGCCGCGGCCGTGTCCGCCGTGGCGGCCTCGTCCCCGAGCACGGTGTAGAACACCGTGGCGTGCTGGAGGTCGCCGGTCACCCGGACGTCCGTCACGGTGAGGAACCCGAGTCGCGGATCCTTGATCCGCTGGTCGAGCATCACCGCGACGATCTCCTTGATCGCCTCGCCGAGCCGGATCGCGCGGGAGTTGTCGCTCACGCGGTGCGCTCCTTCTCCTGCGTCTCGAACGTCTCGATGACGTCACCCTCGCGGATGTCGTTGAACGACCCGAGACCGATACCGCACTCGAAGCCCTCGCGGACCTCGGTGACGTCGTCCTTCTCGCGGCGCAGCGACTCGATGCGCAGGTTGTCGCCCACCACGACCCCGTTGCGCAGCACGCGCGCCGAGGAGTTGCGGCGGATGAGGCCCGAGCGGACGATCGACCCGGCGATGTTGCCGAACTTGGAGCTGCGGAAGATCTGGCGGATCTCCGCCGTCCCGAGCTGCACCTCCTCGTAGATCGGCTTGAGCATGCCCTTGAGCGAGCTCTCGACGTCCTCGATGGCCGCGTAGATGACCGAGTAGTAGCGGATGTCGACGCCCTCGCGGTCGGCCAGCTCCGAGACCCGGACGTCCGGGCGCACGTTGAAGCCGATGATGACCGCGTTGTCGACGGTCGCGAGGTTGACGTCGTTCTGCGTGATCGCACCGACGCCGCGGTGGATGATCCGCAGGTCGACCTCGTCGCCCACGTCGATCTTGAGCAGCGCGTCCTCGAGCGCCTCGACGGCACCGGAGACGTCGCCCTTGAGGACGAGGTTGAGCGTGGAGACCTTGCCCTGCTCGAGCGCCTGCGTGAAGTCCTCGAGGCTCATGCGCTTGCGGCGCTTGGCGAGGTTCGCCGCGCGGTCGGCGGCGTCGCGCTTGTCGGCGATCTGGCGGGCGGTGCGGTCGTCGGGCGCCACGATGAACGTGTCGCCGGCGCGCGGCACCGAGGTCAGGCCGAGCACCTGCACCGGGCGGGAGGGACCCGCCTCGCGCAGGGCACCGCCGTGCTCGTCGAACATGGCGCGCACACGGCCGTAGGCCGTGCCCGCGACGATCGAGTCGCCGACGTTCAGCGTGCCGGACTGGACCAGGACGGTCGCGACGGAGCCGCGGCCCTTGTCGAGGTTCGCCTCGATGGCCACACCGCGCGCGTCCTTGTCCGGGTTCGCGCGCAGGTCGAGGGAGGCGTCCGCGGTGAGCAGGACGGCCTCGAGCAGCTCGTCGATGCCCGTGCGGTTCTTCGCCGACACGTTGACGAACATCGTGTCGCCGCCGTAGGCCTCGGCCACGAGGTTGTACTCGGTCAGCTGCTGCATGACCTTGTCGGGGTTGGCCCCCTCCTTGTCGACCTTGTTGACCGCGACGACGATCGGCACACCGGCCGCCTGGGCGTGGTTGAGCGCCTCGATCGTCTGGGGCATCACACCGTCGTCCGCCGCGACCACGAGGATCGCGATGTCGGTGACGTCGGCACCGCGCGCACGCATGGCGGTGAACGCCTCGTGACCCGGGGTGTCGATGAAGGTGATGGCGCGGTCGATCTCCTCGTGCTCCACCGAGACCTGGTAGGCACCGATGTGCTGCGTGATGCCGCCGGCCTCGCCCGCGACCACGTCGGTCGAGCGGATGGCGTCGAGGAGCTTCGTCTTACCGTGGTCGACGTGACCCATGACGGTCACGACCGGCGGCCGCGCCTGCAGGTCGTCGTCGCCCTCCGCCTCGAGCTCGGCGTCGAGGTCGATGTCGAAGCTGCCGAAGAGCTCGCGCTCCTCGTCCTCCGGCGAGACGATCTCGATGACGTAGCCGAGCTCGGCGCCGAGCGCCTCGAACGTGTTCTCGTCGAGGGCCTGGGTGACCGTCGCCATCTCACCGAGGTGGAACAGCACCGTCACGAGGCTCGCGGGGTTGGCGTCGATCCGGTCGGCGAAGTCCGCGAGGCTCGCACCGCGACGGATGCGCACGACCGTGCTGCCGTCACCGCGGGGAACCTGCACGCCACCGATCGACGGCGCGGACATCTGCTCGAACTCCTGGCGCTTCGCCCGACGCGACTTGCGGGCCCGGACGGGACGACCGCCGGCGCGACCGAACGCGCCCTGCGTGCCACCGCGACCACCGGGGCCCGGACGACCGCCGCCGCCACCGGGACGACCGCCGCCACCGAAGCCGCCGCCACCGGGGCGACCGGCGCCACCGGGGCCACCGCGACCGCCAGGGCCACCACGGCCACCGGCGCCGCCGCGGGCGGGGGCACCGGGACGACCGACGGAGCTGCGCGCCGGCATCGCACCGGGCGAGGGGCGGGGACCACCGGGACGAGGACCGGCAGCACCGGTACCGCCGGGACGGGGTCCGGCGGTGCCGCCGGCGGGAGCGCCGCCCTGGGGCGGACGGGGGCCGCCGGCGCCGCCGGAGCCACCCGGGCGGGGCATCCCCTGCGAGGGCGCGAACGGGTTGTTGCCGGGGCGCGCCTGGCCGCCGGGGCGGCCCGGACGGGGCATCCCCTGCGAGGAGGCGAACGGGTTGTTGCCGGGGCGCGCGCTGCGCGGACCGGGCGTGGCACCCGGGGCGGGGGCGGACGCGGCCGGAGCCGCGGGCGCGGGAGCTGCCGGACGCGGTGCCCCGGGGCGCGGACCCGACGGAGCGGGTGCGGCCGGGGTCTCCTCGACCGACGGACGAGCGGGAGCCGGCTGGGCGGGCGTCGCCGGGGCGGGGGCCGGAGCCGGGGTCGGTGCCGAGGCCGCCGCGGGGGCGCTCTCGGCCGGCGCGGCGGGCGCCGCGGGAGCGGGCGTCGCGGGCTTCGGTGCGGCGGGACGGCTCGCGGCCGGCTTGGCCGCGGGCTTGTCGGCCGCCTTGTCGGCGGCGGGGAACTGCTCGCGGAGGCGACGCTCCACGGGGGACTCGATCGTGGAGGACGCCGACTTGACGTACTCCCCCATCGACTTCAGCTGGTCGAGCAGCTGCTTGCTGCTCATCCCGAGGTCTCGTGCAAGCTCGTGCACGCGGGTCTTGGCCACAACTCTCCTTCTCCGGGTCCCCCGGGAAGGGAGGACCTCGTCTACTGGGTCGAGCTCATTGCTGAGTGCTCATCGGGTGCCCATCGGCGTCTCATCCCGCTCTCGCTCGTGAACATCTGCTCGATCGTCACCGGGGGCGACCAGCGCCCTCAGTGCTGCCTCGATCTGCGAGGCGTCCGCGTCCTGCAGGCGCAGGGCACGGGGTACAGCGCGGCGCGTGAGCGCCCGGTCCACGCAGGAGGGCCGCGCGTGCAGCCACGCCCCGCGACCCGGAGCGTCCCCCCGTCGGTCGAGCACCACCTGGGTGGTTCCCGCGACGGCGACGATGCGCACCAGGCCGGACCTGGAGTCCCGCTCCCGGCACCCCACGCACGTGCGGACCGGTCCCGCGACCGGACTCGGCCCGTCGCTGACGGGTGAGGGCTGCGGGGGGAGGTCGCGCCGGCGGCGCGGGCGTCGGGTCGGTGACCCGGCCACCACTCTACCCCTGACCGCGCGCGCCGTCCGCCGTGCGGGTCGGCGCGGCGTCGGGCGCGGCGTCGGCGGCGTCGGAGCGGATGTCGATCCGCCACCCCGTCAGGCGTGCGGCGAGACGGGCGTTCTGGCCCTCCTTGCCGATCGCGAGCGACAGCTGGTAGTCCGGGACGACGACGCGGGCCGCGCGGGCGGCCTCGTCGACGACGGTGACGCTGCTCACGCGAGCGGGTGACAACGACGCACCGACGAACCGGGCGGGGTCGGTGAAGTAGTCGACGATGTCGATCTTCTCGCCGCGCAGCTCCGCCATCACGGCGCGGACGCGCTGACCCATCGGCCCGATGCACGCGCCCTTCGCGCCCATGCCCGGGACGCGGGAGACGACCGCGACCTTGCTGCGGTGCCCCGCCTCCCGGGCCAGCGCGACGATCTCGACGCTGCCGTCGGCGACCTCGGGCACCTCGTGCTCGAACAGCCGCCGGACGAAGTTCGGGTGGGTGCGCGAGAGCGTGATCTGCGGGCCGCGAGGTCCGCGGGCCACCTCGGTCACGTACGCCTTGATGCGCTCGCCGTGCGCCAGCACCTCACCCGGCACCTGCTCGTGCGGCGGTAGGGCCGCCTCCACACCGCCGCCCAGGTCGACCAGGACGACGCCGCCGCGCCCGCCCTGCTGCACGACGCCCGAGATGAGCTGGAGCTGCGTGCTCCTGAAGGCGCCCAGCACCTGCTCGTCCTCGGCGTCCCGCAGGCGCTGCACGATGACGCTGCGCGCCGTCGCCGTCGCCATCCGGCCGAAGCCGTCCGGGGTGTCGTCGTAGGTGTGCTCGGCGACGTCGTCGCCCTCGCCGGTCGTCTCCGTCACGAGGACGCTGACGTGGCCGGTCGCGCGGTCGATCTCGACGCGGGCGCGCGGCTGCGCCTGCGGCATCTTCTCGTAGGCGGTCAGGAGCGCCTGCTCGATCGCGGTGACCAGGACCTCCAGGCCGATCTCGCGCTCGCGCTCGATGAGCCGCAGCGCGGCCATGTCGATGTCCATCAGTCCTCCTGGACTCGGCGCAGCTCGACCTCGACGACGGCCGAGGCGATCTGCGGGTAGGTGAGGGTGCGTGTCTCGGGGGCCGCGCCGCGTCCGCCCGAGCGTGCGCCCGTGGGGGCGCCGACCGGTGCGACGGCGGTGAGGGTCACGCCGTCGTCGTCGGCCGACGTGACGCGCCCCGTCAGGGCGGTGCCGTCGGTCAGCTCGACGCGGAGCAGGCGGCGCTGCGCGCGCCGGAAGTGGCGGGGGGTCGTGAGCGGTCGCGTCACACCGGGGGTGCTGACCTCGAGGGTGTAGGCGTCACCGGGGACGTCGACGGCGTCGAGCGCGTCGGAGACCTCGCGGGTGACGTCGGCCAGCAGGTCGGAACCGAGAGCGCCCGGTCCGTCCGCCAGGTCGAGCACCACCACGACGGTGCGCAGCCGCCCGCGCACGCGTATGCGCACGCCCTCGACCGCCAGCTCGTGGGCGGCGGCGATCGGTTCGACCACCGACCGCAGCAGCCGGTCCACCTCGTCGCTCGCCATGGCCTCTCCCGATGTTGAGTTGTCCGTCCCCGCGGTGCGTGACGTGCGCCGCGGCTGGTCGATACTACCGTTGCCGGGTGCCCGCACCTCGCCGCCTCCCCGCTCACCGACCCGCGCTCCGCCGGCCGCCGGGTGCGGTGCCGGCGGGCGTGCTGGCGGGTGCGCTGGTGCTGGCGGGCGCGCTGTCCGGGTGCGGCGTCCGGCTCGACGGCCCGCCACCGCCCGCCCCCACGGCCGACGCCGCCGAGCTCGCGCGCGAGCAGGTCGCGCGCGAGGCGGAGGCGCTCGTCGAGGCCGCCGGCGGTGGGACGAGCGACGCGGGCGATGCGGCGGCGACCCGCCTGGCAGAGATCGCGGCCGCGAGCGCCGCGCACGCCGACGACCTCGGGTCCCTGCCTGCCGACGAAACGACCGACGACGACGCGGACCCGTCCGACCCCGGGACCACCGCCGACGCCACTGCCGACACCCTGGCGCTGCTGATCGGCTCCTACTCCTCCGCCCGCGACTCGCTGGTGCAGGTCCGACCGGCCACCGCCCCGCTGGTGGCCTCGATCGCCCTGTGGCGGGCCGTCGCCGCCCACGAGCTGGCCGCGAGCGCGGGTCCCGACGCCGCGGCGGCCGCCGGCCCCTGCCGGCCGGACGCGTCGACACGAGCGCGCTGCGCCTCACCTCCGTCCCGGACGCGGGCTCGCTGGTGCGCGGGCTGGACGCGGCGGCCTACGCCTGGGAGGTGCTGGCGGCGCGGTCGGACGACGAGGCCTTCCGCACCGACGGCAACGCCCGGGCGGGCGAGCTGCGCCGCACGAGCGCCCTGCTGGCGGCGCGCACGAGCGGCGGCGATCCGCGGGAGGCTGCCTACGACGTCGGCGCACTGCTGGACGCCGACCCGGTGGCGTCCGCCGCGGCGATCGAGGTCGACGTCGCGACGCTGTGGATCGCGGCCGACCTCCCGGCACCCGCGCGTGCCGTCGGGCTCGACGCCGCGCTGGAGGCGCTGCTGCGGGCGCGGGCGCTGGCCGGGGTCGGTCCGCTCGACGCACCCGCCGCCGTCCTGCCGGGCCTGCCGGTGGACGACGGGTCCTGAGAAGCGGGGCCCCGCGGAACGAGCCGCCCCTCAGACCGGGGCGTCGGTGACGCCGTCGGTCGGACCTGCCTCGCCCCGGGCGCGTGCCCAGACGCGCTCGGGCACGAGCCCGAGCACGTGGACCGCCTGGGACAGCACCGCGTCGATCTCGCCGCCCTCGTGCTGGCCGGCGCGGAACAGAAGCAGCGAGTCGCCGTCGAACCGCCACGCCCGCTGCCGGGTGGCGAGCAGCGTGTCGCACACCTGCTGCGTCATCACGTCGGCCGTGAACTCGGGCGAGTTGGTGCTGACGTGGAACGCGTCGTCGAACGGCGGGTACCCGATGCGGAAGTCGGTGCCGAACGCGTCGGAGAAGAACCGCCCGAACGCGTTCTGCGGCCGCACCTGCAGGAGCGGGACGAAAGCACCCAGGTGGACCGAGACGACGGAGAAGTGGTGGGTCGTGCTGTTCTTGCCGTTGCTCGTGACGTAGGAGTAGTCGAACGCGATGAACGGCCGCCCCTGCACCGTCCCCTCGAGCACCTGCTGGGCTCGGCGACGGCGCCCCCGACCGAACGGGTCCCCGGTGAACCGGTCCTCGAGCCCGCTGCCGTCGAGGTGGAAGGCGAACCCGCGGGCGTGCGCGTAGGCCTGCAGCGCCTCCGTCCGTCGGCGTCGCCGGCGCGCACCGACCACCGCCAGGGTGATGCCGAGGGCGATCATCCCGACGAAGAAGACGACGGGGAGGAGCGCGAACGGGAAGAAGTGCTGCGACATGCCCCGACCCTAGGCCGCGCGCCGCGCGAGCGGCGGAACGATCTCAGCGCAGGGAGGCGACCACCTCGGTCAGGTGGTCCACCGCGGCGCCCACCTCGACCTCGTCCGTGACCCCGCTCGCGCGGCGACGCACCTCCACCGTCCCGTCGGCCAGGCCGCGCCCGACGACGACGACCACGGGCACGCCCAGGAGCTCGGCATCGGCGAACTTCACGCCGGGCGAGACCTTGCGCCGGTCGTCGATCAGCACCTCGAGCCCGCGCTCCTGCGCGCCGCGCGCGATCTCCTCGGCCGCGGCGAAGACCGCCTCGTCCTTGCCCGTGGCCACGACGTGCACGTGCGCGGGCGCGACGGCGACGGGCCACGTCAGGCCGCGCTCGTCGTGGTAGTTCTCGGCCAGCGCCGCGACGGCACGGGAGACCCCGACGCCGTAGGAGCCCATGTGCACCGCGCGTGCCTTGCCGTTGCTGTCGAGCACGCTCAGACCCAGCGCCTGGGAGTACTTCGTCCCCAGGTCGAAGACGTGTCCCATCTCGATGCCGCGGGCGAGCTCGAGCGGGCCGGAGCCGTCGGGGGCGTCGTCGCCGCTGCGCACCTGGGCGGCCTCGATCGTCCCGTCCCAGGCGAAGTCCCGCTCGGCGGTCAGCTCGAACACGTGCCGGCCGGCGGCGTCCGCGCCGGTGATCCAGCGCGTGCCGGCCACCACGCGGGGGTCGACGAGGTAGCGCACCGCGCCGCGCAGGACGCGACCGCTCCCGTCCAGCTCGCGCTCACCGCCGGCGTTCGGACCGAGCGCCCCGGGACCGATGTACCCCTTGACGAGCTCGGGGTGCGCGGCGAAGTCGGCCTCGCCGGCCGCCTCGACGTCGGCGGGCGCGACGGCCGCCTCGAGCCGCTTCATGTCGACGTCGCGGTCCCCCGGCACGCCGATCACGACGACCTCGCGCTCGCCGCCCGGGTGCGTCAGGGCCACGACGACGTTCTTCAGCGTGTCGGCCGCGGTCCAGGCGCCGCCCTCCCGCGGGAAGCGCTCGTTGGCGACGTCCACCAGCGAGGCGATGGTGGGGGTGTCGGGCGTGTCCTCGACGTGCGCGGCGGGCGCGTCGTCGTAGGGCACCGCGGGCGGCGCCGGCGTCGTGACGGCCTCGACGTTCGCGGCGTACCCGCCGGCGGAGCGCACGTAGGTGTCCTCGCCAATGGGCGAGGGCGAGAGGAACTCTTCGCTGCGCGAGCCACCCATCGCGCCCGACGTCGCGGCCACGATCACGTAGGGCAGCCCCAGCCGCGTGAAGATGCGCTCGTACGCGTCGCGCTGCGCCTGGTAGGACGCGGCGTGGCTGTCGGCGTCGATGTCGAACGTGTAGGCGTCCTTCATGATGAACTCGCGCCCGCGCAGCAGACCCGCCCGCGGGCGCGCCTCGTCGCGGTACTTCGTCTGGATCTGGAAGAGCGCGAGCGGCAGGTCCTTGTACGAGGAGTACAGGTCCTTGACCACGAGGGTGAACATCTCCTCGTGCGTGGGCGCGAGCAGGTAGTCGTTGCCGCGGCGGTCGTGCAGCCGGAACAGGTTCGGGCCGTACTCCGTCCAGCGGTTCGTGGCCTCGTACGGCTCGCGCGGCAGCAGCGCCGGGAAGTGGATCTCCTGGGCGCCCGCGGCGGCCATCTCCTCGCGCACGACCTGCTCGACCTTCGCGAGCACCTTCAGGCCCAGCGGCAGCCACGTGTAGATCCCGGGCGCCGCGCGGCGGATGTAGCCCGCGCGCACGAGCAGCTTGTGGGAGTCGACCTCGGCGTCGACCGGGTCGTCGCGCAGGGTGCGCAGGAACAGGGTGGACATCCGCATCAGCACGGGGGCCAGCCTATGCCAGCGCATCTCGGCCTCAGAGCACGACGGTCGCGTACGAGCCCACCTGGTCGAACCCGACGCGGCGGTACATCGCGCGGGCACCGGTGTTGTAGTCGTTGACGTAGAGCGAGACGGTGCGGGCGCCCAGCGCGAAGGCGTGGCGGGCGACGGCGGCGGTCCCGGCCGCGCCGATCCCCCGTCCGCGCAGGTCCGGGTGCGTCCACACCCCCTGGATCTGCGCGACGCCGAGCGCGGACGCCCCGATCTCGGCCTTGAACTCCACGCGGGGCCCGTCGGGTCCGCGCCCCACGCGCACGAACGTGCGCCCGCCCGCGATGAGCTGCCGCACGCGGGCGGCGTAGGCGCCCGAGCTGCCCAGCGGCGAGTAGCCGTACTCCTCGGTGAACATCGCCACGCTCGCGGGCAGCACGAGGTCGAGCTCGGCCGCCAGCGCGGGCCGCACCGCGTCGTCGCCTGCGACGGCGGGGTCGGTGGTCAGGGTGAGCGAGGGCTGGTCGGCGCGCACCTGCCGCGGTGGCGGCCAGGCCTGGGCGAGGTGGCTCCACACGGTGTGCACGGCGGGTGCGTCGCCCACGAGCGAGGAGAAGGATCGCTGGTGGACGGCGATCGAGCGGGCGAGCGCGGCCAGGCCGCGCCCCGTGGGGCTGACGGGCACGACGTTCGCCCCGACCCACGCGAGCGCGCACATCTCACGGCCCTCGAAGACGCCCCAGCCACCGGCGCCGAACTGCATCCTGGCGGCGGTGTCGGTCAGCCGCACCGCCGCCAGGACGGACGCGACGGGGTCGACGGCGCACAGCGCGAGCGCCTGCTCGAGGTCGGCCGTCCGCAGCGGACGCGCGCTCGGCTCCTGCCCTCCCGCGCGGGGACGCCAGCCCACGCCCTAGACCAGACGGAGCGGATCGACGACGTCGGCGATCGTCAGCAGCACGAACACCGCCACCAGCCCGACGGCGACGACGTAGGTGAGCGGGAGCAGGCGCGCGGAGTCGACGGGGCCGGGGTCGGGGCGTCCGCGCCACCGCGCGACCCGACGACGCACGGCCTCCCACAGCGCGCCGGCGATGTGCCCGCCGTCGAGCGGGAGCAGGGGCACCATGTTGAACGCGAACAGCGCGAGGTTGAGCGAGGAGAGCACCTGCAGCAGCGTGAGCGCTGCCCCTGCCGCGCCGAAGTCGGTGGGGGTCGAGGTGACCTCGCCCGCGAGCCTGCCGACCCCGACCAGCCCGACCACCCCCGGTTCGCGCTCGGCGTCGCCGAATGTGGAGGACACGAGGCGTCCGAGGTGCGCCGGGAAGGTCACCACGATGCGGAACGTCTCGACGACCCCGGTCGCGAAGCTGCTGACGAACTCACCCGGGCCGACCGGCTCCAGGACCTGCTCGGGCGAGATGCCGACCACGGGGATGTCCTGCGTCACGACCGCGCCGTCCGGTCCCTCGACCTGGCGCTCGGCCGTCACCGGGGAGACCTCCAGCTCCTGGCGCACGCCGTCGCGCTCCACGACGACCACCGCCGGCGCCGTCCCGCCGTCGCGGATGGCCTGCTGGACGGCGGCCCACTCCGTGGCCGCGACCCCGTTCCACGACACGAGCACGTCCCCGACCTCGAGCCCGGCCGCGGCTGCGGGCGCGGGCACATCGGCGTCGGTGCACTCGCTCTCGCCGGCCGCGGGCAGGCACGGCGAGACGGTGCCGAGCGTGGTGGTCGCGGTGGGGACGCCGATCCCCATCAGCGCGACGGCGAGCAGCACGAACGCGAGCACGAGGTTCGCCAGCGGCCCCCGGCCATGATGACGAGACGGCGCGGGACGCTGAGGGCCGCGAACGTGCGGTGCTCCGCACCCGCGGGGACCTCCTCGTCGGAGAACTGGCGCGCCTCCGCGGCGATCGTGCGCAACCGGCGCCGCCAGCCGGTCACGGCGGCGGGGTCACGACGGCGCGCAAGCGCGGCGGGCAGGGTCGATTCGCCGGGGAACATGCCGATCATGCGGATGTAGCCGCCGAGCGGCAGCGCCTTGAGCCCGTACTCGGTCTCGCCCCGTCGCCGGGAGAGGATCGTCGGACCGAACCCGATCATGTACTGCGGCACCAGGACGCCGAACTTCTTGGCGGGCAGCAGGTGCCCCAGCTCGTGCCAGGCGATGGAGGCCAGCAGGCCCACGACGACGACGGCGACGCCGACCCAGAACATCGGCTACTCGACGGCGAGGAGGACGTCGACGACCCTGCCGAGGTACGCGTCGACGGGACCCTCGGCGTAGGCGCGGGCGCGGGGCGCCGAGGCGAACGTGGTGGAGCGGACCTGGGCGGCCTGGATGGGGGTGCCCTCGTCGAAGTAGGCCACGAGTGCGTCGAGGAGCACGTCGACCTGAGCGGCGTCGTACCCGCGACCGCGCTGCGGCGGGGCGAACCGCTCCCCCGGTGGGCGGGTCAGGCGCTCGTACAGCGTGGTTGCGCGCTCGACAACACCGGTCATCCACGCACCCTGGCCGTTCTCGGCGATGAAGTCGGCGCGGTCGGCCGCGACGAACGCGGCCTCGAGGCGGTCGAGCGCGGCGTCGACGGCGACGGGCGAGTAGCCGTGCCGCACGAGGTCGAAGGCGGCGGTCCGCACCGTGGCGGCCTCGAGCGGCTCGAGCTGCTCGGCGCCCTCACGGGCGACGGCGTCGTCGGGCGCGGTCTCGCCGTCGGGCGCGACGCTGCCCTCGTAGTCCCGGCGCGCGCGCTCGAAGAACGCGTCGACCTGCCCGATGTCGTAGCCGCGCGCCGTCATCGACACCCGGGGGAACAGCTCGGTCACTCCGCCTCCTGCTGGCCGCCGCCGGCGCTCGCCCCCGCGGGCACGCGTCCGGGCTGGTCCTCGGCACCCGCGGCCAGCTGGCCGCACGCGCCGTCGATGTCGCTGCCGCGCGTGTCGCGGACCGTGGTGGGGATGCCCGCGTGCCGCAGGCGGTCGACGAACTCCCGCTCGACCGCGGGGTCGCTCGCCGTCCACTTCGAACCCGGCGTCGGGTTCAGCGGGATGGGGTTGACGTGGACCCAGCCGCGCCCGCGCTTGACGAGCTCGTCCGCCAGGAGCGTCGCCCGCCAGCCGTGGTCGTTCATGTCGCGGATGAGCGCGTACTCGATGCTGACCCGGCGACCGGTGACGTCGAAGTAGTGGCGGGCCGCGTCCAGCGCCTCGCCGACCTTCCAGCGCGAGTTGATCGGGATGAGCTCGTCGCGCAGCTCGTCGTCGGGCGCGTGCAGCGACAGCGCGAGGGTGACGGGGAGCTTCTCGTCGGCGAGCTTGCGCATCGCGGGGACGAGGCCGACGGTGGAGACCGTGACGTTGCGGGCCGAGAGCCCGAGACCGGCGGGTGCGGGGTCGACCATGCGGCGCACCGCGCCCACGACGGCCTTGTAGTTCGCGAGCGGCTCGCCCATCCCCATGAAGACGACGTTGCTCAGGCGCGTGGACCCGTGACCGAGCGCGCCGTCGCGGCTCGCGAGGGCGGCGAGCCGGACCTGCTCGACGATCTCGGCGACGGACAGGTTGCGTGTCAGGCCGAGCTGACCGGTGGCGCAGAACGGGCAGGCCATGCCGCACCCGGCCTGGCTCGAGACGCACAGGGTGGTGCGGTCGCGGTAGCGCATCAGCACCGACTCGACCTTGGCTCCGTCGTGCATGGACCACAGGGTCTTGACGGTGTCGCCGCCGTCGGCCTTCAGCTCGTGCACGGGCGTGATGAGCTCGGGCAGCAGCGCCGCGACCATCTCCTCGCGCGCCGCCGCGGGCAGGTCGGACATGGCCGCCGCGTCCCGCGTCAGGTGCCCGAAGTAGTGCCGCGAGAGCTGGTCGGCGCGGAACCCCGGGATGCCCAGACCCGCGACCGCCTTTTTGCGCTCGGCCACCGTGAGGTCGGCCAGGTGCTGCGGGGGCTTCCGCGCCGCGGGGCCGCCATCTGCAGACGCGGCCGCCCAGCCGGCGACGGCGCGGCCGTCCCCGTGGTGGCGTCGGCGCCCGGGGAGACGGTCGCGGCGGGTGCGGAGGACGTGGAGGTGCTGGTGGTCATGGTGCCCCCATTGTGCCCTGCGAGCGGCCTGCCGCGCCCCTCATGCGATCGGTGCCGCCACGGCGAGCGCGGTGACGACGACGGGAGCCGCCACCAGCAGCGCGTCGACCCTGTCGAGGATGCCCCCGTGGCCCGGGATCGAGTCGCCCATGTCCTTCATCCCCAGGTCCCGCTTGATGAGCGACTCCCCCAGGTCCCCCACGAGACCCGCGATCACGGCGAGCAGCCCGACCAGGGCACCCTGCCACCACGTGACGTCGAGCACGAGCGGGAGTCCCACCGTCCCGATGGCGACGGCGAGGACGACGGACCCACCCAGGCCCTCCCACGACTTCTTCGGGCTGATCGTCGGCGCGAGGGGGTGCCGGCCGATGAGGACGCCGGCGGCCCAGCCCCCGGTGTCGCCCGCCACCACCAGGACCACGACGGCGAGGACGCGCCACTCGCCGTCGTCCGCCGCCAGGGCCAGCGCCAGGAACGAGGCGAGGAACGGGACGTAGGCGGCCACGAAGATGGCGGCGGTGGCGTTGCGCAGCACCCGCAGGCCGCCGCCGTCGAGCGCGCACCAGACCACGACGCCGCCGGCCGTCAGCACGAACGCGACCAGCAGCGCCTCGGTGCCCGCGAGGTAGGCCGAGACGAACATGCCCACGGCGCCGACGGCGATCGGGAGCACGGGCAGGATGATCTGCTGCCGGGCGAGGGCCGCGCGCAGCTCGACGAGCGCGCCCAGGACCGCGGCGAACGCGAGGATGCCGAACGCCTCCTTGCGCCAGAACAGGCTCGCGACCAGCGCGAGCACGAGCGCGACGCCGACGCCCGCCGCCACGGGGACGTTGCGGCCCGCCCGGCTCGTGCGGCCGACGTCCGCCGTCAGCACGTCGGCCGGGGTGGGCTCGGGCGCGAGCGGCGCGGTGAGGTCGACCTCGGACGGGGCCGCCCCAGCACCGGACGCGCCGGACTCGCGCTGCTCGTTCGCGGGAGCCTCGTCCGCGCGCGGCCGCTCGAGCTCCGCGACCAGCGAGGCGGGGGCCGGCGGGATCGCGGGGGCCGCCTCGATCACCGGTGTCACCGGGGGCGCCGCCGACGCGGGAGCCGCCGGCCGAGGCGTCGAAGTTCCCGGCGCCGTCGTACCCGAGGGACCTGCGCCGTCGGACGCGTCCTGCGGGACGCCGGCGCCGCCGTCGCGCTCCGCCGCGGCCCGCTCGGCCGCCTCGCGACGGGCGCGCAGCTCGCGGCGCGTCAGGGGCGGGTCGCTCGGGGCGCCGTCGTCACCTGGGGTCGCCATGCGGGATCAGACCTCGAGGAGCTCGCGCTCCTTGTTGGCGAGCAGCTCGTCGACCGCCTCGACGTGCGACTTCGTGACGCCCTCGAGCTCCTTCTCGGCGCGGGCGCCCTCGTCCTCGCCGACCTCGCCGTCCTTCACGAGCCGGTCCAGCTCGTCCTTGGCCTTGCGGCGGATGGCACGGACCGAGACGCGGGCGTCCTCACCCTTGGTCTTGGCGAGCTTGACGTAGTCGCGGCGGCGCTCCTGCGTGAGCTGCGGGAGCGAGATGCGGATGACGTTGCCGTCGTCGGTCGGGTTGACCCCGAGGTCGGACTCGCGCAGGGCCTTGATGATGTCGTTCGTGGCGGCGCGGTCGTACGGGGAGATCAGCACGACGCGGGCCTCGGGGATCGTCACCCCGGCCAGCTGCTGCAGCGGGGTGGGGGCGCCGTAGTAGTCCACGAGGATCTTGGTGAACAGGCTTGCGTTGGCGCGGCCGGTGCGGATCGCGCCGAGCTCGTCGCGCGCCACCTCCACGGCCTTGTCCATCTTGTCCTCGGCCTCGAGCAGAACGTCGTCGATCACTGCAGCTCCTTCGTCGTGCGTGCGGTCCCGGGATGACCGGGGGTGCTTCTTCTCGGGCGTCGGTCAGGCGGTGACCAGCGTCCCGATCCTCTCACCTCGGAGGGCCCGGGTGACGTTGCCGGGCTCGCCCATGCCGAACACGCGCATGGGCAGGGCGTTGTCGCGGCTGAGGCTGAAGGCGGTCGCGTCGACCACCTTGAGGTCCTGCTGGATGGCGTCGTCGAACGTCAGCAGCTCGAGGCGGCGCGCATCGGGGTTGGTGCGCGGGTCGGCGGTGTAGACGCCGTCGACCCCGTTCTTGCCCACGAGGACCTCGTCGCAGTGCGTCTCGAGGGCGCGCTGGATCGCGACGGTGTCGGTGGAGAAGAACGGCATCCCGGCGCCCGCGCCGAACACGACCGCACGGCCCTTCTCGAGGTGGCGGATGGCGCGCAGCGGGATGTACGGCTCGGCGACCTGGCCCATCGCGATGGCGGTCTGGACGCGGGTGCTCACGCCGGCCTTCTCCAGGAAGTCCTGGAGCGCGAGGCAGTTCATCACGGTGCCGAGCATGCCCATGTAGTCGGCGCGCGAGCGGTCGATGCCCCGCTGGGAGAGCTCGGCGCCGCGGAAGAAGTTGCCGCCGCCGACCACGATGGCGACCTGCACGCCGTCGGCGACCGCGACCGCGATCTCACCGGCGACGGCGGCCACGACGTCGGGGTCCAGCCCGATGGTGCCGCCGCCGAACACCTCGCCCGAGAGCTTCAGCAGGACGCGACGGGTGGGGGCGGTCTCCGGCGTGGTGCTCATCGGGCGTGCCTTCCTGGCGGGGTGGGTGGGGCGGTGCGCACCGGGTCGGGCATCGGGCAGGTGCGCGTCTGGCCCGGACGGCCGGGGGTCTCCCGGCCGTCCGGGCCAGCGGTGGATCAGGCGCCGACGCGGTAGCGGACGAAGCCGGTGAGCGTGCCACCGGCCTCGGTCACGACCGTGCCGACCGACTTCTTCGGGTCGCGCGCGTAGGCCTGCTCGAGCAGGACCTGGTCCTTGAAGAAGCCGTTGAGACGACCCTCGACGATCTTGGTGATCGCGGCCTCGGGCTTGCCCTCGTTGCGCGAGGTCTCCTCGGCGATGCGACGCTCGTCGGCGACGAGGTCCGCGGGGACCTCCTCGCGCGTCAGATACGTCGGGGAGTACGCGGCGACGTGCATGGCGACGTCGGTCGCGACCTGCGACGCCGCGGCGTCACCGGCCACCAGCACGCCGACCTGCGGGGGCAGGTCCTTGGCGGTGCGGTGGAGGTAGACGGCCACGTTCTCGCCCGTGACGCGGGCGACGCGACGCACGACGATCTTCTCGCCGAGCGTCGCCGCCGTCTCGTCGACGACGTCCTGGACGGAGCGCTCGCCGATGAAGGCGGCCGCGAGGGCGTCGGCGTCGGCCGCGCCGGAGGCCACGGCAGCCCCGAGGACCTTCTCGGCCAGCTCGGTGAAGACCGCGTTCTTCGCGACGAAGTCCGTCTCGGCGTTGATCTCGACGAGCACGCCGATCTGGCCGTCGGCGTCGGGGGCGTCGACGACGGCGGCGGTCACGAGACCCTCCGACGCGCTGCGGCCCTCACGCTTGGCAACGCCCTTGAGGCCCTTGACGCGGATGATCTCCATCGCCTTGTCGACGTCGCCGCCGGCCTCGTCGAGCGCCTTCTTGACGTCCAGCATGCCGGCGCCGGAGCGCTCGCGCAGCGCCTTGATGTCAGCAGCGGTGTAGTTCGCCATGGTGTGTGACTCTCTCTCGTCTGTGCGGGGTGTCGGGGAGGCTCAGGCCTGCTCGGCGGACTCGGCCGCGGGGGCCTCGTCGGCCGACTCGGCCTCGGCCACGACCTCCGCCACGACCTCGGCGGCCACGGTGACGTCGTCGGCGACCTCGGGGTCGGCCTTGGCCTCCTGCGCCACGTCGGCGGCGGCGTCGGCGACGGCGGCGCTCTCGCCCTCACCGGCCGCGAGCAGCTCCTGCTCCCACTCGGCCAGGGGCTCGGAGGTGCCGGCCGCGCCGGCGGAGCCGCCGGAGTGACGCTGGATCGTGCCGTCGGCGACGGCGTCCGCGATCACGCGGGTGAGCAGACCGACGGCGCGGATCGCGTCGTCGTTGCCCGGGATCGGGAAGTCGACCTCGTCCGGGTCGCAGTTGGTGTCGAGGATCGCGACGATCGGGATGTTGAGCTTGCGCGCCTCGGCGATCGCGAGGTGCTCCTTCTTGGTGTCGACGACCCACACCGCGGAGGGGACCTTGCCCATCGTGCGGATACCACCGAGGGTGCGCTCCAGCTTGACCTTCTCGCGGTGCATCATCAGCAGCTCCTTCTTCGTGCGGCCGGAGGCGGCCACGTCGTCGAAGTCGATGCCCTCGAGCTCCGCCAGGCGCGCGAGGCGCTTGCTGACGGTCTGGAAGTTGGTCAGCATGCCGCCGAGCCAGCGCTGGTTGACGTAGGGCATGCCCACGCGCGCGGCCTGCTCGGCGACGGCCTCCTGAGCCTGCTTCTTCGTGCCGACGAAGAGGATGGAGCCACCGTGGGCCACCGTCTCCTTGACGAAGTTGTAGGCGCGGTCGATGTCGACCAGCGACTGCTGCAGGTCGATGATGTAGATGCCGTTGCGCTCGGTGAAGATGAAGCGCTTCATCTTGGGGTTCCAGCGACGGGTCTGGTGCCCGAAGTGGACGCCGCTCTCGAGGAGCTGGCGCATGGTGACGACGGCCATGGCACGTCCTTCCGGCGCGGGTCTGGGCCCGCGCAACTCGCGGCCGCCCCGAGGGTGCGGCCGCTGAACCGGTTCTCCCGCCGTCCACGGTGTGGCGGCGGCCTGGTGCTCGCGACGCTCCCCGGCCACCCGGGGGTGGACCGTCGAGGAGTGCCTCGGGCGACGGGGTCCGTGGGTGGGTGGCCGGCGGACCGGCCCTCCCCGCGGCTGTCGCACCGATGTGCGGGCACGCGATGTCAGTCGGCACGTGCCGACTGCACCGGCGATACTACCCGACCGGCGCCGTCGTCCCGGCCGCACGGCGGTCCGGTCGGCGCGGGGTCGCGGGCTGTCCCCCACCGCGACGCGTGGGCCCCCGGTGCACGGTTCCCGAGGTGCGGCCCCGGCCGGTCGACCCGGGCGGCCACGATGGCAGGCATGCCCCAGGTGCTCCGGACCGTCGCGACCCTCGGTGCGCTCGGCGCGCTGGCCACGACGGCGCTGCTCGCGTCCTCCGGCGGCGGAGCGGAGGACTCGGGGCCGTCGGGCGGCCGCGCCGATCCCGTGGCCGATGCCGTGGCCGATGCCGTGGCCGCGGACCGGGACGGTGCGACGACGGGGGCGCCTGCCTCCGCCTCCACCCGGCCGTCGCCGACCGGCCCGGCCGGCGCGGCGGTGGTCTACGACTGGCCCCTGGACCCACCCTCCGTGGTGCGGCCGTTCGACGAACCGCCGCAACCGTGGCTCGCGGGCCACCGCGGTGCGGACCTCGCCGGCGTCCCGGGCGCTCCGGTCCGCGCCGCGGCCGACGGCGTGGTCGCGTTCGCGGGGTCGGTCGCCGGGAAGCCGGTGGTCTCGGTGGACCACGCCGACGGGATCCGCACCACCTACGAACCGGTCGAGGCCGTCGTGACCCGCGGCGCCGCCGTCGCGCGGGGCGACGTGATCGGGACGCTGGCGGCCGGGCACCCCGACGTCGCGGGCGCGCCCGGGACCGCGCTGCACTGGGGGCGCGCACCGGACCGGACTCCTACGTCGACCCGGTGGCGCTGGTCGAGGCCGAGGTCGTCATCCGGTTGTGGGAGTAGCGGCGACCGCTGTGACGGCGGGGGCAGCGGCCTGTGGCGGGGACACCGGTGATCGACCTGGTTCGATGGGGGCGTGCCGGGACTCCATCACGTCGAGATCTGGGTCGAGGACCTCACCGCCGTCGCTGCCCGGTGGGACTGGCTGCTGACACGGCTCGGACTCGCGTGCACGCAGCGCTGGCAGGGCGGGCAGACGTGGGCGCCCTCCGGTCACGCGCTCCCCTACCTGACGCTGACGCAGTCGCCCAACCTCGCCGGCGGCGGCCACGACCGTCGTCGTCCGGGGGTGAACCACCTGGCGTTCGTCGGTGGCGGTCGCTCCGAGGTCGACGCGATCGTGGCCGAGGCACCGGCCCACGGCTGGCGGCCGCTGTACGCCGAGCGCTACCCGTGGGCGGGCGGACCCGAGCACTACGCCGCGTGGCTGACCGACGACGCCGGTTTCAAGGTCGAGGTGGTGGCCGAGGTCGGGGGTAATCCCGACCCACGCGCGCGCTCACGCGCGCGGGTGCGCCTGCACGAAGGCGGCGACGAGCCGCTCGGGGCTGACGTGGGTGTAGCGCTGGGTGGTGGCCAGGGAGGCGTGACCCAGGAGCTCCTGGATCGAGCGCAGGTCGCTCCCGCCCTCGAGGAGGTGGGTGGCTGCGCTGTGCCGCAGTCCGTGCGGCGCGATCTCGGGGCCGTCGGCGGCCCCGGTCGCGGCGTGGACGACGGCGCGCACGGCCCGCGGATCGAGACGCCTGCCGCGCCGACCGAGGAAGAGCGCGCGCCCCGACTCCGGCGTGGCGAGCACCTCGCGCGCGGCCAGCCACGCCCCGAGCGCGTCGGCGGCCGGTGCGCCGTAGGGGACCACGCGCTCCTTGCCGCCCTTGCCGAGCACGCGGACGAGCCGTTCGCCGTGGTCGAGCGAGGAGATCTCCAGCGACGTCAGCTCGGACACGCGGAGCGCGGAGCCGTAGAGGAGCTCGAGCACGGCATGGTCGCGCAGCACGATCGCTCGCACGGTCGGATCGGCGTCGGCCGCCGTGTCGGCATCGGTGGGGGGACCACCCCCAGCGCGGCGGCGGCCTGCGTCGGCGTGAGCACCGTGGGGAGCGTGCGGTCGGCACGCGGGCTGCGCAGCCGCAGCCCGGGGTCGCTCGGCATCAGGCCGCGCCGCGTGGCCCAACGGGTGAACGTGCGGGCGGCGGCGCCGCGGCGGGCGAGCGTCGAGCGGCTGAGTCCGCGCGCGGCGAGACCCGCGAGCCACCGGCGCAGGACTGCCAGGTCGAGCCTGGTCAGGTCGGCGCCCGCGGCGGTCCCCGGTGCGGATCCGAGGAGGTTGAGCAGGTCCCCGCTGTAGGCGCGCACGGTGTGCTCCGACAGTCCCCGCTGCAGCGACAGGTGCGCGGCGAACTCCTCCACGACGGCGGCGTCGCCGGGTCGCACTCCGTCCGGCACCGTCGACCCGGACACCGTGCGTTCGACCATGCCACCACCGTGACCGCGACCGGCCGCGGTGGCAAGCACCGCAACACCCGGCCCCACGCCGCCGGACGCCGAGCCGCCGGTCCGTGAGCGGCCGCCGCAGGCTGGTAGCCGCCCGGCGCTCTCGCTCCCCGACTCCCCCGCTGCCTCGCTTTGCAACGCCCGTGCCCGCGCTCTCCCGTTCCCCCCGCACGCAGCTGTGCGCCTGCGGCACGATCCGTGGTCAGCGTGCCGTGCGGCGGTACCGATCGCCCTCGCGCTGCACGCGACCGGCCAGCTCCGGCGATCCCAGCGCGGCGCGGCAGTCGCTCGGACTCGGCCCGTATGCCGGGTATCTCTCTCGCGGCGGCTCGTACGTCGCCCGACGGTCGCGCTTGAATCGAACTGGGCCCCGCCGCATGGTCGCGGCGGGGCCCAGTTCGCGTTAGGCCCGGACGACGACCAGGAGCAACGGGCGGCCACCGCCCTGGTGCGGTAACTTTCGGGGACCGTCCAATCGATAGCTCTACAGGGAGTCGACGTGCCGCCAACCCAAGGCCTTCCCGTGCTGCGCAGGCGACTCTTCGCGACGCTTGCACTTGCGGGTTTGGCTGTCTCCATCCTCCTGACAGCACCGGCGGTAGCTGCGAATCGTTGCGCTCCGGGGTTTCACTGCGAGTCGAACAGCTACGGATACCGCATCGCGGACGCGGGCGTTGAATATTCTTCGCCGCGGGGTGAATTTACAGTGGGTAACGACTACGGTATAGCCGCCGAACACGCCCGGCTCGGCGGCGGGCGTGGCTCCCTCGGGTATCCGACTAGTACCCTTCGACAGGACAACTACCTGCACAAGGGGTTCTACCAGATTTTCGAGCGCGGGGTGATCTACACCCGGGGTACCGAAGGCATCGCCGTCAAGGGTGGCGCTTCACCCTTCGATGCCACGCATCGGGCGGCAGGAGGGGGCGCCGGGCTCGCCTTGGGGTACCCCGTCGCCCGCGAAGTTCGTGAGGCCAGCGGATACTGGTACCAGCGGTTTGAGAACGGCGTGATCTACGTGAGCCCAAGGGGCGCCCATGCCGTTCCGGGCAGTACTGACCTCACCTACTTCTACGGACGGGATAGTGGGCACGGCGCCGCTGTCGAGCGGACTTCCCTTAACGATACGCATCGATCCAATGGTGGCGGGAGCGGCATTCTGGGTTATCCTTCGGGCCGTGCGACGAGTCAGGGCGGCCCATACCTCTACCAGGTGTTCGAGCGGGGTGTCCTGTATTGCGGCGCACGGAACGCCCGCAACGACACCTACGGCTGCTGGCCGGTCGTCGGAGCCCTATCGCAGGTTCACCGCTCCTATGGCGGCGGGAGCGGTATCGGGTACCCGATAGCGGCGCGCGAGTTGATCACGTGGGCGACCTGCGAGAGTGGAGCGCCGTACTGGCAACAGGCTTACGAGCGCGGCCATATCATCACCTTCGCAAGTGGACGCTACTCCGTCCTCGATTACCGAGGAAGCGGTGAGCACTACCCGTCCTTCCCGGAGGACTGCGACGCCGGGAACTCGTGATGCGCTCTTTGATTGCGCAACGGGCCGAAGCGAACCCCTGTCCTGGCGACGATCCTGACCCAAGGGAACAGATTTCGTCATGACCAGGAACGGGTTCCGCCTCATCGCCTTGAGCTTGGCGTTGCTAGCCCCTGCATCAGGGTGCACGGTTTGGCTGAACCCCGTGTACGTGGAGAACGACCCGGAAGCAGCCGCAGTCATCATGAAAGCATCCGCTAGGGACGACCTCGCGATCCGGAATGCGTGTGCCGCAGAGATTAGGGGTGAGCCACTGCCCTACACTGTGGCCGTGGCATTATCGGCGGGTTCAGGGGATCTTGAAGTCGGAATGTGGCTTGTGGACGACTTGCAGACTCCGGGAGAGGTCTTCGCTATAGACCGTACAGCGCGCGCCTACACCACTTGGCCGCATCTCGACTTGCGAAGCAAGCCCCAGAGCGAGCTGGTGGATTGCGCCCTCTACGAGGACTGAGATGCCTCGAGCGAGACCCATGGCCCCAGCGACGGCAGCACCGGCTCACTTGGAGACCCCAAGCAGGCCACGAGCCACGACGGCAACGGCACCTGGTGGCAGCCCTCCGAACGAAGTGAATCGCCCTGGGTCTTGTAGAGGGTCGCGCTATAGGACTCCGACCGCCTGGTGGTGGTCGGTTCGGTCAGCATAGAAGGGCCTGCTCGTACTCGGCCGGTGGGACGTCGCTCGCCGTAGCGCAGCGAGGTGAATTGCGACTCGGCATCGCTGTGGCATCGCAGCCCCACCAAGTTCGTGCCGCGGGACCAGCGGGCCATCTCGCTCGCGTCCAGGACGGTCTCGGTCCGCAGCGTCGAGGCTGCCCGCCAGCCCACGATCACGCGGGAGTAGGCATCGATGATGAAGCAGACGTTGGCCACCCCGGCCCAGGTCGGGACACAGGTCAGATCTGTCACCCACAGTTGTTTCGCCGCCGTGGCAGTGAAGTGACGGGCGACTTGGTCGCGCCCGACCTTCAGCCCTGCCGGCAGGCCGCTGCAGCTCACGCCCGGGGTGACGCCGTCGTCTATGTCGGCCTGCCTGACCCAGCCCCGGACCGGCTCCCCCGTAGCCCGGCTGCGTGGCGACCCGGTGAACCGGGCCGTGCTCGGTCCCCAGCTCCACCCGCAGCGACCGGACCATGCGAACCGCTGCCGCCTTCTCCTGATCGGAGTAGCGCCTCGTGGTCGCCTTCCCCGCACTGTGCTCCTACAGCATGAGCCCATCCTCGTTCCCAAACTCAGGCGACTCCACGAAACCCAGGGCGATCCACGCTCTCCCTGGGCGATGCCACCTAGTACGCCGACCGTGATGGCGCCGCCGGCTCCTCTCCCGCTCCCCGACTCTCTCGCTGTCTCGCTCACACCCGCCCCCGCTCCCCCGCACCCAGCTGTGCGCCGTCGGCGCGATCGGTGGTCAGCGTGCCGTGCGCCGGTACCGGTCGCCCTCGCGCCGCACGTGTCCGGCCAGCTCCAGCGATCCCAGGGCGGCTCGCACCGCGCCGGGGGCCGCCCCCGCCACCCGGACGAGCGAGTCGATGCTCGCCCCGCCTCGAGCCGGCAGCGCCTCCCACACCCGCGCGTCCAGGGTCGAGACACCCGCCGGGACGTCGCCGGCGCGTCGCACGGCGGCGTCGTCGGGCTCGGCCGCAAGAGTCTCCCCGCCACCGGGAAGGAGCTCGCGCACCTGCGCGGCATCGCTGACGCACACCGCCACGCCCTCCCGGATGAGTCGGTGGCACCCGGCCGAGGCGGCCGACGTCACCGGTCCGGGCACCGCGGCCACTGGCCGCAGCAGCCGTGCGGCGTGCATCGCCGTCGACAGCGTCCCCGAGCGCCACCCCGCCTCGACCACGACGCACACCTGTGCCAGCGCGGCGATGAGACGGTTGCGCGTGAGGAAGCGCGACCGGCTCGGCGAGCTGCCCGGTCCCAGCTCGGCGACCACCGCCCCCTCCCGGGCGACCCGCGCCAGGAGGTCGGCGTTCCCCGCCGGGTAGAACCGGTCGAGGCCGCCCGCCATCACCGCCACCGTGGGGCCGCCGACGGCGAGCGCGGTCCGGTGCGCGACGGCATCGATCCCGAACGCCCCGCCGGACACGACGGCGAGACCCGAGTCCGCGAGGCTGGCCGCCAGCTCGCCGGTGACGTGCTCGCCGTAGCCGGTGCTGGCCCGGGCTCCCACGATCGCGACGGCACCCGTGAGCCCGCTCGCGTCCCGCCGCGCGTCCCCCGCCACCAGCAGCGCCGGGTCGCCGCGCACCCACAGGCAGTGCGGCGCGGCCGCCTCCAGGTCGTCCAGGGCCACCGGCCACGTCTCGTCCCCCGGCACGACGACGCTCCCGCCCACCCGGGCAATCCCGGCGATCTCCCGCTCCGGGTCGAGCCCGGCCAACCGGGGGCGCCACCGGGCTCGCGCCCGTGCCCAGACGTCCTGTCCCCACGGCGCGTCCACGGGCGGCGGCCCCGCACCCTCCCGCAACCACCGCAGGGCGTCGCCGTGGCCGAGCCCCTGCGTCAGCGCACCCGCCTGCAGGTCGCACGGTTCGGCCAGCCGGCCCCACGCCACCCGCGCGAGACGGTCCTCGTCGCCGGCTCGGCACCCCTCACCCATGGCTCCCCCGGATCCGCAGCGTCATGGCGGCCGCGACCTCGTCCGTCCCCGGCCGGTCCCGCCCCGCGAGGTCCGCGAGTGTCCACGCCACGCGCACCACCCGGTCGGCACCGCGCAGGCTCAGCGTCCCGCGGTCGACGGCGCGCGTCAGCCCCGCAGCAGCCTCGCGATCGAGACGGTGGTGGCGGCGCAGCCACGAACCGGGCACCTCGGCGTTGGTGCGCCACGGCGTACCCGCCCAGCGCCGCCGCATCCGCGCTCGGGCGGCGTGCACCCGAGCGGCGACGACGGCGGTCGACTCCCCCGAGTCCCCCGCGAGCACCGCCGCGTTGCTCGGCAGGACGTCGACCTGGAGGTCGACGCGGTCCAGCAGCGGACCCGAGAGGCGGGAGAGGTAGCGGCGACGCTGGATCGAGGTGCACGTGCACGCGGAACCGTTGCCGGAGCTGAGACCGCACGGACACGGGTTGGCGGCGAGGACCAGCTGGAACCGCGCCGGGTAGCGGGCCGATCCCGCAGCCCGGTCGATGACGAGATGACCGGACTCGAGCGGTTGGCGCAGCGTCTCCAGCACGCGGGTCGCGAACTCGGGCGCCTCGTCGAGCATGAGGACGCCGAGGTGCGCGCGCGAGGCCGCCCCCGGGCGGGGGATCCCGCTGCCGCCGCCCACCACGGCGGCGGCGCTCGCCGTGTGGTGCGGGGCCTCGAGCGGTGGCCTGGTGAGCAGCCCGCCGCTGGGGTCGAAGACACCCGCCACGGAGTGCAGCGACGTGACCTGGACGGCCTCGGCCTCGCTGAGGTCCGGGAGCAGGCCGGGCAGCCGCGAGGCGAGCATCGTCTTGCCGGTCCCGGGTGGACCGACGAGGAAGAGGTGGTGCGAACCGGCTGCGGCGACCTCCAGCGCGAATCGCGCGTCCGCCTGGCCGAGCACGTCGGACAGGTCGTTGTGGGCCAGATCCCGGGCCTCCGCGACCGCGACCGGCTCCGCGACGGGCACGGGTACCTCGACGTCACCGCCGTAGCGCGCCACGAGCTCGGCGAGGTGGGCCGCACCGGTGACCTCCGCCTCGGGGACCAGCGACGCCTCCGCCAGGTTGCCCGTGGGGACGACGACGCGGGTGAACCCCGCACGGACGGCCGCGTGCACGGCGGGCAGCACGCCCCGGACCGGGTGGATCCGCCCGTCGAGGCCGAGCTCACCCAGGTGCACCGCGCGCTCCGGCGCGTCGGGTGCGACACCCGCCGCCCGCAGCAGGGCCATCGCCATGGCGACGTCGAAGCTGCCGGCCTTCGGGAGATCGGCCGGCAGCAGGTTCACGGTGATGCGGCGCGGCGGGAACGTCAGCCCGCACGACTGGACGGCGGCCCGGATGCGCTCGCGCGCCTCGCTGATCGCGGCGTCGGGCCGGCCGACGACGGTGAATGCCGGAAGGCCGAGGGCGAGGTGCGCCTCGACCTCGACCACGTGGCCGTCCATCCCCAGCAGGCTGACCGCGCGGCTGCGCCCGATGCTCACCACCCCACCCCCGGGACGTGGGTGAGAGTGGGTGCGGCACCGCGCGGCCACAGGATGCCGACGACGTCGAGCCGCACCACCCGAGGCGCCACCGCGTGCGCGGTCAGCCACTGACCGGTCAGCCGACGCATGCGGGCGACCTTGGCCGGGGTCACGGCGGTGATCGGATCGCCGAATGTGGTGGTCGACCGCGTCTTCACCTCGACCATCACGAGATCACCGCCGTCGCGGGCGACGAGATCGAGCTCCCCGCCCTCACCGCGCCAGTTCCGTTCCAGCACCTGCCAGCCCTGCTCCACCGCCCACCGTGCGGCGAGGTCCTCGCCCCGCCTACCCAGGTCGTCCTTCTCGGCCACGTCGACCACCTCCGAACCCGAGCGTCGCAGCCTGCCGGGACGACCTCGCCCGGCCGGGGGACGACCGAGGCGACCCCGCACCCGGGCCTCCTGGGGACACCCGACGGCCGCGGAGCTCAGCGCCGGTGGAACACCGGTCGCGCACCAATGCCCTCGGGCACAGGTCCGCCCCGGCGCCGTGGTGGTGCCGGGGCGGACCTGTGTCCGGGGGTGGCGGGCACCCGACGTCACGACGTCGGGGCCGACCTCACCCCCTCACCCCAGGCGGTCCAACCGGTACACGAACGCGGCCATCGCGTCGCGGTTGATCGGGGTCAGCGGACGGTAGATCGCCGTCCCGTCGTTCCCCTTCCACCCGGTGGAGACACCCGAGGCCGCCAGCCAGGAGATCTCCCGGTAGAACTGGTTGCCCGGGTCCACGTCCGTGAACGCCGACGTCGCCGGCGCCTGGTAGTCACCCACCTGCGCGTACCGGAACAGGAACGCCGCCATCGCATCACGCGCGATCGGCTGCAACGGACGGAACGTCACCGACCCGTCCGCCTCCGCCCAACCCGTGGAGATCTTCTGCGCGTGCAACCACGCGATCTCCCTGTAGAACTGGTTGTCCGTGGCCACGTCCACGAACGGCGAGACCGTCGGCGCCGTGAAGTCCGGCGAGCCGGCCAACCGGTACAGGAACGCCGCCATCGCATCCCGGTTGATCGGCGCCAGCGGGCGGTACTCCCGCGTCCCGTCACCCAGCTCCCAACCCGTGGTCACGCCGCGCCCGGCCAGCCACGTGATCTCGTCGTGGAACAGCAGACCCGGCGGCACATCCACGAAGGTGAAAGCCGGCGGCAGCACCGTCAGCGCGGCCTCGGCCGCGACGCCCGACTCGCCGCCCAGCGCCGTGATCGTGGCCGTCCCCGGCTGCGTCCCCGCGGCGAGCGAGACCCTCAGGGCGAACGCCCCGTCGTCACCCGCGGTCACGGACTGCTTCTCCCCGCCCGGCAGGGTCACGGTCACGTCCTCACCCGCGGTGAAGTCGCGCCCGGTCACCGTGAGCGGCGCACCGACGACCACGGAGTCCGGTGACGCCTGGATCGTGGGCGGCGTCGCCGCGGCCTCGTCCTCGACGACGACCTCCAGCTCCACCGAGCGCGAGAGCGTGTCGTCGTCCACCGTGACCGTCACCGCGTAGGTCCCGGGTTCGGAGTAGGTGTGCGCGGCATTCACCACGCCGTCGGTGATCCCGGCGTCGTCGAGGTCGCCACCGTCGCCCCAGCTCACGCTCGCCCTCGCCCCTGGCGCACCACCAGTCACGTCCGCCAGCATCGCCGAGAGCTCCACACCCGTCGTGGCCGGGCCGACCTCGCGAGCCGTCACTGTCAACGGAGCGGCCGTCTCGATCACCGAGCGGTCCCCGTCGTCGGCCACAGCCATGAGGTGCACCGGTCCGGTCTGGCTCCCCCGGGTGGCAGGGTGAGCGATCGGAGCACCTTGGGCGCGCCCGCACCGTCCGTCGCCAGCGTGACCGGCGTCGTCGCGAACACGGAGGCGTTGGCATTGCCCGGAGCGCGCTCGAGACCGCGCAACCGGCCCTGCGACGTCCCGACCACGATGTTCCCGAAGGCGGGCGACGAGGCCCGGCTCACCCAGTCGCCGAACTGCAGCGGGACCTCCTGCGTGCTGCCGTCCGTGAACGTCAGCGTCGCGCGCAGGTTCTTGTCACCCCCGGTCGCCGTGCCGACGAACGAGAGCCGGGTGGCTCCCTCGCCGAGCTGCAGGTCGACGACCTGGCCCGCGTTGGTGACGGCGTCGGGTGAACCGGGCTCCAGCAGAGGCAGGTCGAAGCTCAGCCCCGTCCGACCGACGGAGACGGTCTCGCCCTGGACGAATCCCGAGGACGCCAACGTGGCGCGGTCGAAGGTGTAACCGCCGCCGTCGCACGACCCGGCCGTCCGTCCGAGATCGCCGATGCACACGGTCGAGCGCGCGCCGGTGAGGGTCTCGTCCCGCTCCACGACCACCCGGACGTCGAGGGTGGTGCTCACCCCACCGTTCGAGGCGGTGACGACGGCGTCGTACACGCCGGCACGCGCCAGCACGTGCGGCGCCGTCACGGTGAACCCACCGAGCTCACCGCGCGTCAGGGTGGCGGTGTGCGGACCCGTGCCGTCGCGGTAGTCCACCTCGACCGCGTAGTCCGCGGCGTCGGAGGAGGGTCCCACCAGGTTGGCGACGGGTGCGGCGACCTGCTGGCCCGGGGCGATCGTGATCGGCAGCGCCGGGGTCAGCGTCACGGTGTCCGCCACGCCCGAGGTCCCGAACAGCTCGACCTCGCTCAGCACCAGCGGGCCGGATGCCGACCTGATCGTCAGGCGGTACCGGGTCAGCGCCGTCGGGTCGGCGAGGGAGAAGGGCCGGGTCTGGGTGTCCCACCGGAACTCCTCGCCCGTCCGCGCGTCGAGCTCCGTCCACGTCTGCCCGTCCGTCGAACCCTCCAGGACCCAGGCGGCCGGGTCTCCGCTCCCACCGTTGGTCAGCGTGTAGCGGTCGATGATCACCGGTGCCCCGTTGGTCCAGGTCAGGACGGCCTCGTCTCCGGGGAAGGTGACCGAGGTGCGGGCGTCGTCGTCCACCAGCGCCGAGATGTCCGTGCCGTCCGCCGCGGCGAGCGACCCGTTCCCGGGCTTGGTGGCGTCGATCGGGATCGCGGGGACCTCGAGGTCCTCGCCCATGTCCTTGCTGCCCCAGTCCGAGGGCGTCTCGCTCATCGTGAAGGTGAGCTCACCACCGCCACGCACCAGGTCGCCGTCGAGCACGACGTCCTCGATCGGCTCACCGTCGAACGTGACACCGTCCACGTACACCTGGCCCTGCGAGGCACCAGGGGCCGAGACCACCAGGTCACCACCGGGCAACTTCAACGTCGCCCGGTCGAACATCGGCGACCCGATCGTGAAGTCACCCGAGCCCACCTGCAGGGGGTAGAACCCCAGCGCCGAGAACAGCTGCCACGACGACATCTCACCGTTGTCCTCATCACCCAAATACCCCTGGCCGATGTCCGCCCCCACGAACAGGCGCTTGTTGATGTCACGCACCAGCTCCTGCGTCGCCGACGGCTTGCCCGCCGCCGCATAGATGTACGGGATGTGGTGCGGCACCTGGTTGCTCATCCCCAGCAGACCCAGCCGTACATCGCGCGCTTCACGGGCTTCGTGGATGTTGGAGCGCTGGGCGGTCTCGGGCGTGGCGATGAACTCGTCCAGCACTCCCACCAGGTTCTCGCGGCTGCCGTAGAGGGCAGCCAGGCCGTCGACGTCGAACGGCACGTGGAACCCGAACGTCCAGGCCGTGGCCTCCGTGAAGTCGCCCTGCCAACGCAGCTTGTCGAAGTTCGCGTCGCCGGCGAACCGACCGTCGCGGTAGCGGGCGGTGAAAGTGTTGGCCTCGGTGTTGAACATGGTGGCGTAGTTCTTGGAGCGCGCGTCGAAGTACGCCGCCTCCTCCTGCAACGTCGCCACCCGCTCAGCGGGAACGCGCGGGTCCTGCGCCAGCGCCGCCGCCATCTGCGCGATGCCGAAGTCGTTGATGTACCCCTCGAGGCCCCACGACGCGCTCTCGTGCGTGCCCTGCTGGGTCCACCCCTGGAAGATCGACGTCTCCAGGCCTTTGCGGCCCACGGCGTTCGTCGCCGGCAGCACCGTGGCGTTCCGGATCGCCGCGTCGTAGGTCTCCAGGACGGCGTCGATGTCCCCACCGCTGCCGAGCGCACCGGCGAGGTAGGCGTCCGCGAACGCGACGTCCGAGCTCGTGCCCGTCATCAGGTCCGCATACCCGGGCGCCGACCACCGCGCGATCCACCCGCCGTCGCGGTACTGCTGGGTGAACCCGTCGATGAGCTCGTCGGCGAGCTCGGGGTAGAGCGTGGAGTAGAGCGGCCACGTCGTGCGGTAGGTGTCCCAGAACCCGTTGTTGACGTAGACCTTGCCGTCCTTGACCGGTGCGTTCGTCTGGGTCGCCGTCGCGGAACCCACGGTCGGGGAGACCGGGGAGGCGTAGCGGTAGACCGGCGCCTCCGCGGTGCCGGTGTTCTCGAACTGCGAGTTCGGGTACAGGTTCAACCGGTACAGGTTGGAGTAGGTCGTGACCCGCTGGTCCTGGGTCGCGCCCTCGATCTCCAGCACCTCCAGGCGCTCGTTCCACGCCGCCGTCGCCGCCGCCTGCACGTCCTCGAAGGACCGACCCGTGACCTCCAGGTCCAGGTTCTTATGCGCCTGATCGGCGGAGATGAACGACGTCGCGATCCGCAGCTCCACGGTGTCGTCGTCCGAGGTGTCGAACGCCGCGAACCGCGCGGAACCGTTCCGGTTGTCCACGCTCGTCGCACGCGCCTGCGTGGGCGTCGCGTCGAACTGGCCCGCCACGAACATACGCGTGCGCCCCGGGTAGCCCGAACCGCCCTCGACCCAGCCGCTGACCGTGCCGTCCGCGGCGACGTTCAGACCCGATGAACCCGCGACCTGGTCCACCAGGACCGACCCCGTCTCGCCGGGGAAGGTGAAGCGGTAGACGCCGCCGTGATCGGTGGGCGTCACCTCCGTCGTGATCCCGTTCTCGAACTCGACCGAGTAGATGTCCGGCCGCGCCGTCTCGTTCTCGTGCCGGAACGACAGCTCACGGTCGTCCAGCGCCGAGGTGGGGTTGGTCCCCAGCGCGGGCAGGACGGCGAGCTGGTTGCGGTCCTGCATCCAGATGCTCGGCTGGTGCGAGATCCCGATGCCCTCGAGCTCGGGGAGGTTACCCGGTCCGTTCTTGCGGTGGTACTCGTACAGCTCGCTGATGCTCGTGCCGTTGGTCATCGGGGTGAAGAAGTTGAATCCGTTCGGCCACGCCGTCGCCGGGAACGTCAGCCCCCGCGAGTAGTCGCCCGAGGAGTGCGACCCCCGGCGCGTGTCCACGAACGAGACCAGCCCGTCGGTGTCGTCGACCACGTCGATCGGCTCGACCGTGATGTCGTCCAGCCAGCCGGAGAACGACGTGGTCCCCTTGCCGTCGGGGTTGTCGTAGGCGAACGCGATCTTCTCGATCGTCCGCCCCACGAACGGCGTCAGGTCCACCCGGATCGAGTTCCACTGGTCCGGGAACAGCGCGTCGCTGCGACCCTGCTCCAGCGCGGAGGCGCCGTAACCGTTGCGGTCGGCGGCACCGGAGCTCGACAGCCGCGACCCGTCGTCGAAGACCAGGTCCACCGCCGCGTACATCGACGGGTAGCTCAGGTCGCCACCGAGGACCGGGAAGATGTCGTAGGTCAGCTGGTGACCGGGCTCGACCAGGATCTCGACGTCGAGCAGCGCGTTCGTCGCCTTCGCCGGTCCGTCAGCGAGGTGGAGGCCGGCGTAGCGCAGCGCGCGGGCGCCCGTGAAGCCGACCCCCGTCCGCGCCGTCTGGGAGAACGTCGGGCCGTTGCCGAGCTCGGTGACGATGGGCGCCGGGAACGTCGTGGCCGGATCGCCCAGCAGCTGCAGGTCGGCCAGCTGCGTGGCCGCCTCACCGTTGTTCGCCGTGATGTCGAGGCGGAACGCCGTGAACGCCGCCGCGCCCGTCACCTCGAACGTCTTCGTCACACCGCGGTTGGCCGCTGCGCCGTCCTGCCAGACCTGGGCGCTGCGGGTGTCCAGCGTGGTCCAGGTCGCGCCCCCGTCGTTCGACCCCTGCAGCGTGAAATCGCGCGGGTCGCGCCCGGGCGCGTCGTTGGCGGAGGTCAGCTGGTAGCTCGTCACGACCTGGGCGCTCGAGAGCTCGTACTGCAGCCAGGTGGCAGGCACGCCGTCGTACCACTTCGTGGCGCGGTCGTTGTCGGCAGCGCGGGCGGCGGTCTCGTTGGGGCGGTTCTCCCCGCGGGCGCTGACGGCGGTGATGAGCGGCGTCAGGCTGCCCGGCACCGCCCTGACCCCACCGACGTTCACCGGTGTGTCGAGCGAGGTGCTGGTCCGCGGTGCGGGTTCCCCTGCTCGAACGAGGTCGCGAAGGTGGTCACGGGTGCGGCACTCGCACCCGGGGCCACGAGGAACCCCGAGGCGACGAGCGCCGCCGCACCGAGACCTGCTGCGGCACGGCGCGAACGCGGACGCGATCGCCGTCGTGCATGGTGGTCAGTGGTCACAATTGTCCCCTTTGAGCGTTCGACGGAACCACCGTGGGGCGAACGGTGTGCGACGTCGGCGTCGCGAGTCCCGAGGTGACATCGCTGTCAGGACGGACAGTAGGTGACGCCCGCCCGTCCGTCCACCCCGTCCCGGGGGCCGGAGCGCCGGTGCGCCGGTGCGCCGGTGCGCCGGTGCGCCGGTGCGCCGGTGCGCCCGGGCACAGGTCCGCCCCGGCACCGTGGTGGTGCCGGGGCGGACCCTGCCCGGGAGTGGTGGGCACCCGACGTCACGACGTCGGGCGCCCACCTCACACACTCACCCCAGGCGGTCCAACCGGTACATGAACGCGGCCATCGCATCCCGGTTGATCGGGGTCAGCGGACGGTAGATCGCCGTCCCGTCATTCCCCTTCCACCCCGTGGAGACACCCGACTCGGCCAGCCAGGAGATCTCCCGGTAGAACTGGTTACCCGGATCCACGTCCGTGAACGCCGACGTCGCCGGCGCCTGGTAGTCACCCACCTGCGCGTACCGGAACAGGAACGCCGCCATCGCATCACGCGCGATCGGCTGCAACGGACGGAACGTCACCGACCCGTCCGCCTCGGCCCAGCCCGTGGAGATCTTCTGCGCGTGCAACCACGCGATCTCCCTGTAGAACTGGTTGTCCGTGGCCACGTCCACGAACGGCGAGACCGTCGGCGCCGTGAAGTCCGGCGAGCCGGCCAACCGGTACAGGAACGCCGCCATCGCATCCCGGTTGATCGGCGCCAGCGGGCGGTACTCCCGCGTCCCGTCACCCAGCTCCCAACCCGTGGTCACGCCGCGCCCGGCCAGCCACGTGATCTCGTCGTGGAACAGCAGACCCGGCGGCACATCCACGAAGGTGAAAGCCGGCGGCAGCACCGTCAGCGCGGCCTCGGCCGCGACGCCCGACTCGCCGCCCAGCGCCGTGATCGTGGCCGTCCCCGGCTGCGTCCCCGCGGCGAGCGAGACCCTCAGGGCGAACGCCCCGTCGTCACCCGCGGTCACGGACTGCTTCTCCCCGCCCGGCAGGGTCACGGTCACGTCCTCACCCGCGGTGAAGTCGCGCCCGGTCACCGTGAGCGGCGCACCGACGACCACGGAGTCCGGTGACGCCTGGATCGTGGGCGGCGTCGCCGCGGCCTCGTCCTCGACGACGACCTCCAGCTCCACCGAGCGCGAGAGCGTGTCGTCGTCCACCGTGACCGTCACCGCGTAGGTCCCGGGTTCGGAGTAGGTGTGCGCGGCATTCACCACGCCGTCGGTGATCCCGGCGTCGTCGAGGTCGCCACCGTCGCCCCAGCTCACGCTCGCCCTCGCCCCTGGCGCACCACCAGTCACGTCCGCCAGCATCGCCGAGAGCTCCACACCCGTCGTGGCCGGGCCGACCTCGCGAGCCGTCACTGTCAACGGAGCGGCCGTCTCGATCACCGAGCGGTCCCCGTCGTCGGCCACAGCCATGAGGTGCACCGGTCCGGTCTGGCTCCCCCGGGTGGCAGGGTGAGCGATCGGAGCACCTTGGGCGCGCCCGCACCGTCCGTCGCCAGCGTGACCGGCGTCGTCGCGAACACGGAGGCGTTGGCATTGCCCGGAGCGCGCTCGAGACCGCGCAACCGGCCCTGCGACGTCCCGACCACGATGTTCCCGAAGGCGGGCGACGAGGCCCGGCTCACCCAGTCGCCGAACTGCAGCGGGACCTCCTGCGTGCTGCCGTCCGTGAACGTCAGCGTCGCGCGCAGGTTCTTGTCACCCCCGGTCGCCGTGCCGACGAACGAGAGCCGGGTGGCTCCCTCGCCGAGCTGCAGGTCGACGACCTGGCCCGCGTTGGTGACGGCGTCGGGTGAACCGGGCTCCAGCAGAGGCAGGTCGAAGCTCAGCCCCGTCCGACCGACGGAGACGGTCTCGCCCTGGACGAATCCCGAGGACGCCAACGTGGCGCGGTCGAAGGTGTAACCGCCGCCGTCGCACGACCCGGCCGTCCGTCCGAGATCGCCGATGCACACGGTCGAGCGCGCGCCGGTGAGGGTCTCGTCCCGCTCCACGACCACCCGGACGTCGAGGGTGGTGCTCACCCCACCGTTCGAGGCGGTGACGACGGCGTCGTACACGCCGGCACGCGCCAGCACGTGCGGCGCCGTCACGGTGAACCCACCGAGCTCACCGCGCGTCAGGGTGGCGGTGTGCGGACCCGTGCCGTCGCGGTAGTCCACCTCGACCGCGTAGTCCGCGGCGTCGGAGGAGGGTCCCACCAGGTTGGCGACGGGTGCGGCGACCTGCTGGCCCGGGGCGATCGTGATCGGCAGCGCCGGGGTCAGCGTCACGGTGTCCGCCACGCCCGAGGTCCCGAACAGCTCGACCTCGCTCAGCACCAGCGGGCCGGATGCCGACCTGATCGTCAGGCGGTACCGGGTCAGCGCCGTCGGGTCGGCGAGGGAGAAGGGCCGGGTCTGGGTGTCCCACCGGAACTCCTCGCCCGTCCGCGCGTCGAGCTCCGTCCACGTCTGCCCGTCCGTCGAACCCTCCAGGACCCAGGCGGCCGGGTCTCCGCTCCCACCGTTGGTCAGCGTGTAGCGGTCGATGATCACCGGTGCCCCGTTGGTCCAGGTCAGGACGGCCTCGTCTCCGGGGAAGGTGACCGAGGTGCGGGCGTCGTCGTCCACCAGCGCCGAGATGTCCGTGCCGTCCGCCGCGGCGAGCGACCCGTTCCCGGGCTTGGTGGCGTCGATCGGGATCGCGGGGACCTCGAGGTCCTCGCCCATGTCCTTGCTGCCCCAGTCCGAGGGCGTCTCGCTCATCGTGAAGGTGAGCTCACCACCGCCACGCACCAGGTCGCCGTCGAGCACGACGTCCTCGATCGGCTCACCGTCGAACGTGACACCGTCCACGTACACCTGGCCCTGCGAGGCACCAGGGGCCGAGACCACCAGGTCACCACCGGGCAACTTCAACGTCGCCCGGTCGAACATCGGCGACCCGATCGTGAAGTCACCCGAGCCCACCTGCAGGGGGTAGAACCCCAGCGCCGAGAACAGCTGCCACGACGACATCTCACCGTTGTCCTCATCACCCAAATACCCCTGGCCGATGTCCGCCCCCACGAACAGGCGCTTGTTGATGTCACGCACCAGCTCCTGCGTCGCCGACGGCTTGCCCGCCGCCGCATAGATGTACGGGATGTGGTGCGGCACCTGGTTGCTCATCCCCAGCAGACCCAGCCGTACATCGCGCGCTTCACGGGCTTCGTGGATGTTGGAGCGCTGGGCGGTCTCGGGCGTGGCGATGAACTCGTCCAGCACTCCCACCAGGTTCTCGCGGCTGCCGTAGAGGGCAGCCAGGCCGTCGACGTCGAACGGCACGTGGAACCCGAACGTCCAGGCCGTGGCCTCCGTGAAGTCGCCCTGCCAACGCAGCTTGTCGAAGTTCGCGTCGCCGGCGAACCGACCGTCGCGGTAGCGGGCGGTGAAAGTGTTGGCCTCGGTGTTGAACATGGTGGCGTAGTTCTTGGAGCGCGCGTCGAAGTACGCCGCCTCCTCCTGCAACGTCGCCACCCGCTCAGCGGGAACGCGCGGGTCCTGCGCCAGCGCCGCCGCCATCTGCGCGATGCCGAAGTCGTTGATGTACCCCTCGAGGCCCCACGACGCGCTCTCGTGCGTGCCCTGCTGGGTCCACCCCTGGAAGATCGACGTCTCCAGGCCTTTGCGGCCCACGGCGTTCGTCGCCGGCAGCACCGTGGCGTTCCGGATCGCCGCGTCGTAGGTCTCCAGGACGGCGTCGATGTCCCCACCGCTGCCGAGCGCACCGGCGAGGTAGGCGTCCGCGAACGCGACGTCCGAGCTCGTGCCCGTCATCAGGTCCGCATACCCGGGCGCCGACCACCGCGCGATCCACCCGCCGTCGCGGTACTGCTGGGTGAACCCGTCGATGAGCTCGTCGGCGAGCTCGGGGTAGAGCGTGGAGTAGAGCGGCCACGTCGTGCGGTAGGTGTCCCAGAACCCGTTGTTGACGTAGACCTTGCCGTCCTTGACCGGTGCGTTCGTCTGGGTCGCCGTCGCGGAACCCACGGTCGGGGAGACCGGGGAGGCGTAGCGGTAGACCGGCGCCTCCGCGGTGCCGGTGTTCTCGAACTGCGAGTTCGGGTACAGGTTCAACCGGTACAGGTTGGAGTAGGTCGTGACCCGCTGGTCCTGGGTCGCGCCCTCGATCTCCAGCACCTCCAGGCGCTCGTTCCACGCCGCCGTCGCCGCCGCCTGCACGTCCTCGAAGGACCGACCCGTGACCTCCAGGTCCAGGTTCTTATGCGCCTGATCGGCGGAGATGAACGACGTCGCGATCCGCAGCTCCACGGTGTCGTCGTCCGAGGTGTCGAACGCCGCGAACCGCGCGGAACCGTTCCGGTTGTCCACGCTCGTCGCACGCGCCTGCGTGGGCGTCGCGTCGAACTGGCCCGCCACGAACATACGCGTGCGCCCCGGGTAGCCCGAACCGCCCTCGACCCAGCCGCTGACCGTGCCGTCCGCGGCGACGTTCAGACCCGATGAACCCGCGACCTGGTCCACCAGGACCGACCCCGTCTCGCCGGGGAAGGTGAAGCGGTAGACGCCGCCGTGATCGGTGGGCGTCACCTCCGTCGTGATCCCGTTCTCGAACTCGACCGAGTAGATGTCCGGCCGCGCCGTCTCGTTCTCGTGCCGGAACGACAGCTCACGGTCGTCCAGCGCCGAGGTGGGGTTGGTCCCCAGCGCGGGCAGGACGGCGAGCTGGTTGCGGTCCTGCATCCAGATGCTCGGCTGGTGCGAGATCCCGATGCCCTCGAGCTCGGGGAGGTTACCCGGTCCGTTCTTGCGGTGGTACTCGTACAGCTCGCTGATGCTCGTGCCGTTGGTCATCGGGGTGAAGAAGTTGAATCCGTTCGGCCACGCCGTCGCCGGGAACGTCAGCCCCCGCGAGTAGTCGCCCGAGGAGTGCGACCCCCGGCGCGTGTCCACGAACGAGACCAGCCCGTCGGTGTCGTCGACCACGTCGATCGGCTCGACCGTGATGTCGTCCAGCCAGCCGGAGAACGACGTGGTCCCCTTGCCGTCGGGGTTGTCGTAGGCGAACGCGATCTTCTCGATCGTCCGCCCCACGAACGGCGTCAGGTCCACCCGGATCGAGTTCCACTGGTCCGGGAACAGCGCGTCGCTGCGACCCTGCTCCAGCGCGGAGGCGCCGTAACCGTTGCGGTCGGCGGCACCGGAGCTCGACAGCCGCGACCCGTCGTCGAAGACCAGGTCCACCGCCGCGTACATCGACGGGTAGCTCAGGTCGCCACCGAGGACCGGGAAGATGTCGTAGGTCAGCTGGTGACCGGGCTCGACCAGGATCTCGACGTCGAGCAGCGCGTTCGTCGCCTTCGCCGGTCCGTCAGCGAGGTGGAGGCCGGCGTAGCGCAGCGCGCGGGCGCCCGTGAAGCCGACCCCCGTCCGCGCCGTCTGGGAGAACGTCGGGCCGTTGCCGAGCTCGGTGACGATGGGCGCCGGGAACGTCGTGGCCGGATCGCCCAGCAGCTGCAGGTCGGCCAGCTGCGTGGCCGCCTCACCGTTGTTCGCCGTGATGTCGAGGCGGAACGCCGTGAACGCCGCCGCGCCCGTCACCTCGAACGTCTTCGTCACACCGCGGTTGGCCGCTGCGCCGTCCTGCCAGACCTGGGCGCTGCGGGTGTCCAGCGTGGTCCAGGTCGCGCCCCCGTCGTTCGACCCCTGCAGCGTGAAATCGCGCGGGTCGCGCCCGGGCGCGTCGTTGGCGGAGGTCAGCTGGTAGCTCGTCACGACCTGGGCGCTCGAGAGCTCGTACTGCAGCCAGGTGGCAGGCACGCCGTCGTACCACTTCGTGGCGCGGTCGTTGTCGGCAGCGCGGGCGGCGGTCTCGTTGGGGCGGTTCTCCCCGCGGGCGCTGACGGCGGTGATGAGCGGCGTCAGGCTGCCCGGCACCGCCCTGACCCCACCGACGTTCACCGGTGTGTCGAGCGAGGTGCTGGTCCGCGGTGCGGGTTCCCCTGCTCGAACGAGGTCGCGAAGGTGGTCACGGGTGCGGCACTCGCACCCGGGGCCACGAGGAACCCCGAGGCGACGAGCGCCGCCGCACCGAGACCTGCTGCGGCACGGCGCGAACGCGGACGCGATCGCCGTCGTGCATGGTGGTCAGTGGTCACAATTGTCCCCTTTGAGCGTTCGACGGAACCACCGTGGGGCGAACGGTGTGCGACGTCGGCGTCGCGAGTCCCGAGGTGACATCGCTGTCAGGACGGACAGTAGGTGACGCCCGCCCGTCCGTCCACCCCGTCCCGGGGGCCGGAGCGCCGGTGCGCCGGTGCGCCGGTGCGCCGGTGCGCCGGTGCGCCGGTGCGCCCGGGCACAGGTCCGCCCCGGCACCGTGGTGGTGCCGGGGCGGACCCTGCCCGGGAGTGGTGGGCACCCGACGTCACGACGTCGGGCGCCCACCTCACACACTCACCCCAGGCGGTCCAACCGGTACATGAACGCGGCCATCGCATCCCGGTTGATCGGGGTCAGCGGACGGTAGATCGCCGTCCCGTCATTCCCCTTCCACCCCGTGGAGACACCCGACTCGGCCAGCCAGGAGATCTCCCGGTAGAACTGGTTACCCGGATCCACGTCCGTGAACGCCGACGTCGCCGGCGCCTGGTAGTCACCCACCTGCGCGTACCGGAACAGGAACGCCGCCATCGCATCACGCGCGATCGGCTGCAACGGACGGAACGTCACCGACCCGTCCGCCTCGGCCCAGCCCGTGGAGATCTTCTGCGCGTGCAACCACGCGATCTCCCTGTAGAACTGGTTGTCCGTGGCCACGTCCACGAACGGCGAGACCGTCGGCGCCGTGAAGTCCGGCGAGCCGGCCAACCGGTACAGGAACGCCGCCATCGCATCCCGGTTGATCGGCGCCAGCGGGCGGTACTCCCGCGTCCCGTCACCCAGCTCCCACCCGGTCGTCACGCCGCGCCCGGCCAGCCACGTGATCTCGTCGTGGAACAGCAGACCCGGCGGCACATCCACGAAGGTGAAGGCCGGCGGCAGCACCGTCAGCGTCGCCGTCGCCTCGACGTCGGAGAGCGCACCGCGCGCGGTCACCTCCACCGCACCCGGCTGGGTCCCCGCCGGCAGGGTGAACACGTGCGTGAACGCACCCTCGGCGTCGGCGGTCACCGACCGCGTCTCCCCACCCGGCAGCGTCACCGTCACCGTCTCGTCCGGGGCGAAGTCCGCACCGGTCAGCGTGACCTGCGCGCCGACCACGACCGCCCCGGGCGCGACGGCGAGGCTCGGCAGATCCACCGGCACCTCGTCCTCGACCACGACCTCCACGTCGACGGAGCGCGAGAGCGCCCCGTCGTCCACGGTCACGGTGGCGGTGTAGGTGCCGGCCTCGGCGTAGGTGTGCGCGGCGCTCACGACGCCGTCGACCACCTCCGCGTCGGCCAGCTCGCTCTCGTCGCCCCAGCTCACGCTCGCGCTCGCCCCGGCCGCGCCACCCGTGACGTCGGCCAGCGCCGCCGAGAGCTCCACACCCGTCGTCGCCGGACCGACCTCGCGGGCGGTCACCGTCAGCGGCGCGATCGCCGAACGGTCGCCGTCGTCGGCCACCGCCATGAGGTGGATACGACCCGAGCGGACCTCTCCGGTCGAGGTCGGGAGCGTCAGGCTCGCGACCTCCTTGGGCTCACCCGCGTCGTCCGTGTCCAGCTCGACCGGCGCCGTGGCGTAGACCGACGTCCGCTTGACCGTCGACTCCGCACTCACACCCGAGAGCCGCCCGTTCGACGTGCCGACCACGACGTTGCCGAAGACGGGCGCACCGGAGGCGCCGACCCAGTCGCCGAACTGCAGCGGCACCTCCTGCGTGCTGCCGTCCGTGAATGTCAGCGTGCCCCGCAGGTCCTTGTCGCCCTCGTTCGCCGTGCCGACGAACGAGATGCGCGTCGCACCGTCGCCGAGCTGGAGCGCCACGGTCTGACCGGCGTTGCTGACCGCGTCGGGACGACCGGGCTCCACCAGCGGGAGGTCGAAGCTGAGCCCCGCCTCCCCCACCTCGATGGTCTCGCCCTGGACGAACCCGGTCGAGGCCAGCTTGGCGCGGTCGTAGGTGTAGCCCTGACCGTCGCACGACCCGGCCGTCCGGCCGAGGTCACCGATGCACACGGTGGTGAACGACCCCACCAGGGTCTCGTCCCGCTCGACGCGCACCCGCACCGTGGCGGTCGCGTTCTCCTCGCCCAGCGTCGCGGTCACGACGGCGTCGTACACGCCCGCCCGCTCCAGGGCGTGCGGCGCCGTCACGACGAACCCGCCCAGCGACCCGGGCGTGAGCGTCGCGGCGTGCGGCCCCGTGCCGTCGCGGTAGTCGACCTCGACGGCGTAGTCCGCGGCCTCCGAGGACGGTCCGGCCACGCTCGCGAGCGGCGCGACCACCTCGGCCCCGGGCGTGGAGACCACGCCCGGCAGCGGGGTGAGGACGAGCGACTCCGCCTGCCCCGGGCTCGCGAACAGCTCGAGCTCGCTCAGCACGAGCGGACCCGTGGCGGCCGAGATCGTGAGCCGGTAGGAGACGTGGACCGCGGGCTCGGCGACGGCGAACGGCCGCGTCTGGGTGTCCCACGGGAACTCCTGACCGGCGCGCTCGTCGAGCACGATCCACGTCTCGCCGTCGTCGCTGCCCTCCAGCACCCAGTCGGCCGGGTGGCCGCCCTCGCCGTCCGTCAGCGTGTAGCGGTCGACGGCGACGGGCACCCCGCCGCTCCAGGTCAGGACGGCCTCGTCACCGGGGAAGGTGACCGCGGTGCGGGCGTCGTCGTCCACCAGCGCGGAGACGTCGGTCCCGTCGGCCGCCGTCAGCGTGCCGTTGCCGGGCTTGGTGGCGTCGACAGGGATGGCGGGGACCTCGAGCTCCTCGGTCATGTCCTTGCCGCCCCAGTCCGAGGGCGTCTCGCTCATCGTGAAGGTGAGCTCACCACCGCCACGCACCAGGTCGCCGTCGAGCACGACGTCCTCGATCGGCTCACCGTCGAACGTGACACCGTCCACGTACACCTGGCCCTGCGAGGCACCAGGGGCCGAGACCACCAGGTCACCCCCGGGCAGCTTCAACGTCGCCCTGTCGAACATCGGCGACCCGATCGTGAAGTCACCCGACCCCACCTGCAACGGGTAGAACCCCAGCGCCGAGAACAGCTGCCACGACGACATCTCGCCGTTGTCCTCGTCCCCCAGGTACCCCTGGCCGATGTCCGCCCCCACGAACAGGCGCTTGTTGATGTCACGCACCAGCTCCTGCGTCGCCGACGGCTTGCCCGCCGCCGCGTAGATGTACGGGATGTGGTGCGCGACCTGGTTGCTCATCCCCAGCAGACCCAGACGCACGTCACGCGCCTCGAAAGCCTCGTGGATGCCGGAGCGCGCGATCTCCGGGGTCGTCATGAACTCGTCGAGCACGTCGACGAGTCCCTGCCGGCCGCCGTAGAGCGCGGCGAGCCCGTCGACGTCGAACGGCACGTGGAACCCGAAGGTCCAGGCGCTGGCCTCGGTGAAGTCGCCACCCCATGCCAGCTTGTCGAAGTCCGCACCCGCGGCGAAGTCCCCGTTCCGGTACCGCGCCGTGAAGGTGTTCGCCTCCGGGTTGAACATCGTCACGTAGTTCTTCGAGCGCGCCTCGAAGTAGGCGGCCTCCTCGGCGAGGGTCGCGCGACGCTCGGCCGGGACCCGCTCGTCCTGCGCCAGCGCCGCCGCCATCTCGGCGATGCCGAAGTCGTTGATGTAGCCCTCCAGGCCCCAGGACGCGCTCTCGTGCGTGCCCTGCTGCGTCCAGCCCTGGAAGATCGACGTCTCCAGACCCTTGCGGCCCACGTTGTTCGACGGCGGCAGCACCGTGGCGTTCTTGAGCGCGGCGTCGTACGTCTCCAGCACCTGCTCGATGCTCTCGCCGCTGCCGAGCGCGCCGGCGAGGTAGGCGTCGGCGAACGCGACGTCCGAGCTCGTGCCGGTCATCAGGTCGGCGTAGCCCGGGGAGGACCAGCGCGCGACCCAGCCGCCGTCGCGGTACTGCTGCGTGAACCCGTCGACGAGCTCCTCCGCGAGCTCCGGGTAGAGGGTCGAGTAGAGGGGCCACACCGTGCGGTAGGTGTCCCAGAACCCGTTGTTGACGTAGACCTTGCCGTCCTTGATCTGGGCGTTGGTCTGCGTGGCGGTCGCGGAACCCACGGTCGGGGAGACCGGGGAGGCGTAGCGGTAGACCGGCGCCTCCGCGGTGCCCGTGTTCTCGAACTGCGAGTTCGGGTACAGGTTCAGGCGGTACAGGTTCGAGTACGTCGTGACGCGCTGGTCCTGCGTGGCGCCCTCGATCTCCAGCACCTCCAGGCGCTCGTTCCACGCCGCCGTCGCCGCCGCCTGCACGTCCTCGAAGGACCGACCCGTGACCTCGAGGTCCAGGTTCTTGCGCGCCTGATCCTGCGAGATGAACGATGTCGCGATCCGCAGCTCGACGGTGTCGTCGTCCGAGGTGTCGAACGCCGCGAACCGCGCCGACCCGTTCCGGTTGCCGGTGGTCGTCGCGCGCGCGTCGGTCGGCGTCGCGTCGAACTGACCCGCCACGAACATCCGGGTCCGGCCGGGCCAGCCCGACCCGCCCTCGACCCACCCGCTCAGGGTGCCGTCGGCGCCCACCGTCAGGCCCGAGGTGCCGTCGACCTGGTCGATCAGGACCGACCCGGTCTCCCCGGGAACGTGAAGCGGTAGACGCCGCCGTGGTCGGTGGGCGTGACCGCCGTCGTGATCCCGTTCTCGAACGCGACCGAGTAGATGTCGGGACGCGCCGTCTCGTTCTCGTGCCGGAACGACAGCTCACGGTCGTTCAGGGTCGAGGTGGGGTTGGTCCCCAGCGCGGGCAGGACGGCGAGCTGGTTGCGGTCGCCCATCCAGATGCTCGGCTGGTGCGAGATCCCGATGCCCTCGAGCTCCGGGAGGTTGTCGGCACCGTTCTTGCGGTGCCACTCGTAGAGCGTGCCGTGCGTGCCGGCGTCGGTCATCGGGGTGAAGAAGTTGAACCCGTTCGGCCACGCCGTCGCCGGGAACGTCAGCCCGCGCGAGTAGCTGCCCGAGGAGTGCGAGCCCCGGCGCGTGTCCACGAACGAGACCAGCCCGTCGGTGTCGTCGATCACGTCGATCGGCTCGACCGTGATGTCGTCCAGCCAGCCGGAGAAGACCGTCCCGGCGGCACCGTCCGGGTTGTCGTAGGCGAAGGCGATCTTCTCGATCGTCCGACCCGCGAACGGCGTCAGGTCCACCCGGATCGAGTTCCACTGGTCCGGGAAGAGCACGTCGGCCTGCCCGTGCGAGCGCGCCGAGGCCACGTAGCCGTTGCGGTCGCTCGCCCCCGAGGTCGACAGGCGGGTCCCGTCGTCGAAGACCAGGTCGACGGCGGCGTACGTCGAGGGGTAGTCGAGGTCGCCCCCGAGGACCGGGAAGATGTCGTAGGTGAGCTGGTTGCCGGGCTCGACCAGGATCTCGACGTCGAGCAGCGCGTTCGTCGCGCTGGCCGGACCATCGGCGACGTGCGAACCGCCGTACCGCAGCGCCCGCAGACCGCTGTAGCCGACCCCGGTCTTCGCCGTCGGCGAGGAGACCGGACCGTTGCCGACCTCGGTGACGATCGGGCTCAGCGGGACCTCACCCGTCGCGTCACCGATCAGCTGGAGCTCGGCGAGCTGGATCAGGTTCTCACCGTTGTTCGCGGTGATGTCGAGGCGATAGGTGGAGTACGCCGCCGCCCCCGCCACCTCGAACGTCTTCGTGACTCCGCGGTTCGCCTGGCTCCCCTGCTGCCAGACCTGGCCGGTGCGCGTGTCGAGCGTCGTCCAGGTGGCGCCGCCGTCGTTCGACCCCTGCAGGGTGAAGTCGCGCGGGTCGCGCCCGGGGGCGTCGTTCGCGGACGTGAGCTGGTAGCTCGTCACGACCTCGGCGTCTGACAGCTCGTACTGCAGCCAGGAGGCGGTCGCGAAGTCCAGCCACTTGGTGCTGCGGTCGCCGTCGGCGGCGCGGACGGCCGTCTCGTTCGGTGCGTTCTGACCCCGCGCCGTCACGGCGGTGATCAGCGGTGTCAGGCTGCCGGGCTCCGTCAGGACGCCGGTGACGTTGACCGGCGGGTCGAGGGCGGTGCTGACCGCGGCCGGCGGATCGCTCTGCTCGAACGAGGTGGTGAAGGCGGTCACGGGTGCGGCACTCGCACCCGGGGCGACGACGAGCCCCGACCCGAGGAGCGCTGCCGCCCCGAGCCCGGCGGCGCCGCGCACGGCACGTCGCCGCGCGCGGGATGGATGGTTCATGGTCATGTCGTCCCCTTCAACGACGGCGGGCACGCCAACCCGCGGGCGAGGTGGTCGGTGGCATCGGCGCCACGTGACCGGCGTATGACATCGCTGTCATGATGGGACAGAGCCTAGGCGACGGTTCCGCGGGCGTCCACCCCCGACCTGCCACGGCTCCCGCGGCCGGGCGCGGCGCGACGCGCGCGCCGCCCGTCTCGGGCACAATCGCCCCGTGCCGCAGCAACTCGACCTCCCGCCGCGGGCGACGCTCGCCCAGGTGGCCGACCGCGCCGGCGTCAGCCTGAAGACCGCCTCGCGCGCGCTGGGCGGTGAGCCCTACGTCCGCGACGGCACCCGGCAGGCGGTGCTGACGGCGGCGCGCGAGCTCGGCTACCGCCGCAACGTCGCCGCGAGCCTCCTCGCCCGCGGGCGCGTGTCGGAGACGGTCGGCCTCATCACGGGCAGCTTCGCGAACCCGTTCTACTCCGCCCTCGCGCAGGGCATCGAGGACGCGGTGCGCGAGCACGGCCTCCTCCTGTCCGTGGCGAGCTCCGGCGAGGAGCCCGAGCGGGAGTGGGAGCTCGCGCGGCACCTCGCCGAGCACCAGAGCAAGGCGATCGTCGTCGCCAGCGCGATGCCCGACCACGAGCCCTACGCCGGGCTCGTCGCCGCCGGTACGCCCGTCACCTTCGTCGACCGCCGTGCGCGCGGTGTGGCGAGCGACTCCGTCGTCTTCGCCGACGTCGAGGGTGGCCGCCTCGCCGCCCGCCACCTCCTGCGCCACGGCCACCGGCGCATCGCGTTCATCGGCGACTACGAGTGGCTCCCCACGCAGCTCGACCGGCTCGCCGGGGTGGCCGACGAGCTCGCGACGGCCGGGCTCGAACCGGTGGCCCCCTGGACCAGGCTGGGCCTGCACGACGCCGGCGCCGCGCACGCCCACGTCGCGGCGATGCTCCGGGCGCCGGAAGCCCCTACCGCCGTGATCGCCGGCAACAACCGCATCCTGCTCGGTCTCGTGGAGGCCCTCACGGGTTACGACGCGGGCCCGCCGCCCGCGACGATCGGTTTCGACGACGTCGACTGGGCACGGGCGATCGGACAGACCGTCATCGTGCAGGACCCGATCGCCATGGGTCGGACCGCCGGCGCCCTGGTGCTGGCGCGGCTCGACGACCCCGACCTGCCCGTGCGGACCGAGGTCATCGGCGTCGACCTCGTGGCGCGGGGCTCGGGCGAACGACCGCCACGGGTCGGCTGAGCGAGGCTCAGGGCATCTGCAGGTCGGCCTTCGACAGCTCCTCGACGTTGACGTCCTTGAACGTCACGACACGCACCTGCTTCACGAACCGGGCGGAGCGGTAGACGTCCCAGACCCAGGCGTCGCTGAGCGTCAGCTCGAAGAAGACCTCGCCGCCCGCCGAGCGCACCTGGAGGTCGACGTTGTTGGCCAGGTAGAACCGGCGCTCGGTCTCCACCACGTAGGCGAACAGCCCGACGACGTCGCGGTACTCGCGGTAGAGCGCGAGCTCCATGTCGGTCTCGTAGTTCTCCAGGTCCTCGGCGCTCACGGGACCATCATGCCCTCCCGGGCACGGGCGTCCCCCACCCCGGGCAGCCGCCAGGAGCGGCGGTGCTCGACGGACGGACCGTGCTGGGTGAGCGCCGCGAGGTGCGAGGCCGCGGCGTAGCCCTTGTTGGCGACCCAGTCGAAGCGGCCGTCGCGCTCGTGGGCCGCGCGCATCAACGCGTCCCGCTCCACCTTCGCCAGCACGCTCGCGGCGGCGACCGAGGCGCACGTGAGGTCGGCCTTGATGCGCAGGTGGACCGGTGGCGCCTCCTCGACATCGGCGTCGAGGTCGCCGTCGAGATCGGCGGCCGCGAACAGGTCCCGCGGCGTCGAGAGCCAGTCGTGGTTGCCGTCCAGGAGCACGACGGCGGGGGCGCGGCCGACCTCGCGGGTCACCTGCGCGAGCGCACGGCGCCCGGCGAGCCGCAGCGCCGCGATGATCCCCACCGCGTCGATCTCGTCCGGGCTCGCGTGCCCGACGGCGCACGCCGTCGCCCACCGCCGGATCGGGGCGCACAGCCGCTCCCGGGCGGTCGCCACGACCAGCTTGGAGTCCCGCAGCCCCGCGGGCTGGCGCCGCGTGAGCGGGCCGACCACGCAGACGCCGACGCTGACGGGTCCGGCGAGGGCACCGCGGCCGACCTCGTCCATCCCGGCCACCAGCGCCCCCGCGTCGAGCCCGAGCTCGCGCTCCAGCCGGAGCGACGGCGGCCGCCCCGCGGTCACGAGGGGTCCGGGACCTGCTCGAAGGTGGCGCCGGGGTTGCGCAGCACGCTCCAGCGGTCGGCCGGCCAGATGATCGAGTTCGCGACGCCGACGACGTTGTCCATCGGCACCATCCCCCCGCCGGGCTCGCCCTGGTGGAACCGGGAGTCGGAGGAGTTGGGGCGGTTGTCGCCGAGCACGAAGAGCCGGTCGGCGGGCACGGTGACCGAGAACGTCTGCAGGCTCGGGACCGCGCCGTCGATGACGTAGGGCTCGTCGATCGGCACCCCGTTGACGCTGATGCGGCCCTCGGCGTCGCAGCACTCGACCGTGTCGCCGGGCAGACCCACGACGCGCTTGATGAGGTGCGACCCCGTGTTCGCGGGCAGGAGACCGACGAACTCGCCGACGTCGGTCAGCAGGGCGCGCGCACGGTTGGAGTCGGGGGCTCCGGCGGGAGCCAGCCACCCGGGTCCACGAACACGACGATGTCGCCCCGGTTCACGTCGAACGGGCCGGGCGCCAGGCGCGACACGAGGACGCGGTCGCCGACGTCGAGCGTCGACTCCATCGACTCCGACGGGATGTAGAACGCCTGGGCGAGGAAGGTCTTGATGAGCAGCGACAGCACGAGCGCCGAGCCGAGGACGATGACGGCCTCGCGCAGCGCCGAGACACCGCGACCCCGGCGCGGTCGCTCCGACGCGCCCGCCTTCGCGGCCGAGGTCGTCTCGGGAGCCGCCGTCGACTCCACCTCCTGGTCCCGCCGGGGGACGACGGAGCCCGGCTCGTCCGGGTCGGTCATGGGTGATCCTTCCGCGGACGGCCGGGCTCGTCGACGATCGGTGCACGATCGCCTGCTGCTGCGAGCCTACGCGAGGCCGGCTCGGTTCAGCGGCTGGTGATCAGCGCTTCTCCTTGATCTTGGCCGCCTTGCCGCGCAGCTTGCGCAGGTAGTACAGCTTGGCGCGGCGCACGTCACCGCGCGTGACGACCTCGATGTGGTCGATCGCCGGGGTGTGGAGCGGGAAGATGCGCTCGACGCCGACGCCGAAGCTCACCTTGCGGATCGTGAAGGTCTCGCTGACGCCACCGTGGGCGCGGGCGATGACGACGCCCTGGAAGACCTGGACGCGGGAGCGGTTGCCCTCGACGACCTTGACGTGCACCTTGAGGGTGTCACCGGCGCGGAACGCGGGGATGTCGTCGCGCAGCGAGGCTGCGTCGACGGAGTCGAGCTTGCGCATGTCTACTCCTCATCGTGCGCCGGCAGGTCACACGCTGGATCGACGGTGCTCGTGGCACCGAGGTGGTGGGAGGTGCGTGCCGCGCGGACCCGGACGCCCCCACCCCTGCGGCAGTGGGAGCACGGGGTGGGCCCGGAGGACCACCGCACGACTCGGCGCCCTAGTCTGCCACACCCGCGGGCAGCGGCCGGACCATCACGTGGTCGCGGTGGTCGACCTCACCCACGCGGTAGGTCCGCTCGCCCACGACGGCGAAGCCGGCGCGCGCGTAGAACGCCGCGGCCCCGGCGTTGCGGCCGTTGACGCCGAGCCAGAGGTGGTCGGCGCCGTCCCGGCTCGCCCGCTCGACGACGGCGGCCACCAGCGCCCGCGCGACACCCGCACCCTGGGCCCGGGGCAGCACGTAGCACTTGGACAGCTCGGCCGGTGCGTCGCCGGCCCCGGCGGGGGCGCCGTCGTCGGCCGCGGCGCTCGCACCGGTCCGCACGAGCGCGTAGCCGAGGGGGACGTCGCCCACGTCGCACGCGAGGACGATCGTGACGTCGGCGTCGGCCAGGTGACGGGCGAACGCCTCGGTCGACAGGTGGGCCGCGACGTGGGCGCGGATGTCCCCCATGGTGGTCTCGGCGGGGCACGCGAGCGCGAAGGTCGTGGCCGCGAGGTCGGCCAGGAGCGCGGCGTCGCCCTCGTGCGCCGAGCGGATCGTCACCGGACCGATCAGCCGGCCGTGCCTGCCGCGGACGACGCCCGCCTCGGCCAGGGTCACCACGTCGAGCTCGTCGAGCCCGTCGAGCCGGGCCACCAGCTCGGGGCGCCGCTCGACCGTGCGCCGCAGCGACTGCTCGCGCCGCCAGCGCGCCACGCGGGCGTGGTCGCCCGAGAGCAGCACCGGCGGGACCTCGTGCCCGTCCCAGTCCGCGGGCCGGGTGTAGACGGGGTACTCCAGCACGGCCTCGTGCGTGAAGGACTCCTCGACGACCGAGTCGGGGTTGCCGAGAACCCCCGGCAGCAGCCGCACGACCGCCTCGAGCAGGGCCAGGGCAGCCACCTCTCCCCCGTTGAGCACGAAGTCGCCGAGGGAGAACTCCACGACGCGGCGGACGTCGGCGCGTTCGCGCAGCGCGGGGACGAGTCGGGCGTCGATGCCTTCGTAGCGGCCGCACGCGATCACGGCGCGGACGTCGGGGGCCGCCAGCTCGTCGGCGAGCTCCTGCGCGAACGCCTGCGTCAGGGGGCGACCCGACGGCGTCGGGACGAGGACGACGAGCTCGCGCTCGTCGGGTGAGGCGTCGCCGTCGACGGCGGTCGCGGCGATCGCGCGCTCCCACACGTCCGGTCGCATCACCATGCCCGCGCCGCCCCCGAACGGGGCGTCGTCGACGGTGCGGTGGCGGTCCGTGGTCTGCGCCCGCAGGTCGTGGACCCGCAGGTCGACCAGACCGCCCGTGCGCGCCTTCCCCAGGAGCGAGAGGTCCAGCGGCGCGAGGTAGTCGGGGAAGATCGTGACGACGTCGAGACGGGGCACGCTCACGCGTCTCGCTCCTCGTCGTGGTGGGAGATGGCGTCGGCCGCGTCGGCCTCGTCGTCCTCGTCCTCGAGCGGCTCGTCCGCGAGCAGCCCGCCCGGGGGCACCAGGACGACGAACCCGCCCGCGACGTCGACCACCGGCACCACGGCCAGCACGAACGGCACGAGGGTCCGCGCGCCCGAGGGCTCCCGCAGCACGAGGACGTCGTGCGCCGGCATGGCGCGCACCTCGAGCACGGTGCCGAGGTCGCGCCCGTCCTCGCCCCGCGCGGCCAGCCCCGCGAGGTCCTGCGGGTACCAGGCGTCCTCCTCCTGCTGCTCCTGCCCGAGGATCAGCAGGCCCCGCATGGCCTCGGCGTCGGTCCGGTCGGTGACCTGCTCGAACGCGATCGTGGCGCGCCCCGACGCCTCGCGCAGGCGCACCACCGTGAGCTCGCCGACCAGCGGGTCGTCGGTCACGACGACGGCCCCGGCCGCGAGCCGGGACGGGTCGTCGGTGCGCACCTCGATCCGCACCTCGCCGCGCAGACCGTGCGCGGCGCCGATGCGTCCGAGGATGACGTGCCCCTGCGGGATGACGCTGCTCAACGGTGGTCCTCTCGTGCCGCGGGCGGTGGGGGTGCGGTGGGGGCTGTGGTGGGGCGAGGGGGCTGAGGCGGCCGGAACGAACGAACCGCCCGCCCCGGGCGGGGCAGGCGGTTCGTCACGACGACGGCCGTCGTGGTGAGGGTCAGCGGCGGTCGACGTCGACGACGTCGATGCGCACCGGCGTGGTGGTCAGCGACCCGACCACGGTGCGCAGCGCGCGCGCCGTGCGACCGGCGCGTCCGATGACCCGGCCGAGGTCGGCGGGGTTGACGCGCAGCTCGAGGAGCTCACCGCGTCGCGCGGGGCGCGCGGTGACCCGGACGTCGTCCGGGTTGTCCACGATGCCGCGGACGAGGTGCTCCAGCGCGTCGGCCAGCACGGGTCTCAGGCCTCGTCAGACTCGGCCGGAGCGTCGGCGTCGGCCTTCGCAGCAGCGGCGTCGGCGGCGGCCTTCTTCTCCGAGGCCTTGGCCTTGCGGAGCTCGGCGTCGGCGTCCGCGGCGGCGATCGCGTCGGCGGCGGCGGTGCTCTCACCGGCGCCGGCCTTGGTGCGCAGGGTCCCCTCGGCGCCCGGCAGGCCCTTGGCCTTCTGCCAGTCACCGGTGACCTTCAGCAGCGCGAGGACCTGCTCGGTCGGCTGCGCGCCGACACCGAGCCAGTACTGCGCACGCTCGGAGGAGATGTCGATGAGCGACGGCTCCTCGGTGGGGTGGTACTTGCCGATCTCCTCGATCACACGACCGTCCCGACGGGTGCGGGAGTCGGCGACGACGACGCGGTAGTAGGGGGCGCGGATCTTGCCCAGGCGCTTGAGGCGAATCTTGACTGCCACGGTGGTGGTACTCCTGATGAGGTTGGGATGAGTGCGACTCCTGCGGGCGTGGGGCACCCACCGACTCGAAGCTCGGGACACGACCCACCGCGGAGAGAGGGCCGCGACGGCCGGGTTCAACCGGACATTCTGCCAGACGCGGCGCCGTGCTGCCGCACCGGACAGGCCCGGCTGGGTCGGCGGCGGCGTCAGCGGCCGAAGAGCTTGCCGAGACCCTCGGGGATCTCGAGCTTGCCGGGGTTCTCCTGCGGCGCACCGAGCCCGAACGCCGAGCCCGACGGCGCCGCCGCCGACTTCTCCTCCGCCGCCCGCGCCGCCGCGGCGCGCTTGGCCGGGTTCCCGCTCTTCGACTTCTTCCCGCGCTGCACCGGCGCGGCCATGCGGCCCTTGGACTTCTTGCCACCGCCGGGCAGCGACCCCATGCCGAAGCCGCCCGGGCCGCCACCCATGCCCGGCATCCCGGGCATGCCGCCACCCTTCGCCATGGATCGCATCATCGTCTTGGCCTGGTCGAACCGGTCGAGGAGACCGTTGACCTCGGTCACGGTCGTCCCGGAGCCCCGCGCGATGCGGGAGCGGCGCGAACCGTTGAGGATCTTGGGGTTGGTGCGCTCCCCGGCGTCATCGAGCGCACGATCGCCTCGACGCGGTCGACCTCGCGCTCGTCGAAGTTCTCCAGCTGCTCGCGGATCTGCCCCATGCCGGGCAGCATCCCCAGCATCTTCTTCATCGAGCCGAGCTGCTTCATCTGCTGCATCTGCTGCAGGAAGTCGTCCAGCGTGAAGTCGCCGTCGCCCGCGATCTTGTTGGCCAGCTCGGCGGCCTGGTCCTCGTCGAAGGCCCGCTCGGCCTGCTCGATGAGCGTCATCATGTCGCCCATGTCGAGGATGCGCGAGGCCATCCGGTCGGCGTGGAAGCGCTCGAAGTCGCCGACCTTCTCACCGGTCGAGGCGAACATCACGGGCTTGCCGGTGACCGAGGAGACCGACAGCGCGGCGCCACCGCGCGCGTCGCCGTCGAGCTTGGAGAGCACGACACCGGTGAACCCGACACCCTGCGCGAACGCGTTCGCCGTCGTGACCGCGTCCTGACCGATCATCGCGTCGATGACGAAGAACGTCTCGTCGGGGCGCACCGCGTCGCGGATGTCCGCGGCCTGCTGCATCAGCTCGGCGTCGATGCCGAGGCGGCCGGCGGTGTCGACGACGACGACGTCGTAGAACTGCTCGCGCGCGTGCGCCACACCCGTGCGCGCCACCTCGACGGGGTCGCCGACGCCGTTGCCCGGCTCGGGCGACCACACCGCCACACCGGCGCCGCGCCCCACGATCTCGAGCTGCTGCACGGCATTGGGGCGCTGCAGGTCGGAGGCCACGAGGAGCGGCGTGTGCCCGGCGTCCCTGAGCCACTTGCCGAGCTTGCCCGCGAGGGTCGTCTTACCGGCACCCTGGAGGCCGGCGAGCATGATGACCGTCGGCGGCCGCTTGGCGAAGGAGATCTCGCGGGTGGCACCCCCGAGGATCCGGGTGAGCTCCTCGTGCACGATCTTGACGATCTGCTGCGCCGGGTTCAGCGCCCTGGAGACCTCGGCGGCCTCGGCGCGCTCGCGCACCGTCGCCGTGAAGTCGCGCACGACCGGCAGCGCCACGTCGGCATCGAGCAGCGCACGGCGGATCTCGGCGATCGAGGCCGCGATGTCGGCGTCGGACAGCCGGCCGCGCCCGCGCAGGGACGAGACGGCCGCGTTGATGCGGTCGGACAGGGTGGCGAACACGGCTTCAACCTCGCTGGAACTCGGGAGAGGTCAGGATATCGCGAGCGCGTCGCGCGCCCGGGCGGTCAGCGCGTCCACGAGCGAGGCGCGCCACGGCGTCCAGGCCTTCGGGCCCGCCGCACGGGCGTCGGCCTCCGTGAGGACGCGCAGCAGCTCGAGCAGCGACGCGTCGTGGCCGAGGGCGTCGAGCAGCTCGCGAGCCGTGGCGGGATCCTCGACGTCGCGCCGCGTCGCGAGCTCCACGAGCAGCAGGTGGTGGCGCACGAGCGTGACGACGTCGGCCGCGTCCCGGCCACCGACCCCCACGACGTCCAGCAGCCCCGGGACGATCTCCGCCCCCGTCACCGAGTGGTCGTGCGCGCCCGCGACCTTGCCGATGTCGTGGAACAGCGCGGTCAGCAGGAGCACGTCGCGGCGGGGAACGTCGGCCGACAGCTCGGCCGCCCAGGCGGCGCACTCGATCAGGTGGCGGTCGACGGTGAAGGTGTGGATCGGGTTGCGCTGCGGACGGTTGCGCACCGCCGACCACTGCGGGAACCAGCGCGTGACGATGCCCGCGAGGTCGAGCGCCTCCCACACGTCGACCTGCGCGTGCCCGCTGCCGAGCAGCGTGAGCAGGTCCTCGCGCGCGGCACGCGGCCACGGCGTCGGGAGCGGCGCGGCCCGGGTGAGGGAGTGCACGCTCACCGGCGAGATGGGCAGGCCCGTGCGTGCGGCCGTCGCCGCGGCGCGCACCGCGAGCAGCGGGTCGTCGGCGGGCCGCGCCGTCGCCGCGAGCACGAGCTCGCCGTCGTGCTCCACGAGGTCCTGCGCGACGGCGCGCAGCCGCGGCGCCATCCGTCGCCCCCGCACCACGATCGGCCGCCACGTGGGCGCGGGTCGGCGCAGCGCCTGACGCGCGCGGCGGACCGTGACGTCGAAGCCGTAGGAGACGGTCCGGGCGGCCTGCGCGATCGAGGCGAGCAGCTCGTCGCGGTCGGGGTAGCCCAGGCGCGCGGCGACGGCGTCGGAGTCCGCCTGCAGGAGGCGGCTCGTGTGCCGGCCGGTCTCCAGCGCGACGGCGTCGCGCACCGTCAGCAGGTGGTCCCGGGCGCGGTCGAACTCCCCGTGCGGCTTGTCCGTCAGCCACGTCGAGGCCAGCGCCCCGACGATGACGGCGTCCCGGATCCCGCCGCGCGCCTCCTTGAGGTCGCCCTCGACGAGGTAGGCCAGCTCACCGCTGCGCTCGGCGCGGGTGCGCGCCGACGTCAGGAGCTCGGGCAGCCGGCGGCGCGCGGCGCCGCGCCAGTCCTCGAGGACCGCGGTCCGCGCCCGCAGCACGACGCTCTCGTCACCCGCGACGTGGCGCAGCTCCAGGAGCCCGACGGCGGCCACGAGGTCCTTGCTCGCGATCTGCCGGCACTGCGCCAGGGTCCGCACGGAGTGGTCGAGGTCGAGGCCCGCGTCCCAGATCGGGTACCAGAGCGCGGAGGCGAGCGCCTCGACCTGCTCCTGCGTCAGGCTGCGGCCGTCGTGCACCAGCAGGCAGTCGAGGTCGCTCGTGGGTCCGGCGTCGCGTCGGGCGAGCGAGCCGACGACGGCGAGCGCTACCCCGGTCCCGTCGATGCCCAGCCGGGCGGTCGCGGCGGTCCACTCGTGCGCCAGGGCGGCGTCGACGACGTCGGCGACGTGGCGCCGGTACGCCTCGCCGGTGCGCAGGACGTGCTCCCCCGGACCGGTGCCGGTGCCGGCCGCGGGCGGGTGCTGCGCGCTCGGGCCCCCGGGGAGCGTGAGCAGAACACGCCGGAGGTCCCGCACCCCGGGGTGCGGGACCTCCTCGTGCTCCACGGGTGTGGAGTCGTCGATCATCGCGGGCTACAGCGCTCCTGCTCCGCGCTCACCCGTGCGGACCCGGACGACGTCCTCGACCGGCACGACCCAGACCTTGCCGTCGCCGATCTTGCCGGTCTGCGCGGCCTGCACGATCACGTCGGCGACGGCGGTGCCGGCCTCCGACTCGACCAGGACCTCGACGCGGACCTTCGGGACCAGGTCGACCGTGTACTCGGCGCCGCGGTAGACCTCGGTGTGCCCGCGCTGGCGGCCGTAGCCGCTCGCCTCGCTCACCGTCATGCCACGGATGCCCGCGGCCTCGAGCGCTGCCTTGACGTCGTCGAGCCGGTGCGGCTGGATGACTGCGGTGACGAGCTTCATCACTTGACCTCCGATGCGATGCGGGCGGGCGCGATGTCGTAGGCCGACTCGCTGTGCTCACCGAGGTCGATCCCTGCGACCTCGGTCTCCTCGGCGACGCGCCACCCCATGGTGGCCTTGATGGCGAGGCCGATGACGAGGGTCACGACACCGGAGATCACGATCGCCACGAGGGCGATGATCGCCTGGACCGCGAGCTGACCCACACCGCCACCGTAGAACAGACCACGCTCGCCGGTGGCGAGGAAGCCGAGGGCGAGGGTGCCCCAGAGGCCGGCGACGAGGTGGACGCCGACGACGTCGAGCGAGTCGTCGTAGCCGAGCTTGTACTTCAGGCCGACGGCGAGGGCCGACAGGGCGCCCGCGATCAGGCCGAGCGGGATCGCCCCGACCGGGGAGATGTCGCCGGCGGCCGGCGTGACGGCGACGAGGCCGGCCACGACGCCGGACGCGGCACCGAGCGAGGTCGGGTGACCGTCGCGGATCTTCTCGATGACGAGCCAGCCGAGGATGGCGGCCGCGGTGGCCGTGGTGGTGTTGACCCAGGCGAGACCGGCAGCGCCGTCGGCGCCGTAGGCGGACCCACCGTTGAAGCCGAACCAGCCGAACCACAGCAGACCGGCACCGAGCATGACCAGCGTGAGGTTGTGCGGGCGCATCGGCTCACGGCCGAAGCCCTTGCGCTTGCCGATGATCAGCGCGAGCACCAGCGCCGCGACACCGGCGTTGATGTGGACCACCGTGCCGCCGGCGAAGTCGATCGGCGAGGCGATCGAGGCGAACGGGCCCTCGTCGCTCAGCAGACCGCCGCTCCAGACCATGTGCGCCATCGGGAAGTAGGAGAGCGTCACCCAGATGGCGGTGAAGACCAGCCACGGGGCGAACCGGACGCGGTCGGCGATCGCACCGGAGATGAGAGCCACGGTGATGATCGCGAACGTGGCCTGGAAGCCGACGTCGACGATCGTGGGCAGACCGTCGACGATCACGGCGGAGCCGTCCTCGGCGAAGATGTTGCCGCCGCTGAGACCGAACTCGGCGAACGGGTTGCCGAAGAACCCGCCGACGCTCTCGCCGTAGGACATCGACCAGCCCCACAGCACGTAGACGACGCCGACCACGCCCATGGCGCCGAACGACATCATCATCATGTTCAGCACGGACTTCGACCGGGTCATGCCGCCGTAGAACAGCGCGAGCCCGGGAGTCATCAGGAGCACCAGGGACGCCGATGTCAGCATCCACGCGGTGAGTCCGCTGTCCAACTCCATTGCAGCTACCTCTCGTCGTCGTCACGACCCCGTGGTCGCGTTCACGGTGACGAGGTTGCCGAAACGGAGTTACCTGGCCGGGAGGTCGGTGTTACGAACGCGTGACGAAAGCGCGGCCGACGTGAACATCTCGTTGCCCGGGCGCCTCGTACCGCATCGTGGACGTCAGCCGAGCAGGGCGTCGACGAACTCCTCGGGCACGAAGGGCGCGAGGTCGTCGGCCCCCTCGCCCAGTCCCACGAGCTTCACGGGGATGCCGAGCTCGCGCTGCACGGCGACGACGATGCCGCCCTTGGCGCTGCCGTCCAGCTTGGTCAGCACGATGCCCGTGAGGTGCGCGACCTCGGCGAACACCCGGGCCTGACGCAGGCCGTTCTGGCCGGTCGTGGCGTCGAGCACCAGCAGCGACTCCGCGATCGGGGCGGTGCGCGAGGCCACCCGCACGATCTTGCCGAGCTCGTCCATGAGTCCGGCCTTGTTCTGGAGCCGGCCGGCCGTGTCGATGATGACGACGTCGGCGCCGGCCTGCGCGCCCGCGGTCACGGCGTCGTGCGCGACGCTCGCGGGATCGGCGCCGTCCCTGTCCGAGCGCACGACGTCGACCCCGACGCGGGCGCCCCACGTCGCGAGCTGGTCGGCGGCCGCGGCCCGGAACGTGTCGGCAGCGCCCAGCACGACGTCGCGGTCCTGCGCCACCAGGAGCCGGGCGAGCTTGCCGACGGTCGTGGTCTTGCCGGTGCCGTTGACGCCCACGACCAGGACGGTGGCCGGCCGGGGCTCGCCGTCGGCACCGAGGACGGGCGACGTGGCGAGCGAGCGGTCCATGCCCGGGTCCACCTGCTCGAGCAGGAGCTCGCGCAGGAGGGCGCGCACGGCCGCCGGGTCGCGGGTGCCGTCCACGCGCAGGCGCGTGCGCAGGTTCGCGAGCAGCGCCGTCGTGGGGTCGATGCCGAGGTCGGCCTGCAGGAGCGTCTCCTCGAGCTCCTCCCAGGCGGCCTCGTCGAGGTGGTCGCGGCCGAGGACGCCGAGCAGGGCCTGACCGAGCACGCCGGAGCGCGCCAGCCGCGAGCGCAGGCGCACGAGGCGCGAGGGGACGCTCTCGGGCGTCTGCAGCGCGGGCGGGACCGCGGCCGGTGCCGTGGCCGACGGCGCGGTCGCCGTCGGAGCGGGACCGTCACCGTCGTGCTCGCGCTGCCCGCCCGAACCGGGTGCGCCGGGTGCGCCGGGCGTGGTGCCGGGGCCGGCGTGCCGCCGTCGGGCGCGCAGGACCAGCGCCGTGACGACGCCCGCGACCAGCAGGACGCCGAGGACGATCGCGACGATCGTCCAGACCTGGGTGCTCACGCGTCACCCCGTCCGTAGGCGCCCCGGCGATCGGCCAGCGCCCGCTGGCGAGCGCCGATCGCGACGGTCAGCTCCTCGAACCTGTCCTCGTACCGCTGCGGGACGGTGAGGTAGCCGTGGTCGGGCTCCCCCTCGCGCAGGAGGTCGCTCAGCCCCACCACCTCGCCCTCGGCGGCATCGCGCATCTCGGTGACCGCGCCACCGCTGAGACGGTCGCGGCCGGGGCGGGCGGCGCTCGCGTCACCACCCTCGAGGGGGCGCATCGTCTCGCGCAGCCACGTGCGATACCCCGCCTCGGGTCGGCGCGCGAGGATCATCGCGACGAGCAGGCCCGCGGCGAGCAGCACCGCGAGGCAGACGGCCCAGAAGGCGGAGGTGGCAGGCATGCCCCCAGTATCCCGGCCGCGCCACGCCCGTGCGGGGTCGGGACACGGGACCACCTCGTGAAGGTCTCGTGAGTTGACTCACAGGGGCGCGACGACGCGTCCGGCCCCGGCGGCGTCGTCACCGACACCGTCCTCGTCCTCGCGCTCGATGCGCTGGCTGATGACGGCGGAGACGCCGTCGCCCTGCATCGTGACGCCGTAGAGCGCGTCGGCGATCTCCATCGTCCGTTTCTGGTGCGTGATCACGATGAGCTGGGAGCTCGCGCGGAGCTCGCGGAAGATCTCCAGGAGCCGGCCGAGGTTGACGTCGTCGAGCGCGGCCTCGACCTCGTCCATCACGTAGAACGGGCTCGGTCGAGCCTTGAAGATGGCCACGAGGAGCGCGACGGCGGTCAGCGACCGCTCACCGCCCGAGAGCAGCGAGAGCCGCTTGACCTTCTTGCCCGGTGGTCGCGCCTCCACCTCGATGCCGGTGGTCAGCATGTCGTCGGGATCGGTCAGGAGCAGCCGCCCCTCACCCCCGGGGAACAGCCGCGCGAAGACGCCGTCGAACTCGCGCCGCACGTCCTCCCACGCCTCCCGGAAGACCTGCTCGACGCGGACGTCGATCTCGCGCACGATCTCCAGCAGGTCGGCGCGCGAGCGGCGCACGTCGGCCACCTGCTGCACGAGGAAGGAGTGGCGCTCCTCCAGCGCGGCGTGCTCCTCGAGCGCGAGCGGGTTGACCTTCCCCAGCAGCGCGAGCGCCCGCTCGGCGGCGCGCAGCCGCTTCGTCTGCTCGGCGCGGTCGAAGGCGACGACCGGCGCCTCCTCGCCGTCGGCGACCTCGACGCCCAGGACCGGCACCGGGACGTCGGGGCCGAACTCGGCCAGCAGCACCTCGGCCTCGAGACCCAGGTCGGCCACCGCGCGGGCCTCCAGCGCCTCGATGCGCAGCCGCTGCTCGGCGCGCGCGAGCTCGTCGCGGTGCGCCGCGTCGGACAGCTCGGCGGAGCGCCGCGCGTGCGCCTCGAGGCGCACCTTGACGGCCGCGAGGTCGGTGTCCTGCTGGGCGCGCACCTCCTGGGCGAGGTCGCGCTCGTCGGACGCCCGCGCCAGCGAGTGCTCGAGCAGGGTCAGGGCCTCACCCGCCACGCGCCGCACGTCGCGGGCCACCTCGGCGCGGGCCGCGCGTCGACGCTCCAGCTCGGCCGCGCGCACCCGGGCGGCGCGCTCGGTGCGCGCCGCACGCTCGAGGGAGGCCGCGCGGCCGGCCAGGGCGCGGGCGCGCTCCTCGACCGTGCGTGCGGCGAGCCGGGCGTCGGTCTCCGCCGCGCGGGCAGCGCGGGCCACCTCGGCCGCGGCGTCGCGGTGGGCGTTCGCGCGGTCGAGGTCGACGGCGACATCGGCCGGTGCGGCCTGCGCGGCCTCGAGCCGGGCCGCGAGCTCCGCGAGCTCGCCCTCGCGCTCCGCGCGCGAGGCCTCGGCGACGCCGATGGCCTGCGCCGCGCGCTCGGCCTCGGCGCGCGCCCCGCGGATCGCCGCACCCAGGCGCCCGAGGCGTTCGGCGACGGCGGTGAAGCGCGCGTCCGACGCGTGGAGGTCGGCGAGGGTGGCGTCGGCCGCGGCGCGGGTGCGCTCCAGCTCCTCCCGCGCCGCGGCGAGCGCGAACTCCGCGCGGTCACCGCGGCCGCGGGCCGCCTCGGCCATCCCGGCGGCCTCCTCCCGCGCGGCCGTGAGCGCGATGACGTTGCTGCTGGAACCGCCGCCGCCGCTGGCTCCCGTGGGGGTCACGACGTCGCCGTCACGGGTGACGGCCGCGGTGGGACCGACGACACCACGCGCCGTCGCCACCGCCTCGCGGGCCGCCACGAGGTCCTCGACCAGGACGACGCCGGCGAGCAGCGACGCGACGGCGCGCCCCACCCCCGCGGGCGCGACGACGTCGAGGGCCCAGACTCCGCCCGCCGGCGGGTCGGGTCGCGGAGACGGCGAAGGCGACGCGGGCGCATCGTCGTCGGGGTCGACGGGGTCGTCGGGGTCGTCGGGGTCGTCGGCCGCCACGAGGCGGACGAACCCGTGCCCGGCCTCGCGGGTCCAGCGCAGCACGTCGACCGCGGCCTCGACCGAGGTGACGACGGCGCCGTCGACCGCGTCGCCCAACGCGGCCGCGATGGCGCGCTCCCACCCCGCCTCGACCCCCAGGGCGTCGGCGAGCGGTCCACGGACGTCGGTGCGGTCGGCCGCCAGCAGCGCACCCGTCCCGTCGGTGCGCTCCAGCGAGAGCTCCAGCGCCTCGCGGCGTGCGCCCCAGCGCTCGCGCTCGGCGCGCGCGGCGCGCGCCTCCTCCTGCGCCTCGGTCAGGGCCGCCTCGGCCCGGGCGAGTGCCGCCGCCGCCTCCTCGTGCGCCGCGTCGAGCCCCTCCTCGCCCTCCTCGACACCGGCGGCCTGGAGCTCGAGCTGCGCGAACTCGGCCTCGGAGTCCACGGCGCGGCGCTCCGCGTCCTGGGCGACCCCGCGCAGCCGCTCGAGCTCGGCCGCCTGCGCCTCGGTGCGGCTGCGGACCGCCCCGACCTGCCCGGCGAGCCGCGCGAGGCCCTCGCGCCGGTCGGCGACACCGCGGTGCACGCCCGCGAGCTCGCGCTCGGCGGCGGCCGCGTCCCGCTCGGCATCCGTGCGTCCGTCGACCGCGGCGGCGAGGGCCGCCGTCGCAGCCTCCACCTCGACGGTGATCGCAGCCTCCGCCTCGCGGGCACGGGCCGCCTGGGCGTCCAGGTCGTCCGGGTCGGGTCCACCCGAACCGGTGCGGGCGGCACCACCGGCGTCACCGAGCAGCCGGCACCGCTCGTCCGCGAGCGTCGCCGTGCCGCGCAGCCGCTCGCGGAGCCCCGACAGGCGGTACCAGACCTCGGTCGCCTCGGCGAGGGCCGGGGCGGAGGCCGCCGCCGCCCGCTCGAGCGCGACGCTCTCGGCCCGCGCCGCCTCGAGCATCCGCTCGACCTCGTCCCGCGCCGCGGCGAGGGCCTCGACGTCGGCCGCGTCCGCCGCGTGGGCCGCGTGGGCCTGCGCGAGCTCGTCCGCCAGGAGCCGGGCGCGCGAGTCGCGCAGGTCCGCCTGGACGACGGCGGCGCGGCGCGCGACGTCGGCCTGCCGGGCGAGGGGGCCGAGCTGGCGCCGGATCTCGGAGACGAGGTCGGTGAGCCGCGCGAGGTTCGCGGCGGTGGACTCGAGCTTGCGGAGCGCCTTCTCCTTGCGCTTGCGGTGCTTGAGGATGCCCGCGGCCTCCTCGACGAAGCCCCGTCGCTCCTCGGGGGTCGCCCGGAGCACGGCGTCGAGCTGCCCCTGTCCGACGATGACGTGCATCTGTCGGCCGAGACCGGAGTCCGACAGCAGGTCCTGCACGTCGAGCAGGCGGCACGGCGTGCCGTTGATGGCGTACTCGGAGCCGCCCGAGGAGAACATCGTGCGCGAGATCGTGACCTCGGCGTAGTCGATGGGGAGCGCGCCGTCGGTGTTGTCGATCGTGAGGGTGACCTCGGCGCGTCCCAGCGGGGGCGGGAGGTGGTGCCGGCGAAGATGACGTCGGCCATCGACCCGCCGCGCAGGGACTTCGCGCCCTGCTCCCCCATCACCCACGAGAGCGCGTCCACGACGTTGGACTTGCCGGACCCGTTGGGACCGACGACGCAGGTGATGCCCGGCTCGAGACGCAGGGTCGTCGCCGACGCGAAGGACTTGAACCCTCGCAGCGTCAGCGTCCGCAGGTACACGGCCCCGAGCCTAGAGGGTGGCCGCCGCGGACGGCGCTCGGACGTCGGTCAGGCGGTGGACCTCAGGCGGTCGGGAACCAGAGCGCGATCTCGCGCTCGGCGGACTCGGCCGAGTCCGACGCGTGCACGAGGTTGCGCTGCACCTTCTCGCCCGTGTCCGCCGCGAGGTCGCCGCGGATCGAGCCGGGCGCCGCCGTCGTCGGGTCGGTGGCTCCGATGAGCGCACGGACACCCTCGATGACGCGGTGGCCCTCGACGATCACGGCCACGAGCTCGCCCGAGCCCATGAACGCCACCAGGGGGGCGTAGAAAGGCTTGCCGACGTGCTCGGCGTAGTGCTGCGCGAGGAGGTCGTCGTCCGCCGTGCGCTGGGCGAGGGCCGCGATGCGGTAGCCCTTCGCCTCGATGCGGCGCAGGATCTCACCGGTGAGGCGGCGCTGGACGCCGTCGGGCTTGACGAGGACGAGGGAGCGCTGGATGGTCACGGCTCGACCCTACCGTCCGCTCCTGAGCCGTCGGTGCCGTCGGTGCCGTCGGTGCCGTTCGCGCGGGCGTGCGCGAGCTCCGCGGCGTAGCGCTCCTCGCGCTCGACGTCGATCCGCGCCCCGACGCGCCAGCAGATGACCCACAGCACCGCGAAGACGAGCCCGACGGCGAGCATGTGGTCCCGCATCGGCGGCACGAGGAACGCCACCGCCACCAGGCAGCCCTGGATGAAGGTGCCCAGCAGGTAGCCGACGAAGCTGCGCAGCAGCCCCGCGGCCAGGATGCAGGCGAGCGCACCACCGATCCCGACGCCGAGGATGACGCCGGTGTCCACAGCGCGCAGCCCGTAGGCCGTCAGCGCGGCGAAGAAGACGACGAACGCCTCCAGGCCGAGCAGGGTCGAGCAGAAGAGGCGACGGGCCGAGCGCGGGGGCTTCGGCGCGGCGGGTACCTCGGGTGACCCCTGCCCCGTGCTCGGGTCGGGTGCGGACTCGGGGACGGCTGACTGGCTGATCGTGCTCACTCCGTGCTCTCGTGCGTGTCGTGCGGTCTCGGTCGGACGGGACGGGCTCAGCGCTCGCCGAAGGCGGCCTCGAAGGCGTCCGCCACGGCGACCACGGCGTCCTCGCGGTCGGCGCCGCTGGCCTCGAGGGACACCTCCTGGCCGCGGCGCAGCCCGAGCCCCATGACGGCCAGCAGGCTGGCGGCGCTCGCGCCGTCGACCAGGACCGTCGCGTCGTAGGTCCCGACGAGCCGCACGAGCGCCGCGGCGGGCCGTGCGTGGAGGCCGTCGTGGTTGCGCACCGTCGCGGTGCGCCGGGCGACCTCACGGTGCCCCGGCGCGTCCGGCGCGCCCGGTCCGTCGAGGCCGAGGTCGAGGTGCACCCGCGGCGGCTCCCCGCCGTCGGGCACGCGGATGGGCGCGTCGGGCGCCGCGGGCTCGCGCGGCAGCTCGAGCGCCACCTGGCGCGAGGCGTGCGCGACGGCGTCGACCACCTGGGCGACGTCGCCCCCGGTCTGCGCCGCGACGGCCGCCGCGACCGCACCCTCGACGAAGGCGCCCCCGGCCAGGACCACCCGCGGGTCCTCGAGCGCCTCGATGACGGCCTCGGCCGTCATGCGCGCCGACCCGATGTCGGCCAGGAGCACGACGCCGGAGCAGCCCGCGTCGAGCTCGGCCGCGATGGCGCGCTCGACGACGTCGAAGCTGGTGCCCAGGCGTGCGTCGTCCGTCCCGCCCGCGGGTCGCAGCACGACGTCGGGCGCCATCTGGGCCGCGAGCTCGACGACGCCCCCGGCCAGCAGCGCGGAGTGGGAGACGAGCACCAGGCCCGTGGCCCGCTCGTCGACGTGCGTGCGGCGCGCGTCGCGCCCGGTCACGGGGTCACCGCCCGGGCGGCGGCACGCAGGAGCAGGGCGCTCGAGGCGGCGCCGGGGTCGCGATGACCGCGGCTGCGCTCGCCCAGGTAGCTGGCGCGGCCCTTCAGCGCGACGAGGTCGTCGGTGGCCGCGGCGCCGGCCTCGGCCGCCTCGGCCGCCCGTGCCAGGACGGCGGCGGGCGGGTCGCCGTCGTCCGCCGCCCGGGAGGCCGCCTCGAGCGCCGGGTGCCAGGCGTCGACCATCGTCTTGTCCCCGACCTTCGCGCGGCCGCGCGACACGACACCCTCGAGCGCGGCGTCGATCAGGCTCACGACGCCCTGCGCGTCGATCGTCGGCGCGTCGCTCACCTTCGCCGCGCGGAGGAACGCCGTCCCGTAGAGCGGACCCGCGGCGCCGCCGACCGTCGACATCAGCGTCGTCGCGACGAGCTTGAGCACGGCGCCCACGGTGGCGGGGTCGGCCTTCTCCAGCGCGGCGGTGACGGCACCGAAGCCGCGGGCGAGGTTCTCGCCGTGGTCGCCGTCGCCGATCGCCCGGTCCAGCTCGGAGAGCTCGACGCGCTGCTGCGCGACCTCCTGCGCCGCGAGCGCCACGAACCGCAGCGCCCACGCGACGTCGAGCACCGGGGCGTCCCCGCCGTCGCCGGGAGTCTCGGGGGTGCTCACAGCCCCCACCGTAGTGCCGCGGTGCGCACGGGCGCGTCGTAGAGCTCGGTCAGCTCGGGGTCGAGGCGCAGCACGGTGACCGAGGCGCCCTGCATCTCCAGCGACGTCACGTAGCTGCCCACGAGCGAGCGGTGCACGACGACGCCGCGCTCCTCCAGCCGCGCCCGCGCGCGGCGGTAGACGATCGCGAGCTCCGAGGCGGGGGTGCCACCCATCCCGTTGACCAGGAGCAGCACCTGCTCGCCCCGCTCGAGACCGAGGTCGGCCACGACGGGGTCCAGCAGCATGTCGGTGATCTCGTCGGCGCTCGCGAGCGGGATCCGGCGCCTGCCGGGTTCGCCGTGGATCCCGATGCCGATCTCGATCTCGTCGTCGGCCAGGTCGAAGCTGGGGCGGCCGGCGTGCGGGACGGTGCAGGCCGAGAGGGCCACGCCCATCGAACGGACCTGCGCGTTCACCCGTCCTGCGAGCGCCGCGACGGCCGCCAGGTCGTCCCCGCGCTCGGCCGCGGCGCCCGCGATCTTCTCCACCAGCACGGTGCCGGCGACACCCCGCCGGCCGGCGGTGTAGAGGAGTCCTCGACGGCGACGTCGTCGTTGACGACGACGGTCGCGACCTCGATGTCCTCGGCGTCCGCGAGCTCCGCGGCGGTCTCGAAGTTGAGCACGTCGCCGGTGTAGTTCTTCACGACGTGGAGCACGCCCGCGCCGCCGTCCGCGGCGCGGGTCGCCACGAGGATCGGGTCGGGCGGGGGCGAGGTGAACATGGCACCCGGGACCGCGGCGTCGAGCATCCCGGTGCCGACGAACCCGGCGTGCAGGGGCTCGTGGCCGCTGCCGCCACCGGAGACGACGCCGACCTTGCCCGTCACGGCCCCGCCGACGCGCGCGACCACGAGCTGGTCGAGCTGGACCACGAGCTCGGAGTGGGCGAGGACGAAACCCTCGACCGCCTCGGTGGTGACGTCGGCGGGGTCGTTGATCAGCTTCTTCACGGCAGGCTCCTTCGCACGGGTGAGAGGCGTGTGGTGCGGGGCGGCGCCACGGGTCCACTGTGCCCCTCGTGCCGCCGGCGCGCCAGCGTCACGAGCGCGCGACGACATCCCGCGCGATCGCTCGGTGCCCCTCCGGCCGCGGGTGCGTGTCCCGGTCGCTGCAGTAGTAGGTCGCGATGCAGATCCCGGCCACGGGGGCGGGCACCGCACCCTCGCCGGCCACCGGGACGGTGATCGCGGGGTCCGCATACCCGTCGAAGGTCGCGGTGAGGTCGACGTAGCTGCCCCCGGCGTCCTCGAAGGCGGCCCGCAGCGCGGGGTCGATCTGGTCGCGGAACACCTCCAGCGTCTCCGCCGCGACGTCGGGCTGCGTGGGGCCGAGGGCGAGCCACAGATCGGGGTAGCCGATACCGACGACGGGGACGTCCGGGCCCAGCGCCTCGCGCAACCCGGTCGCGATCTGCGCGAGGTCGTCGGCGACCTCCGGGACGACGCGGTCGAGGCAGTCGCGCGAGTCCGGCGGGACGACGTCCGCGGCGTCGGGCAGGCACGGGGCGAGGTCGTTGCCCCCGAGCACGACGGTCACGAGGCGCACCTGCCCGGGGTGCTGCGCGACGACGTCGAGCGCCGCCTCGACCTGCGTGCCCGTGTAGGGGTGGCCGTCGATCGCGCGGTTCTCCGCGTCGCACCCCGGCTGCGACAGGGCCTGGGCGGCGAGCGTCCCGGTGCAGGCCAGGTTCACCAGGGTGACCTCCTCGCCCCGCGCCGCGAGGACGTCCGTGACCTGCTGCGGGAACGCGTCGCGCGTCGGGCCCGACTCGCCACCGGCGTCGCGGAACCCCGTGGCCCAGGAGTCGCCGATCGAGAGGTAGAGGTCACCCGTGAACGGTGGCGACGTCTCGCCCGTGATCGGCGCCGGCGGTTCCTCGTCGGGTCCGGTGCACGCCCCGAGCACCGCCGCCGCGACGACCGCCGCCGCGACCCCCGTCCGCACCCCGCGACGTGCCCGACCTCGTGCTCGCCCGTACCGCTCGTCCTGCCACATCTCGCTGCTCCCCCGTGCTCTCGCCCCGTGTGACAGTATGCCCAGGTGGACGGGGGACCACGGCCGGGGGGCCGCACACGCGCGAACGATCCGACGACGCTGCCCGGCAGCGATCCGGACCTGCTGGAGCCCCGGGAGGTCCCGGGCGTCGGGCTCCTGGACTCCTGGCGCGGCTCGGAGCGGCTGCACGCGCTCGTCCCGACACCCCTCGCCCTGCGAGCGACCGACCTCCTCTACCGCGGCCTCACCCGCGCCCGGCCCGGTCGTCTCGCCGCCGCGCGCGAGGCGATGCGCGCCGTCGCCGCACCGGGGACGGACGAGGCGGAGCTGACGCGGTTGGCGACGGCGTCCGTCGCCTCCCAGGCGCGGGCCTGGGAGCTCTACCACCGGCCGCGCGACCTGGCGCGGATCCCCGTCGACGGCCTCGACCACCTCGCCGCGGCCCGCCGTGCGGGCGGTGGTCTCCTCGTCTCCTACGCGCACTACGGTCCGGAGCTCGCGTGGCTCGTGCTGCGGCGGCACGTGCCACTGGTCGCGCTGCTCGGGCCCTGGATCACCGAGGATCCCCCGCCCGGGTACCGCGGGCTGCAGGTCGAGCGCAAGCGGGCGCTGTTCGTGGCCGCGCGGATGGGGGTGGCGCACGTCGGCGGGTCCGCCGCCTCGCAGGTGCGGGCGCTCCAGGCGGGTGGCGCGCTCCTGACCGCCTTCGACGTCCCGGGGCGCCGTGCGACGCGCTACCTGGGCCGCACGGTCGAGATGGTCGACTCCACCGCCCGGATGGCGGTCATGACCGGCTCCCCGGTCCTGCCCGGCACCGTGGTGCCGCGAGGTTCGGGGTGGCGGATCGTGCTGCACCCGCCGCTGCTCCCCTCGGCCTTCGGATCGGCGGCCGAGCTGCACCAGGCGCTGGCCGACGTGCACGGCGACGCCGTCGCCGGTGCGCCCCAGCACTACCTGAACCCGATCCGCGAGGGAATGTGGGCCCGGGCCGACGCCGCGGGCTGGTACCGGGCGTGACGCGGCCGGTCCGGGCGCTGCTCGTCAACGAGAACATCGGCGGGCACGCGACGGTCCACCACCACCTGCGCGCCGTCGCGGCGGAACGCACGGACGTCGCCGTCGACGTCCGGGACGTCCCGCCGCCCGACCTCCTGCGCCGCATCGCCGGCCTGCCCCTCCCGGGCCTGGCGGCGCTCGACGCCGACCTGCGCGCGGCGCGCTACCAGCTGGCCCAGTCGGCGTGGGTGGCGCGGGCGCTGCCGGGGTGGCTGCGGCGCGGCTACGACGTCGTGCACCTGTACACGCACAACACCGGACTGCTGGCGCGCCGCGCGCTGCGCGGCGTCCCCTACGTCGTCACCCTCGACTCGACGAACGCGCAGAGCAACCTGCTGCACCCCGTGCGCGAGCCGACGCGCTTCTCCCCGCTCTCGACGGCCGCGACCCGGCCGCTCGAGCGCGCGCTGTACTCGGGGGCGGCGCGCGTGGTCGCGAACAGCGCGTGGGCCGCGGCGTCCCTGCGCGCGGACTACGGGGTCGAGAGCGACCGCCTCGTGGTGCAACCGATGGGTGTGCCGCTCGCCGCGACGCCCGAGAGCGCGACCGCGCCGACGGGGCCGATGGGGCCGATGGGACCGATGGGACCGACGGGGCAGCGCGTCCTGCCGCTCACCGACCTGCCCGTGCTGGTGTTCGTGGGCCGGACCATGGGGCGCAAGGGCGGTCGCCTCGTGCTCGAGGCGCACCAGCGCCACCTCGTCGACCGGTGCCATCTCGTCCTCGTGACGACGGACGAGGTGGCCCCTGCCGGACGCCCTCTGCGCGAGGTCACGGTGCTGCGCGACGTCCGCCCCGGCGACGGCGTGGTCGACCGCGTGCTGGCCGGCGCCGCCGTGCTCGCCCTGCCGAGCGCGATCGACCAGTGGCCGAACGCCGTGATGGAGGCGATGGCCCACGGGGTGGTGCCGGTGGTCTCCGACGTCGGCGGGATGCCGGAGATGGTCGCCGACCCGTCAACGGCTCACGGGGCGGGGCGATCCGTCGGCCCTCCCGCCGGCATCGTCCTGCCCGAGCGCAGCGTCGCCGCCGTCGCGCGCGCGGTCGGCGACCTCCTCGCCGACCCCGCCCGCCTCGAGCGTCTCGGGCACGCCGCCCGCGAGCGCGTGCGCCGCGACCTGGATGTCCGCCTCACCGCCGGCGCGCTGCTCGACGTGCTCGTCGACGTCGCGCGCTGACCGCGGCAGCACGAGGTCCCGCGCGCCCCACAGCAGGGCGCCGGCGAGCACGAGCGCCCCGACCGCCGTCCCGATGACGCTGCCGGCGGGGTCGGACGTCGGCAGGAACAGCGCGACGGCGACCGGGACGCCGACGGCGAGCGCGGCGAGTCCGGAGATCGCGAGCGTGCGCACCTGGCCGCGGGCCAGCAGCACGGGGAAGAGCACGAAGCTGACGAGGATCGGCGCGGCCGCGGCCGCGATCCAGCGCACGGACGGCACCGCCGCCTCCCACTGCGGGCCGAAGGGCACGCTCACGAGCCACGGCGCGAGCAGCGACCCGACCACGGCGACGGCGAGGCCGAGGCAGGCCGCGAGCGCCAGGTAGCGGCGGGCGCTGCGGCGCAGCGCCGCCGGTTCGGTGGCGAGCGCCGACATGCCGGGGAGCAGGCCGAAACCGACCGTGTGGGCGACGGTCACCCCCGCGTCGAGGTAGCGGGAGGCGACGACGTACACGGCGAGCGCCGCCGTCGACCCGGCGCCCGCCACGATCGTGCCCTGGCGCCAGAGCACGACGATCGCTGTGCTCGCGACGGCGACCCACAGCCCCTGACCCACCAGGACCCGCCAGGGCACGCCGGTCTCACGCGTCGGCCGGACGAGCGCGAGCATGACGGCCGCGAGCACCACCTCCTTCGCGAGCACGACCGCCATCAGCCAGATCACGTCTCCCCCGGTGAGCACGACCGCGGTCCCCGCCGCCACGAGGGCGAGCGCGGCAACCATCTGCAGGACGCCCTCGAGCACGACGCGGCCCTGGGCCCGCAGCACCTCGCTCCACAGCGCCGTCACGCCGCCGGCCGCGACGAACGCGGCCGCGAGGACGACGGCGAGGGGCGGGACCCCGCCCGGCCCGAAACCGACGGTCAGCAGGACCAGGAGGCCCGCCGCGAGCATCACCGTCAGCCCCTGCAGCGGCAGCGCGCCGCGCAGCGCCCCGCCGGCCGGCGCACGCCCGGCGGCCACCTCGCGCGCGGCCACCGCACCGACCCCCAGGTCGGTCAGCGTGAGCACGAGCGTGGCCGTCCCGAGCAGGTACCCGTAGATCGCGATCGTGTCGCTGTCCGCCGTCCGGGCGAGCACGACGACGAGCAGGATGCCGACGAGCTTGCCGAAGATCCGGGAGACGAGCGCGAGCAGCAGGCCGATCCGGGCCAGCCGGGCGCCGCCCCGCGCCGCGCTCACGCCTCGCTCCGCTCGCGCAGCGCCGAGCCCACCAGCGCACCGAGCACGAGGAGCGTCAGGTACCCGGTGCTGAAGCTCGCGAGCGAGGCGCGCCCGATCCAGTCCGCCGCCGCTGCGGCCAGGACGGCGAGAGCCGCCCAGGCGGAGGCCGCCCCCGGCCCGGCTCCGTGCGCGCGCCGCACGAGCACGACGGCGAGGGCCGCGATCGCCACGACGAGCGCGACCACGCCGACCACACCGACGTCGGAGAGGACCTGGGCGTAGGCGGAGTCGAGGAACGCGTCGTTCCCGGCGTAGAGCGCGTCGGGTGCGGCGGCGTCGTCGTGCCGGGGGCATCGGCGGCGGCGGCGGTCAGGCGCGTCGAGCCCGTCCCGCGGTCGCCCACGCCGTTCCCCACGAGCACGGAGTCCACCGAGCTGACCGCGTTCGACCACGCGATGAACCGGCCGTTCAGCGTGAGCAGGAGGGGCCGCTCGGGTCCACCGGGGACGACGCTGCTCGTGATCGTCACGAGCACCAGCGCGGCCGCGGCGGCGCCCGCCGCGGCGACGAGCGCGGCCTGGCGCCACCAGCCGCGGCTGACGGCCCAGATCACGAGCACCAGCCCGGTCTGGAGGACGGCCGTGCGGACGTCGGCGGCGAGCAGCGCCGCGACGGCGGAGGCGCAGATCAGCACCCGGACCCTGCCGCGGGCCAGGAAGAGCCCGACCACGAACGCGAGGACGGCGAGTCCCGCGAGCTGGAACGGGTCCTGGAACGTGCCTGACGTCCGCAGTCCCCCGGCGGTGCCGAACCGCACCTGCGCCCCGAGCTGGTAGCCCCAGCCGTAGACGAGCTCCTCCCAGCCCAGCGAGCGCTGCCACCACGCCAGTGCAGCCTCGAACGGGACGAGGACCGCGAGCGTCGTCACCAGCGGCCGGGTGACGTCGGGACCCCGCGCCGCGAGCAGGACCCCGACCGCGCCGAGCAGGAGCGCCGACAGCAGGAGCCGCGTGCCGAAGAGCCACGAGACGCCGTGGCCCCCGGCGGGGTCGGCGAGGTAGAGCAGCGCGAGCACGCCGAACGCCGCGGCCGGCACCGCGAGCAGGTGGAGCCCGCGCGGCACCCCGCGCCGCACGAGTCCCCACGCGGTCGCCACGACGAGGACCGCCAGGACGGCGTCCTTCGCCGGGCCGACCGCGGATCCGAGCCGCAGCTGGAGCTCTCCGGACAGGGCGAAGACGAGCACGGCGCCGACGACCCCGAGGCCGGGGCGGCGCATGACGACAGTGACGGCGCCGACGAGCACGGCCGCCGCGACCGGGGCCGCGACGACGAACGGCAGCAGGTGGGGCCGCCACGCGAGCACCCCGACGCCCGCCGGGAGGAGGAGCGCGCCCGCGAGCAGCCACCACCGGTGGCTGCCGCTCCGGTGGCTTCGAACCCGGTGGGTGACCGGCGCCGAGCGCGGGCGCTCGGGGCGGTGGCTCAGGGGTGTCGTCAGCGTGGCGCTCACGACGCCGGTGCCGGCCGGGCCGCCTCGGTCCGCGCGATCGCCGCCGCCTCCGTGTCCGCAGCCTCCGTGTCCGCCGCCTCCGGGTCGGACGGCGCCATCGGTGCGGTCGGCGTCTCCGGCTCGGACGGCGTCGCCGGTACGGTCGACCTCTCCGACTCGGCCCCCGCGTCCCCGGGCGACGCACCCTCGAGCCCGGTGCGGGGTCGCACCGGCCGCAGCGACAGCCCGATCACCACCAGGGCGCCGGCGGCGAACCCGACGACGCCGAGCGCCGCGGGCATCAGGACGCCCGGTGCGGTCTGCTCGGGTGCCGTGGTCGAGACGGCGCGCAGCGGTGCGAGCGCTCCGGCGACGAGCTCGGCGCGCAGCCGGAGCTGCTCCCCGGCGGGGTCGATGCCGGGCGTCTCTGCGGCGGGCAGCGGGACCGACGCGAGCACGGCGTCCACCTCGGCCTGCTGCTGCGCGAGCAGCTGCGCGGTGAGGGCGTCGGCGACGGCGGTCGCGAGCGCGGCGTCGGGTGCCTCGACGGTGAGGGTCAGCAGGTGGGAGGACAGCACGGGTTCGGCCGTGACCCAGCCGGCCAGGTCGTCGGCGTCAACCGCCGTCCCCGACCGCGACACCTCGGCGGCGGCGGCCTCCAGCAGCGGCGTGGAGGTGGTCAGGAGCGCGACGTCGACCAGGTCACCCGCGGTCACCGGCTCGCCCGCCCCGTTCATCAGGAGACCGAGCGTGGAGGCCGGTGTGGCCTGCACCATCACGGTCGAGGTGACCTCGTGGCGCGGACCGCGGACCTGGTCGAGCACCAGCCCCGCGACCGCCCCGAGCACGAGTCCGCCCGCGAGCACCGCCGCGACCCGGCGCCAGGACGGCCACCTCACCCGACTCGCGACATGCTGATCCATCACGTCTCCCCCTCCTCGGTACGACCGCGCACGAACCTCTCGCTCGTGCGGGTGAACAGCTCGGTGACCGCGGCACCCCAGCGCGGCAGGTCGAACCGCGTGGCGGCCCGGACGTGCCCGGCGGCGCCCCAGCGCGCCGCCGTCGCGGGGTCGCACGCGCGGCGCATCGCGGCGGCGAGCGCCACGTCGTCGTGCGGCGGGACGAGGGCGCCCGTGACGCCGTCGTCGACCATCTCCGGGATCCCGCCCACGCTGGTGGCCACGACCGCCCGGCCGGCGGCCATCGCCTCGAGCAGCGCGTACGGGAAGCACTCCACGGCCCACGAGCCGAGGACGCAGCACGTCGCCTCGCGCAGCAGGGCGGGGACGTCGTGGCGCAGGCCGAGGAGCTCGACGCTGCCGGCCGTCCCCGACGCCCGGACGCGGTCCTCGATCGCGGACCGGCACGGACCGTCACCCGCGAGCAGCAGCCGCGCATCGGGGTGGTGGCGCAGCAGACGGCGGAAGGCGCGCAGCACGACGTCGTGCCCCTTGTCCGCCCGCATCGCGGCCGGGACGAGGAGGACGGGCGGTCCGGGCGGGGGCGGGGCCGGCGGCGCCGCGGGGACGGCCACGGCGTTCGGGACGACGTCGATGCGGTGCGGCGCGATCCCGAGCTCGTCGGTGAGGTAGCGCACCTGGGTGTGGCAGACCGCGCCGTAGCGCGTCACCACCGCGCCGGTCGCGCGCTCGAGAGCGCGTTCGCGCAGACCCCGGTGGCCGACGTGGCCGTAGGTGTGCTTCCAGGTCAGGTGCGCCGTCGGGCGGGCGCGCAGCGCCGTCCGGAGCGGGAGGTCGACGGCGACGTGGTACCCGGTCACGAGCGCCGGGTCGAGGCGGTCCAGCTCGGCCCGCACCGCGTCGCGGGTGCGCGGCAGCGCCGCGATCCCGGCACGTCCCGACGGCGTGCCCAGCACCGTGACCGGGACGCCCGCGGCCTCGAGGTCGGCGCGCAGCGGCCCGTCGCGCAGCGCGAGGACGTGCGGGGCGAGGCGGTCGCGGTCGACGGCGGTCGCCGTCAGCACGGCGTGCCGCTCCGCACCGCCGCGACCGAGCTCGGGCACGACCAGCAGGACCCTCCGCGCGCTCACGTGCCGGCCCTGCGATCACGGACGGTGCGGCGACGTCGGGCCCGCGCCGCACCCTGGAGCGCACCGACCAGCTTGCCGACGTCCTTCACCGCGAGCGCGAGCGGGATGGCCGCCAGCACCGCCGGACGCTCCCGCGAGCGCAGCGCGCGCGCCACGGGCAGGCTGAGGTAGGCCGCCGCACCGAGCAGCGCGAGCGGCCGGCCGCCCCGCGAGGCGAGCAGCAGCGGCGCGACGGCGTAGGCGGAGGCGCGCAGCCCGTCGCGCGCGAGGAGCCGCAGGTCGCCGCCGTCCGTGGAGGCGCGCCCGTAGGCGCGGTACATCCGCCAGGTGGCGGCGACGCCGTCGCGCTGGCCCCAGTCCACCGCGGCGTCGCGGCACGCCACGACCCGGCCTCGCGCGGCGACCGCGAGACCGAACGAGACGTCCTCCCCCGTCGGCAGGTGCTCCGGGAAGCCGCCGACCTCGCGCCACGCCGATCGGGTGAAGGCCACGCAGCGCCCGATGGCGAACCGCGGGTCGTACCCGGTGCCGAACACGCGCGTGTAGAGGCGGACGGCGAGACTCGGCCGGCGCACCTGGTCGGGCTGCGGGTAGCAGGCCAGCGCCTGCGCACGCTCGATCGGGTTCCGCGCCGTCGCGCGGTAGAGGCCCGAGGCGAGCGCCGGCGGGTCGGCGACGGCGAACGCGCGGCGGAACGCCTCCACGAACCCGGGGTCCGGGGCGCAGCCGGCGTCCGTGCACACGATCACCTCGTGGGCGGCGAGGTCGATCCCGACGTTCCGGCCCTCCGAGATACCAGCGCCGTCCTGCACGACCACGCGCAGCCGGGGGTCGCTCGGGAGCGCCTCGATGCTGCCGTCGCGCGAGCCGCCGTCCACCAGGACGAGCTCGTCGTCGGCACGCAGCTGCGCCAGGACCGCCCGGACCAGGACGGCGGCCGCCTCACCCTCGTCCAGCGTGGTGACCACCACGCTGACCGGCGGGCCGGCCACCGCCACCGGGTCGGTGGTGGTCCCCGCGCGCGCGACCATCTCGGCGATCTGCGCCTCCTGCGCCTCGGGTCCGGCCACGGGCGCTCCGGGGGCCATCGGGAGGCGGCCGTGCCCGAGCCAGTGCACCGGCACCCCGAGGGTGGACAGCACGACGGCGCGCGCCCGGTCCAGGGAGCGGCGACCGTCCACGCACGCCACGTCGGCGTCGCGGTAGGCACCGCCCAGGAGCTGCGCGAGCACCGAGGCGACCGGCACGGACGCGAGGCGCGCCTCGTCCGTGCGCCGGACGTGCCCGGCACGCTCCTCGACGACCGCGCGCAGCACCTCGTCCCAGCGCTCGAGGGTGGTGCGGACGTCGGCCACCCGCTCGACCCGGGCCCGACCCGCCCGCCCGAGCGCTGCGGCAGCGACCCGGTCCCGCAGGAGCGGCGTCAGCGCCTCGGCGAGCGCCGCGACGTCGTCCGACGGGACGACGACACCGCCGTCGCCGAGGAGCTCGGCCACGCCGTCGACGTCGAACGCGACGACCGGCCGGGCGCAGGCCATCGCCTCCGCGACCACGAGCGACATCCCCTCCCACCGCGAGGGCAGGACGACGACGTCGGCGTCCGTGTAGGTCGCAGCCGTCACGTCCTGCGCGCCGAGCAGCGAGACGCGGGCGTCGCCGTCGTGCCGCGAGCGCGCGATGCGTTCCACCGAGTCCGCCAGCGCCGCGGCGTCCGGACCGTCGCCGACGAGGACGAGCGAGGCGTGGGGGACGGCGTCGAGCACGCGTGGCCAGGCCCGCAGCAGGAGGTCCTGACCCTTCTGGCGCGTCAGCCTCCCCACGCAGACGACGGCCGGGTCCTCGGACCCCTCGCGCGGGGCCGGCGCGAAGGCCGTCAGGTCCACCCCGTTGCCGACGACGTCGGCACGCGTCCCCACCCCGGCGCGCCGACCCCGGTCCAGCTCGTCGAGACTCACGCAGACCAGACGGTCGGTCCGGCGGCCGGCCAGAGTCTCCCAGGTGCGTGCAGCTCGAGCGGTGAGGCCGCAGACCGCCTCGAAGGACCAGGCGTGGGGCACGTGCACGACGGGCGGTCCGAGCCGTCGCAGGCGCCCGACCAGTCCCGCCTTCGCGGAGTGCAGGACCACGACGTCGGGTCGCGAGTCCGCGACGATCCGACGCAGGGCCAGCCACTCCCTCGCCACGCCGGGTCCGGGTTCGCGCCCGGCGGTCCAGGCGCGGACGCGGGCCCCCGCGCCGGCGGCGGCCTCCGCGAGGGGCGACGGCGCCGGGCACGCGACGTCGACGACGTGACCGCGCGCCACCTGCGCGCGGACGAGGTCGGCGACCACACCGGCGACGCCGGCGGTGACGGGCTGGCTGACGTGGAGGATCCGCATCGCGCCGCTCACCGCCCCCGGGCCAGGACGACCTCGCGCACGGTGCGCACGGCGATCGCGAGGTCGGAGTACTGCGACCAGTTCTCGATGTAGTAGTTGTCCGTGCGCGCACGGTCACCGATCGACGTGTCCCCCCGCAACCCGCTGATCTGCGACAGACCCGTGAGCCCGGGTCGGACGCGGTGCCGGCGGGAGTAGGCGATGTGCTCGGCGCTGAAGACGTCGACGAACGAGGGGCGCTCCGGTCGCGGTCCCACCAGCGACATGTCCCCGCGCACGACGTTCCACAGCTGCGGGAGCTCGTCGATCGACGTCGCGCGGATGAATCTGCCGATCCGCGTGATGCGTGACGCGTTCATCCGGGTGCCCCACGCCGGTCCCTCGGGGGTCGCGGTGACGTGCGACATCGAGCGCAGCTTGAGGCACTCGAACGTGGCACCGTCGCGGCCCACGCGCGTCTGGCGGTAGATCACGGGTCCGCCGTCGGCACGGATGATCACGGCGCACACGGCCAGCAGTGGCGAGACGAGCACGAGCGCGAGCGCCGCGGCGACGACGTCGGCCACGCGCTTGGTGGCCGCGCCGAAACCCGACAGCCGCGGCGCCGTGATGCGCGCGACCGGGATCGGGCCGATGCGGTCCGACAGTCCGGTCCTGGTGCGCAGCAGATTCATCCGCGGGACGATCAGCTTGTCGACCTCGGCGATGCGAGGGTCGTCGAGCACCCGGACCACCTCGGACTCGTCGAGGTCGCCGTCGGCGAGCAGGAGGACGTCGGCCCCGGTCGCCTGGACCGCCCGCTCCAGGTCGGCGACGTCGCCGAGCCGCGGGACGCCGGGCAGCCAGGTGCCCGGCGCGTCGACGAAGCCGGACACGACGAGCCCGGAGCTGCGGTCGGAGGCGATGAGACGGGCCAGCACGCCGGCGATCTCACCCGCGCCCACGAGGACCGTGCGGTGCTGGACCCACCCGCGCCGCCGGCCGATGTTGATCGTCGTCATGGTCGCGAGCCGCCCCAGGAGGAGGAGGCCCCCGGCCACGAGCACGGTGCGGAAGAAACGGAGCAGGTCCTCGCCGCCCTGGGTCAGCGCGATCGGCAGCGCCACGATCGCGGCCGCCGTCAGGACGTTGCGGACCAGCCACGGCGCGTCGTCGAGGAACGAGGCGTGCAGACGCGCGCGGTAGCGACCACCGTCCGTGAGCAGGAGGAGGCAGACGGCCGTGAAGGTGACCGCCACCCAGACCGGCTCGGGGAGCCAGAGCATCGGCACGAGCATCGCGGCGGCGTCGACGGGGAGCACCAGCATCCATCCCCGGGCACCGCGCAACCAGGCGGGCCGGCGCGAGGTGCGGGCCACGGCGCTCCGTCGGTCCGCGCCCGGGCGGCGCGAACGGCTGTCCGCCACGACCGCGGACGTCGCGGTGGGCTCGGCGACCGGCGGAGGTGTGCCCGTCGGCCCGCTCCGTGTCCGCGGCGGAGCGGCCCGCCACGCGGTCCCGGACGGCCGTGCCGCGGCGTGCTTGCCCCGCAGCGCGCCCGCGTGCGCGCGCGTCAGTTCGTTCGTCATGCGTTCGCCCCCTCGGGCGACACCCGCACCGCACGGGGCGTCGCCACGTCGAACCCGCCGCGGCCCCCTGCCGGTGGCGATTCCGGTTCGACTCGTTCACGGTAACCGACCGGTACGACACGCGGCGGGTGGGATGAACCACGTCACGAACGGCTCAAGATCGCGTTCGAGGAACGCGAGCGCGACCTCATTTCGCCGCGTTTGACGAAACGGTCCGAAGGTAAAACGAGGTGACGACCGGGGTGCGGTCAGCCGCGCTGCAGCAGCGTGCGCACCTCCGCCGCCAGCACCACGGACCCGAGTGCCACGACGCCGGAGCCGACGCCCACGCCGTCGGCGTCGTCCTCGGCGAGGTCGACGGCGAGCGCGAGGGCATCGTCGAGCCGCTCCGCGACGTGGACGCGGTCCTCGCCGAAGACGTCGCGCGCGAGGTCCGCGAGGTCGTCCAGCTCCATCGAGCGCATCGAGGAGGACTGCGTCACCACGATCTCGGCCAGCGCCCCCTCGAGCTCGACCAGGATGCCCTCGACGTCCTTGTCCCCCATCACACCGAAGACGCCGACGAGCCGGTCGAACGCGAACGCCTCCGCGATCGCCGCCGTGCTGGCCCGCGCGCCGGCGGGGTTGTGGGCGGCGTCGACCAGGATGGTGGGCGAGCTGCGCACCAGCTCGAGCCGCCCCGGCGAGGTGACACCGGCGAACGCGGCCTCCACGACGTCGCCGGGCAGCGCCACTCCCCCAGGAACGCCTCGACCGCGGCGACCGCGAGCAGGGCGTTGTGGGCCTGGTGCGCGCCGTGCAGCGGGACGAAGACGTCCTCGTAGACGGCGCCGACGCCCCGCAGCGTGACGACCTGGCCCCCCACGGCGAGCGTGCGCGCGAGCACCGCGAGCCCCGGTGCGGCCACCTCGACCTCGCCGTCCTCGGTCGTCGGCACCTCGGTCACGAGGCGTGCACCGACCCGCTCAGCGCGCGCGGCGACGACGGCGGCCACCTCCTCGTCCTGCGCGGCCGAGACCACCGTGGCGCCGGCCTTGACGATGCCGGACTTCACCGTCGCGATCTCGCCCAGCGTGTGGCCGAGCCAGCGCTCGTGGTCCAGGGCGACCGGCGAGATCACGGCGACCTCGGCGTCCACGACGTTCGTCGAGTCCCACTCCCCGCCCATGCCGACCTCGATGACGGCGACGTCGACCGGGGCGTCCGCGAACGCCGAGAACGCCATCGCGGTGAGCACCTCGAAGAACGACAGCTCGGCCTTCGCGCCGTACTTCCCGGACGCGGTGAGCTCGCCGTCGACGATCGCGACCTGCGCCGCGACGTCCTCCCACGTGCGCACCCACGCCTCGCGCGTGATCGGCTCGCCGTCGATCGCGATGCGCTCCCGGATCGTGCTCAAATGCGGCGAGGTGAACCGGCCCACGCGGAGCCCGAGCTCGCGCAGGAGCGCGTCGATCATGCGCGCCGTCGACGTCTTGCCGTTCGTCCCCGTGAGGTGGATCGCCCGGAAGGAGCTCTGCGGCGACCCTAGGACGTCGATCACGCGCTGCACGCGCTCGATCGTCGGGTCGAAGTCGTGCTCGGGCGTGCGGCGCAGGATCTCCGCGGTGATCTCGCGCACGCGCGTCTCGAGCGCGACGTCGTCCTCGCGGCGGCGGCTCGCCGCCCCCTCGCGGCTCACGCGTCGACCTCGACCTTCGTCAGCGTGACGGCGGCCGGGGCGTCCTTCGGGATCGCGCCGTCCTCGACGACCTCGACGTCCAGCCGGGTGGCGAGCGTCTCGCGCGCGATCGTCTCGTGGTGGACATCGGCGGCCCCGGCGTGGTCCTCGCTCACGCCCAGGCGCAGCGCGATGCGATCGGCGACGTGCAGGTCCGCAGCCTTGCGCGCGTCCTGGACGGCCCGGATGACGTCGCGCGCCCACCCCTCGGCGCGGAGCTCGTCGTCCAGCGCCAGGTCGACCACGACGAACCCGCCGCCGGGCAGGACGGCGACGGCGAGCTCGCCGTCGCCCGTGCCCGCGGCGACGGTCGAGAGCTCGTACTCTCCCTCGACCAGCGCGACACCGCCGGCGTAGACCTCACCCTCGACCTCGTGCCAGTCGCCCTCGCGGGCCGCCCGGATCACCTGCTGCACCCCCTTGCCCAGGCGCGGGCCGGCCGCGCGGGCGTTGACGGTCAGCTTCGTGCTGACGCCGTAACGCGCCGCCGCGTCGGAGGCCAGGTCCTCGATGCGCACCTCCTTGACGTTCAGCTCGGAGGCGATCAGACCGGCGAACGCCTCGAGCGCAGCCGGATCGGCCGTCACGACGGCGAGCTGCCGCAGCGGCTGCCGCACCCGCACCCGGTAGGCCTTGCGCAGCGCGTGCGCCGTCGAGACGGCGGCGCGCACGGCGTCCATCGCCAAGACCAGGGCGGTGTCGGGCGCGAGGGAGGGCTCGACGTCGTACGTGGTGATCGTGAGGGTCGAGGAGAACGCCGCGTTTGGATCGATCGCGCCGGTCGTCTCGCGGTGGACCGCGCGCACCGGCCAGTCGGTCAGGTGCACCGAGTCGCCGCCGGTCAGCCCGCGCCAGATCTCCTCGGTCAGCAGCGGTGCGAACGGCGCCATGATGCGGGTGAGCGCCTCGAGCGCCGTCCACAGCGTGTCGTAGGCGTCGGTGTCCTCGTCCCAGAACCGCTGGCGCTGCGTGCGCACGTACCAGTTGGTGAGCAGGTCGATGTGGTCGCGGATGTGGGCGCAGGCGCCCGCGATGTCGTAGGCGTCCGCCGCGCTCGTGACGGCCACCGCGAGGTCGTGCGTCCGCGCCAGGAGGTAGCGGTCCATCGCGGGCAGCCCGATGACCCGGTCGGGCTCGACGCGCTGCGCGAGGTAGCCCGCGCCGTCGTTCACCGTGCCCGCGTACAGGCCGAAGAAGTACCAGGCGTTCCACAGCGGGAGGAGCACGCCGCGCACCTCGGCGCGGATCCCCTCCTCGGTGACCACCAGGTTGCCGCCACGCAGGATCGGCGAGGCCATGAGGAACCAGCGCATGGCGTCGGAGCCGTCGCGGTCGAGGACCTCGGTGACGTCGGGGTAGTTGCGCAGGCTCTTGCTCATCTTGCGACCGTCGGAGCCGAGCACGATGCCGTGGCTGACGGCGGTGCGGAACGCGGGGCGGTCGAACAACGCCGTCGAGAGCACGTGCAGCAGGTAGAACCAGCCGCGTGTCTGGCCGATGTACTCCACGATGAAGTCGCCCGGGAAGTGGTGCTCGAACCAGTCCGTGTTCTGATGCGGGTAGTGCACCTGCGCGAACGGCATCGAGCCGGAGTCGAACCACACGTCGAGCACGTCGGGGATGCGGCGCATGGTCGAGCGACCCGTGGGATCGTCCGGGTTCGGCCGCGTCAGGCGGTCGATCCACGGCCGGTGCAGGTCGGGCTCGCCCTCGGCGTTGCGCGGGACGTCGCCGAAGTCGCGCGCCAGCTCCTCGAAGGAGCCGTAGACGTCGGTGCGCGGGTAGTTCTCGTCGTCGGAGACCCACACGGGGATCGGCGTGCCCCAGTACCGGTTGCGGCTGATCGACCAGTCGCGCGCACCGGCGAGCCACTTGCCGAACTGACCGTCCCTGATGTGCTCCGGAGTCCAGGCGATCTCCTGGTTCAGCTCGACCATGCGCTCGCGGATCTGCGTGACGCGCACGAACCAGCTCGAGACGGCCTTGTAGATCAAGGGGTTCCGGCAGCGCCAGCAGTGCGGGTAGGAGTGGTCGTAGGTCTCGTGGCGCACGACGACGGCGCGGCGGTCCGCCGGGACGCCAGCGAGCGGTCCGGTCGCGCTCTTCAGGTCCGCGATGATCGCGGCGTTCGCCTCGAACACCTGCACGCCCGCGTAGTCGGCGACCTGCGCGGTGAACCGGCCGCCGTCGTCGACCGTGACGACCGGGGTGATCCCGACGGCGTCGCACGCCACCATGTCGTCCTCACCGAACGCGGGGGCCATGTGGACCAGGCCGGTGCCGTCCTCGGTGGTGACGAAGTCGCCCGCGATGACCTGGAACGCGGCGGGGTTGTCCGCCGGGGCGCCGCCGGTCGCGGCGTCGGCGAAGTACGGGAACGGCGGGGCGTAGCGGGCGCCGACGAGGTCGCTGCCGCGCACCGTCTCCACGACGGTCGGCTCCTGCCCGAGCTCGCGCGCGTAGGCCCCGAGCCGCGCGGCGGCGAGGATCACGCGGGCGCCGGGCTGCGCCGTCGCGAACGGGGACCCGTCGGCCGCCTCGACGACGACGTAGTCCACGTCCGGGTTGACGGCGATCGCCTGGTGGGACGGGAGCGTCCACGGCGTCGTGGTCCAGACGAGCAGGTACTCACCCGTCCCGAGGCGCAGGCCGACGGTGAGGGCCGGGTCCTGGCGCATCTGGTAGACGTCGTCGTCCATGCGCAGCTCGTGGTTGGACAGCGGCGTCTGGTCGTGCCAGCAGTAGGGCAGCACGCGGAAGCCCTCGTAGGCGAGCTCCTTGGTGTGGAGCTGCTTGAAGGCCCAGATGACCGACTCCATGTAGGTGGGGTCGAGCGTCTTGTAGTCGTGGTCGAAGTCGACCCAGCGCGCCTGTCGCGTGACGTAGGTCTGCCACTCGTCGGTGTAACGCAGCACGGAGGAGCGGCACGCGGCGTTGAACGCCTCGATGCCCATCTCCTCGATCTGGCTCTTGTCCGTGATCCCGAGGATGCGCTCGGCCTCGAGCTCGGCCGGCAGACCGTGCGTGTCCCAGCCGAAGCGGCGCTCGACGCGGCGGCCACGCATCGTCTGGTAGCGCGGGACGACGTCCTTGACGTAGCCCGTGAGCAGGTGGCCGTAGTGCGGCAGGCCGTTGGCGAACGGGGGGCCGTCGTAGAAGACGAACTCGTTCTCGCCGTCCTCACCCGCGGGGCGCGCCTCGACGCTGCGGCGGAACGTGTCGCCCGCCTGCCAGGACGCGAGCACCTCGGCCTCGATCGACGGGATGGAGGGTGAGGCCACCGGTCCGGTCTCGTCGGCGCGGTGGCGGGGGTAGTGCGCGTGGCTCACGGGGGTGCTCCGGGTCTCGGGCGCGACCAGCGGCGGTGGTGCGTGCCGCTCGTCGCTCGGGTGGTCGTCGGTGGTGCTGGTCGTCAGTCGTGCTGGTCGTCCGTCGTGCTGCGCTGCACGAGGACGACGTGCCCGGCCGGGGCCGAGCTGCCGCGGTACCACCCCGCTTGCCCGTGGCCGGGGCTGCGTGCAGCTCCGGCCAGGACCACTCGTTGACGGCTGTGACGGGCCTTCCCGTCCGGTTCTACTGGGGGCTCGGGTCTCCGCGCTGGAGATCGGGCCCTGTTCTTCCGGAGGCTCGCCGGTGATGGCCGGGTCGATGCCTGTACCGCCATCGTAGCGCGCGGTGGGCTGCCGGCCGGTGTCCGCGCGATGGCGAGGTGGTGAGCGTGGTCGTGTCGGTGGCCGACGGTACCGTCCCCGCCATGGAGGAGATCTCGGCCGCTCTCGCGCGGCGCATCGCCCTCGCGGCCCAGGGGTTCGGTCGCTCTCGGCGCTCTGGTAGGGACGCGCTCACGGGCGGGAGCGCGCGGCCCGCCGTCGGCACGCGGCAGCTGCGCGCCGCCGTCGAGCGGCTCGGGGTGCTGCAGCTGGACTCGGTGAACGTGTTCGAGCGGAGCCACTACCTCCCGCTCTTCGCGCGGCTCGGCGCCTACGACAAGGCCCTGCTGGACCGGTTGACGTTCACGGCGCGGTCGCCGTTCATCGAGTACTGGGCGCACCAGGCCTCACTGGTGCCGGTGACGGACTGGCCGCTGTGGCGGTGGCGGCAGCAGGAGTACCGGGAGAACGCCCGGCGCCCCGACTCCTGGTCGGCGAACCACCCCGGGATGCTCGACTTCCTCCGGGCGGAGCTGTCGGAGAAGGGCCCGCTGACCGCCGGCGCGGTCGAGCATGAGGCCGCTGGGCGCACGGGCAGCTGGTGGGGATGGTCCGACGTCAAGCGCGGGCTGGAGATCCTCCTGCTGCGGGGTGAGGTGGTCGCGGCCGGACGCACGAACTTCCAGCGCACCTACGACCTCGCCGAACGACGGCTCCCCGCCGACCTCCTGGCACGTGACGTGCCGCACACGGACGCCATCCGCGAGCTGGTCCTGATCTCGGTGCGGGCCCTCGGCGTCGGGACGGTGCGGGACGTCGCGGACTACTTCCGGCTGCTGCAGGCCGACACCAAGCGGGCGCTGGAGGACCTCGTCGAGGCGGGCGTGGTGGCTCCGGTGCGGGTGCGCGGCTGGGACCGTGCGGCGTTCCTCGACGTCGGTGCCCGTCGGCCGCGCCGCGTCGAGGGTGTGGCGCTCCTGTCTCCGTTCGACCCGGTGGTGTGGGAGCGCGAGCGTGCGCTGCGGATGTTCGGCTTCCACTACCGCATCGAGATCTACACGCCCGCGCCGAAGCGGGTCTACGGCTACTACACGCTGCCGCTGCTGCAGGACGAGGCGCTCGTGGGGCGGGTCGATCTCAAGACCGACCGGCAGGCCGGCGTGCTGCGCGTCCAGTCGGCGTGGCGGGAGCCGGTGGTCGGGGCGCCCCTCGGGTGGGGCGGTCGGGGCGACGGCGGTGCGTCCGGCGTCGCCGGCTCAGGGGAGACGCACGCCGTCGATCTCGACCGTCTCGCCGGGCACCTGCGCGACATCGCTGCGTGGCAGGGCATGGGCGACGTCGTGGTCGCCGGACACGGTGACCTCAGTGCCGAGCTCGCCGGTGCGCTCGGCGTGCGTCCGGGTTCGGACTGACTGCCGCCTCGACGTCCACGAGGACAGCGATGACGACGGCGCCACGAGGACCATCCGTGCACGCCAGCACCATCACCGGCGCCAGACGGGCTGCCAGGCTTCGCAGCGAGTTCCCGCGACTCAGGCGGGGCGCGGCTCAGGCGGGACGCGGCGGATCAGACGGCGGTGAAGTCGTCGATGGTGGGGTCGTCGGTTTCGGCGTCGTCGAGGTCGTGAATGCGGCGTTCGACCTCGGCGTCGGTCAGGGGTGGGAGGGCGCGGGTCCTGGCCCACCGGGTGGGTGAGTTGACGGGTGGTGCGTGGCCGCGTCCGATGGCGCCGTCGGAGGTGGAGTAGAGGGTCTGGCCGGTGGGGGTGCGCCAGTGGCGGGTGCCGTCTGACTCGAGGGTGAGCTCGTGGCCGGCGTGGGTCCGCAGGAGGTGGTGGTGGCGGCACAGGGCGTGCAGGTTCTCGGCCGCGGTCGCGCCGACGGGCCAGGGCAGCAGGTGGTCGAGGTCGCAGCGGGCGGCGGGCACCTGGCAGCCGGGCACCACGCACGTCACATCGCGCAGGCGGACGTACCGGTCCAGGGCGGCGCTGGGTCGGTAGCAGTCCACGGGTGGTGGCGGGTCAGCATCTGGGTGGACCGGTTCGACCACCGTGATCCACCGGGCCGCACCCTGGAGGGCACGCACGACCCCGGGGCTCAGTGCGCCGTAACCCACCAGCTCAGGAACATCGACCCCGGGACGCAGCACCGGTGGCGGTGACCAGTCGACGTAGGGATCGTTGCCCGGGTCCAGGTCCTGGACCGGTGGCCGCATCAGACGATCCCCGCTGCCGCTGCCGCTGCCGCCGCTGCCGTTCCTGGTCCCCGGCCGTTCGGCGGGTCCTCGTGCCTCGAGGTCAGGATCGAGGTTCCACGGGTCGGGTTCCCAGGTGTAGAGGTCGTGGGCGGCGACGGTAGCCAGCGTGGTGGCACGGTCGCGGCCCTGCTGGACCTCGGCGGTCGCGATCACCGTCAGCCCGGCGCTGCGCCCCGAGAACGACACCGGCACCGTGCACGGTCCGGCCGGGGCGGCCCCGTCGCGCCCAGACGCGGTCGGGCGTGCGAGAGAGGACACGGACGCAGACACGGAAGCGTCAAAAGGAACGCCTGCGGGTCCGGATCCGGCCACGGGAGTCGGGATGGTGGGGAGCGGCGCCGCCGCGGGGAGAGCGTGCCGCCTCGGTTCCGCAGCACGCGCTGGTCGTCTCGTGGTGGCCGGTGACGGACGTGCGCCGTGGCCCGTGTGGCTGAGCATGGTGGGTGGCAGGAGGGTGACGCGGCCCTGGTCGAGGGCGCTCGTGGCCATACCCGCGAGGGTGTCGGCGCGCAGCTGTTCCAGCGTGCGCCCGTCACCGCCCGCACGCGCGGCGCGTGCGGCGCTCTCGCAGACCTGTTCCAGCGCGACCGCGTCCGGTGCGGCCAGCACGGCCGAGAACGAGGCCATCCCGTCCGGGAGCACCCGCACCCGGTTCACCCGACGCCTCGCCACGGCCCGCGCGTGCCGAACGCCGGCCTCATCGGGCGCGACCCGCACGACCTCCTGCTGCACCCGGCGACGCAGCCCTGCATGATCCAGCACCGGGGCGGCGGGCAGGACCTGCTCACACACCGCGGCGGCCACGTGCGCCTCCTGCTCGCCCAGCGCCTCGACCATGATCGCGGCCTTGCCCGCATCGATACGACCCGCCGCCAGCTCCTCCTGCACCGGTGCCAGGACCCCGCCCAGAGCGCGCCCCTCATCGATCAGCTGCTGCCCCCGACGACGCGAGACCCCCAGCCGGAACCCGATCTCGTCCGCGGCGACCTCCGTGCGCCGCCCCGTGAGCGTGCGCCACTGCGGCGTCATCGAGGACCGATCCGCCAGCACCGCCGCCCACGCCCGCACCCGCGCCTCAGCAGCCGCCGCCAGCCGTGACCACGCCGCCACGACCTCCAGCACCTCACCCTCACCCAGGCCACCACCACCCTGCAGGGCCAGGTCGTCCATCCGTTCCAGCGCCGCGTGCAACACCACACCCGGCATCGAGTCGAGATCGAACTCCGGCCCCAGACCCGCGCACGACTCCTCCGGTGTCAAATCACCCCACAACGGCGCCAGATCCCCCTCGACCCCCGACCCCGTGGCACCCGCCCGCGAAGCAGGCGCGGCGACAGCCACGCCCGCCTCACCACCCGCACCCCCGCTGAACATGTGTTCGATTCTACGCCGCGGCAAGCCCGAGGGGAAGCCCCTGGGGACATCGTCCATGGCCCGCCTTCTCCGACCACCCTGTCCTGCCCGTCCTCTTCCCGGCACGCCGCTCCCGCGTCTCGGCCACGCACCCGAACCCTCGTGACCCCCCACCCCGGCACCGGCACGTCCCTCGACAACCGCACCCCTGCACCGTCACCCGCCACCACCCCTGCGACCATGGACCCATGCCCTCCCCCTCGTCCTGCTCGACCTCGACGGCACCCTCGTCGACTCCCTCCCGGGCATCACGGCCTCGGTGGCCGCCGCTCTCGCGGAGCACGACCTCCCCGTCCCCGACGCAGCCGGACTGCGCTCCTTCGTGGGCCCTCCGATGCCGGCGTCCATGCGCGCTCAAGGCGTCCCGGAGGACTCGCTCACCGACGTCATCGCGACCTATCGCCGCCACTTCACCGGCGGCGGAATGTGGGACAGCCACGTCTTCGACGGCATCCCGGGCCAGCTCGAGGCGCTCCGGCGCGCGGGCTGCACGCTCGCCGTCGCGACCTCGAAGCCCGAGATCTACGCCCGCCCGATCTGCGAGCGCTACGGGATCAGCGCGCTGGTCGACGGCGTGTACGGCGCCCCGCTCGACCACGTCCCCTCCACCAAGGCAACCGTCATCACGCACGCGCTGACCTCCCTCGACGTCGATCCGCGCTCCCCCGGCCGCCCGGTCCTCATGGTCGGCGACCGCCACCACGACGTCGGCGGCGCAACCGAGCACGGCATCCCCTGCCTCGGTGTCGGCTGGGGCTATGCGGAGCCGGGCGAGCTGGACGGCGCGGTCGGCGTCGTCGACGACGTCGCCGGCCTGACGAACGCCGTCCTGGCCGCAATCGGTCGATCTTCGTCGCAGCATGGCGGACGGGCCGAGCAGGTGCGGTCGTGACCGACGGCGGCCGGAGCGACGACAGGGGCGTCACACCCGACCCGGACCTCGACTGCGCGCCCGTCGCACCCGAGGAGGGGGCCTCGATCGACAGTCGACCCGCGACCGTCGACGACCTCCGCGCCGCCGCGCTCGCGATGCCCGACGTCGAGCTCGGGACGAGCTTCCACACGCCGTGCTACCGCGTGGCGGGGCGACCCTTCGTCCGCTGGCGCGAACCGCGGGGGCGACGCCGTCGACCCCGCCTCGGGTGCACGGCTGGAGGACGTCCTCGTCATCTGGGTCGCCGGAGAGACCGACAAACGGGCCCTCGTCGCCGATCCCGCGACGCCGTTCTTCACGCTGTCGCACTACGACGGGCACCCCTCGGTGCTCGTGCGCGAGGCAGACCTCGGCCGCCTCACGCTCGCCGAGGCACGCGAGGTGATCCGCGACGCGTGGCTCGCCCAGGCGCCCCCACGCCGACGCCGCGCCTGGCTGCACGACCACGGCCTCGAGAAGGCCTGAGGATCGTCGCCGGGACTACGCCGACGGCGTGCGCGCCACCATCGTGCTCGTCGCCTGCGCGCGCGGCCGCACGATCACGAGGTCGACGTTGACGTGCGCGGGGCGCGTCAGCGTCCAGCTGATGACGTCCGCGACGTCCTCGGAGACCAGCGGCCCCTCGACCCCCGCGTACACGGCCTCGGCCCGACCGGCGTCGCCGTCGAACCGGTTGAGGGAGAACTCCGGCGTCGCCACCATCCCCGGCGCGACCTCGATGATCCGCACCGGCCGGCCCAGCAGCTCCTGGCGCAGCGTCAGCGGGATGATCCGCTCGGCGTGCTTCGCGGCCGTGTACCCGCCGCCGCCCGGGTAGGGCTCGTGCCCGGCCGTGGAGGTGACCACGAGGACGTCGCCGCCGCCGTCGGCCTCGAGGTGGTCCAGCAGCGCCTGCGTGATGCGCAGCGTGCCGAGCACGTTGCGCTCGTACATGTCCGCCCAGTCCTGCACGGATCCGGTGGCCACGGGGTCCAGGCCGATGGCGCCGCCGGCGTTGTTCACCAGCGCGGTCAGCGGCCCGCCCTCGACGACGGCGGCGGCGAGGCGCGCGACGTCGTCGTCCACCGTGAGGTCGGCCGCCACCCAGGTGCAGCCGGTCTCGGCCGCGAGCGCCGCCAGGCGGTCCTCGCGGCGCGCGGTCGCGACCACGTCCCACCCGAGCTCGCGCAGGCGGCGCACGGTCGCCTCCCCGATCCCTGTCGAGGCTCCGGTGACGACGGCGCGGGGTGCGGACATGGTTCTCCTTCGTTCGGGCGGGGCAGGTTCAGGTCGGGCGGACGGATCGGTGGTGCGGGGTCAAGACTGCCTCACGGCGCCGTCCCGGCGCCCCTCACAGCGCCCCCAGCGCGGCGTCCACGATCGTCAGCCCGGTGCGCGCCTCGTCGGGCGTGATCACGCAGGGCGGCACGACGTGCAGGCGGTTCTCGGCCACGAACGGCAGCAGCCCGCGCCGCAGCAGGTCGGCCTTGAGCGCGCCGACGACGGCGGCCGGCAGCGGCTCCCGCGTCGCGCGGTCGGCGACGAGCTCGAGCGCCCAGAACACGCCTCGGCCGCGGACCTCACCGATCACGTCGTGCCGCGCGGCGAGGTCCGCGAGCCCGGGCCCGAGCACCTGCTCCCCGACGGCGCGCGCGTTCCCGACGACGTCCTCCTCGCGCATCGCCGCGAGCGTGGCGACGATCGCCGCCATCGCCAGGGGGTGCCCGGAGTAGGTGAGGCCGCCGGGGAAGACGCGGCCGGCGAACGTCGCGCGCACGGGCGCCGAGACGATGACGCCGCCGGCCGGCACGTAGCCGGAGTTGACCCCCTTGGCGAACGTGACGAGGTCGGGCACCACGTCCTCGTCGTGGTGCGCGAACCAGCTCCCCGCGCGGCCGAAACCCGCCATCACCTCGTCGAGGATCAGCAGGATCCCGTGCCGGCGGCAGATCTCGGCGACGCCGCGCAGGTACCCCGGCGGGGGCACGAGCACACCGGCGGTGCCGGGGATCGTCTCGAGGAGCACGGCGGCGATCGAGTCCGCGCCCTCGGACTCCACCACCCGCCGCAGGTGGTGCAGCGCGCGCTCGCACTCCTGCTCCGGCGTGCTCGCCCAGAACTCGCTGCGGTACAGGTGCGGACCGAAGACGTGGACGTGCCCGCGCGCGTACTCGTTCGGGACCCGGCGCCAGTCCCCCGTGGCGACGACGGCGGCCCCCGTGTTGCCGTGGTAGGAGCGGTAGTGCGAGACCACCTTGTCGCGGCCGGTGTGCAGCCGTGCCATCCGGATGGCGTTCTCGTTGGCGTCCGCGCCGCCGTTGGTGAAGAACACGCCGTCGAAGCCCGGACCGGCGAGGTCGAGGATCGCCTCGGCCGCCTCGCCCCGCACGCGGTGGGCGGCCGACGGCGCGACCGTCGTCAGCGTGGCCGCCTGCTCCTGGATCGCCGCGACGACCCGGGGGTGCTGGTGGCCGATGTTGGTGTTGACGAGCTGCGAGGAGAAGTCGAGCCACCGCTCCCCCGCCTCGTTCCAGACCCACGACCCCGACCCGCCCGCGAGGACGAAGTCGACCGGGGTGGCCTGCGCCGACCAGGAGTGGAAGACGTGCCGGTCGAGGTCGCGCGCCCGCGCGTCACCGCCGGCCCCGAGACCGACCGGCTCGACCGGCACGCCCTCCACCGCCATCAGGCGCCGCCCTCGACCAGCTCGACCTCGATCGGGGCGAAGTCCTCACCCGTGACGTCGAGGCCCTCGGCCTCGAGGTCGGCCAGCGCCTGCTCCACGTACTCGGTCGTGTAGGCGTCCTGAGGCGGCTCCTGCGTGATGATCGTCGCGCCGGTCTCGTTGCTCGTCTCCATCGCGAGCTCGACCGTGCGGTCCCACACCGCGGTGTCCACGAGCCCGAGCCCGCCGGTCGTGGAGGGCCACAGCAGCTTGTTGGTCTCGTTCGTCATCCAGAGCTGGTGGCTCTCGCCGAGGGTCGAGCCGGCCGCGGTCACGATGTCCGCCGTCTCCTCCGGGTTGTCGCGGGCGTACAGCCAGCCGCGGATCGTCGCCCGCAGGAAGGCGACCGTGGTCTCGGCGTAGGCGGGGTCGCTCTCCAGCCGCTCGGTGTCGGCCCAGATCGCGTCCTGCAGCATCGCGACGCCCTCGTCGTTCCAGTCCAGGACCGTGAAGTCCTCGGGCGTGTAGAGCTCGCCGGTGTCGGGGTCCACGGTCTCCAGGAGCTGCGCGTACTCGTTGTAGGTCATCGCCTGCGCGGCGTCGATGTCTCCGTTGAGCAGGCCGAGCATGTCGAAGGCCTGCGTGACGAGCTGGAAGTCGGTCACCCCCGCCTGGTTCAACCCGGCGAAGAGCTCCCACTCGTTGCCGTAGCCCCACGAGCCGACGGTCTTCCCCTCGAGGTCCGCGACCTCCGTGATGCCCGAGTCCGCGAAGGCGACCTGGAGCGTCCCGGAGCGCTCGAAGACCTGCGCGACGTTCGTGACGCGTGCGCCCTGCTCGATCGAGCCCAGCACCTTCGGGACCCACGCGATCGCGTAGTCGACCTCGCCGGCGGCCAGGGCGTCCTGCGGGACGATGTCGCCGCCCGACTCGATGATCGAGACGTCGAGGCCCTCGTCGGCGTAGTAGCCCTGGTCGAGGGCGGCGTAGTAGCCCGCGAACTGCGCCTGCGTGAGCCACTGGAGCTGGAGGGAGACGGGCGTCAGGTCGCCGTCGGCGCCCGCGCTGCCGGAGGCGGTGGCGGTGGCGGTGGAGCCACCGGACGCGCCGTCGGGATCGGACTCGTCGGTCACCGAGCAGCCGGCGAGCGCCAGCGCGGTGGCCGTGACGAGGGCGGCGGCGAGGCCGGTGCGGCGTGATCTCGTGTGCATCGTGCTCCTTGTCGGGGTGGGGACGAGCAGAGGTGGGGACGAGCGGGTGGGCGTCAGCGACGCCGGGTGAGGAGCACCTCCAGGAGGGAGGTCGCGGCGTAGAAGACGAGCCCGACGACGATGCCGCCGAGCACGTACGCCCAGGCGAGCGTGTAGTTGGAGCCGGCCGCCGCCGTCGTGATGAAGGAGCCGATGCCGGAGCGCGGTCCGCCGAAGTACTCCGCGACGATCGCGGAGATGACCGCGAGCGAGGAGGCCGTGCGCACGCCGGTCAGCACGAACGGCACGGCCGTGGGGACGGTCACGAGCAGCGCCGCGCGCGCGGGCGGCGCGGCGACGGCGCGCATGAGGTCGCGGTGCACGGGGCGGACCTGGCGCATCCCGCGCAGCGTGGTGACGTAGACCGGCACGAAGGCCGCGAGCGCCGCCACGATCACCCGCGCCTGCTCCGAGCCCGCCCCGTACATCGAGTAGAGGACCGGTGCGAGCGCCACGATCGGTACGACGGCGAGCGCGCTCACCACGGGAGCCGCGAGCGCGTCCACGAGGCGCACGAGCGCCGCCACCACGGCCGCGAGCACGGCACCGACGGCCCCGAGGACGAGCCCCAGCAGCGCGTTGCGCCCGGTCGTGAGGGAGGCCGACGCGATCGGCCCCGCGTACCGAGCCGCGTCCTGCGCGATCCCCGACGGCGAGGGCAGCACGAACGCCGGCAGACCGCTGGCGACGATCAGCAGCTGCCAGCCGAGCAGGAGGAGCGCCAGCAGCGCGAGCGGCGGCAGCGCCTCGCTCGCGACCCGGCGCAGCACGCGGGCGGTCACCGCGCCTCCATCCCGAGCGCGGCGCCGTGGACGTCGCCGCGCCCGACCGCCCCGCCCTGCTCGTGCGCGTGCAGGCTCCCGCGCACCCGAGCCAGCGCCGCCGTGAAGTCGGCGCGGGCGCGCAGGTCGTCGGCCGCGGCGAGCTCACCGGTCGAGGCGCGGCCGCGGTCGAGGGAGACGGGGACGACCTCGCGGATGCGACCCGGCCGCGGCGACATCACCACCACGCGGTCGGACAGGAACACCGCCTCCGGCACCGAGTGCGTGACGAACACGACGGCGGCGCGCGTCTCGGCGCAGATCCGCAGCAGCTCGATCTGCAGGTGCTCGCGCGTCATCTCGTCGAGCGCCCCGAACGGCTCGTCCATCAGCAGCAGGCTCGGCGCGGACGCGAGCGCCCGCGCGATGGCGACGCGCTGCTGCATCCCGCCCGAGAGCTCGTCGGGGTGGCGCGCCGCGGCGTCGCCGAGGCCGACCAGGTCCAGGAGCTCGGTGGCCCGCGCCCGCCGGGCACGCCGCCCCTCTCCGGCGACGGCCAGGGGCAGCTCGACGTTGGCCGCGACCGTGCGCCAGGGCAGGAGGCCGGCCTGCTGGAAGGCGATGCCGTAGCTGCGGGCGAGGCGGGCCTGGTGGGCGCTCGTGCCGAAGACCTCCACCGTGCCCGACGTCGGGGCGTCGAGGTCGGCCACGAGGCGCAGGAGCGTGGACTTGCCGCACCCCGAGGGGCCGATGAGCGAGACGAACTCGCCCGGGGCCACCGCGAGGTCGACGCCGTCGAGGGCGACCACCCGGCGCGGCCCCGAACCGAAGACGCGGGTCACGCCCCGGACGTCCACCGCGTGCGCGCTCACGCCGCCACCTCCCCGCGCCGGAAGCGCGTGAGCGTGGCCCCCACGAGGCCGACGGCCCCCGCGGCCACCAGCCCGATCGCGACCGCTCCCATGATGGGCGCCCAGGGTCGGGCCGGATCGCTGCCGGCGAAGTTCGCGTACTCCACGATCATCCGCCCGAGCCCTCCGGGCAGTCCCGTGGCCACCTCCGCCACCACCGTGCCGATGACGGCACCCGCCGCACCGAGCCGCAGCGCGGGCAGCAGGTGCGGCACGCTCGCCGGCAGGCGCAGTCGCACCACCGTCTGGATCCACGACGCCCCGCAGGACCGCAGGTACTCGACATGGATCGGGTCCGGCGACTGCAGCCCCCGCAGCATCCCGACGGCGACCGGGAAGAACGCCAGGTAGGAGGCGATCACGGCCACCGACATCCACGGCTGCCACTCCACCCCGCCGATCGCGAGACGCGACCCCCAGGCCCGCACCAGCGGCGCCAGCGCGATGAGCGGCACGGTCTGCGACAGCACGACCAGGGGCAGCGCGGCGCGCTCGAGCACGCGCACGCGCTGCATCGCGAGCGCCAGCACGAGCCCGACCACCACGCCGATCACGAACCCGGCGGCCGCGATCGTCAGGGACCTCCCTGCGGCGCCCGCGACCGCGAGCCAGAGGACCTCGGCGTCCCTCCCCCGGTCACGGGCCGACCGAGGCGGGCGAGCACGTCCCACGTGTGCGGCATCGCGAGGTCGCTCGTGCGCGGCAGCAGCCGCGTGGCGCCCACCGACCAGCCGTCGGCCGGGCCGAGCGCCTTGTAGCCCTCCCAGAGCGCCGCGAGGGCGGCGACGGCGAGCACCGCCGTCGCCGCGCGTCGCACCGTGCGCCGCACCCGCCCGGCCGTGCTCGCACCCCCGCTCACGCCGTCGCCACCACGGGATGCGCCATCGCGGGGATGACGCGCTCGCCGTACTGCCGCAGCGTCTCCTCCTTGTTGTCGTGCTGGAGGTACAGCGCGAACTGGTCGCAGCCCAGCGCCTCGAGCTCGCGCAGCTTCTCGACGTGCTCGTGCGGCGAGCCGAGCAGGCAGAACCGCTCCACGATCTCGTCGGGCACGAACGCCGCGTGGGTGTTGCCGGCGCGGCCGTGCTGGTTGTAGTCGTACCCCTCGCGCTCGCGCACGTAGTCCGTCAGCGCCTGCGGGATGGCGGAGTCGGTGCCGTAGCGGCGCACGATCTCGGCGACGTGGTTGCCCACCATCCCGCCGAACCACCGGCACTGCTCGCGCATGTGGGCGCGCGCCGACGGCGAGCTGCCGTCACCCACGTAGCCCGGCGCCGCGAGACAGATCGTGACGTCGTCGGGATCGCGCCCGGCCGCCTCCGCCGAGTCCCGCACCGCGCGGACCATCCACCGGGCGATGTCGGGGTCGGCGAGCTGCAGGATGAAGCCGTCACCGACCTGTCCGGTGAGCTCCAGCGCACGCGGTCCGTACGCGGCGACCCACACCTCGAGGGCCGAACCCACCGACCACGGGAAGCGCACCGTGCGCTCGTTCAGCTCGACCGCGCGCGAGCTGCCGAGCTCGCGGATCACGTGCACCGCGTCGCGCAGCGTCGCGAGGTTCGAGGGGCGCCCGTTCAGGGTGCGCACGGCCGAGTCCCCGCGTCCGATGCCGCACACCGTGCGGTTGCCGAACATCTCGTTCAACGTCGCGAAGTGCGACGCGATCACGGTCCAGTCCCGGGTGGCCGGGTTCGTCACCATCGGCCCGACCACCACCTTGCGCGTCGCCGCGAGGATCTGGCTGTAGATCACGAACGGCTCCTGCCACAGCAGGTGGGAGTCGAACGTCCACACGTGGCTGAAGCCGTGCGTCTCGGCCTGCCGGGCGAGGTCCACCACGCGCGAGGCGGGCGGATCGGTCTGCAGCACCACTCCGAAGTCCATGTCCGCTCCTCTCAGACCAGGTACTGGGTCAGGCCGCGCGGCACGTACCGGCCGTGACCGGCGCGCCCGAGGTAGGCCCCGCCGTCGACGATCACGGTGCCGCGCGAGATGACCGTGTCGACGTGGCCGTCGACCTCGAACCCCTCCCACGCGGAGTGGTCCATCGCCATGTGGTGGGTGGCGGCGCCGATCGTGGTGTGCCCCTGCGGGTCGTAGATCACGACGTCGGCGTCCGCGCCGGGGGCGATGACGCCCTTGCGACCGTAGAGACCGAACATCCGGGCGGGGGTCACGCTGATGAGCTCGACCCACCGCTCGAGCGTGATCTCTCCGGTCACGACGCCCTGGTAAAGCAGGTCGACGCGGTGCTCGACCGACCCGATGCCGTTCGGGATCGCGCGGAAGTCACCTCGTCCGAGCTCCTTCTGGTCCTTCATGCAGAACGGGCAGTGGTCGGTGGAGACCATCTGCAGGTCGTTCGTGCGCAGCGCCTGCCACATGGCGTCCTGGTGACCCTCCGCCCGGGCGCGCAGCGGCGTCGAGCAGACCCACTTGGCGCCCTCGAAGTCGCCCCACTCCTCGCTCGTGGCCGCGAGCTGCTCCTCGAGCGAGAGGTAGAGGTACTGCGGGCACGTCTCGCCGAACACGTTCTGGCCGCCGTCGCGCGCCGCTGCGAGCTGCGCGACGGCCTGCTTCGCCGAGACGTGGACGACGTACAGCGGCGTACCCGTGAGGTTGGCGAGCATGATCGCGCGGTGCGTGGCCTCCTCCTCCGCCTGCCACGCGCGCGCCACCCCGTGGAAGTACGGCGACGTGCTGCCCGCCTCCACCAGCTGCTGCGCGAGCACGTCGATGACCGGACCGTTCTCCGCGTGCATCATCGTCAGCAGCCCGGTCTCGCCGGCGACCTGCATCGCGCGCAGGATCTGGGCGTCGTCGGAGTGGAAGACCCCGGGGTAGGCCATGAAGAGCTTGAAGCTGGTCACGCCCTCGTCGACGAGACCGCGCATCGCGGACAGCGCCTCGTCGTCGACCCCGCCCACGATCTGGTGGAAGGCGTAGTCGATCGCGCAGCGTCCTGCGGCCTTGTCGTGCCAGGCGGCGAGGCCGTCCTGGACCCGCTCCCCGGTGCGCTGGACGGCGAAGTCGATGATCGTCGTCGTGCCGCCCCACGCCGCCGCGCGCGTGCCGGTCTCGAAGGTGTCGGAGGCGTTCGTGCCACCGAAGGGGAGCTCCATGTGGGTGTGCGCGTCGATGCCGCCGGGGATGACGTAGCGGCCGGTCGCGTCGATCACGCGGTCGACGCCGTGTCGCAGGTCCGTTCCCAGGAGCTGCGAGCCCGGGGGCAGGATCGCGGCGATCTGCTCGCCGTCGATCAGCACGTCGGCGCGGCTGCGCCCGGTCGCGTTGACGAGCGTCCCGCCCGTGACGAGCGTGGTGCTCACGGCTGCGCGATTCGCGTGTAGGAATCCGGGCGGCGGTCGCGGAAGAACTGCCAGGTCTCGCGCTGCGTGCGCACGAGCGAGAGGTCCGCCTCCCGCACGATCCACCCGGGCTCGGTGGCGCTGGCCATGTCGCCGACCAGGTTGCCGTCCGGCCCCACGAGGTAGGAGGAACCGTAGAAGGCCACCGCCTCGTCACCGTACTCGTTGGTCTCGGCGCCCACCCGGTTGCTCGCGGCGACGAAGTAGCCGTTGGCGATGGCCGCGGCCGGCTGCTCGACCTCCCACAGGCGGTTGGACAGCCCGGGCTTGGTGGCGTTGGGGTTGAAGACGATGTCGGCTCCGGCGAGACCGTACTCGCGCCAGCCCTCGGGGAAGTGGCGGTCGTAGCAGATGTACATCCCGATCCGGCCGACCGCCGTCTCGAAGACCGGGTAGCCCATGTTCCCCGGCCGGAAGTAGAACTTCTCCCAGAACTTCTCCACGTGCGGGATGTGGTGCTTGCGGTAGCGGCCGAGGATCGACCCGTCGGAGTCGACCAGCACCGAGGTGTTGTAGTAGATCCCGGCGTGCTCCTCCTCGTAGATCGGCAGCACCATCACCACGCCGAGCTCCTTCGCGAGCGCTGCGAACCGGGCCACGGTCGCGCCGTCGGCCGCCTCGACGTAGGAGTAGTAGGCCGGGTCCTGCGTGATCCCGAAGTAGGGGCCGGTGAACAGCTCCTGGAATCCGACGACGTCGGCGCCGGCCGCGACCGCCGCCCGCGCGTACTCCTCGTGCCGGTCGAGCATGCTGACCTGGTCACCGGTCCAGGGCGTCTGGGTGAGTCCTACCTGCACGATGGTCATCGCGACCTCCTCGGGATCGACGCGTCCCCCGGAGCCGTCGGGGTCGCGTGGTGAACGCCTGAAACGTGATCCTGAGCACTGGACATTTCTGTGGCGTAACCCGATGTTTTCGTCCACCGAACACGTTCGTGGCGCGCGGCGGACAGCATCGGCGCATGGACCTGGCGCGAGCGATCGACGACCGCTCCCCGCGCGGCATCGCGGCCGCCATCGCTCACCTCGTGAGCGCGGGCGACCTGCGGGCCGGTGACCGGCTGCCGTCGGTGCGGGAGCTGGGCGCGGCGCTGGGGGTCTCGCCCGCGACCGTCAGCGGTGCCTACCGGGCGCTGCGCGCCGTCGGCGTCGTCGGCAGCCGCGGCCGGGCGGGCACCACGGTCTCCTTCCCCGTGCAGCACGCCCTGACCCCGGGCTACCGCGCGCTCAGCGCCTCGACCACCGCCCGTGACGTGCGCGACGGCGTCGCGCTCGCCGCCCGCACCACCACCCCGGTGCGGTTCGACCTCTCGCGCGGGACGCCCGACGCCGGCCTGCTCCCCTCCCTTGGGGAGGTGCTCGCCGCCGTCGCGCACGAGCACCACCGCGCGGCCGCCCCGGCCTACGCGGAGGCGACCGTGGTGCCGGGGCTCGAGCGGGTCCTGCGGGAGACCTGGCCGGTCGCCGTCGAGCGCCTCACGGTGGTGGACGGCGCGCTCGACGCCGTCGTGCGCACGCTCGAGCAGGTGGTCGCCTTCGGTGACCGCGTCGCGGTGGAGGAACCCGGGTTCCCGCCGCTGTTCGACGCGCTGGACCGCCTCGGAGCGATCCGGGTGCCGCTCGCGATGGACCGGCACGGGGTGACCCCGGCGTCGCTGGCGTCGGCGCTGGAGGCGGGCGCCGCCGTCGTGCTGCTGCAGCCTCGGGCCCAGAACCCCACGGGCGCGAGCCTCACGGCGACGAGGGCGCGTGAGCTCGCCGCTCTGGTGCGGCGGCACTCGCAGAGCGACGTCGCACGGGGCCAGGGGAAGGTGCGGGCCGCCTCCGTGCGCCCCGGACGCCGGCTGCTCGTGATCGAGGACGACCACTCGGGCCTCGTGGCCCACGCACGGGACGTCACGCTCGCCGCCTGGATCCCCGACCGGGTCGTCCACGTCCGCTCGTACTCGAAGTCGCACGGGCCGGAGCTGCGGATCGCGGCGGTCGGTGGGCCGGCGCGGGAGATCGACGCGCTCGTGGCGCGGCGGATGGTCGGCCCGGGCTGGACCAGCCGCATCCTGCAGACCACGCTCGCACGGCTGCTGACAGACCCGCGCGCCGTCGCGCAGGTGGAGCGGGCCCGCCGGACCTATCGGGCGCGGATGCTCGGCCTGGTGACGGCGCTGAGCGACCTCGGCGTCGAGGCCCACCCCGGCGACGGGCTGAACCTGTGGCTGCCCGTGGCCGACGAGCGCGTCGCGCTCGAGCGGCTCGCCGCGGCCGGGGTGCGCGCCGTGGGCGGCTCGGCCTTCCACCGCGAGATGGTGCCGCGCACGGCGCACCTGCGCCTCACGGTCGCCGGTGTGACCGACCCCGCGGCGACGGCGGAGGTGCTCGCCGTCGCCGCGGGGTGAGGGGTGGTGCCGGTGCTGCTGGGTGGCTGCGTCAGCCGAGCTCGTCCGGGTTCGGGCCGGTGCGGCCCTCCGCACCCTTGTCGAGCGCGTCGATCCGGGCGATCTGGTCGGCGCTGAGCTCGATGTCGGCCGCGGCGAGGTTCTCCACGATGCGCGACGGCGTCACGGACTTCGGCAGCACGATCTTGCCGGTCGCGAGGTGCCAGGCGATCACGGTCTGCCCGGCGGTCGCGCCGACCTCGGCTGCGACGGCCTCGATCGTGGAGTCCCCGAAGAGCTTGCCCGAGGCCAGCGGCGACCAGGACTCGACCGCGATCCCGCGCTCGGTCGTCGCGGCGACGGCCGGGTTGGCGAAGTAGGGGTGGACCTCGATCTGGTTGACGACCGGCGCGACGCCGGTGCGCTCGATGATCGCGTCGAGGTGGTGGGCGTGGAAGTTGGAGACGCCGACCGAGCGGATGCGACCGGCCGCCTTCTCCTCGAGCAGCGCCTCGTACGTGGCGATGTAGCCCGTGGGGTCCGAGGCCAGCGGCCAGTGGATGAGCATGAGGTCGACGTAGTCGGACTGGAGCAGCTCCAGCGTGCGCGCGACCGAGTCCTTCGTGTCCTGCGGGGCGTGCGCGTCGTTGTTGACCTTGCTCGTGAGGAACACGTCACCGCGGTCCAGCGAGCTCGCGGCGACGGCGGCACCCACGCCGGCCTCGTTGCGGTACATCTGCGCGGTGTCCACGTGACGGTAGCCGGCCTCGAGGGCGGTGCTCACGGCCTCCTGCGTCTCGTCGGGGTCCACCTGCCAGACGCCGAAGCCGATCTGGGGGATGGTCGTGCCGTCGGACAGGGCGATGGTGCGAGCCACGGGGGCCTCCTTCGTCTCGGTTCTGCCCCGCGCGGAGCGGGGCACTCCGGGGACAACCACGTGCCCCGCCTCGTTCTTCCCGCCCGGCGACCTAGAATCGGCTCGAGACAGCACGGGACGCGACCTCGTCCCGCAGCGCCGGGCCGGTCTTGGCCCCGCGGCCGTCCACCGGGAGCCCCTGGCCGCTCCCGCCGCCCTCCGCCGCCCGTGCGAGCGCAGACCGACCGCGCCGCACCGCGACACGTCCCCACCACCGCCAGGAGCACCCGTGAGCCCGTCCCCGTCCGCCACCTTCCGTCGCTCCCCCGGCGCGCGCGCCCTGCGGCCCGCCGGTCTTCTCACCTCGGCCGTGCTCACGACGGCGCTGCTCGCCGCGTGCGGCGGCGCGGACCAGGGCTCGGGCGCAGGTGGCGACGACGACGCGACGTCGCCCTCGCCGTCGTCCTCGTCCTCCTCGTCCGACGACGCGACGCCGTCGACCCCCGACGCGGCGACACCGTTCACCGCGGACAACTGCGGGTTCGAGGTCGAGACCGAGGCCGCCCCCGAGCGCATCGTCACGATCAAGTCCGCCATGACCGAGCTCGTGCTCGCGCTCGGCGCCGGGGACCGCCTGGTGGCGACCGCCTACCCCGACGGCCCGCCCACGGACGCCGCCGACGCCGAGCTCGTCGCGGCGCTGCCGGTGCTCGGGGACCGCGTCCCCTCGAACGAGGCCGTCCTGTCGGTCGAGCCGGATCTCGTGCTGGCGGGCTGGGAGTCGAACTTCTCCGCCGACGGCGCGGGCGAGCGGTCCGCCCTCACCGACCTCGGCATCACGACGTTCGTCGCGCCGAGCGCGTGCACCCAGGCGCCGTACGCCCCCGACCCCCTGACCTTCGAGGACGTCTTCGCCGAGATCACCCAGGTCGGCGACCTGCTCGGCGAGAGCGACGCCGCGGCGGCGCTCGTGGAGCAGCAGCGCACCGAGCTGGAGACGCTGCGCGGGGCGCGCGACGGCGCGGCCTCCACCGCCGGCGACCCCGCCGCGCCCGCCAGCGCCCTGTGGTGGTCCTCGGGGTCGGAAACCCCGTTCGTGGGCGCCGGCACCGGCGCGCCGCAGATGATCCTCGACGAGGTCGGCCTCACCAACGTCGCGGGCGAGCTGGAGGGCGGCTGGGGCCCGTACTCGTGGGAGGCCGCCACGGCCGCCGACCCCGACGTGATCGTGCTGGTCGACTCGGTGTGGAACACCGCCGAGAAGAAGAAGGAGACACTGGCGGCCAACCCCGTCACGGCGTCGCTGCGCGCGGTCCAGGAGGAGCGCTACCTCGTCGTGCCGTTCGCCGCGACCGAGGGCGGGGTGCGCAACGTCGAGGCCGTCGCGACGCTCACCGAGCAGCTCGCGGCGCTCGAGCGCTGACGGCGGGCTGCGGGTGAGCAGGACGTGGTGGGCGGGCGGGACGCTGGCCCTCGCCCTGGTCGCCTCGGCCGTCGTCGCGCTCGCCCTCGGGCCGGCCGACATCACCCCGGGCGACATCCTGGGCTCGGCCGGCCACCACCTCGCGACGCTCCTGCACCCCGTCCTGGGCGGGTTCGGGCTGGAGGTCCCGGCCGATCCGCTCAGCCGGATCCAGGACGCGATCGTCTGGCAGGGGCGACTGCCGCGCGTCGTCGCCGCGATCGGCGTCGGCGCGGGGCTCGCCGTCACCGGCACCGTGATGCAGGCGCTGCTGCGCAACCCGCTCGCGGACCCCTACCTGCTGGGGATCTCCTCGGGTGCGAGCGTGGGCGCCGTCGCCGTGCTCGTGCTGGGCGTGGGCCTGCTGCTGCCCGTGGCGGCGTTCGCGGGCGCCGTGCTGGCGCTGGCCGCCTCGCTCACCCTCGCCGGCGTCGTCTCCGGCGGCCGTCTCACACCGGGGCGCACGGTGCTGGCGGGCGTCGCCGTCGCGCAGGCCTGCTCGGCCGTGACGTCGTTCATCATCTTCACCTCGGTGCAGGGCGACTCCTACCGCGAGGTGCTCGGCTGGCTCATGGGCACCCTCGGGGGCGCGACGTGGCGCAGCGCCGTCATCGTGTGGGTGGCGCTCGCCGTCGTCGGCGTCGTGCTCGTGACCTCGGGGCGCACGCTGGACGCGTTCGCGTTCGGGGACACGTCCGCGGCGAGCCTCGGCGTCCACGTCGCGCGCACGCGCTGGACGCTGCTCGGCCTCGTCGCGCTGCTCGTGGGGGCGATGGTGTCGGTCAGCGGGTCGATCGGGTTCGTCGGGCTGGTCGTGCCGCACGCGGTGCGCCTGCTCGTGGGCGCGCGCCACGTGCGCGTGCTCCCGCTGGCCGCCGTCGCGGGCGCGCTCGTGCTGCTCTGGGCCGACACGGCGGCGCGCACGGTCATCGAGCCGCGCGAGCTCCCCGTCGGCATCCTCACCGCCGCGATCGGAGCGCCCGTCTTCGCCCTCCTGCTCGCCCGGCGTCGCGGCGGGATCGCATGAGCGACGACCGGCATCTCGATCTGCACCTCGAGCGCGTCGCCTGGAGCGTGGACGGGCGCGCGATCCTCGACGGTGTCACGCTCACGGCGCCGAGCGGCGGCGTCACGGGGGTGCTCGGGCCGAACGGGTCGGGCAAGTCCTCGCTCCTGCGCGCGCTCGTCGGGGCCCTGCGGGTCGACGACGGCGCGTTCCTCCTCGCGGGCGAGGACCTGCGCGCGATGTCGCGCCGCACCCGCGCGCAGCGCCTGGCCCTCGTGGAGCAGGAGGCGCCCACCGACGTCGCGCTCACGGCGCTCGACGTGGTCCTGCTGGGCCGCACGCCGCACCGCTCGCGGTGGAGCGCGGACTCGGGCGAGGACGAGGCCCTCGCTCGCGCAGCGCTGGAACGCTGCGGCGCGGCGCACCTCGCGGGCCGCGACCTCGCCAGGCTCTCAGGGGGCGAGCGCCAGCGCGTGCACCTGGCGCGGGCCCTCGCCCAGGAGCCACAGGTGCTGCTGCTCGACGAACCGACCAACCACCTCGACGTCGCGGCACAGCTCGCGCTGCTGCGGCTCGTGGCGGGGCTGGAGGTCACGAGCGTGCTCGTGCTGCACGACCTGAACCAGGCGCTGCGCTGGTGCGACCACGTCGTCGTGCTCGCCGACGGGCGCGTGGTCGCCGCCGGCGAGCCCGAGGAGGTCCTCACACCCGCGACGATCGCGCGGGTCTACGGCGTGGCGGCCGAGGTGGTGCGGACGGCGGACGGGCGGCCGGTGCTCGTGCTGAGCGGTCTCGCCGACGCCTGAGCCGCCGGGGTCCTCGCGCTCAGACCCGGGCCACCGCCACGCCGGCCGCCTCGATCTCGTCGGCCGTCTCCTGCTCCAGCCCGGCGTCGGTGATCCACAGGTCGACGTCGTCGGTCCGCGCGAAGCGGTGGAAGCTCACCTGACCGGCCTTGCTGTGGTCGGCGAGCACCACCGTGCGGCGGGCCGCGGCGACGAAGGCGCGCTTGGTGGCCGCCTCGATCTCGTGCGGCGTGGTGAAGCCCCGCGCGACGTCGACCCCGTTGGTGCCGACGAACGCGACGTCCACGAACAGGTCGGCGAGCGCGTGCTGCGCCCACTCCCCCACCGCGGCGCCCGTGCGGCGGCGCAGCCGACCCCCGAGCAGGAACAGCGAGACGTCGGAGCGCTCGTGCAGCAGGGCCGCGATCGCGACCGAGTTCGTCACGACCGTGAGGTCGCGCCCGCGCGGCAGCGCCTCGGCGAGCGCCACCGTGGTGCTGCCGGCGTCGAGGAGGATCGTGCCGTCGTCGGGCACCTCCTCCAGCGCGCGCCGCGCGATGCGCGCCTTCTCCTGCGCGAGCCGCTCCATCCGGCGCTCGAGCGTGGGTTCGACGCCGAGGCGTTCGACGGCGAGCGCGCCGCCGTGCACGCGCCGCACCAGGCCGCGGCGCTCGAGCGCCGTCAGGTCGCGCCGCACGGTCTCGGGGGTCACTTGCAGCGACTCCGCGAGGGCCCCGACCTCGACCCGGCCCTGCGCGCGGGCCAGCTCGAGGATCGTGTGCTGCCGCTCGGGGGCGTACAGCGCGACCGGCGTCTGGGTCATGGTTCGACGGTGACCTTGATGGCCTCGCCGCGGGCCACGATGTCGAACGCCTCGAGCGCCTGCTCGAGCGGCACGTGACGGGTGATGAGGTCCTTGACCGGGATCTGACCGGTGGAGATGTACTCCAGCGCGCGCTTGTGGTGCGCCGGGGCGCTGCCGTTCGCGCCGTGGATGTGGAGCTGGCGGTAGTGCACGACGTTGGAGTCGAGCGTGATCGTCGGGTCGGTCTTGGGCAGACCGCCGAAGAAGGAGATCCGCCCGTTGCGCGCGGCCATCGCGACGGCCTGCTCCTGCGTGATGTTCGCGGGGGTGGCGGTGATGATGACGTCGGCGCCGCGGCCGTTCGTGAGCTCGAGGACGCGCGCGACGACGTCCTCCTGCGAGGCGTCGATGACGCCGTCGGGCTTGACGGCCTCGGCGGACATCGCCAGTCGCTCGGCGTTGACGTCGACGAGCCAGACGGGACCGACCTTGTGGACGCCGCGCGCGATGCGGATGTGCATGCAGCCGATCGGACCGGCGCCGAAGACGACCGTGAAGTCGCCCTCCTCGATCCCCATCTGCTCCTGCGCGTTGATGGCGCACGCGAACGGCTCGGCCGCCGAGGCCTCGTCGAAGCCGACGTTGTCCGGGATGTGGTTGAGACCGTCCACGGCGAGCACCTGCTCGGGGACGACCATGTACTCGGCGAACCCGCCGTCGTACTGGTAGCCGACCGAGGTCTGGTTCTGGCAGACCTCCATCCAGCCCTTGCCGCACTCGTGGCACTGCCCGCACGGCACGGCCGCGATGACCTGCACGCGGTCGCCGACGGCGAAGCCGCCCTGCGCGTCCGCCCCGACCTCGACGACCTCACCCGCGACCTCGTGGCCCATGGTGGTCTCGCGCGTGATGTTGACGTGGCCGTTGTTGCGGATCTTCACGTCGGTGCCGCACGTGGAGCAGTTGCGGACGCGGATCTTCACCTCGCGGGCGCCGCACTCGGGCTCGGGCACGTCCTCGATGCGGACGTCGCCGGGGGCGTGGAAACGCAGTGCCTTCATGGAAGCTCCCATCTCTCGTGCGTCCGACGGCTGCGTCGGGGCGCACGCGCGTGTCGTGCTGACCGGATGTCTCGCCCGCCAGTCTGCCTGAGTGGGATCGTGTGGTCAATCGCTCTTGACCGGACCCGATTCAAACCGATATAAACAGGAACACAGATCAACGGGGATCGGTCGAGGACCCGTCTCGACCCCAGCGAAAGGCAACGCATGACCACCACCACGACCCCACCCCAGCAGCGGGGTGGCGCTCGGGTCGCCGTCCAGAAGTTCGGCACCTTCCTGTCCAACATGGTGATGCCGAACATCGCGGCGTTCATCGCGTGGGGCCTCCTGACCGCCCTGTTCATCGGACCGGGCTGGCTCAACGGCGCGACGCCGGAGACCCCCGACCGCCCCGAGTTCCTCGGCCGCTTCGCCCCCGACAGCTGGGTGGCGCAGATCGGCGGCTGGGGCGACTTCGCCGACGGCGGCATCGTCGGCCCGGCCATCACCTTCCTGCTGCCGATCCTCATCGGCTACACCGGCGGCTACATGCTCTACAAGACCCGCGGCGGCGTGGTCGGCGCGATCGCGACGATCGGTGTCGTCGCCGGCGCCGGCATCCCGATGTTCATCGGCGCGATGATCGCCGGCCCCGTCGGCGGCTGGACGATCAAGAAGCTCGACGCCCTCTGGGACGGCAAGATCCGCCCCGGCTTCGAGATGCTCGTCAACAACTTCTCCGCCGGCATCCTCGGCGCGATCCTGGCCTTCCTCGGCTTCTTCGGCATCGCCCCGGTCGTCGAGTGGCTGACCGCTCGCCTCGGCGACGGCGTCGGCTTCCTCGTCGACAACAACATCCTCCCGGCCACCTCGATCCTGGTCGAGCCGGCCAAGGTCCTGTTCCTCAACAATGCGATCAACCACGGCGTCTTCACCCCGCTGGGCAGCGCCGAGTCGACCGAGACCGGCCGCTCGCTGCTGTTCCTCATCGAGGCGAACCCCGGACCGGGCCTCGGCCTGCTGCTCGCCTTCGCCGTCGCCGGCGTCGGTGTGGCCCGCGCGTCCGCCCCGGGCGCGATCATCGTGCAGTTCCTCGGTGGGATCCACGAGATCTACTTCCCCTACGTGCTCGCCAAGCCGCGTCTGATCCTCGCCCTCATCCTGGGTGGTGCGACCGGTGTGCTGACCAACGTGATCTTCGGCTCCGGCCTCGTGGGTCCGGCCGCCCCCGGCTCGATCTTCGCGGTGCTGACCATGACGGCGCCGGGGAGCCACGTCGGCGTCATCCTGTCCGTCGTGGCCTCAGCCGGCGTGACGTTCCTCGTCGCGGCCCTCATCCTGCGCCTGGACAAGAACAAGGACCTCGACCTGGAGGCCGCCACCGCGCAGATGGAGGCGAACAAGGGCAAGAAGTCCTCCGTCGCCTCGATGCTGAGCAGCGGCGCCGCCGTCGCGACCGGTCCGATCCGCTCGATCGTCTTCGCGTGCGACGCCGGCATGGGCTCCTCCGCGATGGGCGCCTCGGTGCTCCGCCGCAAGGTGCAGTCCGCCGGCCTCGAGGGCGTCACAGTGGTCAACAAGGCCATCTCGGACCTGACCGACACCTACGACCTCGTCGTGACTCACCAGGACCTCACCGAGCGCGCGCGTCAGCGCACCGGTTCGGCGATCCACGTGTCCGTCGACAACTTCATGAACTCGCCGCGCTACGACGAGGTCGTGGAGCTCGTGGACGAGCGCAACAACGGTGGCGCCCCTGCGGGTGGCTCCGGTTCCGGCTCGACGAGCGCGGCCGCCGTCGGCGGCGCGTCCTCGGGCGGCGGCGTCGCGACCGCGACGACGACGCGCGACTCCGTCCTCGACCGCGAGTCCGTGGTCCTCGCCGGAAGCGCCACCACTCGGGAGGCCGCCATCGAGGAGGCCGGCGCGCTGCTGGTCGCCGCCGGCGCCGCCTCGACCGCGTACGTCGCCGCGATGCACGAGCGCGAGGCCTCGGTCTCGACGTTCATGGGCGAGGGCCTGGCCATCCCCCACGGCACGAACGAGGCCAAGGGCGAGGTGTCCCGGACCGCGGTGTCCTTCGTGCGCTACGCGAACGGGATCGACTGGGGCGGCGAGCAGGTGAAGTTCGTGATCGCGATCGCGGCCACGGGCGACGAGCACCTCGCGCTGCTGCAGCAGGTCGCCGGCGCGTTCCTCGACGCCGAGTCGGTGGAGCGCCTCGAGAACGCCATGACGGCCGACGAGGTCAAGGAACTGCTCGGCGCCTGACCCGGGTCTCCCGCGAACGAGGGCCGCGGACGCTCCGGCGTCCGCGGCCCTCGCCGTCGTTCGCGAGGTACTTCTGAGGCGCCCACGATCCCCCACAGACCCCTCGCGGACGCCCACCGGCACCTCGCGGACGAGGTGGTCAGTCAGTCAGTCAGTCAGCGGGCGGCCGTCGCGGCCGCGCTCCCACGCCTCGCGGCTGCCGAGCGCGAACATGTCGTCCGGGCCGGTGCGGCTCAGGCCGCGGGCGCCCGGCCCGTCGTCGTGCGTCACGACGTGCCCCATCCCCCGCACGACGGCGAGCGGGTGCCCGCCCGTCGGGCGCTTGAGCAGATCGGCGGCGGCCGCGATCTCGTCGGCGACGGCGACCACGGTCGTCTCGAGCGGACGCCCGGCGTCGTCGGGCGTGCCCCGCAGGTCGTCGAGCACCGTGATCCCGGCCGCCCCGATCGCGAGGTCGGTGACGCCCGAACGCCACGGCCGCCCGGCGGAGTCCGTGAGGATCACGCCCGGCCGCACGCCGCCGAGCCGCGCCGCGAGCCCGCGCCGGAGCCGGCGCGCGGAGTCGTCCGGATCCACGGGCAGCAGCAGGATCGTTCCCGGGTGCGTGTTGGAGGAGTCCACCCCGGCCGCGGCCATCACGATGCCCTGCCGGTTCTCCACGATCCGCAGCCGGGAGCCGTCGGCGTTCTCGCGCGAGGCGACGACCCTCACCGTCTCGTCGTCGATCGCGGCCTCGCGGTCGGTGGCGCGCACGAGGCGGCCCTCGGCCTTGGAGACCACCTTCGAGGAGAGGACGACGACGTCGCTCGCCTCGACCCCCACGCTCCCGTCCGGCCAGACGAGATTCGCCAGGACGGGGACGAGCACCGCCGCCAGCTCGGTGGAGGACGTGACGGCGGGGACGCCGTCGGGCGCGACGACCTGGAGCGCGCTCACCGGTGCAGCTGCGGGAGGACGTCGCGGCCGAAGACCTCGACCCACTCGGTCTGGTTGCGACCCACGTTGTGCAGGTAGACCCGGTCGAAGCCGAGGTCGACGTACTTCTGGATCTCGGCGCGGTGCACGTCGGGGTCCTCCGAGATGACCATGCGGCCCTCGAAGTCCTCGGGGCGAACGAGCTTCGCCATCGCGGCGAAGTCGAACGGCGAGCGGATGTCGCCCTTGGGGAACTTCATCCCGCCGTTGGGCCACTGCGTCATCGCGTTCTCCAGCGCCTCCTCGTAGGTCGGCGCCCACGACAGGTGCAGCTGGATCACCTTCGGCATGCTCGAGGGGTCCTTGCCCGCCTCGCGCGCCCCGGCGTCGAACTTCTCGAACAGGCCCGAGATCTTCTCGAGCGGCGCACCGACCGTGATGAGACCGTCCACCGTGCGCCCGGCGCGCTTCGCGGTGATCGGACCCGCCGTCGCCACCAGGATCTCCGGCGGCACCTCGGGCATCGTCCACAGCCGCATCGACTCGAGCTGGAAGAACTCGCCGCGGTGCTTGACGTCCTTGCCCGCGAGCGACCCCGTGAACAGCTTCTGGATGATCTCGATCGCCTCGAACATGCGGTTGATCCGCTCGGGCGCCTCCGGCCAGTACCGCGCCGTGATGTGCTCGTTCAGCGCCTCGCCGCTCCCGAGGCCGAGCCAGTGGCGGCCGGGATACATCGCCGCGAGCGTCGCCGAGGCCTGCGCCACCATGGCGGGGTGCCAGCGCATCGACGGGCACGTCACGCCGGGACCGATGTCACCCGTCGTGGTCTGCCCGAGCGCCGCGAGGACGTTCCACACGAACGCCGCCTCGCCCTGCGCGGGCACCCACGGCTGCACGTGATCGGCCGCCATCACGCCGGAGAAGCCGTGCTTCTCGGCCAGCGCGGTGTGCTCGATGATCTCGTTCGGGCTGAACTGCTCCAGGGCTGCGGCGATGCCGACGGTCAGGGCGGAGGTCATGCCTCCATCCTCGCACCCGACCTCGACACCGGGCGGGCGCGACGACGGCGGTGCGTCCCCGCCGCGCGCCGCCGACCGCGCGTCAGCCCACGGCCTGCGCGGGCGCCGCCGCCTCCGCGAGCGGCCGCAGGTGCTCCGGGATCTCCCGACCGCGCGCCACCATCGAGCGCGCCCACAGGCGCCCGGCCCGGTAGGACGAGCGCACGAGCGGCCCCGCCAGGACTCCGAGGAACCCGAGCTCCTCCGCCTCGGCCGAGATCTCCACGAACTCCTCCGGCCGCACCCAGCGCGCGACCGGCAGGTGCCGCGGCGAGGGGCGCAGGTACTGGGTGATCGTGATGATGTCCGTCCCGGCGTCGCGCAGGTCGCACAGCGCCTCGGTGATCTCGTGGCGCTCCTCGCCCATCCCGAGGATGAGGTTGGACTTCGTGATCATCCCGGCGTCCTGGCCCTGCGTGATCACGTCGAGCGAGCGCTCGTAGCGGAACGCCGGCCGGATCCGCCTGAAGATCCGCGGCACCGTCTCGACGTTGTGCGCGAACACCTCGGGCCCGGCGTCGAACACCTGCTCGAGGTGCTCGGACCGTCCGGTGAAGTCGGGCACGAGGATCTCGACGCCGGTGCCGGGCGCCTGCCGGTGGATCTCCCGGATGGTCTCGGCGTACAGCCACGCGCCCTCGTCGGGCAGGTCGTCACGCGCGACGCCTGTCACCGTGGAGTACCGCAGACCCATCCGGGCCACGGACTCCCCCACCCGGCGCGGTTCGTCGACGTCGTAGTCCGCCGGCTTGCCCGTGTCGATCTGGCAGAAGTCGCAGCGGCGCGTGCACTGCGAACCGCCGATGAGGAACGTGGCCTCGCGATCCTCCCAGCACTCGAAGATGTTGGGGCAGCCGGCCTCCTGGCAGACCGTGTTCAGCCCCTCGCTCCGCACGAGCTCCTGCAGGCCTCGGTACTCCGGCCCCATCCGCGCCCGCGTCCTGATCCACTCCGGCTTCTTCTCGATCGGTGTGGCCATGTTGCGCACCTCGAGGCGCAGGAGCCGGCGGCCCGCGGGATCCGCGCTCATGCCGCCACCCCCAGGTCGATCTCGGCCACGCCCGCGAGCTCGCGCTCCAGTGCGTCGCGGATGGGCCCGACGGCGTCGCGCACCGCCAGCGTGCGGCCCGCCTCGCGGGTCAGCGTGGTGACACCGGCGTCGGTGATACCGCACGGCACGATCGCGGTGAACGGCTCGAGCGCGCACGCGACGTTGAGCGCGAACCCGTGCATCGTCACGCCGGAGGCGACCCTGACGCCGACCGCCGCCACCTTGGCGGGCGGCCCTCCCGGCTGCGGCACCCACACGCCCGAGCGCCCCTCGACCCGCTCGGCCGCGACCCCGAGGTCGTGGGCGGCGGCGATCAGCGCCGCCTCGAGCGCGCGCACGTAGGCCACGACGTCGATCGGCCGCCGCAGCCGCACCACGGGGTAGCCGACGAGCTGACCGGGCCCGTGCCACGTGACGCGTCCGCCGCGGTCGACGTCGACCACGGGCGTCCCGCCGAGCCCCTCGCCCGCGGGGCGCTCGTCCCGCCGGGTGCGCCGCCCCGCGGTGTAGACCGGCGCGTGCTCGCACAGCACGACGGTCGCCCGCCGCGAGCCGGTCACGACGGCGTCGTGCAGCTCGCGCTGCAGCCGCCACCCTGCCCGGTAGTCGAGCAGCGAGCCGTCCAGACCCCGTTCCAGGAACTCCGTCATGGGCCCACCGTAGCCTAGTTGGACGCCGTCCAACTATGGCCACGGTGGGAGCCCGTCCTACTCCTCGACGGCGGCCGGCCTCACCTGGACCGCGCGCACGCGCGCGACATCGAGCTTCTCGCTCCGGTCGAACCGGTAGATCCCGTTCTGCTCCTGGAAGACGTCGGTGAGCTGCGTGTAGCAGTAGCCGAACATCTCCGGGTCGCCCAGCAGAACGTCAGCGAGCCCGGCGAACCGCGCGTGGAACTCCTCCTCGTCCCGCACCCGCTGGCCGTAGCCCCAGGACTCGTCCTGCTCCGTGCCCACGGCGTCGAGCCGGTCGGGGTTCCACCAGATGCCGCCGAACTCGCTGACGAAGTACGGCTGCCCGGCGTACGGGAGCGACATCGGAGCGCCGTCGTCGCGCCGGTTCTCGTGGTAGCGGCCCTCGGCGAGCCCCCGACCTGCTCGGCGAACGCGGCCGGGTCCTGCTCGTAGGAGTGGGAGTCCCACACGTCCGTCTCGGGCACGCGGTGGGAGTACCCGCTGGCGTCGACCACCGGCCGCGACGGGTCGGCGAGCTTGGTCGCGAGGAACATGCCGCGGGTGACGTCGTCGAGCACCGTCATCCGGTCGTGCAGGTCCTGGTGCGTCTCGTTCAGGGGCACCACCCGACGATCGCCGGGTGGTTGTGGTCCCGCTCGAGCACCTCGAGCCACTGCGTGACGAAGCTGGCGGTCGGCGCCTGGTTGTGGCCGGGGCCGCCCTGACCGGAGACGCCCCAGTCCCCGAACTCGCCCCAGACGAGGTAGCCGAGGCGGTCCGCGTGGAACAGGTAGCGCTCCTCGAACACCTTCTCGTGCAGGCGTGCACCGTTGAAACCGGCCTCGAGGCCGAGCTCGATGTCGCGGAGCAGCGCGGCGTCGCTGGGCGCCGTCATCAGCGTGTCCGGCCAGTAGCCCTGGTCGAGGACGAGGCGCTGGAACACCGGCTGCCCGTTCAGCAGCAGACGTCGTCCGTCGATCGCGACCGAGCGCAGACCCGCGTAGCTCGTGATCTCGTCGACGACGGCGCCGCCCGCGTCCAGCAGACGCACGCGCACCCCGTAGAGGTGGGGGTCCTGTGGCGACCACGTCCGCACGCGATCCGCCGGGAGGACCACGCGGACCTGGGGGGCGAGGTCGAGGTCCGCGGCGACCGACGCCGTCGCGACCACCCCGGCCTCGTCGACCACGTCGACCTCGACGCGGCTGCCGGGCCGGTTCGCGCTCAGCGGCAGCCGGACGTCGAAGGCCCGCGAGGCGAGGTCGGGCGTGATGCGGGGGCGACGCAGGTGCACGGCCGGGACAGGCTCGAGCCAGACCGTCTGCCAGATCCCCGTCGTGCGTGTGTAGTTGCAGTGGGTGTTGGCGTACCAGGTGGCCTGCTTCCCGCGGGCCTGCATCTCGCCGCGGGGGTCGCGGGCCCGCACGACGATGGTGATCGTCTCGCCCGCGCGCGCACCGATCGGCGCGGTGATCGGCGTGAAGCCGCCGCGGTGGCGCACCACCTCGACACCGTCGACCCAGACCGTGGCGTCGTGGTCCACCGCCCCGAGGTGCAGCAGCACGACGTCGTCGCCCCACTCGGCGGGCACCGTCACCGTGCGCCGGTACCAGACGGCCTCGAGGAAGTCGGTGTCCTCGACGCCGGAGGCCTCGGACTCCGGAGCGAAGGGCACGGTGATCGTGCGCTCGAGATCACGCCCGACCAGTCCGCGCTCGAACCCGCTGTCGCCGCGGTCGATCTCGAAGCCCCACTCGCCGTTGAGGTTCAGCCAGCGGGGGCGCACCACCTGCGGGCGGGGGTACTCGGGGCGAGGCACCCCGGCGTCGGCGCCGGCCGACGGCGGCGCGAGGTCGCCCAGGTGGGCGGGGGTCGCGACCAGAGGGGCGCCGGACCCGTCGGCGGGCGCTGTCGCAACCGCGGAAGCGGTCGCTGCGGTGTTGGCGGTCGAGCTGTCGGGGTGCACGGTCATGGCGGCGGCTCCGTCGCTGTCGGGGATCGTCGTGCGGGCGCCGAGTCTGCGGCGGCCCGGGTTGATGCTCGCAAAACCGACTGCGAAATGCAACGTTGTATCAGGCCGGGCGGCGGCCGCCGGTGTCAGCCGCGGACGTCGCTCGACTCCCGCACGAGCAGCCGGTGGGCGATCGTGTGGTGCTCGGCGGCGCTGGTGTCCCCCTGCACCCGGGCGATGAGGCGATCGACGGCGAGCACGGCCAGCGCGTCCAGGTCCGGCGCGACCGTCGAGAGGGTCGGCGCGGCGTAGCGGCCCGCCTCGGTGTTGTCCCACCCGACGACGGCCACGTCGTCCGGCACGCGGACGCCGTTGCGCCGGAACGCGTGCATCACGCCGAGCGCGAGGTCGTCGTTGCCGCAGACGACGGCGTCGACCTCGCCCAGTCGCGCCAGGACGGCCTCGACCGCGTCCGCGCCGGCGCGACGCGTGTAGTGCGGCGTCGCCAGCAGCCAGCCCGGCCGCGACGGAAGACCCGCCTCGTCCAGCGCCCGCTCGAAGCCCCGCTGGCGCAGCAGCGCCGTCCCGGGCGGCGCGTCCGGCTGCGCCCCGAGGAACGCCGGGCGCCGCCTGCCGCGCGCCAGCAGGTGGGCGGTGGCCTCCGCCGCACCGGCCACGTTGGCGACGCTGACGTGGTCGGTCCCGGCCGCGCCCGACTCGCTGCCGCGCTCGCCGAGCAGGACCATGGGGACGGCACCCCGCCCGGCGTCCACGTCCGCGAGCGAGAGGCCGATCGGCGAGAACAGGACGCCGTCGAAGTGGCGCTCGCCGAACCCGCGGGTGACATCGCGCTCGACGGCCGCGCGCCCCCGGTCTCCTGGATGAACACGCGGTAGCCGCGGTCCGCGGCGACGGCGATCACCTCGTGCGCCAGGGCGCCGAAGTAGGCGGTGTGGACCTCGGGCATCACGAGCGCGAGGGTGTGCGTGCGCCCCTGCCGCAGCGCCCGGCCGGCGATGCTCGGCCGGTAGCCGAGCTCGTCGATGACCGCCTCGACCCTGGCCCGCGTCGCCGCCCCGACCCGTCCCGAGGAGTTCACGACGTTGGAGACCGTCTTCCACGAGACCCCGGCCGCGGCGGCGACGTCCTTCAGGCTCGGGGCCCTCGACGAGGGAGGACGACCACGGTCCCGCCCGGCGCCGTCGGCGTGCGGGACGGCGGGCACCGGGATCCCACCCGGGACGCCGTCGACCCCGACCGCCCGGTTCTCGCCCTCGCCCGCCGTGCTGCGCTCGTGCGCCATCCCGCCTCCGTGACCACTCGTCGCGACCCGCCCCCGCTCCGCACTCGTGGGGTGCCCGGCGCCGTCGCGCCGTGAGGGGCGCTTGACCGTACCGCGTTCCGTCGTCCATGCTGCTTCAACGTGAGAGCGCAACGTTGAATCACCGAACGCGGCGCTACCGCACGGATCAGCGACGGAGCACCCCAGCCGCTCCGCACTCTCGACACGGAGGTCGACGATGACCCGAGGCCAGCCAGCCCTGCTGCGCCCCGCCCCGCCTCGGGGCGCGGGCTCCCTCAGCCGCCGCAGCCTGCTCGGACTCGCGCTGGCGGGAGCCGGCACGCTCGCCGTCGCCGGCTGCTCGCCCGGCGGCGGCGGCACCGGTGGCCGCACGCCGGTCCGCATCTGGGACCTGTTCCAGGGCGCCGACGGCGCTCGCATGCAGTCGATGCAGGCCGACGCGATGGCCGCGGAGCCCGACGTCGCCATCGAGAGCGTGACCCTCGCGTGGGGTTCGGCGTACTACACCAAGCTGGCGATGGCCTCGGCCGGCGGGCGGGCGCCGGAGGCCGCCGCCATGCACCTCTCGCGGCTCGCGGGCTACGCCCCGGGGGTCTGCTGGAGCCGTTCGACCTCGACCGCCTCGCCGACCTGGGCATCACCGAGGCCGACTTCACGCCCGCCGTCTGGGAGCGCGCCACCTACCGGGACCAGCTCTACGCCCTCCCCTTCGACACCCACCCGTTCATCACGTTCTACGACCCGGCGATCGCCGGTCCGGCGGGCATCCTCGACGCCGAGGGCGGGCTCAGCGGCATCACGAGCCCGGACACCTTCCTCGACGCCGGGCGGCGCCTCGCGGAGGTCACCGGCGGCACCGGGATGACCTTCGGCTACCTCCTCGACACGGCACAGACGTGGCGCCTGTTCTGGGGCCTGTACCACCAGGCCGGTGGCGGGTTCCGGCTCGAGCCCGGTCGGCCCGCCGAGCTCGACGAGGCCCGGGCGGGCGAGGTCGTGGAGTTCATGCAGGCCGTGACCGACGGCACCGTCGCCGGTCGCGACGTCGACTACTTCGGCGCGATCGCCTCGTTCACGACCGGCCGCAGCGGCCTGATCGTCTCGGGCGAGTGGGAGCTGCCCTCCTTCCAGGAGGCGATCCCCGACGTCGCCGGCCGCCCGATGCCGACGATCTTCGGCACGCCGGCGAACTACGCCGACTCCCACGCCTTCGTCCTGCCGCGCCAGACCTCGCGCGACCCCGAGCGGGTGGACGCGACCTACCGCGCGCTCGCGCAGCTGGTGAAGGGTGCGCAGATCTGGGCCGAGGCGGGTCACATCCCCGCCTACCTCCCGACGACGCGCACGCCCGAGTACCAGGCCCTCACCCCGCAGCGCGACTACGCCGTCGCGAGCGAGAGCGTCGTGTTCGACCCGCCCGCGTGGTTCGTCGGTGCCGGCAGCGACTTCCAGGCCCGCATGAGCGACCCGCTCTCGGGCGCCCTGCAGGGCAATCGCGACGCGGCCTCGACCGTCACGACGATGCTGCGGGAGATGGACGTGTTCCTCTCGCAGCCGGTGCCGGCGTGATGCGCCCCGACCCCCACCCGTGCCCCGCGGAAGGACGACGATGACGCTCCCCTCCACGCGCCCGGCCCCGGCCGGTCCCGCCCCCGCCGCGGCGGGTCGCTCCGCCGTCGCCCCGACCCGCCGGCGACGCCGCGGCGACCTCAGCGGCTACGCGTTCGCCGCGCCCTTCGTCGTGGTGTTCGCGGCCTTCCTCGTCTGGCCCGTGCTCGCCGGTGCCTGGACCAGCCTCACCGACACCAGCCTCATGGCCCCGGGCGGCTTCATCGGTTTCGGCAACTACGCCGAGGCGTTCGCCGACCCCCAGGTCTGGCAGACCCTGTGGCAGACCTTCCTCTTCACGCTGATCACCACGCTGCCGCTCGTCCTGCTGGGGCTCGTCATGGCGCTGCTGGTGCACACCGGCCTGCCCGGCCAGTGGCTGTGGCGGACGTCGTTCTTCGCGTCCTACCTGCTGCCGGTCGCCGTCGTGACCGGCATCTGGGCCTGGATGTTCCAGGCCGACATCGGACTGCTGAACAGCACCCTGGCGTCCCTGGGCCTCGAGGGCGTGGGCTGGCTGACGCAGGAGGGCGTCGCGATGCTCTCCATCGCCCTGGTGACGGTGTGGTGGACGGCGGGGTTCAACTTCCTGCTCTACCTGGCCGCGCTGCAGTCCATCCCCGCGAGCCACCTCGAGGCGGCGACGCTCGACGGTGCCGGTGCGTGGCGCCGCATCTTCTCGGTGATCGTGCCCCAGCTGCGGGGTGTCACGGGGGTCATCCTCGTGCTGCAGCTGCTCGCCTCGCTCAAGGTGTTCGACCAGATCTACCTGCTGACCGCGGGCGGCCCGAACGGCAGCACCCGGCCGATCCTCGAGTACATCTACGACACCGGGTTCACCAACTACCGGCTGGGCTACGCCTCCGCGATCTCCTACATCTTCTTCGCCGTCATCCTGATCATCACGCTGATGCGGTTCCTGCCGAGCCGCCGCAAGGAGCACTGACATGGCTGCTCTCCTCACCGATCCCGCGACCACCGGCCCGGCCGATGCGCCCGACGGCGTCGAGCCCGCACCCCGCTCGGCCCGAGCCGCCCGGCGACTCACCCGGCAGGCCGAGAACCGCGCCCAGACCCGACTGATCGTCGGAGACCGGCGCCTGGCGCGGGTGGCCGTGCTCGCCGTCCTGGCGGTGCTCGCGCTGGCGTGGCTGATCCCGCTGCTGTGGGCCGTGGTCACCTCGCTCAAGAGCGAGCAGGCAGCCGCGAGCGACGCGAGCTGGTTCCCCGCCGACGGCTTCACACCGGCGGCCTACGTCTCGGTCCTGACCGCCGGCGACGTCCCGCTGTGGATGCTCAACTCGACGATCGTCGCCGTCGTGGTCACGGCCGTGACCGTGATGATCTCGGCGATGGCCGGCTACGCCATCTCCCGGACCCGGTTCCGCGGTCGGCGGCTGCTGCTGGCGCTCGTGCTCGGCTCGATCATGATCCCGCCCCAGATTCTCATCGTCCCGCTGTTCCAGGAGATGCTCGCGCTGGGGCTCGTGGACACCCTGGCCGGCGTGATCCTGCCGCAGCTCGTCGCACCCGTGATGGTCTTCATCCTGGCGCGGTTCTTCGACGCCGTCCCGCAGGAGATCCTCGACGCGGCGTCGGTCGACGGCGCCGGTCCGTGGCGGGTCTTCTGGCGCATCGTGCTGCCGCTGTCGCGCTCGATCCTCGTCGCCGTCGCGATCTTCGTGTTCATCGGCGCGTGGAACAACTTCCTGTGGCCCTTCATCGTGACGAACGACCCGGCGCTGATGACGCTGCCGGTGGGTCTCGCGACGGTGAAGAACGCCTACGGCGTGCAGTACGCGCAGACGATGGCCTCCGCGATCCTGGCCGCGCTCCCCCTGCTGGTGGTGTTCATGATGTTCCAGCGCCGCATCGTCCAGGGCATCGCGACGACGGGGCTCGGCGGGCAGTGACCGCGGCTGCGCCGGCGGGTCTGGGATGATGGGGGGCATGACCACGCAGACCCCGGGCGCCGCCGTGCCCGCCGCCGACCCGACCGATCACGACCACGGCCTGCTGGACGCCGTCGTCGTCCCGGACCGGGTGGGCGTCGAGGGGCTCGAGGAGCGCTGGGCGCCGGCGTGGGACGCCGCGCAGCTGCACGCCTTCGACCGCACCGCGCCGCGCAGCGAGGTGTTCTCGATCGACACGCCTCCCCCGACGGCGTCGGGCAGCCTCCACATCGGCCACGTGTTCTCCTACACGCACACCGACGTCGTGGCCCGCTTCCAGCGCGCGCGCGGCAAGCACGTGTTCTACCCGATGGGGTGGGACGACAACGGGCTGCCGACCGAGCGCCGCGTCCAGAACTACTACGGCGTGCGGTGCGACCCGTCGCTGCCCTACGAGGGCGACGACTTCGCGCCCCCGCACCACGGCGGCGCGACCAGCGTGAAGGCCGCCGACCAGGTGCCGGTCTCGCGCCGCACCTTCGTGCGCCTGTGCGAGCAGCTGACGGCGGAGGACGAGAAGCAGTTCGAGGCGCTGTGGCGTCACCTCGGGCTGTCGGTGGACTGGAACCACCAGTACCAGACCATCGGGTCGACGGCGCGGGCCGTGGCGCAGACGACGTTCCTGCGCAACCTCGCGCGGGGCGAGGCCTACCAGGCCGAGGCGCCCGGGCTGTGGGACGTGACGTTCCAGACCGCCGTGGCGCAGGCCGAGCTCGAGGCGCGCGACTACCCGGGCCACTACCACTCGCTCGCGTTCCACGGGACGGACGGCGGCGACGTCGTCATCGAGACCACCCGCCCCGAGCTGCTCGGTGCGTGCGTGGCGCTGATCGCGCACCCCGACGACGAGCGCTACCAGCACCTGTTCGGCACCACGGTGACCACGCCCGTGTTCGGCGTCGAGGTGCCCGTGCTCGCCCACCCGTCCGCCGAGGCGGACAAGGGCTCCGGCATCGCGATGTGCTGCACCTTCGGCGACCTGACCGACGTGCAGTGGTGGCGCGAGCTGGACCTGCCCACGCGCTCGATCGTGCAGCGCGACGGTCGGATCACGCGCGAGGTGCCCGAGTGGATCACGGCGGAGGCCGGCCGCGAGGCGTTCGCCGAGCTGCTCGGGAAGACGACGTTCTCGGCGCGCACCGCCGTCGTCGACGCCCTGCGTGCGAGCGGCGATCTGATCGGCGAGCCGACCGCGACGCAGCGCAAGGCGAACTTCTTCGAGAAGGGCGACAAGCCGCTCGAGATCGTGACCTCGCGCCAGTGGTACATCCGCAACGGCGGCCGCGAGGTGCCGGGCGGCCGCGATCTGCGGGCGGAGCTCCTCGCGCGCGGTGACGAGCTCGACTTCCACCCCGACTTCATGCGGGTGCGCTACCGCAACTGGGTCGGCGGCCTGAACGGCGACTGGCTCATCTCGCGCCAGCGCTTCTTCGGTGTGCCGATCCCGGTGTGGTATCCGGTCGACGAGGACGGCGAGACGCGCTGGGACGCGCCGATCGTGCCCGAGGAGGCGCAGCTCCCGATCGACCCCAGCTCCGACGTGCCCGCCGGCTACACGGCCGAGCAGCGCGGCGCCGCGGGCGGCTTCGTGGGCGACACCGACGTGATGGACACCTGGGCGACCAGCTCGCTGACGCCGCAGATCGCGGGCGGCTGGCTGCACGACGCCGACCTGTTCGAGCGCGTCTTCCCGATGGACGTGCGCCCGCAGGGGCAGGACATCATCCGCACCTGGCTGTTCTCGACCGTGGTCCGCAGCCACCTCGAGCACGACGCCCTGCCGTGGAGGCACGCGGCCATCTCGGGGTGGATCCTCGACCCCGACCGCAAGAAGATGAGCAAGTCCAAGGGCAACGTGGTCACGCCCATGGACCTGCTCGTGGAGCACGGCTCCGACGCGGTGCGCTACTGGGCCGCCTCGGCGCGCCTGGGGACCGACGCCGCGTTCGAGGTCGGCCAGATGAAGATCGGTCGCCGCCTCGCGATCAAGGTGCTCAACGCGAGCAAGTTCGCGCTCACGGCCGCCTCGGGCGAGGGCAGCGCCGTCGTGCTCGACCCGGCCGCCGTGACCGAGGCGATCGACCGGGCCCTGCTGGCCGACCTCGCGACCGTGGTCGAGCAGGCCACCGCGGCGTTCGAGGGCTTCGACCACGCCCGCGCGCTCGAGACCACGGAGACGTTCTTCTGGACGTTCTGCGACGACTACCTCGAGCTGGTCAAGGACCGCGCCTACGGTCGCGGCCCGACCGGGGCCGACGGCGAGCCCGAGCCGCTCACGCCTGAGCAGATCGCCTCGGCGCGCGCCGCGCTCGCGCTCGCGCTCGACGTGCTGCTGCGCCTGTTCGCCCCGTTCCTGCCGTTCGCGACCGCCGAGGTGTGGTCGTGGTGGCGCGGCGGTTCGGTGCACAGCGCGCCGTGGCCGACGACGGACGCGCTGCGGGCGGCCTCCGCGGGCTCGCCCGGTGGGGCGAGCGAGGGGCTCGTGGCGACGGCGGGGGCCGCGCTCGGCGCCCTGCGCAAGGTCAAGAGCGAGGCGAAGGTCTCCCAGCGCACGCCGCTGCTGTCCGCGCGGATCCTTGCGTCGGCGGTCGCGGCCGAGCAGGTGGCCGCGGTCGAGGCCGACCTGCGCGCCGCCGGGAAGGTGACGGGTCCGCTCGAGGTCGAGGTGGGCGAGCCCGTGGGCGGCGACGGCGAGGCCGTGGCCGTCGTCGTGGCCGCGCACGAGCTCGGCGAGGCCCCGCCGAAGCGCTGATGCACCACTCGTGGGGAGGTTCCGCTGGCTGAGGCCTGCGGAACTTCCCCACGAGCGTCTCTCCTCCCGGGCTGCGGGCACCCTCGCTGGCAGGATGGAACGCATGACCCAGCTCTCCGCGACGCCCGCCGTCGTGCCCGACGACCCGGCCGTCTCGATCCCGGGTGCCCTGCGCGACCGTGCCGCCGCCGCTCCCGACGCCACGATCCTCGAGCGACGCGTCGCCGGTGCGTGGACGCCGGTCAGCGCCGCGACCTTCGTCCGCGAGGTCACCGACCTCGCCCGCGGGCTGGTGGCGTGGGGGCTGGAGCCGGGCGACGTCGTCGCCATCATGGGGCGCACGAGCTACGAGTGGACGCTCGCGGACTTCGCGATCTGGAGCGCCGGTGGCGTGCCGGTGCCGATCTACGAGACCTCCTCCCCGACCAGATCGCCTGGATCGCCGGTGACTCCGGCGCGGTCCTCGTGCTCGCGGAGTCGGACGAGCACGCGGCGCGCGTGCACGCGGCGGCGGTCGACGGCGTGCGCGAGGTCGTCACGTTCGGCGGGCTGGGCACGCTCGCCGGTCGCGCGGACGAGGTCGGGGCCGACGTCGTGGCGGAGCGGACCGCGGTGCTGCGCGGCTCCGACCTCGCCACCATCATCTACACCTCCGGGACGACCGGCCGCCCCAAGGGCGTGGAGCTGACGCACGGCAACTTCGTCTACCTGGCCCGCAACGGTGCGCGCTCGGACCTGCACGACGTCGTCTCGCTGCCGCACTCGCGCACGCTGCTGTTCATGCCCCTCGCGCACGTGTTCGCGCGCTTCATCCAGGTGCTGTGCGTGGTCGAGGCGGGCGTGCTCGGGCACTCCCCCGACACGAAGAACCTCGTGGCCGACCTCGGCTCGTTCCGCCCGACGTTCCTGCTGGCCGTGCCGCGCGTGTTCGAGAAGGTGTTCAACTCCGCGCAGCAGAAGGCGGCAGGTGGGGTGAAGGCCCGGCTGTTCTCGTTCGCGACGAACGCCGCCATCGAGTACTCGCGCGCCCTGGAGCGACCCACGGGGCCGAGTGCGGCGCAGCGCGCGCGGCACGCTGTCGCCCACCGGCTGGTGCTGCACCGGTTGACCGCGGCGATGGGTGGCGCGCTCGAGTACGCCATCTCCGGCGGGGCGCCGCTCGGCGCGAGGCTCGGGCACTTCTACCGCGGGCTCGGCGTCACGATCCTCGAGGGCTACGGCCTGACCGAGACGACGGCGCCCACCACCGTGAACCTGCCCGGTGACGTCCGCATCGGCACCGTCGGCCCGTCCTACCCGGGCACGCAGGTGCGCATCGCGGACGACGGCGAGATCCAGGTCGCCGGACCGCACGTGTTCCGCGGCTACCACGGCAACGCCGAGGCGACGGCTGCCGCGATGACGGCCGACGGGTGGTTCCGCACCGGAGACCTCGGGTCGATGGACTCGGGCGGGTACGTGACCATCACCGGGCGCAGCAAGGAGATCATCATCACCGCGGGTGGCAAGAACGTCGCCCCGGCCGTGCTCGAGGACGGGCTGCGCGGGCACCCGCTCGTGTCGCAGGTGGTCGTGGTCGGCGACGGGCGGCCGTTCATCGGGGCGCTGGTGACGCTCGACACCGAGATGCTCCCCGGCTGGCTCGCCGGCAAGGGGCTGGAGCCGATGACCGTCGCCGAGGCCGCGGCGCACCCGGTCGTGCAGGACTCCCTGGTGCGCGGCACGGTACGGACCAACCGTGCCGTCTCACGAGCCGAGTCCATCCGGCGGATCCGGGTGCTGGACGTCGACCTCACGGAGGCGAGCGGGCATCTCACACCGTCGCTCAAGGTGAAGCGGGCGGCCGTGCAGTCAGACTTCGCGGACGCGATCGAGGTGCTCTACGCGCCGGGCGGCGCCGGGCTCGACGTGCCCGCCGCGGGCTGACACGGTCCCTCGGTCGGTTCGCCGGGTTCACCAGCGGCTCGGCCGCCTCGTCGGGCGGTGTCGCCGGCGCGTCGGGCGGTGTCTCTGGAGCGGCGGGCGGTTTCGGACGGGCCGCGCAGCCTCTCGACGGCGGACTGGCCGCATCGCCCCTGGTCACGGCACCGCGCTGAAGGTTCGTCGGCGAACGAACCGCCCGACGGATTGAGCAGACCGCCCGACGAATCAGTCAGACCGCCCGACGAACGCGACGGGCCGCTCGGCCGGCTGGGTGGATCGTCCAGCGACGACACCGGGGCGGGCGCCGGGCCCTCACGCCTGGGAGGCGATGTCCTCATGGTGGCGGATGACCTCGGCCACGACGAAGGCGAAGAACTTCTCCGCGAAGACCGGGTCGAGCCCCGCCTCCTCCGCGAGCACCCGGAGGCGCGCCACCTGGCGCGCCTCGCGGCCGGGGTCCGAGGCCGGTAGCGCCAGTTCAGCCTTGAGCACGCCGACCTGCTGGGTGGCCTTGAACCTCTCGGCCATGAGGTGCACGAGCGCCGAGTCGATGTTGTCGATGCTGTGGCGCAGGCGCGCGAGCTCCGGCGGGATCGGCGGCAGCTCGGGGACGTCCGCCGTCACGCGGGCGTCTTCTCGCGGACCTTGGAGCGCTTGGCCGACGGCGAGCGCAGCACGAGCGTCGGGGTGTTGCCGTCCGTGACGCACTCCTTGGTGATGACCACGCGCTCGACGTCGTCGCGACCCGGGATGTCGAACATCACCTGGAGGAGGACCTCCTCCATGATGGCGCGCAGCCCGCGCGCCCCGTGCCACGGGCCAGGGCCTGCTCCGCGACGGCGGCGACGGCGTCGTCGGTCAGCTCGAGCTCGACGCCGTCGAGCTCGAACATGCGCTGGAACTGACGGACGAGCGCGTTGCGCGGTTCGGTCAGGATCGTCACGAGCGCCGGGGTGTCGAGCTTGCTGACGGTGGCGATCACGGGCAGGCGGCCGACGAACTCGGGGATGAGCCCGAACTTGTGGAGGTCCTCGGGGCGGACCTGCGCGAACAGGTCCTCCTTCTCCGTGTCGTGCAGCGGGGCGTTGAACCCGACGCCGCGGCGGTGGGTGCGCGAGGCGATGATCTCCTCGAGACCGGCGAACGCCCCGGCCACGATGAAGAGCACGTTGGACGTGTCGATCTGCAGGAACTCCTGGTGCGGGTGCTTGCGCCCGCCCTGCGGCGGGACCGAGGCGACCGTGCCCTCGATGATCTTCAGCAGCGCCTGCTGCACGCCCTCACCCGAGACGTCGCGCGTGATGGAGGGGTTCTCCGCCTTGCGCGCGATCTTGTCGACCTCGTCGATGTAGATGATCCCGGTCTCGGCGCGCTTCGTGTCGAAGTCGGCTGCCTGGATCAGCTTGAGCAGGATGTTCTCGACGTCCTCGCCGACGTAGCCGGCCTCCGTCAGCGCCGTGGCGTCGGCGATCGCGAACGGGACGTTCAGCATGCGCGCCAACGTCTGGGCGAGGTAGGTCTTGCCGGTGCCCGTCGGCCCCATGAGCAGCACGTTGGACTTCGCGATTTCCACGCCGTCCTCGTGCAGCTTGGTGGGCGCGCCCTGCGCCTGGACCCGCTTGTAGTGGTTGTAGACGGCGACGGCGAGCGACTTCTTCGCGCTCTCCTGGCCGACGATGTACTCCTCGAGGTGCGCGAAGATCTCGCGCGGCGTGGGGAGGTTCGTGAGGTCCGGCTCGCTGCCGGCGGGCTCGTTGAGCTCCTCCTCGACGATCTCGTTGCACAGCTCCACGCACTCGGTGCAGATGTAGACGCCGTGGCCGGCGATCAGCCGCTTGACCTGCTTCTGGCTCTTCCCGCAGAACGAGCACTTGAGCAGCTCGACCGGATCGGTGGGGTGGGCCATCGGCTCTCCTCCTCCCTCGTGCCCGGCTCGCGCCCGCACGTGTCGTCGGTCGACGCCGTCGGGCGCCAGGACCGGGTCCTCATCTGTCCGTTCCACCCTACGTCGCACGCTCGTGACGCGGGCGGGTGGTCCGGCGGGTGTGTCGCACCCGCCGGACCCACGCTCAGCGGGCGGGCGCCACGACCTTCTTGCGGCTCTCGAGCACCTGGTCGACGATGCCGTACTCCAGCGCCATCGGGGCCGTGAGGATCTTGTCGCGCTCGATGTCCTTGCGAACCTGCTCGACGTCGCGGCCCGTGTGGGCGGCCAGGGTGTCCTCGAGCCACTCGCGCATGCGGATGATCTCGTTGGCCTGGATCTCGATGTCGGAGGCCTGGCCGTACCCGCCGCCGGACATCGCCGGCTGGTGGATCAGCACGCGCGCGTTCGGGAGCGCGAGGCGCTTGCCCGGCGATCCGGCGGCGAGCAGCACGGCCGCGGCGGAGGCCGCCTGGCCGAGGCAGACCGTCTGGATCTGGGGGCTGATGTACTGCATCGTGTCGTAGATCGCCGTGAGCGCGGTGAACGAGCCGCCGGGCGAGTTGATGTACATCGTGATGAGACCGTCGGGGTCCAGGCTCTCGAGCACGAGGAGCTGGGCCATGACGTCGTCGGCCGACGCGTCGTCCACCTGCACGCCGAGGAAGATGATGCGATCCTCGAACAGCTTGGTGTACGGGTCCTGGCGCTTGAAGCCGTAGGCGGTCCGCTCCTCGTACTGCGGGAGGATGTACCGCGAGTCTGGCGACGTCGGAGCGGCGCCGCCGAAGCCGGCGGGTGCGGTGAGGTGCGTGGATGGCATGAGGTTCACGTTGCTCTCTCGAATCTCTCGAAGTCTCTGTGGTCTCAGTCGCTCGTCCCGCCGCCACCGGCGACGTTCGCTGCGCTCGTGACGACCTGGTCGATGAAGCCGTACTCGAGCGCCTCCTGCGCGGTGAACCAGCGGTCGCGGTCGGCGTCGGCGTTGACCTGCTCGGGGGTCTTGCCCGTCTGCTCCGCCGTCAGCTCGGCCATCACGCGCTTCATGTGGAGGATCAGCTCCGCGTTGATCCGGATGTCGGTGGCCGTGCCGCCGATGCCGCCCGAGGGCTGGTGCATCATGACGCGGGCGTGCGGCGTCGCGTAGCGCTTGCCCTTCGCCCCCGAAGCGAGGAGGAACTGGCCCATCGAGGCGGCCATGCCCATCGCGACCGTGGCGACGTCGGGCTTGATGAACTGCATCGTGTCGTAGATCGCCATACCGGCGGTCACCGAACCACCGGGCGAGTTGATGTAGAGCCAGATGTCCTTGTCGGGGTCCTCGGCGGCCAGCAGGAGCATCTGGGCGCAGATCGCGTTCGCGTTGTCGTCGCGCACCTCCGACCCGAGCCAGATGATGCGCTCCTTGAGCAGACGGTTGTAGACGTGGTCACCCAGCCCGAAGCTCTTCGGGTCGGCCTGGGCCTGAGGCATCTCGCTCACGTGGCGCTCCTTGAGTCGTCGTCCTGCACCGCGGGTCCCGAGGGTCTGCGCCGTGCGTGTTCCTCGACATTAACGCCCGCACGCGGCACGACCATGCCCGCGTCCGCACCGTTTCGCTGTTGGCGCACATCAGCAGCCTCCTGACAGGAGCACGACGGCGGCCCGTCACCCCGAGGGGTGACGGGCCGCCGTCGTGCGAGCGGTCGGAGGCTCAGGCCTCGTCGGCCGCCTTCTCGGCGGCCTTCTTGGTCGTCTTCTTCGCGGGAGCCTTCTTCGCCGGCGCCTCGGCGGTCTCCTCCGTCTTCTTGGCGGGGGCCTTGCGGGCGCGCTTCGGCTTCTCGGCGGGAGCCTCCTCGGCGTCGGTCGCCTCGGCGGTCTTCGCGGGGGCCTTGCGCACGCGCTTCGGCTTCTCGGTCGGGGCCTCGTCGGTGGTCGCGGCCGCCTCGGCCGGCGCCTCCTCGGTGGCGACCTCGACGACCTCGGTGTCGCCACCGTCGGCCGACGCACCCTCGCCCGACGCGGCGGCGTCGAGCTCGTCCGAGCCGATGAACGGCGTGAGGTCGACGGCGTTGCCGTCGCCGTCGGTCACGCTCACCTGGCGCAGCGCGAGCGCGAGCGACTTGTTGCGAGCCAGCTCGCCGACGAACACCGGGATCTGGCCGGTCTTGTCCGCGTTCTGCACGAACTCGTTGGGGTCGACGCGGTACTGCTGCGCCGTGCGGACGAGGAAGTCGATGAGCTCCTCCTGCGCGACGCGCACCTTGAGCTGCTCGGCGAGCACGTCGAGGAGCAGCTGGCGGCGCAGCGACTCGGTGGCCTCCACCTGCACCTCGGCGCGGTGCTCGTCGTCCTCGAGGCGACCCTCGCCCTCGAGGTGGCGGTGCACCTCGGCCTCGACGACGGCGGCCGGGACCGGGAAGTCGACCTGCGCGAGCAGCGCGTCGAGGAGCTTGTCGCGCGCCTGCACGGCCTGGCCGTCGACCTTGCCGGCCGCAGCCTGGGTGCGGACGTCGTCGGTCAGCTCCGCGAGGGTGTCGAACTCGCTCGCGAGCTGCGCGAAGTCGTCGTCGAGCTCGGGGAGCTCCTGCTCCTTCACGGCCGTGATCGTCACGCTGACCTCGGCCTGCTCACCCGCGCGCTCGCCGCCGGCCAGCGGCGCGGTGAAGGTCGTGGACTCGTCGGCCGAGAGGCCGGTGACGGCCTCGTCGAGGCCCTCGAGCATGTTGCCCGAACCGATCTGGTAGGAGACGCCGGAGACCGTGTCGACCTCCTCGCCGTCGATGGTGGCGTTCAGGTCGAGGACGACGAAGTCGCCGTCCTTCGCGGCGCGCTCGACGCCCGCGAGGGTGCCGAAGCGCTGGCGCATGACCTCGATGCGCTCGTCGACCTCGTCGTCGGAGACCTCGAGCGAGTCGACCTCGATGGCGAGGCCGGAGAGCTCGGGCAGCGCGATCTCGGGGCGGACGTCGACCTCGGCGGTGAACGCGAGCTCACCCTCCTTGGCGGACGTGGGGATCGTGGTGACCTCGACGTCGGGCTGCCCGAGCGGGGACAGGCCCGCCTCGGTCACGGCCTCGCGGTAGAAGCCGGGCAGCGCGTCGTTGACGGCGTGCTCGATGATCGGGCCGAAGCCGATGCGCTGCTCCAGGATGCGCGCGGGGACCTTGCCCTTGCGGAAGCCCGGGATCGAGACGTCCTTCGCGATGTGCTGGTAGGCGTGCTGGATGCTCGGGGTGAGCTCGTCGAGCGTCACCTCGACGGTCAGCTTCACGCGGGTGGGCTCGAGGGTCTCGACGGCGCTCTTCACGGCAGGCACTCTCCAGGCGGTTGCGGAGGCCGACGGCGGTGCGTCGGCGAAGACTCGTTCGGTCGCGGTCGCGCGCGGGGCGCGACCGCCAGTTCAGCCGCCTATCCTATCGCGGCGCGCCGTGGCCGACGGACGGCGGGCGGGTCCGGCCGCCGATCGGGGCGACGCGGTGCTCAGACGACCTCCCGGAACGCCTCCGGGAGGTCGAGCTCGCCGTCGCTCTCGGGGCCGCGCTCAGTCCAGCATGATCCGGTCGTCGACGCCGATGTGGACCTGGACCGGGATGGGCGGGTCGAGGTCGAAGGTCACGCCCCCGGCCCTGGCCCGCGCCAACGCGCCCGCGCGGTCCGGGACCTGGATGCAGGGAGCGTGGCGCACGTGCCACCAGCCCACCGTGCGGCTGCGGAACTTCGAGGGCGTGAGTCGCGAGGACTCCCACGACGTGGCGGTCCGGCCCTCGAAGTCCACGTGCAGGCCGATGCGGGTCGGGTCGGTGTCGCCGCGGGCGATCGGCGACGGCGACACGACGACGGTCGCGGCGACCACCTGCCCGGGAACCGTGCGCACCGCACCGGCCCGGCGCCGGGCGGGCACGACCCACCGCTGCCAGGCGATGACGGCGATCGCGACGACGGCGAACAGCGTCGGGACGAGGGGGCCGAGGTCACCCACGGCTGCACCCCCGGTGCGGCTCGGGCCGGGCGAGGAGGGGGCGGGACGGCGTCGTCATGCCCTCGATCCTGACGGACGACCGGGACCGCGGTGGGGACGGGATCGGCCCCGGCGCCCGGCGTGGTCGGGATGACAGGATTCGAACCTGCGACCCTCCGCTCCCAAAGCGGATGCGCTACCAAGCTGCGCTACATCCCGGAACCGATCGAGCACGAAGCGGCTCCGGTCGGCAGCGCGAGTCTAGGTCACGAGCCCCGGGCACCAACCTCGCTGCCGCTACACTCGACTCCGGCGCGGACCCCTGCGGGCCGCCGCGCGGATGTAGCTCAATGGTAGAGCCTCTGCCTTCCAAGCAGATGGTGCGGGTTCGATTCCCGTCATCCGCTCCACCCGACCCCGGCGAGCGACGCCCGGGTACGTTCGCCCGTTGAGACGATTCCTTCCCCCACCCGCCGCCGCGGCGTTGCGCGCTACCTTCACGCTCGTCCGCAGTCCAGACCGGTGGAGGAGCCCCATGACCGAGCAGACCATCGCCCAGCAGGTCGACGAGTTCAACGTCGGCTTCACCGCGCAGATCGGACCGGAGCTGTCCGCGGTGTTCGACGGCGAACAGCGCGACCTCCGCGCCGGCGGGACTCCCGACGGCGTCGTCGCGGTCGGGGACGCGCTCCCCGGTGCGACTCTCGTGACCCCGACGGGCGAGGAGAGGTCCCTCGACGCCGTTCTCGGCGGTGCGCCGGCGGTGCTGGTCTTCTACCGCGGCTCGTGGTGCCCGTACTGCAACCTGACCCTGACGACGTATCAGCGCGACCTGGTCGGCCCGCTCGGCGACGCGGGTGTGCAGCTCGTCGCGATCAGTCCTCAGACGCCCGAGGCCTCGCAGCGGTCGACCGCCGACGGCGACCTCGGGTTCACGCTCCTGACCGATCCGGGCAACCGTCTCGCCGCCCAGCTCGGCATCGTCACGGCCCCCAGCCCGCAGGCCCGGGCGGCGCACACCACCCTCGGCTTCGACGTCGCCGACAGCAACGCCGACGCCACGGCCGCGATCCCGTTCCCGACGGTGATCGTCGTCGACTCCTCCGGCACGGTGCGGTTCGTCGACGTGCACGTCGACTACACCACCCGCACCGAGGTGCCCGACATCCTGCGCGCGGTCTCCGGACTGGCTCGTTAGCCGGAACGCGACGGGAGCTGCGTGCCCTCGTGCCGATCCCGGTCAGCGGGTACGTTGTCACCGCAACCACTTCCGGGTCGGCACGAGAGGACGAGCGATGAACCACGCCGCCGTTCCGGCCGCCGCCCGTTGCCGCCCGACCTGCTGTCTCTAGAGCTCACCGGCTCCAGCCACCTCAGGCGGCTCGGCCCGTGCGCTCGCACCCACCGGCAGCCGAGCGGGAGCCGCACCGCTCGGTCGCCCTCGAACCCGCGGCACGACCACCCCCGCTGAAGTGAGGATCACGCCATGGCACGCATCTACGACGACGTCACGAAGCTCGTCGGCAACACCCCCTCGTCCGCCTCAACCGCCTGACGGAGGGCGCCGGCGCGACTGTCCTGGGCAAGCTCGAGTTCTACAACCCCGCGAACTCGGTCAAGGACCGCATCGGCGTCGCCATCATCGACGCGGCCGAGGCCTCCGGGGACCTCAAGCCCGGCGGCACGATCGTCGAGGGCACGAGCGGCAACACCGGCATCGCGCTCGCGTTCGTCGGCGCCGCCCGGGGCTACAAGGTCGTGCTGACGATGCCCGAGTCCATGAGCAAGGAGCGCCGGGCGCTGCTGCGCGCCTACGGTGCCGAGCTCGTCCTCACCCCCGCGTCCGAGGGCATGAAGGGTGCGGTCAACCGCGCGAACGAGATCGCCGCCGAGCGCGAGGGTGCGATCCTCGCCCGGCAGTTCGCGAACGAGGCCAACCCGGCGATCCACCGCGCCACCACCGCGGAGGAGATCTGGAACGACACCGACGGAGAGGTCGACATCGTCGTGGCCGGCATCGGGACCGGGGGCACCATCACCGGCGTCGGGCAGGTGCTCAAGGAGAAGAAGCCGAGCATCCAGATCATCGCGGTCGAGCCCGAGGAGTCGCCCATCCTCAACGGCGGCGCCCCCGGCCCGCACAAGATCCAGGGCATCGGCGCCAACTTCGTGCCCGAGATCCTCGACACGTCCGTCTACGACGAGGTCATCGACGTCAACGCCGAGACCGCCGTCAAGGTCGCCCGCCGCGCCGCCGCCGAGGAGGGCCTGCTCGTGGGCATCTCCTCGGGCGCCGCGATCGACGCCGCCGTGCAGGTCGCGAACCGCCCCGAGAACGCCGGCAAGACCATCGTCGTGATCATCCCGTCGTTCGGCGAGCGCTACCTGTCGACGATCCTCTACGCCGACCTGCTCGACTGAGCGCCCCGCCACGAGCAGCAACCGCGGACGAACCCCGATGATCTCGAGCCTGCGCCACGTCCTCGCCCTCGCGCGCGAGGACGTGGCCGCTGCGCGCCGCCACGACCCGGCGGCGCGCAGCGCGCTCGAGGTCGCGCTGCTCTACCCCGGGGTGCACGCGGTGTGGGCGCACCGCCTCGCGCACCGCATCTGGACCACATCGGTCGTGCTGCACCCCCTGGCGCGCGCCGTCTCCCAGCTCGCCCGGCTCCTCACGGGTGTGGAGATCCACCCCGGCGCCACGATCGGGCCACGGCTGTTCATCGACCACGGCATGGGCGTCGTCATCGGCGAGACCGCCGTCGTCGGCGCCGACGTGATGCTCTACCACGGCTCGACCCTCGGCGGCCGCTCCCTCAGCCGCGGCAAGCGTCACCCGACGCTCGGCGACCGGGTGACCGTGGGCGCCGGGGCCAAGGTGCTCGGCGACATCACCATCGGCGACGACGCCTCGATCGGTGCCAACGCCGTCGTCGTCCGCGACGTCCCGGCCACCGGCGTCGCCATCGGCGTCCCCGCGAAGGTGCGCATCCCGGCCACGCCCCCGCGCGACCGCCTCCCGGTCGAGGACCCCAGCGAGCTCATCGAGTACATGATCTGAGGGCCGGACCGGCAGTTCGTCGCGAGGCGCGGATCAGCGCCGCCGCTGGCAGCGCGGGCACCAGTAGACGCGGCGCCCCGCGAGGTCGTCGACCTGTACCCGCGTGCCGCAGCGCAGGCACGGCCGCCCGTCGCGGTGGTAGACGTAGAACGCGTCCGACGGCGCCGCCCGGTCGGCCGCCTCCGTCGTCACGATGCGACCGGTCGCCACGCCGTCGGCCATGAGCACGACGGCGTCGCGCCAGATCCCCTGCAGCGTCCGCGCCGCGACCGACCTGCCCTCCCGCAGCGGATGGACCCGGGCGCGGTACAGCAGCTCGGCGCGGTAGATGTTCCCGACCCCCGCCAGCACGGCCTGGTCCATCAGCAGCACGCCGATGCCGGTGCGCCGCCGGCGCACGTCGGCCACGAACCGGGCCTCGCCCTCGCCACCCGGGTCGGGGCGCAGCGGATCGGGTCCGAGGCGGGCGACGACGGCGTCGCGCGCCGGTGCGGTGAGCACCTCGCACCGTGTGGGGCCCGTCAGGTCCGCGACGCCGTGCTCCCCGACGATCCGCACGCGCACCTGGCCCCGGGGTTCCGGGGGCGTCCAGTCCCCCGGGTCCGCGGCGACGCCGACGGCCTCGGCAGCGTCGGCGGCCGCGTCGCCGCGCAGCGGACGCTCCTCCTCTCCCACCCGGACGCGCGGCGCACCGATCGCGTGCGGGCCGGCGAACGCGGTGTCGCCCGCGAAGGTCCACGCGCCGTAGAGGCCGAGGTGGACGTGCAGCCAGCGCAGCTCGCCCCCGCCCTCGGGTCGGACGCCGAGGAACAGGTGCTTGCCCCAGGCGTCGCACACCTCGAGCACGCCGCCGTCGAGCAGCGCCGCCCCGTCCGCGAAGCGGCCCTGCGGCGACGCCACCTCGAGCCGCTGGCCGGCGAACCCGGCCTCGAACGCCTCGGCGAGCCGCCGGACGGAGTGCCCCTCAGGCATCGACGGCCCCCTCCACCACGACGTCGGTCTCGAACGCGTGCAGCGCCGCCGCGAGGTCGACGCGCTCACCGGCGAACGGCGTGCCCTCGGCGCGCAGCAGCGCGACGGCGCGGCCCGCCACCAGCTCGGCCGGAGCACCCGAGGCGGTCACCACGCGCCACCACGGCACCTCGGAGCCCCGCGTCGCCATCACCCGCCCGACACCGCGCGCGCTCCCCCGCCCGCACCGCAGCCGCGCCTCGAGCGCGATCCGCCCGTAGGTGCTCACGCGTCCGGGCGGGATCTGCGCGGCCAGGTCGAGCGTGCACTCGATGAAGGCGGCGACGGCGTCCGCCACCGCCGCGCGGTCGGACCGGGTGCCCGCCGTGCGGGGCGTGCCGGGGGTGCGGGGGCTGGTCATCCATCCATCATGGGCGACGGCGCCGACATCACCACGTCCCGATCGGCACCAACCCGGGGCAGGCGGGCGCACCACCGTAGGATCGATGCCCGTGAGCACCACCCCCGAGCAACCCGCCGCCCCCGAGGCCCCCACCCTCCCCGGCGAGACGGTCGCCCCGTCGCCGTCGCCGTCGGCCCCGGAGCCCGCAGCAGCGGCCGCACCCGCGACCACCGCGCCGTCGACCGGTGAGGCGCACTCGTGCGAGCACTGCTCCGGCAACGGCGGTGCCGCACCCGACCCCGCCGAGCGCGCCCGCGAGCACCTGCGCGCCGGACGGCGCCGCGTCGTCCCGCGCCTTCTCCTGGGTGCGCTCGGTGTCGCCATCGCGATCCTCCAGGCGGTCCGGCACGAGCAGCCGGTGCTCGCAGTGGCACTGGTCGTCGTCGCCGCCGGCCTCGTGTGGGTGCTCGCCGCGGGCGGCGGGGTGGTGCTGGGCGCGCTGCTCGCCGCGCGGCGCGCGCCCTGGGCCCGGCTCGCGCTGGGCCAGGTGCTCGCCACGGCGCTGGCACCCGTGGGGGCGCTCCTGATCGCCCTCGCCCTCGGCCTCGCGGGGCTGCCCCGCGACTCCGCGGGCGCACTCGGCGACTCGACCATCGACCGCGTCCTCCCCCACGCCCTGGCGGCTGCGGCCGGCTGGTTCCTCGCCGCCGCCCTCGCGGAGGTGTGGCGACTCGTCGTCGCTGGCCGCAGCGTCGAGCGGCAGGACGAGGTCGGTCTGCGGGCGCGCGCCGAGGCCCACGCCCTCACCCCGGGTGCCCTGCAGCGTGCCGACGTCGCGGCGCTCGGCGTCGCCCTCGCGTTCGGTGCGATCACCGGCGTCCTGCTCGTGCTGCCCTGGCTCGTGCTGATCCTGGTGCCGCTCGCCGCCGCGGGAGCCGCGCTCGCGGCGCGGCCGGAGGCGGCCGCCGCGCCGAGCTCCCGCTCGAGCGCTCAGCCGACCTCGTAGGCCGCGAGCGCGTCGATCCGCCGCTGGTGGCGCGCGTCGCCCGAGAAGGGTTCCGCCAGGAACGCCTCGACGAACGAGGTCGCCTCCGCCAGCGAGTGCTGGCGCGCACCCACGGCGACGACATTCGCGTCGTTGTGCTGACGCCCGAGTCGCGCGGTCTCGAGGTTCCACGCCAGCGCCGCACGCACGCCGCGCACCTTGTTCGCGGCGATCTGCTCGCCGTTGCCGCTCCCGCCGATCACGACGCCGAGCACCTGCCCGCCGGCGGCGTTCTCGGCCACGACCGCCTCGCCCGCGGCGAAGCAGAAGCTCGGGTAGTCGTCCTGCGGGTCGAAGGTCGCGGCACCGTGGTCCACGACGTCGTGGCCGGCGGCGGTGAGGTGGCCGACCAGGTGCTGCTTGAGCTCGTACCCGGCGTGGTCGGCGGCGATGTGGATGCGCATGCTGCCATGGTCCCAGACGTAGCATCGATCGGGTGACGAACCCGAGCGAGCGACCCGAGCAGACCAGTTCCGACACGAGCCCCACGAGCGGCGCCCACCCGGTCCCCCCGGGTGGCGACCCGGCGGTCCGGGTCCAGGACGACCTCTACCGCCACGTCAACGGCACGTGGCTGCGCGAGCACGTCATCCCGGCGGACCGCTCGCGCGACGGCGAGTTCCACCGCCTGCGCGACGAGGCGGAGGAGCACGTGCGTGCCATCGTCGAGCGCGCGAGCGCGCAGGCGGCCGACGGCGAGGGCTCCGGGGACGTGTCGGCCGACACCGCCCGCATCGCCGCGCTGTACTCCGCCTTCATGGACACGGCCGCGATCGAGGCGGCCGGGCTCGCACCGCTCGCCGTCGACCTCGACCTCGTGACCTCGGTGCAGCACCGCGGCGACCTCGCCCGCGTGCTGGGCGAGCTGCAGCTGACGGGGGTGGGCGGCGCCGTCGGGCTCTACGTGGACACCGACTCGAGCGAGCCCGACCACTACGCGCTCCACCTCGCGCAGTCCGGTCTGGGCCTGCCCGACGAGGCCTACTACCGCGAACCGCAGCACGCCGAGACGCTCGCGGCCTACGAGGCGCACGTCGCGCGTCAGCTCGCGGCGACCACCGGTCTCGACGCCGCGGCGGCGGCCGCGAGCGCCGCCGTCGTGCTCGCGCTCGAGACCCGCCTGGCCGCGGGCCACTGGGACCGCGTGCGCGACCGCGACGCCGTCGCGACCCACAACCCCACGACGCGCGAGGAGCTCGCGCAGCTGCTGACCGGGTTCGACCTGGAGGCGTGGCTGGGCGGCCTCGGGATCACCGAGGCGATGCTCGCACGCGTCGACGTGCGCGAGCCCAGCTACCTCGAGGCGTTCGCACAGGCGTGGGCGGACGTGGACCTGGCCGACTGGCGCACCTGGCTGACCTGGCGCGTGGTCCGCTCCCGCGCGCCCTACCTGACCGCCGCCGTCGTGGAGGAGAACTTCGACTTCTACGGGCGGACGCTGACGGGCGCGGAGGAGATCCGGGAGCGCTGGAAGCGCGGCGTCGGGCTCGTCGAGGGGGCGCTCGGTGACGCGCTGGCGAAGCTGTACGTGGCGGAGCACTTCCCGCCGGACCACAAGGCGCGGATGGACGAGCTCGTCGCCAACCTGGTCGAGGCCTACCGCCGCTCCATCACGGACCTGGACTGGATGAGCCCGGCCACGCGCGAGCGGGCGCTGGAGAAGCTCGCGGCGTTCACCCCGAAGATCGGGTACCCGGTGCGCTGGCGCGACTACTCCGACCTGGACCTGAGCGGTGACCTCCTCGCGAGCGTGCGCGCCACGAGCGCCCACGAGACGCGGCGCGAGCTGGGCAAGCTCGGCGGCGAGGTCGACCGCGACGAGTGGTTCATGACACCGCAGACGGTCAACGCCTACTACAACCCCGGGATGAACGAGATCGTCTTCCCGGCCGCGATCCTCCAGGCGCCGTTCTTCGACCCCGACGCCACCGACGCCGCCAACTACGGCGGGATCGGCGCCGTCATCGGGCACGAGATCGGGCACGGGTTCGACGACCAGGGCAGCCGCTACGACGGCGAGGGCCGCCTCGCGGACTGGTGGACGCAGGAGGACCGGGCGGAGTTCGAGGTGCGGACGTCGGCCCTGATCGCGCAGTACGACGCGCTCTCGCCGGCGCAGCTGGCCGGCTCGCACCACGTCAACGGCGGTCTCACCGTCGGGGAGAACATCGGCGACCTCGGCGGGCTGAGCATCGCCATCAAGGCCTACCGCATCGCGCTCGCGGCCGCCTCGCCCGCGGGTGTGGACGCCGACGTCGAGCACCGGGGTCTGGTGGACCTGTTCCACACCTGGGGCCTCATCTGGCGCACCAAGTCGCGCGACGCCGAGGCAATCCGTCTGCTCTCGATCGACCCGCACTCCCCGGAGGAGTTCCGGGCGAACGCGGTGGTGCGCAACGTCGACGAGTTCGCGCAGACGTTCGACGTCCGCCCCGGCGACGAGCTCTGGCTCGAGCCGAGCGAGCGCGTGCGCATCTGGTAGCGAGCGCCCGACGGCGTCGGGCCGGGTGCGATCAACCGATCGCGCCCGGCCCGTCCGTCGTCAGGGCGGCGCGCGCCAGGGTGAAGCGCGTGCCGTCGGCGAGCGAGGAGCACTCCACGCCGCTCTCGCTCGAGGTGCACGCCCACCGCCCCACCGAGGTGGACTGCCCGTACTCGAGCACGGGGATCTCCTCGCCCGCCGCGGCGGCGGGGCCGTCCGGGCACGGGAGGGCCACGCCGTCGTCCGCCAGCGTGACCACCTGGCCGCGGAACTCGCAGTCCTCTCCCGGCGGCGGGGTGAACTCGGCGTCCGCGATCTGGCACGTCACGGCACTCTCGTCGAGCGTGCACGCGATGTTCCGGCTCGGGAGCGCGAACGAGGCGAGGTCGAGCGCGCCCTCGGGCGGGGCCGCGAGGTCGGTCGGTTCCTCCGGCTCGGGGGCCGGGGAGGTCTCGACCGGGGGCGCCGAGGTGGCGGGTGAGCTCGGGTCGGTGGCGGGCGGGCTCGACGGAACCGCGGGCTCCTCGACGGCGGTGCTCGCGTCCTCGGCGTCGGCGTCCCCGCCCGAGCCCTGCAGCAGGAGCACGACGAGGACCAGCGCGAGGACGCCGACGGCCGCGCCGAGCCCGATGATCCAGCGCCGGGTCGAGGCGGGCATCGTGTTGGCGCTCACGTGAGGATCGGCCCCGAGGTCCGGGTCCGCTTGAGCTCGTAGAAGCCGTCGACGGACGTCATCAGCACGAGCCCGTCGAAGAGGCGCAGCGCGTCGTCGCCGGTCGGTGCGGGCGTGACGACCGGTCCGAAGTAGCCGCGGCCGTCGATCGCGACGACGGGCGTGCCGACGTCCTCACCGACGATCGCGATGCCCTCCGCGTGCGAGGCGCGCAGGGACTCGTCCAGCTCCCCGGAGGTCGCGACCCCCGCGAGGTCGGGGTCGAGCCCGACGTCGGTCAGCGCGCCGGCGATCGCCTCGGGGAACTCCTCCTGGCCCAGGTGGATGCGCGTGCCGAGCGCGGTGTAGAGGTCGCCCAGCACGTGCTCGCCGACCCGCTCCCGCGCGGCGTTGACCACGCGGGCCGGTCCCCACGCGCGGTCCATGAGGTCGCGGTAGTTCTCGGGCAGCTCGCGCCCCTCGTTGAGGACCGACAGCGACATCACGTGCCAGCGCAGGTCGATGTCGCGGTGCTCGGCGACCTCGCGGATCCAGCGGGACGTCATCCACGCCCAGGGGCAGACGGGGTCGAACCAGAAGTCGACCCGGGTGGTCTTCTCGGTCACGTCGGCTGCAGCCATGAGTCCTCCTGGACCTCGTGCTCCGGTGCGCTCGCGCGCTCTTTCCAGTCATCTACTGTCGCACGCGTGGATCGCAGCACGAATCCGGAGGTCGAGCCGGCCTCCCCCGACAGGGGGGACAACCCCACCCCGGACTCGGGGGCCCGCCCCGGTCCGCGCGCTCGCCGCCGTCGCGACGATGGAGTCTCCGCGACGAAGGAGATCCCGTCATGACCGCACCGCCCCCCGCCCCGCTCGAGCACGTCGGCTTCTGGCGCGGACCGTTCGCCGCCAGGACCTGGCGGGAGCAGGGCTACCTCGCGACCCTCCTGCTCACGGGCGTGGTCGGCCTCGCGTGGTTCGTCCTCACCGCCACGCTGATCCCGAGCCTCGCGATCACGGTGGTGGGGCTCCTCGTCGGCGGCGGCATGGTCGTGGGTGCCCGGGCGTGGGGCGCGATGCACCGGGGGCTCGCGCGGGGCCTGCTGCGGCACGACGTCGCGCCCCCTCCCCTGGCGGCGGCCCCGAGGCTTCTGGCAGACCCTGCGGGCGATGCTCGCGGACGGCACGGGCTGGCGCGCGCTGGCCTTCATGCTGGTCGAGTTCACCCTCGGTCTCGCGGCCTTCATCGTGTCCGTCACGCTGCTGGCCACCTCGCTCGGCGGCGCGACGTACTGGTTCTGGTCCCGGTGGCTGCCGCTGCAGCAGGGGGCCGACGGCGTGTGGCGCCGGGCGACCGAGATCCTGCCCGGGATCTACGTCGAGGGGTGGCGCTGGGACCTCGCCTACGCCGTGGTGGGCCTGATCCTGCTGTTCGTGTGGGCGAGGGCAACCCTCGGGCTGGGACACGCCTTCCGTGGCACCGTCACCGCGCTGCTGGGACCGACGCGGACCGCCGCCCGGCTCACCGAGGTCGAGCGCACGCGCCAGGAGGTCGTCACGGACGCGGACCTGCGGCTGCGGCAGATCGAGCGGGACCTGCACGACGGGACGCAGGCGCGGCTCGTCGCCGTCGCGATGCAGCTGGGCGAGGCGAGGGACCAGCTCGAGCGCGGGGGCGACGCCGAGCACGCGCGGGTGCTCGTGGGGACGGCGCACGACTCGACCAAGGAGGCGATGACCGAGCTGCGAGCCATCGCCCGCGGGATCCGGCCGGCCTCGCTCGACTCCGGTCTGGCGGTGGCGCTCGAGACGCTCGCCGCGCGCAGCGCGCTCCCCGTCGCGCTCGACGTCGACGCGGAGGTCCGCGCCTCCCCCGAGGTCGAGGCGATCGCCTACTACGCCGTGGCCGAGCTGCTGGCCAACGCGAGCCGGCACGCCGGTGCGAACCGCGCCGTCGTCGAGGTCCGGGTGACGGACGACGGGCGCACGGGATCCGGCGCGTCCGGCGACGCGCACCTGGTCCTGACCGTCCGCGACGACGGCGTCGGCGGGGCAGCGATCGTCCCGGCGGATGAGCGACCGGCCGGCACGGGCGGGACGGGGCTGCGCGGGATCGTCGCGAGGGCCGCCGCGGTCGACGGGCACCTCGAGCTCGTCAGCCCCGCGGGCGGGCCTACGGTGGCCACCGTGACCCTCCCGATCTCGGCCGCCCGATGACGCCCGCCGCCGACCCCGATCCGCCCGCGACCGGCCTGCGCGTCGCCGTCGCCGAGGACTCGGTGCTGCTGCGCGACGGCCTCGTGGCCCTCCTGACCCGCCGCGGTCTCGACGTCGTGGCGAGCACGGGCGACGGCGAGTCGCTGCTGGCCGCGGTGGCGGCCCTGGACGTGGGGCGGCGCCCGCAGGTGGCGGTCCTCGACGTCCGGATGCCGCCGTCGTTCACCGACGAGGGACTGCGCACCGCGCTGCGGCTGCGCGACGAGCACCCGGGAACCGGGGTCCTGCTGCTGTCCCAGCACGTGGAGACGCGCTTCGCCGCCCGGCTCCTGCGCGGCGACTCGCGCGGCACGGGGTACCTGCTCAAGGACCGGGTGGCCGACGTGGGCGACTTCGTCGACGCCGTCGAGCGCGTGGGGGCCGGTCACAGCGTGCTGGACCCCGAGGTGGTGGCGCAGCTGTTCGGCGCCGCGGCGACCGACGCGGGTCTCGCGCGGCTCTCGCCGCGCGAGCGCGAGGTGCTGGAGCTGATGGCGCAGGGCAGGTCCAACGGGGCGATCGCGGAGCGGCTCGTCCTCAGCTACGGGGCCGTGGAGAAGCACGTCGGCGCGATCTTCACCAAGCTCGACCTGCCGCCGGACTCGGGCGACCACCGCCGCGTCCTGGCGGTGCTGCGCCACCTCGCGCCACGCTGACCACCCTGACGACGCGAGACCCCCGCAGGGGGCCGCCTCAGTCGATGAGGCTCGTCATCCGCCCGTCGGGGTCGAGGCGCTGCAGGATGGCGTCGCCGATCGCCGTCAGCTGCTCCACCTGCTCGGGGGTGAGGGCGTCGACGACGGCGTCACGCGCCGTCGCCACGTGTCCGGGGGCCGCGGCCACGACGGCGTCCCACCCCGCGTCGGTCAGCACCACGTTCGTGGCACGGCCGTCCCCGGGGCAGGCGCGCCGCTCGACCAGGCCGCGTCCCGCGAGGCGCGTGATGACGTGCGAGAGGCGCGGCAGCGTCGCGTTGGTGCGGTCCGCGAGGGCCGACATCTGCAGCGTGTGCTCGGGATTCTCCGAGAGCATCGCGATCGTCTGGTACTCGAAGTGGGTGAGGGCGGAGTCGCGGCGGAGCTGACCGTCCAGGGCACCGGGCAGCAGCTCGACCACGGCGAGCAGGCGGAGCCAGGCGCTGCGCTCGGCGGGGCTGAGCCAGTGGGGTGCGGACGTGGTCATCGACCCTCCTCGTTGGTTGACCCGACAACTGTAACGGACTACTTTGGTTGCAGCGACAACTACTGAGGAGCCCCGATGACCGCCGCCGACCTGCTCGCCCCCGAGACCCGCATGGACACGCTCACGCTGCACGTGGGCGACCTGGGCCTGATGTCGTCCTACTACGCGCGGGCGCTGGCGCTCGAGCCGCTGCGCGAGGGCGACGGCGAGGTCGTGCTCGGGCGGGGTGGGTCCGGCGTCGTCCGGCTGGTGCACACCCCCGGTCTGCCCGCGCCGAGCCGGTCGCAGGCCGGCCTCTTCCACACAGCGATGCTGCTGCCCGACCCCGCGACCCTGGCGGCCACCGTGCTGGCCGCCGCCCAGGACCCGCGCTCGCGGTTCGTCGGCAGCTCCGACCACCACGTGAGCGAGGCGTTCTACTTCACCGACCCCGAGGGCAACGGCATCGAGCTGTACCGCGACCGCCCCCGCGAGGGCTGGTACGGGGCGGACGGCGCGATCGCCATGACGACCCAGCACCTCGATCCGCAGCGCTACCTGGACACGCACCTCGAGGAGCGGGTCGTCGCCGACGTCACGGCGCTGCCGGCGAGCGTCGGCCACATCCACCTCCAGGTCGGCGACCTGGCGACGGCGGAGCGCTTCTACGTCGATGCGCTCGGGTTCGAGGTCACGACGCGCTACCCCGGTGCGCTCTTCGTCAGCGCCGGCGGCTACCACCACCACATGGCGATGAACGTCTGGAACTCGGCCGGCGCCCCGGCCCGCGCCGCGACCCTCGGGCTCGGCGAGGTGACGATCACGGTGCCGACGCGGGAGGACGTCGAGGCGGCCGCCGACCGGCTGCGCCACCACGGCCACGAGGTCGCCGACGACGGGAGCACCCTGCGCGTGGCCGACCCGTGGGGCTCCACCGTCGCGCTCACGCCTGCCCCCGACCCTGCCTAGGGTCGGGGCATGACCCTCGCGATCGACGACGCCGCCACCGTCCGCGTGCCCTCGCCCGGGGCCGCCCCGGGCGCCGACACCACGGCCGACGACGCGCCCCTGCTCCTGCTGCTGCACGGCTACGGCGCGCACGAGGGCGACCTCGTCCCCCTCCTGGAGCACCTGGGGCACCCCGGCGACGCGGCCGCGCTGCGCGCCCCGCTGCCCATGGACCACGGCGGCTGGGCGTGGTTCCCGATCACCACGATCGGGGCACCCGACCCCGCCGCCGTGCAGGCCGCCGCCGACGCCGTGCTCGCGTGGTTGGCGCAGCACGCCGGCGGGCGCCGCGTCCTCGTGCTCGGGTTCAGCCAGGGCGGGGCGGTCGCGCTGCAGGTCGCCCGCACCTCGCCCCAGGCGTTCGCGGCGCTGGTGGTGCTGTCCGGGTTCGTCTCGCCGACCCCGCACCCGGGTGACGCGGCGCTCGCGGCCGCGGCCCCGCCGTCGTTCCTCGGGCACGGCGACGCCGACGCCGTGATCCCACCCGCCGTCACCGAGCTCACCGCCGCCTGGATGGCGGAGCACACCACCCTCACCCGGCGCGCCTACACGGGCCTCCCGCACGGCGTCGGCGGCCAGGAGGTCGCCGACGTCGCGGACTTCCTCGCCGGGCTCGCCGGGGCGCGCGTGGAAGGATGATCGGCGGCCCGCGACCCGGGCCACGCTCGAATCCAGCCCCACCGCGAAGGAGCACCCGTGCCCGGAGAGAACCTCACCCGCGCCGAGGCGCAGCAGCGCGCCGCCGTCGTCACCACGCACCACTACGAGGTCGCGCTCGACCTCACCCGGGGCGAGAAGGAGTTCGGCTCCCGGACCCTGGCCCGCTTCGACGCCGAGCCCGGCTCGAGCACCTTCATCGACCTCATCGCGCCGAGCGTGCAGCGCGTGACGCTGAACGGGCGCGACCTCGACGTCGCGCAGGTGTTCGCCGACTCCCGCATCCAGCTCGACGACCTCGCGGCGAGCAACGAGCTCGTGGTCGAGGCCTCCTGCGCCTACATGCACACGGGCGAGGGTCTGCACCGGTTCGTCGACCCGGTCGACGGCGAGGTCTACCTCTACTCGCAGTTCGAGGTCGCCGACACGCGCCGCGTCTTCGCGGTCTTCGAGCAGCCCGACCTCAAGGCGACCTTCGCCTTCACGGTGACCGCGCCGTCGCACTGGCGCGTCATCTCCAACTCCCCGACGCCGGAGCCCGTCGCGGCCGGTGACGACACCGCCACCTGGACCTTCGAGCCCACGGTCGTGCTCCCCTGCTACGTCACCGCGATCATCGCCGGCCCCTACACCGGCGGCGACGGCGAGCTCGTCAGCAGCGACGGCCGCACCATCCCGCTCGGCGTCTACTGCCGCGCCAGCCTCGCGGAGCACCTGGACGTCGCCGAGATCCTCGACGTCACGCGCCGCGGCTTCGCGTTCTACGAGGAGCAGTTCGACTACCCCTACCCCTACGCGAAGTACGACCAGATCTTCGTGCCGGAGTTCAACGCGGGTGCGATGGAGAACGCGGGCGCCGTCACGTTCCTGGAGAACTACGTCTTCCGCTCCAAGGTGACCGACGCGATGATCGAGCGGCGCGCCGTCACGATCCTGCACGAGCTCGCGCACATGTGGTTCGGCGACCTCGTCACGATGAAGTGGTGGAACGACCTGTGGCTGAACGAGTCGTTCGCCGAGTACGCCTCCACGCTCGCGACGGCCGAGGCGACGCGCTGGACCAACGCCTGGACCACGTTCGCCTCCCTGGAGAAGTCGTGGGCCTACAAGCAGGACCAGCTGCCCTCGACCCACCCGATCGTCGCCGAGATCTCCGACCTCGAGGACGTCGAGGTCAACTTCGACGGCATCACCTACGCCAAGGGCGCCTCGGTGCTGCGCCAGCTCGTGGCGTGGGTCGGTGCGGAGGAGTTCATGACCGGCGTCGCCGCGTACTTCAAGGCGCACGCTCACGGCAACACCGAGCTGCCCGACCTGCTGCGCGAGCTCGAGCGCACCTCGGGCCGCGACCTGTCGGGGTGGAGCGGCGTGTGGCTGGAGAAGGCCGGCGTCACGCTGCTGCGGCCCGAGCTCGGGACGACCACGGGTGAGGACGGCGTGCGCCGCATCTCCTCGCTCGCGATCACGCAGGAGGCACCGCAGGACTGGCCGACGCTGCGCCCGCACCGGCTCGCGATCGGGGGCTACGACGTCGACGGCGCCGGGGCGCTCGTGCGTCGGCTGCACCTCGAGCTCGACGTCGACGGCGCGCGCACGCCCGTCACCGCCTGGGACGGCGAGGTGGCGCCCGACCTGCTCCTGGTCAACGACGGCGACCTCGCCTACGCGAAGATCCGGCTCGACGACGCCTCGCTCGCCGCGGCCCTGTCCTCGCTGCGCGGCTTCACCGACTCCCTCCCCCGCACGCTCGTGTGGGGCGCCGCGTGGGACATGACGCGCGACGGCGAGTGGCCGGCGCGCCGCTTCGTCGACCTGGTCCTGGGCAACATCGACGCCGAGACCGACTCGACCGTGGTGATGGTGCTGCTGCGCCAGCTGAACCAGGCGATCGGCGAGTTCGTCGACCCGCGCGTGCGCGGCGAGGTCGGCGAGCGCGCGGCGGACCGCCTGTGGGAGCTCACGACGGCGGCGGCCCCCGGCTCCGACGCGCAGCTGCAGTTCGCCAAGGCGTACGCACTCCGGGCCCGCACGGCGCAGCAGCTGGACCGCCTGGCCGCGCTGCGCGACGGCTCGCTCGAGGTCGCGGGGCTCGCGATCGACGTCGACCTGCGCTGGGAGCTGCTGACCGCGCTCGTCGCCGGCGGCGCCGCGGGCGAGGACGAGATCGCGGCCGAGCTGGAGCGGGACGCGACGGCGAGCGGCGAGCGGGCCGCCGCCGGTGCGCGCGCCGCGATCGCCACGCCCGAGGCGAAGGAGGCGGTCTGGGCACGCGTCGTGGCTGCCGACGAGCTGCCGAACGCGCTGCAGATGGCCACCGTGCTCGGGTTCGCCCGGACGCACGACCGGACGCTGACGGTGCCGTTCGTCGAGCGCTACTTCGCGGCGCTGGAGACGGTCTGGGCCGAGCGCACCAACGAGATGGCGCAGAACGTCGTCACGTGGCTGTACCCGTCCTGGCTCGCCGACCTCGACGACTCGTTCGGGGTCGACGTCCCGGGCCTGACCGACACGTGGCTCGCGCAGCTCGGGGAGCGCACGCCGGCGCTGCGCCGCCTCGTGGTCGAGGCGGCCGACGGCGTGCGGCGCGCGCTCGCCGTGCAGGCGGTCGACCGCCAGCAGGCCTGAGTGGGCTGAGGCCCGCCCCCGGACGTGCTCGTGGGGAGGTTCCGCAGGCTCAGGCCTGCGGGACCTCCCCACGAGGCGTTGCGGGTGGGTCAGCCCCGCTCGTCGGCGCGGCGGCGCAGCTCGTCGTCGACGGCGGAGGTGAGCGAGGCGAACCGGCTCACCTGCGCCAGGTCCTCCAGCAGCACCGCGTTCCCGGCCGAGTCCGCGAGCGGGATCTGCCAGTTGGGGTACTCGGTGTTGGTCCCCGGCTGGTTCTGCGCGCGGCTCTCGCCCACGGCGTCGACGAGCGCGACACCGAGCAGCACGGAGTCCGACGCCGCGAGGTAGCGGTGCAGAGCCTCGACGGTCTCCCGCTCGGTGGGGTGCTGACCGATGAGCCCGCGCTCGCGCAGGAGCCCCAGCATCGTCTCGCGCTCGGCGTCGGCCGCCGCGCGCACCTGCTCGACCGGTTCGGTCAGCAGGTTCAGCCGGTCGCGCAGGTCGACGTGCTTGCCGGCGAGGTAGCCGGCCGTCGGCGGCAGGTCGTGGGTGTTGACGGTGGCCAGCAGCAGCCGGCGGTAGTGCTCGGGCGGGGTGGGGCGGTCGCCGTCGTACTCGAACCACAGGACCGACGTGCCGAGCACACCGCGCGAGGAGAGGTAGTCGCGCACCCACGGCTCGACGTTTCCGAGGTCCTCGCCGATGACGACGGCGCCGGCCCGCTGCGCCTCGAGCGCCAGCACCCCGATCATCGCCTCGTGGTCGTAGCGGACGTAGGTGCCCTCGCCCGCGCCCTTCCCGGACGGGATCCACCAGAGGCGGAAGAACCCGATGATGTGGTCGATCCGCAGGGCTCCGGCGTGGCGCAGCAGACCGCGGATCATGTCCCGCAGCGGCGCGTAGCCCGAGCGCACCAGCGCGTCGGGCCGCCACGGCGGCTGCGACCAGTCCTGACCCTGCTGGTTGTACATGTCCGGCGGCGCGCCGACGGACATCCCGGGCGCGAACATCCGGCGCATCGACCAGGAGTCGGCGCCGCTGGGGTGCACGCCGACGGCGAGGTCGTGCATCACGCCGATGCGCATCCCGGCGCGGTGGCCGGCCTCCTGCGCGGCCCCGAGCTGCTCGTCGGCCACCCACTGCAGCCACGAGTAGAACTCGACGCGCTCGGCGAGCTCGGTGCGCAGCTGCGCGACCTGGGCGCTCCCGACGTCGTCGACCTCCGCGGGGCGGGGACCGCCGTCGTAGTGCTCCTCGAGCGCGCACCAGAGCGCGAAGTCCGCGAGCGCCCGGCCCTCGCCTCGGACGAAGGACTCGTAGGCGCGCTGGCGACCGGCCGAGCGCGGGGCGCGGAACAGGACCTCCAGCGCGGCCTTCTTCGCCTCCCACGCGGCGTCGCGGTCGATGCGGGAGGGGTCGGTGTTGGAGGCGCTGACGCCCTCGAGGCCCCACTCGAGCAGGGCGCGCTGCGCGCTCGGGAGGTAGGCGGCCTCGCGCACGTCCTCGGGGCGGATGTACAGCGGGGAGACGTAGCGGCGCGTCGCGGGGAGGTAGGGGCTGGGCTCGATGCGGCCGGTGACCTCGGCGGCGTGGATCGGGTTGATGAGGAGGAAGTCGGCGCCGCGGCTGCCCGCGATGTCCGCCAGGTCGCCCAGGTCCGCGAAGTCGCCGATGCCCCAGGAGGCGCGCGAGCGCACCGAGTAGAGCTGGGCCATGAGACCCCACGCGCGTTCGCCGTACGCCTCGCGCAGGCCGGGGACCGCGAGGCTGTCCGGGGTGATCGCCAGGATGGTGCGGGCCTCACGGGCCTGTGCGCCCTCGCCCGAGCGCGCCCGCTGCGTCGCGCGCAGCTCGTGCCAGCCGAGCGGGAGGTCGGCCGGGAGCGTGGCGCGCAGGCGCCAGTGGGCGACGCCGTCGACGTCGCGGCTCTCGGGCTCGTCGCCCGCCAGCGCGACGTCGCGGGTGGACCCGTCCTCGAGGTGGAGCACGAGCACGGCGTCGTGCCCGTCCGCGACGTGCACGGGCACCTCGCGCTCCTCACCCTCGCGCAGGATCAGCGACGGCGGCACGAGGTCGCGCCACGGCGACGTCCGCGTCTCCTCGAGCGAGGCCTCCACCTGGGCGGGGGTGAACGTGGCGACCCCCATCGCCCCGAGCACGGCGCGCAGCGTCGCGGCCGGCGGGGTCACGAGGTCGCCGAAGAAGGAGTGGTAGCTGGTCGCGATCCCGTGCGCGTCGGCGAGGGCGAGGAGCGACGCCGACGGCGGATCCTCGTGCTGGGTGTCGTCGCTGGTCATGCGTGTCCTCTCCTGCGCCCGGATGGCCCGATCGATCCTGCCAGACCAGCGCCCAGCAATCACTCAGCGCGTCGACCTAGGCTGGATCGGTGACATTCGAGAACGCCCAGGAAGCCGCCATCCGCTCCGCCATCATCATCGCCATCGGGATCGTGCTGGTGATCATCGCCCGCTGGGTGCTGGGCCGTGTGGTCGGTCGCCTGAGCCGGACCCCGCGCGCGAAGGTGAACAAGACCGGTCGGTTCACCGTCAGCCTCGGATCGGTCCCGATCGACCACGCCCGCGTCCGCCGGCTCAGGACGCTGCACCAGCTCCTGGCCTCCACGATCACCGTGGTCGTGAGCATCATCGTGTTCTCGATGGTGCTGTCGGCGTTCGGTGTGGACATCGCGCCGCTCATCGCCTCGGCCGGCGTCATCGGCGTCGCGCTCGCCTTCGGTGCCCAGTCGGTCGTCTCCGACCTGCTCGCCGGCCTGTTCATGCTGGTGGAGAACCAGTGCAACGTCGGCGACCGCGTCGAGCTCGGCGCGCTCGGCAGCACGCTGGCCGCCGGCACCGTGGAGGAGGTCGGCCTCCGGGTCACCACGATCCGGGACGACGACGGCCGGCTCTGGTACGTGCGCAACGGCCAGATCCTGCGGGTCGCGAACGAGTCGCAGGGGTGGTCCCTCGCCGTCGTCGACATCGCCTTCGACCCCGCGGTGGACCTCACGCAGACGCGCGACCTCGTCGAGGGGCTCGTGACCGAGGCCGTGTCCGACCCCGGGCTGCGCGAGCTCGTGCTGACCGACCGCGAGCCGACCGTGCGCGTCAGCGACATCGGTGCCGCCTCCGCCGTGCTGCAGGTGCGGGTCGAGTCGCAGCCGGGCGAGAACCAGCGCGTCGCCTCCGTGCTGCGCCGTCGCCTCCACGACGAGTTCGCGACGCGGGGCATCACCCTCGCCTGAGACCGACCTCGACCGCACCGACGACGAACGGCGCCGCCCCGGGAGGGGCGGCGCCGTTCGCGTGCTGCTGCGGGTGGGTGCGGTCAGCGCACCTGGTCGAGCCTGGCCGCGAGGTCGTCCGCCTCGGGGCCCACCACGACCTGGACCACGTGACCCGAGCGCACGACGCCGAACGCGCCGTGGCTCTTCAGGGCCGCGTCGTCCACCAGTGCGGGGTCGGCGACCTCGACGCGCAGCCGCGTGATGCAGGGCTCCACCTCGAGGACGTTCGCGGCACCGCCGAGATCCGCCAGGAAATCCAGCTCCTTGGACATGAGTGCCTCCAGTTGATCGAGTCGTCCCACGGCTTCGCGTGCTCGCGCCCACCGTGACCGGATCAGCCTACCCGGGGGTGGCGGGCCCACCCACCCGGGAACCGGCCACCGGGGCGATGCTCAGCGGATGCTCGGGCGACGGTGCGCCGATGCACAGGTGACGCTGAGCCGGAACTCCGCGAGAGCGCCCGACGGCGGCCGGTGCGACCGGTGCAGCCCACGCGGCCCCCCTACCATCGAGGGGTGAGTGAGTCCCGCCCCGCCTTCCCCCGGCCCGCCGCGACGTTCTACGACGAGGTGGGCGGTCGCGAGACGTTCGCGCTGCTGACGGCCCGGTTCTACGAGGGTGTGCGCACCGACGACCTGCTCGCCCCGATGTACCCGCCGGACGATCTCGACGGCGCCCAGGAGCGGCTCGAGCTCTTCCTGGTGCAGTACTGGGGCGGTCCCGGCACGTACTCCGCGCAGCGTGGGCACCCCCGGCTGCGGATGCGCCACGCCCCGTTCGCCGTCACGCCCGCGGCGCGCGACCGCTGGCTCGAGCACATGCGCAGCGCGCTGCTCTCCCTCGAGCTGCCGCCGCTGCACGAGGCGACGCTGTGGGACTACCTCGAGCGCGCCGCCCACGCGATGGTGAACGCCTCCGAGAGTGGCGCCGGCGGCGCCCGTGGTGGTGGCGGTGCGGCACCGTCCGTCCCACCCCCGCAGGCCCCACCCGCCCCGCCGCAGGCCGAGGGGCGGCGGCTCCTGTGACCGCGCTCGACCCGGTCGAGGCCGTCGCCGCCGCAGCCTCGGGAGAGGGACCCGTGCCGAGCGGCGAGGAGGTGTTCGCCGCCGTCGTGCGATCCTTCGACCTGCACCGGACCGACGCCACGACGTTCGCCGGTGACACGCTCCCCCACGCCAACCACCGGATCTACGGCGGCCAGGTCTTCGGGCAGGCGATCGTCGCGGCCGGGCGGACGGTCGCCCCGGACCGGTTCGTGCACTCGGCGCACGGGTACTTCCTGCGGCCGGGGCGCATCGAGTCGCCGCTGACGTTCGCGGTGGAGGAGCTGCGCGACGGCGGGTCCTTCTCCGCCCGGCGCACGCACGCGCTGCAGGACGGCGTGCCGATCCTGTCGCTCATCGCCTCGTTCCAGACCGAGCAGGACGGCGTGACCCACGCCGTCGCCGCGCCGCCCGACGTGCCCGGTCCCGAATGCCTGCCGAGCTCGGACGCGCTGTTCCGGTCCTCCGACGCGATCGCGCGGCGCTACCTCGCCCCGCGCACGGCCTTCGACGTGCGCCACGTGGAGCCGCAGCTGTTCCTGACTCCCGACCCCGAGCCTCGCCCGCACCAGGCGATGTGGATCCGCGCGCACGGCGAGCTCACGGGCGACGCCGTGAGCGACCGCAACCTGCGCGCCGCGCTGCTCGTGTACGCGTGCGACCAGGCGATGCTGGAACCGGTGCTGCGCCGGCACGACGTCTCGTGGTCGAGCCCCGGCCTCAGCGTCGCGAGCCTGGACCACGCGACCTGGTGGCACCGCGACGTCGACGTGACGCAGTGGCTCCTGTACGTGCAGGACTCCCCCGCGGCCCAGGGCGGGCGCGGCCTCGGCACCGCCCGGGTCTACGACACGGCCGGGCACCTCGTGGCGAGCATCGCGCAGGAGGGCATGGTGCGCGTGCGGGATCGCGAGACCGACCGGACGGTCTGACGTCGCAGGACTGCTCGACCGCTTTTCGCGCCTCCCGCCGCAGACTGGAGGAATGACGAACGAGCGAGTGGCAGCGGTGACCGGGGTCACCGGGTACGTCGGCGGCCGGCTGGTCCCCGAGCTCCTCCGCGCGGGGTTCCGCGTCCGCGGCATCGCCCGCAACCCCGGCCGGCTCCGGGACCGACCGTGGCGCGGGGACATCGACGTGACCGAGGCCGACCTCACCGACCCGACCGCCATCCGCGAGGCCCTCGAGGGTGTCGACGTCGCCTACTACCTCGTGCACTCGCTCTCGGCCGACGACACCTTCGCCGCGCGCGACCGCCGCACCGCGCTGACGTTCGCGCAGGCCGCGCGCGAGGCCGGCGTGTCGCGGATCGTGTACCTGGGCGGCATGCACCCCGACGCTCCCCCGGCGAGCTCTCGATCCACCTCGAGTCCCGCCGCGAGATCGGCGACATCCTGCTCGCCTCCGGCGTGCCGACGGCGGCGCTCCAGGCCGCCGTCATCCTCGGCTCGGGGTCGGCCTCGTTCGAGATGATGCGCTACCTCACCGAGCGGCTGCCCGCGATGATCGCGCCGCGCTGGGTCGACACCCGCATCCAGCCGATCGCGATCCGGGACGTGCTGCGCTACCTGGTCGGCGCCGCCGACATCCCGGGCGACGTCAACCGGACGTTCGACATCGGCGGTCCCGAGGTCCTCACCTATCGCCAGATGATCCAGCGCTACGCCCGCGCCGCCGGCCTCCCCCGCCGCACCATCGTGCCCGTCCCGCTCCTCACGCCCGGGCTCTCCAGCCACTGGGTCGGCGTCGTCACCCCCGTGCCCTCGGAGATCGCGAAGCCGCTCGTGGGCTCGCTCGTGCACGAGGTGGTGGCGCACGAGCACGACATCGCGCAGTACGTGCCCGACCCGGACGGCGGCCTCATCGGGTTCGACCGCGCCGTCGAGCTCGCGCTGGAGAAGATCCAGGGCGACGACGTGCAGACGCGCTGGTCCGACGCGCGCCGCCGCGACCCCAGCAAGGGTCAGGACAGCGACCCGGACTGGGCCGGCGGGTCGGAGCTCGAGGACGTGCGCACGCTCGACGTCGACGCCTCACCCGAGGAGGTCTTCGACGTGCTGCAGGCGATCGGTGGCGAGCAGGGCTGGTACTCGTGGCCGCTGGCCTGGCGCGTGCGTGGCGTGCTCGACCGGCTCGTGGGCGGTCCCGGCCACCGCCGCGGCCGCCGCTCGAGCAAGCACCTGGTGCTCGACGACGTCGTGGACGTCTGGCGCGTGGAGGACGTCGAACCCGGGAGGATGCTGCGGCTGCGCGCCGAGATGCGGCTGCCGGGCGAGGCGTGGCTCGAGTTTCGGCTCGAGGCCCGCGACGGCGGCACCCGGATCACGCAGCACGCGCGCTTCACCCCGCGCGGGCTCGCCGGGCAGGCCTACTGGTACTCCCTCATGCCGTTCCACCCGCTCGTGTTCAGCCAGATGATCGCCGGGATCGGCGAGGCCGCCGAGGCGCTGCGGCAGGAGCAGGCCGTGGGCTCAGAAAAGGCCGAGCAGGCCGACACCGCAAGCGACTGACCGCTACCGGCGGTGCCGGAAGGCGACCGGCGTGCCGGTGAACGGTGCGAGCGCAGCGCGGTGCTCCGGGCGCAGCCGGATCGGCGCGCCGGTCGCGGCGTCCACCATCACGAGGGTGGTCGCCGCGACGGCGTAGGCCGGACTGGTCAGCGGCGGCCCCGTGCGCGCGAGCCCCGGTACGAGGTCGTGGATCGAGTAGCACACCTCGATGCTGGAGCCGCCGAGCCTCCCGATCCACAGCTGGACGAGAAGTCCGGCGCGCGCGTGCGGCATCGGCCGGGAGTACTCCATCTCCTGACGCGCCACGAGGGTCTGGATCGGGGCGCCGGGCCCCATCGCGGCCAGCGCCGTCGGCCACGGGTCCTGGCGTCCCTCGTGCGCCCAGAACGCCTCGATGCGCGCCTCCTCGAGCAGCCGGAAGGCGTCGGCGTTGTTGACGTGGCCGTAGGCGTCCAGGTCGCCCCAGCGCACCGCGACGGGGATGCGCAGCCGCACCTCGCCGCCGGCCGGCGCGCCGACGCTCACGCGGCGGCCTGCGCGGCGGCGGCGCGGATCGCGCCGGCGGCCTGGATCTCCGTGCGCACGGCCGCAACCACGAGGTCGTGCGCGACGCCGTCGACCGCGCGACGCAGCCGCTGCCGGGTCCGGCGGGCGCGCCTGGCCGCTCCGGCCCCGGCCGCCCAGCGCGCCAGCAGCGCGGTGAGGAGTCCGGCGACGGCGCCGCCCACCGCCAGGAGCGTGGGCCACGGCAGGTCCCGACCGCCGAGCGTCGCGACCGGGGTCGGCCAGGGCGGCAGCTGGAGGTAGCCAATCACCGCGAGCGCGCCGAGCCACAGCAGTCCGACGGCGAGCGCCCCCGCGAGCAGCCACTGCCACGCACCGACGGCCCGCCACCACCGGGCCGGGGCCACGGCCCCGAGCGAGGTGCGGGTCAGCACGACGTCGAGGTCGTCGCCGACGTGCTCCGTGCGCGCGAGGACCTCGGCGCGGACGCGCTCGCGCCAGACCGGGGGCAGGGACACCCCCGCCGCGTCGACGTAGGTGCGCACGGCGCTGGTGGCGGCCGAGCGCAGCGCGGGTGACGGCGCGGGGAGCGAGGAGCGCACGAGGTCGCCGGTGTCGGTGACGGTCGAGTCGCCCGACGTCGCTGCCGATCGACGGGCGGGGCCGCGCAGACCCAGCGTCCGCAGCGGGTCGCGCCGCCACCGGCCGAGCCAGCGCGTGGGCGGCCAGCCGGTGTGGCGCACGGCGTCGCGCACCGCGGACCCGCGCACGGCGTCGACCACGAGCGGGACGCCGGCCGCCTGCTCCAGCCTGGCGGTGAGCTCGGCCCGCGCGCGGTCGTGGGCGCGCGCGTACGACGCCGTCCCCTGCCCGCCCAGCGCGTCCAGGACCGCGGTGGCGGCGGCGGCCAGCCGGGCGCTCGAGCGGGCGACGACGGCGGTGCGCCGCGACACGGCGGCGTGCAGGTGGCGGCGCAGCTCCGCGAGCCCCGCCCCGGTGGTCGCCGACGTGGCCAGCACGGGCGCGTCGATGCCCGCGCGGGCCACGAGGCGCGCGAGGTCGGCGCGGCACGCCTCGGCGTCGGCGGGCGAGAGTCGGTCGACCTGGTTGAGCACGACGACGACGCCACCCTGCCCGGCGAGCGGCGCGAGGTAGTCGTGGTGGAGCACGGCGTCGGCGTACTTCTGCGGGTTCGTCACCCACACGAGCAGGTCGGCGCGCTGGGTCACGTGGTCGGCGCGGACGCGGTGCTCGACGACGACGGAGTCGTGGTCCGGCAGGTCGAGGAGGATCACGCCGTCGGGCCGCTCGTCGTCGGGAGCGACGTCGTGCCGCCGCGGCACGCCGAGCCAGTCCAGCAGGGCGGTCGACCCGGCGCGGCGCCCGGGCGACTCCGCGACGACGCCCAGGGCGAGCGACGTCGTCGGGCGCTGCCGGGAGGTGCGGGCAACCTCCTGGCCCGCCAGCGCGTTCAGGAGCGAGGACTTCCCGGTCCCGGTCGCGCCCGCGAGCGCGACGAGCGTGTGCTCGGCCGAAAGGGCCGAGCGCTGCTCGACCTGCTCGAGCGCGGTGCGCGCCTGCGCCAGCACGTCGTGCGGCAGCCGGCCGCTCCCGAGGTCGCACACCTCGCGCAGCGCGGCCGTCCGGGTGGCGAGATCCGGGCCGCGCCGCCCGGTGGCCCGCGAGGCCCCGCGGGCCCTCACGAGGTGCCCCCGCGCCGCAGGACGCGACGCCAGAACGAGCGGCGCTCACCGCCGTCGCCCTCCGCCCCGGTGGCTCCGGCCGGCTCGCCCGCGCCGGCCTGGCCGGCCCCGTCGGCCCCCGCCGCCCGCAGGTAGGGCGAGAGGTGCACCTGCTCGCCCGAGCCCGTGACGCGCCCGGCGAGCTCGGCACCGCGCAGCCGCGGCGGGGCGGCGCTCACCTGGTGGGGGTCGGTGTCCTCACCCGGAACCTGGCGGTCCGCGCGCTCGCTGGCGGCGGCCCGCTCGACCGCGTCGGCCGCGGCCCGCAGCGCGGCACCGTCCTGCGGCGCGACACCGAGCGCCGCCACCCGGGTGAGCGCGAGGGCGCTCTCGGCCGCGACGACGCGCCCGAGGCGCTCGTCCAGCAGCGTCGCGGCCTCGCGGCTGAGGCGGCGCACGGCGTCGTCGCCGAACGCGGCCTCCAGCACCTTCTGGGCCAGGACGGCGGTGCCGCCCGCGATGCCGATCTCGGCGCCGCTGAGCCCGCCCGTACCGGCGAAGACGACCACCATCACGGCGACCCCGAGCCCGTTGACCCCGAAGGACAGCGCCCGCGCCAGACCGCGCCGGTCCTGACCCTGCTCCCGCACGAGGGCGAGCACGTCGTCCTGCCAGCCGCGGATCTGCGCGGCGATGCTCGCGCGCAGCTCGGTCGTGGCGGTGCCCAGGGCGGCTGTCGTGCCGTCCCCTCGCACGAGCTCCGCGCCCGCCGGCTCGGCGAGCCAGAGCGCGCGCGTCCGCTCGCGCGCGGTCTCGACGGCGTCGAGCGTCACCGCCGCGAGCCCCTGCGCGATCGCGACCTCGACGGTCTCGGGCGCGACGCGGCGGCCGCGCACGAGGGCACCGACGGCGTCGCGCACCCGGCTCACCCCGCGTTCGACCGAGCGCATGACGTCGCTCGTGCCAACGAGGTCCTGCCAGCGCGCGAGGACCTCGCCGCGCAGCATCGCGCCGTCGGAGGTCGCCTCGGTCAGCGCCGCGCGCGCCTCGGCCTCGCTGACCTCGACGGCGCGCACCAGCCGGGCGGCGGCCGCGGCCTGCGCCTCGGCCGCGTCCGCGGTCTCGCGCACGCCGGCCACGACCGCGGCGACGACGCCGTCGCGCGTGGCCAGAGCGATCTCGCCACGGGCACGCGCGTCCCCGCCGAGGTCGGAGAGCCAGGCGGCGACGTCGGCCACCGCGGCCGCGGGCAGCAGGCCGTTCTCGTCCTGCGGCGCCTCGGCCACGACGAAGAGCGGGGCGCCGGCCAGGCCGTGGGCCGCCATCAGGCGGGACAGGTCGACGACGACCTCCTCGTCCCCCTCCTCGACCCGGTCCAGGACGAGCGCGATCTGCGCCCGGCGCTCGGCCGCGCGGCCCAGCAGGTCCCACGGGACGGCGTCCGCGTAGCGCGCGGCGGTGGTGACGAAGAGCCAGAGGTCGGCGGCGGCGAGCAGCTGCGCGGCAAGGTCGCGGTTGGCGGTCTCGAGCGAGTCGATGTCGGGTGCGTCCAGGAGCGCGAGGCCCGCGGGGATGCCGGGGAAGGGGGAGAGGCGCAGGGCGCGGACGGTGGTGGTCTCCTGGCGGTCGGCGGCGGTGCGAGCCGTGTCCGAGACTGCCGCTCCGTCCTCGCGCCGGAGCGTGGGCAGGATGCGGTCGCCCGCGAACCACGGCGCATCGGCCGGGTGGTGGACGAGGACCGGGGAGCGCGTCGTCGGGCGCAGCACGCCCGGCCTGGTGAGGGACGCCCCGAGGAGGGAGTTGACCAGCGTCGACTTGCCCGCACCGGTGGATCCGCCGACGACGACCAGCAGCGGCGCACCGACGGTCCGCAGGCGGGGCAGCAGGTAGTCGTCGAGCTGGTCCAGCAGGGCGCGGCGGCGGGCGCGAGCCAGCTCGACCCCGGCTCCCGCGAGCGGGAGCGTGGTCGCCGCCAGCCGGCCGCGGACGACGTCGAGGCCGCTCACCAGGTCCGCGCGGGCGGTGGTGGCGCCGCCCTCGGCGCCCGCGGGCGTGGTCATGCGCTCATCCTGCCCCGTGGCTGCGGCAGGCGCGGGTGCGGCACGCCCGGGCCGGTGCGTCCTTGCTCACGCACGAGGGCCCCGCCGCGCCGGTACCGGCGGGACGGGGCCCTGGATCGTCGTGCGGGGTGCGAGCGGTCAGTCGCGCGTGAGCTTGCGGTAGGTGACGCGGTGCGGGCGCGCCGCCTCGGGACCGAGGCGCTCGATCTTGTTCTCCTCGTAGGAGGCGAAGTTGCCCTCGAACCAGTGCCAGCTCGACGGGTTCTCCTCGGTGCCCTCGTAGGCCAGGATGTGCGTGGCCACGCGGTCGAGGAACCACCGGTCGTGCGAGACGACCACGGCGCAGCCGGGGAAGTCGAGCAGCGCGTTCTCGAGCGAGCCGAGGGTCTCGACGTCGAGGTCGTTGGTGGGCTCGTCCAGCAGCAGGAGGTTGCCGCCCTGCTTGAGCGTGAGCGCGAGGTTCAGGCGGTTGCGCTCACCGCCCGAGAGGACGCCGGCGGGCTTCTGCTGGTCGGCGCCCTTGAACCCGAACTGCGAGACGTAGGCGCGCGAGGGGATCTCGACGTTGCCGACCTGGATGAAGTCGAGCCCGTCGGAGACGACCTCCCAGAGCGTCTTCTTGGGGTCGAGGCCGCCACGGCTCTGGTCGACGTAGGAGATCTTGACGGTCTCGCCGACCTTGAGGTCACCGCCGTCGAGCGGCTCGAGGCCCACGATCGTCTTGAAGAGGGTGGTCTTCCCCACGCCGTTGGGGCCGATGACGCCGACGATGCCGTTGCGCGGCAGCGTGAAGCTGAGGCCGTCGATGAGCACGCGCTCGTCGAAGCCCTTCTTCAGCTTCGTCGCGTCGATCACGACCGAGCCCAGGCGCGGGCCGGGCGGGATCTGGATCTCCTCGAAGTCGAGCTTGCGCGTACGGTCGGCCTCGGCCGCCATCTCCTCGTACCGGGCCAGACGCGCCTTGCTCTTGGCCTGGCGGCCCTTGGCGTTGGAGCGCACCCACTCCAGCTCCGAGGCGAGGCGCTTGGCGAGCTTGGCGTCCTTCTTGCCCTGGACCTCGAGACGCGCGGCCTTCTTCTCCAGGTAGGTGGAGTAGTTGCCCTCGTAGGGGTAGAGGCGACCGCGGTCGACCTCGGCGATCCACTGCGCGACGTTGTCGAGGAAGTACCGGTCGTGCGTGACGGCCAGGACGGCGCCGGCGTAGCGCGCGAGGTGCTGCTCGAGCCACTGCACGCTCTCGGCGTCCAGGTGGTTGGTGGGCTCGTCGAGCAGGAGCAGGTCGGGTGCCTCCAGCAGCAGCTTGCACAGCGCGACGCGGCGGCGCTCACCACCTGAGAGGACCGACACGTCGGCGTCCGGCGGCGGGCAGCGCAGCGCGTCCATCGCCTGCTCGAGGCGGGCGTCGACGTCCCAGCCGTCGGCGGCGTCGATCTCCTCCTGGAGCTTGCCCATCTCGTCGGTGAGCGCCTCGTAGTCGGCGTCCGGGTCGGCGAACTCCTCGGCGATGGCCTCGAAGCGGGCCTTCTTCGCCAGCAGGTCGCCCACGGCCTCCTGGACGTTGCCCAGGACCGTCTTGTCCTCGTTCAGCGGCGGCTCCTGCAGCAGGATGCCGACCGTGTAGCCGGGGGTGAGCCGCGCCTCGCCGTTGGAGGCCTGCTCGAGGCCGGCCATGATCTTCAGGATGGTCGACTTCCCGGCGCCGTTCGGGCCGACGACGCCGATCTTGGCGCCCGGCAGGAACGACATCGTGACGTCATCGAGGATGACCTTGTCACCGTGCGCCTTGCGTGCGCGCACCATCGAGTAGATGTACTCCGCCACAGTTCTCCCTCAGAGCCTCTCGGGGTGGATGGTCTGGGACAAGCCTACGCGGGCGGGCTGACGGCGGGCGCGAGCGGTGGGTACGAGGAGCGAGCGCGAGCAGCGGGCGGGGCCGACGGCGCGGGGGTGGCGACCGCCGGCCCCGCCGGCCCGGTCAGAACGGCGGTCCGTCGCCGTCGCCCTCCTCACCGGCGGCGGTGCCCGAGGCCGACGCCCCCGCCATCGCCGGCTCGGGGGTGCCCTCGTCCGCCAGCACCTCGAAGCCGGTCAGGTCGGGGACGTTGCCGTGGCTCCCGTCACCGCTCTCCTCGCCGCCGGCGCCCGACGGCGCCGTCCGGTTCCACACGAGCGAGCCGCTCGTGAGGTCGATCGCGACGCTGCGGGCGATGACGGCGGGTCCGCTGCGCGGCTGACCGTCCTGCGTCACCCACTCCTCGTGCGAGAGGTCGCCCACGATCGTCAGCGGCGTCCCCTTGCGCACGACGGCGGCGACGCGCTCGGCGAGCTGGCGGAAGACGGTGACGCTCACCCAGAGGGTGGCCTTGTCCTCCCAGCCGCCGTCGGGCGACCTCTTGCGCGACGTGCTCGCCAGCCGGAAGCTCGTCCAGACGGTGCCGCTGGCGGACTTGCGCAGCTCGGGCACCGACCCCGCGTGCCCGCGGATCGTGATGGTCGTGTCGTTCATGGTCTCTCCTTCTCCTGACGGTGCTGGTGAGGAGAGGATGCGCGCGCATCCGGACGTCGAGGAGCCCGCCGGGAGGCGCTGTGCGGTGCCACGACGCGCGGCCGTGCTGGGGACACTCCCCCGCCGCGCCGGCCCTACCGGGAGAGCCGGCTCAGCGGGTGTCGGCGCCCAGCGTCGCCCGCGCCGAGGCCAGGGCTGCCAGCTCGGCCCGCGCCGGGGCGAGCGTCCGCGCCACGACGGGCGCCAGCGCCGCCGTCGCCGCCGTGCGGTAGGCCGCAGCGGCCTCGTCGCCCGCGCGCTCGAGGCGACCCCGCCGCAGCCGGGCCAGCAGCCCGGGCGTCGGCGGCGGTGCGGCGGCGATCTCCGCGAGTGCTGCGACCGCGTCGCCGGAGATCGCGCCCGCGCCGGGCACGGCGGCGTCGACCGCCGAGCGCCAGGCCGCGGGGAGGCCGGCGGTCAGCTCCTCCACCCACGCCGAGCGGACGGCGTCGACCCGGGCCCGCGACGGGGTGCGCACGCCGGTGACCGCCCCGCCCTCGCCGCGGTGGGCGGCGGCGAGCGCGTCCGCGACGGCCTCCGTACCGAGCACGTCGGCCAGCCGCCCCACGGCGGCCGCGTCCTCGACGTCGGGCACCGCACCCGTGCCGATCGCCGCGGCGAGGTCCTGCGTGAGGGAGACCAGCTGCGCCCGCACCGCGACCCGACCCGCGGAGCTGCGCTCCCCCGTCCGGCGCAGCGTCTCGCGCAGCGTGGGCACTCCCTCGCCGGTCCGGGCCGAGACGAGCAGGATCTCCACCTCGCCGAGACCCTCGCCCACGAGGAGACGGGCGATGTCGAGGCGCAGCTGGTCGCGCCCGGACTCCGTGAGCGTGTCGACCTGGTTGAGGACGACGACCATCGCCTCCTGCCGCCCGGCGAGCGCCGCGAGGTAGTCGCCGTGCAGGCGCTGATCGGCGTACTTCTGAGGGTCCAAGACCCACACGAGGAGGTCGACCAGCGGGACGAGGCGGTCGACGTGCCGCCGGTGACCCTGCGCGATCGAGTCGTGGTCGGGCACGTCGAGCAGCACGACACCGTCGAGCGAGCCGGGCACGGGTCCCGCGAGCGCCTGCTCCCCGCGGTAGCGACGGTCGGTCGGCACCTCGAGGTGGTCCAGCAGCGTGCTCGCCCGCGACCCCCACACCGCTCCGGTCGGGACCGCGGTGGTCGGGCGGCGCGCTCCGACGTCGGCGACGTCGAGGCCCGAGATCGCGTTGAAGAGCGAGGACTTGCCCGATCCGGTACCGCCGACGAGCGCGACGACCGTGTGCTCGATGCCGCGGTCGATGCGGGAGCCCAGCACGTCGAGCGTCTCGCGGGCGCTCGTCAGGACCTCGACCGGCAGGCGCGGGGCGAGGTGGTCGACGAGGTCGTGCAGCTCGCGCAGGCGCGCGGCCTCGGGGCTCCCTGCGTCGTCACGGGCGGCGTGCGCGGCCCGGGTCCGCCCGTCCGTCGTGTCCGTCGCGTCGTCCGTCATGTCAGGCCTCCCCCGCCAGCACCCGCAGCTCACCCGTGCGCAGCCGCAGTGTCGCGACCGCCTCGGCGTCGACCATCCCGGCCAGCGGCGCGGCCACCGCGTCGGCCTCGGCCCGCACGACGCCGGTCGCACGGGTCGTCAGTGAGGTGCGCGCCGCCGCGAGGGCGGTCTCCCCGCACTGCGCCAGCGTCGGGCGACGGCGGCCACCGCGCCGTCGACCCCCGCGGCCGCCAGGAGCAGGAGCGTGGCGGCACCGGCGTCCTCCAGCTCGACGTCGGCCGCGCCGCCGTCGGGCACCGTCAAGCCGGCGGCCAGCCGCGCGACGTCGTCGACCCAGCCCGTCCGGGCGTGCGCGAGGCGGTCTGCGCGCTCGCGGCGGGCGACGTCGCCGGTGCGCCGGGCCAGCAGCGCGGCACCCGCGGGGTCCGCGCGCCAGTCGGTCGCGACGGCGTCGTGCGCCGACGCCGCGGCGCGCCCCACGACGTCGTCGAACGATCGCTCGACCTCGCCCCGGAGGGCTGCGAGCGCGGCGGCGCGATCGGCCCCGCCGCGCGTGACGCGGCGGCGCGCGAGGAACCCGCGCACCTCGTGTGCGAGTGGCTCCAGAGGTCCGCGAGCCCCGGCGAGCGCAAGCCAGCGCGTGGTGGGCCCACCGTCAGCGAGCGCGCCGCCGGCCACCTCGCGGCCGACCTCGTCGGAGGCGGCGGTCGACGCCGCCGTCGCGCGGGCGGCGAGGTCCTCGGCCGCGCGGGTCTGCGCCAGGACGGCGTCGAGCAGCTCGCGCACCTCCTCGCGCAGCGGCCCCCACACCCCGCGCAGGGTGCGGGCGGTGACGCCCTGCGCACCGGCCCGGGTGGCCACGAGGTCGAGCCAGCGCCGGACCTCGGCGGTGTGGTCGGCGGGCAGCGCGCCGTCGATCGGTCCGGCGTCGGGCACGATCAGGAGCGGCACGGCGTCGAAACCGGCTGCCACGAGCCTGCCGAGCAGGTCGCGACGCACCTCGCCCACGACGTCGGCCGCCACGCGGTCCAGCACGACGGCGATGGTCACCCCGCGCCGTCGGACCTCCTCGAGCACGGTCCAGGGCAGCGCGTCGCCGTACCGCGTGGCCGTGGTGACGAAGAGCCACAGGTCGGCGACCTCGACGAGCTCGACCGCGAGCCTGCGGTTGCCCTCCTCGACCGAGTCGAGGTCCGGGGCGTCCAGCAGGGCGATGCCGGCCGGGATGCCGGAGGCGGTCACGACGTCGGCGAGGTGGGTCACGGGGTGGTCGGCGAGCCGCTCGACGTCACCCGGGTGGACGACCAGGACGGGGCGGCGCGTGGTGGGGCGCAGCACGCCCGACGCGCTGACCTGCGCGCCCGCGAGCGAGTTGACCAGCGTCGACTTGCCCGCACCGGTCGGGCCGCCGACGACGAGGATCGCCGGGGTCGCGGCCTCGCGCAGCCGCGGGAGCAGGTGGGTGGTGATCTGCGCCAGGACGCGGGTGCGGAGCGCGCGGGCGTGGTCCGCGCCGTCGACCTCGAGCGGGAGGGCGATCTCGGCGAGGTGGGTGGCGAGGTCGGAGGCGACCTCCAGCGCGGGTCCGGTCGGCCTGCCGGGCGGGGACGGCGGCGTCGTCGGCGTGGTCACCCCCTCACCCTGCCCCAGATCGGCGGCCGGGACGGGGACGCGCGCCGGGAGCGTGTGGTCACGATCACCGCGGACCTCACGCGTCGGGGGCGACGCCGTCCGGATCGGTCCGCACGAGCCAGGCAGACAGGATGCGAGCGAGATCGTCGCGGTCGCGGCCCGAGAGGTCGGCGACGAGCCGGTGCTCGTTGGCCATGTGGTCGGTGTAGGCGGCGTCGGCCGCCGCGAGGCCCGCGGGCGTGAGAGCGACGACGCGGCCGCGGCCGTCCTCCGCGCTGCGCCGCCGGGCCACGAGCCCCGCGCGCTCGAGCCGGTCGACGCGCTTGGAGGTCGCCCCCGAGGTGACCATCGTGCGCGCGGCGAGGTCGGTGGGGGTGCGCTCGTAGGGGTCGCCGGCGCGGCGCAGCGTCATGAGGACGTCGAACTCGCCCTGACTGAGACCGTGTGCGGCGTAGACGGTCTCGAGCTGCGCCATGAGGAGGCCGCCGAGGCGGTGCAGCCGGCCGATGACGGCCTGGGGCGAGGGGTCGACGTCGGGCCGCTCGCGGCGCCACTCGCGCTGGATCGTCTCGACGTGGTCGCTCGGGGGCCGGTCGGTCACGAGGTCAGGATACCGGGGCACTGGCACTTAGCTTCCACGGAAGGCATACTGCCTTCCGTGGAAAGTAGATGGCAGTGGATCCTGGTGACGGCGGTCGCGCCGGTCGCGTGGGGCAGCACGTACGTCGTCACCCACCGCGCGCTCCCGGCGGACTCCCCGCTCTGGGGTGCCACGCTGCGCGCGCTGCCCGCGGGACTCGTCCTGATGCTCATCGCCCGGCGGCTGCCGCAGGGTGCGTGGTGGTGGCGCTCGGTGGTGCTCGGGACGCTGAACGTCGGGGCGTTCTTCGTGCTGATCTACGTCGCCGCGCAGGCGCTGCCGAGCGGGGTGGCGAGCAGCGTGATGGCGGCGGCGCCCGTGGCGATGATGCTGACGGCGTGGGCGCTGGTCAGCGAGCGCCCCACGCTGCGCGCGCTCGCCGGGGCGGCCACCGGGATCGTCGGCGTGACGCTGATCGTGGGGACGGCGACCGGTGCGGTGGACCCGTGGGGCGTCGCGGCGTCCGTGGCCGCGATGCTGATGTCCTCGTTCGGGTTCGTGCTCGCGAAGCGGTGGCGCAGCGACGTGCCGCCCCTGGTCTCCACCGCGTGGCAGATGGCCGCGGGCGGGGTGATGCTCGCCGTAGCCGCCCTCGTGGTGGACGGTGCACCGCCGCCGATGGACGGCGCCGCGATCGCCGGTTTCGCCTACCTCTCGATCATCGCGACGGCGGTCGCGTTCGTCGCGTGGTTCAGCGGACTCGCGCGGCTGCCGGCCGGGACGGTCGGGGTGATCGGCCTGCTCAACCCGGTCACGGGGGTGGCGCTCGGGGCGCTGGTCTCGGGCGAGCGGCTGTCGGTGGGGCAGGGCGTGGGGGTGGTGCTCGTGCTGGCCGGGATCGCGACGACGGCGGTGGTTGGGCGGGGGCGCGCACCCGGGGAGGCCCGGACGCGGGCGGCGGAGGGGCGGTGCCCCCGGCAGGACTCGAACCTGCAACCGACGGATTAGAAGGCCGTTGCTCTATCCATTGAGCTACGAGGGCGCGCCCGCCAGCCTACCGGGCGGCCCCCGCCCCACCGGGAGGTCAAGCACCCGTCACAGGCACGCCCGAGGTGTGTCACGCGTCGCGCCCGATCGCCTCCGCGTGACTAGGGTCACAGCCATGACCACCCTCGTCACCCAGGCGGGCAGCGGCGACGACGCCGCGGCACCCGTCGCTCCGTCCGACCCATCCCCCGCGGACGCCAGCCCCTCCGCCGTCGACCACCCGACGCTCGGCCCGCTCGACGACGCGCGCGCCCAGCTGGCCTTCGCCGTCGACCACCTCGGTCTCGACGACGGCATGCACCGCCTGCTCGCGACGCCGCGGCGCGAGCTCACCGTCAGCGTCCCGCTGCGGCGCGACGACGGCTCCACCACCCTGTTCCTCGGCCACCGGGTGCAGCACAACTTCTCGCGCGGCCCCGCGAAGGGCGGTCTGCGGTTCTCCCCGAACGTCGATCTCGACGAGGTACGTGCGCTCGCCATGTGGATGACGTGGAAGTGCGCCCTCGTGGACGTGCCCTACGGCGGCGCGAAGGGCGGCATCGCGATCGACCCGCGCGCGCACTCGCAGGCGGAGCTCGAGCGCGTCACGCGCCGCTACACCAGCGAGATCATGCCGCTCATCGGCCCGGAGCAGGACATCCCGGCGCCCGACATCGGCACGGACGAGCGCACCATGGCCTGGATGATGGACACCTACTCCGTCAACGTCGGCCACACGGTCCCGGGCGTCGTGACCGGCAAGCCGCTGAGCCTCGGCGGGTCGCTCGGCCGGGCCAGCGCCACCTCGCGCGGGGTCGCGCACGCCGCGGTCCTCGCGATGCGCCACCGCGGCCTCGACCCCGACGCCTCCACCGCCGCCGTCCAGGGCTTCGGCAAGGTCGGGCGCGACGCCGCCCGGCTGCTGGCCGAGGCGGGCGTCAAGGTCGAGGCGATCAGCGACGTCGACGGCGCCGTCCACCGCGCGGGCGGCATCGACGTGGCCGGCCTGATCGAGCACGTGGACGCGACCGGATCCGTGCGCGGGTTCGAGGGCGGCGAGGAGATCGACGGCGCGGCCCTGCTCGAGCTCGACGTCGACACGCTCGTCCCGGCCGCGATCGAGGGCGTGATCACCGAGGCGAACGCCGCCCGGGTGTCGGCGAGGATCGTCGTCGAGGGCGCCAACGGCCCGACGACCGAGGCCGCCGACGCGATCCTGCGCGAGCGCGACGTGCTCGTGGTCCCCGACATCCTCGCGAACGCGGGCGGCGTGATCGTGTCCTACTTCGAGTGGGTGCAGGCCAACCAGGCCTACTGGTGGAGCGAGCGCGAGGTGAACGACAAGCTCGCCGAGCGGATGACGAAGGCGTGGGAGGCGGTGCTGCTGCAGGCCACGCGCCACGGCCAGTCGATGCGCGAGGCCGCGACGTGCCTCGCCGTCGCACGCGTCACCGAGGCGCACCAGCTGCGGGGGCTCTACCCCTGACGGGAGCCGCGGGGCCTCGCTGACGACGCGTCAGGTCTCGAGGCCGACGATGCGTAGCGTGACGTCGACCGTGTCGCCCGCCGCGCAGCCCTGCGCCGTCCGCACCGCCTTCTTGACCGGCAGGATGTAGGCGCCGTGCTCCCGGCTGGGGAACACCGACGTCGTCCAGGTGCTCGTGCCGATCGTCACCTCGACCTTGACCGAGCCGAAGCCGCCCTGCAGCCCGGCGGTGCGCTGGTCGATCTCGTCGGAGGCCGCCTCGGGGACGGTCAGCATGTGCCAGCGGCCCTCGTTCATCGTCCACAGCTCGGCGTCGAAGCGGTACGGCATGGGGCGAGCCTAGGGGTGGTAGGCAGTGCTGGACGCCCCGTGGTCTTCGGGGGCGCCCCACTAGGCTCGGCCCATGCGCCGCACCCTCTCCCTGACCGCCGCCGTCGCGGTCGCCACGCTCCTGGCCGCCTGCTCCTCGGGCAGCGGCGACACGACTCCCCGCCCAGCCCGTCGACCTCGGCGTCTCCGGGCGAGAGCGGCTCCGGCACCCCGGCGGGCGTCGGCATCGCCGGCGGGCGCGACGCCGACGACGACGTCGCCGACGAGTGCGCGGCCGGCGTCGGCGTCCAGATCGACGTCGGCGACCTCGACGAGGATCGCGAGGACGCCGTCGAGGACGCGATCTCCGCCATCGAGGGCGCGTGGTGCATCAGCGCCCAGACGCCGATCACGGCGCGCGAGGCGCTCGACCTCATCGGCGTGAGCACCGAGGGCACCACCGAGTACGGCGACGCCGTGATCTGCCGCGTCGACGGCGTCCCCGCCGCCGACCTCGAGATCGCCAACCCCGAGGGTGGCAGCTACACCGAGGAGTGCGCCGGCATGCCTGCGGCGTTCGCCTACTGGGGCATGTGGGTCAAGACGGTGAACGGCCCGTGGGACTACGCCCAGGAGGGTGTCGATACCCAGCCGCTCGAGCAGGGTGAGCAGCTCGAGCTCCTCTTCACGCTCAACGGCGAGCCCACGAGCCCGGACGGCGGTTCCGCCGGCTGACATGGGCGCACCCGCCCCCGCTCCACCCCCGGCCCCGCACCACACAGGGCCCGGATCGTGCGTCTGCGATCCGGGCCCGTGCGCGCCGCGGCGCTGCTCGCGCTCGCGTTCGTCCTGCTCCGCCTCCTCTACCAGGGCCTGTTCCGCGGCCTCGACCGCGGCGGCGTCGTGCTGGCCGACCTGCCCTCGTGGCGACTGCCCCACCCGATCGACCACGTCGTCCTGCTCGGTCCGGTCACGAGCCAGGGCATCCAGGCGGCGATCGTCAGCGCGCTGCCCGTCGCCGGGATCATCCTGGGATTCGGGGTCCTGAACGCCGTCGTCGACCTCTCCGCGGCGTGCGCCCGCGCCAGCCGGGGCGGCCCCCTGCGGTCCGTGGCGCAGGCGCTCGTCATCGCCTGGGCGACCTTCCCCGGGCTCGTCGGCAGCGTCACGGACGTGCGGCGCGCGCGCCGACTGCGGGGCGAGCGCGGGGCCGCGTCGCTGCTCGTGCCCGTGATGGAGCGGACGGTCGAGCGCGCCGTCGCCCTCGGGGCCTCGATGGAGGTGCGCGGGTTCGCGTCGGTCCGGTCGAGCAGCGGGGTCGCGTCGCCCCACCCTTCACCCGCCGTCCACCTCCACGGCGTCACCCTCGGGCACGACGACGCCTGGCACCTCCGCGCCGACCTCACCCTCGCGCGCGGCGGGCTCGTGCTCCTGACCGGGCCGACCGGGGGCGGGAAGTCCACGCTGCTGCGGGCGCTCAGCGGGCTGCACACCGCGGTCGACGGCGGATCGCTCGCCGGCCGCGCGCACGTGCTCGGGCTCCCGCGCGACCTTCCGCCGCACGCGACGGCGTCGCTCGTCGGCGTCGTGGCGCAGCACCCGCGGCGCTCCTTCGTGGCCGAGACGGTGGCCGCCGAGATCGCGTTCGCCTCGGCGGTGCAGGGCGCCGACGACGCCGAGGTCGCGGCGCGGGTCGCTCGCGCCGCGACGGGCCTGGGCATCACCGACCTGCTCGGGGCGGCGTGCGCGCACCTGTCCGCCGGCCAGTCCCACCTCGTCGCGATCGCGGCCGCCGTGGCGCACGACCCGGTGCTGCTGCTCGTGGACGAGCCGCTCGCCGACCTCGACCTCGCCTCCCGCACGCGGGTGGTCGCGGCGCTGCGCGACCTCGCGGCGGGCGGGACGACCGTGGTCGTCGCCGAGCACCGCACGGACGCGCTGCGCGAGGTCGCCGACGTCGTGCTGCGGGTCGAGGAGGGCGACGGCGGAGCGCGGGTCGTGCGCGAGGGCGCCGGCGGGGCGCCTGCGGACGCCCCGTCACCCCCCGCACCATCAACAACCCCGGCACCGCGCTCCCCCACCACCCACCCGCTGGTGCTCCACGTGGCGGACCTGACGCTCGCCGTCGGCGGCCGGACCCTGCTGACAGGCGGCGCGCTCGACGTCGCCGCGGGCGAGATCGTGGCCGTCGGCGGCGACGTCGGCTCGGGCAAGACGACGCTGCTGAACCGGCTCGCGCTGTCGGGCCGCGCGACCCCGGGCACGATCGAGGTGGGCGGCGTCGCGGTGGCGGCGCTCCGCCGTCGGGCGCGGCTGCGGGCCCTCGCGCTGGTGCCGGACGCCTCCGACGACCTGCTGTTCCGCCTGACCGTGGCGGAGGAGTGTGCGCGTGCCGATCGCCGGGCGGGGGCCGACGGCGGAGCCACGCTGACGAGGTTCCTCGCCTTCGCGGGGGTCGCGCCCGGTGTGGCCGACCGCCACCCGCGCGACCTCTCGGTCGGTCAGCGGCGACTGCTGGTGCTCGCGGTCCAGCTCGCCGCCGCGCCCCGCGTGCTCGCCGTGGACGAGCCGAGCCGGGGGCTCGACCCGGTGGCCGCCGCGGCCGTGCGGGAGGCGCTGCGCGCGGCGGCGGAGGCCGGGGCCGCCGTCGTGATCGCGACGCACGACGCCGCCTTCCTCGACCTGGCCGACCGGGTGCTCGTGCTGGCCGACGGGCGGCTGGAGGCCGACGCCGGACGGGCGCGCCCCGAGGCCGAGGTGGCGCCGTGACGCACGTGCAGCGGGTGTGCATCGCCGTCGCGAACCTGGTCGCCGCGGCGGCGTTCGCGTGGCCGCTGCTCGTGCCTGCCCTGCCCTCGCAGGCGCAGGCCGCGGCGCCGTGGGCGGCGCTGGGACTGGTGCCGATCGCCGTCGTGCTGGTGCTGGTCGCGCTCGATGCGAGCATCCGGTCGGCGACGACGCTCGCGATGCTCGGCACGCTCACCGCCGTCGGCGCGGCGGTACGGATCGCGGGGACGGGTGTCGGCGGGCTCGAGGCGGTGTTCGTCGTGCTGATCCTCGCGGGGCGCGCCTACGGGGCGCGGTTCGGCTTCCTGCTGGGGGTGCTGGTCATCGCGCTGAGCTCGATCGCGTCGGGCTTCGGACCGTGGACGCCGTTCCAGATGGTCGCGTGCGCGTGGGTGGGCGCGGGGGCGGGACTGCTGCCGGGCGGGCGACGACGGCGCGGGTCACCGGGCGCGACGCGCTCACCCGGGCGCGGCCAGCGGTGGCGCGAGGTCGCGCTGCTGGCGACGTACGGGGCACTGGCCTCCTACGCCTTCGGCGCGGTGATGAACCTGTGGTTCTGGCCGTTCGCCGTCGGGCCGGACACCTCCATCAGCTACGCGCCCGGGGCGCCGCTCGCGACCAACCTCGGCTCGTTCCTCAGCTACACCCTGGTGACGTCGACGCTGACGTGGGACACCGTGCGGGCGGTGACCAGCGTGGTGGGGCTCGTCGTGGCGGGGCCGGCGGTGCTCGCCGCGCTGCGACGGGTGCGGCTCGGCCCGGGGAGCACGAGGGAGCGCCGTCGTGCGACGGCGCCCCCTCGGTCGCATCACAGCTCCCAGAAGACACCCATCTCGTAGCGCGTCCCCGCCGGTCCGATGTGGATCCGGCCGCGCTCGAACACCTGCGACCACGTGCGGGTCGTCGTGTCGAAGAACTCGTTGCCCTTCGGGTAACCGAGCGAACCAGTGCCTCCGCCGCGCGCCGCGTGCGCCTCGAGGAACCCGCCCTTGACCGCCCAGCCCACGAGCCCGGTGTCGCAGCCCCAGCATCCGAGGGACGTGTACATGATGCCCCGCTCGAACCGCTGGTAGGCGTGGTCCAGACCCTGGATCTGGAGATTCCCGACGGGGTAGCCGATGTCGCTGGTCCCGCCCCCTCGCTGGGTGTAGTCGAACCCGCCCCAGCGGGAGTCGACCGGGAACGCGCCGCGCGGGCTGACGTAGATCTGTCCGCCCAGGAACGGCTGGTACCAGTAGCCCGACGCCTGACGCACCTCGTTGCCGAGCGGGTAGCCGAGGGCTCCGGTGCCGCCGCCCGTGGCCGCGTGCACCGACCGGAAGGGGCTGGTGCCGCCTCGGACGACGGACGTGTTGACCACGGGGGTCCCGTCGGTCCGCTCCGCGTCGAGGCCGTAGATGACACCGCGCTCGAACTGCTGGTACTGCCCGACCCCGGAGTATCCGGCGGTCTCGAACAAGAGCTGCTCGATGTCGTCGTACGTGCTCGTCGAGGTCGGGTAGCCGAGCACCCCTCGCCCACCGCCGAGCTGGAGGTGGGCGACGGAGAACGCCTTCTCGGGCGTCGCGGACGACCCCTGGACCGCGTGGGTGCCGAACGGGCTCGTGTACTGGTGCCCGTTCTCGATGACCCTCCAGCCGTAGCCGCTCGCATCCCAGGTGTAGGTGTCGGCCTGGGCGGCGGTGCCGAGGGATGCCGTCAGCGCGAGAGCGGCGACGGCGGTCGTGACGGTGCGCAGCGCGGAACGTGTGCGGCGCATCAGGAGTCCACCGTCCGCAGCGCCTGACGGTCGCTCTGCAGCGCGAAGCCCTCGGTCCAGAACTTCCCGGTGAAGTAGCGCGTCCCCCCGGGACCGATCTCGATGCGACCACGCTCGAAGACCTGGGTCCAGGTACGCGTCGAGGAGTTGTAGGTCTCGGCGGAACGCGGGTACCCCAGGGATCCGCTTCCGCCACCGCGAGCGGCGTGCGCGGAGATGAAGCCGCCCTTGACCGGCACGCCGATCGGCGGCAGGTCGCACGCGTAGCAGTCGGGCAGGGTGTAGAGGATTCCCCGCTCGAACCGCTGGTAGGCGTAGTGCGAACCCTGCACCACAAGATTGCCCGTCGGATAACCGATGGCGCTGCTTCCGCCGCCCATCTGGTTGTAGTCGTACCCGCCCCAGTACCAGTAGACCGGGAACGCCCCGGACGGGCTGACGTAGATGTCGCCGCTGAGGAACTCCTGGTACCAGTAGCCGGGGGCCTGCCTGACCTCGTTGCTGATGGGGTAGCTCAGGAATCCACCGCCTCCGCCGACCGAGTCGTGGACCGCCTTGAAAGGACTCGAGCCACCCTTGACGACGAAGGTGCCCGAGGCGTCGACCTCGCCGTAGTAGTCGGTGACGCGCGAACCGTAGATCGCTCCACGCTCGAAGATCTGGTAGGCCCCGTCGAGGTCGTACCCGTAACCCTCGGCGATGTAGACCGATGTCGTCTGTCCGATCTGCGAGGACGTGGGGTACCCGACCGCCCCCGGCCGCCGCCCGCGGCGCGGTGGACCGCGGAGAAGGCGCGGGCCGGAGTCCCGTTCCCGCCCGTGACGGCGAAGGTTCCGCGTGGGCTGGTGTACTCGTGGCCGTCGGTGATTCCGCGCCACCCGTAGTTCGGACCGTCCCAGGTGTAGTTCTCTGCCTGGGCCGGAGCCCCGACGAAGAGCCCTGCGGCGAGTGCGAGGACGGCCGTGACCGCCACGCGAGTCGTTTTCATTTTCCACCCCGTCATAGATTTGGGCCGATGTTGACCCGGACTTCACGATAACTAAGGCGCGCGCTGGGCTGGTGGAGTGGAAAGGTCACAATTCGGACTCATCGGAGTCGAGATGGTTCAAGAGCCGCCAAGGTTCACCTGGGCGTCCGGCCATGTTGAGGCGCCAGTGGATGAATTGACGCCGTTCGACATCGGACACCCCGGACCTCCGGGGTATCGCGGGCTCCCACAAGTGCCTCGCGGAGCTAGACGGAGAAGTACTTCGCCTCGGGGTGGTGGAGCACGAACGCGTCGGTGGACTGCTCGGGGTGCAGCTGCAGCTCCACGCTCAGCTCGACGCCCAGCCGCTCCGGGCGCAGGAGCTCCACCACCTTGCGACGGTCCTCCATGTCCGGACACGCGGGGTCATCGCCGTCGGGGCGGCCGTGCGGATCGCGGGGACGGGGGTCGGCGGGGTCGAGGCGGTGTCCGTCGTGCTGATCCTCGCGGGGCGCGCCTACGGGGCGCGGTTCGGCTTCCTGCTGGGGGTGCTGGTCATCGCGCTGAGCTCGATCGCATCGGGCTTCGGACCGTGGACGCCGTTCCAGATGGTCGCGTGCGCGTGGGTCGGTGCGGTGATGAACCTGTGGTTCTGGCCGTTCGCCGTCGGGCCGGACACCTCCATCAGCTACGCGCCCGGGGCGCCGCTCGCGACCAACCTCGGCTCGTTCCTCAGCTACACCCTGGTGACGTCGACGCTGACGTGGGACACCGTGCGGGCGGTGACCAGCGTGGTGGGGCTCGTCGTGGCGGGGCCGGCGGTGCTCGCCGCGCTGCGACGGGTGCGGCTCGGCCCGGGGAGCACGAGGGAGCGCCGTCGTGCGACGGCGCCCCCTCGGTCGCATCACAGCTCCCAGAAGACACCCATCTCGTAGCGCGTCCCCGCCGGTCCGATGTGGATCCGGCCGCGCTCGAACACCTGCGACCACGTGCGGGTCGTCGTGTCGAAGAACTCGTTGCCCTTCGGGTAACCGAGCGAACCAGTGCCTCCGCCGCGCGCCGCGTGCGCCTCGAGGAAACCACCCCACCAGGAGTCGACCGGGAACGCGCCGCGCGGGCTGACGTAGATCTGTCCGCCCAGGAACGGCTGGAACCAGTAGCCCGACGCCTGACGCACCTCGTTGCCGAGCGGGTAGCCGAGGGCTCCGCTACAGCTGGGGCGGCTGCGAACAGCCCCGCCAGAACTCACGCACTGAGTATTGCTCGCCGTTTCCGGCTCATCGGGCTTAACCCCAGAACTTGCCCATAACGTACCGGGTTCCGCCGGGACCGATCTCGATCCGACCACGCTCGAAGATCTGCGTCCACGTGCGGGTGCTCGAGTTGTAAGTCTCGTTCCATCGCGGATATCCGAGCGAGCCCGTGCCTCCACCCCGGGCGGCGTGAGCATCGATGAATCCGCCCCTGACCTCGATGCCTATCGGCGACGCGTCGCACTCGTAGCAGGGCGGCACCGCGTACAGGATGCCTCGCTCGAACGTCTGGTACGCGTAGTGCGACCCCTGCTGGACGTGCCGCGCGGTCGGGTAGCCGAGCGGTCCGCTACCGCCACCCCTAGCCGTGTAGTTGAAACCGCCCCAGTTGTCGTAGACGGGGTAGGCGCCGCTCGGACTGACGTAGATGACGCCGAGCAGGAACACCTGGTACCAGTAGTTCCCCGCCTGCCTGACCTCGTCGCCGATCGGGTAGCTCAGGGAGCCGCTGCCCCCTCCCGTGGAGTCGTGGACGGCTCTGAACGGGCTCTGCCCGCCGCGCACCACAGCTGTCGTCGAAAGGTCGAAGAAGCCCTGGTTGTCAACGGTGCGCGAGCCGTAGACGACGCCACGCTCGAAGACCTGGTAAGCGCCGTCGACGTCGAAGACGTACCCCTCGGCGAGGTAGACCTCGTTACGCTCCGGAATCTGCCGCGTCGTGGGGTAGCCGAGCGCGCCGCGACCACCGCCGGCGGAGCGGTGCGCGGCCGAGAACGCTCGCGAGGGCGTGTCCCGGAACCCGGTCACCGAGAACGTGCCACGCGGACTGGAGTACTCGTGGCCGCCGTCGACGGAACGCCACCCGTAGTTCGGCCCGTCGAGAGTGTAGGCGTTGGCGTGAGCGGGGGAAACAGCGAGGAGCCCCGCCAGAATGGCGGCGACGACCATTGCGGCCCGACGTGAACTGCGCATTTCTACCTCCGGAGCGTGGGGCCACCGCGCCCCTTGCCTCAACCCTAGACGGGGTTGCCCTCCGAGCGAGCAGGGCAAAAGTCACAGTTTCGTCACGGCGCCCCCTGTCCGGGGTGTCCACGACATTCGACGCGCTTTTCGACCACGACCAGTAGTGCCTCGTCGACCCCGAGAGTATTCCGCGGGCGTCTCGAAGCCTTGCGAACTCCCCGGGTCCTCGCGGAGACCGACAGGTACGTCGCGGCACCCCACAACTATCTCGCGGGCACCCAGAAGTTCCTCGCTGAACTAGACGGAGAAGTACTTCGCCTCGGGGTGGTGCAGCACGAACGCGTCGGTGGACTGCTCGGGGTGCAGCTGCAGCTCCTCGCTCAGCTCGACGCCGAGGCGCTCCGGGCGCAGGAGCTCCACCACCTTGCGGCGGTCCTCCATGTCCGGGCACGCGGGGTACCCCAGCGAGAACCGGCCGCCGCGGTAGTCGAGCTTGAACAGCCCCTCCACCTCGGTCGGCTCCTCGCCGGCGAAGCCCAGCTCGGCGCGGATGCGCGCGTGCCAGTACTCCGCGAGCGCCTCGGTCAGCTGCATCACGAGACCGTTGAGCTCGTAGTAGTCGCGATACGCGTCGCGCCGGAACATCTCGGCCGTGACGGTGTCCACGTGCGCACCGGCGGTCACGAGCTGGACCGGCATCACGTCGACCACGCCGGACTCGCGCGAGCGCACGAAGTCCGCCAGGCACAGGTGGCGGTCGCGCCGCTGGCGCGGGAAGGAGAACCTCAGCCGGTCGCTCCCGACCGGGCCGTCGGAGCCGCCGTCGGGCGCGAGGAGCCCCGGCGCGCCGAGCACGCCGGTCGGGTCGTCCCCGTGATGCAGCACGACGACGTCGTCGCCCTCCGCGACGACCGGGAAGTAGCCGTACGCGACGGACGCGTCCAGCATCCCCTCGCCGAGGATGCGGTCGAGCCAGTACCGCAGCCGCGGGCGGCCCTCGGTCGCGACGAGCTCCTCGTAGGACGCCCCACCCTCGCCGCGGCCCGGCTTGAGGCCCCACTGGCCGAGGAACGTCGCGCGCTCGTCGAGGAATGCCGCGTAGTCCGCCAGCGCGATGCCGCGAACGAGGCGCGTGCCCCAGAACGGCGGCGCCGGCACGGCGTTGTCGGCGGCGACGTCGGAGCGTGCGGGCATCGCCTCGGGCTCGGTCAGCACGAGGGTCGACGGCGCGTGGCGGCGCTTGCGCAGCGCCGGCAGCCCGACCTCCGCGGGGTCCGCACCGCGCGCCACCGCCACGAGCGGCTCCATGAGGGCGAGCCCCTCGAACGCGTCGCGCGCGTAGCGGACCTCGCCGTCGAACAGCTCGGCCAGGTCCTGCTCGACGTACGGGCGCGTCAGGGCGGCCCCGCCGAGGATGACGGGCCACCGCTTCGCCAGCCCGCGCGCGTTGAGCTCGAGCAAATTGTCCTTCATCACCACGGTCGACTTCACCAGCAGACCGGACATCCCGATGACGTCCGCCCCGTGCTGCTCCGCCGCCTCGATGATCTCGTTGATCGACTTCTTGATGCCGATGTTGACGACGTCGTAGCCGTTGTTCGTGAGGATGATGTCGACGAGGTTCTTGCCGATGTCGTGCACGTCGCCGCGCACCGTGGCGAGCACCATCGTGCCCTTGCCCGCCGCCTCGGTCCGCTCCATGTGCGGCTCCAGCAGCGCGACGGCGCTCTTCATCACCTCGGCGGAGGTGAGCACGAACGGCAGCTGCATCTCGCCCGCACCGAACCGCTCGCCGACGACCTTCATCCCGGCCAGGAGGTGGTCGTTGATGATCTCGAGGGCGCTCACACCCTCGGAGCGGGCGAGGTCGAGATCGGCCTCGAGCCCCTTGGACTCGCCGTCGATGATCCGGCGCTCGAGGCGCTCGCCCACGGGCAGGGCCGCGAGCTCGGCCGCGCGGGCGTCGCGCAGCTCGGCGCTGTTGACGCCGGCGAACAGGTCGAGCATCCGGGCCAGCGGGTCGTAGGTGACGGCGCCCTCGTCGTCGTAGCGGCGGCGGTCCCACACGAGGTCGAGCGCTACCTCGCGCTGCTCGTCCGGCACGGAGGCGAGCGGCACGATCTTCGCGGCGTCGACGATCGCGGAGTCCAGGCCCGCGGCGACGGCCTCGTGGATGAAGACCGAGTTGAGCACCGAGCGCGCCGCCGGGTTGAGCCCGAAGGAGACGTTCGAGACGCCGAGCGTGGTGTGGATGCCGGGGTACTTCGCCGTGATCCGGCTGATCGCCTCGATGGTCTCGATGGCGTCGCGCCGCGTCTCCTCCTGGCCCGTGGCGATCGGGAACGTGAGGGCGTCGACGACGATGTCATCCACGCTCATCCCCCACTCCCCCACGAGCGCGTCAACCAGGCGCGAGGCGATGCGCACCTTGTCGTCCGCGGTGCGCGCCTGCCCCTCCTCGTCGATCGTCAGGGCGATGACGGCGGCGCCGTGCTCCTTGACCAGCGGCATGATGCGGCCGAAGCGCGAGGTGGGGCCTTCGCCGTCCTCGTAGTTGACCGAGTTCACCACCGGGCGGCCGCCCACCAGCTCGAGGCCGGCCGCGAGCACCGCCGGCTCCGTGGAGTCGATAACCAGCGGCAGCGTGGATGCCGACGCGAAGCGCGAGACGATCTCGCGGACGTCCGCGACGCCGTCGCGACCCACGTAGTCCACGCACACGTCCAGCAGGTGCGCCCCGACGCGGATCTGGTTGCGGGCGATCTGGACGCACTCGTCCCAGTTCCCCGCCAGCAGCGCCTCGCGGAACGCCTTGGACCCGTTCGCGTTCGTGCGCTCGCCGATCGCGAGGTAGGAGGAGTCCTGGTCGAACGGGACGTGCTGGTAGAGGCTCGCGACACCCGCCTCGGGCTGCGGGGTGCGCGTGCGGGGGCGAGCGAGCCCACGCGCTCGACGACGGCGCGCAGGTGCTCCGGCGTCGTGCCGCAGCAGCCGCCCACGAGGGAGAGGCCGAACTCGCGCACGAACTGCTCGTGCGCGGCGCCGAGCTCGGCCGGGCCGAGCGGGTACTCGGCGCCGTTCTTGCCGAGCACCGGCAGGCCGGCGTTCGGCATGCAGATCACGGGGATGCGCGAGCGGACCGAGAGCTGGCGCAGGTGCTCGCTCATCTCGGCGGGGCCGGTGGCGCAGTTGAGGCCGATGGCGTCGACGCCGAGCGGCTCCAGCGCCGTCAGCGCCGCCCCGATCTCGCTGCCCATGAGCATCGTGCCGGTGGTCTCGACCGTCACCTCGACGAAGATCGGCAGCCGCACGCCGCGCTCGACGATCGCCTGCTTGCAGCCGTTGATCGCCGCCTTGGTCTGCAGGAGGTCCTGCGACGTCTCGACGAGGAACGCGTCCGCGCCGCCGTCGATTAGCCCGACCGCCTGCTGCGCGAACGTGTCCTTGAGGTGGGTGTAGGTGGTGTGGCCGAGGCTCGGGAGCTTGGTACCGGGACCCATCGACCCGAGCACCCAGCGCACGCGGCCGTCGCGCCGCTCCCAGCTCTCGGCGCGGTCCCGCGCGATCCGCGCACCCTCGCGCGCGAGCTCCGTGATGCGGTCGTCGATGTCGTAGTCCGACAGGTTGGACCAGTTCGCACCGAAGGTGTTGGTCTCGACGGCGTCGACGCCCACCTCGTAGTAGGCGTCGTGCACGGCGGCGATGATGTCCGGCCGGCTGACGTTGAGGATCTCGTTGCAGCCCTCGAGCTGCTGGTAGTCCTCGAGCGAGGGGTCGTGCTCCTGGAGCATCGTGCCCATCGCCCCGTCGGCGACGACAACGCGCTCGCTCATCGCGTCCAGCAGCGCCTGCGAGCGCTCCGGCCGGGCGACGCCGGAGATGTCGAGATCGAATGCGGGCGCAGGGGCGGGAACGACGGGGGCTGACACGCCCGCGAGTCTAGTTCGCGGGCCGGTGGCGGCCCCCGCCGTCGCGCGCCGCCGCTCAGGCGGTCTTGCGCAGCGCGGAGAGCTGGCGCGCCGACCCGGCCAGCAGGTAGACGGCGATCGTGAGGTCGTTCAGGGTGAGCGAGCCCAGCGGCGCGGAGTGCTTGAGCACCAGCCGCTCGCCGTTGACCACGACCCCGCCGCACACGAGCGGGGTCGCCGCCTGCACCACCTTCCAGAAGTCGAGCTCGTGGTAGGTCCCGAGTGGCACCTGGATCGTCAGCCACTCCCCGAGCGGGCCCTGCAGCGTCTCGTGGCCGGCGAACATGTCGACGCCGGCGCTGTCACCCCCGGTCGACCCCGCGAATCGGACCATGGCCGGGGCGACCTGCTCGCCGCCGAGCTGCGAGGTGAGGTGGGTGACGACGTCGTTCCAGGTGCTCATGCGTCTCTTCCGTCGGTGGGGCGGGTGCCGGGCACGGCCTCGAGCGTGCCGGTCGACATCACCCGGGAGTACCAGCGGGCGCTGGCCTTCGGGGTGCGCGCGAGCGTCTCGCGGTCGACGTGCACGACGCCGAACCGCTTGCCGTAGCCGTGCGCCCACTCGAAGTTGTCCAGCAGCGTCCACTGCAGGTAGCCGCGCACGTCGGCTCCGGCCTCGATCGCCTCGTGCACCGCGGCGATGTGCTCGCGCAGGTAGGTGATGCGGTCGGCGTCGTCGATCTCGCCGTCGGAGCCGACGCGGTCGTCGGGGTAGGCCGCACCGTTCTCGGTGATCACGAGGTGCGTGCCCGCCGGGCCCGTGAGGTCGCGGTCGATCTCGACCAGCAGGTCGCGGAACGCACCCGGGTGGTTCTCCCAGCCCATCTCGGTGCTGACCACGTCGGTCTCGATCCAGATCGCGTCGCGGGCCGCGATCCACGGGAGCGGACCCTCCGCGCCGGGGGCGTCCGGAGGTCCGGGCGGTCCGGCGTGCACCATGCCGTCGGAGACCGCGCCGTCGGGGAGGTCGCCGCCGGGCGCGGCCACCACCGAGGAGTTGTAGTAGTTCACCCCGAGCACGTCGATCGGGGCCGAGATCAACTCGAGGTCGCCGTCGCGCACGAGGTCGGCCGGCCAGATGTCGGCGACGTCGGCGAGGAAGCCCTCCGGGTAGGCGCCCGCGAAGATCGGGCCGGCGAAGCAGCCCGCCATGCCGTCCCAGAAGCGGCGCGCCATGTCGCGGTCCGCCTCACGGGCGGGATCCAGCGGTGCGAACCGCGAGAAGTTCAGCGTGATGCCGAGCTCGAGCGAAGGGTCGGCCGCGCGCAGCGCCGCCACACCGTGGCCGTGCGCCAGCAGGAGGTGGTGCATCGCGCGCAGGGCCTCGGCGTCCTGGCGCATCCCCGGGGCGTGCTCACCCGCGGCGTGGCCGAGGAACGCGGAGCACCAGGGCTCGTTCAGCGTGGTCCAGCTGTGCACGCGGTCGCCTAGCGCGGCGTGGACGTCGAGGGCGTACTCCGCGAACAGCGACGCCGTGTCACGGTTGCGCCAGCCACCGCGCTCCTCCAGCGCCTGCGGCAGGTCCCAGTGGTACAGCGTCAGCCAGGGCGCGATCCCCGCCCCGAGCAGCTCGTCCACCAGCCGGTCGTAGAAGTCCAGGCCCGCCGCGCTGACGGCGCCGCCGTCGGGCCGCACGCGCGCCCACGACGTCGAGAACCGGTACGTGCCCACCCCGAGGTCGCGCATGAGCGCGACGTCGGCCGGATAGCGGTGGTAGTGGTCGCAGGCGATCTCGCCCGTGTCGCCGTTCACGACCCTGCCCGGGATGCGGGAGAAGTGGTCCCAGATCGAGTCGGTGCGGCCGCCGGTGTGGTGGGCACCCTCGATCTGGTAGGCCGCCGTCGCCGTGCCCCAAGCGAACGTGGGCGGGAAGGTGCGCTCGACGTCGGTGCGCGGCGCCGGCCACGGGGAGGCGAGACGGGCGGGGGTGGCGGTGTGGCGCTGCTCTGCGCCCGGGGTGGTGGTCACGGCGCGAGTCTAGGGCGGGCGCCGACGCGCCGCGCGTCGTCGCGGACGCCTTGTCGACAGCCGACCTCAGAGCGCCGCGACGCGCTCCGCGACCTGCCGCTTGGTCCGGGTGAGCAGCGCCGTCATCCCCCTCAGCCGCAGCGGCGAGACGGCCTCTGCGAGGCCGAGCGTGAGCGGGTAGTCGCTGGGCACGGCGTCGACCTCGGCGGGGGTGAGCCCGTCGATCCCCTCGGCGAGGATGCCGGCGAAGCCGCGCGACGTCGGAGCACCCCGCGGCGCCGAGGCGTGGAAGCGGACGCGGTGGCCACCCGGCGCCTCGGCGTCGTCCTCGAGCGCCGTGAAGAACGCGATGGGCGACTGGCACTCCGGCACGGGCTCGAGCAGCTCCGGCCGGTCGGCGTACTCCGCCGGCAGGTCCGGCAGACCGTTCGCGAACTCGAGCAGCAGCTGCAGCCGGTCGGGCACGGTCAGGGCGAGGAAGTCCTCGCGTATGGCGGCCAGGGCCGCGGGCAGCTCGTCGGTCACCCCACCATCCTCCCACCGCAGCGCTGTCGGGCCGGCGTCCGCCGGAGTCTCGCGGTACGGGACGACGCGGACCGCACGGCGGGACGTCCGCGCTCGTCCTAGGCTGGGCCGGTCATCGCCAGAGGAGGTTCCCCATGCCGGTCGAGGTCGACACCACCGAGCCGAAGTTCGCGCAGTACGCCCACCCCGAACGCCTGGTCAGCACGCAGTGGCTCGCCGACCACCTCGGATCCGACGGGCTCGTCGTCGTCGAGAGCGACGAGGATGTGCTCCTCTACGAGACCGGGCACATCCCGACCGCCGTGAAGATCGACTGGCACCTCGACCTCAACGACCCGCTCGTGCGCGACTACGTCGACGGCGAGGGGTTCGCCCGCCTCATGGGCTCGCGCGGCATCACCCGCGACACCACGGTCGTCGTCTACGGCGACAGGTCCAACTGGTGGGCCGCCTACGCCCTGTGGGTGTTCTCGCTCTTCGGCCACCCCGACGTGCGGCTGCTCGACGGCGGCCGCGACAAGTGGATCGGCGAGGGCCGCGAGCTGACGTTCGACGCACCCGCCCCGGCCACGGCCCCCTATCCCGTCGTGGAGCGGGACGACGCCGCGCTGCGCGCGTTCAAGGAGGACGTGCTGGCGCACCTCGGGCGTCCGCTCATCGACATCCGCTCGCCGCAGGAGTACACGGGCGAACGGCTCCACATGCCCGACTACCCCGAGGAGGGTGCGCTGCGCGGCGGTCACATCCCGACCGCGACCAACGTGCCGTGGGCCCGCGCCGTCGACGAGGACGCGTCCTTCCGGCCGCGAGCCGAGCTCGAGGACATCTACGGGGCCGGGATCGCCGGGGTCGGGCTCACGCCGTCGGACTCCGTGATCACCTACTGCCGCATCGGTGAGCGCTCGAGCCACACGTGGTTCGTGCTCACCCACCTGCTCGGGTTCGACGACGTCCGCAACTACGACGGTTCGTGGACCGAGTGGGGCAACGCGGTGCGCGTGCCGATCGTCAAGGGGTCCGAGCCCGGGCCGGTGCCGACGCGCTGAGGGGACGCGCCGGGGTGGCTCAGGCGGCGGCGTCGCGCTCGCCGTCGGGCCGCTCCGCCGCGAGGTTCGCGCGCGCGGCGGCCAGGACCACGGGGTCCGCGCACCCCCGCGCGAACCCGTCGATCCGCCGCCGGATGTCTCGTCCGAGGACCGCGGTGCCGACCTTCTCGGCGACCGGCGCGAGCCACGCCGGCCGGCACGCGAAGCTGTAGCGCCAGGTCGCGAGAGTGCCGCCGCCGTCGTGCGGCGCGAACCGCCAGCCCGCGGCGAGCCGTTCGAAGAACCACGGACCGCGCACCATCTGCATCCCCGTGGAGGTCGGCGGTCGGTAGGAGACGTACTCGCTGACCATCGACAGCCCGCTGCGGTGACGCGTCAGCGTGCGCACGCCCTTGCCGGGTCGGGTGGCGCCGTCGAGGAATCGCTGCCCGGCGATGAACGGGTCCCACCGCAGGCGCACCTCGCCCTGGGTCTGGGCGACGGCGAACGCCACCGCCGGTTCGACGGCGACGACCACGGCGGACTCCACGACGGGCATGCGGTCATCGTGCCAGCCGGTGCCGGTCAGGTGGTGGGCGAAGGGTCCAGGCCGCGCTCGCGGAAGACCTGCGCCGCGAGGGCGGGGACGTCGGTCACGAGGCCGTCGACGCCGGCGTCGAGCAGCCGGTGCATCTGCGCCGGGTCGTTGATCGTCCACACGTGCACCACGTGCCCCTCCTCGTGCGCGAGCTCGAGGAACCGGGGCGTCACCACCCGCAGCCCGCGGTGGACGAGCGGGACCTGCACCGCGCGGCCACGCACCGCCGTCGCCGGCCGCCGGCTCCACGCCCCCAGGCGCGCCCGACCGCGTCGGCGCCGGGCAGCTCCGTCAGGCCGCGGGCGCGCGCGACGAGGCGCGCGACGTCGGCGGCCCCGGCCCCGAGCGCGGTGCGGCCGCGGGTCAGGCGGGCCATGACGTCCAGGCGCTCCGACGAGAAGGACGTGAGGCACACCCGCGCCGCGGCGCCCGCCTCACGGACCGCCCGCAGCGTCGGCGTCACCGCGCCGTCGGACTTCACGTCGATGTTGATACCCACGTCGGGGAACTCGGCGAGGAGGTCGACCAGGCGCAGCGCCGGCTGGTCGTCGACGTCGCGCATGAGATCGAGCTCCCACCACGTGACCTCGCTCACGGGCCGCGGATCGCCGAACCGGCGCTGCAGCGTCTCGTCGTGCGCGAGGACGGCGACGCCGTCGCTCGTCTCGCGCACGTCCGTCTCCAGCGTCCTCACGCCGGTCGCGAGCATCTGCGCGACGGCGGCGCGCGTGTTCTCCGGCGCGCTCCCCATCCCTCCCCGGTGGGCGAGGACGACGGGGCAGCCGATGCGGTACATGGAGTGAGTCACCGCACCATCGTGCCCTGCCGGTGGGAACGACCCGGACCACGTGCTAGAGTTTTCTCTCGCTACGGCATGCACCTCTAGCTCAATTGGCAGAGCAACTGACTCTTAATCAGTGGGTTCTCGGTTCAAGTCCGAGGGGGTGTACCACGCACGAAGGCCCCGCCGGTGACGCACCGGCGGGGCCTTCGTGGTGCAGGGCGCGGTTCGGGCCGGGACGGCCGACGCGCTCGCGGGAGCAGCCCGCCCCACCCGGCACGGACGTCCGCCGGGTGCGCCACCGGCCGCAGGCCCGGAACGGAAGGACGCGCGAGACCGTATGAGGTACACCTCCACCTCCGACGCACCCGTCGAGGAGCCGGACACCAGCACGGGTCCGGCCGACACCGACGACGGCGCGAGCGCCACCTCGCCCGACGCCTCCGACCCGGTCGACCCCGGACCGCCCGGCGAGCCCGCCGTCGCCGCTGGCGACCCCGAGTGGGTCGCGGGGGCGACCGAGCGCCCCCGGTCCGGCTCCGTCTTCCGCTGGTCGGCTGCCCTCGTGCTGACATTCCTCGCCGCGACGCTCTTCTTCCCGAGCCAGGCCGAGGCGACCCTGAGCTTCCTGCAGACGCGCGTCATCGCGACCTTCGGCTGGTACTACACGCTGCTGGTCGTCGGTCTCGTGGTGTTCTGCCTCATCGTGGCGTTCGGTCCGTCGGGCCGCATCACGCTGGGCCGGCGTGGCGAGAAGCCCGAGTTCTCGCTCCCGGCGTGGTTCTCGATGGTGTTCGCGTGCGGCATGGGCATCGGCCTGGTGTTCTGGGGCCCCGCCGAGCCGCTCACTCACTTCGTCCAGCCCCGCCCGGGTGTCGAGGGTGAGCCGGAGGAGCTGGCCACCGCGGCGATGACGCAGACGTTCCTGCACTGGGGTCCGCAGGCGTGGGCGATCTACGCCGCCGTCGGCCTCGCACTCGCGTACGCCATCCACCGCCGGGGCAAGCCGCTCTCGGTGCGCTGGACGCTCGAGCCGTGGCTCGGCGACCGGGTCAAGGGCCGCTGGGGTGACGTCGTCGACATCGTCACCGTGCTCGGCACGGTGTTCGGCGTGGCCACCACGCTCGGGTTCGAGCCCTGCAGATCACCGCGGGGCTCGACCACACCGGCATCGTGCCGGCCTCGGCCACCGTCCAGGTGATCGTGGTCGCCGTCGTGACCGTGCTGGCGACGATCTCGGTCGTCTCCGGCGTCGACCGCGGCATCAAGATCCTCTCGAACCTCAACATGGCGCTGGCGGCGGTCCTCCTCGTCGTCGTCATCGCGCTCGGACCGACGCTGTTCCTCCTGCGGGAGACCATCGAGTCGGCCGGCGCGTTCCTCCAGGGCTACATCGGCGAGTCCTTCGAGCTGCTCGCCTACGACGGCGCGGCCGGTGCCGAGTGGCAGCAGGCCTGGACCGTCTTCTACTGGGGCTGGTGGATCTCCTGGTCCCCGTTCGTCGGCATGTTCATCGCCCGCATCTCGCGCGGCCGCACGATCCGCCAGTTCGTGCTCGGCGTCATGCTCGCCCCCACGCTGGTGACCTTCCTCTGGTTCGGCGTCTTCGGCGGCAGCGCCATCCACCGCCAGCTGTTCGGTGCGGGCGACCTCGCCGGGGCCGACGGTGCCACGGTCGACCCCGACTACGTGATGTTCGACCTGCTCGACGGCCTGGGCGGCGGACGCGTCTGGATCGCCCTGATGCTGCTGCTCATCGCGATCTTCTTCGTGACCTCGGCCGACTCGGGCGCGCTCGTGGTGGCGATGCTCGCCACCGGGACGAGCGAGCCGCGCATGTGGTCGCGCATCCTGTGGGCGTTCGGCATCGGCGCCGTCGGGATCGTGCTGCTCATCCGCGGCGGGTTGGCGACGATGCAGACGGCCACGATCCTCATCGCGCTCCCGTTCACCATCGTGATCATCGGCATGATGATCTCGCTCACCCGGTCGCTGCGCGCGGAGAACGAGGCGTTCGCCGAGCGCGAGCGGCAGCGCGACCGCGACGAGGTGGCCGCTCACGTGGTCGAGGCCGTCAGCACCGACCCCGACCTGCAGGGCCAGCTGGTCCGCGGCCTGAACGCCGGCGGCTCCCCCGGTCAAGCGCCGCGTGCGCGACCAGGTCGCGATGGTGCTCGAGCGCCCCTCGGGCATGCGCCCACCGCGGGACTGACCCGGCGGTTACGGTGGACCTCGTGACCTCTGCTGCGCGCATCGCGCTCGTGACCTGCTCCGACCTGCCCGACGGCGATCCGGAGGACCGCGCTCTCGTCGTCGCCCTCGATGAACGGGGCGCGGTGGGGGAGATCGTCCAGTGGGACGCCGCCGACGTCAACTGGTCGGCCTTCGACCTGGTCGTGCTGCGCAACGTGTTCGACTACAGCGCGCGCCGCGAGGAGTTCCTCGCCTGGGCCGAGGGTGCCGCAGCTGCGCAACCCCCTCAATGTGATCCGGTGGAACAGCGACAAGCACTACATCGACGCGCTGGCCCAGATCGGGATGCCGGTCGTCGACACGCGGTGGCTCGAGCCCGACGTCGAGTGGTCCAAGCGCGATTTGCACAACCGGTTCCCGGCGCGCGAGGACTTCGTGGTCAAGCCGGCCGTCTCGGCCGGGTCCGCCGACACCGGCCGCTACACCGCGACCGACGCCGACTCCCGCCGCCTGGCGATCAACCACGCCAAGCGGCTGCTCGACGCCGGCCGCAGCGTGATGGTGCAGCGCTACATGCCGGAGATCGACACGTTCGGCGAGAGCGCGCTCGTGTTCCTGCACGGCGAGTACTCCCACGCCATCCACAAGGCCGCCATGCTGGTGGGCGAGGACACGGGCGAGGACACCGGCTACACGCGCGAGGCCATGGAGCCGTGGCAGCCCTCCGAGCTGGAGATCAAGGCGGCGCAGGACATCATCACGCAGGTGCGCCGGCTGGTGCCGGGCCGCTCCATGAAGTCGCGCCCGCTCCTGTACGCGCGCGTCGACTTCGTCGTCCGCGGTGACAAGCCGCCGCTGCTCATGGAGCTCGAGCTCGTCGAGCCGTCGCTGTACGCCTCGCTGGCGCCCGGCGCGCTGGACCGCCTCGCGAGCGCCATCCTGCGCGAGGTCGCCTACGGCAACGACGCGAACAACGACGTCTCGGCGCTCGCACACGCCTGACCCGGGCGGGACAGGAGCCGCCCGGCATCGGGACGCGGTTGCGCGCCACGACGCCTAGGGTGGGGTCGTGACTTCGCGTGCCGTGGACCCCATCGTCTGGATCGACTGCGAGATGACAGGGCTCGACGGTCGGCTCGACGCCCTCGTCGAGGTCGCGGTGATCGTGACCGACTCCGACCTGACACCCCTGGCCGAGGGCATCGACATCGTCATCGCCCCGCCCCCGGGCTCGCTGGAGCGGATGAACGACGTCGTGCGCACGATGCACACGACGTCCGGTCTCCTGACCGAGCTGGAGCACGGCGTCCCGCTCGAGGAGGCGCGTGCCCGCGTGCTCGAGTACGTCCAGGGCCTCGTGCCGGAGGCGCGCAAGGCGCCCCTGGCCGGGAACTCGGTGGGGACCGACCGAGTCTTCCTGGAGCGGGACATGCCGGAGCTGGTCGAGCACCTGCACTACCGGATCATCGACGTCTCCTCGATCAAGGAGCTCGCACGCCGCTGGTACCCGCGTGCCTACTACGCCTCCCCGAAGAAGAACGGCGGGCACCGCGCCCTGGCGGACATCGCCGAGAGCATCGACGAGCTGCGGTACTACCGCGCGGCTCTCTTCCCCGACGGCGACGGTCCCTCCTCCTCGGACCTGCGCAAGCGCGCGGCGCTCGTCACGGCGAGCCCGACGCCCGCCGTCGTGACGGAGGAGACGGCCTAGACCCGACCCCCGCCCGGACGCGACGAAGGCCGGTTCCCACGGGGGAACCGGCCTTCGTCGTCCTGGGGTGAGTAACGGGACTCGAACCCGCGACATCCGCGACCACAACGCGGCGCTCTACCAGCTGAGCTATACCCACCATGCGCGTGCTGCGAAGCAGCGCCGAACAAGTGTAGCCCGTCCGCGGAGCGCTCCGCGCCACACCCGGGCAGGTATAGCGTTGTCCGGGCGCCGGTCACCGGGCCGTGCCCACACGACACGCGAGGAGACGCAGCGATGGCCAAGCTCGAGGTGGGCGACGTCGCCCCGGACTTCACCCTTCCGGCCGCCGGTGGCGGGAGCGTGAGTCTGAGCGAGCTGACCGCGGCCGCCGAGAAGGGCGTCATCGTCTACTTCTATCCGGCCGCCGGGACGCCGGGCTGCACCACCCAGGCGTGCGACTTCCGCGACTCCCTCGCGTCGCTGCAGGGGGCGGGCTACACCGTCGTCGGCATCTCCCCCGACGCCGTGGAGAAGCTGGACGCCTTCGCCGAGCGCGAGGGCCTCGCCTACCCCCTCGCCGGCGACCCCGACCGGGGCGTGCTCGAGGCGTACGGCGCCTACGGCGAGAAGACGATGTACGGCAAGACCGTGACCGGTGTGATCCGCTCGACCTTCGTCGTCGCCCCCGACGGGACGCTGACCCTGGCCCAGTACAACGTGCGCGCGACCGGTCACGTGGCCAAGCTGCGCCGCGACCTCAAGGTCGCCTGACCCCGTCCGCCGCGCGTACGCGGCGGTCCCCGGCGCGAGTGGCGAAACTGGCAGACGCGCAGGATTTAGGTTCCTGTGTCTTCGGGCGTGCGGGTTCGAGTCCCGCCTCGCGCACCATCCTCGCCCGAACCTACGGCACCGTAGGTTCGGGGTAGGCTCGAGCACGACGGGCGCCGTTCCGGACCCGCTGCGGCTGAGAAGTCGTTCCGTTGAGACGACAGGACCCGCATGACGACTTCCCGCACCACCACGCTCCCCCGCGATCCTCGCAACGCCGTCACGAGCACCTACGCCGCGCTGTCTCGGCAGGTCAAGGAGCACGGCTTGCTCGCGCGGGCACCGCGGTACTACGCCGTGCTGATCTCGACGCTCGGCCTCGCTCTCGGCGGCCTGGTGACGGGTTTCGTGCTGCTGGGGCAGTCGTGGTTCCAGCTCCTCATCGCCGGCGGGCTCGGACTCGTCCTGACCCAGCTCGCCTTCATCACGCACGAGATGGCGCACCGAGCCGTGTTCGCGTCGGGCCCCACGAACGACCGGTGGGGTCGACTGATGGCCAACGCCGTCGTGGGCATCTCCTACACCTGGTGGATGGCCAAGCACACCCGCCACCACGCCAACCCCAACCACGTCGGCAAGGACCCCGACATCGAGCCGGACACCATCCTGTTCCGCGAGGAGGACGTCGAGCGCCGCTCCGGCCTGCGCCGCTGGCTGACGCGGTTCCAGGGCTACGCGTTCTTCCCGCTGCTGACGCTCGAGGGCCTGAACCTGCACGTCACCTCGGTCCGCTCCGTGCTGCGCACCGAGCGGGGTTCCGCCCGGGTCGTGGAGCTCAGCACGATCGGGCTGCGGCTGGTCGCCTACCTCGCCGTCGTCTTCTGGATCCTCCCGCTGGGGATGGCGTTCGCCTTCGTCGGGATCCAGATGGCGGTCTTCGGGGTCTACATGGGCGCCAGCTTCGCGCCCAACCACAAGGGCATGGCGGTCGTGCCGGCCGGCAGCAAGCTCGACTTCCTGTCCAAGCAGGTCCTGACGTCGCGCAACATCGTCGGTGGCCGGTTCATGAACGTGGTGATGGGGGCCTCAACTTCCAGGTCGAGCACCACCTCTTCCCCAGCATGGCGCGGCCGCACCTGCTCGCCGCCAGCCGCCTCGTCCGCGCGCACTGCGCGTCGATCGGGATGCCCTACACCGAGGTCTCGCTGGCGGAGTCCTACCGGATCGTGGTGGCCTACCTCAACCGGGTCGGGCTCGGCGCGCGCGATCCGTTCGACTGTCCCACGTTCCACACGCTGCGACGCGTGTGAGCGCGCGGATCGCCTCGGGTGCGACGGATCGCGTGCCGGGCGTCGCGCCCTGGGCGCGTGTGAGCGCCGTCGTCGCGCCCGTGGCGATGATCGGGGGCTGGCTGCTCGCGGAGTCGCTCCAGCCGTCGTTCGATCCCGTGACCGAGACGATCAGCGCCCTGGCCGTCGCGACCCGGACGACGCCGTGGGTGCTCGGCGTCGCCCTCGTGACCACGGGTGCGGCGCACGTCGTGACAGCGCTCGGCACGCGCCGTCTGCGACCCGCCGCCCGTGCGGTGCTGGCGCTCGGCGGGGTGGCGACGGCCGCCGTCGGGCTCCTGCCGGTCGATGCGCACCCGCAGGCGCACGGCGTCGCCGCCGGTGTCGGGTTCGGGGCGCTGGCGCTGTGGCCGGCGCTCACCGCGCGACGTGCGCGGTCCGGCGGCACCGGCGTCGAGCGGCCGCTGCCCGCCCTCGGAGGGACCGCGCTGCTGACGGCGCTGGTGGTGGTCTTCGTCGTCACCCTCGCCTCCGGTTCCGGGCCGATCGGGCTCACCGAGCGGCTCGCGGCGGGGGCGCAGTCGCTGTGGCCGCTCCTGGTGGTGCTGGCGCTGCGCCGTCGTGACCGGCGGGGCTGATCGGGAATCCTCTCGGCGAGGGTCGGCAATCCTCTCGCTCGGGTTGGGCGGGGCGGTGTGGTTCTCGCGAGGGTTGCCCAAGCAGGGCGCGAGGCGCAGGGTGGGTGGTGCGAGCATCCCGCAGACGAAGGAGGAAGCCGTGGCACGACGTCGTGATCCCGGGCCGAGCGTGAAGGACCCCGAGCTGTACGAGGCCCTGCGCGAGGACGGCAACAGCAAGGAGAAGTCGGCGCGCATCGCGAACGCGGCCGCGGCGCGCGGCCGCGACGAGGTCGGCCGCAGCGGCGGCGAGTCCGGCAGCTACGAGGACTGGACCGTGGCAGACCTGCGGCGGCGTGCGGCGGAGCTCGACGTCGCCGGCCGCTCCTCGATGCGCAAGGCCGAGCTGGTCGAGGCGCTGCGCTCGCACTGACGAGACGCCTCGCCCGCCGTCGCCGGACGCGGTGGTAGGAATGAGGGGTGAGTGACGTGCGCGCCGACGACCTGGGCCCCTGGCTCTCCCCCGACGACCTGGATCTGGTGCGCCGCAAGGTCCCGATGGTCTACATCGACGTCGTCCCCGTGCGGCTCGACGTGGACGGGTCGCTCCTCCGGGTCGGCACGCTGCTGCGCAGCCCGCGTGAGGGCGGTCTGGCCCGCGCGGTCATCTCCGGGCGCGTGCTGCTGCACGAGAGCGTCCGCACCGCGATCACGCGCCACGTCGAGAAGGACCTCGGCTCGATGGCCCTGCCCCGCGTCCCGGCGTCGCCCCAGCCGTTCACGGTGCAGGAGTACTTCCCCACCGCCGTGCCGCACGCCTTCCACGACCCGCGCCAGCACGCCGTCTCCCTCGCCTACATCGTCCCCATCGAGGGTGACGCGACGGCGCAGCGCGACGCCATCCAGCTCGCGTGGCTCACGCCCGAGGAGGCGGTGGACCCCGCCGTGCGCGGCGAGTGCGTCTCCGGGCACGCGGCCCTGCTGTCGGGCGCCGTGGCCCACCTCGGTCGCCTCGGCTGAGGTCGCGCCCCGGGGCCGTCCGGGGGCGCGATGTCAGGCGACGTCGCCGACGAACAGGTCGAGGTGACGGCACCTGCGGCACGCGAACGCGCGGATCTGGAACCGCTGCTTGCCCATCCGGCGGGCGCCGCCGAGGATGCCGAGCTCGAGCGGACCGGGGATCCAGCGCGCGTTCCCGCGCGAGCCCTCGCCGTTGTCCTCGATGAAGCCCTCGTCGAGCGCGTCGTGCCCGCACGAGGAGCACACGGGGCCGGGCGTGGCGTCGGCGGGGGCGCCGTCGGTCGGTGCCGGCTGCGGGGCCGAGTGGTTCTCCGGCGGGGTTCCGTAGAGGCTCATCGCCCCTGTCTACCGCACCCGAACCGCCCCGTGGGGTGCGGGTGTGGCACCGTGGAGCGGTCAGGAGTCCCCGCCGAAGGAGCACCGATGACCCGCCCACCCCGTCGCCGCACCCGCGCCGCGCACCTGCGTCTCGTCCCGCCGGGTGCGATTGGTGCCGTGCTGCTCGCGCTCGGCCTCGCGGCCTGCACGCCGCCGTCCGACGGCGAGCCTGCGACGTCGCCCACCGCCTCGGGGTCGAGCGAGTCGGACCAGCTGCCGGCGACCACGCCCGCGACCGCTCCCCCGGCGCCCGCGACCGCGCCCGGCGAGGTCGCTCGCTCCGTCCACGTCCCGGAGAACGCCGACGGCGTGCCGGAGACGGCCGACACCTCGAGCGACGTCGTGGCCACCGAGGGTCGCTACGCCGTCGCCGGCGCCTGCTCCGGGGATCCCGCCGAGATGCCCTTCACCCTGTCCACAGCCGCCCCCGACCAGGAGCGCGCCACGCTGCTGGAGGGGTCGATCCCCTGCGACGGCGAGGTGATGGACGACGGCTTCGACTACCAGTTCGCCTACGACGGCCCGGTCCAGCTGACCATCACCCGGACCGACGGTCTCACCGGCGGGTGGGTGACCCTGACGGCGCGGAGCTGACCGGACGCGGCGCGCGCCCGGCTCGCGTCAGTCCGGCGCACCCAGGTCGATCGTCGGCCAGTCCGCGTAGTCCTCGCGCATGAGGCGGTCATGGGTCGCGACGACGACGGCGCACGCGACCCACCGCAGCCAGGTCGTCATCGAGTCCACGAGGTCGACGGCGAGATGGTTGGTCGGCTCGTCCATCAGCAGCACGTGCGGGGCCGTCATGAGCACGAGCGCGAGGTCGAGCCGGCGCCGCTGCCCCACCGACAGCTCCACGACCGGCCGGTCGAGGTCCGCCTCGCTCAGCAGCCCGGTGGCGGCGATCGGCACGAGCTCGTCGGCGTCCACGCCGCCCCGGGCGACCGCCTCGAGCACGACCCGCGCCGCGACGTCGAACCCGGTCTCCCGCCCGCGCACCTCGAGCCGGCTCTCCTGCCACAGAACGCCCACGCGCACGTCCGGCGCCGTCGCCGCCTGCGCGAGCAGACCGAGCAGGGTCGACTTGCCGCGCCCGTTCGGCCCCACCAGCAGGAGCCGGTCCTCGCGCCCGACGGCGAGCATGAGGTCGCCTCGTTCCAGCCGACCGGGCACGTGCGCGCCGGGCAGCAGGAGCAGCGGCGCGTTGCCGTGACCGTCGGGTTCGCCGCCGAGGTGCGGCCACGCCACCTCGGGCGGCGGGGGCGGCACGGCGACGGCGCGGGCCTCCAGCTCGCGCAGCTGCCGGTCCGCGGCGGTGATGTGCTGCTTGGCGCGCGTGCCGCGGCGGTTCTTGTTCGACCCCTTGGGCGGTCGCCACTCGTCCGACAGCCCCTCGTAGGCGGTGTCGCGGCTCCAGAACAGCTGCTCGAGACGGCGCTGCTCCGTGCGGAACCGGGTGCGCCAGCGCGCGAGCGCCGCGTCCTTGGCGGCGCGGTAGTCGGCGTAGTGGAGCGCGCCGTAGCGGGTGGGTGGGCCGGCCATCGTGGAGTCCAGATCGAGGATCTCGGTCACGACGTCGTCGAGCAGCTGCCGGTCGTGCGTCACGAGCACCACGGCCCCCGGCCAGAGGGCGAGGCGGTCCGTCAGGTGCTCGATCGCGGCGAGGTCGAGGTGGTTGGTCGGCTCGTCCAGGAGCAGCACGTCGGAGCGCTCGGCGAGCGCGCACGCCAGGTGCACGCGGTAGCGCTCCCCCACGCTCATCTCGGCGAGCCGCGTCGACGCCTCCCGCGGGGCGCCGAACCGCGTGAGGGCCTCGTCGAGCTCGCGGTCGGCGTCCCAGGCGCGCATCTCCTCGAAGGCGGCGACGGCGTCGGCCACCTCGGCCAGCGCGCGGCGCTGCGCCGCGGCGGCGCCGGACACGCCGGGGGTGTCGGCGCTCTCCACGGCTCCGGCGGCCTCGGCCGCCTCCTCCAGCCGCGTCTGGGCGGCGCGCGAGCGCTGCATGCTCGCGGCGAGCAGCTCCCCCAGCGTCTCGTGCGGCGAGACCTGCAGCTCCTGCGCGACCATCGTGAGCGTGCCGCGCCGTCGGACCGCGCCCGCCTGCGGGTCCAGACGACCGGCGAGGATCTGCAGCAGCGTCGACTTGCCGCTCCCGTTCTCGCCGACCAGCCCGATCCGGTCGCGCCCGCCGACCGTGAGGGAGACGTCGGCCAGCACGGGTCTGGCGGGGTAGCCGAAGGCGACGCCGCGTGCGGAGACGAGCGCCCCGGTCACGTCGGCTCCCCGATCTGCTCGAGGTGGTGGTCGCGGTGCGGGAGCCAGCGCTGCGCCTCAGCGGGGGTGGCCTCCGCGAGCGCGCGGCTCCAGGCGTGCGTCCGGTTGACGGCGTGCACCCGCTCCACGTGCGGCCACAGCGCGGCACCGACGGCGTGGTCGATCCCCCAGGCGTCGCAGTACGCGGCGAGGACCTCGCCCCAGACCGCGTCGTCCGCGATGGCGCGGCGGGGGACGGCGAGGACCTCCGGGGCGCAGCTCAGGTCCGAGTCGCCCAGGTCGAACAGCTGCAGCGGGCGCGAGGCGGTGCCGGCGGCGACGTTGCCCGGGTGGAGGTCACCGTGGTTCCACGTCACGGGGAACGGCGAGTCCAGGAGCGCGGCGGCGGACTCGCGCACGGCCGGGCGCAGGCGGCGCAGGCGCGCGGTGCGCCCGCCGTCGTCGTGCGCACCCGCCTCGACGAGGTCCTCCAGACGCTCGAGGGCGGTGGTGGGTGACCCGTCGGGCAGACCCGCCGCGACCAGGGCGTCCGCGTGCGCCAGCAGCTGCTGCTGCGCCCTCGCGGCGAGCGCGACGACGTCGCACCAGCTCCCGGCGTCGTCCCGCCCCTGGTCTCGCATCGAGGGGCCGTGGTCGGCGGTGAGGAAGCGGCCCGACACCGGATCGACGGCGAGCGGCGCGTCGACGACCTCGGGAGCGATCCGTGCGATCAGGGACAGCACGCGCCCCTCGTGCGCGAGCGCCGCGCAGCCCTGCTTGAGCCAGACGGGGGTTCCTGCGGTCACGGTGTCGGGGTGCGCCGTCGCCGTCAGCACCACCTGCGTCGACCAGGGCCGCACGCGCACCTGGCGGGCGGGTCCGACCAACCTCCGGCCGAGTCCGCGCAGCGCGGTCGCGGCCCAGGTCGTCGCCTCGTCCAGCCAGACGCTGCCGCCGACGACCACGCTGAATGCCGGCCGCGTCCCCTCCGACAGGACGGTCACGACGGCGGGAGCGCCGCCACGACGTCCGGCGCGATCGCGCGGAACGCCTGGCCGCGGTGGCTGATCGCGTTCTTCTCCGCGGGGCTGAGCTGCGCGCACGAGCGGGTCTCGCCGTCGGGCACGAGGATCGGGTCGTAGCCGAAGCCGCCCTCCCCCGCGCGCTCGCGCAGGAGCGTGCCGGCCAGCCGGCCCTCCCGGACGACCTCGTGCCCGTCGGGCGTGACGAGCGCGGCGGCGCAGACGAAGGCGGCGCGGCGGTGGGCGTCGCGGACGTCGCCGAGCTGCGCCAGGAGCAGGTCGAGGTTGGCGGCGTCGTCGCCGTGACGCCCCGCCCATCGCGCGGAGAAGATGCCCGGTGCGCCGCCGAGGACGTCGACGGCGAGGCCCGAGTCGTCGGCGAGCGCCACCAGGCCCGTGGCCGCGGCGAGCGCGCGCGCCTTGAGGAGCGCGTTCTCCGCGAACGTGACACCGTCCTCGACGACGTCGGGCACGTGGGGGTAGGCGTCCGCACCGACAACGGCGCCGTCGTCCAGGCCGGGGAGCGCGCCGTCGGGCCCCGTGAGGATCGCGCGGAGCTCGCCGACCTTGTGCGCGTTGCGGGTCGCGAGGACGAGCTGGGGCGGGGTGGGGCTGGTGCCGGCGTCCACGGACGTCACGCGCGGAACCCGGCGGCGGGGGCGGCGAGCGCCTCGGCCTGCAGGCTCGTGAGCTCGGCGGTGCCGGCGAGCGCGAGGTCGAGCAGCCCGTTGAGCTCGTCCCGGCGGAACGGGACGCCCTCGGCGGTGCCCTGCACCTCGACGAACTCCCCGGAGCCGGTGACCACGACGTTCATGTCCGTCTCGGCGCGCACGTCCTCCACGTAGGGCAGGTCGAGGAGCGGCACGCCGTCGACGATCCCGACGCTGACGGCGGCGACCGAGTCTCGCAGGACGGTGCCGGGCTTCACGTGACCCTGAGCCTGCCCCCAGGCGACGGCGTCGGCGAGCGCGACGTAGGCGCCCGTGATGGCGGCGGTGCGGGTGCCGCCGTCGGCCTGGAGGACGTCGCAGTCGAGCACGATCGTGTTCTCACCGAGCGCGGCGACGTCGATCACGGCGCGGAGGCTGCGGCCGATGAGACGGGAGATCTCGTGCGTGCGGCCGCCGATCTTGCCGCGGACCGACTCGCGGTCGCTGCGGCTGTTGGTGGCGCGCGGGAGCATGGCGTACTCGGCGGTCACCCAGCCCTCGCCGCTGCCCTTGCGCCAGCGCGGCACGCCAGACGTGAACGACGCCGCGCACAGCACGCGGGTGCCGCCGAACTCGACCAGGACGCTGCCCTCGGCCGAGTCCAACCAGCCCCGCGTGATCCGAACGGGGCGGAGCTGGTCGGGCGTGCGGCCGTCGGCGCGGGTCTGCTGAGTCATCCCCCCAGGTTACGGGGCGGCCCGGCCCTCCCCGAGCGGCGGCGATCCTCTCGGGGAGGGTCGCCAGACCTCTCCGCGAGGGTCAGCAATCCTCTCGGGGAGGGTCAGTAGTCCTCTCGGGGAGGGTCAGCAATCCTCTCGCGGTCAGCCGGTGTTCTGGAGGCCGGCGGCCACGCCGTTGACGCTCAGGAGCAGCAGGTGGCGCAGCTCCGGGATCTCCGCCTCGTCGGCGCCGGCCCGCAGGCGCTTGAGCGCGCGCAGCTGGATGAGCGAGAGCGCGTCGACGTAGGGCGAGCGCAGCTGCACGGCACGGCCGAGCACGCGCGAGCTCTCCAGCGGCCGCGTGTGCTGCGTCGTCTTCAGCACCCACTCGCGCGTGAGGCGCATCTCGTCCAGCACGAGCTGCGCGAGGTCGTCGCGGTCGCCCAGCGCCAGGTAGCGCTGCGCGATCCGCTCGTCGGCCTTGGACAGCGACATCTCGACGTTGTCGAGCATCGTGCGCAGCAACGGCCACTCGCGGTAGGCGGCGTGGAGCGTCTCGACGTCGCCGACGGCGGCCAGCGCCGATCCCAGGCCGAACCAGCCGGTGAGGTTGATGCGCGCCTGGGTCCAGGAGAAGACCCACGGGATGGCGCGCAGGTCGTCGAGCGAGTTGACCGACAGGCCACGCTTGGCGGGGCGTGAGCCCAGCGCGAGCAGGCCCACCTCCTCCAGCGGCGTCACCGCGGCGAACCACTGCGGGAAGCCCTCGGAGCGCACGAGCTCGTAGAATCGCTCGCGCGAGACGCGGTCCATCACCTCGGCGACGCCGGCGAAGCGCTCCGCGGCCCCGGCGTTGCGCTGCTCGTTCGAGGGCGCGGACGACATCAGGGTGGCGGCCCCGACCTGGTCGATGTGGCGCGTGGCGATCGCCTTCGTGCCGTAGCGGGCGAAGATGACCTCGCCCTGCTCGGTCAGCTTGAACCGACCGTCGACGGAGTGCGGCGGCTGCGCGAGCACGGCGCGGTTGGCCGGGCCGCCACCGCGGCCCAGGGCCCCGCCGCGGCCGTGGAAGAGCGTGAGCTCGAGGTCGTTGGCACGGGCCCACTCCGCGATCCGCGCCTGCGCGTCGTAGAGCGCCAGGGTCGCGGACACGGGTCCGACGTCCTTGGAGGAGTCGGAGTAGCCGAGCATGACCTCGATCCGGCGGCCGGTGGCCTCGAGCCGGGCCTGGACGGCGGGCTGCTCGAGCGCGGCGGTGAGGATGTCGACGCTGTTGTGGAGGTCCTCGAAGGTCTCGAACAGCGGGATCGCGTCGATGACCGGCGGGGTGGAGCCGTTCGACGCGAGCTCCGCGAGGCGGTAGACCGCGGCGATGTCAGCCGCGTCCTGGGTGAAGGAGACGATGTAGCGGCGCGAGGCCTTCGGCCCGAAGCGCCGCTGGATGCGCCCGAGGATCCGGTAGGTCTCGAGCACCTCCCGCGAACGCTCGGACAGGTCGCCGTCGACACCGACGCGGTCGATCTCCTCGAGCGTCTCGCGGTGCACCTGCGAGTGCTGGCGCACCTCGAGCTCGGCGAGGTGGAACCCGAAGGTCTCCGCCTGCCAGATCAGGTCCTGCAGCTCGCCGTAGGCGCTGCGGACGTCGCCCGCCGCGGCGAGCGAGGCCTGCACCGTGCGCAGGTCGGTGAGGAACTCCTCCGGGCCGGAGTACGCGAGGTCGGCGTTGCGCTCGCGCGTGGCGGCGACGCGGGCCGCCATGACGAGCAGCACCTGGCGGTGGGGCTCGCCGGGCGAGCGCTCCTCGACGGTGCCGGCGAGGTCCTCCGACAGGTCGCGGTGGCGCTCGCGCAGGTCGCGCAGCTCGCGCGACGGCGGGGTCGTGGACGCGTCGAGCGTGAGCTCGCGCCCGATGCGCAGCGTGTGCTTCTCGAGGCCGAGGAGCACGTGCTCGGCCGCGATGATGGCGGCCTCGCGCGTGATCTTCGCGGTGACGTTGGGGTTGCCGTCGCGGTCGCCGCCGATCCAGCTGCCCAGGCGCACGAACGCCGGCGCGACGGGCGGGGCGACGCCGACCTTCTCGGGCTGCAGGGCCGCGTCGAGCGCGCGGTAGATGAGGGGGATCTGCTCGAACAGCGTGGTGTCGAAGACCGACATCGCCGTGCGCACCTCGTCCAGCGGCGAGGGCTTCGCGGTGCGCACCGGGGCGGTGCGCCACATGACGTCGATCGAGGCCAGCAGCGTGCGGCGGATCTCGGCGCGCTCGGCGTCGTTGGCGCGCGGGTCGTCGAGCAGCACGAGGTTCTCGGAGATGCGCCGGATCGCGGCGGCCACGGCGCGACGGCGGGCCTCCGTCGGGTGCGCGGTCAGGACAGGGCGGAACTCCAGGCGCGAGAGCCGCTCGAGCGTCTCCTTCTCACCGATCTCGCCGCGCAGCTGCGAGATCGCACCGGGCAGCGTGTCGACGGCGGGCAGGATCGCGTCCGGCCCGGAGAAGTCACGGCCGCGCAGCGTGCGCACGCGGTGGTACTCCTCGGCGAGGTTGACCAGGTGGAAGTAGCACGTGAACGCCCGCGCCACCTCCGCCGCGCGCTCGGGGGTGAAGGACTCCACGAGCTCCTCCGCCTTGGCCAGCGAGTCCTCGTCGCTCGCGTAGGCCTCGATGGTCAGGGCGCGCAGGGCCTCGACGTCTGCGAGAAGCTCGGCTCCCCCGCTCTCCGTCAGCACGGTCCCCAGCAGCTCACCGAGCAGACGGACGTCCGCCCGCAGCGCGTCCGGCATCGCCGGGACGGCGCTGCTCCGATCGTCGTGCGTCATCGACTTCCCTTCCTCAGGTCCGGGCAAAGGTTATCCCTCGTGCGCACCTGCCCGGCGCCGTCGACCACCCCGTGGTCCGGAGCCGGTCGGCGGCGCTGCGCAGGTCGCCGGTCGCAATCCGGTCAGGAGTGCGCCAGCACCTGGTCAACCTGTCCGGCGCGGGCGAGCGCGACCGGTCCGTCGTACACGGCGGCGGCGTCGTCGCGGATCCGCTCCGGGTCGGCCCAGGGCTGCAGGTGCGTCAGGAGCAGTCGCCGCACCCCCGCGTCCCGGGCGAGCGCTCCCGCCCGCGACCCGGTCAGGTGGATGCCACGCACCTCGTCCACCCCGTCGGTGAACGCCGCCTCCGACAGCAGCAGGTCGGCTCCCGCCGCGGCGCGCTCGACGCCGTCGCAGCTGTCGGTGTCACCCGTGTAGGTCAGGACCTCGCCGTCGGGGCCCGTGAGCCGGTAGGCGAAGGCCGTGACCGGGTGCCGCACCTCATGCGCGGCGACGCGCAGGGGGCCCACGGCGAGCTCGTCGCCGTCGGCCACGGTCTCGACGTCGAACGTCGCCGCCACGTCCCCGGGCATCTCCATCGAGAGCTCCGCGAGGCGCTCCGCCGTGCCCGCCGGCCCGATGACCCGCACCCGCCGCTCGGGCGGGACGGCACCGCCGGTGCCCAGCACGCTGCCCGGCCCGTAGCGCAGCCAGACGGCCAGGGCCGTCAGGTCGGCGCAGTGGTCGGGGTGCAGGTGGCTGAGGAGCACCGCGTCGACGTCGTGCGGCTGCAGGAGGGTCTGCAGCGGTCCGAAGGCGCCCGAGCCGAGGTCGAGCAGCACGTTCCAGGTGCGGTTGGCTGCCGCGTCGCCCGGCGAGGGAGCGGTGCCGTCGGACTGGACGAGGTAGGACGAGGCGGCCGACCCGGGGCCCGGCATCGAGCCGGAGCAGCCGACCACCGTCAGCCTCATCGGAGGCTCCCGACGGCGCGCGGACCCGCCACCTCGTCGGAGATGCGGGGCAGCTCGCCCGTCACCTCGACGGCGTCGTGCACGGCCGGCACCTCCGGGCCGAGGAACCGGCGCGCGAGCGTGGCGAACGCCCGGGTGTCACCGGTGGCGAGGAACGTGTGCGCGGGCGGGGACGCGTCGTCGTGCCGCAGCAGGTCGGCCCCGACCAGGGTGCGGTACAGGTCCTTGGCGGTCTCCTCGGCCGAGGAGACGAGCGTGACGCCGTCACCCATCACGTAGCTGACGACGCCGGTCAGCAGCGGGTAGTGCGTGCAGCCCAGGACCAGCGCGTCGACGTCCGCCTCGCGCAGCGGCTCCAGGTAGGTGCGAGCGGCCTCCAGCACCGGCGGGCCGCTGGTGATGCCGCGCTCGACCAGCTCGACGAACGCGGGGCACGCCTGCGTCACGAGCTCCAGGTGCGGCGCGGCCGCGAACGCGTCCTCGTACGCGCGCGAGGAGATCGTCGCGGTCGTGCCGATGACGCCGACCCGCCCCGTGCGGGTGGCGGCGACGGCGCGGCGCACCGCCGGGTGGATCACCTCCACGACGGGGATGCCCGCGGGCTCGTAGCGCTCCCGGGCGTCGCGCAGCACGGCGGAGGAGGCCGAGTTGCACGCGATGACGAGGGCCTTGACGCCGGAGGCGACGAGGTCGTCGAGCATCTGCAGCGAGTACTCGCGCACCTGCGCGATCGGTCGTGGGCCGTACGGCGTGCGGGCGGTGTCCCCCAGGTAGCGCACGGCCTCGTGCGGGAGCTGGTCGAGGACGGCGCGCGCGACGGTCAGGCCACCGACACCGGAGTCGAAGATGCCGATCGGGAGGTCGCGCTGCATGCGTCTCAGCGTAGGGCGAGGCACCGACGCCCACCCGGTGGCCGGGTGCGTGGTGCGTCACGTCCGGCGTCGAGGACGGGCGCACCAGGGGCTTCTCAGGCCTCCGGAGCCTCCGGCACCTCGGCGAGCATCGCCTCGATCAACGACTCCTGCAGCCAGGACAGCGCGAGGTAGAGCGACGCGAGCGCTCGGGAGACCTCGTCGGAGGAGGCGGCCGCCACCTCCTCGAGCCGCTCGGCGTCCGCGGAGTCCTGCACGCCGAGGCGCTGCGCCAGCACGAGGCGGACGTCCGTCAGGGCGCCTGCCCAGGCCATGGCCCGCTCGTCGGGCACCCGGATCTCGTCGTGCCGGCCGCGCAGGTCCCACCACACGCGACGCAGCCGCTCGCCCTTCGCGCTGCGGACCGCGTCCTCGGTGAGGCTGCGAACCTCGGCGGCCACGCCGTCGTCCTCGCTCGCGGGCGGGAGCAGCCGCGCCAGGGCGGGGTCGAGGGGGCGCGGGCGGACGCGGCGTCCGACTCGCCCCAGGTCAGCGACGGCAGGCCGTCGTCGTCCGTCGCTTCGGACCCGCCCTCCTCGGGCGGGTCGGAGGCGGAGACGCCGAACCCGAGCAGCTCGGCCACGTCACCGACCACGGAGGCGACGATCGAGCGCTCGGTCTCGTCCATCCGGGTCACGTAGCCGGAGCGCGTGCGGCGGAAGGCGTGCATCAGGCGGGCTGCTCCTCGAGGGTGGCCCACAGGCCGTAGGTGTGCATGGCCTCGACGTCGGCCTCCATGCGCTCGCGACCGCCGGTGGACACGACGGCGCGGCCGTCCCGGTGCACCTGCATCATCAGGGAGGTGGCCTTCTCACGGTCGTAGCCGAAGTGGGTCTGGAACACGTAGGTGACGTAGGACATTAGGTTGACGGGGTCGTCCCACACGACCGTGCGCCACCCCCGCACGGGACGCATCTCCTCGACGGGAGCGGGCTGCTCCCACGTCTGCGGGAGGACGGGGGCGGACATGCCTCCACAGTAGGCCGCGGCCCGGCGCCAGGGGTGGCTCGGCGGTGCGGGACGTCGCGCACTAGCATCGGGGCATGGCTCTCACCGACGACGCGATCGGCCAGATCAAGGCCATGATCCAGAGCGGCGAGCTCGCCCCCGGCGACCGGCTCGCACCCGAGCACGAGCTGAGCGAGCGGCTCGGCCTGTCCCGCAGCTCGCTGCGCGAGGCGATCAAGGTGCTCGTGGCGATGCGTGTGCTGGACGTGCGGCGGGGCGACGGGACCTACGTGACCAGCCTGGAACCGCACCTCCTGCTCGAGACCATGGCGTTCGTGCTCGACTTCCACCAGAGCCGCGCCGTCCTCGAGGTGTTCGAGGTCCGCGCCGTGCTGGAGACGGCGACGGCTCGCGCCGCCGCGTCGCGCGCCACGGAGCACGACCTCACGCGGATCGACGCCGCGCTGGCCGGCGTGGAGAGCACGCACGAGATCGAGGACCTCGTCGCGCACGACCTGCGGTTCCACGGCGCCATCGCCGCCGCGAGCGGGAACGGCTACCTCGCCACGCTCCTGGACACCGTCTCCAGCCACACCGTGCGGGCACGCATCTGGCGCGGCATCACGCAGGACGACGCGGTGGGCCGCACGCTGCGCGAGCACCGGCAGATCGCCCAGGCGATCGCGGCCCGCGACGCCGAGCTCGCCGCCGCGCTGATGACCGTGCACGTGCGCGGCGTCGCGCAGTGGATGGAGGAGCGCCTCGAGGACGACGACGCCGCCGCGCCCCCGGCACGACCCCGGTGCGCGGGGCCGGCGCGGAGGGCGCGGCGGGCGGGTGACCGTCCGAGGGCGGCCTCACTCGTACAGGACGGCCTGGATCTCCTCGTCGTCGATGTTGGTGGCGTCGTACCAGTAGAAGCCGGTGTCGATCGTGGGGGGCAGGTCCTCCCCGTTCACCGCCGCGACGGCCGCCTTGACGGTCTCGTACCCGATACCGATCGGGTCCTGGGTGATGGCACCGGCCTGCAGGCCCGAGCGGATCGCCTCGACCTGCGCGGCCCCGGAGTCGAAGCCGATGATCGTGACGCCCTGCGCGCCCGCCGTGCTCGCGGCGTTCACGACGCCCGTGGCCACGCCCTCGTTGGTCCCGTAGATGCCGGCGAGGTCCGGGTGGCTCTCGAACATCGCGGTCGCGATGTCGGCGGCGTCGGCCGGATCGCCGCCGTACTGCGTGTCGACGATCTCGATGCCGGGGGCGTTCTCCTCGATCCAGTCCACGAACCCGTCACGCCGCTGGGTGCCGGTCGAGGACGTCTGGTCGTGGGCGATCACCGTGATCTTCCCCGTGCCGCCGATGAGCTCCGACATCTTCTCCGCGGCGGCCTCGGCCGCCGCGTAGTTGTCGGTGGCCGCCGTCGTGACCGGCACGTCGCTGTCGACCCCGGAGTCGAAGGCCACGACCGGGATGCCCGCGTCCTGGGCCTGCAGCAGCAGGGGCTCGGCCGCGGCGCTGTCGAGCGCGGCGAAGCCGACGGCGTCGGGACCCCGGTCGATCGCGGTCTGCAGCATCTGGATCTGCTGCTCGACGTCGGTCTCGGTGTCGGGTCCCTCGAACGTGATCGTGACGCCCAGCTCCTCGGCCGCCTGCTGGGCACCGGTGTTGACGGCCTGCCAGAACTGGTGCTGGAAACCCTTGGAGACGATCGCGATCTCCAACGAGTCGCCGTCGGCGGACCCGCCGCCGGACCCGCCACCGTCGGTGGAGCACGCGGCGAGGGCGAGCAGGGCGGCGGCGCTCAGCGCCGTGGTGGAGCGGAGGATGCGGTGCACGGTGGAACTCCTTCGTTGGCGTGCGGATGGGTGGGTGGGCGAGGTTCGGGGCGCTCGAGGCGCGCGGCGGGACGGCCTTCGGGTCACGACCGCTTGCGGACGATGTCGATGTAGACGGCCACGAGGATCACCACGCCGACGGCGATGGACTGCCACTCCTGCGGCACCTGGATGATCCGCAGCCCGTTGGTCAGCACCGACATGATGAGGATGCCGATGGCGGTGCCGGTGATGGTGCCGCGCCCCCGGACAGCGAGGTGCCACCGATCACGACGGCGGCGATCGCCTCGAGCTCCAGGCCCTGGCCGCCGGTGGGCTGGGCCGAGTTCAGCCGCGAGGCGGCGAGCACGCCGGCCAGGCCGACGAACACCCCGGAGAACGTGTAGATCGCGAGCTTCCAGCGCCGCACGTCGATCCCGGACAGCCGCGTGGCCTCCTCGTTCGACCCGATCGCGTACGCGTAGCGCCCGAGCCGGGTCCGTGCCAGGACGACGCCGGCGACGACCGCCATCACGAGCAGGAGGAGCACGCTGAGGGGCACGCGGGCCCCGGGGATCAGCGACGTGGTGGCCAGGGCCTGGAACCCGTCGACCCCGGCGAACCGGATCGGCGTCGTGTTCGAGATGATCAGCGCCGCACCGATCGTCACGAGCATCATGGCCAGCGTGGCGATGAACGGCGGGATGCGCAGGTAGGACACGACGGCGCCGTTCACGAATCCGATGAGCGCCCCGACCAGGACGGCGCCGAGGATGCCCGCGACCAGCGGCCACCCCCAGCCGACGAGGAACACCCCCGCACATCACGCCGCACAGGATCATCGCCGTCCCGATGGACAGGTCGATCCCCCCGGTGATGATGACGCCCGTCGTTCCGAGCGCGAGCAGGCCGATGGTCACGGACGACACGAGGATGCCCGTCAGGTTGGAGACGGACAGGAAGTTCGGGCTGAGCACCGAGAAGACCGCGACGATCACGATGAGGCTGGCGAACGCGAGCAGCTGCTGCAGCCTGCCCCGGGCGAACGCCGCGAGCGCGGACGTGCGAGGACCGGTCGGTGCGGGCGCGGTGGTGGCGCCGGGCGCGGTGCTCATGCGCCGGTGACCGCGGTCTCGTGGAATCGGGTGGCGTGCTCCATGATCGTCTCCTGGGTCGCTTCGGAGTTGTCGAGGACGGCGGCGATGCGGCCCTCGGCCATGACGGCGATGCGGTGCGAGAGCCGCAGCACCTCGGGCAGCTCGCTCGAGATGACCACGACGGCCTTGCCGGCGGCGGCCAGCTCCTCGAGCAGGCGGTAGATCTCGTCCTTCGCGCCGACGTCGATCCCCCGGGTCGGCTCGTCGAAGATGAGGATGTCGCAGTCGCGGTGGATCCACTTCGCGACGATCACCTTCTGCTGGTTGCCGCCCGAGAGGTTGCGCACCAGCTGGCGCACGCCGGGGGTGCGGATGCGCAGGCGGGCGACGAGGTCCGTCGCGACCCGCTCGATCGCCCGGCCACGCACCAGGCCTCCTCGCGTGAACCTCTCGAGCGAGGACAGCGCGATGTTGTCCGCGACCGTCTGCTCCAGCAGGGCGCCGTAGCGCTTGCGGTCCTCCGAGAGGTAGCCGATGCCCAGCCGCGCGGCGACGGCCGGGCTCGAGATGCGGTGCGGACGGCCGCGCACCAGGACCGTGCCGGCCGTGATCGGGTCCGCGCCGACGATCGCCCGGGCGAGCTCCGTGCGGCCGGCCCCCATGAGTCCGGCGAAGCCGAGGATCTCGCCGGCGCGCAGCGTGAAGGACACCTCGTGCAGCGGGTGGCGGGAGCTGAGGCCCTGCACCTCGAGCACCACGTCACCGACCTCGGCGGGCGCCGGCCGCACGTCGACGGCGATCTCGCGCCCCACCATCAGGGAGACGATCTCGCGCATCGGCGTGGTCCGGGCGTCGCGCTCGCCGGCGTTGCGACCGTCGCGCAGCACGCTGATGCGGTCCGCGACGACCGGCAGCTCGTCCATGCGGTGGGAGATGTAGATGACACCCGTCGTCGGCGTGACGAAGCGGTCGATGAGGGAGAACAGCGCCTGCACCTCGGCCTCGTTCAGCGCCGCCGTCGGCTCGTCGAGCACGAGCACGCGCGCGTCCACCGAGAGCGCCTTGGCGATCTCCACCATCTGCTGCTTCCCGACGGTGAGGTCGCGCACCAGCGCGCGCGGGTCGAGCACCATCCCGAGCCGGTCGAGGAGCTCGGTGGCGACGTCGATCGTCGCCCGGGCGCTCAGCAGCGGCCCGCGTCGCGGTTCCCGTCCCAGGACGATGTTCTCCGCCACGGTCAGGTCGCCGACCAGGCCGAGCTCCTGGTGGATGATGCTGATCCCGAGCTCCTTGGCGTGCGCCGGACCCGAGATGACCACGGGCGCGCCGTCGATCTCGATCGTTCCGGCGTCCGGCGCGTGGATGCCGCTGAGGAGCTTCATCAGCGTCGACTTGCCGGCGCCGTTCTCGCCGACGAGCGCGAGGCGCTCCCCCGGGGCGAGCTCGAGGTCGACGTCGTCGAGCGCGACGACGCCCGGAAAGCCCTTCGTGACGCCGGTCATGCGGATGAGTGGTGCACTCATGCAGGACCCCTTCCCGTGTCGAGAGCGGCGGTGGGACTGACGACGCCCTTGCGCATCAGCAGGTTGCCGTAGGGGCGGGTCTCGGCCGTCCGCACCACGAGACGCGCCGTGGCCGCGAGGTCGTAGAACGCGTGCCGCTCGAGGGCCTCGACCCGGTTCCGCGGGGCGGCGACGGCCCGCAGGAGAGCGCGGCGCACCTCGTGGGGCTCGTCGTCGCCGGCGACGGCACCCATGAGGTGGACCGCGGGACCCTCGTAGGTGTCGAGAGGGACCAGCGTGCGCACGGCACCGACCACGACCGGCGCGTCGAGCGCGACGTCGAGGACGAGTTCGCCTCGGGCGTGCGCCGGGTAGTTGCCGTCGCAGACCAGCAGCGTCTCCCCGTGACCCAGGTGGTCCAGCGCGCGCAGCAGGTCACCCGAGAGGGCGGGGTGGATCCCGTGCAGCATCAGCGTCCTCCCCCGTACACCCGCTCGGCCGTCCCGCGCTCGATCGCGGCGCGCTCGTGCTCGCTCAGGGTCCGGACCAGCGCAAGCACCTCGGGGACCCCCGACGACCCACCCGCCTGCTGCGTCATCGGCCAGTCGGAGCCGAGCATCAGACGGTCCGGTCCGAACGCCGCGAGCGCCTCGTCCCACACGAGGGCGAGCGCATCGCCGGTGAGCGGGCTCCCGGCGTGGTGGAGCCCCGACACCTTGGCGACGGTGCCCGGCGCGGCGGCGACCTCGTGCAGCGCCCGCGCCCACGCGTCCCTGTCCTGCGCGTCCGCGGGGGCTTGCCGAGGTGGTCCAGCACGACGGTCAGGCCGTCGGTCCCGGCGATGCGCTGCACCTGGTCCACGTGGTGGGGCCAGGCGTCGGGCACGTCCAGGGGCAGTCCCCGCGCCGCGAGCACCCCGAGCGTCTCGGCCGTTCCGGGTGCCTCGAGCAGCGCCGGGTCCGGGTCGACGTGGACGAGGGAGCGGACGCCGACGACGACGCCGTCGCCCTCGCTCCAGCGGTCGAGCAGCTCCCGCGCACGATCGGCTCGCGCGAGGGGCACCCAGGCGACCACCCCGAGGACCGACGGGTGCCGAGCCGCCACCTCGAGGAGGTGCTCGGTGTCACCCACCGTGTCGTCGGACTGCACGAGCACCTGGGTGTCGAAGCCCGCGGCACGGGAGGCCGCGACCGCCTCGTCACCCGGCACGTCCCGAGCGAGGGGCGACTCCGGCTCCATCCAGGCGTACGTGCTGCGGCTGCGCTCCCAGGCGTGCAGGTGGGTGTCGATCATGACGCACCTCCCGCCGCGACGACGTCCTCGACCTCGACCCAGGCCTCGGGCGCGACGTCCACGTCCCAGCGCGCCACGCTCTGTCCGACGTGCTCCGGCGTCCCCGTCCCGAACGCGACGGCGACGACGGCGGGGTGCCGGCCCGGGAACTGGAGAGCCAGCGTGGGGAGGTCGGTGCCGTGGCGCTCCGCGACGTCGGCGAGCGCGTGGGCGAGCGCGAGCCGCTCGGGTCGGACCGGGCCGTACTCGTCGCGGAGGTCCGGGGTGGGGCGCGCTCGCGCCAGCAGGCCCGAGGAGTACACCGAGACGGCGACGACGTCGACACCCCGCTCGAGGGCGGCCGGGAGGACGCGGCGCGACGCCTCGCGGTCGGCGAGCGTCCAGCGGCCCGAGCACATGACCTCGTCGATGCGGACGTCGCCGTCGACCGCCAGCGCCAGCGCCTCCTCGGACTTCGAACCGACGCCGATGCGCGTCACGAGGCCGTCCTCGCGCAGCTCGGCCAGGCTCTCCAGCCCTTGCCGGACCGCACCCGCCAGCTCGAGTCCGGACTCGTCCGGATCGTGCAGGTAGAGGGTGTCGACGCGGTCGAGCCCGAGCCGCTCGAGGGACTCCTCGAGGCTGCGACGGACGGCGGCGGGATCGGCCCGCCACTCGCGGCGGTGGGTGTCGGGCACGGCGAAACCGTTCGCGAGGTCGTCACCGGTGCCCCCTGCGGCACCAGCAGCCGACCGACCTTCGTCGAGAGCTCGTACTCCTCGCGCGGACGGGTCGCCAGGAACTCTCCGAGCCTGCGCTCGGCGAGGCCGAGGCCGAGGCCGTAGTGCGGCGCGACGTCGAAGTGCCGCAGGCCCGCCGCCCACGCGGCCTTGAGGGTGGCGCGGGCGCGCTCGTCCGAGACCTCCCGGTAGAGATTGCCCAGGGAGGCCGCGCCGAGGGCGAGGCCGGCGCTCACGAGGGCACCCCGGCGTGGGAGAACCGCGCGATCGAGGCGTCGAGCATCTGCGTCCCCGCCCCCGGCGCCGTCGGGGCGACGTAGCAGCCGCCGCGGATCTCCACGGGCGTGACGAAGTGCTCGTGGAGGTGGTCGACGTACTCGATGACGCGGCCCTCGACGGTGCCGGAGACGGCGACGAAGTCGAACATCGACAGGTGCTGCACCGCCTCGCACAGGCCCACGCCACCCGCGTGCGGGCAGACCGGGACGCCGAACTTGGCCGCGAGCAGCAGGTGCGCGACGTTCTCGTTGACCCCGCCCACGCGGGTCGCGTCGATCTGCAGGTACCCGATCGCCTCGGCCTGGAGCAGCTGCTTGACGATCACGCGGTTCTGCGAGTGCTCCCCGGTCGCCACGGGGATGGGCGCGATGCCGCGCGCGATGGCCGCGTGGGCGAGCACGTCGTCGGGGCTGGTGGGCTCCTCGACCCAGTGCGGCCGGGCGAACGAGAGCTCGCCCACCCAGTCGATGGCGTCCGCGACGTCCCAGCGCTGGTTCGCGTCGATCGCGATCGGGAACTCGGGACCGCAGACCTCGCGCGCGATCCCGAGGCGGCGCACGTCGTCGGCCAGGTCGCCACCGACCTTGAGCTTGATCTGGGTGAAGCCGTCCGCCAGCGCCTCGCGGCAGAGACGTGCGAGCTTCTCGTCGTCGTACCCGAGCCAGCCCGGGTCGTCGTGTACCCGGGGTAGCCGTGCTCGAGCAGCCAGGCCTCGCGCTCCGCCCGACCGGGTGCGGCACGCTCGAGGATCTCGAGCGCCTCCAGCGGCGTGAGGGCGTCCGAGAGGTAGCGCCAGTCGACCAGGTCGACGATCTCTCGCGGGTCGAGCCGGCCCAGGAGCTGCCACAGCGGCAGGCCCGCCCGCTTGGCGCGCAGGTCCCACAGCGCGTTGACGACGGCGCCGATCGCCATGTGCATGACCCCTTCTCGGGGCCGAGCCAGCGCAGCTGCGAATCGTGCAGCAGCAGCCTGCTGGCCTCCCCCATGTCCGACAGCAGCGCCTCCACGTCGCGCCCCACGAGGTGACCCTCGAGGGCGCCGATCGCGGCGAGCTGCACGTCGTTGCCCCGGCCGATCGTGAACACGAACGCGTCCCCGGTCAGCCCGTCCGCCGCGTCGGTGACGATGCGGACGTACGCCGCAGAGTAGTCGGGGTCGAGGTTCATCGCGTCCGACCCGTCCAGGGTCCGCGAGGTGGGGAAGCGGACGTCGGCGAGCTCGAGGCGGGTGATGACGCTCATGGGTGGGTCCTTCGCGACGACGGTGGTGCGAGACATCTGATCTTTGCACGTTCCGGGCGCCTGTGGGGACCACCTTGTGGCACGATGGTCCCGACGCCGCGGAGCAGACCTCCGATGTTCTGACCCGCCGCGACCCCACCACGACCACGGAGGTAGTCATGCGACTGGCACGGATCGGTGACGTCGGACAGGAGCGACCGGTCGTCGTCGTCGACGGCAGGGCCCACGACCTGTCGGGGCTCACCCCGGATCTCGACGGCCGCTTCCTCGCGGCGGACGGGATCGCCCGCGTCCGCGAGGCCCTCGCCGCCGGACTGCCGGAGGTCCCGCTCGACGGGGTCCGCATCGGCGCACCGATCGCCCGGCCCTCGGCCGTCGTCTGCATCGGGATGAACTACGCCGCGCACGCCGCCGAGTCCGGCAGCGCTCCCCCGGAGCGGCCGGTCGTCTTCCTCAAGCACCCGAACACCGTCGTCGGCGCCTTCGACGACGTCGTGATCCCCGCCCGCTCCACGCGCACCGACTGGGAGGTCGAGCTCGCCGTCGTGATCGGTTCGCACGCCTACGAGCTGGACTCGGACGAGGCGGCGCTCGCCGCCGTCGCCGGCTACACGGTCGCCGACGACCTCTCCGAGCGTGCGTGGCAGCTCGAGGAGTCCGGCGGTCAGTGGTCGAAGGGCAAGTGCGGACCCGGCTTCACCCCGACGGGCCCGTGGCTGGTGCCGGCCGACGAGATCGACCCCGGCCGCCTGCGGCTCCGCAGCCGGGTCAACGGGGAGCCACGGCAGGACTCCACCACGGCGGACCTCATCTTCGACGTCCCGACCGTCCTGCGCGAGCTGTCGCACTACATGGCGCTGGAGCCCGGCGATCTCGTCCTGACGGGAACGCCGGAGGGTGTCGCCCTCTCGGGCCGGTTCCCGTACCTGGCTCCGGGCGACGTCGTCGAGATCGAGATCGACGGACTCGGCCGCCAGCGCCACGCGCTCGTGGCGCCCGGCGCCCGGGACGTCCGATGAACACGACGGGCGGCGACCTCGACGGCCTGGTCGCCGTCGTCACGGGAGGCGGCAGCGGCCTGGGCGCGGCGATCGCCGACCGCCTGGCCGAGGACGGCGCGAGCGTCGTCGTCCTGGATCTCCGTCCGGGTCGCGACCACCACGGTGTCGTGACCGACGTGACGGACGACGCCTCCGTCCGCGCCGCGATCGAGGAGGTGCGGGACCGCTTCGGCCGGCTCGACGTGCTCGTCAACAACGCGGGTGTCGGCGCCCAGGGCGATGTCACCGCGAACGACGACGCGGAGTGGCACCGCGTCTGGGACGTGAACGTCCTGGGGCTCGTCCGCGTCAGCCGGGCCGCGCTCGACCTGCTGCGGGCCTCCTCGTGCGCCGCGATCGTCAACACCTCCTCGATCGCGGCCACGGCCGGGCTGCCGCAGCGGGCCCTCTACTCCGCGACCAAGGGGGCCGTCCTGTCCCTCACTCGCGCCATGGCGGCCGACCACGTGGGCGAGGGCATCCGCGTCAACGCGGTCTCCCCGGGGACGGCCAACACACCCTGGATCGGGCGGCTGCTGGAGCGCGCCGCCGATCCGGAGGCCGAGCGGGCCGCCCTCGAGGCGAGGCAGCCGCACGGCCGCCTGGTCTCCCCCAGGAGGTCGCGCACGCGGTCGCCTCGCTGGCGAGTCCGCGTGCCGGATCGCTGACGGGGGTGACGCTCGCCGTCGACGGCGGGATGGACGCGCTGCGGGTGCGACCCCGATCCTGAGACCTGGACCGACCGGACCCACCCCCGAACGGTGGAGCGGGCCGGCGAGAGCGACGAGGAGGACGCGGTGCGAAGACAGGCACCCTCACTGACGATGCTGCGGCAGACGCTGCGGCTGCGACCCCTGCGCGGTCCCGTGCGCGCGCGGCTGGAGCGGGCGCAGACGATCGGCGACCTGCGCGAGATCGCGCGACGTCGCACGCCGAAGGGCCCCTTCGACTACACCGACGGCGCAGCCGAGGACGAGGTCGGCCTCGCCCGGGCGCGGCAGGCGTTCCGCGACGTCGAGCTGCACCCGAGCGTGCTGCGCGACGTCACCACGGTCTCGACGGGGTGGGACGTCCTCGGGGCGCCCAGCGCGTACCCGCTCGCCGTCGCCCCCACCGGTTTCACCCGGCTGATGCACGCCGAGGGCGAGCTGGCCGGAGCGCCGTCGGCCGCCGCGCACGGCATCCCGTTCACGCTGTCGACCCTCGGGACGACCTCGATCGAGGACGTGCGCGCCGCCGTCCCGCACGGGCGCCTGTGGATGCAGCTGTACATGATGAAGGAGCGCGACCGCTCGCTCGAGCTGGTCGAGCGGGCGCGGGCGGCGGGGTACGACACGCTGCACATCACCGTGGACACGCCCGTCGCCGGGGCGCGCCACCGCGACAAGCGCAACGGCATGCAGTTCCCGCCGCAGCTGACCCCCGCGACCTTCCTGGACGCGGCGCCGAAGGTCGGCTGGTGGTGGAACTTCCTGACCACCCCGGCGCTGGAGTTCGCCGCGATCTCCTCCTGGGAGGGCACCGTCGGGGAGCTGCTGGACGCGATGTTCGACCCCGGGGTGGACGAGGCGGCCCTCGCTGAGGTGCGCGAGGCGTGGGGCGGTCGGATCGTGGTCAAGGGTGTGCAGTCGCTCGCGGACGCGAGGCGCCTGGCCGACCTCGGCGTCGACGCGATCACGCTGTCCAACCACGGCGGGCGCCAGCTGGACCGTGCGCCCGTGCCGTTCCTGCTGCTGCCGGAGGTCGCGCGCGAGGTGGGCTCCGACCTCGAGGTCCACCTGGACACCGGGATCATGTCCGGCACCGACGTCGTGGCCGCGGTGGCGCTCGGCGCGCGCTCCACCATGGTCGGACGGGCCTACCTGTACGGCCTCATGGCGGGCGGCCGGGCCGGCGTCGACCGGGCGCTCGACATCCTCACCTCCGAGATCGCCCGCACCATGCGGCTGCTCGGCGTGGCGAGCCTGGAGGAGCTCGGGCCGCAGCACGTGACGCAGCTGGAGCGGCTCGCGCCCCGCCGTCGGGAGTGAGACGGGCGGCACCCGATCCCCGGCCGCTGCCGCCCCGCCGACTACCCTCGCGGCATGACCCCTCCCGGCCTCCCGACCTCTCCCAGCACCGCCAGCACCGCCAGCACCGCCAGCACGGCCCTGCTCACCGACCGCTACGAGCTCACGATGATCGACGCGGCGCTCGCCGACGGCACCGCGCACCGCCCGTGCGTCTTCGAGGTCTTCGCGCGTCGGCTTCCCGCCGGGCGCCGCTACGGCGTCGTCGCCGGCACGGGACGGCTGCTGGAGGCCCTCGCGGACTTCCGCTTCGGGCAGGAGGAGATCGCCTACCTGCGCGGATGCGAGATCGTCGGCGAGCGCACGCTCGAGTACCTCGCGGACTACCGCTTCACCGGCAGCATCTCCGGCTACGCCGAGGGTGAGCTGTACTTCCCGGGTTCGCCGCTCCTGGTGGTCGAGGCCTCGTTCGTCGACGGCGTGATCCTCGAGACCCTCGCGCTCTCGATCCTCAACCACGACTCGGCGATCGCCGCGGCGGCCTCGCGCATGACCGTCGCGGCCGGCACCCGACCCTGCCTCGAGATGGGCTCGCGCCGGGCGCACGAGCTCGCGGCGGTCGCCGCGGCGCGCGCCGCCGTCGTCGCCGGCTTCTCCGGCACCTCCAACCTGGCGGCCGGACGGCGCTACGAGCTGCCGACGATCGGCACCGCCGCCCACGCGTTCACGCTGCTGCACGACGACGAGCGCTCCGCGTTCCTGTCCCAGGTCGCCTCGGCGGGCCCGGGCACGACGCTGCTCGTGGACACCTACGACGTCGAGCAGGGCGTGATCACGGCGGTCGACGCCGCGGGGACGGCGCTGGGTGCCGTCCGTCTGGACTCGGGTGACCTGCCCAACCTCGCGCGCGAGGTGCGCGACCAGCTGGACGGGCTCGGCGCCACGGGCACGCGGATCGTGGTGTCCTCCGACCTGGACGAGTACGCGATCGCGGCGCTCGCCGTCGCCCCCGTCGACTCCTACGGCGTCGGCACCTCCGTGGTGACCGGGTCCGGGGCGCCCACGTGCGGCATGGTCTACAAGCTCGTGCTGCGCGAGGGGTCCGACGGCGCGATGCACGCCGTCGCCAAGGCCTCCGCGGGCGGCAAGAACAGCGTGGGTGGCCGCAAGGTCGCCGGCCGCCGCATCGAGAACGGGCTCGCGACCGAGGAGGTCGTCGTGCTCTCGCCCGACGCCGACCTGCCGGCGCTCGACCAGATCGCCGAGGTCGCGGAGCTGCGCCCGCTGCACGTCGCGCTCGTGACCGACGGCGAGATCGACCACGCCTTCACCGGCCCCGAGGGCGTCCGGAGGGCCGCGGAGCGCCACGCGTCCTCGATCGCCGAGCTCCCGCGCGCCGCGCTCCGCCTCTCGGCCGGCGAGGCCGCGCTCCCGACGGAGGTCGTCACGGTCTGATCCCGATCGCCGGACGCCGGTAAGGGCCACCTAACCTCCCCCGCTACACTCGATCGCGGGCCGGTCGTCCGACCGCCCACGACGAGACGACGACGGTGGGACGAGGTGGGCACGATGACGGACGGCTGCGGGTGCGACGGTGGCCCGGTCCCGGCCTGCGGCCGACGCGGCGTCAGCGACCTCCAGGTCCTCACCGACCTCGCCCCCGGACCCTGCCGCCCGCTGACGACCCGCCTGGCCGACCTCGTCGACCACCTCCAGCTCCTCGACGGCGCGACGGCCGTGACGAGCGGGCACGGCGCGGCCCTGGCCTCCCGCAGCCCGTATGCGGCGCCGACGACCGTGGGCGGCGCCCTCCTCACCTCCGGCACGGTGCTGCGCGCCGCGCCCGGCGTCGTGGCGACGGCGCTCGCCGTCGACCCCGGCCCGTCGGTGCACCTCACCCAGCCGGCGGCGGCGAGCGTCGACCTCTTCGACCCGAGCGGCCGGCGTCTGCACCAGGCGCGACTGGGGGCGCCGGAGGACCTGCGTGTGCTGGACTCCCTCGGCCCGCCGTCGCCGTCCGCCGCGGGCGACGACGCGCCCGTCCGCCTCGTCCCGCCCGTGGCGTCGCCGCCCGGGTGCGCCGACCAGATCGACCTCGTCGACAGCCACCTCACCGACCGCCGCGGCGCGCGGCTGCGGGCGCTCATGGGTCACGACGGCGAGCACGCCCGCCCGGTCGAGGTCGCCGGGCTCGAGCAGCTGCTCGCCGGCGTCGCCGAGCTCGGCCTGCGCCCGACGTTCGTGGTCACCTCCGGCCTGCAGCAGAGCCACACGGGCCGCATCGAGGCCATCGGGCGCGCGGGGCGGACCCTGCGCCTGCGCTCCGGGCCCGCCGTGCTCGCCGTCTCCACGACCGCCGTGCACCGCATGTGGATCTCGCGCGCCACCGGCCCCCACGGGCCCACCTCCGCCGTCGAGCTGTTCGACGCCGAGGGCACCGCGCTGGTGCTGATCACCCTGGTGGGGCACCACCCGGTCGCCGCGCACCGCGCGTGGGAGGAGCTGCTCGACCGCACCGCCTGAGCGGGGTGACGGGCATCGCCGGCTGGGGCCGGCACCGGGCCAGGGGCCGACTCAGGGCTTCCCGACGAACCAGTCGCGCACGCGGGCGATCCGTGCGCGCAGCTGGTCGGCGTTCGCCTGCGGGACCTCCGGACCGCCCGAGTGCTGCCGCAGGCGCGAGTGGACGACGCCGTGCGGCGTGCTCGAGCGCCGGGCCCAGGCCGAGACGAGCTGGTTCAGCTCCTTGCGCAGCTTCGTCAGCTCGCGGTGGTCGACGACGTCGGGCGCGCGCTCCGGCGTCGCGCCGCCGGCCGCACCAGCCGCAGCCCTTCCGTGCCCGGCGCGCAGGTGCACCGCCTGACGCGCACGCAGCGCCGTGGCCATCTCGTCGGTCTCCATGAGGCCCGGGATCGCCAGGAAGTCGGACTCGACCTCGCCCCCGATGTCGCCCCCGGTGCCGAACTGGCCGCCGTCGAACAGGACGTGGTCGAACGAGGCCTGCGCCTCCAGCGCCTGGAAGCCGGGGCCGTCGAGGTCGCTCGAGGCCTTCTCGGCGCGGTTCGCCTCGGCCAGCGCCGCGTCGTCGAGCATCTCGCCCTCGGCGCCGGTCTCCTTCGTGGGACGGTCCAGCGCGTGGTCGCGCTCGACCTCGAGCTCGCCCGCGAGCCCGAGCAGGACCGGCACGCTGGGGAGGAAGACCGAGGCGGTCTCCCCGCGCCGTCGCGCGCGCACGAACCGGCCGACGGCCTGCGCGAAGAACAGCGGCGTCGCCGTCGCGGTCGCGTAGACGCCGACGGCGAGCCGCGGCACGTCCACACCCTCGGACACCATGCGCACCGCGACCATCCAGCGCTGCCGCCCGGCCGCGAAGTCCTCGATGTTCCGGGACGCACCGTCGTCGTCGGACAGGACCACGACGGCGGGCTCCCCCGTGATCGTGCGCAGCTGGGCGGCGTAGGCGCGCGCCTTCGTCTGGTCGGTGGCGATGACGAGGCCGCCGGCGTCGGGCACGGTCCGCCGCACCTGCGACAGCCGCGTGTCGGCGGCCTTGAGGACGGCGGGGATCCACTCGCCGTCGGGCGCGAGCGCGGTGCGCCACGCCTGGCCGATCATGTCCTTCGTCAGCGGTTCGCCCAGGCGCGCGCTGACCTCGTCACCCGCGCTCGTGCGCCAGCGCATCTGACCGGAGTAGGCCAGAAACATCACGGGTCGCACGACGCCGTCGCGCAGCGCGTCCCCGTAGCCGTAGGTGTAGTCGGCGCTGGAGCGGCGGATGCCGTGGGCGTCCGGTTCGTAGCTGATGAACGGGATCGGCGCGGTGTCGGAGCGGAACGGTGTCCCGGTGAGCGAGAGCCGGCGCTCGGCGAGCTCGAACGCGTGGCGCACGCCGTCGCCCCAGGTGAGGGCGTCGCCGGCGTGGTGGACCTCGTCGAGGATGACCAGCGTCGGCGCCGCCTTCGTGCGCGCCCGGTGCAGCTCCGGGTTCGCGCCGACCTGGGCGTAGGTCAGCGCGACGCCGTTGAAGTGGGAACCGTGGCGCTGCTGGGCGTTGCGGAAGGTCGGGTCGATCGCGATGCCGACGCGGGCCGCGGCGTCGGCCCACTGCGTCTTGAGGTGCTCGGTCGGAGCGACCACCGCGATGCGCGTGACGATGCGCCGGGCGAGCAGCTCGGTCGCGACGCGGAGCGCGAACGTCGTCTTGCCGGCGCCGGGGGTGGCGACGGCGAGGAAGTCACGCGGGTTGCGCTCGCCGTAGATCTCGAGCGCCGCGGCCTGCCAGGCCCGCAGGTTGCCGGCGGTCCCCCACGCGGCCCGCGCAGGGAAGGCGGGCGAGAGGTGCTCGGCGGCCGACGGCGAGGGTTGCGTCGGGAGCTGGGCCGGCGCCGGCGGTGTGGTCAGCGCGGCGAAGAGGTCGGGCTCGTCGCCCGGCCCCGCCTGCCCGCTCGTGTCGCTCCGGCGCCCGGAGGCGCTCACGCGTCCTGTCCGCCGGAGCCGCCCGAGCCCGACCCACCGGAACCGCCGGCGTCCCCGCCCTCGCCGTGCATGCCGGCGTAGATCTCCTTGCACGCCGGGCACACCGGGAACCGGCTGGGGTCGCGCGTGGGGAGCCAGATCTTCCCGCACAGCGCGATCACGGGCTCACCGGACATCGCCGAGGCGAGGATGCGGTCCTTCGGGACGTAGTGCGCGTAGCGCTCGTTGTCACCGGGCTGGGTGGCCTGGCGCTCCTCCGTGCGCTCCAGCGTGCCCGTGCCCCCCTGCGTGGCGGGACCGGACGGCGCCTGCGGGGCACCCGGGGCGCTCGGCGGCAGGGGCTCACTCATGCCCGCGAGTCTACGGGGCACCTCCGACACCCGCGGGCGGGTGGCCGGCTCGTCCCCCGGACGATCCCCGTCAGTGCTTCGGCCAGGAACGGATCGTCGTGAGAAGTCGCACAGCGCGGCGGTCGAGCAGGCGGCCACCGTACCGCAGGCCCAGGACACCCACCACCACGCCGGTCGCGGCGCCCACGAGCAGCGTGAGCCACGCCCACGCGGGGTCCACCGCGAAGACGGGGATCAGGGTCAGCCCCGCCGGCAGGGCCAGCACGCCCAGGGCGGCGAACGATCCCAGCTGGGCCGCGAACGTCGCGCCCATCGCCCCGGTCTGGTTCGACATCGGGTTGCTGCCCGGCGGGGGCGCGGGATAGGGCACCGCGGCGCTGAACACGCCCGAGACCCCGGTCGCCGTGCCGAGCAGGCAGAGGGTGAGACCGACGACGGCGGGCAGCAGCTCGGCCCGTCCCCCCACCAGGGGCGTCACCACCGACAGCACGAGCGCGAGCGGCGCGAGCCACACCAGCACCGCGAGGGCGCGGCCCCACCGGTCGTCGATGCCGCGGACGTCCGCGGCCACGTGCATCCAGAACGCGGTCGAGTCGTAGGCGACGTCGTCGTGGATCGCCCACGCGCCCACCCACGCCACGAGCGGTCCGACCAGCAGCAGGGCCCAGCCGAGCGCGACGTCACGGTCCGGCCCGAACTCCTGGTTGGAGACGAGGAGCGCCATGACGATCGGGACCAGGGGGAGGAACACGACCGAGAAGAGCTGCACGAGGTACCGCGGATCGCCCCGCCAGTACCGCAGCGACCGGCCGGCCACGGCCGCCGCACCCGGGGTCACGCCGCGCGCCACGAGCCGGCCGACCACGGGCAGTCGTGTGCTGCGCGTGGCGCCCGACGGGCCGCCGGAGCCGACCGTCGTCATGGAGCGCACGAGGAGACGCTGGTACAGCGGCAGCGCGAGCGCGATCACCGCGAGCACGATCGCGAGCCGCGCGAGCGCCGGACCCCACGCGCCCGCCAGGACGTCGGCCGGGATCGCCCACGGCGCCCCGAACGGGGTCCAGGCGAGCACGTCCGCGACCGCGTCGAAGGAGATCGTGCCGAGGTCGAAGCTCTGCAGGAGCGACGGCGTCAGGGCGAGCACGAGCACCAGGGCCCCGGCCACCAGGCCGGCGAGGTCGCGACCCCGGCGCCCGCGCATCGCCCCGGCCGCCGCCGTCGTGGTGACCCGGGCCAGCAGGAAGCACAGCAGCGCACCGAGCGCGCCACAGACGAGCGCGACGGCGACGGCCAGCACGCTCGCCCCCACGCCGGAGGTGCTGATCCACGCGAAGGCCGACAGCAGCGCCAGCGCCGCCGTGACGATGCCCGGGATGGACACGGCACCGGCCACGAGCAGGCCCAGGGCGAAGCGCCGGTCGGGTTCGAGGTAGACCGCGAAGCGCTGCGGGTCGAGGGTGCTGTCGAGCCCGAAGGCGAGCACCGGCACGACGGTCCACCCGAGCACGAGCAGCGAGCCGGCCAGCACGAGCGCCGTCGTGCGGATCCCGGGGTCGACGACGTTCAGCGCGATCATCCCGACGACGCCCAGCGCGAGGAGGCCGAGTCCGTACAGCGCGCCCAGCACGAGCAGGACGATGCGCCACTTCTCCCGCAGCAGGGTGTTGCGCAGGAGCCGGAACCTCAGTCGTGCGAGGGTCGCAACCACGCCAGGCCCCCGTCTGCTCCGTGGCGCCGACCAGCTCGGCGAACCGCTGCTCGAGGTTGCCGCCGCCGACCTCCGCGAGGGTGCCCGAGGCGACGAGGGCTCCCTCGTGGATGACGGCGACGTGGGAGCACAGCCGCTCGACGAGCTCCATCACGTGGCTCGAGAGCACCACGGTCCCGCCGCTGGCGACGAAGTCCGCCAGGAGCGCGCGGATGTGGGAGGCCGAGACGGGGTCCACGGACTCGAAGGGCTCGTCCAGCACCAGGACGCTGGGGGCGTGCACGAGCGCGGTGGCGAGCCCGATCTTCTTGGTCATGCCCGCCGAGTAGTCCGCGACGAGCTTGCCCGCGTCGTCGGCGAGACCGAGGACGCCCAGGAGGTCGTCGGTGCGCTGCGCGACGACGGCGGGGTCCATCCCCCGCAGGAGGCCGGCGTAGGTCACGAGCTCGGCGCCGGTGAGGCGGTCGAAGAGGCGGAAGCCGTCGGGCAGGATGCCGAGCCGGCGCTTGGCCGCGTGGGGGTCCTTCCAGACGTCGACGCCGTGGACGTAGGCCGTCCCGGCGTCGGGCGCGAGGAGTCCGGTGGCCATGCTGAGCGTGGTGGTCTTGCCCGCGCCGTTGGGCCCGACGACGCCGTAGTAGGAGCCCGCAGGGATGGTCAGCTCGAACTGCTGCACGGCGACCTTGGCACCGAAACGTTTGAACAGGCCCCACGTCCGCAGGGCAGGGACGGCCGCGCCGACGGCGGCACCGGGCGGCGTGGGCGGGGCGGCGGTGACGTCCATGTCTCCACCCTCGCAGACGGGAGGCCGCCGCGTCCTTCTCGCGTGCCCCGGAGACGACGAGGGGACGGACCCTGACGGATCCGTCCCCTCGTCGTCGGCCCGGTCAGCGACCGGGCCGGGGCGTCGTCACTTGCCGACGGCGGCCTTCAGGGTGCTGCCCGCGGTGAGCTTGACGCCGTAGCCGGCGGGGATCGAGATCTCCTCGCCCGTGCGCGGGTTGCGGCCCGTGCGGGCGGCGCGCTCGACGCGCTCGGCGGCGAGGAGGCCGGTCACCTTGACGGCCTCACCCTTGCCGAGGTTCTCGATGAGGACCTCCTGGAAGGCGGCGAGAGCGTCGTCGGCCTGCTTCTTGGTGAGCGACGCCTTCTCGGCGATGGCGGTCACGAGGTCGGTGCGGTTGACGGTCACAGGTTTCCCCTTCTGTCGTCGCGCGCTCGGTGCGCGCTATCGCTGGAAGACACTACGCGCTGTGCGGGTGGGATCCGCACGAACACGCCGTTTTCGGGCGCGTCGAGCGCGATCGGTGCGCTCCGGCGGGGCCGTCGTGACCTCGCCGTGACCTTCAGGCAACCCTCAACCCGCGTGGCTGTGACCTGCACCGACGCCGCGGAGGGACCGGCTCCGCACGCCGCCGTCCCGACAGCGGTCGCACGAGGCGAGAAAATCGACGCGGTACGGCGTGTCACGCGGCGGATCCGCCCCGGTCCTCCTGTGCCGGCGGTGCCGGGGCCACGAGCTTGAGCCCGACGACGCACCCCACGATCCCGACCAGGAGCGCCACCTTCGCCGGGGACGCGCTCTCCACGCCGGTCAGCATCGCCCACGTGACGGTCAGCGCGGCGCCCACGCCGACCCAGACCGCGTACGCCGTTCCCATCGGGATGGCCCGCATGGCGATCGCCAGACCCACCATCGACAGGGCCAGGGCGACGCCGAAGACGACCGTCGGCGCCAGCAGCGTGAAACCGGCGGAGAGGCCGAGCGCCGTGGCCCACACCGCCTCGAGCACGGCGCTCACCAGCAGCACGGTCCAGGCCGTGCGTGCGGACCGGGACCCCGGTGCGGCCGACGTCGCGGCCGACATCAGGAGACCACCTTCAGGCCGACCACGCACAGCACGAGACCGAGCAGGAGGAGCACCCGGGCGCGGGTGACGCGCTCCGCACCTGTGACCATGCTCCACACCACCGCCAGCACGGCACCGATCCCGACCCACACCGCGTAGGCGGTGCCGGTGGGGATCGCGGTCATGGCGTGGGCGAGCCCGGCCATGGACAGCGCGAGCGCCACGACGAAGACGATCGAGGGCACGGGGCGCCGGAAGCGGTGACTGGCCGCGAGCGCCGCGACCCACACGGCCTCGAGGACCCCCGAGGCGATGAGGATCGGCCAGTGCAGGCCGATGCCGGAGACGAGTGACTGCTGGGACATGACGATCCTTCGCTGGCCGTCTTGTCAGGTGCGGGTACAGCTCCCTCGTCCGCTCGCGCATCCGTGCGCTGCTACCAGCGTCTCACACCTCACCGGCGCACCTCCAGGCGCACCCGCGAGCGCACCTGCGGCAGCTCCAGCACGGTGCCGAGGTCGGCGACGACCTCGCGCACGCGCGCGGCCGCGAGGTCGATCACGCCGTCGGCGTCGAGCACGACGGCGCCGCCCACCTCGAGCGCGCCGCGGCGGTGCACGAGGGTCAGCCGCGCCGCGACGACGTCGTGGTGCTCGGCCAGGACGGCGTTGGCCGTGCGGACGGCGGCGGCCGGGTCCAGCGCGAGCCGGTCGCCGTCGTCGGTGACACCGAGCCCGAGCCGCCGCAGGGGTGCACCCGGCCGCTGGGCGACCAGCCACGCGGCGGCCGTCACGACCGCCGCCACCCCGACCGCGCCGGCGGCCGCCGGCCACCAGGGCCAGCGGGCGACGGCGCGCGCGGCGTCGCCGAGCGTCCAGCCCAGCGCGGGCACGGCGGCGGGGACGAGGATCGCGGCCCCCAGGAGAACGCCGACGACGCCGAGCAGCACCAGACCGGTCCGGTTGCGCCCCACCGCGCTGCGGTCCCTACGCATCGGGGTCCTCCCCCGACTCGGCGGTGCTCGGTCCGGGACGTGCGGCGGTGCGTCGCGATGCGCCGTCGGCCCGGACCTCGACGCCGCGGTCGACACCGATCGCGGTCAGCACGCGCACCACCTCGGTCTCGGCGCGCGCCGGCACCCGGGGGTCACCGGTCGAGGTCACCACGACGTCGACCCGCGTCGGCGAGGCGAGCGAGCTCGCGCCGAGCGCACCGTTCGCCCGCGACGCGGCCGCGGAGGCCAGCCGCGCGACGTCGACGTCCTCCGCGACGAGTCCGCCCTCGCCCGCGACCTCGCTCGCGTGCCGCCGGCCGGCGACGCTCGCGGCGCGCAGCACCAGGACGCCGACGGCGAGGACCACGGCTCCCAGCACGATCACCGTCACCCCGGCCTGGGCCTCGAGCCACGCCAGGGCCGAGGCCACCCAGCCCTCGCCACCCACGAGCCCGACGCCGACCAGCGCCTGCTGCACGAGAAGGACGCCGACGGCGGCCGTCACGAGAGCCCCCAGCACGGCGAGGGTGCGCAGGGCACCCCCGGCGCCGGACGGCGGCGCCGTGACGATCGGTGGCCGCCCCGAGGGGGCGGCGGGCGTCACCGCCCGCTCCCCGAGGTCGCGGCGGGCACGACGACCTCGGCCACCAGGACGTCCACGGCGTCGACCGTCACCCCGCCCCAGTCCTCGAGGGCGTGCCGGATCGCCGCGGCCGCGGCGCTCGCCGTCGCCGACGCCGGTGCGGGCCACGCACCGGCCACACGGGCCCGGACGCGGGCGTGACCACCCGAGAGGCTCACGTCGACGACGGGCAGGCCGTCACCCAGCAGCCGCCCGGGCGTGGCGTGGCTCGCGCGGCGTGCCGCCCCCGGGCGAGCCGCTCCAGCACGCGGTCGGCGACGTCGGTCCGGCCGGGCAGATCGCGGGCGGGCAGATCGAGAGCGGACTCCTCACCCACGTCGTCTGCTCCCGATCAGCTGCGAGAGGTCGAGCCTGCCCTCGATCACGGCGCCGACCGCCATCCCGAGCGCACCGAGCACGAGGGCGAGCAGGAAGGCGCCGAAGCCACCGATCGCCGCGGCGATCGCGAGGAGGAGTCCGGCGAACAGGCCGGTGCGCGTGAGGTCCATGGGGTGCTCCTTCATCGTGGCCGGCGCGCCGCGGGCGCGGGCGGGACCGGGACGAGCCGGGTGGTGGTCACCTCGGGGGTGGGGTCGGGCGGCAGGTCCGGGCGGCGGACGTCGTCGACGAGGACGTCCACCCGGTGCAGGGTCGCGGGGCTCAGCTCGAGCACCTCGCGCCGCACCCGCGCGGCCAGCGCGCGCAGGTCGGTGTCGTAGGCGGCGACGATGCGGACCACCGCCGCGCCGTCCTCCAGCCGGACGCCAGCGACGCGTCCGCCGGGCAGCAGCGCCGCGATCTCCTCCCCGACCCCGCCCGCGAGGTCGAGCACGCCGTCGACGCCCAGGGTGACCGCGCGGACGAGCTCCGCGAGGTCACCGTGGTCGGTCGTCACGGGTCCGGGCCCGTCGCGTCAGCGGACGCGGGGGCCGGCCTCGGCCCCGTCGGGCGAGGACGCGTCGTCCTCGGGCAGGTGGACGTCGCCGACGGCGATGTTGACCTCGATCACGCGCAGACCCGTCATGCGCTCGATCGCGCTGACGACGGACCGGCGCACCTGGTGCGCGACGTCGGCGATCGGGACGCCGTACTCCGCGACGATCTCGAGGTCGACGGCGGCCTCCTCGGCCCCCACCTCGACGCGGACGCCCTGCGAGAAGTTCGTGGTGCCGCCCGGGATACGCTCCCGCAGCGAGCTGAGAGCGCGCGCCGCACCGCCTCCCCCGACGGCGTGGACGCCGGCGACGTCACGCGCCGCGAGGCCCGCGATCTTGCTGACGACGCCCTCGGCGATCGTCGTGGTCCCGCCGCTGGAGGCGAGGGCCGACGGCGGCGTCGACGCCGCGGGTGTCGACGTCGTCGTGCGGGCGGACGCGGCCTCGGTGCCCGCTCCGTCCGCGGCGCTGCTGGTGGACTCGCTCATGCCGGTCTCCGTTCCCCTGCGGTCCGGGACGCTCCGGGCCGTTCGAGACTCACCCTACGACCGTGAGCGCGCGACCGTCCGGATAGGTTGGGAGGAGATCCCGACGAGCGCCCGGAGCGACCATGGACGAGCACTCCCCCGCCGCACCGCGGCTCACCGCCGACGGCCTCGCCTCGGTGACCGAGCGGCACCTCGCGACGCTCTCGACGCTGGGGCCGACCGGCCTCCTGCACGTCGTCGCCGTGGGCTTCACCTGGCACGGCGGCGTCGTCCGGGTGATCACGCGCGAGGGCAGCCAGAAGGTCCGCAACATCGAGCGCGATCCGCTCGCGACCGTGGCACAGGTCGCCGGACCGCAGTGGCTCAGCTTCGCCGGGCACGCCCGGGTGGTGCGTGACGCGGACTCGGTCGCGCTCGCCGTCGACCTCTACGCCCGGCGCTACCGGCAACCGCAGCCGAATCCCCAGCGCGTGGCGATCGAGCTCGTGCCCTCGCGGATCATGGGCTCGCGCGGGCTCGTGGTCACCGGCTCGGCACTGCGCTGACACCGGCCCGAGCACGGTGGTGGCCCGCCCCGTCCCCGGGCCGGGCCACCACCGTGGCGGCGCTACCTCACCTCACGAGCGACCGGCGCGCACCCGCCGCCTCAGCATCACCCCGGCCGCGGTGAGCACGGCGGCGACCAGCGCGAGGATGACGGGAGCGGTCGCACCCGTCGCGGCGAGCCCGCCACCGCCCCGGTGCGTCGGCTGCTCGCCGGGTGCCGCTCCCGGCGACGTGGCCGTGACGGTCGGAGCGGGGTCGCTCGGCTCGTCGGACGGGGGCTCCGACCCGGTCGGCTCGGGCGTGGGCGGGTCGCTCGGCGGCGCCGCGTCGTCGGCCAGGTAGGTGAAGGTGCCCGCCGTCACCGTGCCGTCGGGGTGGGCCAGCGTGACGGACGCCCCACCTGCGACGCCCGGCGGGCTGACGACCCGGAGCGTGCGATCGTCCACCACCTCGAACTCGCTCGCGGCCACGCCGCCGAACGAGACGGTCGTGACCGCGGTGAGGGAACGGCCGACGATCGTGAGCTCGGTCCCGCCCGCCGTCGGCCCGTGGCCATCGACCGGCGCGGCCACCTCGGGGGCAGGACGCCGAAACCCGGCAGCGGGGCGTCGACGGGAGCCACGGCGGGCTGGCACGCGGGCTCGGGGGCACCGTTCTCGTGCTGCTCCCGGACCTCGTCGCCGCTCAGCTCCTGCGCGTAGACCCGGGCGTCCGCCCAGGTGAGACCGGTGTCGCCGATCCTGCTCTGCGGCAGGGACACAGCGGCGTCGACGGACGCGACGGGTGCGCCGTCGACGTAGAGCGTCAGCCCCGCGTCGCCGTGCGTCACGGTCAGGTCCACCCAGGCGCCCGTCGGGATGCTCGCGCCGAGCAGGTGCTCACCACCCGGACCGACCACGGTCAGACCGTCCGGGCCGAGCGTCAGACTGCCGTCGGGCAGGCCGGCGATGCTCCCGTCCGGCCGGAGCGCGGGGTAGCCGGCCATGCTTCCGAGGAGCCGGCGCACCTGGGCGTCGTCACGCCGCAGCGTGGCGCTGAACGACCAGTCGCCGGTGAGGTCCGGTGCCCCCAGGAACCAGAACGTCCCGCCCTGCACCGGACCCTGGTCGGGGTCGGTCGTCCGGGCCGGTGCCGCGTTCAGCTTCGTCATGCCGCTGAGACCACACGTCTCCACCAGTGCCCTGCGGTGGTTCGGACCGTGCGCGTCGTGGAGACCGGGAGGGAACGAGGCCTCGGCGAACTGCCAGGCGTGCACGGGACGTGCGTCCGTCGTCGCCGTCGGCTCGACCTCGCCGACGTAGAACGGTGCCGGTCCCACCCGCGGGAGCAGCTCCCCCGTGAAGCTCGCGAAGTCGCGCTCCCCCGGCTCGAGGTTCCAGCTGCGCTCCGCGGTGGCGGCGCGGGGACCGTACGCCATCGACTCGAAGAACTGGCCCTGGGCCCAGCCGTGGTCGTCGCCCCAGGTGTGCATCCCGAAACCGAGCACGTTGTCGTCCGACGACCCGTAGCCGCGCGAGTCGCGGTAGATTTTCGCGGGATTCGTGCCGTAGCTCCCCGGCACCAGGTAGTAGTCGTCGCTGTGACCCATGATGCGGTCGTAGGGGCGAAGCGCGGGCCTGTTCTCGTCACCGGTCCAGACCTGGACGATCACGTCGTCGTCGACGATCAGCGGCCGGCCCGCGGGCCAGCTGTTGTCGAAACCGCTGTAGACGACCGTCCGCTTCCCCATGCCCTTCAGGTGACCGTTCAGCTGGTTGATCAGCGTCTGCTCGATGCCCGAGACCGACCGGAGATTCGGGTCCGCCTGCTCGGCCATCCACGTCTGGAGCGCCGGGCACTCCGGGATGCGCGGCGGCACCTCGTCGCCGCCGATGTGTACCCACGGCGAGTCGAACCACGGCACGAACTCGTCGAGGGTCTCCCGGGCGTTGTCGAGACCCTTGGGGTTCATGAAGTTCATCGTGAAGTCGGACGTCAGGTGCGGGTAGGAGTACTCGTCACCGCAGGTGTTCTCCGGCGTCGCTCCCGTGTCGCGCTCGCCGAAGCCGGGTTCGACCTCGATCGGGCCGTCTCCCATGCCGATGTGGAAGTAGGCGGCGCGGTGCGACAGGTGGGCCGGGAACTCGAACGCCGGCACGACCGTCACGCCGTTCTCCCGCCCCACGCGGACGATCTCCGCGATCTCCGCCTCGTCGTAGCTGAACTCCGGCTCCGCCAGGCCCGGGTAGCGGGGGCTGTCGAGGCGGAAGTACTCGGCGTCGTCCATGTGGAAGATCAGGACGTTCTGCTTCAACCACCCCATCTGCCGGATGACGTCCTCGACCTCGCGCACGGTCCAGTACTCGCGCGAGACGTCCAGCGTGTAGGGCCGCACCGCGGTGTCCGGCACGTCGACACCCGCTCCGTTGCCGATCTCGCGGAGCTCGGGGTCGCTTCGGAGCGCCTGCAGCAGCGTCCGCCCGCCGTAGTAGAGGCCGCTCGCCGAACCGGCGACGACCGAGATCCGGTCACCCGTCACCTCGAGGCGGTAGCCCTCGCTCCCGAGAGCGCCGTCCTGCACCGCCGCCGGATCCAGCCGCAGCCCGATGTCGCCCGGTCCGGCCTCGCCGGTCCCGACCGGCAGGTCCAGGTCGGTCACCTCGCGCAGGTCACGACTCAGCCCCTGCGCGGCTCCCGAGACGGTCATCGGGCCCAGGAGGATGTCGGAACCGCCCTCGACCGAGGTGAGGTCGGCCTGCTCCTGCGGCACCACGATGCGCCAGGACTCGTCGAGCACCGTGGTCCCGGCGACGGCCTCCCACCCGGCCACCTGCGGGATGGTCGCGTCCGCGAGGGACGGGGGTGGTGCGCCGTCCGCCGGCGCGGCGCTCGCGCCGGCTGCCGCGAGTCCGAGCGCACCGACGAGTCCGACGGCGGTCACCACCGCCGTCGCCGTGCGCATCCGTGTACGTGAGTGTCCAGTCATGAAGCATCCATCTCCGACGTCGCCCGTTCGTCCGATGCCCCGGGACGTCCGTTGTCCTGGGGGCCATGCACCGCCGATGCTAACAGGTGCGTCTTTCGAGCACGTTGCCGTCACTGCACGTCACTCTCGGGAGGGATCCGACGTCCGATCGCCGGGCGCGACGAAGGCCCACCCCGGAACGGGGTGGGCCTTCGCGTTCGTGCTCACGGGGTGGAGGTGGCGGGAATCGAACCCGCGTCCGACGGTGTGGAACCAGGGCTTCTCCGAGTGCAGTCAGCTGCTGTTCTGCTCGGCTCCGGTCGTGTCGCTGACAACCGACCGACGAGCCCAGTCAACTAGAAGTCCCCGCAGCCCCGTTGACGAAGGCTACGAGCAGTGGCTCTCTTGGTGACGCCGGCAACCCGGTCGAGAGCACCCCGGGACCGACGGACTTCTACGCTCGCTCAGGCGGCGAGGGCGAAGTCGGTGCGCTTGGAATCGGCACCTATGGGTTTGCACGGATCGTTGACGAGATGACCGTGCGTCCTCGACTCGCTTCCCCTGGTTGAACGGCCGTCGTCGAAACCGTTCACCCCCGTGTTCTGTTGTCAAGCAGTCGTGCACCCCCATGCTACCGGTGCAGCGACCGGCGCCGCACGGTTATTCCGCCGCCTGCTCCAGCGCCTGCGCCACCAGCGGACGCACCTGCGTCCCGAGCCGCTCGATCGCCCGCAGCTGCTCGACCTGGGGGACGCCCGCGAGGTCCATCTGGAAGATCTGGCGCGTGTGCCCGATCGCACGGTGGGCGCGCACGATCTTGTCGGCCACCTCGCGCGCGCTCCCGACGGCGTAGGCCCCGTCGGGCGCCGCCGTCGCGTCGAACGTGATGCGGTTGGGCGGGGCGAACCCGCGCTCGCGCGAGATCGCCGTCATGCTGCGCAGCCAGTACGGGTAGAACGTCTCGCGCGCCGAGCGCGCGTCCTCGCCCACGAACCCGAAGCCGGACAGGGTGACGGCGGGCCGGGACGCGCCGTCGGCGTGCCCTACGCCTCGGCGCGGTGCGAACTCGCTGCGGTAGAGGTCCGCGAGCGGCGCGAACTGGGCCGGGCGGCCGCCGATGACGGCGTAGTTGACCGGCAGCCCGAGGCGCGCGGCGCGCACCGACGAGGCCGGGTTCCCACCCGTCGCGACGGCGAGGTTGAGGCGGCGGCCGCGGCCCGCGACGTCGGCGGGGCGGGGAAGGACGACGGCGCCGGTCAGCTCCGGCCGGAAGCGGCCGCGCCACGTCACGGCGGCGTCGCGGGCGCCGGCGTCGTCGAGAGCGAGAAGGAGGCCCAGCTTCTCCTCGTACAGCGCGTCGTAGTCCCCCAGGTCCGCACCGAACAGCGGGTAGGACTCGATGAACGAGCCGCGCCCGGCCAGCAGCTCGACCCGACCGTCCGAGAAGGCGTCCATCGTCGCGAACTGCTGGTAGGTGCGCACCGGGTCCTCGGTGGACAGCACCGTCACGGCGCTGCCGATGCGGATGCGGCTGGTCTGCGCCAGCAGCGCCGAGATGACGGTCGCGGGCGAGCTGATCGCGTACTCCGGCCGGTGGTGCTCACCGATGCCGACGTAGTCGAGGCCCACCTCCTCGGCCAGCCGTGCGCGCTCGGCGACGTCGCGCAGCGTGCGCCCCGCGTCGTCGCCCTCGCCGATGTCACCGAACGTGTAGATCCCGAGCTCCATGTCCATCCGAACGCATGGAGCTCGGGAACTGTTCCTCCTCGCGGCGGCTACTTCTTCCGGCGGTTGTCCAGCAGGAGCGAGAGCCCGGCGCCGAGCATGAAGACGTCCTTGGCGATGCCGACGCCGTCCGGCGTCGGGCGCACACCGTCCTTCGTGAGGCCGGGGGTCTTGTGGTACATCCACAGCAGCGCGCCGGAGAAGGCCGTCAGACCGAGACCGGCGACCACGCGCGGGACGAACGGCGCGAGGATCGCGGCACCGAGGGCGGTCTCACCGATCGCGAGCAGCTTGCCGAACTCCTCGGGCCTCATGTCCTTCAGCTGCGGGAACGCGTTGCCGGCCATCGCCTGCAGGCCCGCGGCGGACTCCGCGTCGAGCGAGAACTTCCCGATGCCGGAGTTGAGGATGAACGCGCCGGACGTGAGGCGCAGGGGAAGACGGTGCAGGGCGGCGGACACGGGTGCCTCCAGGTCATCGGGTGCGAGGTCGACGCCGGCGGGTGCCACCGGCGGTCGCGTTCCACCTTACGACCGCTCACCCGCCCGGGGAGGTCCGGGCGCCGTCGGAGCCCCGCCTCCTACCAGCTGCCCCCGCCACCGCCGCTCACGCCGCCGCCGACCGACGGCGAGTAGCTCCCGCCACCCGAACCCGTCGAGAGCGCGACGCTCGAGGTGCCCAGGTCGGTCGTGACCTGCCCGAGGGAGCTCGAGAACGACGCGGGCGTGAACAGGAACGGGTAGCCGGGGTGGGCGGGCGTGAGGTACCAGCCGGGCTGGCTCAGCTCACCGCGCTCGAAGGCTCCGGCGAAGACGCGCGTCCAGTCCTCCTCCAGCCGGAGCGCGACGGCGTAGGGCAGGTAGGTCTCGTACACGGACGGGAGCAGCCGCTCGCGCCCCTGCGGCCACCGGGGCTCGTCACCGCTGACGTCGCGCAGGTAGCGCTCGAACGCGTGCGCCTGACGTGTCAGCTCGCTCCCGCGCGCGGTCCGCGAGGGCATCGACGGCGCCACGCAGGCGGTCACCGCACCCACGAGCGCGACGGCGAGGCCCACCAGCCCCCACCCGACCGTCAGGGCCAGCACGAGCGCGAGGACCAGCCCCCGAACAGCAGGCCGAACCCGCCCAGCAGCCAGCGCGCCCGGACGCGTCGCGGACTCCCGGCGAACCAGCCCTGCTGCGTGACGGCGTCGTCCAGGCCGTGCGCGGCCGACTCGACAGCCTTCGCGACCTCCTGAGCCCGCTCGCTCAGCACGATCTCGTCAGCGCCGTCGAAGATCGCCTCGACGAGCTCGCGCTCGTAGGGGCGCAGGTCGTGCGCCCCGGGCACGCGAATCAGGTGCAGGTCGTGGTCGATCTCCGAGAGGTCGGCGGGCTCGTCGTCGGTTGCGTCGCCAGGGGTGTCGTCGGTCGTCTCGTCGTCGTCGAGCACCACCTCGAGGTGCAGCACGCCGCGCACCGCCAGGTCGAGCAGGACCGCCACGACGTCGTGGTGCTGCGCGCGCTCGTCGATCAGCGTGCCGAACTCCCCGGGCGGGACGTCCGCGGGCGGCTCCGTGGCGAAGCCCTCCGGCACGCCGTCGGTGCCGCTCGTCGGGGCGCCCGTCGTGGCGGCCGGGGAGTCGTCGTCGCGGCGCCGGTGCCGCGCCACGGCGAGCGCGGCCACGCCACCCACGACGGCGGCGCCGCCGATCCCACCGGTCGCCGGGGTCACACCGAAGGTGTTGCCCCACGTGCGGCGGGGCTCGTAGCGGACCTCGGCGTCCGGGAACGTCCCGGCGGGGTACTCGACGGCGATGGTCAGTCCCTGCCCCGGCTCGAGGGCGTCCTGCGTGGCGGTCGTCGACGTGCCCGAGGACGCGGCCGAGCTCGCGCACGGCCGCGTCGAGCCCACACCGCCCGCCACGCAGCGCGCCGAGGTCGCCCCGGCCGGCGCCTCGATGCTGACGCTGACGTCGCGCATCGGGAGCTCCCACCCGAGCCCGACGGCGTTCCAGACCAGCGCGTCCGGCGCACCGGGGCCCTCGCTCGGCGCCGCGAGTCCCTCGATCCGGTAGGTGACCGTATAGCTCTGGACGCCGCTGATCTCCACGTCCTCGTCGCCGATGCGCACGACGACGCCGCCGTCCTCCCGCTCCACGAGCAGGTCGGTGGGGGCGCCGGTGTCGCTCGTGACGGCGATGTCGCCGACCGGGGTCAGGCGGTAGCGGTCGGGGTCGCCCTCGATCTCCTGCCGCTCGACGATCGAGACGAACGGCCCGTGGGCCTCGTCGTCCGACCCGAGGTCCAGGTCGAGGTCGACCGTGACGTCCGCCCCGCCGCCTGGGTCCACGACGGCCTCGACCGCGTAGCGGGAGATCGTGTGCTCGTCGGAGTCGGGCTCGGCGTGGGCCGCGGCGGCCGGTGCAGCGACCAGGAGCGCCGCCACCCCCGCGACGGACAGTGGACGGCGGATCGGTGTGGCCATGGCGGTGCTCCCCGGGTCGACCTGCTGGTCGTGTCGTGTCGGTCTCGTCGTCTCGCGACGGGCGTCAGGCCAGCTCGCGCTGGCGCATGGCGCGGGTCGCCTCGCGCATGTCCTGCTTCTCGCGGAGCGTCTGCCGCTTGTCGTACTCCTTCTTCCCGCGGGCGAGCGCGATCTCGACCTTGGCGTAGCTGCCGAGGAAGTACAGCTCGAGCGGCACGATAGTGAAGCCCTTCTCGCCGATCTTGCCCGAGAGCTTGTCGATCTCGGCCCGGTGCAGGAGGAGCTTGCGCTTGCGGCGCGGCGCGTGGTTGGTCCAGGTGCCCTCGGCGTACTCGGCGATGTGCACGCCCTCGAGCCAGGCCTCGCCGCGGTCGATGAGCACGAAGCCGTCCACCAGCGAGGCCCGCCCGGCGCGCAGCGACTTGACCTCGGTCCCCGTCAGGGCGACGCCCGCCTCGAACGTCGCGTCGATGTGGTAGTCGTAGCGGGCCTTCTTGTTGCGGGCGACGACGACCTTGGCCGGGCGGTCACCCTTGGCGGCGGCCGCGCGCGCCGCACGCTCGGCGTTCTTCATCCGGGACATGGTCAGCCAGCCTAGTCGCGCGACCCGGGTGGGGCACGGGGATTGTCCCGGCGGGCGGCGTCAGGGTGCGGGCGTCACCGAGCCGCTCGGACCGGCCGCCCCCGTCGAGCCCTGCATGTTCGTGATGCGACCGGCGTCGTCGAACGTGATCGTGAGGGCGCCGTCGGGCAGCACGAGGTGGCTGCCGTCCCACCCGAGGTCGCGCAGGGTCGCGTAGCTCGAGACCGCGCGGCGATGGTCGGTGAGCACGCCGGAGGCCAGCGCCTCCGAGATCAGCCGCGTCACGCGCGGGAACGAGGCGGCCGGGAGCGTGAGCCCCTCCAGCAGCATCATCACGCGGGTCCCGCCGCTGACCTCGCCGGAGTAGGCGAACCACGTGTTCGAGGCGATCGCCGCGGCGCGGGTGAGGTCCCACGCGAGCCTGGCGCCCGGGGTGACCTGCTCGCCGTCGGCATCCGCTCCGGCGGTGTCGCCCTCCGGGTCGAACGGCACCTCGCCGGCCGTCAGCTCGGGGATCCCGTACGTCTCGCCCAGGGTGCGCGCCGCCTCGGCCGCGCGCAGGACCTGCGGCGAGTACCCCGAGGGGTTGGCCCAGCCCCACAGCCACGACCGCGGCCCGGGGGCCGCCGAGCCGATGAGCTGCACGGGGTAGCTGACGCTCGCACCCTCGCCGTCGTCCGGCTGCGACGTGAACGAGAACGTCCCCGCGGCCAGGTCCACACCCCACCGGGCGTGACCGCCGTGGAGGTCCGTCAGGTGCAGCTGCGCCTCCTGGGCCAGAAGCGCGGAGTCGTCGACGAGGGCGGTCAGACCTGGCGAGCGCTGCACGGTGACTCCTGTCGTGGAACGGGTGAGGTCAGTTGGTGCGGTTCCAGCCCGGCAGCGACTCGGGGTTGATCGGGGTGCCGTTGCGCCAGATCTCGACGTGCACGTGGCAGCCGGTCACGGCACCGGTCATACCGGTGTACCCCAGGGCCTGCCCCTGGCCGATGGACTGGCCGCTGCTGACCGCGAACCGCGAGAGGTGGTTGTAGACGCTCACGTAGGAGTCGCCGTTGATCACGCCGTGGTCGATCAGCACCTGGTTGCCGTGCGTGCCGTTCCCGCGCGCGGGCTTGACGGCCGAGACCCGTCCGTCCGCGACCGAGGACTGCGGGTTCCCGCACGCCGAGCGGATGTCGGTGCCGTTGTGCATGTAGCGACCGCCGTTGATCGGGTAGGTCCGCATGCCGAACGGCGAGGTGACGTGGAACGGTGCCGGGACCGGGGGCACGAGGGCGCCGCCGCTCGCGGGCGGAGCGGGCGCGGGGGCCGGGGCGGGTGCCGGGGCGGGTGCCGGGGCGTTCGTCGGGCGGTTGCGGGCGGCCTCCTCCTCGGCCTGGCGCTGGCGCTCGCGCTCGGCCGCCGCCGCCGCAGCAGCGGCCTCGTCCGCCTTGCGCTTCTCCTCCGCCTGACGGGCGCGCTCGGCCGCCTGCGCCTCGAAGATCGCCTGGATCTCGGCGTCGAGCGTCGCGTTGTCGGCGGAGATCTGCTCCTGCTGGGTGGCGATGGTGTCGCGGTAGCCCTCGAGCTCGCCCTGCTTCGCCGTCTCCTGCTGCTGCAGGGTCGTCAGCTCCGTGCGGTGCGTCTGGGCCTCCTCGCGCGCCTCGTCCGCGGCGACGACGGCAGCGTCGGCCTCCACCTTCAGCTCGCCGATCCGCACGTTGACGGCGTCGAGGCGAGCCTGCGAGTTGCGCTGCGTGGCGGCGGTCGTCTCGAGCTCGTCGAGCACGTCCGTCTGTGAACGCATGGCCGAGTTGACCGCGGAGGTGCGCGAGGCGAACTCCTCGGGGCTGCCGGCGTCGAACACCACGCGCAGCGCGGTCAGACCGTCACCGCCGCGGTAGGTCGAGCGCGCGAGCTCGCCGATGCCGTCCTCGGTGCTCGCGATCTGCTCGCTGGACGCCTCGATGTCCCCCGTGAGCGTCGTCGCCTCGGTCTCCGCCACGGTGAGGCGGTCGTCGATGGAGGTCTGGTGCCGCTCGGCGGCGGCCAGGTCGACGACCGCCTGGTCGAGCGCCGCCTGGGCGATCGGGATCTCGCCCTCGATGCGTGCCAGCTCGAGGTAGACCGTCTGGAGGGAGGCGTCGGTGCCCTCGAGCTCGGAGCTGAGCCGCTCCTGCTCGGCGCTGTTGGCCTCGCGCTGCTGCTGCAGCTCCTCGAGGGTGTCGGCGCCGGCCGGACCGGTCACGAGGATCGCTCCGGCGGCGACGGCGAGCGCGAGCAGCGCCGAGGTGCGGCGTGCGGCGGCGGTGCGGGGGTGTCGGCGCATGGGCTCAGACCTTCGTGTAGCGGGACAGGCTGACCAGGGAGCTGACCGCCGCGATGGCGATCCCGATCGCGGCGAGGACCGGCGCGATGAGCCAGACCTCCGCCGTCGAGACGTAGTCGGTGACGAACCCGACCGAGCTGCTGAGCCAGTCCTCGACGCCGTAGCGCACCCCGAACCACAGGGTGCCGGTCGCCAGCACGGCACCGAGCAGCGCGGCGAGCGCGCCCTCGAGCATGAACGGCAGCTGGATGAAGAAGTTGGAGGCGCCCACGAAGCGCATGATCTCGGTCTCGCGGCGCCTGCTCATCGCCGAGAGCCGGATCGTGGTCGTGATGAGGAGGACAGCGGTCACGGTCATCACGACGGCGAGCCCGACCGACAGGATCGTCGCGCGGTTCATCACGAGGAAGATCGGTTCGAAGATCTCGCGCTGGTCGAGCACCTCCTCGACCCCGGTACGACCCGCGACCTCGTCCATCACGATGTCGATCTGGGTGGGGTCCACCAGCGCCACGCGGAACGAGGCCTGCATCTGGTCGACGGACAGGAGCTGGAACCAGTCTTCGTCGCCGGCCTGGTCGCGCACGGCCTCGTAGGCCTGCTCCTTGGTCTCGAAGAAGACCTCGTCGATGTAGGCCGACATCGCGGGGGCCTCGAGCACGCCGCGGATCTCGTCGATCTGCTCCGGTGTCGCCTCTCCTCCGGCGCACGTCTCGACGCGCGGGGTGCCGCTCGGGCACAGGAACACGGAGACCTCGACGCGGTCGTACCACTCGCCCTGCATCTTGCCGATCTGCATCTGCAGCAGCGCGGCGGCGCCGACGAACGTCAGCGAGACGAAAGTGACCAGGACGACGGAGACCGCCATCGACAGGTTGCGTCGCAGCCCCTGCCCGATCTCACCCAGGACGAAGCGGAAGCGGCTCATGCGCGCTCCTCCTCGCCGGCGGCGGCGGAGCGCGCGGCGCTGGAGACCACGTAGCGACCCTCGCTCTCGTCGCGGACCACCTCGCCGTCGACGAGCTGGATCACGCGCTTGCGCATCTGGTCGACGATGACCTCGTCGTGCGTGGCCATGACGACGGTCGTGCCCGTGCGGTTGATGCGGTCCAGCAGCGTCATGATGCCGGCCGAGGTGGCGGGGTCGAGGTTGCCGGTCGGCTCGTCGGCGAGCAGGATGTTCGGCCGGTTGACGATGGCGCGCGCGATCGCGACGCGCTGCTGCTCACCGCCGGAGAGCTCGTGCGGCAGGCGCTTCTCCTTGCCCGCCAGCTTGACGAGCTCGAGCGTCTCGGGGACCTCGCGCGAGATGGTGTGGCGCGGTCGGCCCGTGACCTGCTGGGCGAAGGCGACGTTCTCGAAGACGGTCTTGTTCGGCAGGAGGCGGAAGTCCTGGAAGACGACGCCGATCTGCCGGCGCAGGCCGGGGACCTTCCACTGCGACAGGGAGGTGATCTCGCGGCCGGCGACGTGCACGCGCCCCGACGTCGCGCGCTCCTCGCGCAGGACGAGGCGCAGCAAGGTGGACTTGCCGGACCCGGAGGCGCCGACGAGGAAGACGAACTCCCCGCGCGCCACCTCCAGCGACACGCGGTCCAGCGCGGGACGGGCCCCGCGCTTGTAGACCTTGGAGACCTTGTCGAAACGGATCACAGCAGCACGTCACTCACAGCGGACCAGTCTCGGGGACGGGGGTGGTTCACGTCCGCTGCTGGCAGCGGACGCACTCTGGCCCAGGTCACGATAGGCACACGAACCTGGGAGCCCGCCCGCGCCACGCCGGTGGCGGGCGGCCGTCCGGGGCGGTCGAGGGCGGTTCAGTCCGCCGTGACGACGTTCAGGCGCTCGAAACCCGAGGGCAGCACGAGCACCCGGCCGTCCAGCACCGACAGCGCGCGCGCCCCGCGCCAGGTCGTGACGACGTCCCCCGTCACCGCGTCCAGCACGGTGACGTCCGCCCCCGCACTCCTCGGCCCCCACAGCTCGTGCAGCGGCAGCGGCGCGGCCTCGGTCGACACGAGCACCAGCCCGCCCTGCGCCCGGAGGTTGGCCCGCTCCGGTACGGGCACGTCCCAGAGCGGCTCGTCCGTGGCCAGGTCGACGGCGTGGGCCCGGCCGTCCACGACCTCCAGCCGGAGGCCGGCACCGATCACGTCGGTGGTTCCCGAGGTCCAGCTGGCGACGGTGCTCTCGCGCACCTCGGCCGTCGCGAGGTCGAGGACGACGTCGGAGGGCAGGTCGGTGCGGTCGGCGTCCGCACCGGTGCGCGCGAGGGTCCACGCCACGGCGTCCCCGGTGGTGTAGCCGCTCGAGGATCGGTCGAGCGGTGCCCACGTGCACGGGACGTCGGCCGCCGCGCGACCGGCGTCGTCCGCCGCGGTGCGCAGGACCTCGGCCCGGCACGCGTCATCGGCGGCGTCGACCTCCTCGAAGGTGATGACGGTGTCCGCGCCGGCGAGGTAGGTCGTCGTCGCACGGTGACGGGAGACGACGGTGCCCGTGGCGACGTCGCGCAGCTGCAGCTCGCCCGCGGGGTCCGAGGTCACGAGTGTGCTCGGAACCACGCGCGCGGCGGACGGTCCGTCCGGGTCGAACCGGTCGTCGACGAGGCGCTTCGCGTTCGCCCTCGCGGCGCTGACCTCCCAGGTCGTGGCGCCGTCGTCGGCGACGTGGGCGTAGGAGCACAGGGCGCCGTCGGCCGTCTGGGCACCACCGGGGCACGTCTCGACCACGAGACCCGTGGCGCTGCCGGCGACCACGATGCCGCCCGGCTCGAGGGAGCGGTCGACCAGCACCTCTCCCGTGGCACCGTCGAGGACGACCGTCCGGTCCGAGAACGGGGCGGTCACGAGCACGCGGCCGCCGTCCAGGAGCGAGACGTCCGGGTCGTCCCGGAGGTCGAGGTCGGTGCCGGCCGCCACCGACCAGGCCGTGCGGCCGTCCGGGTCGACGGCGGTCACGCCGCTCCGGGACGCGATCCCGACGAGTCCGTCGGGGAGCTCGACGAGCACGGCGGTGAGGGCGGGTGCCGCCACCTCCGTCGCGGCCCCCGGCGGGGCGTACACGATCCGCTGCCCGAGCCACGGCAGCGCGAGCGCCATCACCAGCAGCGCCGCGGGCGCGATCAGACGGGCTCGCGGGCGCCGCGCGAGCAGGAGGAGCACTCCCGCCGCGGTGAGCAGGACCCCGGCGCCGTAGAGCAGGCTGGAGGGGACGAGCGACCACGCCGTCGTGGCGGCCACCACCCCGAGGGCGACGAGTGCCACCGCGAGCACGAGGCCCGCCCGGGTCAGGTGCGGCGCGCTGGCCCCACGGTTGCTGTTCACCGTCGTCGGTCCCCCCGTGGTTCGTGGATGCGTTCGAGACCGGGCGACGTGGCCGCGGTCCGGGCGGGTCAGCCCTGCTCGGCCTCGGTCTGCGCCTGGCGGCGCCAGCGGATGCCGGCGTCGATGAAGTCGTCGATGTCGCCGTCGAACACCGCCGAGGGGTTGCCCGACTCGTGCTCGGTGCGCAGGTCCTTGACCATCTGGTACGGCTGCAGCACGTAGGAGCGCATCTGGTCGCCCCAGGATGCCTTGACGTCGCCCGCGAGCTCCTTCTTCTTGGCGTTCTCCTGCTCCTGGCGCAGCAGGAGGAGGCGCGACTGGAGCACGCGCATCGCGGCGGCGCGGTTCTGGATCTGCGACTTCTCGTTCTGCATCGACACGACGACGCCGGTGGGGATGTGCGTCAGACGCACGGCCGAGTCGGTCGTGTTGACGCTCTGGCCGCCGGGGCCCGAGGAGCGGAAGACGTCGACGCGGATCTCGTTCTCGGGGATCTCGATGTGGTCGGTCTGCTCGATGAGCGGGATGACCTCGACGGCGGCGAAGGACGTCTGGCGGCGGCCCTGGTTGTCGAACGGCGAGATCCGCACGAGGCGGTGGGTGCCCGCCTCGACGCTGAGCGTGCCGTAGGCGTAGGGCGCCTTGACCTCGAACGTCGCCGACTTCAGCCCGGCCTCCTCGGCGTAGGAGGTGTCCATGACCGTGGTCGGGTGCCCGTGCCGCTCGGCCCAGCGCAGGTACATCCGCATCAGCATCTCGGCGAAGTCCGCGGCGTCCACACCGCCGGCGCCCGACCGGATCGTGACGACGGCCTCGCGCTGGTCGTACTCGCCGGCCAGGAGCGTGCGGACCTCGAGCTCGCTGAGCGTGCGTCGGATCACCACGAGCTCGGCGTCGGCCTCCTCGAGCGTCTCGGCGTCGTCCTCCTCGGCCGCGAGCTCGACGAGCGCCTCGAGGTCGTCGATGCGCGTCGCGAGCTTCGTCAGCCGCTCGAGGTCCGCCTGCGCGTGGCTGAGCCGGCTCGTGACGCCCTGCGCCTTCTCGGGGTCGTCCCACAGGTCGGGGGCGGAGGCGGCCACCTCGAGCTCGGCGATCGTCGCGCGCAGCTTCTCGGGGTCGCTGACGAGCGTGATCTGGTTCAGGGTGCCGCGGAGATCGCTGATCTCGGCGGTGAAGTCGGTGGCCACGAGGAGCCAGCCTACCGGCGCTTCCCCCGCGGCCACCTCGACACGTGGCCGCTCACGCGATCGGCGTGCGCCGCACCACGAGCGCCACGAGCACGCCCGCGACGACGGCGCACCCGACGGCGGCGGCCCAGCCCACCACCGACGTCGCGACGCCGGGCACGTCCCCCACCCCGCCGTCGCCGCTGCCGCCGCCCATCAGCACGACGTGGGCGAGGATCACGGGCGCACCGACCAGGGGCAGCGCGAGCGTCCCGAGACCGCCGCCGAGCCGGCGATAGGTCACGTTGACGGCGATGCCGGTGAGGTACGCCGTCGTGCCGAGGATCGCGAGACCGCACGCCGTGGGCACCGCCGCCTCGAACGCCCCGGGCAGGGACGCGCCGTCGGGCCCTGACGCGGTGGCAACGGCGCGGGAGAGGGCGGTCACGCCGAGGCCGACGACGGCGAAGGAGACACCGACGACGGGTGCGGCCAGGAGCCAGCCCCGCCAGGCGGAGCGTCGCGTGCCGCCGGCGGCGACGTGCACGGTCAGGAGCCCGGCCGCCGTCACGATGCCCATGACGAACAGGAACACCTGGACGGGGCCGACCGGGCCGGCGGAGATCTGGATGCCGGCCTCCTCGTCGTCGAGCACGCGCGGCAGCACGATGCCGATCCCGACCTGGAGCACCACGAGGATCCCCCAGAACCAGAGGCCGATCGCCGCCACGAGGCCGAGCGCGCCGACCAGGATCTGCTCGAGGCCGCGGCGCTCGACGGCGCGGCGGCGGGCGGCGCGGGCCGCCGTCGTCGCGGCTGGTGTCGAGCCGGAGGCACCGGTGGGTGCGGTGGGGGTGACGGGGGTGCTAGTCATGACTCCTCCTTCGCGGACGCGCCGCTGCGGCGGGTGAGGTGGACGAACAGGTCCTGCAGTCCGACGGCGCCGATCTCGAGGCCGGCGTCACGGGCGCGCCCGGCCAGCTCGTCCCCGGGCGAGGTCAGGACGGTGACCTGCGCCGTCGGGCCGAGGTCGCGACGGGCGAGGACCTCCCGGCCACCGAGGACCAGATCGACCTCGCCGGCGCGGCCGGTCAGGGTGAGGCCGCCGGCCCGGACGTCGTCGGCGCTGCCGCTGACGAGGGCCCGGCCGCGGTCGAGCACCACGACGTCCTCGAGGACCTGCTCGATCTCGGAGATGAGGTGGGTGGAGACGACGATCGTGCGGGGGTGGGCGGCGTAGTCGGCGATGAGCGCGTCGTAGAACGTGGCGCGGTTCGGCGCGTCCATGCCGATCGAGGTCTCGTCGAAGAGCGTCAGCGGGGCACGCGAGGCGAGACCGATCACGGCGCCGACGGCCGAGCGCTGCCCGCGGGAGAGGTGCTCGACCTTCGTGCCGGCGTCGACGCCGAGCTCGGCCACGAGACCCGACGCGAGATCGGCGTCCCAGTGCTCGCGCGCGTCGGCGTACCAGGACAGCGTGTCGGCGACGGGCTCGCTGTCGAAGGTGTCGCCGCCCTCGCGCACGAGCTGGGTGTCCGCCGCGGTGACGGGGTTCTCGAAGGGGTCCTCGCCGTCGACCAGGAGCGTGCCCGACGTGGGGCGGTCGAACCCGGCGACGAGCTCGAGCAGCGTGGACTTCCCGGCGCCGTTGCGGCCGAGCAGACCCGTGATCGCGCCGGCGCGGATCTCGAGGTCGAGGCCGTCTAAGGCGGTGGCGTCGGTACCGAAGGCCTTGGTCAGACTGCGGGCGCTGACGCCGATCGGTGCGGGGCGGGTGGTCATCGCGCGTCCTTCCGGGTGGGGGTGGCGTCGTCGCCGAGGGCGGAGGCCTCGACGCGGGCGAGGACGACGGCGCGGGGGATGCCGAGCCGCGCGGCCTGGGCGAGGGCGGGGTCGAGCACGTCGGCGACGTACGCCGCGCGCCCCGCGTCCCGGAGCAGGTCCCGGGCGCCCGGAGCGACGAACATGCCGAGTCCCCGGCGCTTGTAGAGCACCCCCTCGTCCACCAGGCCGGCGAAGGCCTTCGCGGCGGTGGCCGGGTTGATGCGGTACGTGGTGGCGAACTGGGTCGTGGACATGACCTGCTCCTCCTCGCCGAGGTCGCCGGAGAGCACCTGCTCGCGCACGTGCCGGGCGATCTGCACGTAGAGCGGGTCGGATCCGTCGAACATCGTTCCTCCTGGGTTCATTACTTAACTAATGAACCACAGGTCCTCCGCGCCGGTCAACCGCGGGATACGTGCGGGGGCTCGCGAGGTATTTGCGGGGAACTCGCGAGGTACTTGTAGGAACTCGCGAGGTACTTGTGGGGAACCGCGAGGTACTTGTGGGACGTCTCGGGGTACCTGTGGGCGTTCGCGAGGCACTTCGGAACGTTCGCGAGGCACTTCGGGACGTTCGCGAGGCACGGCGGCACCTCATCGCCCCGATCCGGCGGCACCATCTCGTGCGGCCTCGACGCGCAGGGCGATCTCTGTGCGCTCCTGTCCCGTCGTGAGGTGCGAGCGTCCCGTCGTGAGGTCCGAGCGCTCCGCCGGACCGATGGCAACGCCTGACCTGCGGCGATGCGCCCGCACGGCGCCCCTGTGCGACCCCGCACCTCACGACGGGACGCACACACCTCGCGTCGGTACGGTCGACGATCGGACGAACCGATCCGACCAGCCCCGCACTGACACGGACCCGTCGCACCGGATCACCGCGCGGAGCAGCAGGCGAACGACGGAATTCCGCGACCTCCTCACGGCGACCTCCACGTCACTCGCGAGCTCCCCAAGTACCTCGCAGTCCCCCAGAGCACCCCGCGACTTCCCACAAGTACCTCGCGAGTCCCCCACAAGTACCTCGCGAGGCCCCACAAGTACCTCGCGAGTCCCCCACAAGAACCTCGCGGATGTTCAGCGTGTGAGGGAGCCGACCGCGTCGGTGAGGGCGGTCGCGGCCGTGGCCAGCTCGGCGGCCGTCGTCGAGCGCGACCACGAGAACCGCAGCGCGGTCTGCGCCGTCTCGCGGTCCAGGCCCATCGCCGTCAGCACGTGCGACGGCTCGTCCGACCCCGCGTGGCACGCCGAGCCGGACGAGCTCAGCACCCCGCGCTCCTCGAGCTCCAGCAGCACCGACTCCCCGCTCACACCCCCGAGCACGAACGACGCGTGCCCCGGCAGTCGCCGCGTCGGGTGCCCGGTCAGCCGCAGCCCTCGACCGGCCGGCAGGAGCGGCCCGACGCCGCCCCGCACCGCCGCGACGAACGCGTCACGCTCGCGCGCGACCGGATCCACGCCGTCGCCCGACGACGCCACCGCCGCCACTCGCTCGGCCTCGGCCAGCCCGAGCGCGACCGCGAACCCCACCGCGCCCGGGACGTTCTCCGTGCCCGACCGGCGCCCCCGCTCCTGCCCGCCACCGTGCACGAGCGGCTCGAGCCGCACCCCGCGGCGCACCCACAGCGCACCCGTCCCGGGCGGCGCACCGACCTTGTGCCCCGACAGCGTCAGCGCGTCGACCCCCAGCCCACCGACCGCGAGCGGCAGCCAACCCGCCGCCTGCACCGCGTCGGTGTGCAGCGGCACGCCGGCCGCGCGCGTCAGCGCCGCCACCTCGGCCACGGGCTGCACCGTGCCCACCTCGTTGTTCGCGAGCTGGAGCGAGACGAGCGCGACGCCGGCCCCGCCGTCGGCCAGCACCGCCGCAACCTCGCCCGGATCGACGAACCCGTCGCCGTCGACCACGAGCTCGACGACCTCGAACCCCAGGGTGGCGAGCCAGTGCGCGGAGGCCAGCACGGCGTCGTGCTCGACGGCGCTCACCACCACCCGTGTGGCCCCGACGGCGGCGCGGCGCGCGAGCGCGAGCCCCTTGACCGCCGCGTTGTCCCCCTCGGTGCCGCCCGAGGTGAAGGTCACCTCCGCCGCACGCGCCCCCAGCACCCCGGCCACCGCGCGACGCGCCGTGTCCAGCGCACCCGCGGCGTCGTGCCCGAGCGCGTGCACCGAGGACGGGTTGCCGAACCGGCCCGTCAGGTGCGGCCACATCGCCTCGAGCGCCTCGCGCCGCACGGGCGTGGTGGCCGCCGCGTCGAGGTAGACCACGTCAGACCCCGTCGGCCGTCGGCGAGGTCACGTCGATGTCGAGCCCGAGGTCCACCGACCCCGCGCCGTGCGTCAGCGCCCCCACCGAGACGAGGTCCACGCCCGTGCGGGCGATCGCCCCGATGCTCGCCAGCGTCACTCCCCCGCTCGCCTCGACCAGCGCCCGGCCCGCGACCTGCGCCACACCGGCACGCAGGTCCTCCAGCGAGAAGTTGTCGAGCATGATCGTGCCGACCACACCCGAGGCGAGCACGGGCTCGACCTGGTCGAGCCGGTCCACCTCGACCTCCAGGTGCGTGGTGTGCGGCAGCCGGTCGGCCGCCTCCCGGAGCGCCCGCGTGATCTCGCCGGCCGGGTGCGTCGTGAGGTGGTTGTCCTTCACCATCACCGCGTCCGACAGCGAGAACCGGTGGTTGTGCCCACCCCCGCAGACCACCGCGTGCTTCTCCAGCGCGCGCAGCCCGGGCGTCGTCTTACGCGTGTCCACCACGCGGACGACGCGTCCGCGAGCCGAGAGCGCGCCGTCGACCTCGGCCACGTACGCCGCGGTCCGGGTGGCGACGGCGACCATACGCGCCAGCAGGTTGAGCATCACGCGCTCGCCGGTCAGGACGGCGCGCGCCGGACCCGCGATGCGCGCGAGCACGTCGCCGGGGGCGAACGCCTCGCCGTCGGGCAGCACCTCGGTCACGCACACGGCAGGGTCGACGGCGCGCATCACCGCGGCCACCACGTCGCCGCACGCCATCACCCCCGCCTCCCGGGCCCGCACGACGGCGTCCGCACGCGCCGCCGCCGGCACGAACGCGGCCGCGGTCAGGTCGCCGTGCGGCGCGTCCTCGGCCAGCGCGAGGCGGACGACGGCGTCGATCGCCGCTGCGGTCAGCACGCCCGCCCCCTCACACCAGCTCCGAGGCGCCGCTCGCGCCCGGCGCCAGGTCCCACGCCGTGCCTCCGACCCCGCCCGCGGCCACGAGCACGTGGTGCCGCTCGCGCGAGCCCAGGTCGGCGCCAGGAGCGGGCGCGTCGCTGCGCGTGTGCGCACCGAGCGAACCCGTGCGCGCCGCGGCGGCCGCCACGAGGGCGCGCGCCGCGAGCAGGAGGTTGGCGTCCTCGACGTCGCGCGCCTCGAGCCCCACCATCGCGTCCGGGAGGAGTGGCGGCGTGCGAAAGCCCGCCAGCACGTGCGCGGCACGGGCCAACCCGGCGGCGTCGCGTGCGAGCCCCGCGTAGTCGCTCATCACCCGCTGGAGCGAGTCGCGGTCCCAGTCGGCGGCGCCGGGGCCGTCCGCCAGGTCCACCGCGACGGGCGCGTCCCACGCGGCCACGCTCGCCGCGGTGGCGGCGCGGTGCACGCGCGGGACGCCGTCGCCGTCGTCGCCGTCCGCCGCGAGCGCGGCCACGACGCGGCGCGCGAACACCGCCGCCTCGAGCAGCGAGTTGGACGCGAGCCGGTTGGCGCCGTGGACGCCGGTGCACGCGACCTCGCCCGCGGCCCACAGCCCGGGCACGCTCGTGCGGCCGGCGAGGTCGGTGCGCACGCCGCCCATCCAGTAGTGCGCCGCCGGGGTGACCGGGACGGGCTGCGCGGTCAGGTCGTACCCGCGCTGCGCGCACGCGGCGGCGATCGTCGGGAAGCGTCGGGCGACGACGTCGGCCCCCAGGTGCGTCGCGTCCAGCAGGACGGGCGAACCCTGGCGCGCCTCCTGCGCCGCGATCGCGCGGGCCACGACGTCGCGCGGGGCGAGCTCGGCGTCCGGGTGGACGTCCGTCATGAAGCGCCGCCCGGCGTCGTCGAGCAGGACGGCGCCCTCGCCCCGCACCGCCTCGGAGACGAGGAACGGTCGCGGGCCCGCGAGCACGGTCGGGTGGAACTGCACCATCTCGAGGTCGGCGACCTCGGCGCCGGCGCGCAGCGCGATGGCGACGCCGTCGGCCGTCGCCACGGTCGGGTTGGTCGTGGTCGCGAACAGCTGCCCGGCGCCACCGGTCGCGAGCACGACGTCGCGCGCGGGGATGCGCTCGACGTCACCCTCGGGCGTGCGCACGAGGAGGCCCGTCACCTCACCGCTCTCGAGCACGACGTCGATCGCGTGCGTGTGCTCGCGCACGCTGATCCCTCGCTCACGCACGGCCGCCGCGAGCGCCCGCACGATCTCGGCGCCGGTGGCGTCCCCGCCCGCGCGCAGCACCCGCGCGTGGCTGTGCGCCGCCTCGAGCGCGCGGCACGGCTCGCCCTCCACGCTGTCGAACGTGACGCCGAGGTCGACCAGGCGCGCGACGGCGTCCGGCCCGTCCGCCGCGAGCGCCATCGCCGCGGCCGGGTCGCTCAGCGCCCCGCCCGCCCGGCGCGTGTCGCTGACGTGGCTCACCACGGTGTCGGGGCGCGGCCCGACGACGGCGACGCCGCCCTGCGCCCAGGCCGTGTTCGACTCGGTCAGCGCGCCCTTGGCGACGAGGACGACGGCAGTGCCGCTCGCCTCCGCCTCGAGCGCGACCAGGAGGCCCGCGAGTCCGGACCCCACCACGACGAGGCTCATCGCGACGCTCCCGTCAGCGGCTTGGGCGCCGCGGCGAGCATGCGCTCGAGCGCGATGCGGGCGTGGCGCGCGACGTCGGCGTCGACCTGGATCTCGTTGCGCCACTCGCCCTCGACCAGACCGTCCAGGGTCCAGGCGAGGTAGCCCGGGTGGATGCGGTACATCGTGGAGCACGGGCAGATGACCGGGTCGAGGCAGAAGATCGTCCTGTCCGGGTGCTGCGCCGCGAGGCGGTTGACCATGTTGATCTCGGTGCCGATCGCGATGGTGGAACCTGGCGCGGCGTCGGCGACGAACCGGCGGATCAGCTCGGTGGAGCCGGCCGCGTCGGCCGCGTCGACCACCGGCATCGGGCACTCGGGGTGCACGACGACCTGGACGCCCGGGTGCTGCTCGCGCGCGGCGTCGATCTGCGCCGTCGTGAAGCGCTTGTGGACCGAGCAGAAGCCGTGCCACAGGATGACGCGCGCGGCGTCCAGGTCGGCCTCGGTGTTGCCGCCGAGGTCCTGGCGGGGGTTCCACATCGGCATCTGCTCGAGCGGCACGCCCATGGCCTTGGCGGTGTTGCGGCCGAGGTGCTGGTCGGGGAAGAACAGGACGCGCTCGCCGCGCTCGAACGCCCACTCCAGGACGGTCCGCGCGTTGGAGGAGGTGCACACGATGCCGCCGTGACGCCCGCAGAACGCCTTCAGCGCAGCCGAGGAGTTCATGTACGTCACGGGGATCACGGGCAGCTTCACGCCGGGGTGGCGCTCGAACCAGTCGGCGTCGATCTCCTGCTCGGGGTCGAAGCCGTAGACCTCGGCGAGCTCCTCCCAGGCCGCCTCGACCGACTCCTCGTCGGCCATGTCGGCCATCGAGCAGCCGGCGGCGAGGTTGGGCAGGATCACGTGCTGGTCGTCGCGGGCCAGGATGTCGGCCGTCTCGGCCATGAAGTGCACACCGCAGAAGACGATGGCCTCGGCCTCGGGGCGGGTCAGGGCCGCGTTGGCGAGCTGGAAGGAGTCACCCACGAAGTCGGCGTAGGCGACGATCTCGTCGCGCTGGTAGTAGTGGCCGAGGATCACCAGGCGATCCCCCAGCGCCTCCTTGGCGCGGGTGATGCGCGCGTGCAGCTCCGCCTCGCCCATCCGCTGGTAGGCGATCGGCAGCTGGCCGGGCCGGCGGGTGGCGTTGGTGGTGTCGGCGGGCACGACGTCGGCCACGGAGGCGCCAGGGCCGTAGGTCGGCACGGCGTCGAAGTCCCAGGTGGGCTCGGCGAGGTCGGTGCCGCAGGTGGTGGTGCCCGCGGGGGCCGGGGCGGCGAGGCCGGTGGGACCGGCACCCTCCGGCGGGGCGGTGGCGATGCGGACGGCGACGGAGGTCATGACGCGCTCCTCGGGGGTGGGGTGGGGCTGGTGGCCACGCTCTCGGCGCGGTAGCGGTAGAGGCTCGGCGGGCGGTGGCGGGTGCCCTGCAGCCGGTGACCGGTGGGTTCGACGGCGCCGGTGGCCAGGGCCTGCCGGCGGAAGTTGGCGGGGTCGAGCTCGCGCCCGAGCACCGCCTCGTGGACCGCGCGCAGCTCCGCGAGCGTGAACTCGGCGGGCAGGAACGCGTGGGCGATCGGCGAGTAGCCGATCTTGGCGCGCAGGCGGGCCAGCGCGTAGTCGATGACCTGCGTGTGGTCGAACGCGAGGTCGGGCAGTGCGCTCGCGGGGAACCACTCGACGTTGTGCGCGCGCACCGCGGCCTGGTCCTCCTCGGCCTGGACGAGCGCCCAGTAGACGATCGAGACGACCCGGTCCGCCTGGTCAGCGCCGTCGTCGCCCCCCGCGCCGCCCGCGCCGCCCGCCAGGGAGCGGTCGAGGCCGCCGAACGCGTACAGCTGCTCGAGGTAGGCCGGGTCGAGGCCGGTGGTCGAGCTCAGCGCGTCCCGCGCGGCCTGCTCGAGTCCGCACGCCTCGCCGAGCGGTCCGCCAGGGAGGGCCCACGAGCCCTCGTACGGCTCGCGGATGCGGCGCACGAGGGGGAGCCAGAGGGTGAGGGGACCGTCGTCGGGCGCGGGGCGCAGCGCGAGGATCACGCTGGAGACGGCGAGCTGCAGGGCCATCGCCCCTCCCTTCTGGTCGATCCGACACTAAGTGACGGGACGAGCGTACGCCCGGTCTTATGGTCGAGGCAACCTGAAGGGTGCGACGCGAGCGAACGACCCCGGGCGCCCGTGCGCCTGCAAGACTCGGCCGACCGCCCGCCCCACCGCAGCGGGCAGCGGCGGAGGCGGGTGGGACGCGCTGATCGTCGCGCTCGAGCGGGTGCACCCGGGCCAGGAGCCGCGCCACGTCGCCTACCCGCCCGGGGTGCACTTCGGCGCACCGCTCCAGGGCTGCTCCGCCTACGACGCCGGGGACCACTGGCACTACGTGACGTTCGGGATGAGCGAGCTCTACGTGCCGGACGACCTCGAGCGCGTCCACCCGTCCGTCTCGGGCTGGGGCTTCGAGCTGACGATGCGGGTCCCGCGTCGCGCCGACGAGGAAGAGGCGCCCGGCTGGCCGTTCATCGTGCTGGCCGGCATCGCCCAGCAGGCGAGGACGAAGGGCGAACCCTTCCTCGTCGACGACCGCCTGGACCGGGGCGCCCCGGTCACCGGGTATCCCGACGACGCGACGGCGCCCCCGACCGGGCTCACCGCGTACGCCTTCGCCCTGGACCAGCAGCTCCAGGTCACGCACACCCCGTGAGGGCACGTGGTGTTGCTGCAGGTCGTGGGGATCACCGAGGCGGAGCGGCAGGCCATGATCGCGACGCACACCCAGGACGTGCTCGACGAGCTGCGCCGCACCGACCCCTGGCTGCTGATGGACCCCTCCCGCGCCTGAACGCGCGTCGCGCGTCGCCGCCTCGCCCCGCCGCAGCCATCCCCGACTCCTCGTGGGGAAGTTCCGGACGTCAGTAGCATCCGGAACTTCCCCACCAGCGACCCGAGCAGCTCCGCCCCCGCCCCATCAGCCCTCGTGGGGAAGTTCCGCAGGCTCAGGCCTGCGAAACTTCCCCACCAGCGAACCCGTCCGTCGCCGCCGCCGGCGCACCAGCCCTCGTGGGGAAGATCCGGACGTCAGGAGCGTCCGGAACTTCCCCACGAGGGCCCGGACGGGGTCGGCGACCGCGGCGGACGGGTGGCCGGCAGGCACCGCAGTCGGCAGCTGCTGCCGCGCCGTCGCCCGCACCACCCCGCGCCACAACGCTCACCGCCCGACGGCGTACCCCTGCATCCCCCGCGGGTTCGCCGCCGCCTCGAGCAGCCCGTCCGCACGCACGCCCGCCGCCGAGATCCGCCCCAGCGTCCACGGCCCCAACTCCTCCACCCGGTGCCCCCGCGCGCGCAGCTCCGCCAGCGCACCCGACCCGAGACGCGACTCGACCACGACACCCATCGGTTCCGCGCCCCGCGGCGAGAACGAGCTGGGGGCGTGCGTGCTGTGCCAGCTGGGCGCGTCGATCGCTGCCTGCAGCGAGGCGCCGTGGAGCAGGTGGCGCACGAGGAACGGCACGGTCCACTGGTCCTGCTGGTCACCGCCCGGGGTCCCGAACGCCGTCACGCGGCCGTCCGCACCCCGCAGCAGGCCCGGGCTGAGCGTCGTGCGCGGCCGCGCGCCGGGCCGCAGCGACGCCGGGTGCCCCTCCTCCAGCCAGAACATCTGCCCGCGCGTCGGCAGCGAGAACCCGAGCCCCGGCACCACCGGCGAGCTCTGCAGCCAGCCGCCCGACGGCGTCGCCGAGACCACGTTGCCCCACCGATCCACGACGTCGAGGTGGCACGTGTCGCCGCGCGCCACGGTCGGCTCCCCCTCACCCGGACGCACCTCCCCGAGACCGCGGGGCCACGCGCCGTCGCTCTCACCCATCGCCCGGCGCACGTGCTCGGGCAGGCGAGGCTCGAGCCCGCGCGGCGAACCGGGCAGCAGGCCCTCGAGCGCTCGCTCACCGATCAGCGCCGCGCGCGAGCGCACGTAGTCCGGTGCCAGCAGGTCGGCGACGGCGACCGCCCGCGGGTCCCCCGCCTCGAGCGAGTCGCCGAACCAGGCCTCGCGGTCGGCCATCGCCAGCTTGCTCGCCTCGATCACGAGGTGGATCCAGCGCGGGTTCGACGGCGCGAGGTCGCCGACGCCCGCCGCCTCGAGCAGCGCCAGCTGCTGCAGGAGCACCGGCCCCTGGCTCCACAGCCCCGGCTTGTGGACCTCCACCCCGCCGAAGGTGAGCGACGCCGTCGCCTCCTCGCTCGCCCGCCAGGCCGCCATGTCGGCACCGGTGAGGAACGAGCGGTGCGCGGCGCGCTCGCCGTCCGGCCCCGCACCGTCCCACTGCGGCGTACGCGCGAACGCGTCGACGGCGTCGGCCACGAACCCGGCGTAGAACGCGGCGCGCGCGGCCTCGGCCTGGGCCGCGACGTCGTCACCCGCGGCGGCGGCCTCGCGACCGAGCCGCTCGAGCGTGTCCGCGAGGTCGGGATTGCGCAGGCGCGAGCCCGGGGCCGGCGCCGCTCCCCCGGCCAGGTACACCCCCGCCGAGGAGGTCCAGTGCTCGCGGAACACGTGCGACACCGCCTCGATCGTGCTCGTCACGCGCGGCAGCGTCGGGTGGCCGTGCCGGGCGTACCCGACGGCGTAGCCCGCCAGCTCGGCGAGCGGCTTCGTCCCGTACCGGCCGAGAAGGTGCATCCACGCGCCGAACGTCCCCGGCACGACGGCGGCGAGGTGCCCCGTGCCCGGGACCGCCTCGACACCGAGGTCGCGGTAGGCCGCCGTCGTGGCCGCCTGCGGCGCCACCCCTGCCCGCACACCACCCGCGTGGAGCCCGTCGCCGCCTCGTGCACGATCACCGGCATGTCGCCGCCGAGACCGTTGAGGTGCGGTTCGACGACGTGCAGCACGAGGCCCGCGGCCACCGCCGCGTCGAACGCGTTCCCGCCCGCCTCGAGCACCGCCATCCCCGAGGCGGAGGCCAGCCAGTGCGTGGAGGCGACCATGCCGTGCGTGCCGAGGAGGTCGGGGCGGGTGGTGGTCGCGTCGTCGAGGAGCATGCCTCCATCCTCACCCGGGGGCAGCCACCAACCGACCCCGCCGATGCGCAAGAGTCTTGCGCTCGCGTCGCCGCCCGTAGTGAGGTGGCCCCCATGACTGGACACGCAGGCGGGGCAGCAACGACCGGCACGGCGACGACCGCACCCTTGAGCGGCGGTGGGCTGCGGCGGAGCATCGGCGGATTCCTGCTGTTCGCCTTCATCGTCGGGGACACCCTCGGCGCGGGCATCTACACCCTGGTGGGCACGATGGCCGCCGACGTCGGGGGCGTGATCTGGCTCCCTCTCCTCATCGCGCTCGTCGTGGCCCTGCTCACGGCCGGCACGTACGCCGAGCTCATCACGAAGTACCCGCACGCGGGCGGGGCGGCGCGATTCGCCGAGCGCGCGTTCGGCAAGCCCTACCTGTCGTTCCTCGTCGGCTTCCTCATGATGGCCTCGGGGATCACGACGGCGGCCGCGCTCGCCAACGCGTTCTCCGGCGACTACTTCACCGCGCTGGTGGACGTGAACCCGCAGCTCGTCGCGGTCCTCTTCATCGTGATCCTCACCGTCGTCAACCTGCGCGGCGTGGTCGAGTCGATGCGGGCCAACCTCCTCGCCTCGTGCATCGAGGTCACCGGACTCGTCGTCGTGATCGCCGTGGCGACCATCTTCATCTTCGGCGGGGGCGGCGACACCGGCCGGCTCGTGCAGTTCGCCGAGGGCGTGCCGCCGCTCCAGGGCGCGTTCGCCGCGTCCATCGTTGCGTTCTTCTCCTTCCTCGGCTTCGAGGCGGCGGCCAACATGGCCGAGGAGGTCCGCAACCCCAGCAAGGTCTACCCGCGAGCACTGTTCGGCGCGCTCATCACCGCGGCCGTGGTCTACCTCGGGATCGCTCTCGGGGCCGGCGCCGTCCTGCCCGCCGACGAGCTCGCCGCCTCCAGCGGCCCGCTGCTGGCCGTCGTGGAGGCGACGGGGCTAGGCGTGCCGTCCTGGCTGTTCGCCCTCGTCGCGCTGGTCGCCATCGCCAACGGCGGGTTGCTGTTCATGGTCATGGCCAGCCGCGTCGGCTACGGCCTCGCCGAGGCCGGACTCCTGCCCCGGGCGTTCGGGAGCGTGCTGCCCGGTCGCCGCACCCCGTGGATCTCGATCCTCGTGGTCGCCGGCTCCACCATCGGACTGTCGTTCCTCGGCAACGTGGGGCAGCTGGCCGACGTCACCGTGCTGCTCCTCCTGCTGGTCTTCATCAGCGCGAACGTCAGTGTGCTGGTGCTGAAGAAGGACCGCGTCGAGCACGAGCACTTCTCCATCCCGCGCGTGGTCCCCGTCCTGGCGATCATCGCGAGCCTGGTGCTCCTGGCCCAGCAGGACGGCGTCATCTGGCTCGGCTCGCTCGCCTACATCGCCGTCGGGACGGTCCTGTACCTGATCGCGCGCTTCACCCGCAAGCGCGAGGACGCCGCGGTGGCGGCCCGCCCGGCCGAGCCGAGCGACGCCGTCGAGCGTGTGCCCTGGGACGACTGAGCCGAGCCGCACACAGCGACGGCCGAGGGCCGGCACCCCCGCGGGGGTGCCGGCCCTCGGCCGTTCGTGCTGCGAGCCTCACGGCTCGGTGATGAAGCCCTCCTGCACCATCCAGGCGTAGGCGACGTCGGCCGGCTCCTCGCCGTCGACGTCGACCTGGCGGTTGAGCTCGCGCATGAGGTCGTCGGTGATGCGCGCCGAGACGTCGGCGAAGACGTCCTGCAGCCCGGGGTAGGTCTCGAGCGTCTCGGCGTAGAACACGACCGAGGCGTTGTAGGCCGGGAAGAAGGCCCGGTCGTCCTCGAGCACCACGAGGTCGAGCGCGGGGATGCGCCCGTCGGAGGAGAACACCTCGCCGACCACGCAGTTGCCGCGGTCGATCGCCGCGTAGACGGCGCCGAGGTCGAGGACCGAGATCTGGTTGTCCGGGATTCCCTCCGGGCCGCGCGGCAGCTCGTAGTGCTCGAGCAGCGGCGTGAGGCCGTCGGCCCGGGAGTTGAACTCGGGTTCCACGCAGAGCGTGCGCTCACCCACCGGCACGGTCGCGAGGTCGCTGATCGTCTCGAGCCCGTACTTCTCCGCGTTGTCGCGCGAGACGGCGAACGCGTAGGTGTTGTTCAGCGGTGCCGGGTCGCTCCAGGTCAGGCCGAGCTCGCCGTCGGCCTCCGCCACGGCGGCGAACTGCTCGGCCGGGTCGGGGATGCCCTCCTCCTGGCCGAGGTAGGTCAGCCACGCCGTCCCGGTGTACTCCCAGGTGATGTCGGCGCCGCCGCTGAGCATGAGCTCGCGCACCGGCTGGCTGCCGGGCACGTTGCTGAGGTCGGTCACGGTGAACCCGGCCGCCTGCGCCGCGAGGACCGCGATCTTCCCGAGGATGAGCTGCTCGGTGAAGTTCTTCGAGGTCACCGTGACGGACGCGCCCTCGGGGAGGTCCAGGCGCTCGAGCGAGCCCTCGCCGAACTCGGGCACGAAGCTCGCGGCGGGCTGCAGCCCGCACCCGCCCAGGGCGAGGGCCGCGAGGGCGCCGACCCCGCCGACGAGGGAGCGGCGACGGCGGCGGACGGGACGGTGCACGCGGGTCATGAGAGGCCCTTCGGGGTCGCGACGTGCTCGGCGACGCGTCCGAGCCAGTCGATGGCGAGCGCGAGCAGCGCGACCAGGAGCGACCCGGCCACCAGCACGTTGGTCAGGAAGAGCGAGACACCGGTGGTGATGAGGATGCCCAGCCCCCCGCCGTCGATGAACGCGGCGAGGGTCGCCGTCCCCACCAGGAGCACCAGCGCGGTCCGGATGCCGGCGAGCATGAGCGGGACGGCGAGCGGCAGCTCCACACGCAGCAGCACACCGGTGGAGCTCATCCCCATCCCGCGACCGGCGTCGATGAGGCGCTGGTCCACGCCGGTGATGCCCAGCATCGTGTTGCGCAGCACGGGCAGCGCCGCGTACAGCACGAGCGCCACGACCGAGGCCCAGAAGCCGAACCCGAGCCAGAACGCCAGGAGCACGACCAGGCCGATGGCCGGGGCCGCCTGCCCGATGTTCGCGATCGCCAGGACGGGTGCGCGGGCGGCACGCAGCGAGCGCCGCGTGAGGAGCACGCCCAGGGGGATCGCGATGACGAGCACGATGCCCGCCGCCGTGAAGGTGAGCGCGAGGTGCTCCACGAGGTAGCCCCACAGGTTCGACGGCGCGAGCGTATTGGCCTCGGTGGCGGTGATCTCCGCCGTCGTCACCCAGAGCGCGTAGGCGCCGAGCGCCGCGAGGATCGCGAGCGGCTGGATGATCAGACCGCGGGGGAAGGTGCGCCCTGCCCGGCCCGAGGAGGCGGGAGCGGAGGCGGCTGCGGTGGCGGCGCTCATCGCGCCCCGTCGTGGTCGGACACCGCGGGCAGGACGGCGCCGGAGGTGGCCCCCGGGACGGCGTCGAGGGCCGGCTCCGCACCGCTCCCGGTCGAGCCGTTCACGCCGATGGGCGCGGCGGCGTCGCGGCTCGAACCCTCGCGCGCCTCGGCGATCGAGCGCATCACGGTCTCGACGTCGATCACGCCCACGAAGGCGTCGCGCCGCCCGGTGACCAGCGCCCCGGCCACGCTCGAGACGAGCATCGTGTCGAGGGCGTCGTTGAGCGTCGCGCTGCGGCTCACGACCGGCAGGCCGGCGTCCGTGTCGGCCGGGATCTGCGTGACGCGGCCGAGCTGCTTGCGCGAGAGCCACGAGAGCGGCCGGTCGCGGTCGTCGAGCACGACGACGTGGCCGTGGCCGGCCTGCGTCACCCGCTCGAGCACCTCGGCGGCGACCTCGCCGGGGCGCGCGGTGACGGCGTCGGCGAGCTCGACGTCGCTCACCCGCGTCAGCGCGAGCTGCTTGAGCCCCGCACCGGCGCCGATGAAATTCTCGACGAACTCGTCGGCCGGCTCGGCGAGGATGCGCTCGGGGGTGTCGTACTGCACGATCTGGCCGCCCTCGCGCATGATCACGATCCAGTCGCCGAGCTTGACCGCCTCGTCGAAGTCGTGGGTGACGATGACGATGGTCTTGCCCACCTCCTCCTGGATCAGGAGGAGCTCGTCCTGCAGGCGCTGGCGCGTGATCGGGTCGACGGCGCCGAACGGCTCGTCCATCAGCAGGACGGGCGGGTCGGCGGCGAGCGCGCGGGCGACGCCGACGCGCTGCTGCTGACCGCCGGACAGCTCCCGCGGGTAGCGGTCGCGGTAGGTGTCGGGGTCGAGCGAGACGAGGTCCAGCAGCTCGTCGACGCGGGCACGGATGCGCTCGGCGTCCCACTTCAGTAGCTTCGGGACGATCGCGATGTTGGCGGCGATCGTCATGTGCGGGAAGAGGCCGCCGGCCTGGATGACGTAGCCGATGCGGCGGCGCAGCTGGTCGCCGTCGATGTCCGTGACGTCCTGGTCGCCGAGGCTGATCGTGCCGGAGGTCGGCTCGATGAGGCGGTTGATCATTTTCAGGGTGGTCGTCTTGCCGCAGCCCGAGGGGCCCACGAGCATGACGATCTTCCCCGCGGGGATCTCCATCGTGAGGTCGCCGACGGCGGGGGTGGCGGAGCCGTAGCGCTTCGTCACGTTCTCGAGCAGGATGCGGGAACCCCCGGTGGGCGGGGTCGCTGTCGTCGATGTCTCAGACACGGAGGCCTTTCGGGGTGGTGAGCCGGCCGAGGCCGACCAGCAGGAGGTCGAGGATCAGGGCGAGCACGACGACGGCGACGACGCCGACCACCACCGAGGTCAGCGCGTTCGCGCCGCCGAGGCGGGACAGGCCGGAGAAGATCAGCCCACCGAGCCCGGGCCCGAGGGAGTAGGCGGCGACGGCGGCGATGCCCATGACCATCTGGGCCGAGATGCGGATGCCGCCAAGGATCACGGGCCAGGCCAGCGGCAGCTCGACGCGCACGAGGGTCTGGAAACGCGACAGGCTGATGCCGCGGGCCGCCTCGACGAGGGAGGAGTCGACACCGGCGAGGCCCACCAGCGCGTTGCGCAGGATCGGCAGCGCGGCGAAGAACGTCACGACCGTGACGGCGGGCGCCACGCCGAAGCCCATGGGGGCGATGAGGAGGCCGATGAAGGCGAAGGAGGGGATGGTCAGCCCGACGGCGCTGACGCCGTTGGCCAGCGAGGCGAGGGGCTTGCGGCGGTAGGTCAGCACCGCCAGACCCACGGCGATGACGGTGGCCAGGGCCAGCGACTGCACCACCAGGCTGAGGTGCTGCCACGACGCGAAGGCGATCTGGGGCCATCGTTCGACGACGAAATCGATCAAGGGACGGGTACCTGCTCACGTGGATTCGGGTTCGTCCACCGGCGCACGGCCGGTCAAGAACTGGATAAGGGATCGTCCGCACGGGGCGGACAAGTCAAAGACCGTACCCGGTTCTCGTCATGACTGCACGGATCGTGATGCACGGACGACCCGTGGGCGCAGGTGCGCCCGCGGGCCTCCGTGTCCGCAGGGAGCCGCTCCCCGGGCGCCGCGAGCGGCCGCGGAACGCCCGGGATCGCGTCAGTCGCGACCGGCTTCGTAGCCGCCACGGCGGAACGCCGGCGTGCCGAACGCGGTGACGGCCAGGGCCGCCAGCAACGAGGCGAGCATCACGGCCGCCATCGCGACCGCGGTGCCGCCGAAGACCCCGACGAGGGGGCTGATGGCGGCGGGGAGCAGGGCGCCGAGCGCCCCGCAGACGGCCGCGGCGGCGCCGGCGCGCTCCCCGTGACGTCCCAGCGCGATCGCGGTCGCGTTCGGGGGCACGAAGTTCTGGAAGGAGACGGCGACGGCGAGCGGGATCAGGAACCCCGCCACGCCACCGACCCCGGCGATCGCGATCGCGAGCATGACCACGACGACGGCGATCTGCACCGGGAGCGCGACCCGGATGATGCGGATGGGCGAGTACCGGTGGACGAGGTGGGCGTTGATCTGGGCCATCCCCACCATGAGGACGCCCGCGGCCGCGAAGAACAGCGAGAACTGCCCGCCGGAGAGCCCGAACTGCCCCTGCAGCACGAACGGCGAGCCGGACACGTAGGCGATGAGGGCGCCGGTGACCAGGCCGGGGAGCACGGCGAAGGCGAGGAAGCGGCGGTCCGCCGCGAGCACGCGGTAGCTGCGGAGCGCGACGGCGACGCCCCCGGTCGTGCGCCGCTCGCGCGGGTGGGACTCGGGCAGGTAGCGCCAGACGGCGACCATCACGCCCAGCCCGCACACCGCGAGCACCGCGAAGACGGCGCGCCAGCCCCACAGGTGGGCGATGAACTCGCCGGCGGTCGGCGCGAACAGCGGCGCCACGCCGATGACGAGCATGAGTCGCGAGAGTGTCGCCGCCGCGACGGGGCCGTTGTAGCGGTCGCGGATGAACGCGTGCGCGCACACGCCGATCGCCGCCGCACCCACGCCCTGCATCAGGCGGAGGCCGAGGAACACGGCGATCCCGGACCCGAGCAGCACCGCGAGGCACGCGACCACGTGGATCGCGGCGCCGACGAGGACCGGCAGGCGGCGCCCGACGCGGTCCGACCACGGGCCGACGACGAGCTGCCCGAAGGCGGCCCCGACCATCATGAAGGAGATCGTCAGCTGCGCCGTCGCCGCGTTGACCCCCATCTCGTCGGCCACCTGCGGCAGCGACGGGAGGTACATGTCGACCGTGATCGCGAAGACGGCGGCCATCGCGCCCAGCAGGCCAACCAGGGCCGGGCGGGGGCGCGGGGCGGCGCCGGGGCCGCGGCGGACCGGTGCGGGGGCAGCGACGGCGGGCGCTGCGTCGGGGGTCACGAGGGCGTCGGAGGGGCGAAGGGGCGCTTGGGTCATGGCGGGACTCGGTTCGGTTCGCGACTGTCGGGGAGCGATGGCCACACCGGGCGCGGGTCGTGCGCGCGGGGACGCCTCCAGTGTGCGTGCTGGGAGCGCCGATGTCGAATCGTTTCGAACGTTGGATTTGCAACGTTCACCGGGCAGTCAACCGCGGTTCAAGCGGCTCCCCCGGATCGGTGTGTGAACGCTCTACTCGGCGGTGCCGACGGCGTAGGCCGTGATGTCGTCGCCCTCGGGCACCGCGAGCGAGAGCTGGACCGATCCCTGCGTGGTGCGGCCGAGCATCTGGATCGAGACGGGCGAGCCGTTGCACGCCATCTCCTTCGCCGTCGAGCTCGCGCCGTCGATGAGGATCGAGACGGACGCCAGGCCCGTGCCGTCACCGCTGAGGCACGCGGCCTCGACCCTGAATCGCGACTGCGCCGGCAGCAGCTCCGCCTGGCCCTGCGCGACCTCACCGTTCTCGATCATCACGCGCGTGACCTCGCGGTCCTGCGGTCCGGGGATCTCGACGGGCGTGGTCGGGGCGGCGGTCGGCTCGGTCGGCACCTCGGGCTCGGGCTCGCTCGTGCAGGCGGCGAGGGCCGGCAGGAGCGCGGCGGCGAGGACGGCGAGCGGGCGGCGGGGGCGCACAGGTGTCTCCCGGGGGTGGGTGCAGCGGGGCGGGGCAGGTCGTTTCTACCAGGTGGGTCTGGGCGCGCAGGCCCCCACCCGCCGGGGCGAGGTAGCGGCGGGACCGGGCCTTCGCCGTCGGGCGCGTGCGTGCTTCGATGGGAGGCGTGGGTATCACGACGCCGGTGGCACGGGCCCGGGCACGGGTGGGCCACGCCCTGTTCACGAAGGTGGCGGGCGAGGACGGGTACGACTCGCGCCGCCGCATCCACGAGACGCCGGGGCCGCGGTGGTTCGAGGCCGGCAGCCCGATCCAGCGGGTGCACGGGGACGCGTCGATGTTCGTCGGCGGGCTGCGGGCGCTGCTGCTGCAGTCGCTGCACCCGCTCGCGATGGCCGGCGTGGCCGGTCACTCCGGCTACCGCGGCGACCCGTGGGGGCGCCTCGAACGCACCTCGACCTTCCTGGCGGTGACGACGTTCGCGACCGCGGAGGACGCGCAGCAGATGGTCGACCGCATCCGCGCCGTGCACGAGCGCGTGCGCGGCAAGGCGCCCGACGGCCGGCCCTACCGCGCCTCCGACCCCCACCTGCTGACGTGGGTGCACATCGCCGAGATCGACTCGTTCCTGCGGGCGCACCAGCGCCACGGCAGCGCGCCGCTGACGCCGACCGAGGCTGACGAGTACGTGGCGCAGACCGCGCGTGTGGCGCGGGCGCTCGGGGCGGAGGAGGTCCCGACGACGACGGCGGGGCTCGCCGACGCGCTCGCGTCCTACCGCGCGGAGCTGGGCGCCACCGAGGCCGCCGTCGACACCGCGCACTTCCTGCTGCGCGAGCCGCCGCTGGCCTGGGCCTCGCGCCAGCCGTACCGGCTCATCGCGGCCGGCGCCATCGGGCTGATGCCGGACTGGACGCGCGCGGAGCTGAAGCTGGGCGGGCCGCGGGGCGACGGGCTGCGGCGCGTGGGCGGCGGGGTCGCGACGCGGACGATCCGGTGGGGCATGTCGACCGTGGGGAACCGCCGGCCGGAGTGAGGTCGGCGCGCGCGGAGCTACGGGCCGGGCGGGGCCTGGTCGTCGCTCCGGCGCGTGAACATCCCGCGCACGAAGACGTAGATGCCGGCCAGGACGATGCCGAGCAGCAGCCCGACGGCGATCGCGGGGACGGTGCCGAGGTCCGTGGCGCGGCGCACGGTGAAGATCGAGCCGAAGACGAGGACGAGGGTCACGACGCGCGTGATGCCGTCCCCCGGGAACGCGTTGCGGTCACTGTTCACATCACTCATTCGCCCACCGTACAGCGACCTCAGCCCCTGGGGCATCGGAGCGAAAGACATCGCGACACTGCCGCAACATCGCGTCGCTTTCGCTCCACTAACGCTGCAACTATGAGCCACCCGAAGACGCAACGAATAACCGGCACTTATCACGCACGGCAGGTCGGTCGCAACGGCCACCACTATCGATCTCTGATGCTGGGAAGTTCCAAAGAAATCGCGCGAAGCACTTGCATCCCTCCGTCGCGCCTCGTTACACATTTCTCACTCCGCGCAGCATCCCGACGGATGTGCGCGGCGCTTTTCTCGAGAGGTGTGCGTCCGCCGTGGTGTCGCCCATGGCGGGGAGTGTCGCAGTACGAAACCGAACACGCCCTCCCGCAGGGAGGCATCCACAACGGGCCCCTCCGGGGCCAGGACATGGGGGAAACGTGAACGCAGCACGTAGCACGCGCACCACCCGACGAAGGCTGGCGGGGGCTCTGCTCATCGCCGGCCTGGCTGGCGGCGGGGTCATCGCCGTCGAGACCAGCGCCACCTCGAACAGCCCTTCGCGAGCGTCGGGACCGGCGTCGTCGTCCCAGGCGGCGGGGACGCAGGTGCCGGGGGCGGTCGCCGCCAGCACCTCTGCCCCGGCAGCCAACGCCGGAACGACCTCGGGTGCGCCCGCGGCGAGCGGTGAACAGCTCGGCACGCTCATCAAGCAGGTCGCCAAGCAGTTGATCAACTGGGTCAAGTCGCAGGGCAGCAAGCTCTGGAACAGCTTCAAGGCGGCTGCGGAGAAGGGCTGGCAGTCGCTGACCACCTGGCTCAAGGAGAAGCTGCCGGGGCACATCCGGGATGCGGCCATCGCCCTCGGTCTCGAAGAGGTCGCGAAGTGGATCATCGAGAACTGGCCGTTCTGATCTGACACCGCCCGTCTTCTATCCCTCGGGCGGACAACGTTCCACACCCCGACGGCCGCGGTGACGACCGTGGCCGTCGGGCCACCGACAGTGAGGTACCGATGATCGACATCTCCAGGCTTTCAGTCTCGATCGGCGGTAGAACGATCGTCAATGACGCAACGTTCGCCGTACCCGCCGGAGCCGTCTCCGTCTTCGTCGGGAAGAATGGGGCTGGTAAGACCACGACTTTTCGGGCTATTGCGGGAATGTTGATTCCGCGAGCAGGAACCGTGACCATCGACGGGCGGCCCGCGACCGCGAACGCCACGCGCGCGGACACCCTCGGATACTCGCTGGGGCCCTCCGCCCTGCCCGCCGCTGTGCCGGCCCGCCGCTTTCTCGCGCTGGTGGCGGCGACAGCACCGGACCAGGACGCGAGGCGACGTGCGTACGACCGTGCGCTCGCGATGGCGGCGGACGTCGAGATCGAACCCCACCTCCGCAAGCGAATCGGGGCGCTGTCTGAGGGAACGAAGCAGAAGGTCGCCGTGATCGCGGCACTCGCGCACGCACCCGGGAATCTGCTGCTGGACGAGCCGTACAACGGCCTCGATCCGGACTCGATGGCCTGGTTGAAGAACCGCATCGAGGAACGGCGACGTGCGGGAGCGAGCGTCCTCGTGTCGACGCACCTCCTGCGCGAAGCTGCGGACAACGCCTCGATGGCCGTGCAGATAGCCGATGGATCCACGTCGACGGTTCCGTGGCCGCCGGCCTCGACAGGCTCGGTGGCGCACCGCTCGCCGTCCCGTGGCTCGGAGATCGCGCTGCGCTCGGTGCGGACGCTCACCCCAGAGGCGCAACGCCTCAGCACGGCTCTGCTCGCTGCCGGGCGGCGAGCAGAGATCGTGCAGCCGGACGAGGTCAGGACGGACGCCACGATCCGTATCGTGCTCGCCGTCGCCAGAGACGCCCACATCCACCTCCTCGACATGTCCGAGCGCCTCGCGCCGGACGTGCCCTTCTCGAGGGAGCTTCGATGACTCTCCACCTGCGCACTCTCACGCTCACGCGCGGTCGGCGGGTTCTGCTGACCGTCATTGCTGTGCTCGTCGCATGGCTCGCCGTCTACGGCCGCATCAGCGCCGTCTACCCGTCTTTCGGGGACGCGCTGTCGACGACCGGAATCCTCGTGTCGGTCGCCGCAACCCTGGTGGCGGTCACGTGGACCGCAGGTGACGTCGGCACCGGACTGGCCGGCACGCTCCTCGCTCACAACGGGAACCGCGATCACTTCGCACGTGTCCGGGTGAACGGCACTCTCGTCATCGCCGCGGCCGCCGTCGCCGTCGCCGTCGTGATCGCGCTCGTCGCCGGTCCGACGCCGACGATGGACGATTTTCGTGCGGCACCGGTGGTCGTTCTGACGGCGCCGGCCTACGCGTCGCTCGGTCTCCTGGTGGCGCTGCTCGTCAAGCGTGCGCTGCCCGCCTGCCTCGTCTTCCTCGCGCTCCCCCTGCTTCCGACGATCCTCGCGACGATCACTCCGGCTCTTGCGTGGCTGCGGTTCTTCTCTGTCGACTGGTACGTCACGGGTCTGCTGGAGCAGACCTCCGCCGCAGGGTGGTTCGTGCTTCCGCTGGTCACTTTCACGGCCGTTCGCCTCGCCTGGACGCAGGCGAGGCGAACGGCGCTGTGAAGCGGCGCAAGCCGGGCCTCGCCGGGCGGGTGACCCGCCGCATCGTGACTCCCGTGGGGCTGCTCCTGCTGCACACGATTCTTCTCGAGGTGGCGCTCGGCCGCGCCGGGACCGGCGTGATCCTGACCCTCGCCTCAGCGGCCGCGGTCGCCGGACTCGTCCTTGTCCGCTGGGCCGTCGGTCGGCCGGCCACGCCTGGCCTCGTCCCGTGCGGTACGAAACCATGGGTCAGGAGCCTGCTGGTGATCCTGGTGGCAACCGTGGCGGCGGCGATGCTGGTGACGCTGCTCCCTGCCGCACAGCAGCCCTGGACGGCCGTGGGCGCGGCGACGATCGCGGGCCGACTGGGCCTCGCGGCGCTGGAGGAGCTGCTGTTCCGGGTGTGGCTGCCGCACGCCCTGGGGTCCTTCTTCCGCACGGGCGTCACGACCGCACTCCCGGTCCTCGGATCAGCCGTCCTGTTCGCGGCGATACACGCGCCCGTCACCGTCACCGCGGCCATCTATCACGTCGCGTTCGGCGTCGCCATGTCACTCCTCCTGGCGCGGCTGGGCAACCTGGTCGTCGTCGTGCTGGCGCATGCAGCCACGAACATCGTGCTCGTCAGCGGTGGTGGCATCGATCTCACGACGCCGGCGCCGATGCTCGCTCTCCTTGCGATGACGGCCGGGTTCCTCCTCGTGTCGAACGGGCGCGTCAACCACCCGGGCCGGACGCCGGCGCCCGGCCTCGTCGGGACCGCCGCGTCGTCGCCCGGTCGCATCGACGCCCTCGACCTCCTGCGTGGTGTGGCGATGCTCCTCGTCGTCCTCGACAACGCACTCGTGTACCGGTGGTCGCACGAACGCCCCGCGATGTCGACCGAGCTCGCCGCCGGCGTGCTCGGCAATCTCGGACTGGTGCTGCTCGTGGTCGTGTTCGCGGCTTCGCTCGACCAGCGTCTGGCGCCAGTTCGCCACTCGGCTCCAACGGTGTCCGGTGACGAGCGACATGCTCGGCTGTGGCGACTCGGTGCCGGTAACGCCACCTTGTGGTTCCCGTACGACGTGCTGACCATGTACGGCCCGACGGGCGCCCTGACCGAGCGGATGATCCGGCCTCGCGGCCGCTGGATCGCATGGATCGTCGTCGCGGGGGTGGTCGCACTGATCCTCGCCAACAGCGCGCGCGTCGCATCCGCGGACTCGGTGCTGGGCGATCGTCCCGCGTTCCTGCCGACCTCACTGGTGGATCACGTGCTCGAGGCGTTCGTCGCCGTCGGGCTCAACGTGCTCGTCGCACCGCTGTTCGCATGCCTGGCCGTCGCGGTGATCCACCTCGTGCGACGCACGCGAGCGGCGGGCACCCGTTCGGCATGGCTCGCGCTGACAGCCGGGCTGGCAGCCCTCCTCGCACTGGCCCTCCCGATCGCGACGGTGGCGTTCGGGTGGTCCCCGCCCGGCACCGCACCGCTGCGCGAGGCCGCCGTGGTCGTCACCGCGACAGCCCTGACCTTGCTCGCGGTGCGATCACGGTGGGTCGCCCGCGGCCTCGTGGCGGTGCCACTCGTAGCCGTGGGTCGGCGGTCATTGACGGTCTACCTCCTCGTGTGCGGGATCCAGCTGATAGCGGTGCCCGTGGTGATCGAACAGGGCGTGGTGCTCTCCCCCGTGGCCGTCGGCCTGCTGAGCATCGCGGCCGCCGTGCTGGTGGGCGCGATGCCACGCGGTGTCGGCGACCACCTGGAGCGCTACGTCCGATCGTCGCGCGCGCCCGGTGATACCGGCCGGTGCTCGGACGAGCGTCACGGACCCGACAAATCCGATCCCACCGTGCGCGGCAAGAACCTGCGTACCTTCGGGGCATGACGACGTCTTCGCACTCACACCGCCCCGCGGCGACCCTGGCGCAGGAGGTCCGTCGACTCGCGCACGGCCGCCCGTACACCGTCGTGGACGAGACCGATGACGCCTTCACCGTCCACATCGACGTCGTCGATGCCGGCTGGTGGACCCTCTTCAAGCGCAAGCACCTGACCTACGTCTTCACCCACCGCGTATCGGTGAAGCACGACGGCCGCGCGTACTCCGTGCGCGACACGCGCAAGACCCTCGCGTGGGAGGCGGGCGTCGACGTCGCCGGCGGGGTCCCGCGCCCGGTCATCCGCGGCAGCATGACGTTCGCGACCGGCACCATCCGCGAGAAGTCCTTCCGCAGGGAGATCGCGTTCGACGACGAGCTGCGCCCCGGTGTGGTGGTCGACTACACGTTCAGCTCGAACGAGGGCAACCAGCTCATCGAGCAGGCGGCCCGGCGCCTCGGGATGCGCAAGACGATGAACGGCGTCTCGATCTTCGCGCTGGTCGTCGCGCTCGTCGCCGGGGTGGGGTCGCTGCTGGGTGTGGGGATCGCCGCGCTGACCGGTGCCTTCGGCTGACCTCGGCGCCGACCCCTTCCTCCGCTGGGCCCTCCGGCCCGCACCCACGGAACGCACTCGACCCACCACCCTCGGGCGCAGGCCGAGCGCGACCTCGGCGCACCGCTGGACCACCAGCACCGGGACCTGCTGTCCTACGGCAACGGCTGGGAGGCGACCATCCTTCTCGACAGCGATCTCTTCGCGACCGGTGAGCTCACCCGCGGCGAGCTGGCCCGCCAGGCCCGCGAGATCATCGACATCGCCTACTCCGACGGGGACCCCAGTGGCTACCCACCCCGTGACGAGGTCTACCCCATCGTCGCCACCGAGGCCGACCGCCACGTCGTGGCGATCTGGCGTGACGGCCCGTGCACGGAGGATGGTGCGCCGGTGCTGTGGTTCGACGGCGGCGTCACCGAGACCTGGCCGAACGTCTACGAGTGGTGGTTCGCGATGATCAACTCGCGCATCAACATCCTGGGCAAGCTGCGCGCGATGCGGGAGGCCGACGAGTAGCGCACGCGCACCACCGCGGAACACCTCCCCGGGCGCGCGTGAGGTCCGCGCCTCGAGGCGTGCGGAGACGGCACGGGCGACGCAGAAGCCCCACCACCCACGAGGGGTGGCGGGGCTGCGGTCGGTCGTGGTCGGCGTCGGACGCGGTCAGCCGCGCCCGGCCGGGACGAACCAGTGCAGGTACCACAGGCTGCTGCCCTTGACCTGGTAGCAGTTGTGGGCGTCGTAGTAGCCGGAGGAGCGGATGTGGTTCATCTGCGCCCGGCAGGCCGAGAGCGTGGAGTAGGACGAGGTCCCCGAGCGAGGGCTGGCCTCGGCGCTGCTGCTCGGGACGGCGACGAGAGCTCCGGCAGCCAGGACACCAGCGGCGAGCGCGGTCGCGGCGAAGCGGGAGATCGAACGGAGACGGGGGGCGACGGCGGTGGTCATGACTTGACCGTAAGGTGGGCGACCGCGCGTGGCGATGGGGACCTCTCCCCTCAGCGGTGCACGTCGGCCTCCCGATGAAACGGCCAGATGAACGAGCCGATATCCACAGGTCGATCTCGACCCTAGCCACGCGTCGCCGGCTACCCCTACTGTTCCGGTCCAGGGGGTGGGGCGATGGTTGACGCGTTGGTGCAGCTCGAGAGCGAGGTGCGCGAGCTGGTGCGGCGCCGCGCCGTCGACCCCACGCGCGACCTCGCCGGCTTCCGGGCCCTGGTGGCTGAGGCCGTCGGCGACTGGGAGGAGCGGGCGCTGCGCGGCGCCGTCGCCCCGCTGCCCGACGTCGAGGCCGCCGCCAAGCAGACCGTCGACGCGGTCGCCGGCCTCGGCCCGCTGCAGGTCTTCCTCGACGAGCCGGGCATCGAGGAGATCTGGATCAACAGCCCCGGCCGCGTCTTCGTCGCCCGCCGCGGCGTACCCGAGCTCACCACGCTCCTCCTCACGTCCGACGAGGTCCGCGACCTGACGGAGCGCATGCTGCGCCCCTCGGGGCGGCGCCTCGACCTGTCCATGCCCTTCGTGGACGCGACGCTCACCACAGGGGAGCGCGTGCACGTCGTGATCCCCGACGTCACACGGGCCCACCTCGCCGTCAACATCCGCAAGTACACCGCGCGCGCCGCGCACCTGGACGACCTCGTGGCGCTCGGCAGCCTCCCCGCGCCGCGGCCGACTTCCTGGACGCGGCGGTCGCCGTCGGGCTGAACGTGATCGTCAGCGGCGGCACCCAGGCGGGCAAGACGACGATGCTCGGCGCGCTGTGCGGCTCGATCCCGAGCTCGCAGCGGCTGATCACGTGCGAGGAGGTCTTCGAGCTCCAGCCCGGTGTCCGCGACCACGTCGGTATGCAGTGCCGGCAGCCGAACCTCGAGGGCAACGGCGAGATCACGCTGCGGCGCCTGGTGAAGGAGGCGCTGCGGATGCGGCCCGACCGCCTCGTGATCGGCGAGGTCCGCGAGGCGGAGTCGCTCGACCTCCTCATCGCGCTCAACGCCGGCCTGCCGGGCATGGGAACCGTCCACGCGAACAGCGCCCGCGAGGCCGTGCAGAAGCTGTGCATCCTGCCCCTCCTGGCGGGGGCGAACGTCTCGAGCACCTTCGTGGTCCCCACCGTCGCGACGGCGATCGACATCGTCGTGCACGTCGACCTCGACGCGTCCGGACGGCGGAGCGTGCGCGAGATCGTCGCCGTCACCGGGCGTGCCGAGGGTGGCGTCGTCGAGACCGCCGACCTCTTCCACCGCGCACCGACCGACCGGCTCGGCGCCCTCACCCGCGGCAACGGCTACCCACCGGGTGAGGAACGCTTCGAGCGCTCCGGCTACGACCTCGCCGCGCTGCTGGGCGCTCCCTCCGGCGACGACGGCTGGAGCGCCTGATGGGCGCCGTCGTGGGTCTGATGCTGGGCGTCGGGCTGCTGCTCGCGTGGTCCTCGACCTGGAGTCACACACCGTCCGATGCCGCACCCGGCCGCGTGCGCACCGCGTGGGGCGACCTCGCCGCGCGTGCCGGGATGCACGCGGTCTCCCTGCCCGCGTTCGTCGGCGTCTGCACCGGACTCGCGGCCGTGACGGCGATCGTCTCGCTCGGCACGGGGACGGCCGTCAGCGTCGCCGTCGCGTTCGCGGCGATCGTGGCGACGGCGCCGCTCGCCTACGTGCGATCGCGGGCACGTCGACGCGGGGTCGAGCTGGCGCAGCTGTGGCCCGACGTCGTGGACGACCTGACCTCCGCCGTCCGCGCCGGGCTGACCCTCCCCGAGGCGATGATCGCGATGGCCGAGCGCGGCCCCGCCCCGCTGCGCGCCGACATGGCCGTCTTCGCCGCGGAGTACCGGGCCTCGGGCCGGTTCCTCGAGTCGCTCGCCGTCTGGCAGGAGCACCTCGCCGACCCGGTGGCCGACCGGCTCGCCGCCACCCTGCGCGTCGCCACCGAGGTCGGGGGCACCGATCTCGGCCGCATGCTCCGGACGCTCTCGGACTTCCTCCGGACCGACCAGCGCACGCGCGGCGAGCTCGAGGCGCGGCAGTCGTGGACGGTGAACGGCGCCCGGCTCGCCGTCGCCGCCCCGTGGCTCGTGCTGGCGCTGATGAGCGGACGCGGGACCTCGGCCCACGCGTTCGACACGGCGGCGGGCATCGGTCTGCTGGCGGGCGGTGCTGTGATCTCCGCCGTCGCGTACGCCGCGATGCTGCGCATCGGCCGGCTCCCACAGGACCCTCGCGTGCTCCGGGTGGCGCGGTGAACGCCGTCGGTGCCCTCGTCGGGGCCGGTCTCGCCACGGGAGCGCTGTGCGTCGTCGGGGCGTGGCACGCCGCGCGACCGACCCTGGAGGACCGGGTCGCCCCCTACGTCGTCAGCCGGCCGGCGACGTCGTCGCTGCTCGCGGCGCCGCCCCGCACCGCCTCGCGCGCCGGGACCAGCGTGGCGCGCGCCCTCGCCACGCCGGTCGTCACCGACCTCACCCGGCTCCTGGAGCACCTCGGCAGCTCCAGCGCGAGCATCCGCTCCCGCCTCGCGCTGCTGCCCGAGCGTGGCGGGGTGGAGGGCTTCCGCGTCGAGCAGGTGCTGTGGGCCGCGGCCGGGCTGCTGCTCGGCCTCCTCGTGGCGGTCCCCCTCGCGGCCGCCCGCGGCCTGCAGCCGCTGCCCGTCGCGGTCCTCGTGCTCCTCGGGGGTGTCGGCGGCGCGCTCCTGCGCGACTGGTGGCTCACCCGGCAGGCGCGCGCCCGCGAGCGCCGCATCGTGGCGGAGTTCCCCGCGGTCGCCGAGCTCCTCGCGCTGGCGGTGGGTGCCGGCGAGTCGCCCGCGGCCGCCCTGGACCGGATGTCTCGCACCGTGCACGGGGTGCTCGCCGTCGAGCTCGCGCGGACCCTGGCCGACGTGCGTACCGGATCCTCGATGGCGCAGGCGCTGACCGCGATGGGCGCGCGCAGCAACCTCGCGGTCGTCCAGCGGTTCGCCGAGGGCGTGGCGATCGCGATCGAGCGCGGCAGCCCGCTCGCGGAGGTGCTCCGGGCCCAGGCCGCCGACGCCCGCGACGCCGCCAAGCGCGAGCTCATGGAGTCCGGCGGCCGCCGGGAGATAGCGATGCTGGCGCCCGTGGTGTTCCTGCTGCTGCCGCTGACCGTCGCGTTCGCGCTGTTCCCAGGGATCGCTGTCCTGAACCTGGGGACACCGTGATCCGGACCCGCGCCACCGACCCGCATTCGCGTCCGCACCGACCCGCACCAGACCCGACCTGCACCACACCCGACCCGCGGTCGCCCCGCCGCACCACGAGAGGAACGCCGATGTGGCACCGCGACAGAGCACCCCACGACCACCCGAGCGAGAGGAGCCGGCCCGGCCGTGCCGAGACCTCGATCGACCCGAGCACCCGGAGCGACCGGGCGCCCCTGTCTCCTTCCTCGAGTGCGTCGTGGACCGCGAGCCTGCTGGTGTGGCTCACGATCGCCGTCGAGACAATGACCGCGCGGCTGCGGGCACGCGTGGCCCAGCCCGAGCGCGGCGACGTGCCCGGCTGGGTGATGGTCACGCTCATGACGGCGGGCCTGGTCGCCATCGTGTGGGTGCTCGCCGACGACTGGCTGCGGCAGCTCTTCCAGCAGGCCGTCGACCGGGTCACCGGCCCCTGATCGACCGCACCAGGCCCGCGGACGACCGCGAGCGCGGCTCCGCCGTCGCCGAGACGGTGCTCGTGGGCGCGCTCGTCGTCGTCCTCGTGCTCGGGGTGGTCCAGCTCGCCTACGCGCTCTGGGTGCGCACCGTCCTCGTGGACGCCGCGGCCGAGGGGCGCGGCACGCCGCGCTGCTCGACGGCGACCTCACCTCGGGCGAGCAGCGCGCGCGGGACGTGGCGGCGAGCGGGATCGCCGACGCCGCCGTGCAGGGTGCGACCGCAACGGTCGAGTCCGAGGCGGGCTACGACGTCGTGATCGTCGAGCTGACGGCGCCGGTCCCCGTGATCGGACCGCTCGGGCCCTCGGGGACGCTCGTGGTCCGCGGTCGCGCGGTGGTGGAGCAGTGAACCGGCGAGCCGGGGTGACGACGACGCGGGTGCGCCGCGTCCTCGCGGTGCTGCGGGACGGGCCGGGTGCGCAGGTGCCGGGCGACGGCGAGCGCGGCAGCGCGGTGGTCGAGTTCCTGGGCGGCGCCGTCGTACTCGTGGTCCCCCTCGTCTACCTCGTGCTCACGCTGGCGCAGCTGCAGGCGGCCGCGTTCGCGGCCGAGGGGGCCGCGCGCGACACCGGGCGCATCGTCGCGACCGCGGACGACCCCGAGCGGGCCGGGGAGCTGGCCGCGATCGGCGTCGAGCTCGCCTTCGCCGACCAGGGCATCGAGGTCGACGGCGCCGACGCGCTCGCGGTGCGGTGCGCACCGTCGTGCAGCGCACCCGGCGCCGTCGCGACGGTGAGGATCGCCGCGGACGTGCCACTGCCGTGGTGGCCGGGCGGCGCACTCACCGTGCCCGTGACCGCCGAGGCCGTCACGGTGATCGACAGCTACCGGGTGCGCTCGTGAGGCACGCCCGCGCCGCCGACCCCGAGAGCGGCCGGATCCTCGTGCTCACGCTCGGGGCGGTCGCCGTCGCCGTCGCGCTCGTGGCGGTCATCGCGACGGCGAGCGCGGTCTACCTCGACCGCAAGGCCCTCCTCTCGCTCGCCGACTCCGCCGCCGCCTACGCCGCGAGCCAGGTCGACTCCGATGCGTACTTCTCGGGCGGCGAGCTCGCCGTGACCGATGCATCGGTGCGCGCCAGCGTCGCCGACTTCCTCGAGACGGCGCCGTCGTCGCTCACCGATGCGCCCGGGCTCGCCGTCACGGCGCCCACCGGCACGCCCGACGGCGGCACGACCGCCCAGGTGACGCTGACCGCGCTCTCGCGGCCCGCGTTCCTCCCGTGGGTCCTGGCGCCGTGGAGCGACGGGATCACGATGACCGTGACGAGCTCGGCACGGGCGTCCTGACCCCTCCGCCGCCCGGCCAGTACAGCGCGACCGGCAGCCGGCGCTGCGAGGTCTCGACCGCCTCGTCGGAGTCGGAGCCGGAGCCCGGCCGCGACGCGACCGCGGCCGCGGCCATCGCCGCCACCAGCGCGGCCATCGCCTCGCGGCCGACCTCCTCGCCGTCGACGTCGATCGCCGGCACGTCGCCCCCGATCGCGTCGGCCACGAGCCGCTCCGCGCTCACCAGCACCTCGCCGGGTGAGGCGATCCCGCGGGCGCGCAGCGCGAACACGAGCCCCAGCCCCACTGACGTCGCGTACGGGATCGCGGCGCTCGCCCCGGAGGCGAGCACGTCCTCGACCGCGCCGGTCCCGGCGGCGAACGTGGCCGGGAACGGGCCGAGCCGGTGCAGGTCGGCCCGCCCGTGCGTCGCGGCTGCGACGGCGGCGGCCCGCTGCCCGTCCTGCCACGACCCGTCGGGCCCACCGAGGTAGACGACCGAGCGGTGCCCGGCACCCACCAGGTGGTCGGCCAGCGCGCCGAAGGCCGAGGCGGTGTCGGCGACGATCGACTCCATCCCGGCGATCTCGCGGTCCACCAGCACCGTCGGGACCAGGGCACCGACGGCACGCACGAGGGCGTCCGGGCCGCGCGGCGCCACGAGCACCAGCCCGTCGACCTGGGTCGCGAGGCGCGTCAGGCCGGCCAGCTCCGCCTCGTCCGCGATCGGGTGCACGGCCACCGTCAGCTGGAGGTCCGCCGCCTCGGCACGCGCCTGGGCGCCCGCGATGATCGGCGTGAAGAAGGTGTTCTCCAGCGTCGGCACCACGAGCGCGACGATGCCGGTGCGGCCGCGCGCGAGGTGGCTCGCCGCGCGGTTGCGCACGAACCCCAGCTCCTGCGCGGCCGCGAGCACGCGCGCCACGGTCGCGGGCGCCACCAGCTCGGCCCGGCTCAGGGCGCGCGACGCCGTCGCCTTCGACACCCCGGCCCTGCTCGCCACATCGGCCAGTGTCGGCACCCGTCGCCTCCCGGCTCGTTGATCGATCGTGAGCCGCGCCGTCCTCGGCGCCGCCCTCGTCACCCTACGAGAACGCACAACCGGTTGCATCCGCAGCCGCTCCACGTTTTACACGCTGTTCACCGGGGCGGTACCCGCGGGTCACCGCACCCGCTACCGTTGACCGCAACCGATTGTGCAACCGGTTCCACCTCGCTTCGCGCGATCCGCTCCCGAGGCGGGACCTCCACCATCCACGACACGGACGGAGACCGCCGTGATCTCGCGCCGCACCGGACTGCTCCTGATCCCGGGCCTCGTGCTGCTGCTCGCCGGCTTCCTCGTGCCGTCGATCGCCATGCTGCTCGCACCCCCGGGCGTCACGCCGGGCGACGTGCTGACGCGCCTCGGTCAGATGCTCACCGACCCCTACGACCTCGCGATCGTGTGGCGCACGGTGAAGCTGGGCCTGATCGTCACCCTCATCTGCCTCGTGCTCGGCTTCCCGATCGCCTACCTGCTCGCGCGCTCGACGTCGCGCTGGTCCGGCGTGCTGCTCGCACTCGCGATCTTCCCGCTGCTCCTGAGCAACGTCGTGCGCACCTTCGGGTGGCTGGTGGTGCTGGGGTCCAACGGGGCGATCGGCCGCGTGCTGGTCGCGCTCGGTCTGACGGACCGGGCGCCGCAGCTGCTCTACACCGAGCTCGCCATCGTGCTCGGCCTGACCCAGCTCTTCCTGCCGCTCGCGATCATCTCCTGCTACTCCGCCGTCGCCCAGGTCGACCCCGGGCTCGACGACGCCGCCCGCGGCCTCGGCGCCTCGCGCACCCGCACGTTCTGGGGCGTCGTGACGCCGCTGTCCGCCCCCGGGCTCGTCGTCGCCGCCACCCTCGTGTTCGCGGGGAGCGCGACGGCGTACACCACCCCGTACCTGCTCGGCGGCTCCAGCCAGCGCATGCTCTCCACGCAGCTGTTCTCCTACGCCAGCGTCAGCATCGACTGGGCCGCGGCCAGCGCGACGGCGCTCATCATGACCGTGCTGGTCTTCGCCGTCTCCGGGCTGTCCTCGCTCGCCGCGCGACGGGGGCCACCTCGTGAAGCAGCGCCGCCCCGTGGCGGCGGCGCTCGCCGTCGCCGGCTACGTCGTGATGATCGTGCCGATCCTCTTCGTCGTCGCCACCGCCTTCACCGGCGGCAGCACGCTGCGCTTCCCGCCCGAGGGCGTCTCGCTGCAGTGGTTCGAGGCCGCGTTCGCCTACTCGCCCTTCATCAGCGCGATGGTCTCGAGCCTCCAGCTCGCGGCGCTCGCCACGTTCTTCGCCCTGCTCCTGGGCGTGCCGGCGACCCTCGCGATCCACCGTGGCCGCCTGCCCGGCAAGGGCCTGGTGGAGGGGCTCTTCCTCTCGCCGCTGATCGTGCCCGAGCTCGTCGTCGGGCTCGCACTCTTCCAGCAGCTGATGATCGGTCTGCGGCTGGACAACTTCACCGTGCTGCTCGTGGGCCACACGGTGCTGATGCTGCCGTACGCCGTCCGCGTCACGGGGGCCTCGCTCGCGCTGGCCGACCCGTTCGTGGAGGAGGCGGCCCGCGGGCTCGGCGCGTCCCCGCTGCGCACGTTCTTCTCGGTCACGCTGCCGCTGCTGCGGCCCGGCATCTTCTCGGCCGCGCTGCTCAGCTTCGTGACGTCGTTCAACAACGTCCCGCTCTCGCTGCTCCTGCAGAGCCGCGACTTCCGCACCCTGCCGGTCACGATGCTCGACTACGTCCAGCAGAGCTACGACCCCATGGTCGCCGCCACCAGCACCATCATCCTCGCGGGCACCGTGCTCGTCGCCGTCGTCGCCGAGCGCACGGTCGGCTTCGCCCGCATCTTCGGAGGGATCAACCGATGACCGTCGCCGCGCAGTTCCAGCAGGTGACCCAGCGCTTCGGCGACTTCACCGCCGTCGACGCGATCGACCTCACCATCCCCGCCGGGCAGTTCACCACGCTGCTCGGACCGAGCGGCTGCGGCAAGACGACGTCGCTGCGCATGCTCGCGGGCTACACCGTCCCGACGTCGGGCACGATCCTCATCGACGGCGTCGACGCCACGCGCACCCCGCCCGAGCGCCGCGGCCTCGGCATGGTCTTCCAGTCCTACGCGCTCTTCCCGCACATGACCGTGGCCGAGAACGTCGGCTACGGGCTCAAGCTGCGCAAGGTCGGCGCGGCGGAGCGCCGGCGCGTCGTCGAGGAGACGCTCGACCTCGTCGGCCTCGGCCACCTGGCCGGCAGCCGCCCGAAGAAGCTCTCCGGCGGCCAGCAGCAGCGCGTCGCGCTCGCCCGCGCCATCGCGATCCGCCCGAAGCTGCTGCTGCTCGACGAGCCGCTGTCCAACCTCGACGCGCGGCTCCGCATCCACATGCGCGCCGAGCTGCGCCGCATCCAGGCCGAGACCGGCCTCACCGTCGTACTGGTGACGCACGACCAGGACGAGGCGCTCGAGCTCTCCGACCAGATGGTCGTCATGCGCGAGGGCCGCATCCTGCAGGCCGGCGCGCCGCAGGACGTGTTCCCCTCCCCGCGAACCGGCACGTGGCCGAGTTCCTCGGGTACGAGAACTTCCTGGTCGCCGCCGACGGCGCCGTCCGCACCGTGCGTCCCGAGCACCTGCGGGTGCTGCCCGGGCTCGGCGAGCACGACGGCGAGCCCGGCTCGTGCGACGGCCTCACCCTCGAGGGGGTCGTCGTCGACGTCGCCTTCCGGGGTGTCGACCGCGTCGTCACGGTCGACGCCGACGACGCGACCGGCACCACCGTGCGGCTCACGGCCGACGTGCGCGACAGCGCGCTCACCGCGAGCCCGGGGGACCGCATCCTCCTGCGCGCGGACGCCGCGCACGTCGTCGCGCTCGCCGGCTGACGGCTCTCCGTCCGTCCGTCCTGCCCCCTCCACCTCCGCTCCCTGCACCCCCGTCCCGCATCTCAGCCCGCACCCGCTCCGGAAGGCCCCGCCATGACCCGCCCCGCCCCCCGCCAGCTCACCGCCGCCGCCGCGGTGCTCGCCGCCACCGCCCTGCTCGCCGCCTGCTCCGGCGGCGACGCCGGATCCGGTGACGGCGGCAGCGGCGACTCCATCGTCGTCAGCACCTTCCCGTTCGGCGTCGAGCAGTTCCAGGAGGCGGTCGTCGACCCCTTCACCGAGGCCACCGGCATCGAGGTCGAGATCGAGACCGGCTCGAACGCCGACCGCCTCAGCCAGCTCGAGCTCGCGGGCGACCGTTCCGGCGTCGACGTCATGCTCATCTCCGACGCGTTCGCCGCCTCCGGCCAGGAGAAGGAGCTGTTCGAGTCCTTCGGTGAGGCCGAGGTCCCGAACCTGGGCGAGATCGCCGACTTCGCCGTCGAGGAGGGCTTCGACGGTCCGGCGTACAGCTACCAGCTCAACGGGATCCTCTACAACACCGACGAGGTCACCGCCGAGCAGGCCGCGGACTGGGAGCTCTTCGCCGACCCCGCGCTCGCCGGCCGCCTCGCGTTCCCCGACTTCTCCGTGACCGCCGGCCAGCTCGCGGTCTCGGGCGTCGCCGACAGCTACGGCGACGGCCCCTACGACATCGACACGGCCTACGAGGTCATCGGATCCTGGGCGCCCGGGATCCTGCAGTTCTACTCCTCCTCGACCGAGGTCACGAACCTGCTGACGCAGGGCGAGATCGTCGCCGCCGACTCCCTCAACGGGTTCGCGACGACGCTGGTCGCCTCCGGCGAGCCCGTCGCCTGGACGGCGCCCGCGGAGGGTCGCTACATGGCCACGAACCGCGCGATGGTCCCGGTCGGTGCGCCGAACTCCGAGGGTGCGCACGCCTTCATCGACTACCTCCTGAGCGTCGAGGCGCAGACCGCCTCGGCCGACCTGGTCGGCGACCTGCCGGTCAACCTGGCCGCGGAGGTCCCGGCGGAGCTCACCGACGTCGTCGGCGACATCGCGGCCGACCCGATCGCGGCCGGTTACGCGACGCTCGACCCGGCCGAGACGACGCCGAACCGCGCCGCGTGGCTCGACCGCTTCGCTCGCGAGGTGTCCTCGCGCTGATGACGTCGCTCCTGTCCAGCACGACCACCTCCCCCGCCGTCCACCCCGACGAGCTGCGCCGGCTGCCGAAGGCCGACCTGCACTGCCACCTCATCGGCACGGTGCGGGCCTCGACCTTCGCGCAGCTCGCGCGGCGCGAGAAGCTCGAGCTCCCGGACACCCCGGAGCGCATCTTCGCCGACATCAACTCCCTGCCGCCGGACCCCTCGCTCTACGAGGGCACCCGGATCCCGGTGCCGCAGGGGCGCTCGGCGGACGAGCCGGCCGTCTCCTACTCCCTGTTCCAGGTCTCGGCCTGGGTGGTGGAGGTCCTGCGCGACGCCGACGACCTCACCCGCATCACCTACGAGGCGTTCGAGGACGCCCACCGCACGAGCGGCACCCGCCACCTGGAGCTGTTCTTCGACGCGCTGCCGCCGCACCTGGAGCACCTGGGCTACCGCGGCGCGATCGAGGCGTACGCCGAGGGCATCCGCCTGGCCGAGCGCGACTTCGGCATGACCGGGCTGATGATCCAGGGCATCGACCGCAGCCGGAGCGGCGCGGAGGCGCTCGAGGTGGTGCGGCGCGTCGTGGACAACCCGCACGACGTCGTCGCCGGGATCGGGCTCGACAACCTCGAGACCGCCGGCCCGCCGGAGCGCTTCGCGGACGCCTACCGCCTCGCGGGCGAGGCCGGACTCGGGCGCACGGCGCACTCCTCCGAGCACGCGCCGACCGCCGTCAACACGATCACGTGCCTCGACCTCCTGGGCTGCGACCGCATCGACCACGGCTACTACGTCCTCGAGGACGACGCCGTGGTGGAGCGGATGCGCGAGCAGCAGGTGGCGTTCACGGTGGCCTCGACGACGTCGCGCCGGTCCTGGCGGCCGTGGCGGCGCGCCTCGATCCAGGCGATGCTCGAGGCCGGTCTGAACGTGATCCCGTGCTCGGACGACCCCGGGATGTTCCCGACGTCGCTGGCCGCCGAGTACGGCATCGCGCACGAACGGATCGGTGCGAGCCGCGAGCAGCTCGCGGACATGGCGGTGGCGAGCATCGACGCGTCCTGGCTGCCGGCGGAGAGGAAGGCGGCGGCGCACGAGGCGTTCGCGGCCGAGGTGGCGGCGTTCCGCACGGGCGGTGCCGCGCCGTCGTCGACCGCCTGACGCGGCGCCACCGGACGGGGCCGGTCGACGGCGCGCATCGCCGTCGACCGGTCCCGTCGGCCGTGCTCAGGCCGGGAGCGCGCCCGCGGCGCGCGGCGCCAGGAGCGCGAGCCACGCGAGCAGCGCCACCCCCGCCACCAGCGCGCCGTCGGGCCACCCCAGCGCGACGGGGCGCCACACGGTCCGCGGGCCCGGGCCGAGACCGCGCGACTCCAGCGCGAACGCGGTCCGCTCCGAGGACCGGATCGAGACCACGAGCAGCGTGAAGGCGCACCGCGCGAGGGCACGGACGCCCAGCCGCGGTTCGCGACTCGCCCGTCCCCGTCGGCGCTCGCTCACCGGCAGCCGCACGGCGTGCGCGCGCGTGATCGTGCGCCACTGCCGCGGCAGCTCCCCGAGCAGGCGGTGACCCGCCAGCAGCGCGTACGCGATGCGCGGGCTGAGCCGCGCGTGTTGCACGAGGCTGACCACGAGTCGGCGCGGCTCGGCGCTCGTCGCGAACGCCACCGCCCCCACCCCGATGACGAGCGCCCGGAGCGCGAGCACCACGCCGATGCTCAGCCCCTCCGCCGTCACCCGCACCGGCGCGTCCGGCCAGAGCGGCTCGCCCGGCCGCGCGAGCGCGTTCACCACCACCAGCCCCGTCCCGAACAGCAGGAACGGGACCTGGGCGCGCGCGAACCGCCACGGGTGCAGCCGCGCACCGACGCACGCGCCGACGGCGAGCGCGCCGTACAGCGCCACGAGCGGGAGCGGCTCCGTCAGGAGGAGCGTCAGCACCGAGAGCGCGAGCACCAGCGCGAGCAGCACGCTCGGGTTGCGGCGCACGAGCCAGGGCGCGGACCTGCTCACGCGGCCACCGCGACGTCGTCCGCGAGCCGCTCGAGCACGGCGAGCGCGCCGCGCACGGGCACGTCGTGCTCCACGAGGAACCCCAGCAGCGCGGGCACGCTCATCCCCGCGGCGGCGAGCGCCGTCGCATCGCGCAGGAACGCCTCCGGGGTCAGGTCGGCCGCGACGCCACCGCCCGCGACCACGACGACGCGGTCGGCCCACGCGGCCACGGCGCGCAGGTCGTGGCTCGTCAGGGCGACGGCGAGCCCGCCGTCGGCCGCCTCACGCAGCGCGGCCATCGCGGCCCGGGTCGCGGCGCGGTCGAGGCCGAACCCGGGTTCGTCCGCGAGCAGCACGGGGCGCTCGTGCGCGAGCATCGCCGCGAGGCTGAGCCGCCGCTTCTGCCCGCCCGAGAGCGTGTAGGGGCTCCGATCCGCCCAGTCCCGCAGGTCGAACGCGTCGAGCAGCTCCGCCACCCGCCCGGGGGCGACCGCACCGAACGCGATCTCGCCGGTCACCGTGGCGGCGACGAGCTGGTGCTCCGGGTCCTGGAACACCAGGCCCGCACGCGGCCCCTCCACCGTGCCCGCGGCCGGGGCCTCCAGGCCCGCGAGTGCCGCCAGCAGCGTGGACTTGCCCGCACCGTTGGCTCCCACGATCGCCGTCAGCGCACCGGCGCGCAGGTCGAGGTCGACGTCGCGCAGCACCTCACGACCGCCCGCCCGCACGGCGAGGCCGCGCGTGCGCAGCACGACCTCGCGCGTTCTCGACCCCGCCGGCAGTCCCGACGGCGCCGCCGCGGCCTCGCGCGCGAGCGCCAGCAGGGCGCGCCGCACGTCGTCGGACGCGAGCCCGCCGCCGAGCCCGAGGAGCGCCTCGAGCTCGGCGTCCAGCGGCAGCCAGCACCCCTGGCGCAGCAGCGCGCGACCGTGGCGCGCGAGCACGTCCGCCGTCGGGCCGTCGGCGAGCACCCGGCCCGAGCGCGCCAGGGCGATCGTGCGCGGCGGCAGCCCCGCGCTCCCCGCCTGTCCGGCCCACTCGTCGAGGCGGTGCTCCACGAGCACCACGGCGACGTCGTCACCCACGCGGGCGACGGCGTCGCGCACCGCCGCCACGCCCGGCGCGTCCAGCATCGACGTCGGCTCGTCCAGCAGGAGCACCCGCGGCCGCGCGACGGTGGCGGCCGCGAGCGCCACGCGCTGCAGCTCGCCGCCGGAGAGCTCACCGCTGGCGCGTTCGCGCAGGTGGGCCGCGCCGGCGACGACGAGCGCACCCTCCACCGCAGGGCCGATCCGCTCGGGCGGGACGGCGCGGTTCTCGAGCGGCAGCGCGACCTCGTCGGCCACCAGCGTCAGGCAGACGCCGGTGACCGGGTCCTGCGCGACCGTCCCCACGTGCGCCGAGGTCGCCGCGACGCCGTCGCTCACGGGGTCGACCGGGAACACGGAGCCGCCCCTGCCACCCTCGCCGCCCCCCACGCGCAGCGTGCCGGTCACGTGGGCCCGCACGTGCTGCGGCACCGCGCCGGCGAGCGTGCGCAGGAGGGTCGTCTTGCCGGAGCCGGAGGGTCCGAGCACGAGGACGTGCTCGCCGGGGGCGACGTCGGCGGTGAGGGGACCCACGCCGTCGCCACCCGGCAGCACGACCTCGAGGCCGACCGCGTGCACGACCGGGCGCACGACGGCGTCAGCGCTCACGCCGCACCGGTGCCGCTCCCGCGCGCCCGCCGTCGTCCTCGCGGTCGCCCCCACCGTCGACCGCCCCGATCGCGAAGTTGGCCAGGACACCGGTGCGCAGCAGCGCGTCGACGATCACCTTCGCGAGCAGGCCGCCCAGGAGCACGCCCGAGACGGCCTGCAGGCCGAACCGCAGCGCGAGGATGTCCTGCCCGTACCAGCCGAAGCGGAAGGCCGACCAGACGAAGACGAGGCTCGCGCCGAGCAGCCCCGAGAGCGCGAACCGGCCCCAGCCGAAGTGGCGGTAGCGCCCCAGCGCGAACGGGAGCTCGCTGCCGATCCCCTGCAGCAGTGCCGCGACGATCAGCAGCGGGCCCACCGCGCTGCCCAGGAAGACGACCTCGATGACCGAGGCGAGCACCTCGGCCAGGACGCCCACGCCCGGCCGCCGGATGATCGTGATCGCGATCGGTGCGACCAGCAGCCACGAGCCGAGGAGGAGGTGCTGCGCCAGGTCCCCCGCGGGACCCATCGCGACCTGCAGCCCGATCCACGCCTGCACGAACACCCAGTACAGGAAGCCGAAGACGACCCCGAGCACCACGACGAGCACGATCTCCTTGAGCGCGAGGCCGCGCCCGGAGCGAGCGGTGGTGGTGGTGGTGGTCGCGCTCATCGTGCGCGCCCGACGTGGCTCGGGCTGTTCAGCGACAGCGTGAGGTGGGAGGTCACGTGCTGCACACCGCGGCCCACCAGCACCCAGCCGGCGACGGCGGTGGCCAGCACATCCCCGACGTCGCCCTCCAGCCGGGTGACGAAGTGCTCCGAGACGCGGAAGGTGCCGAGCTCACGGGCGTGGTCGATCGCCGCGTAGATGTCCCGCATGTGGTCCGGCTCGCCACCCGTGACGGCCTGGTCGGCCAGCGGGTAGAGCGCCCACTCGGCCGCGGCCCACCGACCGGTGGTGCGCGACGTCGGCACCTCACCCCCGCGTGGTCCGGCGCCACCCGGCAGGTCGCACACCACCTCGCCCGGGCAGCCGCGCGAGAGGTGGACGGTGAGCGCGACGTGGCGCTCCGTCGCCGCGAGCGCCTGCGCGAGGTCGGTCAGCCACCGCAGCAGGTCGGACTCGGACCCGCCCGCGTAGGTGGAGACGTCACCGGTCTCGACCGCGAGTCCGGCGGTGTCGAGACCGGCCAGGGCGCGGGTGAGGACGGCGGCGTAGTCGTCGGCCATGACGGCGGCGGTCACGCGGACCCCGACGCCGAAGGTGAGCGGGTCGCTCGTGGGGTCGGTGACCTCGGTGGCATCGGTGAGATCGGTGGGGGTGAGCATCATGCGGCAGCCTCTCGGGCTCGCGGCACGGGCGCGGACGGCGGTCGTCACGCGTAGCTTCCTGCGCCGGCATGATCCGGATCAGGTTCGACGGTCGGAGTTGGAGAACTCCCTCTCAGCCCAGCTCACTGGACTCCCGTGCTCGGTCCCGACCCTAGTCGGTGGGCGCCGGGGCCGCCCGCGGTGAACCTTGATCGAACAGCACGTGAACGTGCACGGCTTGCAGCCACGGCAAGTCCGCGTGCGCCTAGCGTCGCGATCGTGCTCATCACCCAGCTCGCCGCGAGCCACGGCTCGACCCTCACGGCGACCGACCGCCGCCTGGTCGCGGCGCTCCAGAACCAGCCCGACCGCGCGTCGTTCTGGCTGGCGCAGGAGCTCACCGGGCCGCTCGGCCTGCACCAGTCCTCCGCCACGCGGCTCGCGCAGCGCCTCGGCTTCGACGGCTACCCGCAGCTGCGCGACGCCCTGCGGGAGGACTACCTCGCGGGCGACGGACCGTCGCAGCGGCTGCGCGGCCGGCTCGAGCGCCACCCCGAGGACGACGTGCTCGCGTCGTTCGTCTCCGACGAGGTGGCCGCGCTCGAGGCGCTGCGCCGTCACGTCACGCAGGCCGACCTGGACGAGCTCGCCGACCGCGTGCTCGCCGCGCGCGAGGTGCTCCTGTTCGGACAGGGCAACGCCACCGTGCTCGTCGAGCTCCTGGCCCGGCGGCTCGACCGGTTCGGGCTGCGCACCGTGCGGCTCACGGGTTCGCGCCGCGACCTGGCCGAGCGGCTCTCCCGTCTCGCCGGCGCGGACCTCCTGCTGGCCTTCGCGTTCCGCCGGGCCCCGGCCGCACTCGGACCGCTCCTGTCGGTCGCGACCGCGGCGGGGGCGAGCACCGCGCTCGTGACCGACACCGTCGTCTGGACGGCGCCCCGGCCCGACCAGATCGTGGCGGCGCCCCGCGGCGGCGCCGACGACTTCCTCTCCCTCACCGTCCCCATGGCTGTCGCGAACGCCCTCGTGCTCACCGTGGCGCGCCGCGCGGACGACGGCGCCCTCCACCACCTCGACCGGCTCGGTCACCTCCTGGACCAGCTCGACGCCTGACCCCTACGCCCCCGGCACTCACCCACCCCTTCGTCCCACCTCCCGGAAGCAGGTACCGCCATGCCTCGTCACGCCTCCTCGACGCGTCCGCTCACCACCGCGCTCGGCCTCTCCCTCGTCCTGGCCGCGTGCTCGGGCGCCGAGTCCGCTCCCGCGGACGAGCCCGACTGGGAGTCCCTGAGCCACGAGGAGCTCGTCGAGCTCGCGGAGGCGGAGGGCACCGTGTCGGTCTACGCCTTCACGAGCCGCATCGCCACGATCGAGGAGTCCTTCGAGGCGGCCTACCCGGGCATCGACGTCGTGGCCACCGACATCTCCTCGACCGAGCTCATCACACGTCTCGCGAGCGAGCACCGCGCCGGCAGCGCGACCGCCGACGTCGCCTACGTCTCCGACGCGCCCGTGGTGGTGACCGAGCTCCTCGCGGACGACGTGCTGCTGCCCTACGTGCCCGGCCGCGTCGCCGACGCGCTCGCGCCCGAGCACTCCGCACCGCTCGTCGCCAACCGCCTCTCCACGAAGGTCCTCATGTACAACGAGGAGGCGCACCCGGGCGGCGCCCCGGTGTCGAACCTGTGGGAGCTCACCGAGCCCGCGTGGTCCGGGAAGGTCGTGCTCGTGGACCCGAACGTGCGCGGGGACTACCTCGACCTCATCACCGAGATGTCGCTGCGGTCCGAGGAGATGGCGCAGGCCTACGAGGACCACTTCGGGCGCGAGATCGAGCTGGACGAGGGTGTGGAGGACGCGGGCCTGCAGTTCGCCGCCGATCTCTACGCCAACGACGCGGTGCTGGTGGACGACACCGACACGGTCAACGCCGCCGTCGGCGCGACCGGGCAGAGCGAGCCGCCGGTCGGCTTCACCTCCTACTCCGACCGCCGCGACAACGACGACGAGGGGTGGGCCCTGCAGGTGGCGGCGGGCGTGACGCCCTCCCCCGGCATCACCTTCCCCGCGATGCTCGGCGTGACCGCCGGGGCGGAGAACCCGCCGCGGCGCGCCTCCTGATCGACTTCATGATGGGCGACGACACCGAGACCGGCGGCGCGGGGTTCGAGCCGTTCTACGTCGCGGGCGACTACCCCGTGCGCGACGACGTCGTCGCCCCGGCGGAGGCCGTGGGCCTGGAGGAGCTGGGTGCCTGGAGCATCGACCCCGCCGCCTCGGCCGAGCGCCGTCGTCAGGTCTCCGACTTCCTGCTCACGATCCAGTGACGCCCCTGGTCCGCCGCAGCCTGCAGGACGCCCGCCGCCCGATCCGCTGGCTCGCGCTCGCCGTCGTCGCCGTCCTGGTGGTGCTCGTGGCGCTCCCGCTCGCGGGACTCGTGCGGGCGACGCTGGGGGCCGAGGGCGACGGCGCGTGGACCGACGTCGTCGCGAGCCCGCTGTCGCAGAACCTGTTCTGGACCCCGCTGCGCAACTCGCTGGTGGTCGGGCTCGGCACGGGTGTGCTCTCGACGATCGTCGGTGGGTTCCTGGCCTGGGTCGTGGTGCTGAGCGACGTCCCGGGGCGGCGCGTGCTCGGCGTACTGGCCGCGGTCCCGTTCGCGCTCCCGAGCTTCGCCATCGCGCTGGCGTGGGAGAGCGTGTTCCGCAACGACCGCATCGGCGGCGCCCCGGGTCTGCTCACCTCGCTCGGGCTCCCGGTGCCGGACGCGCTCTCGTGGGGCGCCCTCCCGGTGATCCTCACGCTCGTCGCGCACTACTTCTCGCTCTCCTTCGTCGTCATCGCCGCGGCGCTCGCGAACGTCGGTGGCGACATGCTCGCCGCCGCGGAGCTGACCGGTGCGAGCCGGGCGCGCGTGGCCGTGCGAATCGCGCTGCCGGCGGTCGCACCGGCCGCCGTCTCCGGCTTCCTGCTGGCCTTCGCCGAGGGCGTGAGCAACTTCGCCGTCCCGGCGCTCCTCGGGCTTCCGGTGCGGTTCCAGACCCTCAGCACCCGGCTCTACGGAGCCATCTCCACGGGGACGCGCAGCGCGGCTACGTGCTGTCGATCCTCCTCGTGGTCATCGCCGCCGCCGTCCTGTTCCTCGGGACGCGCGCGACGGCGGGCCGCAGCTTCGCGACCATCACCGGCAGGTCCACCCGCCCTCACACGATGGCGACCGGCCGCTGGCGCTGGCCGCTGGCGGGGATCGCCGGGTTGATCATCCTGGCCACGGCCGTGCTGCCGGGGATCGTGCTGGCGGTCAGCACGGTGCTGCGCCGCACGAACAGGTTCGACGGCGGATTCACCTGGCACTTCTGGACGGGCGCCTCCGACCCGGCGATCGCGCAGGGGTGCGCGGGATCGCTCGCGACCCGCAGGTCCTCACCGCACTCGGCGGCACCGTCGCGCTGGGACTGTCGGTCGCTCTCGGGGCGACGCTCCTGGGCGTGCTCGGCGCCCAGGTGCTGCGACGGCTGCCGCGGGCACGCGTGACGGTCGCGAGCATCAGCTTCCTCAGCTACGTGCCGTTCCTCATCCCCGGCGTGGCCTTCGGTGCCGCGTTCATCGCGCAGTTCGGTGCGCCGATCGGTCCCCTGCCCTCGCTGTACGGGACGTTCGCGATCCTCGTGGTGGCCGGTGTGGCCGCCAGCGTGCCCTTCGCGTTCCAGACCTCCCGGGCCGCCCTCGGGCAGGTCTCGGGCGACCTCGAGGAGGCGGCGGTCCTCACCGGTGCGAGCGGCCCGCGCCGCCTCGGGCGGATCGTGCTGCCGCTCGCCTCGCGCGGCGTCGTCGGCGGCGGCGTCCTGGTCTTCGTGACCATGGTGCGCGACCTCTCACTCGTGGTGCTGCTGGTCACGCCCGCCACCCCTGCTGTCGGTGATGACCTTCCGCTACGCCAGCGAGGGCTTCACCCAGCACGCCAACGCCATCACCCTCGTCATCGCCGCCGTCTCGGTGGCGGCCACCCTCCTCGCCCGCCGCCTCCAGGGCGCCCGACAGAGCGGAGACCCCGCATGACCCGCCTCATCCTCGACGGTCTCGGCAAGCGCTTCGGCGCACACGCCGCGCTGGCCGATGTCGACCTCGACCTGCCCGACGGCGCGTTCGTCGTCCTGCTCGGCCCCTCCGGCTGCGGCAAGAGCACCACGCTGCGCATCCTCGCCGGCCTCGAGCAGCCGACGTCCGGCCGCGTGCTGTTCGGGGACACGGTGGTCGCCGACGGCGAGCGCGGCGAGGTCGTGCCCGCCAAGGACCGCGGCCTCGGGATGGTCTTCCAGAGCTACGCGCTCTGGCCCCACATGAGCGTGCGCAGCAACATCGACTGGCCCTTGCGCGTGGCGGGATGGTCTGCGGCGGACCGCACCGCGCGTGTGGCGGAGGTCCTGGAGATGCTCGAGATCGAGGCGCTCGCCGACCGCTATCCGACCGAGATCTCGGGCGGGCAGCAGCAGCGCGTCGCGATCGCGCGCACCGTGGCCCCGCGGCCCGGAGTGCTGCTGTTCGACGAGCCGCTCTCCAACCTCGACGCCCGCCTCCGCACGGACATGCGGGCCGAGCTGGTGCGGGTGCACCGCGCGACCGGGGCGACCAGCGTCTACGTCACGCACGACCAGACCGAGGCGCTCGCGATGGCGACGCACATCGCGGTCATGAAGGACGGGCTCCTGGAGCAGTTCGGTACACCGACCGAGCTGCTCACCACACCCGCGACGGCGTTCGTCGCCTCCTTCCTCGGAACGCCGCCGCAGGTCCTGATCCCCGCGGCCGGCGGCCGCCAGGAGATGTACCGACCCGAGGACGTGCTGATCGACCCGGCCGGACCGCTGCCGTTCGAGGTGCTCGAGTCCACCCCCGTGGCCGGGCGCTGGCTCGTCACGGGACTGGCGGGGACCGGCCCCGCGAACGGTGGGAGCGACGCGCCGCGTCGCGCCACCGTCGTGACCGACCACCCCGTCACCGCCGGCACCGCCACCGCCCTGCGTCCACCCGCTCGCCCGACGGCGGTGTTCGGCGCCGACGGCCGGGTCGAGACCGCGGTGGCGTCGTGACCACGCTGCTGCTCGTGCGCCACGCCGCCACGCCCTGGACCCAGGAGCGCCGGCTGCAGGGACGCACCGACGTCGACCTGTCCGACGCCGGCCGCGAGCAGGCGGCGGCGCTGCGGCCGATCGTCGACCGATGGGCGCCGGCGTCCGTGCTCAGCTCACCGCTCGCGCGCACGCTGTCGACGGCGGCGCTGCTGAGCGACGTGTCCCCGGAGATCGACGAGCGCTGGATGGAGTCGGGGCTCGGGGCGTGGGAGGGCCGACTCACCTCGGAGCTCGGCCCCGACTACCTCGCCTGGCGCGCCGGCCGGCTGCTCCCCCCGGGCGGGGAGGACGCCGCGACCGTCACGCGGCGGGTCCGGGCCGCCGTCGCCGACGCGGCGTGCAAGCCGGGTCCCGTCCTCGTCGTGACGCACGGCGGGACGATCCGCGCGGTCCTCGCCCGCTACCTCGGCCTCGCCGCGGACCGTGTCGAACCGGTCGCCGCGCCGAGCCTGACCGCGATCGACGTCGCGACGACGGGCGCCAGGCTCCGCACGTTCAACGCACGCGCCTAGGCTGGTCACGGCGGCCGGGACGGTCCGCCGACCGGAGATCCAGGAGGCGACGTGGCAGGCCCGATCGCGGAGGTCCGGCGCTTCCTGACGGCGGCGCTCATCTCCCCCGACCCCGGCACCCCCGTCCGGCCCAAGCCCGGACCGGCGGCGCTGCGCCGCCGCCGGATCGCCGTCGTCGTCACGCTCGTGGTCGGTGCGGTCACGCTCTTCCTCGCGCTGCGGATCGAGCCGGGGGACCCCGCGTTCTACCTCACGACGGCGGTGCTGGCCCTCGTGTGGGCGGGTGGCGCCGTCGCGTCCGGTCCGCTCCACCTGGGGCACTCGGTGACGCGGGCGGGCCGCACGGACGGCCGGGCCGTCGTGCAGTCGCTCGTGCTCGCCGGTCTCCTGCTGGGCGTGTTCCTGCTGGGTGCCCTGGTCGTCGCCCAGGTCCCGTTCCTGCGGGCACCCGTCATCGAGCTGCTGGACCACGCGCGGTTCGGGGTGATCTGGCTGGTGCTGGCGATCACGGTGCTGAACGGGGTCGCCGAGGAGATCTTCTTCCGCGGCGCGCTGTTCTCCTCGATGCCGCCGCGGCGCGCCGTGCTCGTCACGACCGTCCTGTACGCGGCCTCGACCGTCGGGTCCGGGGTGCCGCTGCTGGTGCTGGCCGCCGTGGTCATCGGCGCGGTGACGGGGATGCAGCGGCGGGTCACCGGCGGTGTGCTCGGCCCGATCATCACCCACGTGGTCTGGTCGAGCGGCATGGTGCTGCTGCTCCCGCTGGTGCTGGGGTGAGAGCCGAGGTGAGCGAGCCGCGCGTCGAGCGCTGGCGCGCGGTGGCCGCGGCGGCCGGTCTGCTGGACGCCGACGGCACCACGAGGCCGACCATCTTCGCCGAGATGACCGCGCTGGCGGCGCGCACCGGCGCGATCAACCTGGGTCAGGGGTTCCCCGACGCGGACGGTCCCGCCTGGGTGCGCGAGGCCGCCGTCGAGGCGATCCGCGGCGGGGTCAACCAGTACCCACCCGGGCGCGGGGTGCCGGAGCTGCGGCGGGCCGTCGCCGACCACCAGGCGCGCCACCACGGGATGTCGCTCGACCCCGCGACCGAGGTCCTCGTGACCGCCGGCGCCACGGAGGCTCTCACGGCGGCGGTGCTGGCGCTCGCCGGTCCCGGTGACGAGGTGCTCACGCTCGAGCCGTTCTACGACTCCCACGCGGCCGCCGTCGCGCTCGCCGGTGCCACGCACACCACGGTGCCGCTGGTGCGCGGGCCGGAGGGCTTCCGGCTGGACGTCACCGCCCTGGCGAACGCGGTCTCGCCGCGCACGCGGGTGATCCTGCTCAACAGCCCGCACAACCCGACCGGGGCGGTGCTGACGCGCGCGGAGCTGGAGGCGCTCGCCGCCGCGGCGGTGCGAGCCGACGCCGTCGTGGTGACGGACGAGGTGTACGAGCACCTGGTCTACGACGACGCCGCGCACGTCCCGATCGCGACGCTCCCGGGCATGGCGGAGCGAACGATCACGATCTCGTCGGCGGGCAAGACGTTCTCGCTCACGGGGTGGAAGATCGGGTGGGCGACGGGTCCGGCGCACCTCGTGGAGGCGGTGCTCGCCGTGAAGCAGTTCCTCACCTATTCCGGCGGCGCACCGTTCCAGCCCGCGATCGCGCGGGCGCTGGAGCGCGGCGACGCGGACGTCGCCGCGCTCCGGGACTCGCTCGCGCAGCGGCGCGACCTCCTCGTGGCGGGGCTCGAGGACGCCGGGCTGGCCGCGGTCCGCCCGGAGGGGACGTACTTCGTGTGCGCGGACGCGTCCGCGCTCCTCACGCCGGACCTGCCCGACGGCGCAGCGCTCGCCCGTGCGCTCCCGGCGGCGGTGGGCGTGGCGTCCATTCCGGTGTCGGCGTTCTGCCGGGCGGGCTCGCCGACCGCGTCCGCCGTCGCTCCGCTGCTGAGGTTCACGTTCAGCAAGGACCGGAGCACTCTTGAGGAGGCCTTGAGGCGGCTGCGCACGCTGCGCTAGCAACGATCGTGCGGTCCTCCACAGGCAGTGATGCCGTGCCCCCACCAAGTCGCTCTCCGGGCTACGGTCGGGTCGCATCGCGCACCGCCACCGCGGCGGTCACGGCGCGATCCACGGGCGCGATCCGCCCGGATCATCAAGGGGGCAACATGCGAGAGGTGCGCGGACGCACGCCGTCCAGCGATCAGGACGAGCGAGCGGGCGAGGGGCGACCGGACCGGGGAGGTGGGCGCAGGAGCGCCCGAGTGGCACGGACCGGCGCGGGGCTCGCGCTGACGGCGGCGATGACGGCGTCGCTCGGCGCGGCGGTGACCGGCACGGCCGCGGCGGCACCCCCGTACGCGACCGAGGCGAGCGTGAGCGACGTCGCGTTCACGTCCCAGGAGGTGACGACCGGCACGCTCGCGGAGATCCGTGCGAGCTGGTCCCTCCCCGACGACCCGACCTCACCCGCCGGGTTCACGCTCCCCCTGCCGCCGGACCTCACGGGGCTGCCCGACGCGTTCGACGTGCTGGACCCGGCCGGCGAGCCGATGGGCTCGTGCGACGTGACGAACCAGGAGGTGGTGTGCGACCTCGACCCCACCTACCTCGCCGAGCACCCGCGCAACATCACCGGGACGGTCGCGTTCTGGGCGCGCGTCGAGACCCGCGTGAGCGAGGCGACCTCCACGACGTTCACCTTCGACGACCAGGACGCGACCGTCACGGTCCTCCCCGGCACCGCGTTCAGCGGTCTGGGGAACGACAAGTTCGGCACGTGGGAGCCCCGGGACGGCACCATCTGGTGGGACATCACCGTCCGCGCACCGATCGAGGGGATGCGGGGCGGCGACTCCGTGTCCGTGCTCGAGCAGCTCGGGCCGAACCAGACCGTGGTGACGCGAGACGACGGCAGCCCCGAGGTGGTCGTGCGGGGCGCGACGCTGCAGCCGGACGGGTCGTTGGGACCGTGGCAGGAGGTCGACGACCGCGTCGGCACGACGCTGACCCTCACCGACGCCGGTCTCCTGATCGAGTTCACGGCCGAGGAGGGCTGGTTCTACAACATCGGTGCGCGCTCGCGGGTGACCGACGGCGGCGCCTCCGACAGCTACGGCAACACGGCGACCGTCACGATCGCGGGACAGTCGCCCGAGAGCGTCAGCCGCGAGGTGCGTCGGCAGGGCGGCAGCGGCACGGGGCGCGGCGACCGCGTCGGGATGTTCGCCGCGGCGAAGGTCCCCGACGGCACGGGTGCGGGCGCCGTCCCGTCCGACACCACGTTCCAGCTCGACTACACCTACCCCGCCGGCGAGACCTGGCCCGCGGGGTCGGGGACGCTCGTACTCCCCGCCGACGGGACCGTGGTGACGTCGGAGTGGCTCCCCGTGGGTGCCGAGCTGACGCTGGCCGAGCAGGCACCGCCGGCGGTCGACGGCGTCACGTGGGGCACGCCCGAGCTGTCGACGACCACGCTCACGATCGGCGCGTCCGAGGTGGTGCGCGTCGACGTCACGAATCCCGTCACGCTCACGCCGCCGACACCCGAGACGCCCCCGACACCGCAGACCCCGGGCGTGCCCGTGACGGAGACGCAGCCACCGCCGCCGGGACCGACGCCCGCCGTCGCTCCCCCGGCCGTGCCGACCCCGAGCGCCGCACCGGGCCCACCGTCCGTCACGGTCAGCACGCCCGAGCATCGCGCGTCCCCGCGGCCCGCCGAGCTCGCCCGGACGGGGGCTGTCGGTGCACCCCACGCCCTCGCCGCGGCGGGAGCACTCGTCGCGGGTGGGCTGCTGCTGGTGCGGCTCCGGCGACGAGTCGCGCCCGGCGCGACGCACGCCGACTGAGGCGCGCGGCTGAGGCGCGCGGCGGCTGAGGCGGCGCAGGACGAGAGGCGCCCTCGGGCGCGTGACAGGGGCGGGCCCGGTGCCGAGTCGGATCGGGCCCGCCCGGGCGTCACGACCTCGGTCACCGTCACCGTCGACGTGACCCAGGTCACGTACGATGTCACCCACACACCGGCGAACGACGACGAGGTCGAGGTGAGGGCGATGGCCGCCTCCGCGACACCACCGCCCATGGTCCGCGCCCACGAGCGCTTCCTCACCCGCGGCGAGATCGGCGGGGGCGTGCGGGACGTCGTCGCCCAGTCCTGGCGCCGCAGCGCGCGCATCGGCGTCGACCCGGACCACCCGGCGCCGCCCGTCGACATCTCGGCCGTCGACCTGCGCTCGCTGCGCCGCGACCACCCGCTCGCGATCGCCGTCCCGCTCGTGCGCAGCATCGTCCTGGAACCCGACGCCGGGTGGATCGCTGCGCTCGTGGACGCCGAGGGGCGCCTGCTCTGGATCGACGGCAACCGCACGGTGCGCGCCGCCGTCGAGCGCGTGGGTTTCGTCGAGGGTGCGCTGTGGCGCGAGGACGTCGCGGGGACGAACGCCCCGGGGACGGCTCTCGCCACCGGCCGCCCGGTGCAGGTGCTCGGCGCTGAGCACTGGTCGCGCCCGGTGCAATCTCTGAACTGCGCGGCCGCGCCCGTGCACGGACCGGACGGATCCGTGCTGGGAGTCCTCGACATCACCGGGGGTGCCGCCGTCGGCTCCGGCATGGCCCGGTCGCTCGTCCGGTCGGCCGTGGCGGCGGTCGAGGCCGTGCTGGTCGGCTCGGCGGGACGGCGCCGTGGCACGGTCGGAGCGCCGGACGTCGTGGCACCACCGGAGGGGCCCGACGGCCCTCCGCAGCTGCAGGTCCTGGGCGGCCGCGGCCTGCTGCGCACCGGCGACGGGTCGCCCGCCGCCCTCACGGGCCGCCACGCCGAGATCCTCCTGCTGCTGGCCGAGCACCGCGGCGGTCTCGGTGCCGAGGAGCTCGCGGTCCACCTCTCCGGGGACGAGCTCTCGACCGTGGCCGTGCGCGCGGAGGTCTCCCGGCTGCGCCGGATCGCGGGCGACGTCGTCTCGCAGTCCCGGCCGTACCGGGTCCGCGACGGCGTGCGCACCGACGTCGACGTCGTGCGCTCCGCACTGCGCGTCGGCGATCTGCCGCGCGCCCTGGCCAGCTACCCGGGCCCCGTGCTCCCCCGCTCGGACGCCCCCGGCGTCGTCCGGGTGCGCGAGGACCTCGAGTCGGAGATGCGCGCGGCCGTCCACGCGTCCCGCGACCCGGGCGTGATCACCCGGTGGGTCGCGAGCGAGTCGGGTGCGGAGGACTGGTGGGCCTGGGACCGGCTCGCCCGCGTCGCGGACCCGCGTTCGACGGCGGCGCTGCGCGCGGCGGAGCGACTGGCGTCGGTCGCCGCACCAGCCGGTCAGACCTCGCGGAACCGGTAGGCGGTCGACAGGTCGGCCAGGCGGGACCACAGCGCGCCGTCGACCACCGGCCGGGCGAGGGCGGCCTGCGCCTCCAGACCCCAGGCGACGGCGTCGATCGGGTCCGGGTCCGACGGGACCGGGCGGACGTCCCGGACCACCTCGTCGAACCGCGCCCCGGTGTGCACCTGCATGTCGCTGATCCCGCCCAGGGCGACACCGTCCTCGACGATCGCGATCTCGGTCAGCATGTTCACGTTCCAGTAGACGGCGACGGCGAGCCCACCCACCGACGCGCTCGCCAGCACCTCCGGGGTGCTGCCGACCCACCCGTTCGGCTCGATCACGACGACACCGCCCTCCAGAGCGGCCACGACGCCCCAGGGCAGCGGCACGCCGTCGTCGACCAGCTCCCACACGGACGGGTCGGATGCCGCGAACGGCTCGCCGTGGGCGCCGAACGCCTCGGCGACGCGGGTGAGGTCGCCGTCGCGCACGACGGTGATCGTGGCGGCGTCGGCCAGCTCGGTCGCGGTGATCCAGGTCGGCAGCTCGGTGCTCATCGTCTCCCCCTCGGTCGGAGCTCCATCGTGGTGCACGGGCGCCCGCGACGGGTGGGTCCGCGTGCAACGTTCTTGCAACCCGTGCGCTCCTACGCTCGCCGCAGCGGCAACGACGCCGCCCCGGGCGGCACCCCGCCCGCAGCAACGGAGGTGGACATGACCGTCTACGCAGCACCCAGCACCGAGGGCAGCCTCGTCACCTACCGCAGCCGCTACGAGCACTGGATCGGCGGCGAGTTCGTCGCCCCGGTGAACGGGCGCTACTTCGAGAACCCCTCCCCCGTGAACGGGCGGACGTTCACCGAGGTCGCACGCGGGGACGCGGCCGACATCGACGCCGCGCTCGACGCGGCGCACCGGGCGGCACCCGCGTGGGGGCGTACCAGCGTCACCGAGCGCGCGATCATCCTCAACAGGATCGCCGACCGGATGGAGGAGCACCTGGAGGAGATCGCCGTCGCGGAGGCGTGGGAGAACGGCAAGCCGGTGCGCGAGACGCTGGCCGCGGACATCCCGCTCGCGATCGACCACTTCCGCTACTTCGCCGGCGCGATCCGCGCGCAGGAGGGCTCGATCAGCCAGATCGACGAGGACACGGTCGCCTACCACTTCCACGAGCCGCTCGGCGTGGTCGGCCAGATCATCCCGTGGAACTTCCCCATCCTCATGGCCGTGTGGAAGCTCGCGCCCGCGCTGGCGGCGGGCAACGCCGTCGTGATCAAGCCGGCGGAGCAGACGCCCGCATCGATCCTGTACCTGATGGAGCTCATAGGCGACCTGATCCCGCCGGGTGTGGTGAACGTCGTCAACGGGTTCGGCGTGGAGGCGGGCAAGCCGCTCGCCTCGAGCCCGCGGATCCGCAAGATCGCGTTCACGGGCGAGACGACCACCGGCCGGCTGATCATGCAGTACGCGGCGCAGAACATCATCCCGGTCACGCTCGAGCTCGGCGGCAAGAGCCCGAACATCTTCTTCGCCGACGTCGCGCGCGAGCGGGACGACTTCTACGACAAGGCGCTCGAGGGCTTCACCATGTTCGCCCTGAACCAGGGCGAGGTCTGCACCTGCCCCTCGCGCGCCCTGATCGCCTCGGAGATCTACGACGACTTCCTCGGTGACGCGCTCGAGCGCACGCGCGCGGTGAAGCAGGGCAACCCGCTCGACACCGACACCATGATCGGTGCGCAGGCCAGCAACGACCAGCTCGAGAAGATCCTCAGCTACATGGACATCGGCACGCAGGAGGGCGCCACGATCCTCACCGGCGGCGAGCGGGCCGAGCTCGGCGGCGAGCTCGAGGGCGGCTACTACGTCACGCCGACCGTGTTCGAGGGCACGAACTCGATGCGGGTCTTCCAGGAGGAGATCTTCGGACCGGTCGTCGCCGTCACGCGCTTCAGCGGCTACGACGAGGCCATCAGCATCGCCAACGACACGCTCTACGGCCTCGGGGCGGGCGTGTGGTCGCGCGAGGCGAACACCGCCTTCCGCGCCGGGCGCGCGATCCAGGCCGGCCGGGTGTGGACGAACAACTACCACGCCTACCCCGCCGCGGCGGCGTTCGGCGGGTACAAGGGTTCGGGCGTCGGGCGCGAGAACCACCTGATGATGCTCGACCACTACCAGCAGACGAAGAACCTGCTCGTGAGCTACTCGGCCTCCAAGCTCGGGTTCTTCTAGGCCGGCGACGGGGCCTGGAGGAGGGCGTCATGGACGAGGGAACGGTCGTGGACGAGCCCGGTACCGCAGCGGTCGAACGCGTCGCCGTCACCGAGGCGGCGGCCGCCACGCTGCGCGACCTGCGCTCGCGGCACGGGGAGCTGATGTTCCACCAGTCGGGCGGGTGCTGCGACGGATCCTCGCCCATGTGCTACCCGGACGGGGAGTTCCTCACCGGGGACGCCGACGTGCACCTCGGTGACCTGCGGATCGACACCTTCCGCGTACCCGTGTGGATGAGCCGCAACCAGTTCGAGTACTGGCGGCACACCCACCTGACGATCGACGTCGTCCCCGGTCGGGGCGCCGGGTTCTCACTCGAGGCGCCCGACGGCGTGCGGTTCCTCATCCGCTCGCGCGTCTTCACCGACGACGAGGACGCCGCCCTCCGCGAGGCCGAGCGGCGCTGACCCCCGGCCAGGCGGACCTCACGCCGGGCGCAGGTGCCGACCAGCCCCGCGCCCGGCGTGCAGGAGGCGAGCGACGACGTCGCGCAGCACCCGCTCGAGCTCGGCCGACGCGCGTGAGGGACGCACGCCCGCGCGGCGGGTCAGCTCGACCGTGCGGGTCAGCGACGGCCGCCGCAGCGTCGTGCCGCGCAGGCCCGGGCGGCCCAGCAGGATCGTGGTCGGCACGACGGCGACGCCGATCCCCCGCTCGACGAAGCGCAGCACGGCGTCCATCTCCGCGCCCTCGACGGCGACGCGCGGGCTCAGGCCGGCGGCCTCATAGGCGGCGTCGGTGGCACGCCGGAGGTCGTAGCCGCGGTTGAAGACGACCTGCGGGACCCGGGCGAGCGCGGCCAGCGTCAGCCCGGCCGCGGGGTCGACGTCGCGCAGGGCGGCCGGGGGCACCGCGACGGAGGACGCCACGACCAGCTCTTCGGTGAACAGCGGCGCCGACTCCAGCGCCGGATCGAGCCGGGTCCGCTCGCGCGTGACCGTGAGAGCGAGGTCGAGGCCACCCTGGGCCAGCTCCTCGCGCAGCTCGCCCGACCCCGCCTCGCGCACGACGACCTCGACCTCCGGATGCGCCGCGCAGAACTCCCCGAGCGCATCGGCCACGACCGAGACGCACAGCGTGGGGGCGCCCCGAGCACGACTCGTCCGCGAGTCAGGTCGCCGAACTCGCGCATCTCGCTGCGCGCCGCCGCGACGTCGGCCAGGATGCGGCGCGCGATCGGGACGAGGGCCTCACCCGCCGCGGTCAGGCGCACGCCCGTGCGCCCGCGCTCGAGCAGGTCGGCCCCGACCTCCGCCTCGAGCGCGGCGAGCTGGCGACTCAGTGTCGGCTGGGTGACGTACAGCTCCGCCGCGGCGCGGGTGACGTTCGAGGTGCGCGCGACGGCGTCGAACCCGCGCAGCTGGTCGAGCGACAGTGTCATGCGCCCAGCGTATAGCAGGCAGACGGAACAATCATTGGACGCATGCCGGCGGTCGTCTTAGCGTCAAGTGATGGCCTCCCACCGCAGCGAACGCCTCCTGACCACCTCCGCCCTCGTGATCGGCACCGGCGGTGCCGGCCTGCGGGCCTCGATCGAGCTCGCGCAGCGCGGGGTCGACGTGCTCGCCGTCGGGAAGCGGCGCAAGCACGACGCCCACACCACGCTGGCCGCGGGCGGCATCAACGCCGCGCTCGGCACGATGGATCCGGAGGACTCCTGGCAGCAGCACGCCGCGGACACGCTGCGCGAGTCCTACTTCCTCGCCGACCCCGCGATCGTCGAGCACGTCGCGCGCGGCGCCGCCGAGGGGATCGCCGAGCTCGAGCGCTGGGGCATGCCCTTCGCCCGCGAGGACGACGGCCGCATCAGCCAGCGTTTCTTCGGCGCCCACACCTACCGCCGCACCGCGTTCGCCGGCGACTACACCGGTCTCGAGATCCAGCGCACCCTGGTGCGCCGGGCGAACGAGCTGGACGTGCGCGTGCTGGACACCGTCTACGTCACGCGCATCCTCGTGGCCGACGGGACGGTCTTCGGCGTCTACGGCTTCGACGTCGTCGACGGCGCACCCGTGCAGATCCGCGCCGACGCCGTCATCCTCGCCGCGGGCGGTCACACCCGCATCTGGCGCTACACCTCCTCGCGGCGCGACGAGAACACCGGGGACTCCTTCCGCCTCGCGGCCCTCGCGGGTGCCCGGCTGCGCGACGCCGAGCTCGTGCAGTTCCACCCCTCGGGCCTGCTGGAGCCCGACGACGCGGCGGGCACCCTCGTGTCCGAGGCCGCCCGCGGCGAGGGCGGCGTGCTCCGCAACGCCGAGGGCGAGCGCTTCATGGAGCGCTACGACCCCGAGCGCATGGAGCTGTCCACGCGCGACCGCGTCGCGCTCGCGAACTACACCGAGATCGCGGAGGGGCGCGGGACGGCGAAGGGCGGCGTGCTGCTGGACGTCTCCCACCTCCCGCGCGAGCGGATCCTCGAGCGCCTGCCCCGCCTGTACCGCACGATGATCGACCTGCAGATGCTCGACATCACCCAGGACCCGATCGAGGTCGCACCCACGGCCCACTACTCGATGGGCGGTGTGTGGGTGCGTCCGGAGGACCACGGCACGGGCGTCGACGGGCTCTACGCCATCGGCGAGGCCTCCTCCGGGCTCCACGGCGCCAACCGCCTCGGCGGCAACTCGCTCATCGAGCTGCTCGTCTACGGCCGGACCACCGGTGCCGCGGCGGCCGACTACGTGCAGGCGCGCGACGCCGTCGTGCGCAGCCGGGACGCGACCGCGCAGGCGCGTGCGGAGGTGCAGGGCCTGCTGACCGACCGCGGCCACGAGACGCCGCGCCGCCTGCAGCGCGCGGTGCGCGACCTGATGACGCAGCACGCCGGCGTCGTGCGAACCGAGGACGGGCTGCGCCAGGGCCTGGCGGAGCTGGCCGAGCTCGAGCACCGCGAGCTCGACGTCACCGCCCACCCGGACATCTCGGGCTTCGACGACCTCGCCCACGCGTTCGACCTCAAGGGCTCGCTCCTGGCCGCGCGCGCGACGCTCGAGAGCGCGATCGAGCGCCGCGAGACGCGCGGGTGCCACAACCGCGCCGACTTCCCCGACGTCGACGAGGACCTGCGCGGGAGCTTTCTGTGGACGCCCGACGCACCTCTCGCGTTCGAGCCGGTGGCACCGGCCCCGGCGAGCTTCCGCGACCTGGCCGCGGCCGGGGCGAGCGACGACGTCGCGGGCAAGCTCGTGGAGTGAGCGCGCCACCGGACCCGCGCGGTCGGGGCGGTGCCGATGCCGGGGCGGTGTCGGTGTGGGTGCCGGTGTGGGTGTCGGTCCCTACGCTGTTCCCATGTGCGGACGCTACGCAGCCTTCCGCGAGGCGCAGGACCTCGCGCGCGAGCTCGACGTCGCAGTCGTGCAGGAGGCGGCCGCGACGCGCGAGGCCTCGTGGAACGTCGCGCCGACCGACGGCGTGCGGGTCGTGCTCGACCGGGCGCCGCGCGAGGAGTCCGACGGCGACGTCACCCGCGAGATGCACCTCGCCCGCTGGGGGCTCGTCCCGCCGTGGGCCACGGACCTGCGCGGTCGCGGTGCGCCGATGTTCAACGCTCGGATCGAGACGGTGGCGGACAAGCGCGCCTTCGCCCGGTCGCTGCGGGCACGCCGGTGCGTCGTGCCCGCCGACGGCTACTACGAGTGGCGCACGGACGAGGGCCCCAGCGGCAAGCCGCGCAAGACCCCTTCTTCATCCACCGTCCGCCCGGCAAGGGCGGTGAGGCCGGCGGCGCGAGCCCGTCGCTGGCGTTCGCCGGTCTCTACTCCTGGTGGCGCGACCCCGAGCGGCCCGAGGACGACCCCGCGCGGTGGGTCCTGTCGACGACGATCCTGACCCGGGCGGCACGCGACGGCCTCGAGGCGATCCACGACAGGGAACCCGTCGTCCTGCCGCCCGGGGCGCTCGACGCCTGGCTCGACCCCTCCCTGACGGAAGCGGAGGACGCCCTCGACGTGCTCGCCGCCGCCCCGCCGGAGCTGGTCTGGCACGAGATCGGCACGCGGGTCGGTTCCGTCCGCAACGACGACCCCGAGCTGCTGCGACCCGTCTGAGCCGCCGTACCGGTCGGGTGGCGTGCACCCGCCGTCGGAGGCGGCGGTGCGGCGGTACGACCGGGGGCGGACGCGCCGGCCGGGCGCCCGGACCTAGGCTCGTGCGGTGACCAACCCGTACGGCCCCGCGACCGGGGCGCCCGCCCCCGGACGCGGACCCGAAGCGGTCCTGGCGCCCACCATCCCCGAGAGCGTCGAGAGCTGGCTCGAGCGGCGCGGGCTCCTGGTCGACATCGTCCTCGCCTCGCTCGGACTGGTGCTGCTCGGAGGAACGAGCATCGCCGTGGTCGCCACCGGCTACGGGACGCTCGCGATGATCACCGGCACGCTCGCCGCGATCGGGATGCCGGCCGCGCTGGCGGTGCGGCGTCCGTTCCCGGTGGCCAGCGCCGTCGCCGTCAACGCCCTGGCGCTGCTGCACTTCGCCGGCGGCGGGAGCCTGCTGCCCGTGGACGTGCTGATCTACCTCTCGGTGTACTCCACGACCGTGCACGGGCCGCGGTGGGCCCGGCTGACGAGCCTCGGATCAGCGCTGCTGGGGAGCCTGCTGGTCGCCTCGACCCTCGCCGTCGGCACGGGCGGCGGGCGGTTCGACACGCTCGTCCAGGTCGGGTTCGTGTTCGTCGGGGTGGCGGCACCCGCCGTCGTGAGCTGGGCGCTCGGGCTCCTGCGGCTGTCCACCCGGCAGCGGCGGCAGTCCCTCCTCGAGCGCGCGGCGCGCGCCGAGCGCGAGCGCGACCAGCAGGCGACGATCGCCGTCGCGGCCGAGCGGGCCCGCATCGCGCGGGAGATGCACGACGTCGTGGCGCACTCCCTGTCCATCGTCGTCGCGCAGGCCGACGGCGGCCGCTACGTCGCCGCGCAGGACCCGCAGGCCGCGGCACGCGTGCTGGAGACGATCGGGTCGACGGGGCGCGGGGCGCTGCGCGACATGCGCCGCATCCTCGGCGTGCTGCGCGACGACGACGCCTCACCCACCGCGCCGCAGCCCGGTGCGGAGGACATCGACGCCCTCGTCGCGAGCGTGCGCGACTCGGGGCTCGAGGTCGAGCTCGTGCGCACGGGCGCCGTCGCCCCGCTGCCCGCGGGGATGGGGCTCGCGGTCTACCGGATCTGCCAGGAGGCGCTGACCAACGTCATGAAGCACGCGGGTCCCCTGCCCCGGCTGCACGTCCGCGTCGACCTCGCCTTCCACCCCGGGTGGCTCGTCGTGCAGGTGGACGACGACGGACGGGGCGCGTCCGGCGGCGACGGCGCCGGCCACGGCCTGGTCGGCATGCGCGAGCGCGTCGCCCTGTTCGGCGGAACGCTGACCGCCGGTCCGCGACCCGGCGGCGGCTACCGTGTGAACGCCGCGTTCCCGCTGGCGTCCGGGCCGGGCTGACACGGCCCCACCGCTCGTCGCAGTCCCGACGGCGTCACCCGACGTCCGACCGCCGATCACCCCGAACGGAGCCACCCCTCGTGCAGCCCCCCGCCGCGCCGCCACCCGCCGTCGAGACGGTGTCCGAGTCCGCCCCGATCCGGGTCGCGCTCGTCGACGACCAGCAGCTGGTCCGCGCCGGCTTCGCCATGGTGATCGGGTCGCAGCCCGACATGGAGGTCGTGCTCGAGGCGGGCGACGGCTCGCAGGCGGTGCGGCTGCTGCCGTCCTACGACGTCGACGTCGTGCTGATGGACGTGCGGATGCCCGGGCTGGACGGGATCGCCGCGACGCAGCAGGTGCTGGACGCGCCGCGACCCGCCGGCCGCGCCGCGCCGCGCATCGTGATCCTCACGACGTTCGACCTCGACGAGTACGTCTTCGCGGCGATCAAGGCCGGCGCGAGCGGGTTCCTGCTGAAGGACACGCTCCCGGACGAGATGCTCTCGGCCATCCGGACGGTCCACGCCGGGGACGCCGTGATCGCGCCGTCCTCGACGCGTCGGCTCATCGAGCACGTCGCCACCACCGTGCCCGCGGCCGAGCGCACGCCCAGCAGCGTGCTGGACCAGCTCACCGAGCGCGAGCGCGAGGTCCTCGAGCTCATCGCCCGGGGGCGGACGAACGCGGAGATCGCCGGGGACCTGTTCGTGGCCGAGGCGACGGTCAAGACGCACGTCGGACGGATCCTGGCGAAGCTGAACGCGCGCGACCGGGTGCAGATCGTCGTCACCGCGTACGAGACCGGGGTCGTCACGCCGGGGCAGTAGCGCCCGGACGGCGGTGCGGGCTGTCCCCAGCTCGCCTGCGAGTCCCTTCCATCCACAGGCGGGGCTGGGCCCCACACTGTCGGCACGACCCCGCGGCACGCTGGCCGCGTGACGAGTCCGAGCCCGACGTCCCCCACGACCGCCGACGTGCTCGAGACGTGGCGCGCCTGCTGGCGCGCGCCCAGCCACCTCGCCGTGACGCACGGTCCCGACGCGGGCTGGGTGGTCCCGCTGACGGATGCGGGCGCCGTCACCGTCGGGCGGCGCGGGTGCGACCTGGAGGTGGCCGACTCCGGCCTGGACCGGCACCACCTCTCGGTCCGACGCACCGCGAGCGGGGCGGTCGAGGTCCGCGACGAGCGGTCGGAGGGCGGGACGCTCCTGGTACGGGCGGCGCGGGGGCCCCGTGCCGCGGGGAGACGCCGCCGGCGTCTCGACCGACGCCTGCGACGCGGCGCCGCGACCCCCACCTCGCTGCTGGGGGCGGTGGCGGCGGCCGAGGGGCACGGCCGTGCGGTGTCGGCTCGGTGGCGGGCCCTGCGGGTCGGCGACGTCGTGCTCGCCGGCTCCTCGCGGCTGGAGCTGCGGGCGGGGCCGGCCTGGAGCGGACCGCCCGCCGGCGCACGGGAGGACGGGGACGGCGGCGGGCCAGCGGGTGACCGTCCGTCGCGCCGCGGTCTCGTGTCGGCGCTGACCGCGATCCCGGCCGTCGTGATGCTGGTCGCGCTCGCCGCCGGGGGCGTGTCCCCGGCGCTGCGGTGGGTCGTGCTCGGCGCCGTCGCGCTGTCCGTGGGGGTGTCGCTCGTCGTCGGGCTCGTGCGCCGGCGCCCGAGCACGCCGACGACCCGGCCGGGCGGCACCGACGAGGCCCTCGGTCCCCGCGACCCGGCGGCCCTGGCCGTGTGCGCCGCCGGGCTCGGGCGTCTCGACCGGCGCTGGAGCGGGTCCGGGGTCGCGGCGACGGCGGCGGCGGTCGCGGCAGCCGCCGGGCCCGAGCCCGGAACGGCCGCGATCGACGGCGGCACGGTGCTCGCGTCGCTCGCCTGGCGGCAGGACCCTGCCGGCACGGACGGGGACCGCGCGGGTCGGGCGGCGGGTGGCGGTTCCGTGGGACGCCCGGTGGTCCCGGGCTCCGGCGTCGCCCTCACCGGGCCGGGAGCGGACGCGGCCGCGGCGTGGTGGCGCACCCAGCTGGAGGTCGGCGCGCACGACGGCGCGGTCCTGACCGCCCCCGACCCCGCGCGTCTGCCGCGCGGGCCCTGGATCCTGCACGACGCCGCGGGCCGGTCCGGGGTGGCACGCGCGTGGTGCCGCACGGTGGCGGCGGCGCTGACGCCGTCGACCCCCGCCGTGGAGGCAGCCGCGCTGCTCGGGCACCCGACGGCGCGAACGCTCGCCTCCCGGTGGGCCTCCGGTCCGGCGTGGGCCGAGTCGTTGACCGCGCCCCTCGGGGTGGACGAGCACGGCCGGGTACGCGAGGTCGACCTCGTGGGCGAGGGGCCGCACGCGCTGGTGGCCGGGACCACGGGATCGGGCAAGTCGGAGCTGCTGCAGGCGTGGGTCCTCGCGCTCGCGATGCGGCACCCGCCCTCCCGGCTGCACCTGCTCCTGGTCGACTACAAGGGTGGCGCGACGTTCGCCGCCGCGGCACGGCTCCCGCACACGGTCGGGCTCCTGACCGATCTCGACGGCGCCGCGAGCGATCGCGCGCTGGCCGCGCTCCGGGCCGAGCTGCGCCGTCGCGAGCACCTCGTGACGGCGGAGGGGGTGCGCGGCGTGGGCGAGCTCCGCGACCCGCCCGCGCGCCTGCTGGTCGTCGTCGACGAGCTGCGGGCCCTGGTCGAGGACTCCCCGACCGGCTCGCCGACCTCGTCCGCCTCGCCACCCAGGGCCGCTCGCTCGGCGTCCACCTCGTGCTCGCGACGCAGCGACCGAGCGGGGTGGTCGACGCCCAGCTGCGCGCCAACGTCAACCTGCGCGTGTGCCTGCGCGTCCTGGAGCCGGGTGACTCCACCGACGTCCTCGGCTCGCCCGAGGCCGCCTCGCTGCCGACCGCCCCCGGCGGCGCGTACGTCGCCGACGGCGCGGGCACCTCGCGCGTGCAGGTCGCCTGGCTGCCCGGGACGGCGGCCGAGGACCTCGTGGGCACCGCCGTCGCGGCGACGGACCGGCTCCGGCGCGCCCGGCGAGGGGACCTCCTGCGCGTGCACCGGCCCTGGTTGCCCGCGCTGCCGACGACGGTGGTGCGCGAGCCGGGTGGTGACGGAGGTGACGGTGCTGACGGGGGTGACGCTGCTGACGGCGGTGCTCGCCCCGGGACCGCTCCCGCGTCGTGCCCCTCCGGCGACCCGGCGACCGCGCTGCTGCTGCTGGACGAGCCGGAGCACCAGCGCCAGTCGTGGTGGACGTGGCGGGACGGAGTCCTCCTCGTCAGCGGCGAGCCGAGGTCCGGGCGGACCACCGCGCTGCTCTCGGCCGCGGAGGCCGCGCTGCTGACGTCGCCCGGGGCGTGCCACGTCGTCTCGCGCGAGGGGTGGTCCGCCGCGCCGGGTGGGTCCGGCGCGCGGGGCGCGCACGGCGTCGCCGTCCCGATGAGCGATCCGCGACGGATCCACCGTCTCCTCAGCCTGCTCACCCGTGGCGCGGACCCCGCCGCGACTCTCGTCCTCGACGACCTCGAGCAGGTCCTGGACGCGCTCGACGGCGCGTGGGGCCCCGGATCCGGGCAGGAGCTCCTGACGGCGCTCCTGCGCTCCGGCGGCGCGGCCCGCACCGTCATCGGAACGACGTCGCCGCACCGGTGGGCGACGTTCGCCGAGCACCACCTGGCACTGCGGGTCCGCGACCCCGGCGCGGCGGGTCTCGCCGGCGTGCCGCGCAGCCTGGTGCGCCCCGGTGCCGAACCCGGTCGCGGGGTGCTCCTGGGGGACCCCAGCCCCTCGAGGCCCAGGTCGTCCGCGCGAGCGACGGCGGCGCGGCGCTCCCCGGGCGCGAGCTCCCCGGGCGCGCGCGGCCCGGGCTGCGGCTGGCGCCGCTGCCGTCGACGGTGTCGCTGCATCGGGCGCTCGAGCGTGCGCGGAGCGAGGCTCCCGGAACCGCGGGACGGGGTGTCGGCGCCCGTCGCGGCGACCCGGGTGTCGCGTCGACGACACCCAGGCCGCGGTCGTCGTCGTCCTCACCGTCGTCGAGGGACGTCGACCCGCCACCGGTGTTCCGCCCCGTGCTGGGCGTCGGGGGCGACGACGCCGCACCGGTCGCCGTCGACCTCGAGCCCGGCCGACCGTGGCTGGTCTGCGGGCCGCCGGAGTCCGGGCGCTCGACCGTGCTCGCCGCCGTCGCGGCCCAGGCCACGGGTCCGGTGCTCCGGGTGGGCGCCGACGAGGCTCCGCCGTCGAGCGCGTCGCTGGCCGGACTCGCCGCGGGCACGCTCGTGCTCGTGGACGACGCCGAGCAGCTGGACGCCGCCACCGCCGAGGCGCTCGTGGCTGTCCTCGCGCAGCACCGCGGGGTCGTGGCGACGTCGACCGCCGCCGTCCAGACCGCCTACCGCGGGGTCCTGGCCACCGTCGCCCAGGCTCGTACGGTCGTCGCCCTCGGTGGCGCGCTGCCGCCCCACTGCGCGCACGCACGACCGGCGTGCGACCCCGCCGGCGGCGCGGGGCGGGCCGTCGTCGTCATCGGGACGGCGGCGTCGGCCCTCCAGGTGGCTCATCCGTGACGGCGGCCCGGGTCGCGCCCGAACCGGCCGTCGCCGTCCCCAGCACGCCGATCGCGACGATCGCGAGGGCCGCGGGCGCGTTGACCGGGATCTGCGAGGCCCCGACGAGCACGACCAGGACGGACCACGCCACGGCCGGCCCCCGGGACCAGCGTCGGCAGCGCCACAGCCCGACGGCGACGGCGAGGGCGGCCGCCGCGAGGAGGACCGTGAACGCCGCGGTCGCCAGTCCGGCGGCGACGTCCCCGGCGCCGGCCGAGTCACGGACGACGACGGCGGTGAGGACGACCAGCGCGAGGCCCTGCAGGGCCAGGAGAGCGGCCGCCACCACGACGGTCCAGGGGCGGCGCGGGCGTCCGGCAGCAACCCGGGGAGCGTCGTTCATCCCCTCACTCTAGGTCGGGACGACGGTGCCGGAACGGCCCGCACGGCGCTGCCACCAGCCTCCGACCAACCCGTCCTCGACACGTTGTGAACGTTGACAATGGTTGTGACGCACACCTCAGGGACGCCGGCGATTAACTTGCCGGTAACCCTTGTGCGCCGGGAACCGCCGTGTGACAGTGGATGGCAGAACAAGCCAGACCAGGTGCCCGTTCCCCCTCATGACATTCGACCGGGCATCGTCGTGCCCGGAGGAGAAAACAGGATGGATTGGCGTCACGAGGCTGCCTGCCTCACGGAGGACCCGGAGCTCTTCTTCCCGATCGGGAACACCGGCCCCGCTCTCGCCCAGATCGACGACGCGAAGGCCGTGTGCCAGCGCTGCGACGTCGTGGACGCGTGCCTCAAGTGGGCCCTCGAGTCCGGCCAGGACTCGGGCGTGTGGGGCGGCCTCTCGGAGGACGAGCGCCGCGCGCTCAAGCGCCGCACCGCACGCGCCCGCCGCGCCGGCTGAGCGCTCCCCCGCACCGCTTCGACGAAGCCCCCGCCCCTGACGGCGGGGGCTTCGTCGTCGGTGGTCGCGGGTGGGGCCGCCCGCTCAGAACTGGTCGCGCTCGCCGTCCGACGGCGGGGCGAACCCCAGCCTGGCGCGCAGGATGACCCGGGTCCCGCCGTCGGGGTTCGGCTCCCAGCCGATGCTGCCCCGGAGCTCACCCGCCACGAGCGTCCGCACGATCTGCATGCCGAGCCCGGTGCCCGACGGCTTCGCCGCGGGGTCGATCCCGACGCCGTCGTCACTCACGATCACCGTGAGGTCGCGTCCGTCGCGCTCGGCGCCGACCGTGACCGTGCCGTCCGTGCCCGCCAGCCCGTGCTCGACGGCGTTGCTCACCAGCTCCGTCAGCACGACGGCGAGGGCGCTCGCCTCGGTCGCGGCGAGCTTGCCGAAGCTGCCCTCGCGCGCCATCCGCACCGTGGACTCGGAGGACGCGACGTCCACGGCGAGGCGCAGGGTGCGGCCGAAGACGGTGTCGAAGTCGACGATCTCGTCGATCGTCTGGGACAGGGCCTCGTGCACGGTCGCGATGGTGCCGACCCGGCGCATCGCCTCCTCCAGCGCGGTGCGGGCGTCGGGGGACTCGGTCCGCCGTGCCTGGAGCCGCAGCAGCGCCGCCACCGTCTGGAGGTTGTTCTTCACGCGGTGGTGGATCTCGCGGATCGTCGCGTCCTTCGTGATGAGCTCCTGCTCACGGCGGCGGAGCTCGGACACGTCGCGGCACAGCAGGACGGCGCCGATGCGTTCGCCCTCGGCCGTCAGCGGGATGCTGCGCAGGGACAGGCAGACGCCCCGCGACTCGATGTCGGTGCGCCAGGCAGCACGTCCCATCGCAACCAGCGGGAGCGCCTCGTCGACGGTCTCGGACTCCTCGACGTGGTCGGCGATGAGCTGGGCCAGCGCCCGGCCGACGATCTCACCGATCACGCCGAGCCGGTGGAAGCACGACATCGCGTTGGGGCTGCCGTAGAGCACCTCGCCCTCGGAGTTGAGGCGGACGAGTCCGTCGCCCACGCGGGGGGCGCCTCGCAGGCGACCGGTCGCGGCGTTGGACGAGGGGTACTCGCCGCGCGAGATCATGCCGCACATCTCGTCGGCCGCCTCGATGTAGTTGATCTCGAGCCGCCCCGGGGTGCGGGCCTCACCGAGGTTGGTCTCGCGGCCGAGGACGGCGATCGCGCGGCCGTCCTTGACGACCGGCACCGCCTCCTCGCGCACGGCGTAGGCGCCCGTCCATCGCGGGACGCGCGAGCGACGGATCTCGCGTCGCTCGAGCGCGGCGGCGAGCGAGGGGACCTGGCCCTCGGGTGCGGGTCGCCCCACCACGTCGTCGTAGTGGACCGTCGTCCCGGTCGAGGGCCGGCAGTGCGCGACGGCGACGAACGACCCGTGGCGGTCGGGGAGCCAGAGGACGAGGTCGGCGAAGGCGAGGTCCGAGATGACCTGCCAGTCCCCCACCAGCAGGTGGAGCCAGTCCACCTCGGAGGCGCTGAGGGAGCCGTGGGTCGCGATCAGATCGCTCATCGTGGACACGGCCACCAGCGTAGGTCGTGGCCGCGGGGGCTCGGACGGGCGCCGGGGAACGACCGCCAGGCCGATCCGGGGTGGCGCAGCAGGGCCGCGACGCTGTGCCGCGGGACACGACGGCGAGGGAGCGCGGCGAGTCAGCTGGGTCGCGAGCCGGCTGGGCGACGAGCCGGCCGCGCGGCCATCGACACCGCGGCGCAGCGGACGGCGCTCTCGGTGGGCGAGGGGTCACCAGCCGCATCTGTGCGCTCCCGGCGGACGAGCCGGTTCAGCCGCCGGCGCGCGTCAGCCGCTCGAGACCGGGGCCGTGCACGAGCGTGGTCTCGCCTCCGGGCGGCCGGAGGTAGACGTGGCCGTTCGGTGTCGTCCACCGCGCTGCGCCTTCGGCCGTCAGCTCGTAGTCGTGCCCCTCGTGCGTCTTCAGGACGTGGTGCCGGCGGCAGAGGGGCCGCAGGTTGGAGGCCGTCGTGGCGCCGAGGGGCCACGCGACGACGTGGTCGAGGTCGCACGCGCTCGACGGAACGGCGCACCCCGGCGCGACGCACGTGGGGTGCCGGCCCCGGACGAGCCGCGCGAGCGGTGCCCCCGGCACGTAGCCGTGCTGAACCTCCCCGGAGCGCGGGTCCCCGTCGGCGACGCCCGCGCCTTCGAGAGACGGGCCACCGTCGGCGGCCACCCCGCTCTCGCTCCGCGGTTCGCCCCCGTCGCGAGCCTCGCCCTCACCCTCGCGCTCGTCGCAACCCCGGCTCTCGCCGGTGTCCCCGTGCCGGGCATCGTCCGCGAGCGCGGTGCTGACCCGCACCCACGCGTCCGACCGCTCGGCGATGGCCCGGGCCGTGACCGGGTCGAGGGGGCCGACCCCGACGAGCTCGGGCACGTCCACCCCGATCCTGCACGCGGCGGGCGCCTCGTAGGCGGCGAAGGGGTCACCATCGTCGGTGATGAGGTTCGCGCCGTCGAGCTCCCTGACCCACGGATCAACGGCGTGGATCACCTTCGGGTCGGCGGACCGGAGGTGGAGGGGGTCGAGAGCGAGCACCAGACGGGCGGTCGCGCCACCGAACCGACGCATCGGCGGATGGTCGCCGGCCCCGGGCAGCTCGGCGAGCGGGTCGAGGACCCCACCGAGGAGATGGGCGGCGACCGGCGGGGGTGCCTGCGTCGCTCGAGAGTGGCGGTGGACGGTCGATGACGAGACCGCCCGCCTCACCCGTGTCACCGTCGCCCGCACCAGTCCGAGCGCCGAGGCGTCCTGCTCGGCCGCGGCTCGGATAGTCGCGATCGAGTCGAAGATGTCCGGCGTCCGCTCGCCTTCGCGCGACGGCTGGTCCGAGCACGGAACTCCGGCGCGAGCGCGCGCCTCGGAGACCACACGTGCCAGTGCGAGCGCGTCTGCACCCGGCCCTGCGAACCCGGGCTCGGCCGTCCCCACGCTCGTAGCTCGAACCGGCTCCGTCACCACACCTCTCGGCTCCGACTCGCGGACGACCTGCTCCGTCACCACACCTCTCGGCTCCGACTCGCGGACGACCTGCTCCGTCACCACACCTGTCAGCTCCGACTCGCGGACGACCTGCTCCGTCACCACACCTGTCAGCTCTGACTCGCGGCCGACCGGCTCCGGCATCGCATCGGCCGGATCCGGCCCACGTCCCCGGCTCGCACACGCCCTTGCGCCCGGACCGACCACCACCGCGAGATCACGGGACGAGGGCGGATCGATGACCTCCGCTCGCGCCCGGTGCGGGTCGACCCGTCCCGCGGCCAGCGCGTCCGCAGCCATGGCTGTCAGCGCATCCGCCCGGAGCTGGTCCAGCGTGCGGGGATCCCCGCCCGAGCGCGCCGCGCGTGCGGCGGCCTCGGCGGCCGTGTAGACGGTGGCGACGTCCATCACCGGGGCCACCAGACGCAGGCTCGCCAGTCCGTCGGGCAGCAGCCGCACCTGTTCGAGACGCCGCTGCGACGACGCGACGGTCGCGCGTTCGCCGGCGGTCGCCGGGTCGACCTGGATGATCACGGCGCGGATCCGCCGCCGCAGCGCGTGCCGCGTCATCCCCGGTGCCTGTGGCAGGACCTGCTCGCACACCGCGAAGCAGACGGGCGGCGGCTGATCGACGAGCAGCTCGGCGAAGACGGCAGCCTTGCCCGCATCGACCTCGCCGGTCGCGAGCGCCGAGCCCACCGGGTGCAGGAGCCCCTCGTACAGGCGACCCTCGCCCACGAGCCTGGCCGCATGGCGGGCGGACGTCCCGAGCCGCATCGCCAGCTCGGCGGAAGCGGCCCCGACGACCTCGACGCGCACGCTCTCGACCTTCGCGCCCTCCTCCGGGGCGGGCGACGGGACGGGACGCGCGACCGACGCGTGCAGCTGCGCCGCAGCCGCTCGCACCCCCGACGCGGCCCACGCCTCGACGGCGGTGAACGTGGCAGCCAGCTCGACGAGCTCGGCGGGCGACAGCTGCACCAGTCGGGTGAAGTCCGACAGCTGCAGGAGCCGCTCGATCGTGGCGGACGGCGGGCCTCCGGCCTCGGGGGAATCCAGCCCGAGACGGACGCGCACATCCTCCGGGGCGGAGCCGGCCGGATCGCTCAGGATCCCCGCTCCGCCCGGCCACGCCCCCGTGTCGAACATGCGTACCACAATACCCGCGGATGACCAGCGATGAGGGCATTCCACGGTCAGATATCGGTCAGATCGGTGTCAGGTCGTGCCCGCCGTCCTTGCGTCGCGCATGCGACGGGTTCAGCGTCGCGGGACCGACGCACGTCACACGAGATCGGGTACGACCCTTGCCGCTCGGGGTCCGAGTCGGACGTCCGCAGCCCGCAGCCCGCAGCCCGCAGCCCGCAGCCCGCAGCCCGCAGCCCGCAGCCACGATGGTCACCGCCGTCTCGACGCCCGCGGCCGCGACGTCACTCCGTCAGGTGCCCGAACCGGTGCCGCGTCCGCGAGATGGCCTGCTCACGCATCAGCGTGAGGAGCTCGACGGCGGGTGCCGCGACCACGGGGGCGTCGAGAACCGTGACCCCCGCCGCGATCGACGCCTCCCAGAGCTCACGCCCGGCACCACCACCGCCGACGGGCCCGATCCACCGCACCCGCTCCATCTCGCCGGCGCGCACGCGGTCGGCGAACGCGGCGTCGCTCTCGACGACCCACGGCAGGAACCCGGCGGGCGCGCCCCCGGCAGCGTGCACCGCGCCGCCACCGCCACCACCGCCCCCACCCTCCGGCGCCACCGACACCCGCACGTCCGCCACCCCGAGCGCTCCCACGGCGCCGTTGAGCACCCGCAGCACGTCCCACCGCGCCGCCCCCGGCGCCACGCGCACCGTCACGGACGGCACGGGCACGTACCGCAGCCGGTTCTCCTCGGCGGGCAGCCCCGCGTCGTCACGACCCGCCGTCGCGGCCTCGGCCCACGCGTCGTCCGCCTCGCCCACGGCCGACAGGTCGATCTCCGCGTCCCCGAGCAACGCCCGCGCGGCCCGCGCCGCGCCGCCGTCGCCATCCACCCACCGCCCGAGCTGGGCTACGTACGTCGGCCCCCCGGCCTTGGAACCCGGCCCCATCGAGGACCCCTTCCACCCCCGAACGGCTGCCGCTGCACCACGGCACCGGTGATGTGCCGGTTGACGTAGGCGTTCCCCACCTCCACCGCCGCGAGCCACCGGTCGATCTCGCCGGCGTCGAGCGAGTGGATGCCGCCGGTCAGCCCGAACGGCACCGCGTTCTGCCACGCGATCGCCTCCTCGAGCGTGTCCGCCCGCATCACGCCGAGCACGGGACCGAAGCACTCCGTCAGGTGGAACCACGACCCCGGCTGCACGCCCACGCGCACGCCCGGCGTCCACAGCCGCCCCTCCCACTCCTCGTGACCGGCCGGCGGCGCCACCTCGCGCGGCTGGACCGCCCACGTCTCCCCCTGCTCGAGCGTGGTCAGCGCGCGCAGGAGCTTGCCGCCCGGCCGCTCGACCACCGGCCCCATCCCGGTCCCGAGGTCGTCCGGGACGCCGACGCGCAGCGACGTCACGGCGTCGAGCAGCTGCTCGTGGAAGCGCCGCGAGCGCCCCACCGAACCCACGAGGATCACGAGCGAGGCCGCCGAGCACTTCTGCCCGGCGTGCCCGAAGGCGGACCGGACCACGTCGGCGACGGCGAGGTCCAGGTCGGCGCTCGGCGTCACGACCAGCACGTTCTTGCCCGAGGTCTCGGCGAACACGCGCGGTCCGCCGACGCCGTCGCGCCCGGCCCGCCACCCGGCGAACAGCTCGGCCGTCTCGAGCGAGCCGGTGAGGACCACCTGGTCGACGCCGTCGTGCGCCACGAGGTGGCGCCCCACCTCGTCCTCGGCGACCTGGACCACCTGCACCAGGTCGGGGTCGTGACCAGCGGCCGCGAGGGCGTCGCGCACGTGCCGGGCGACGGCGACCCCGCACCGCGCGGCGAGCGGCGAGGGCTTCATCACGACGGCGGAGCCCGCCGCCAGCGCCGCGAGCACGCCCCCGACCGCGATCGCCACGGGAAAGTTCCACGGCGGCGTCACGAGCGTCACCGCGACCGGCTCGAACGTCAGCTCCTCACCGCCGACGTCCGCCAGCCCCGCCGCGCTCCCGGCGTACCAGCGCGCGAAGTCGATCGCCTCGCTCACCTCCGGTTCGGACTCGCCGACCGTCTTGCCCGCCTCGTGCGCCATCACGGCGATCAGCTGCTCCCGCGCCGCCTCCAGGCGGTTCGCGACGTCGGAGAGCACCGCCACCCGCGCGTCCGCGCCGGCCGCGGCCCAGGTCGGGGCGAGCGACCGAGCCCGCTCGACGACGCCGTCGACCTCACCCGTGCTGCCCAGGTGCGGCACGGCCGCGGGCGAGCCGTCGGCGGCGACACGAGTCGAGCCCATCCCGGCCCCGGCGTCGCCACCCAGCGCGCCGACCATCTCCACACGTCCGGCCGCGAGCGCCGCCCGGACGCGCTCGCGCACCGCGGCGACGGCGGGGTCGCCGTCGGGCGCGTTCTCGAAGGTGAGCACCTCGTCCCCGTGCCGCACGAGCGGCTCGCCGCGCCGCCGCGGCTCGCGGGACACGGTGGCCGCCTCGTGCACCGACGCCTCGAACCGGGAGCGCGCCTCGTCCTGCCCGCCCGCGACCATCGACTGGTGCAGGTAGTTCTCGGGCGCCGCGTTCTCCTCGAGGCGCCGCACCAGGTAGGAGACGGCGACGTCGAAGTCCGCGCGCGCCACGACCGGTGTGTAGAGGAGCACCCCGCCCACCGTCTCGCGCACCGCGCGGGCCTCCGTGGGCGCCATGCCCTGGAGCATCTCGACGTCCATCGCGTCCGCGACGCCGCGCGAGGTGGCCAGCAGGTGCGCCAGCGCGAGGTGGTACAGGTTGTGCCCGGCGACGCCGAGGCGCAGCGCCGGGGCGACGTCGGGCCGCAGCGCACGCTCGAGCATCGCCACGTAGGTCGCATCCGTGTCGGCCTTCGAGTCGTGCGTCGCGACGGGCCAGCCGTGCAGCTGCGACTCCACGCGCTCCATCGCGAGGTTGGCGCCCTTGACGAGCCGCACCTTGATCGGGGCACCGCCGGCGGCGACCCGCGCCGTCGCGAACGCGATGAGCCGCTCGAGCGCGGCCGGCGCGTCCGGGAGGTAGGCCTGCAGCACGATCCCGGCGTGCAGGTCGGCGAACTCCGGCTCGCCCAGCATCGCCTCGAACACCTCGATCGTGAGGTCGAGGTCGCGGTACTCCTCCATGTCGAGGTTGACGAACGCGCCGTGGGCGAGCGCCGCGCGGTAGAGCGGCCGCAGCCGCTCGATCACGCGCGCGACCGTGCCCGGCGTGTCCCAGGTCGAGATCTGCGAGACGAGCGAGGAGACCTTCACCGAGACGTAGTCGACGTCGTCGCGCTGCACGAGAGCGATCGTCCGGGCCACGCGGGAGGCGGCCTCGCGCTCGCCGAGCACCGCCTCGCCGAGCAGGTTGATGTTGAGGCGATAGCCCTGCTCGCGCGAGCGCGCCAGGTGCGCCGTGAGCGCGGCGTCGCTCGCGTCGACGACGAGGTGGCCGACGAGCTGGCGCAGCCGGCGCCGCGCGAGCGGCACCACCACCCCGGGCGCGAGCCGCGCCACGCGCTGCCCGACGCCGAGGAGCAGCCGGTCCCCCGCCGTCAGGAAGGAGCCCGCCGCGGCCGCCGGCAGACCGGCCAGCTCGCGGGCGGCCACGCCGGTGTCCTCCGGCCGGGCGACCCTGTCGACGAACGCGACCGCGAGGTCGAGCCCCGCGCGGTCCTCGAGGAGCCGCCCCAGCCGCTCCGTCGCGGCGTCGCCCGCGCCCTCGCCGGCGCTCGCCCACCGGTGGGCGAGCTCGATCGCCCCGGGGACCAGGGCCGTGAGGGCGGCTGTGTCGGTCGGGTCGATCGGGTCGGTGGGGTCGCTCGGGTGTGTCGGGGCGGCGCTCCTCATCGCACCAGTCTCCCGACGCGCACCCGCGACGTCTTGTCCTCGAGCGGCGTCTGCACGTGCCGGAGAGGACAAGGACGCGGCCAGAATGGTGGGCGATGACCGACGCCCCCGAACCCGACGCCGAGCCCGGCGCGCCCGCGCTGGACGCCGCCGCGCTCGGCCCCGCCCTCCTGGCTCTGGTCGACGGGCTCAGCGACACGCTGTTCTGCGCCAAGGACGCCGGCGGTCGCTACGTCGCGGTCAACGCCGCCTTCGTCCGCCGGGCCGGGCAGACCTCGCGCCGCGCCGTCCTCGGGCGTCGCGCGCACGACCTCTTCGTCCCGGACCTCGCGGACCGGTACGTCGAGCAGGACGCCCGCGTGCTGGCGGGCGAGGAGCTGCGGCACGAGCTGGAGCTCATCCGATCGCTGGGCGGTCGGCCCCGGTGGCACCTGACGACCAAGCTCCCGGTCCGGGACGGGGTGGCGATCATCGGCGTCGTCACGATGTCGCAGGACGTCGACGACGCGCGCGACACCGCGACGTTCCCCCGCCTGGCGCAGGTGCTCGAGCTGCTCGACGCACCCACGGCACCCTCCGGCGCCGAGCTCGCCGCGGCCGCGGGCACGACACCGGCCGTGCTGTCGCGGCGCCTGCGCCGCATCACCGGCCTCAGCACGTCCCAGCTGCTGCTGCGGGCCCGCATCGACCGTGCGGCACACCTCCTCACGACGACGACGCGTCCGCTCGCCGACGTCGCCACCGCCACGGGGTTCTACGACCAGGCGGCCTTCTCCCGCCAGTTCGCGCGTCTGTCGGGTGAGACCCCGGCGCAGTTCCGTCGGCGGGGCCGGACGCCGTGAGACGGACGACGAGCCGGACGGCGAACCGACCGACCGGTCGGTCGACCTGAGCAGAACCAAACGTCACGAAACTGTAACGACGCCGTGCCCCGACCGACACCGCGAGCCAGCACGATCGGATCATGGCAGTCACCACCGAGGGCGTCCGACTCGCCCCGCTCGACGCGTCGCACTGGGAGCAGGTGCACGCCATCTACGCCGCCGGCATCGCCGGAGGGCACGCCACCTTCTCCGACACCCCGCCCACCTGGACGACGTTCGACCACGACAAGCTCCCCATCCTGCGCACCGTCGCGCTCGACGACGACGGCTCGGTCGTCGGGTGGCTCGCGTGCCGCCCCCACTCGGACCGGCTCGTGTTCGTCGGGGTGCTGGAGGTCTCGATCTACGTGCACCCCGACCACCGGCGCCACGGCGTCGGGCACGCGCTCCTGACCAACCTCGTGCACGAGAGCGAGCGCGCCGGCTTCTGGACGCTGCAGTCCTCGGTCTTCCCGGAGAACACCGCGAGCATCGCCCTGCACTCCTCGCTCGGGTTCCGGGTGCTGGGGACGCGCGAGCGCGTCGGCAAGATGACCCACGGCCCCATGGCCGGGGTGTGGCGCGACCTCGTCGTGCTCGAGCGGCGCAGCGAGCAGGTGCTCTGACGATCGCGGCCGCCCGGCGCGGGCACGCGCCGGTGCACAATGAGGCATGACCGACACCCCCGCACCGCTCTGGGTCGAGCGCACCGCCGCGCACACCTACACCGGCCACAACGCCTCCGGCGCGACCGTCCGGATCGGACCGGAGGGTGAGGACGGCGTCTTCTCCCCGGTGAGCTCCTCGCCGTCGCCCTGGCCGGCTGCACCGGGATGAGCGCCGACTCCCGCGTGGCCTCGGAGCTGGGCGACGACGTCGCGATCACCGTGGGCGTGACGCGCACCAAGGACGACGACCAGAACCGGTACACCCACCTCGCGCTCGAGCTCGTCGTGGACGCCTCCGGGCTCGCACCCGAGCGCCGCGAGCGCCTCGAGAAGGCGGTCGCCCAGGCGGTCGAGAAGCTGTGCACCGTCGGGCGCACCGTCGAGGCCGGCGCGGAGACCGACCTCTCCGTCACGTCCCAGGGCTGAGTGTCGGACCCGGCCCCTACCCTGGACGCATGACCGAGGCACCCGACGGCGAGCACGCCGCGCACGAGACTTCTCGGGCTCGCCCCGGCCTCGTCGGACTCGTGTGGGCCCAGACCCCGGCCGGGGTCATCGCGGCGGACGGCGAGCTGCCGTGGGACGTGCCCGAGGACGTCGCCCACTTCCGGGCCACCGTCCACGGTCACCCCGTCGTGATGGGCCGCGCCACCTGGGACTCGATACCTCCCTCGTCGCGGCCGATGCCGCACTCGCGCTCGGTGGTGATCACGCGGGACGCGTCGTGGTCCGCGCCGGGCGCCGAGTCCGTCGCCTCCCTCGAGGAGGCCCTCGCCCTGCTCGCCGGCTCCGACGAGGTGTGGGTGATGGGCGGCGGCGAGGTCTACGCCCTCGCGATCGACGCCGCCGACCTCCTCGTGGTCAGCGAGATCGAGGTCGACGAGCCGTCCGGTGACCTGACGGTGGCACCGCCCGTCGACCCGGCCGGCTGGGTCGAGACGACCCCGCTCGACGTCGCTGGGTGGCGGACGTCCCGCACGGGCACCCGCTGGCGGATCCGCCACCACCGTCGACCGGGCGGTGGGTGAGACCGTGGCCACCGGGGGAGCCGAGGGACGGGCGTGCACCGCAGCGGCGCGACGACGGGCGTGCTCGGCGTCGTCCTGACCGTCCTCGTGCTGCTCGCGGCCGCCGCCGGCGCCGGCCTGCGCGGCCCGTGGAGCGCCGATCCACCCTCCGCCTCGACGACCCCGACGCCGTCGGAGACGCCGATCGTCCCCACGGAGTCCCCGCCGTCGCAGGAGGAGGAGACACCGCTCGAGCCGGTCGAGCCGCCTCGCGACTCGGGCGGGCTGCCGTCGTGGCTCGCCGACGTGGCCGAGGTCGTGGTCGTCGTGGCCGTCCTCGGCGCAGCGGTGGTCCTCGCGGTGTGGCTGTGGCGCCGCCGCCGGCGGTCCGCACCCTCCCTGATCCCCGACCACGCCCCGGGTGTCACGACCGGCGCCGACCACGGTGACGAGCCGGTCCCCGATCTCGCACCGGCCCTGACCCGGGCCCGCCGGGCGCTGGGCGTCGGTGCCCCGCCCCGCGACGCGATCGTGGCCGCGTGGGTCTCGCTCGAGGAGGCGGCCGGCGAGGCGGGAGCGGGCCGCGTCCCCTCGGACACCCCGACCGAGTTCGCGCACGCGGTGCTCGAGCGCACGTCCGCCGACCCGGAGGCGGTCGCGCGGCTCCTCCGGCTCTACCGCGCCGCCCGGTTCGGCCGGTCGCAGCCGACGAGCGACGACGTCGCCGCGGCGACCGACGCGATCGGGCGCATCGAGGAGACCTGGGAGGGGCGGCCGTGACGCGCTCGCTGCTGCGCCTGGCCGGCGAGGTCGCGATCGTCGCCGTCGTCGTCGCCATCGCGCTGGGACTCGCCCGGCTCGACCCCACCGACACGGCGCTCGTGGCGGTCCTCGCCGTCGGGGTGCTGGCTCTCGTGCGGGTGCTCCCCGCGGTGGACGCGCCACGGCTCCCCCGGCTGCCGGCGCCCGAGCGGTCCGGCCGGCGTGCGGACGCCTACCGACTCTCGTGGGGTGTGCGCGCCGGGGACGACGGCGTCGGGCACCAGGTCACGGTGCGTCTCGCCGCGCTCGTCACCGAGCAGCTCGCCCTCGCCGACGCCGCCGACGACGACCCCCACGGCACCGCCCGCCCCGGGGCCCTCCCGCACCTGGCGGTCCTGCGCCGCGTGGCGGCCGGTCCGCTCCGCGCGGGACGCGTGACCCCCGCCGACCTCGACGCGGCCCTGAGCGCTCTCGAGGCGCTGGACGCCCTCGACGCCTCGACCGCCCCGGCTGCCCGCGACGCCCCGACCGCCCCGACCGCCCCGACCGCCCCGACCGAGACCACTGCGCCCCACGGGGCCGCCGGACCCGCCGACGGCATCCCGCGCACGAGAGGACGACCGTGACCACACCCGAGAGACCAGAGACGCCTCAGGGGTCCGAGACGCACGGCGCGCGCGAGACGCACGACGCGCACGGCCCAGCACCGACCACCGTGCCGACCCCGGCCGAGGTGGCCGAGGCCGGGGCGGCCGTCCTCGCGGAGGTGGGCCGCGCCGTCGTGGGCATGTCCGAGGCGCTGCGGACCGCCCTCGCGACCGTCCTCGCCGGCGGGCACGTGCTGCTCGAGGACGTGCCGGGCGTCGGCAAGACCCTGGCCGCCCGCAGCCTCGCCACGGCCCTCGGCCTCGACTTCCGGCGGCTGCAGTGCACCCCCGACCTGCTGCCGAGCGACATCACCGGCGCACTCGTGTACGACCCCGCGACGACGGCGTTCGACTTCCGCCCCGGTCCGGTCTTCACCGGGCTGTTCCTCGCGGACGAGATCAACCGCACCCCTCCCAAGACCCAGTCCGCGCTCCTGGAGGCGATGGCCGAGCGACAGGTCACGGTGGAGGGCACCTCCTACCCGCTGCCGACACCGTTCCACGTCATCGCGACCTCCAACCCCGTCGAGCACGAGGGCACCTACCCCCTGCCCGAGGCGCAGCTCGACCGCTTCATGGTGCGGCTCGCCGTCGGCTACCTCGAGGCCGACGCCGAGACCGAGGTGCTGCTGCGCCGGCTCGAGCGGCGGCAGGAGGCGGCACCGGTGCGGACGGTCGTGGACCCGGACTCCCTGCTCGCGCTGCAGGCGGGGGTCGAGTCGATCGACGTCGACCGCGACGTCGTCGCCTACGCGGTCGACCTGGTCGCCGCCACGCGCGAGCACCGGCAGGTGGAGGTCGGCGCGTCACCCCGCGGCTCGCAGGCGCTCGTGCTGGTGGCCCGCGCCCTGGCCGCCCTCGACGGCCGCGGCTACGTCTCGCCCGAGGACGTCAAGCAGGTCGCCGTGCCCGCGCTCGCCCACCGGCTGACCCTGACGCCGCAGGCCTGGGCCGGTGGGGTCTCGCCGGCGGCGGTGGTGGAGCAGCTGCTGACCGAGGTCCCGAGCCCCGCGGCCGCGGCCTCGCGCTGACGGGGGCGGACGACGTGAACGGGACGACGTGACGTGGACGACGTGAGCGGGGCGACCGGGCGGGCGGACGGCGGCGATCGTCGGGCCGCGACGTCCCTGGCACCCACCGCCGCCTGGACGTGGACGACGGCGGTGGCGGGCGCCGTCGCGATGCTCGCCGTCGTCGTGGGCCGGGCCGACGTCGTGGCCCTGGTGACACCCGTGCTCGTGGCAGCGGCGACCGGTCTGGTGCGGCGTCGGGCGAGCTCGATCGCTCCCGTGGAGCTGGTGCGCGAGGAGGACGCACCGGCCGGCCACCACCGCGCTCGCCTGCGGGTGCCGCTCGGCGCCGACGCGCGGGTGCGGCTGAGCCAACCCCACCGACGACCGACGCACGCCCTGCTGGCGGCCGGGACGTCGACGCGCGTCGAGGTCGTCACGCCGCGCACCGGGCCGCTCGAGCTGGTCCGGCTCGACTGGGTCGCGACGACCGGCGGCCTCGAGACCGTCCCGCGGACGCGTCCCCGGACCGCGTCCTCGTCGAGCCGGGTGCCTCCACGCTGGGCGACCTCCCGCTGCCGCAGCACCTCGTCGGCCTCGCGGGCGCGCACAGCTCGCGTCGGCGGGGCGAGGGTGACGACCTCCGCGACGTCGCGCCCTTCCTCCCGGGCGACCGGGTGCGGCGCATCGACTGGCGCGTGACGGCGCGGCGCGGCACCACGGACCCCCGCACCGGGACGCAGCTGTACGTGCGGCGGACCCAGGCGCTCGCCGAGGCCGCCGTCGTCCTCGTGGTCGACTCGCGCGACGACGTCGGCGCGGACGTGCGCACCTGGGCCGGTGGCAGCACCGGCGTCGGTGACGAGCTCGAACCCACCTCGCTCGACACCGCCAGGGTCGCCGCCGCCACCCTCGCGCGGGCCTACCTCGAGCAGGGCGACCGCGTCGGGCTCAGCGACCTCGGAGCGCGACGGCGCCCCCTGCCCCCGGGCACCGGCCGCCGCCAGCTGCGGCGTCTCACGCACGCGCTCGCCCGCAGCGCGCCCGCGGGCGAACCCGGTCGGCTGCTCCGGGCGCCCCAGGTGCCCGCCGGTGCACTCGTCGCCGTCTGCTCGACGTTCCTCGACGACGACGCCGCCGAGGCCGCACAGCTCTGGGCGGCCGCCGGGCACCGGGTGCTCGCCCTCGACGTCCTCGCTCCCCCGCGGCTGGGCGAGCTCGCCCGCACCGAGGTGCTCGCCGCACGGCTCGTGCTGGCGGAGAGGTCGGCACGACTGCGACGGATGGCGCGGGCCGGGGTCGCGGTGGTCCCCTGGCACCCGCCGCTGCCGGCGGGTGTCGGCGACGGCGGGACGCCCGACGTCGCGGCGCACGCCCGCACCCGGCTCGCGGTCCTCGCGCGCGGTGGTCGATCGTGACGGCGCCCGACCGCCGCCCGCGGGTGGCGCTGAAGACCGGAGGGACCGTCCGGGCCTGGGTGCTGCGCGTGCTCGTCGCCGCCCTGGCGGCCGCCACGCTCGTGCTGCTGGGGGTCGAACCGTCGGGTCTCGTGATCGGGGTCCTCGCCGGCGTCGCCGTCGTGGCCCTGCCCCGGACTCTCGGCCCCCCGGTGTGGCTCCTGGGAGTCGTCGTGCTGGTGCTGCAGGCCGGCCCTCCCCACCCCTCGCCCTCGGCGCCGCCGTCCTCACCACGCACCTGGTCGTCGCGACGGCGGCGCTCGTCGAGGGTCTGCCCGCGCACGGCCTCGTGGCGCTCGCGGTGGTGCGGCGCCGGGCGCCCGCGTTCCTCCTCGCCCAGGCCGTGGGCCAGGCGGCCGTGCTGGTCTCCGTGCTGGTCTCCGTAGTGGTGACCGGCTCGGGGCGCCCCTGGCCGGCCGTCGTCGCGCTCGTGGGCGTCGTCGTCCTGGCGGTCGCGCTGCTGCGATTCTCCGACCACCCCGACTCCTCCGACGGTCCTCCCCGGCCGCGCCGCGGCGTGGCACAGTGAGCCCATGCCGGAGCTGCCCGAGGTCGACGCGCTGGGGAGCTACCTGCGCGAGCGCACCGCGTCCCGCATCGTCGTCGCCGCGCACGTCGCCCAGATCGGCGCGCTGAAGACGTTCTCACCCCCGCTCGACGACACCGTCGGCCGCGGGGTCGCCGGCGTCGAGCGGTTCGGGAAGTGGCTCGCGATCGGGCTCGGGCCGCGGGGCGAGGTCGATCCGGACGCGGCCGAGATCCACCTGGTCCTCCACCTCGCCAAGGCGGGGTGGCTCCGCTGGCGCGAGGAGATGCCGCCGGCCACCTCGCCGAAGGGTCGCCCGATGGGTCGCGCGGCCGGTCCCGTGGCCCTGCGGCTGTGGTTCGACGACGGCAGCGGGTTCGACCTGACCGAGGCCGGCACGAGGAAGCGCCTGGCCGTGCACGTGGTCGCCGACCCGGCCGAGATCCCTGCCGTCGCGAGCCTCGGCTTCGACCCGGTGCGCGAGATGAGCGCGGACGCCCTGGGCACGGCGCTCCGCAGCCGCAACCAGCAGGTCAAGGGCGCGCTGCGCGACCAGAACCTGGTGGCCGGGATCGGGAACGCCTACAGCGACGAGATCCTGCACGCGGCCCGGATGTCACCCTTCACGCTGACACGGTCGCTGGGAGACGACGACGTCGCCCGGCTCGCCGCGGCCGTGACCGAGGTGCTCGACGCCGCGGTGGCCCAGGCCGCCGGACGGCCCGCCGCCGACCTCAAGGACGCCAAGCGACGCGGGATGGCCGTGCACGGCCGCGCCGGGCAACCCTGCCCGGTGTGCGGCGACGTCGTGCGCGAGGTGTCGTTCGCCGACCGGAGCCTGCAGTACTGCGCCACCTGCCAGACGGGCGGGACCCCGTTGGCCGACCGCCGGATGTCCCGGCTCCTGCGCTGAGGGACCCCCGAGCCCCCGACGCACTCAGGCCGCGATCTCGTCCTCGTAGACGCCCGCGAGCACGAGCCGTGCCTCGTCGTGGCCGAGGTCGAGGGGCGCGCCCAGGACCGTAAGGTGGATGCGGCGATCGTGAGCCGTCAGGCGCAGCTCCGCCCCCGGTCGCCGGGCGTCGACCCGGAACGTCTCACGATCCGCGATCAGTCGACCGGCCCATCCGTGACGGCCGAGAGTGCGTATGACGACCTCGCCGACGGCGCGGTCGGGCCGCTCGCCCGGAACCGCGATCTGGAAGGACGGGAGAACCGTGCCGCGGTCCTGACCGGCGACCCAGCGGGTGGTCGCCCACGTCGTGGTCATGCCCAGCTGCCGACCGATCCTGCGGCCGAGGGCGGTGTGGCGGTGCAGCACCCGGGCGAGGTCGGCGGGGTCCGGACGGCCGACGAGGGACACCCCCGTCGTGACGGAGGCGTGGTCGGGGCGACTGCCCGACGTCGTGGGGCCGAGGAGGGTACGGGTGGGCTGGGTGCGCATCGGTCGTCTCCTGTCGGGTCGGTGTCAGGCGGCAGCGACGACGTCGTCGTGCTGGTCGATCGCGAGGTCGAGGTGGTGACCGGCGAGCGGGAGACCGATCGCCCCGGCGACGCGGTCCGGCAGCGCCTCGAGCTCGCGCATCACGTCCAGGGGGACGATCTCGCTCGCGAGGGTGCACGTCACCCGCACCTCGAGCGCGTCCGGCGTACCCGAGACCACCACGTCGCTCGAGGCGACGGCCGCGAGGCCGTCGAGCCGCTGCGCCTCCGCCGCCACCGCACGGTCGGCGCGTTCACGCCACGCGCTGGAATGCGCGAGAATGGCGTCGTCCGCCGGTGCGGGAAGCGCGGAACCGATGTCGATCGGCAGTGCGGTGGTCATCTCGGACTCCTCATGCGTGGGGATCGGCGTCTAAGGTAGAACGTCGAATGGTTCGTCGTCCTAACTGTTAGGACCATACACGAGAGTTGCAGGATGTCCACCACGGATCCCGACGCCACGCGGCGCCCCTCCGCGGCGCGCACGCCGGACGAGAACGGTCACCGTTCCGGCTACTGGTACCCCTCGGACGAGGTCGAGCCCGTCGAGGTGCTCTCGCTCCTGCGGCGGTACCGCGAGGCCGAGCGAGCCATGCGTGCGCGCACGCGCGACTCGATGGGGATGGGCGAGACCGACCTCATCGCGCTCCGCTTCCTGCTGCGCGCCAAGTAGCGGGGCGACGTCGTGCGGCAGAAGGACCTCGCCTCCATCCTGTCGATCACGACGGCGTCGGCCAGCACCCTCGTGGACCGGCTCGTGCGGGACGGGTACGCCGTCCGCGTGGCCCATCCCGACGACCGCCGGTCGGTCGCCGTGCAGACCACCGCGCACTCGGACAAGGAGGTGCGCGACACCCTGGGGGCGATGCACGCCAAGATGCTCGCCGCCGTCGAGTCCTACCCGCCGGAGGGTCTCGCGGTCATCGCCGACTTCCTCGGGGCGCTGACCGAGATCATCCGCACCGACCACGGGTCCCACGACCCCGGGACCGAGCACCCCACCACGAGCTGACACCGGGCGCCACCCGCGCAGCGACGCCCGAGGGCCCGGACCGTGCGGTCCGGGCCCTCGGGCGTCTCGGTGCTGGACTCGGTGCTGCCGAGCGGGAGCGGCCCTCAGCCGACGACGGCGAGCGCGTCGATCTCCACCAGCATGTCGGGGTGCGGGAGCCCCACCACGACCGTCGTGCGCGCGGGGCGCACCGAGGCGCCGTCGTGCTCGTCGAGGTAGGCCCCGTACGCCTCGTCGAACGCTGCGAAGTCGTCGCGCGTGGACAGGTAGGCCCGGAACATCACGACGTCCGCGAGGTCGGCACCCGCCTCGCGCAGCACGGCGTGCACGTTGGCCAGCGTCTGCCGGGTCTGGGCGCGCACGTCCCCGAGGTGGACGTACTCCCCCGTCGCCGGGTCGGCGGGCCCCTGGCCGGCCACCTGGACGAACGGCCCGCTGCGCACCCCTGCGAGAGCGTCGGGCGGGGCGCGGGGGCCTGGTCGGTGAGGACGGCGGTCCTGCTCACGGTGTCTCCTTCGTGCCGCGGTGCGGCTCGTGCGTGCGGTCGGTGGTGGTCAGGGCGGGTCAGGCGGGTCGGGCGGCTCGCGTGCCGCGCAGCGGTGCGATCCGCTCGGCGGTGTCGAGCGCGAGCTCGCAGAACATGGAGTCGGCCCAGGAGAACCAGGGCCGGCTGAAGCGGCTGGGGTCGTCGGAGTCGAACCCCTCGTGGACGTGGCCGGTCCCGCCGTCGGTGTCCAGGATGAGGCGGAGCAGGCGCCGGCGCTCGTCCAGGTCGTCGGTCGTCAGGCCCTCGACGGCGATCGCGATCGGCCAGATGCGGTCCGGCCCGGTGTGCGGGCTGCCGACGCCGCTCGCGGCGCTCCCGGAGAAGAACCACGGGTTCTCCTCGCTCAGCACGAACGCGCGCGTCGCGGCCGTCACGTCCGGATCGATGACGTCGGGCGCGAGCAGCGGCAGGCTCAGCAGGCTCGGCATGTTGGCGTCGTCCATGAGCAGCTGCGCGCCGAGGCCGTCGACCTCGTAGGCGTAGATGGGACCCAGGCGCGGGTGACGGGCGACGCCGTGGCGCGCGACGCCGCCTGAGATCTCCGTCGCGAGCGCCCGCGCATCGGAGGCCAGGGCGGCGTCCTCCCAGACCCGCTCCGCGATCTCGGCCTGGTGACCGAGCGCCTGGGCGAGCACGAGGTTGCCCGGCACGTTGTACCCGTAGGTGCACGCGTCGTCTGAGGGTCGGAAACCGCTCCACGTCATGCCGGTGGGCGCGGTCGGGGCTCCGAGGCCCCCGCGCACGAGCGTCTCGGTCGCCTTGGCGCCCGGACGCTCGAAGCGGTAGGGCGAGCGCTCCTCGTGGTGCTGCTCGAGGCGGACCTGCGCCACGATCGTGCGCGCGACCGTGTGCGCCCGCTCGTCGAGGTGGTCGGTGCGACCGGTCGCGCGCCAGAGCCGGTGCGCCAGCAGGATCGGGAGCGCGAGCGAGTCGATCTCGTACTTCTGCTCCCAGACCCACGGGTCGGTGTGCAGGTCGTCGGGGTCGTAGCGCGCACCCGTGGGTCCGGGGTTGAACGCGTTGGCGTAGGGGTCGTGCGCGAGCAGCCACGTCTGGCGGCGAGCGACGTCGGCCACGAGATCGGCGATCGCCGGGCTGACCTCGAGGAGCCGCAGGTACGGAAGCAGCTGCGTGGTGGAGTCACGCAGCCACATGGCCGGGATGTCCCCCGTGATGACGAAGACGCCGAGGTCGTCGTCGGTCAGGGTGCGCTCCAGCGTGCGGCGCAGCGCGGCACCGGTCATCGCGGCGACGTCGTCGCCGAGCCGCTCCCGCACCTCGCCCGTCACGTCGGCGAGCAGGTGCTCGACGTCGGGCGGCACCGGGCGGCGCGCACCGGCGCCGGCGGGGTCGGCGATCCCGGTCGTGGTGGTCGAGGTCATCGCGGGGTCACCCGGCCCTCCTCCATCGTGATCATCGGTTCCATCCTCGCCGTTGGCGCGACCCACCCGGCACCGACGCGCACACGCACGCGGTCCGCCGCATCCACCGGCGGGTGCTCGCCCGCCAGCCACAGCTCGACGTCCTGGTCGACCGCCTCGGGGACGGCGCCGTGCTCGCGCGATCCGAGCGCGTCCAGCCCGAGACGGAACGTCACCCGCTCCTGCGCGCCGGAGGGCACCTCGATCGAGCGGAACGCCACCAGACGGCGCACGCGCGGGCGGACAGCGAAGCGGTGCACCCGGCCGTACAGGGGCACCGCGACGCGGCACGCGCGCTCCCCCGCGTTCCGGACCACGACCTCCACCTCGGCCGCCGCGCCGGCGGCGAGCTCCGCCGTCGTCAGCGCGATGTCGCCCGGCACGAGGGTGACCTCGACCCCCGCGGGGCGCAGGCCGGCCCCCAGGAGCACGCGCTCGGCGGGATCGACGTCGGCGTAGCCGCGCGAGGTCTCGCGCCGTTCGTCGTGGGCCACGGGGTAGGTGCCGGCACGACCGGGCAGCGTGACGGGCAGCAGGCCGGAGGCGATCTCGCGCCCCGTGAGCACCGAGGCGACCGCCTCACCCCCGCTCGGACCGGGGAACGCCGAGAACACCAGCGCGTCGCACAGCCGGGCGAACGCACCGACGGCGTGCGGCCGGCCCGTGAGCAGCACACCGATCACGGGGGTGCCGCTCGCGCGGGCCGTGCGCGCGACGTCGAGCTGGTGCTCACCGAGCTCGAGGTCGGCCAGGTCGATGCCCTCGCCGCTGGTCATCTCGGTGTCGCGCCCGACGGCGGCACCGTTCGCCTCGAACTCCGTCTCGTAGAGGCGGCGGCTCGACCCGCCGAGGACGACGACGCACACGTCGGCCTCCGCCGCGGCGCGCGCCACGTCCGCCAGCCCTCCGGGCACGACGCGCGAGAGCGCGGAGCCCGCCGCGTGCACGACGTGCTCCGCGCCGTGCTGCTCGCGCAGCGCGGAGGCGATGGTCGAGGCGTCCGAGTCCGGGTCGGGGCGCGGCGGCGTGTAGTCGCCGAGCTGCGCGTCCAGCTGGTCGGCGTTCGGGCCGACGACGGCGACGCGTGCGCCCGGCCGGATCGGCAGCAGGTCCTCGCGCGTGCGCAGCAGCACGACGCTCTCGCGGGCCAGCTGCGCGCCGAGCGCGACGAGCTCCGCGGGGTCGGGAGCGGGCGGGGGCGGCGTGGGCGCGTCGTCCAGCAGCCCGACGCGCTGCTTCAGACCCAGCACTCGGGCGACGGCGCGATCCAGGTCGCGCTCCTCGATCAGACCGCGGTCGAGCGCCTCGCTCAGGTGCGTGTACGCCTCGTCCCACAGGCTCAGGTCGACGCCGGCGCGCAGCGCGAGGGCGGCCGCGGCCGCGGGGTCGGGCGTGACGTCGCGCAGCCGGTCGATCGCGGTGCCGTCGGCCATCACGAGACCGTCCCAGCCCCACTGCTCGCGCAGCACGCCGGTCAGCAGCCCGTGGTGACCGCAGCACGGCACACCGTCGATGTCGTTGTAGGCGGCCATGTAGCCGGCGACGCCCGCACGGGCCGCGGCGTGCGCGGCCGGCAGGTGGAGCTCGTGCAGCTCGCGCGGGCCGAGCGGGGCGCCGGAGCCGTTGCGACCGCCGATCCCGGCTCCCTGCGCGGCGAGGTGCTTGACGACGACGGCGACGCCGTCGGGCGCGATCGTGCCGGTGGGCGCGTCCCCGGGGTCCGGGCGGGACCCCCGCTGCATACCGCGGACGGTCGCCTCGACCATGCGGGCGCTCAGCAGCGGGTCCTCGGAGAAGCACTCCTCCGCGCGGCCCCAGCGGGGGTCGCGCAGCATGTCGAGGCCGGACAGCAGCGCGACGTGGATGCCGCGCGCGCGGATCTGCGCGGCGGCGGCCGCTCCGGCGCGCGCCACGAGGTCGGTGTCGAACGTCGCGCCCTGGGCGAGGTTGACCGGGAGCGTGTGCCCGCCGAGCGCCTGCAGACCGTGGGGCGCCTCCTCGACGAACAGCACCGGCAGCCCGCTGCTGCCCTGGGTGCGGACGTGGTCCTGCACGAGCGCGGTCGCCTCGAGCGCGAGCTCGGGCGTGACGCCGTCGCGCCAGCTCCGGCCCGACCACGGGTCGGCGCGCTGCAGGCCGTACAGGGCCCCGAGGCCGCCGAAGCGGTCGACCTCGGCGCGCAGGGTGTCGGTCAGGCGCGGGCGGCCGCCGTCGACGGCGATCGCCTCCCAGCCCTTGAGGCGCTGGTTGAGCTGGCCGACCTTCTCGCGCACGGTGAGGCCGGCGGTGATCTGCTCGACCTTCTCGAGCTGCTCGATCTGCGCCTCGCTCATCCCTTGACCGCCCCCGAGAGCAGCGCGCGCTGCATCTGGCGCTGCAGCAGCGTGTAGACGAGGTAGACCGGCAGCAGCGTCACGAGCGTCGCGGCCATCAGGACGCCGTAGTCGGTGCCGGTGTCGAGGCGGAGCGTCGGCAGCGCGACCTGGATCGTGCGCTGCGCCGGGTCCGGTCCGATGATGATGAGCGAGAACAGGTACTCGTTCCAGAACGACAGGAAGTTCAGCAGCACCACCGTCGCGATGCCCGGGACGCAGATGGGCAGGTAGACGTGCCGCAGCACCGTCAGCGGTGTGGCACCGTCCATCGAGGCCGCCTCCTCGAGCTCGCGCGGGATGGTGCGCATGAACTGCGTGAGGATCACGACCGAGAGCGGCATCGCCGTCGCCGGCAGCAGGAAGATGAGGAACGTGCGGGTGTGGAAGAGCCCGAGCGTGGCCGCGAGCAGGAACGTCGGGAACAGCGCTGCGAACGTCGGGATGAGGAACCCCATCGCGAACAGCCGCTCCATCACGCGCCCGGCGCGGCCCGTCGTGCGGGCGAGGGCGAAGCTCGCCGGCACGGCCAGGAACAGCGTCAGCAGCAGCCCGCCTCCGGTCACGAGCACGGAGTTGACGATCGCGAGGTCGAGGTCGGCGCTGTCGATCGCCGTCGTGAAGTTGTCCAGCGACCAGCTCGAGGGCAGCCCGAGCGGGTCGGCGAAGATCTCGTCGTTGCTCTTGAAGCTCGAGACGATGAAGTAGTAGAAGGGCACCACCAGCATGGCGGCGTAGACCCACGCCAGCACGCCGCTCGCGGCGTGCCCGAGTCCGAGGCCCTGGCGGATGCGGCGCCGACGGAAGGGTGAGGGCGACGGCGCGGTGGCCGGCAGCGCGGTCCCGGCCGCGGCGGGGGTGGGGGCGACGGTCTGCGTCATCGCTGCGCTCCAGACGTGGGTCGGGTGGGACGAGCCGAGCGGGGTGCGGCGGTCGCAGCGGGCTCGGGGTGCGGGGTCGGGCGGCCCATCAGTACGTCGCCCGCAGGAACCGGCGGATGGCGAGCATCCCGATCAGACCCAGCACGAACAGCACGACGCCGATCGCCTGGCTCGCGCCGAGGTCGGCGTCGACGAACGCGCGCTGGTAGATGAGGTAGGAGAGCGTGGTGGTCGCGGTGCCCGGACCGCCGCGCGTGAGCAGCAGGACGTTCTGGGCGGAGCTGAACAGGATCGCGAGGAACTGCAGCATCGTGACGACGCCGATGAAGTCGCGCGCGATGGGCCAGTAGATGCCCCAGGCGAGCCGACCCCGGCCGGCGCCGTCCATGCGGGCCGCCTGGACCACCTCGTCGTCGACCGAGTCGAGCCGCGCGGCGATGAGGACGGCGGAGTAGCCGATGCCGCTCCACAGCGTCAGCGCGATGAGCGAACCCAGGGCCGTCGTGGGGTCCGCGAGCCAGGCACGGTCGCCGGGCAGGCCCACGATGCGCAGCACGCCGTTGACCAGACCGTCGGGGTTGAGCAGCGCGTAGAAGACCAGCGCGGTCGCGGGCGCCGAGATCAGCGCCGGGATGAACAGGACGTACCGCAGCACGCGGTGGCCGCGCGGACGCTGCACGACGTAGAACGCCAGCAGGAACGCCAGCGCGATCATCGGCGGCAGGCTGAGGACCAGCTGGACGGCGGTGTTGCGCACCGCGTCGGCGAACGTCGGGTCCGCGAACACGGCGGCGAAGTTGCCGCCGCCCGTGAACGTCGGCGTCTCGAGCATGCCGGGCCAGCGCAGCATCGCGATGACGACCATCGCCACGACGGGGCCGATGGTGAAGATCGCGTACCAGGCGAGCGCCGGGATCGCGAGCCCGGGGAACCTCTCCCGCACGCCCGGACGGGTGCGCGCCGCGGGGCGCGCGCCGCGGGGCGCCGAGCCCCGCGGAACCTCGAGTACGGCGGCCATCGGTGTCTCCTTCGGGGCGCAGGCGTGCTGCGGTCGGGTCTGCTGGGCTCCTGCGCTGCAGTGCTGATGTGCTGCGGCGCGGGCGCGTCAGGCGTTGCGGTAGGCGTTCTGGAGCAGGTCGACGATCCGGTCCGCGCTCGCGCCGGGGCCGAACGCACCTGCTGTCGCCTGCGTCAGGGGTTCGAACACGACGTCGGGGATCAGCAGGTCGGGCAGGATCACGGGGTCGACCGTGCCGCTCGCCATGAGGTCCTGCGCCTGCGCGACCAGCGGGTGGTTCTCCGAGCGCGTCTCGGTGACGGCGTTGAGGTCGCGGCCGGACTCGAGGATGAACTCCGCCACGACCTCCTCGCTGAACATCCACTCGACGAACGGGCGGACGAGGTCGAGCTTCTCGGCACCGTTGTCGCTGATCCAGATGCCCAGTCCGTTGAAGCTCTGGATCACGCTCGGCTGGGTCAGCACGGCCCCCGGGGGCACGGGCCAGCCGCCGATCGTCGTCTCGGCCGCGCGCTCCGGCGAGACGAGGGCGAGGGCGGAGGACATCGAGGACATCACGGCGCTGCTCCGGGTCGAGTACTGCGTGAGCATCGAGTCGGAGGTGAACCCCTGCGCGTTGTCGACGAAGACGCCGGCGTCGCGCAGGTCGACGAAGTGCTGGATCCCGGCCATCGCACCCGCACTGTCGCCGAAGCGGCCCGAGGCGAACACGTCCGCCGCCTCCTCGGGCGTCAGGTAGGCCTGCAGGATCTGCATGAAGAGCTTCTGGCCGGTCCAGTCCGAGCCGCCGATCGCGACCGGACCCGCACCGATCGCGCGCAGGGCGTCCGCGGTGGCGATGAGCTCGTCGGCGGTCGTCGGGATGTCGACGCCGGCCTCCGCGAGCAGGCCGGTGTTGTAGGCGACGGGCCAGTTGGTCCGCGAGTACGGGAAGGCGCGCAGCCGCCCTGACCGTCGGACCACTCGGAGATCGCGCCCGGCTCGATGCGCGAGTCCAGACCCCACTGCCGCAGCAGGTCGGACACGTCGACCGTGGCACCGGCACCGGTCCACGCGAGGGTCTTGCCCATCATGTTCACGATCGCGACGTCGGCCTCCTTGCCCGCGAGCACCGAGGTCTCGAACACGATCGGCAGGTCGGACCCGTTGCTCAGCGTCGCGACGCTGCGACCGGTGCGCTCCTGGTACCGCGCGACGATGCGGCGGAAGACGTCGGCCCCCGCGACGGCGCCGGCGAACTGCGAGTGCACCACCAGGGTCCCGGGGGCGCTCGAGGCGGGCATCAGCGATCCGGCGTCGCACGCCGCGAGGAACGGGACGAGCAGTCCGGCGCCGAGCACGGCGCGTCGGCTCACCTGGGCAGTCACCGTGGAACCTCCTGCGGTGGGGGTCGATGTATACCGCTTCACAAACGCGATGCGATGGAACGTATACCGCTTTACATCGCACCGTCAACACCATAGATTGACGAACGCAGGGCGGGGATCCGACCGCCACGACCACGAGGGCCGGAGGGCGTCAGCATGAGCGGAGCGACCGCGGGTGCGGGGTTGGGTGCGAGCCCTGCCGTGCGCACCACCACCCCGACCCGGCGCCCCACGATCGCCGACGTCGCGCGGCTCGCCGGGGTCTCGCCGTCGGCCGTCTCGCACGCGTTCAACGCCAGACCGAACGTCTCGGCCGCCACCGCGCAACGCATCATGGCCGCCGCCGACCAGCTGAACTGGCGCCCCAACGTCGCGAGCCGGCGCGTGTCCGGCTCGGCGGGTCGCAGCCTGGGTCTGGTGGTGGCGCGCGATCACGACTCCTTCGAGCGCGACCCGTTCTTCGTCCGCCTCCTGGCGGGCCTGACCGCGCCCCTGGCCGAGATCGGCTGGTCCCTGTCGCTGACCGTCGTGCCGCCCCAGGGCGAGCTCGGCGTCTACCGGCAGTGGTGGAACGAGCAGCGCGTCGACGGCTTCGTGCTCGTCGACGTCCGGCGCTCGGACCCCCGGCTGGCGCTGCTGGAGGAGCTCCGCGCCCCCGCCGTCGTGCTCGGATCGCCGCCCGCCGGGTCGAGCGTGCCGGCCGTGACCCTCGACGACCAGGCCGCGCTCGAGGCCGTCCTCGACCACCTGGCGGACCTGGGCCACCGGGTGGTGGCGAGGGTCGGCACCGGCCACGCGCTCGCCCACGAAGTCTCCCGGGCCGAGCAGTTCACGCGGGCCGCGCGCCGTCGCGACATCGAGACCGTGCTGCTGCACTGGCCCGACGACGCTCCCGACCCCGTCCGCGCCACGCTCGAGGCGCGCCGCGGGGCGACGGCCCTCGTCGTCGACAGCGAGGTGATGGCGACCGAGCTCGTCGCCCACGCACCCGAGCTCGGTGTCAGCGTCCCCGCCGACGTCTCGGTCATCGCGTGGGAGGACTCCTTCGTGAGCGAGCTCGTGCGCCCCCGGCTGACCGCGCTCGAGGCCCCGGTCGAGACCAGTGCACGCACCGTCGTCGACCTCGTCGCGCGGCTCGTGCGACGCGAGGAGGTCGCCTCCGTCGTCGTCCCCGGTCGTCGCCTCGTCGTTCGCGAGTCCACCGGACCCGCACCCGCCACCACCTAGCCCCTCCCCCGCGTCCGCCGCCCGCCGGCACGCCCCGTCCCGCACCACGGCCGCCCTCCGGCGGCACCGCCCCACCCGAGGAGAACCATGTCCCTGCCCCGTTTCGGCGCCAACTACACCCCGTCGAAGGACTGGATGTTCCAGTGGATGGCGGTGGACGCCGACGTCGTGCGCCGCGACTTCGAGGCGCTGGCCGCGATGGGTCTCGACCACGTGCGCGTCTTCCCGCTGTGGCCCACGCTGCAGCCGAACCGCACCCTGATCCGGCAGCGGGCGCTGGAGGACATCCGCCTCGTGACCGACGTCGCGGCGGAGTTCGAGCTCGACGTCGCGGTCGACGTGATCCAGGGCCACATGTCCGGCTTCGACTTCGTGCCGGCGTGGCTCGTGAACTGGCACCGCGGCAACATGTTCACCGACCAGCCCGCGATCGACGCGCAGGCCGCGCTCGTGGGCGCCGTCTACGACGTCGTGCGCGACGCCCCGAACCTGCTCGGGCTCACGCTCGGCAACGAGGTCAACCAGTTCCAGCCGCCGAACCCGGACGCGATGCCGGCCACGAGCGACCAGGTCGAGCACTGGCTGCGGTCGCTGCTCGCCGGCGCGCGCGACGCCGATCCCCGCCACGTCATCACCCACAGCGAGAACGACCACCTCTGGTACCGCGACGAGCACCCGTTCCTGCCGGTGCACGCCGCGCGCCTGGGCGACGTCACGACCGTGCACTCCTGGATCTTCAACGGCACCGCGAAGCGCTACGGCGCCCTGTCGAGCGAGTCCGTGCGGCACGCCGAGTGGATGATCGAGATGGCGCGCGCCTTCGCCACGGACGCCGACCGGAAGATCTGGCTGCAGGAGGTGGGCGCCCCCTCGCTCAACCTCGCGCCCGAGGAGATGCCCGAGTTCACGCGCCGCACGGTGGAGGCCGCGCTCGACACCGAGGGCCTGTACGGCGTCACCTGGTGGTGCTCGCACGACGTCTCGCGCGACCTCGGCGACTACAAGGACCTCGAGTACTCCCTCGGGCTCCTGGACACCGACAACCGCCGCAAGCCGGTCGGCGACGCGTTCGCCGAGATGGTCGCCGGGGCGCGCGCGACGGGGACGCCGTCGCCCGCGCCGCGCACCACCGCCGTCGTGGTCGAGGTGGACGACGCCGACCGCCCGCGCAGCCGCACCGCGCTCGCCCCCGGCGGCGCGATCTTCGAGGCGTGGCACGCGCTGGCCGCCCGGGGCGAGCGCCCCGCCGTCGTGACGAGCCGGGTGCTCGGGCGCGAGGGTGCGATCGACGGCGACGTCGTGCAGCTCGCCTCCGCGTGAGCGCCACCGGTGGGTCCACGGTCGGCCCGCACCACAAGTCGTTCCCGGCGAGCCTCTGGGGCACCCGTGTCGACGACGTCGGCACGGCGGGACTGCACCTGGGCGACCTCGCGACGCCGCTGCTCACGCTGGACGCCGGCGCCCTGGCCCACAACACGGCCCGGATGGCCGCGTGGGCGGCGGGCGCCGGCGTCGAGCTCGCCCCGCACGGCAAGACGTCGATGGCCCCGGCCCTGTGGCAGATGATGCTGGACGCGGGCGCGTGGGGCGTCACGGTGGCCACCGGCTGGCAGGCGCAGGTGGCCCTCACCCTTGGCGTCCCCCGCGTGCTCGTCGCCAACGAGGTCACCGACCCCGCGCTGCTGCGGTGGCTCGCCGGCGCGGAGCGCGACCGCGTCCGGTTGTGGTGCGACTCGACGGCCGCGGTCCGCGCGGCGCACGACGCGTGCGCCGCGGTCGGCGGCTCGCTCGACGTCCTCGTCGACCTCGGGGGCGACGGCGGCCGCACGGGCGCGCGGACCCGGGAGGTGGCGATCGCCGTCGCGGACGCCGTGCTCGCCTCCCCCACCTGCGACTGGCCGGCACCGGCGGGTACGAGGGTGCGCTGGCCGGCGACCGCTCCCCCGCCTCGCTCGAACGCGTGCGCGCCTGGTGCCGCGAGCTGCGCGCGCTGCACCACGAGCTGGTGGCGCGGATGGAGCACCCGCAGCCGATCCTCACCGCCTCGGGCAGCACGTTCTTCGACGTCGTGGCGCAGGAGCTGGGCGGAGCCACCGCCCTCGACCCCGGGACCCTCGTCCTGCTGCGCCCGGGCGCCGCGCAGGTGCACGACGACGGTCACTACCGCGAGGTCTCGCCCCTGAGTCACGACGCGGACCCGCTGCGCGCGGCGATCCACGGCTGGGCCCGCGTGCTCTCGACGCCGGAGCCGCACCTCGCGGTGCTCGACGCCGGGAAGCGCGATCTCAGCAGCGACCTCGGGCTGCCGGTGCCGCAGCTGGTGCACGCGGCCGACGGCGGCGTCCGCCCGCTCGCCGGGCACGTGAGCGCGCTCAACGACCAGCACGCGTTCCTGCGCACGCCCGGCGAGGAGCTCGCGGTGGGCGACGTCGTGCGCCTGGGTCTGAGTCACCCGTGCACGGCCCTGGACCGGTGGCGGCTCGTGCCGCTGATCGACGACGCGGCGGCCGAGCGACCGGCCGTGACCGGCGCCGTCGAGACGTACTTCTGAGGAGAGCGACGACGATGGAGACCCCGATGGAGCTGACGATCACCGGTGCCGAGGTCGTGGACGGCACGGGCTCGGCCGCGCGCCGCTGCGACGTGCACGTGCGCGACGGCCGCGTCGCGGCGATGGCGCCCGGCCTCGAGCCCCGGGGCGAGCACGTCGTGGCCGACGGGCTCACGCTCGTGCCGGGCTTCGTCGACATGCACGTGCACGCCGACCTCGACCACGTGAGCGGCGTGCACGCCGCCGCCTCGCTCGCCCAGGGGGTGACCACGCGCGTGATCGGGCAGGACGGCATCGGCTACGCCCCGCTCGACGACGCCGCGCTCGTTCAGGTGCGCCGGCAGATCCGCGGGTGGAACGGGGACCTGCCGGAGATCTCCTGGCGCACGATGGCGGAGTACCTCGCGGTGCTCGACCGGGGCGGCTCGACCCACGCCGCCGTGCTCGCCCCGCAGGGGAACCTGCGGCTGCTGACGGTCGGGAGCGCCGACCGCCCGGCGACCGGGGCCGAGCGTGCGTCGATGCGTGCGCTCCTGGCGGAGTCGCTGGCGGCCGGAGCCGTCGGGATGTCGAGCGGGCTGACCTACGCCCCGGGGATGTACGCCGACACCGAGGAGCTCATCGACCTGGCGCGGGTCGTCGCGGACGCGGGGGCTTCTGGAGCCCGCACACGCGTGGCTACGGGTCGAGCGCGCTGGAGTCGTACACGGAGGCGCTCGAGGTCGGACGGCGCAGCGGCTGCCGGATCCACCTCGCGCACGCGACGATGAACTTCCCCGTGAACGCCGGGCGTGCAGACGAGCTCCTGGCGCTGTTCGAGGCGACCAGGGCCGAAGGTGTCGAGGTCACGATGGACACCTACCCCTACCTGGCCGGAGGCACCACCCTCGCGGCGCTGATGCCCGGGTGGGCCAGCGCGGGCGGTCCTGACGCGCTCCTGGCGCGGCTGGCGGACGCGACCGTGCGCGCCCGGATCGCCCGCGCGCTCGAGAACGGGGAGTCCGACGGCGCGCACCTCGTCCCCGTGGACTGGTCGGCCATCGAGATCGCCGGTGTCGGGCGGGCCGAGCTGGCCGGCGCCGTCGGGCACTCGGTGGCCGAGGTGGCGGCGATGCGGGGGCAGGACCCGACCGACGTCGCGCTCGACCTCGTGGTGGCCGACGACCTCGCCACCACGATCCTCATGCACGTGGGTGACGAGGCGAACGTGCGCACGATGATGCGCGACCCCGGCCACTGCGGCGGGTCCGACGGCCTGTTCGTCGGCGATCGCCCGCACCCGCGCGGCTGGGGGACGTTCGCGCGCTACCTGGCCAGGTACGTCCGCGAGCTCGGGGTGCTGACGCTGCCCGAGGCGGTCGAGCACCTGGCGGCGCGCCCGGCGCGCGTGGTGGGGCTGACCGACCGCGGCGTGCTGCGCGAGGGAGCCGTGGCCGACCTCGTGCTGCTGGACCCCGCCACGGTGACCGACCGGGCGACGTACGCCGACCCGCGGCAGCTCGCGACCGGTGTGACGGGCGTGTGGCTCGAGGGCCGGGCGGCGTGGCGCGACGGGCAGGTGGTCGACGCCCGCGCGGGGCGCGCGCTGCGCGTCGTCTGAGCAGCGGGCGACGGCGTCACGGGGGTCCCGCGGCGCCGTCACCCCGTCTGCGGCACTGGAGAACGACGAAGGCCCGGACCGTCTGGTCCGGGCCTTCGTGCTGCTACTTCTCGAAGTAGCGGGGGCAGGATTTGAACCTGCGACCTCCGGGTTATGAGCCCGGCGAGCTACCGAGCTGCTCCACCCCGCGTCGGTGATTCCACTCTACGCGGGGCCCTCCCGGAAGCCAAATCCGGGCCGGGTGACCTGCCTCACGCGAGGCGGCCACCCGGCCCGGACCGGTGGTGGAGCGACGATCGATCAGCCGGACTCAGGCCCCGCCGTCGATCTCCTCCTGCGCGGCGATCGCGCGCTGGATGGCGTCGTCGAGGTCCGACTGCGCCTCGCCGTACGCGGCCCAGTCGCCCGAGACCTGGGCCTCGCGGCTCGCGGTCAGCGCGGCCTGCGCGTCGTTCAGCGCGGTGTCGAGCCGCTCCTGCGGCGTGCCGGCCGGAGCGGGCGGCGGCGTGGCCGACCCCTCCTCGGTCGGCTGCTCGGTCGGCTCGTCCGTCGGCTGGTCGCTCGGGTCGTCGGTCGGGTCGACCGGCTCGACCTCGACGTCGGGGTTCGTGCCGGCGTCGCCGGCCGAGGCGCCCGAGTCGCCGTCGAACACCTGGTCCAGCGCCTCGTCCAGAGTCGTGGCGAAGCCGATGCGGTCGCCGAACGCCACGAGCACGTAGCGCAGCAGCGGGTACTGCGTACCGCCGGACGCCTGCGCGTACACCGGCTGCACGTAGAGGAAACCGCCACCCACGGGCAGCGTGAGCAGGTTGCCGCGCACGGCCTCCGAACCCTGCTGGTCGAGGATGTTGAGCGTCTGGGCCGCCTGCTGGTCGGTGTCGAAGTTGTTCTGCACCTGGCCGGGGCCGGGGATGGCCGAGCCGCCCGGCAGCTCGAGCAGCCGGATCTTGCCGTAGCCCTCGGCCTTGACCCCGTCCTCGTCCCCGGCGTCACCGGCCGCGGCCGCGAACCCGCGCAGGACGTTGCGGTTGTCGGCGTCGAGGATGAACGACGTCGTCAGCGAGAAGGACGACGTCTCCTCCTCCGGCATCCGCAGCGTGAGGTAGTACGGCGGCTGGTTGACCGTGCCCTCCTCGGTCGGGTCCTCCGGCGTGCGCCAGAAGTCCGACCCGGCGAAGAACTGGCCCGCGTCCGTGACGTGGTAGGTGTTCAGCAGCTCGCGCTGGACCTTGAACATGTCCTCGGGGTAGCGCACGTGGCTCATCAGCTCGCCGGACATCTCCGACATCGGGCGCACCAGGTCGGGGTAGACGCTCTTCCAGGACTCGAGGACCGGGTCGGCCTCCTCCCACTGGTACAGCGTGACGCTGCCGTCGTAGGCGTTGACCACGGCCTTGACCGAGTTGCGGATGTAGTTGACCGACTCCGGCATCTGCGTGACCGTCAGCGGGTTGCCGTTGGCGTCCACGAGGGTCGAGTCGAGCGTCGCCTCCTCGAGCGCCTGGCGCGCGGAGTAGGGGTAGGAGTTCGACGTCGTGTAGGCGTCCACGATCCACACGACCTCGCCCACGCCGTCGCCGTCCTGGTCGATGACGGCGGGGTACGTCTGCGAGTCGACCGTGAGGAACGGCGCGACCTTCTCCACGCGCACGCGCGGGTCGCGGTCGTAGAGGACCTGCGACTCGTTGGTCACACGGTCGGAGAAGAGGATCTCCTGGCTTCCGAAGCGGAGCGCGTAGAACGCCCGCAGCAGCGGGTTGGAGATGACCGGGCCACCGTCACCGGTGTAGGTCGAGAGAACCTCACCCTCCTCCTCGTCCGAGGGGTAGTCGACCTCCCACGGGTCCGTGCCCTCGGGCGCGCCGACGATCGAGTACTCGGGCGACTCCTTGCCGAAGTAGATCCGAGGCTCGTAATCGCCGAGCTCGCCGGAGCTGGGGATGCCGCCCTCGAGGAACTCGGGCTGACCGCCCGCGCCGGGCGAGTTGCCGTAGGCGGCCACGACGCCGAAGCCGTGCGTGTAGACCGTGTGGTCGTTCGTCCAGTTGCGCTGACCGGCGGCGAGGCCGTCGAGGTTCAGCTCGCGAACCGAGATCACGGTGTCGGACGTGGTGCCGCTGCCGTCCAGGTCGTAGCGGTCGACCGAGAGGTCCTGCGGGAAGGAGTAGTACTGGCGGATCTGCTGCAGCTGGCGGAACGTCGGCGAGACGATCGTCGGGTCCATGAGGCGGATGCTCGCCGTGGCCTCGGCGTCCTCGCGCAGCGCGCCGGCCTCCGCCGTGGTGGTCGCGGCGTAGTCGATCGTCTCGACGTCCTGCAGCCCGTAGGCCGCCAGCGTCGCGTCGATGTTGCGCTGGATGAACGGACGCTCGAGCGACTGCTGGTTCGGCACCACCTGGAAGCGCTGCACGAGCGCCGGGTAGATGCCGCCGACCACGAGGCCCGCCACGACCATCAGCGCGACGGCGACGGCGGGCAGCCGCCACGTGCCGCGCACGCTGGCGACCACGAACAGGCCGGCGACGACGATCGCGATGATCGCGAGGATCTCGCGGCCCGGCAGCACGGCCGAGATGTCGGTGTAGGCGGCGCCGTCGAACCGGTCGCCCTCCTGCGCCAGCAGCGAGTACCGGTCCAGCCAGTACGAGGCGGCGATGAGGAGCGCGAACAGCGTCGCTACGACACCCAGGTGGATGCGGGCGGCGGGGCTGACGTGCGGGCCCTGGCCGACCTGCAGGCCGCCGTAGAGGTAGTGCGTCACCACCGCGGCGATGGCCGAGATGAACGTGACCGCCATGAGGAAGGAGACGCCGAACCGCAGCGCCGGCAGCGTGAACATGAAGAACGACAGGTCCATGCCGAACTGCGGGTCGTTCTGGCCGAAGGACTCGCCGTTGAGGGCGAGCAGGAACGTCTGCCACTGGCTCGAGACGGCGAGGCCGCCGAACAGGCCCAGCAGGATCGGGGCACCGATGAGCACGCCCCGGCGCAGCGGCTCGACCGCCTCGCGGTAGCGGTCGAGGTTGCGCTGCTCCGGCGTGGCCGGCGCGTAGACCGGGCGGTTGCGGTGGGCCAGCCAGAGGTTGAGCCAGGTCGCCCCGCCGAGCACGAGGGCACCGGCGGCGAAACCGATCGTGCGGGTGATCCACTCGGTGCGCAGCACCTGCGTCACGTCGAGCTGGCTGTACCAGAGCCACTCGGTGACGAGGCCGGACGAGGCGAACAGGGCCACCAGCAGGGCGGCGAGGATGAGGAGCGTCGGAGCGAGCGGGGAGCGGCGGCGGCGAGCCGGCTTGGCCGGTGCTGCGGTGGTCACGAGGTGGCACCTTCGGTTCGGGGCAGAGAGGTCGTGCGGAGCGGAGGAGTCGTCGACGACGACGGTCGCCTCGCCTCACGAGGGACAACGTCCACCGGCTCCCCCAAGTTTCCCACAGGGGCCGCGGCCCCCGGAGGCGCGTCGAACGGCGTCTCGCGGGGTGCCATGATCGAGTCATGACGACCCCCGAGCAGGCAGACGACACCACCGCCGCCCGCACCGCCGCCCTCGCCCGCGGCGTCCGGGAGACCGAGCAGCACGTGGCCGCCGACGGCTGGGACGCCCCGGTGCGCGTCTTCGCCCTCGTGCGCACGGCCGACGCGCTCGCGGCGGACCCCTCGCTCGCCTCCGTCCTGCCGGACGACGGCGGCGACCCCGATCACCTCACGGCCGTCGAGCAGGAGGGTCTGCCGAACGCGGACTCGCTCGAGGACCTGCTGGCGCAGCTGGCGTGGCCGGACGCGGTGGACGGGGCCGCCGTCGTCGTCGAACGCCTCGTGGTGCCGCCGAGCGTGGAGGCCGAGCTCGCGAACGGCGACGCCGCCGACGCCGACTCCCGCGCAGCCGTGGAGGCGCTCAGCGCTCACCCCGAGGCGCGCGACGTGCGCATCGCCGTCGGCGTCCTGCGCACGGGCGAGTCGTGGTGCGCGCTGCGCGCCCGGACCCACGACACCGCTGACCAGGTCGTCGGTGGACCCGACACCGTTCCGGGACTGGTCGCGGCGCTCGGCGCGACGCTGGAGTAGGAGGGGGTCCGCGACCTGCCGTCAGCCGCGGCGCAGGTACAGGTCGCGCAGCAGCGCGATCTCGGCGCCGTGGTGGATGACCTCACGGTGGATGTGGAGCACGAGCGCGGCCATCGGGTCCTGCTCGAAGCCGTCCTCGCCGCACGGGGCCGCGAGCGCCGCGTCGTCGAGCCCGGCGACGCCGTCGCGCCAGAACGCCTGCGCCTCGTCGAGCCGCGCGAGCGCGTCGGCCGCCGTTCCGGGGTAGTCGTAGGTCCGGTAGGTCACGGGCGGGCCGCCGAAGTGGCTCGCACTGCGCTCGCCGAACACCCCGACCAGGAGGTGGTTCAGGCGCCACGCGATGGTCGTGACCGGGGCGGGCTCCGGCTCGGGGATGCCGAACTCGAGCTTCCACTCCCCCGCGCCGACGGCCATCGGGGCGTCGCCCTCGCCCTCACGGACGAGGGACCAGGAGTCCGCCGCGGGGCGCCAGTGGTACTCCTCGTCGGTCAGGCCCTCGAGGCGCGGTCGCAGCTGGGCGTCCCAGTGCCACGTCAGCTGCGTCAGCAGGAGCGAGGTCCAGTCCAGCGGTGCACGCGTCATGAGCAGGAGGGTAGACCCGCGGTGTCGTCCGCGCCGATGGCCTGCACGGCGGTCCACGCCTCCTCGAGCGTCGCCACCCGGAACACGGTCAATCCGTCAGGGACGTGCCCCACCACCTCGCCGCAGTTGTCGGCCGGGGCGAGGAAGTACTCGGCGCCGTCGCGCACCGATCCGTTCATCTTCTGCACGATGCCGCCGATGGGGCCGACGTCGCCGCTGAGGTCCATCGTCCCGGTGCCGGCGATCGAGCGGCCGCCCGTGGCGTCCCCGGGGGTGAGCCGGTCCATGATCCCGAGCGCGAACATCGTGCCGGCGCTGGAGCCGCCGATGTTGCTGATCTCGATGTCCACGTCGACCGGGAAGGTGTAGGCCGGGTCGAGCAGGACGCCGAGGGTGCTGCCGCCCTCGCCGTCGTCGCCCGTGGTGAGGTCGAGGTCGACGTCGGCGTCGTCGCGCCGGACGGTGAGGACGACCGCGGTCGACGGCGGCGTCGCGCGCAGCACGTCGGTCAGCGCGGAGAAGGAGGCGACGTCGGTCCGCTCGCCGCCGACCGTGATCGCGACGACGGAGTCGCCCTCGGCCACCACGCCGTGTGCCGCGCCGTCCTCCACCACGCCCGCGACCAGGAGGTCGGCGGGAACCTCGTAGTCCAGCGCCTCGAGGGCCGCGACCGTCGCCGACGTCTGCGAGGAGGTCATCTGCGCCTGGGAGCGCTCGTCCGCCTCCTCGCGCGTCTCGCCGTCGGGGAAGACGGCCTCGCGCGGCACGACCGAGACGGCCGGGTTGAGCCAGCCGCGCAGCACGTTGCCGACGGAGACCGGGTAGCCGGGGCCGCCGGCGACCGACACGGTGGTCAGGCGCAGCTCGCCGTCGGTCGGGTAGGTCTCGGCGTCGTGGATCGTGATGAGGGGGACGTCGTCGACCTCGCCGAGGGTGTCGACCGTGGGGCCGGGCATCCGCACGGCGTAGGGCGCCGGGACCAGCACGCACAGCAGGAGCAGCAGCGCGAGCACGAGGCCGAGCACGAACGCGGCGGCCGGGACCCGCTCCCACGCGCGCACGGGGGCCGGGAACGGATCGAAGGTGCGCACGGACCCGGGACGGGCGGGTTCCGGGGGCTGGCGTGGCGTGCTCACGGCGTCATTCTCGCAGCCCGTGCGCGGCTGCGCCGTCAGCGAAAGCGGACGTCGATCCGCCCGGGCGCGCCGGGGTCGGCGTTACGTTGATCGGGCGGGCGTCCCGCCTGCGACACCTCGACGAAGGCGGCTCCCATGAGCGATCACCCGAGCGATCACCACGGCGCTGACGGCACCGGCGACGACGACGCGGCGCGGGCGCGAGCCACCTGGGAGCGCATGCTGCGCCCGATGCTGGGCGACGAGGGCGCGCGCGAGGCCGTGGAGGCCCTGGAGTCCGCCGGTCTCGACCCCTCGCAGATGGCGAAGGCCGCCGGGATGAGCCAGGACCCCGCCGCGATGCAGGCGATGATGGCGCAGGTCCAGCGCCTCATGACGACCCCGGCCGAGGGCGGGGTGAACTGGACGCTGGCGCACGACGTCGCGCGCCAGACCGCGCACCAGGGCGGCGACCCGAGCGTCACGGCGGCCGACGGCGCGCGCGTCACCTCCGCGCTCAGCGTCGCCGACCTGTGGCTCGACGCCGCCACGGACCTCGCGCCCGCGGGCGGGGCTCGGTCGGCGTGGAGCCGCGCGCAGTGGGTCGAGGCGACGCTCGAGACGTGGAAGCGCCTCACCGGCCCGGTCGCCTCCTCGGTCTCCGAGGCGCTGGCCGAGGTCCTCACCTCGGGCGAGGGGCTCATGGGTGGCCCGAGCGGCCTGGGCGGGCTGCCCGACGGCGCGCTCCCCGGTGGCATGGGGGATCCGGCGACGATGCTGCGCAGCCTCGGCAGCTCGGTGTTCGGGCTGCAGGTCGGCCAGGCCGCGGGCACGCTGGCGCGCGAGGTGTTCGGGTCCAGCGACACCGGGCTGCCGCTGCTCGAGACCCCCGGCACCGCGCTGGTGCCCCGCAACGTCGCCGACTTCGCCGAGGGGCTGGAGGCGGAGGACGGCGAGGTGCTCGCGTTCCTCGCGGTGCGCGAGAGCGCCCACGCCCGGCTCTACGCGCGCGTGCCGTGGCTGCGGGCCCACGTCCTCGGCCTCGTGGAGGAGTACGCCCGCGGCATCACCATCGACCTCGAGCGCATGGAGGAGTCGGTGCGCAGCATCGACCCGAGCGACCCCGACGCGCTGCGCGAGGCGCTGTCCGGCGGCGTCTTCGCCCCCTCGGTCACCCCGGAGCAGGACGGCGCGCTGCAGCGGCTCGAGACCGCGCTCGCCCTCGTGGAGGGGTGGGTCGAGGACGTCACGGCCCGCGCCGTCGCCCCGCACCTCCCGCACGGCGTGCCGCTGCGCGAGATGATGCGGCGCCGTCGGGCCGCCGGCGGACCGGCCGAGCACGTGTTCTCCACGCTGGTGGGGCTGCGGCTGCGACCGAAGCGCCTGCGCGAGGCCGCGACCCTCATGGCCACCCTCGTGTCCGAGGGCGGCGCGGAGGCCCGCGAGAGCGTCTGGGAGCACCCCGACCTCCTGCCGACCGCCGAGGACCTCGACCAGCCGACGACGTTCACGGCGCGGCGCGAACAGGCCCGCGCCGCCGACGCCGAGATGGACGCCGCGCTGGCCGACCTGCTCGACGGCGGGTCCGGCGACGGTGGGGACACGGGCGCCGACCCGAAGGAGTGACGCGGTTCAGGCCTCCGACTCCACACCGTGGCGGCGCGCCCAGCTGATGCCGTCGAGGAACGCGTCCGCCTCGGCGCGGCGGGGATAGCGCGAGGCGAGCGCCTGGAAGCCCGGACCGTGTCCCGGCTCCAGCAGGTGCGCGAGCTCGTGCACGAGCACGCCGTCGAGCACCCACTCCGGCACGCCCTGCAGCACGTGCGACAGGCGGATCTCCCCGTGCTCGGCGTCGCCGAGCCCCAGCGCTTGGCCATCGTCGTGACCCACGCGACCGACGTCGGCCGCGCCCGCCCGTCCAGGTGGGCCCGCGACAGGCTCTCGGCGCGCGCCACGAGATCGGCGTCGCTGGGCCGACGGCGACGCTCGCTGCGCGCGAGCCGCGCCAACATGGTCGTCACCCACTCGCGCTCCTGCGCGGCGGTGAAGTGCGCGGGGATCGCCACGACGACGCGGCCCGCCTCCCGGAACGCCGTCACCGTGCGCGTGCGCCGGCGGCTGCGGCGCACGACGACGTCGTCGGGGTCGACGACGTCGGTGGGCGCGTCAGCGGCGTCGGGATGCGTGGGGGGTCCGGGCGTTCGGTCGGGCACTCCTCCAGGCTAGGCCGCGAGGGGGCGCCGACCAGCGCCGTCCACAGGCGGGCGCCGTCGGACCGGCACCGCGGCCGGTGCGTGCCACCCTCGGAGGCAGGGGGTGACCATGCAGCTCATCGACGGGGTGATCGGCCTGTGGCGGCGCGAGGGCGAGGTCCAGCTGGGTGCGGACCCGCGGCTCGCCGTCGTGCTCGAGGGGTTGAGTCCGGCGCAGCAGCGCGCGCTCGACGTGCTCGGGCGGCAGCGCGTCGGGTCGACGGCGCAGCTCGCGCGCCTGGCACGGGGGTCGGTGCGCGAGACGCGTGCGCTGCTGGAGCGGTTGTGGCGGGCGCACGTGCTCGAGGAGCCGCCGCGCGGTCTCGCATCGGTGACTCGCGCCCCGACGGTGTCGCCGCTGCGCCGACTGGCACGGCGCGACGACGCCGAGCGCCGGCAGCGGCAGGCGGCGTCCGTCGCCGTCGTCGGGGGTGACGCGCTCGGGCTCGCGATCGCGCGGCTGCTGGTGCAGTCCGGCGTCGGGACGGTCGGCGTCGTCGACGACGGCCCGGTGCTCGCGGGTGACGTCGGCGTGCTCGGCTACCGCACGGGTGACGTGGACCAGCGGCGGGAGGTCGCCGCCGTCGCGCACCTGCGGCACGCGCGGGCCGACGTGCGCGTCCGGGTGCCGGACCGCCCCGACGTGGTCGTCCTGGTGGAGAACCGGGTGGCGCTGCCGCTGCGGTCGGCCGGGCTCGTGACCGGCGACGTGCCGCACCTGTCGGTGGTACGGCGCGAGCTCGACGTCGTGGTCGGACCGGCCGTGCGGCCCGGTCGGGACGCGTGCCTGCGCTGCCTCGACCTGCACCGCCGCGACGCCGACGCGTGCTGGCCGGCGATCGCGACACAGCTCGCCGTCGCGCCGCGCCCGCACCTCGAGCCCGGTGCGCTCGTGACGGCGGCCGGGGTCGCGTGCTCCACGGTCGCGGTGATGATCGACGATCCCGACGGCGACGGCGGCGGTGCGCCCTGGGCCGTCAGCGCCGAGGTGGGTGCGGGCGAGGTCGCGAGACGACGATGGGCGCCGCACCCGGAGTGCGGGTGCGGCGCCCAGGACGGCGCTCCGGCCGGGTCGTGAGACCCGGGGACGGGAGCGGAGGTCAGGCGGCGACCTTGCGCGGGCGGCCGCGTCCGCGCTTGCGTGCGACGACGACGCCCTCGACGAAGACCTCGCCGCCCCACACGCCCCACGGCTCGCGACGCTCGAGGGCGCCGTCGAGGCACGCGGCGCGCAGCGGGCAGTCGGCGCACATGGACTTGGCGCGCTCGACGTCGGCACCGCCCTCCGCGAACCAGAGGTCCATGGTGGTGGCGACCTGGCAGGGCAGGGTGACGTCGACCGGGTCGAGGGCGTTCACGTCCGGGTGGGACGGGGAGGGCGTGCCGACCGCTGTGCTGGTCAGGTTGGTCAGGTCGGACAGGGTGAGAGACATGAGGTGACCCCGGAGGTTCTGTGGTGCGTGTTCGGTGGTCGGCCGTGAGGCCGAGGGAGCGTCGGTGGTGCTACGAGGCTCCGGTTGCCCGGTGGGACGGTGCCCGATCTGGGCTGTGCCCGGTCAGGGCAGGGCTGCGCTGCTGCCGCCGCTCAGGCGGTGTGGGCGGAGCCGCCGAGGACAGGTGTCTTCCGGACGCGGAACGCGGCGATCGACGCGTGGAACGCGGACGTCATGATCAGGTTGGACATCGGGGAAGACACCTCCTTCGGTTGCGGCCCCTCGTGCTGGCTAGGCAGGGCAGTGGTGAACACGAACGAGGACGACACTAGCGGGGCCCCGCCGGAGCGGCCAAGCGAATTACCGAACTTCTTCTCAGCGCGGTGTCGACGGCGATCTCAGGCTCCGCCGTCGAGCGCCTCCCTGGGCCTCTCACCTGCGACGATGGCCAGCACAGCGCCGCCGTGCGCCTCGATCTTCGCCGCCCCGACGCCCCGCAGGAGCGCCAGCTGACGCAGGGTCCTGGGCTTCGCCGTCGCGATCGCCACGAGCGTCGTGTCGTGCAGGATCGTGTAGGCGGGCTTGCTCGTGGCGCGCGCGAGGTCGGCGCGCCACGCGGTGAGGGCGGCGAACACCTCGGGATCGGCCTCGCCGGTCGCGAGGGCGTCCGCGTTGGCCTGCGCCCGCGCTCGCCGCCTGGCCCGCTCCGGGACGCCGCGCACGCCGTCGCCGGGCCAGATCCCGTCGAGGAAGCGGGAGGCCTTGCGGCTCGCACGGCCGCCGGGGGTGCGCGAGCGGGCGTAGGAGAGCACGAGGTGCTCGCGGGCGCGGGTCACCCCGACGTAGAGCAGGCGCCGCTCCTCGTCCACCGCCTCGGGCGTCTCCGCGAACGAGATGGGCAGCAGCCCCTCGCAGACGCCGGCGAGGAACACCGCGTCCCACTCCAGACCCTTGGCGGCGTGCAGGGACGCGAGCGTCACGCCGTCGAGCGCGGGCGCGTGCTGCTCGGCCGCGCGCTCGAGCAGCTCGGTCACGAACGCCTCGAGGCCGGCGCCGCGCTGCGCGAACAGGTCGTCGGCGAGCTTGACCAGCGCGTCGAGGGATTCCCAGCGCTCCCGCACGGCGCCGCGGGCGGCGGGCGGCTGCGCCTCCCAGCCGCTGCCGGCCAGCACGTCGCGCACGATCTGCGGGAGCTCGTCGTCGGGGTCGACGGCGCGCGCCGCCCCGCGCAGCAGCGCGATCGCCTCGCGCACCTCGCGCCGCGCGAAGAACCGTTCGCCGCCGCGCACGAGGTAGCCGATCCCGGCGCTCGCGAGCGCCTGCTCGAACGCCTCGCCCTGGGCGTTGGTGCGGTAGAGGATCGCGATCTCGCGCGCCGCCACGCCGCGCCGGATCAGGTCCCCGATGCGGGCGGCGACACCGCGGGCCTCGTCCTCGTCGTCGTCGAACGCCTCGAACGCGACCCCCGGCCCGTTCGGACGCTGGGCGACGAGCGTGACGGCGGCGTCGGAGCGGGCGCGGCCGGCGCGCGCCAGGACGTCGTTGGCGAGCTGGACGACCTGGGGCGTGGAGCGGTAGTCGCGTACGAGGCGGACCACGCGGGCGCCGGGGTGCGTGCGGCCGAACTCCGTCAGGTGGCGCGGCGAGGCGCCCGTGAAGGAGTAGATGGTCTGGGAGACGTCGCCGACGACGCAGAGGTCGTGCCGCTCGCCCAGCCACAGCGCGAGCAGCCGCTGCTGCAGCGGCGAGACGTCCTGGTACTCGTCGACCACGAAGTGGCGGTACTGCTGGCGCACGGTGCGCGCGATGTCCTCACGCTCGGCGAGCACGCCCACGGTCAGGAGCAGGACGTCCTCGAAGTCGATGACGCCGCGCTCGGTCTTGGCGTCCTCGTAGACCGACAGGAGGCGGGCCACGGTGGTCAGGTCGTGACCGGCGGCGCCGGGACGGCCCGCGTCCGCGGCGGCACGCACGTAGTCGTCCGGCGTGACGAGCGAGACCTTGGCCCACTCGATCTCGGCCGCGAGGTCGCGGATCGCGAGGCGGTCGGCCCCGAGGCCGAGGCGCCCGGAGGCCTCGGCGACGAGCGAGGCCTTGTGCTCGGCGATGCGCGGCAGCCCGCCGCCGACGACCTGCGGCCAGAAGTAGGACAGCTGGCGCAGCGCGGCGGCGTGGAAGGTGCGGGCCTGGACCCCGCCGACGCCGAGGTCGCGCAGCCGGGTGCGCATCTCCGCCGCCGCACGCGCGGTGAAGGTGACGGCCAGGACGTTGGTGGGCGCGAACGCCCCGGTCGCGACGCCGTGCGCGATCCGGTAGGTGATCGCGCGGGTCTTGCCGGTTCCGGCTCCGGCCAGGACGCACAGCGGGCCGGAGAGGTGCTCGGCGACGGCGCGCTGGTCGTCGTCGAGCGCGGCCAGCAGGCGAGCGGGCTCGGCGGGGGCGCTCGGGGCGCGCGTGGCGGAGGACTTCTCGGACATCGGGGCCAGTCTCCCAGGAGGGACCGACAGCGGCCGCCCGCGCCGTCGCCAGCCGCGCTCGGTGCACGTTCGCCGACCTCCGACCTGCACCGGGCCCGTCACGCGGGCGCATTCCGTTCGCGAGGGGGCCCGCTCTCACCGCGCTCCGGTCGAGGTCGTGGACTCGAGGGCTGCCGGGACCCTCGCGTCGAGCAGTCGGTAGACGAGCGCGATCACCAGCGCGAGCACGAGCACCAGGAGGGCGTTCGCGAGCGCCCGCCCGAGGCCGATCTCCGTCACGTCGAGGAAGGTGTAGGGGTACCAACCAGTGGCCGGCCCCTGGACGAAGATGTAGACCAACCAGGCGATGGGCAGGATGAAGGCACCTGCGATCTTCGACCACTGGAAGCCGAGGCGCGGCCCCAGGACCAACCAGCCCACCACCGTCGCCCACGGCGCGACGTAGTGGAATCCGACGGTCGCCACCAGCGCCGCTCCGGTGAAGCTCAGCTGGGGAGCGAGGACCACGGCGAAGACGAGGCCGGTGATCGTGATGGCCAGCAGCGCGTTGATCCTGGCGACGTCCCACCACCACCCGCGGCGGACCGGGTCCAGGATCAGGAGGACGCAGACGACCAGCACGACGACGTTGCTCTCCACGGTGAAGAAGCTGAACAGCCGCCACAGTCGCACGAGGATGCTCGCGGTGCCGCCGTCCTCTCCCGAGTTGGCGTCCACACCCCCGGAGAAGATCAGCCAGAGCTGGATGGCGAGGGAGCCTGCGACCACCGCTGCAACGACTGCGTGCCAGACCCGACTGAGGGAGAGCCACCGGCGCTGTCGTTCGCTTTCCACGAGCGACAGCATGCTCCGGACGCGGGCACCTGCGCCAGTGTGACGATGCACCCGTCGATGCGTTCTCGCCGGAGGTCGGCCGACGGAATACCGCCGCCGTCCCCACGGTTCTCCGAATCAGGGCACCTGCGCCACCGCGGCGTCCCACCACCATCAGGAAGGCACTCCCGTGAGCACCACCCTCCCCGAGTCCGGCACCATCACGATGTACTCGACCACCTGGTGCGGGTACTGCCGCCGGCTGAAGACGCAGCTCGACTCGGCGGGGATCGGCTACACCGAGGTCAACATCGAGACCGACCCGGAGGCGGCCGCGTTCGTCGAGAACGTCAACGGCGGCAACCAGACCGTGCCGACCGTGCTCTTCCCCGACGGTTCCGCGAGCACCAACCCCTCGCTCGCCGACGTGAAGCGGCAGCTCGCCGGGGCCTAACAGTGCCGACGCGGCGCGCTGTCGGGCGGACCGATCAGCCGGGCAGCGCGCCGCCGTACCAGGACTCGATGATCACCCGGGCGATCGAGGTGCGCGAGGGCAGCACCACCTCGCCCGACCCGACGATCCGCGCCAGCGCCTCGCGCGTGTAGAAGTCGGCGTCGAGGATCTCCACGCCGTCGGGCCGGGGGTGCGCCGATCCGCCCGGGTGCGCCTCGCCGTCGAGGTAGCCGTGGAACGCCACCATGAGCGAGCCCGGGAACGGCCAGGGCTGCGCGCCGAGGTAGTCCACGTGCCCGACGGCGAGCCCCACCTCCTCCGCCACCTCACGGCGCACGGCCTGCTCCAGGCCCTCACCTGCCTCGACGAATCCGGCCAGCACCGAGCGCCGCCGCTGCGGCCACGCGGCGGAGCGCGCGAGCAGGAGCCGGTCGGCGCCGTCGCGGACCGACATGATCACCGCGGGGTCGGTCCGCGGGTAGTGCGTGGAGCCGTCCCTCTCGCAGCGGGCCGCCCAGCCCGCCTCGACCAGCACGGTCGAGGCTCCGCAGCGTGGGCAGTGCCGGTGCCCGCGCCGCCAGCTCGCGAGCGCGACGGCGGCCGTTGCGAGCCCCGCCTCGGCGTCGGACAGCAGGTGGCCGACGTCGCGCAGCGACGCCCACCCGGGGGTGGTGCTCCCGCGCTCGAACCTGGGCGCGGGCTCGGGTGCGTGCGCGAGGTAGGCGCGCTCGCCGTCGTGACCCAGGTAGAACCAGGACCCCGGCCCGGCGACGGCGTCGGGCGCGCGCAGGTCGAGGGACGTGCCGTCACCCACCCGCACGTGACCGCTCGCGACCACGACGACCGCGGTCGAGGAGTCGGCGCGCAGCCGCTCGATCAGCCCCTCCTCGCGGCGCCTGTCGGCGTCGCGGTCGATCGCCGATCTCCCCAGGGGCAGCGCGACGCCGTCGCTCGTCACGGCAGGGGTGTCGGGCGCGCCGGCGGCGGGCGGGAGGGTGGTCACCCGGTCACGCTACGTGCTCGTCGGCGCGATCCGCGGCGCGGGCTCCCCACGCCCCGCACCCGCCGCGGCTACCGTGGCGTCGTGGCTGACTCCCCCGCACCCGTGACGACTCCGGCGCCCAGCGCGCCCCGGTCCGCCGTGTTCCTCGCGGCCCTCGCGACGGCGGCGGTCCCGGGCCTCGAGGTCGTCGCCACGCGGCACCCCCGGGGCGTGGAACCCGAGGTCGAGTTCACCGGTGTGCTGGACGCGAGCGGACGCAGCTGGGTCGTGCGCGCACCGCGGACCGTGGCCGCCGGCGCCGCGCTCGAGGCCGAGTGGGCCCTGCTCGCCGCGCTGGCCGAGGTCACGCGCGATGCTCCGCTCCCGTTCGACGTCGCGCGGCCGGCCGGGTTCGCCGACCTCGACGAGGGGGCCGCGCCGTCGTGCACCCCGACCTGCCCGGGCGCGACCTCCCGCTGCACCAGCTCGTCGGCGGACCGGGCCTGGCGGCCCACCTGGGACGCAGCATCGCCGCGCTGCACGAGCTCGACACCGCGACCGTCACCGACACGGGACTGCCCGGCTACACCGGCGAGGAGTGCCGGACCCGGCTGCTGGCGGAGCTGGACCTGATGGCGCAGACCGGGCGGGTGGCGCCCGAGGTGCTGCGCCGCTGGGAGGAGGCGCTGGAGGACGTGCGCGCCTGGCGCTTCCGGCCGACGTTCGTGCACGGCGACCTCTCCCCCGAACGCGTGCTGAGCGACCGGGAGCGCGTGCTCGCCGTCACCGACTTCACCTCCGCCCACGTCGGCGACCCCGCCGCTGACCTCGCCTGGCTCATCGCTGCAGCGCCCGAGGACGCGCTCGAGTCGGTGCTCGAGTCCTACGCCATGCACCGCGCCGAGGGTGCGGGGTCGATGCTGCTCGCGCGTGCGCAGCTGCTGAGCGAGATGGCGCTCGGCCGCTGGCTGCTCCACGGTCTGCGCACCGGAGACAGCCTGGTCATCGACGAGGCCGAGGCGATGCTGGCGGACCTGGCGATCGCCGTGGACGAGGCCGCGCCGATCATCGGCTGACGTGCGGGCGGCGCCCGGCTGCAGAGCTCTGGACAGGCCGATCGACCCGACCAGACCCGACACCAGGAGGACCGGATGCTCTCGGCAGGACGTGGACGCCCGCTGCCCGCCTCGGCCGTCGCCGCCCTCGGGGCCGCGCTGGCCTGGCTCGCGTGGCTCGGCTGGGACACGGAGTTCCAGACCGACCCCGCGACCGGTGACCAGAGCGGGCCGTACGAGCCGTGGCAGGTCGTCGGCTCGGTGCTGACCCTCGTGGCCGCGCTCGTGGTGGGTGGGCTGCTCGCGCGCTCGTGCGGCCCGTTCCTCGCGGCGCCCGCCGCCTACACGCTGGCCTTCGCCGTCACCGCGGGTCCGGGTGACAGCTCCGGACTGTGGCTCGTCGGGGCGCTGCTCGTCGCGCTGGGGACGGGAGCGCTCGCGGCGCTGGTCTTCCTGGTCCTGTGGCTGGTGCGACGCAGCCTCCGGGGTCGGTCAGCCACGCCGGGCTGACATCGGGCTCGTCCCGCTCGGGTCAGCGCCCGTCCACCGGCGCCGCCCCGGATGCGGACGCTGCCGTGCGCAGCTCGCCGAGCCGTTCCCCGACGAGCGCCTCGACCTCGGCCTCGCCGAGCATCGGGGCGTCGTGCGCCTGGCCCACCCCGACGAAGTGGAACGACGCCGCGACGCGCTCGATCGGCACGCCGTGCAGGCGCGACCAGCCGAGGCGGTACAGCGCGAGCTGGAGCTCGCGCGCCGCCCGGGCGCGCTCGCCGCGCGCGGGGGCACCGGTCTTCCAGTCAACGACGTGCACGAGCGGCGGCTCCCCGACCTCCGGCACGGGCCCGACCCACGGGAAGACGGCGTCGATGCGGCACCGGACGCTCGTGCCCGCGACCGGGGTCTCGACGTCGGCCTCGATCGCGATCGGCTCGCGATCCGCCCACGGCGAGGCGAGGAACGCGGACTGCAGCGCGGCCAGCTCTTCGTCGCCCGCCACGACGTCGGCGAGATCGAGGTCGTCGACGTCGAGCAGCGCGGCGCGCGCGAAGTGGCGCTCGACCCACGCGTGGAACTGAGTGCCGCGCCGGGTGTGGGCCGACGGGCGCGACGGGATCGGGCGGCGGCGGTCGAGCGCGAAGGCGTGCGGGTCGCTCGCGAGCGCGACGACGGCCGAGGCCGACAGGTGCTCCGGGTCCGCGGCCGTCCGCGCGCGCCCCGCCTCCTCGAGCTCGGCCAGCAGGGTCTCGGCCTGCCAGCGCCACTGCACGACGACCGGGTCGCCCGTGGTGGTGCGCTGCGGCTCGGGCGGTCCGTCGGTCGGTGCGGCCGACGTGACCGGCGGGACGAGACCTGCTGCGCGACGCAGCTCCCGCGCGAGGTCGGGGTCGGGCGCCACGGGCCACGTGGCCGTCACGGGAGCGGGTGGCTCGATCTCGGTCGGCGCGTGCTCGAGCGCGTCGGGCGCCGTCCCGGGCAGCGGCGAAGCGGCCCCGGCGGCCACGAGCGCGCGCAGGAAGCGCGAGGGCTCGTTGACCTTCGTGCGCCCGGAGAACCAGCACCCGGTGAGCACGAGGATCGAGCGCGCGCGGGTGAACGCGACGTACGCGAGCCGGCGCTCCTCGCGGAGCGCTCGCTCGCCGTCGGCACGCTTGAAGTCGGCCAGCGCGTCCCGCACCTCCGCGTGGTCCGCACCCGGCCCGATCTCAAGGTCGGGCAGGTGCGCGGCGTCGCCCCGCATCTCGTACGGCAGCGCCTCCAGCGAGGTGGTCCACCCCGACGAGCTGGGCTGCCCCTTCGCCGTCGAGATGCTCGGGAAGTCGCTCTCCACCAGGCCGACGACACCGACGACGTCCCACTCCAGGCCCTTGGCGGCGTGGACGGTCATGATCTGCACGCAGGACGGGTCGGGTTCGCTCGCGGCGACGTCGAGGCCGCGCTCGTACTCGTCCGCGGCGTCGAGCCAGGCGAGGAACGAGCCGAGCGTGGGTGAGGGCGACCCCGCCTCGAACTCGGCGGCCACGACGGCCAGCTCGTCGAGGTCGGCCCGCCCGTGGGCGGCGCCGCCGGCGTGCGCGTGCACCTCGAGGTCGAGCCCGATCGCCTGCTCGACGGCGACGACCAGGTCCGCGAGCGCCAGGTGCGTCAGGCCACGCACGTCGCGCAGGAGCGTGCCGGCGTGCCGCAGCCGCGCCAGACCCTCGGGCGTGAACGTGCGACCGCGGTCGGAGGTCCACCCCTCGTCCGCCGGCAGCATCTCGAGCGCCTCGACGATGCTGGCGCTGTCGGTGTCCTCGCGGGCGGCGCCCTCGGGGCGTCGGGCGGCGGTCCGCCGCCGGGCCAGGTCAGCCAGCGCGAACAGGTCGCTCGCGCCGAGGCGGTAGGCCGGCCCGGTCAGGAGGCGGAGCAGCGCGTCACCCCGCGCGGGGTCGTAGGCCGTGGTGAGGACGGCGCGCACGTCGCTGACCTCGGGCGTGCGCAGCAGCCCGGCGAGCCCGACCACCTGGGCCGGCACGCCGTGCTCGGCGAGCGCCGCGCGCACGGCCTCGAACTGGCTGCGCTTGCGGCACAGGACGGCGGCCGTCCGCTCCCCCGGCTGCCAGGCGGTCCGCAGGGCGCGGGCGAGCGCGGTGGCCTCGCCGGCGCTGTCGTCCGCGAACGTCCAGCGGACGACGCCCGTACCCGCGCCCGGGCGCGGCAGGAGCGGGGGGACGTCGACAGCTGGGGCAGCAGGGGCGGCACGGGCGGCTGACTCGCCAGTGGCGTCCTCCGGCGCAACATCTGCGGCGGCGACCTCGGCGGTCGACGCACCCGGCGCGTCACGGACGTCGGCCGACACCGGCTCCGGTGCTCCGTCGACGGCGCGCAGCGGTGCGGACGTGAGGTTGGCCGCCGCGAGGATGGCCTCGTCGTTGCGCCACGACGTCGTCAGGTGCGCGACGGGTGCCGCCCTGCCGTCCGCCCGGGGGAACTGCTCGGGGAAGGACAGCAGCGCACCCGCGCTCGCCCCGCGCCAGCCGTAGATGCCCTGGTGCGGGTCGCCCACCGCCGTCACGGCGTGACCGTGGGCGAACAGCGCGCGCAGCATCTCCAGCTGCGCGACCGAGGTGTCCTGGTACTCGTCGAGCAGGACGACGCGGGCGGCGTCGCGCTCCCCTGCCCCACCACCGTGAACTCCCGGGCCAGCCTGGCGGCGGCGGCGACCTGGTCGGGGAAGTCCATGGCGGCGCGGGCGCGCTTGCCGGCCGCGAACTCCGCCACGAGCGGCATGAGGCTCGCCCGGTCCCGCAACGAGGTGATGACCTTCGCGACGTCGGCGTAGGGCTCCTTCTTGCGCGCGGTGGGCAGCGCGTCGGCCAGCCCGTCCGCGATCCGGTGCAGCTCGGCCGCAGCGGCCTCCGGCGTCGTGAGGTGCTCGGCCAGCTCGCCCGCCAGCGTGACGACGGCGCGCACCACCGTGATCGGCGCCTTCGCGACGTCGAGGTCCCCGCTCCAGCGCTCCACGACCTGGGTGGCGACCTGGTAGCGGCCCGCCTCGCTCAGCAGGGTCTGGTCGGCCTCGATGCCGAGGCGCACGCCGTGGTCGTTCACGAGCTGGCCCGCATAGGCGTTGTAGGTGGAGATCCGCGGGCGCTCGGTGAGGTGGGCGTGGTGGTCGACGTCGCCTCGACCTCCGCCGCCCTCGACCCCGTCCCGCGCCGCGCGCCAGCGCGCGAGCGCCCGCAGGTGGCGCTCGATGCGGCCGGCGAGCTCCGAGGCGGCCTTGCGCGTGAAGGTCAGGCCGAGGATCTCCGACGGCGCGACGATCTCGTTGGCCACGAGGTAGACCACGCGGTCGGTCATCGTGGCCGTCTTGCCCGACCCGGCGCCGGCCACGACGAGCATGGGCTCCAGCGGCGCCTCGATCACCGCAACCTGCTGGTCGGTCGGCTCCGGCTTGCCCAGCACGGCAGCCAGCTCGCGCGCCCCGATCACACCTTCCGCTCCGCTCACGGTCCCACCACCCGCGCTCCGGCGTCCTGCGCCGGGCAGCTGCTCGCCACCGGACAGCTCCCGCAGTACGGTCCCGCCGTCGCCACGAAGGCCGCGGACGCCATCGTGTCGGCCGAGTCGGCCACGAGCCTGCTGGTCCACGGATCCTCCGGGGTGGGGGGCGCCTGGTCCCGCAGGCCGTGCTTCGCCGCCGTGCCGTCGACGTAGGCGAGCCGCGCACCCCCGACCACCGACCCCGGGAAACCGCCCGCCAGCACCGCCTCCTGGTAGGCGGCGAGCTGCGGGTGGTGCTCGGCGTCGGCGACGCTCACGCGGGTCGCGGAGGTCTTGAGATCGACGATCCGCACCGCGCCGTCGTCCAGGTGCTCGACGCGGTCGACGCGACCCGTGAGATCCGCACGGCCCACGGTGACCTCGAACGCCTGCTCCGTCTCGACCGCGCCCGGCACGCCCGCGACGTACTCGGCGAGCAGCCGTACCATGTTCTCCGCCCGCCTGCGCTGCAGCCGCGAGGGCCAGGTGTCCGCGAGCCCGAGCCCCGACCACCGCGCGTCGAGCTCCGCGAGCATCTCCGCCTCGCTGCCGTGCGGGAGGTCGGCCGCGATCCCGTGCACGAGCGTGCCCAGCTCGGCGACGACCGAGGTCCCGGAACGCCCGCCCGCGCTCGTGAGAGCCCACTTCAGCGCGCACTGGTCGAGCGTGGTCAGGTCGGACGGCGTCATCCGCACCTGCTCCTCCTCGCTCCACAGGGCGCGCGTGCTCGAGTCGACGGCCGTGCCCCACCACGAGCTCGGATCGGCGCCCGGGACCGCGTGCGCCGCCAGGAGCTGCAGGAGCTCACCGGCTGTCGCCGCGCGGCGCGAGCTCGTCGGGTGGAGCGCCTCCCGGCGCAGGGCCGCCGTCAGGCCGCGCAGGTCGAGCGCGGGGGGTACGGGTTGCACCGGTCGGTCGTCCTCGGCGTCGATCGGTGGCGGGTCGATGATGTCGAGGAGCCCCGAGGGGCGCGTGTCGGCGTCCTGGACCGCCGTCACGAGGAGGTGGGCGCGCGTGCGGCTGACGGCGCCGGCGAGCAGGCGCAGCTCGTCGGCGAGCACCGCGCGCCTCGCGTCCACGGGTCGTACGACGCCGTCGCCCCGCCCCGTCGCGATGTCGCTGACGCCCACGGGGTCGAGCAGCCGCGCTCGCAGCCGCAGGTCCGGCCAGACGTCCTCCTGCACGCCGGCGACGACGACGACGTCCCACTCCAGCCCGGCGGCCGAGGCCGCCGTCACCACGGTGACGGCCTCCCCACGCTGTCCCGTGGCCGCGAGCGTGTCGGAGGCGAACTCCTGCGCCTCGAGGTAGGTCGAGAACGCCGCGATCTCGGCTCCCTGCTGGCGCGCGGTGAAGGACTCGGCCGCGCGGAAGAGCGCGAGCACGGCGTCGAGGTCGGCGTCGGCGCGTTCGGCCGCGGCCCCCGTGCCCAGGGCTCGCTGCCGCCAGGCGGCGGCGAGCCCGGTCGCGTCCCAGACCGCCCAGAGCACGCTCTCGAGGTTCGCGTCGGCCTGCGCGAGCGCGCCACGGCCCGCCCGCAGCACGCGCGTCACACGCCGCAGCCCCGTGCGCAGCCGGTGCGGCACCTCGGCCGCGACGTCGTCGGCCAGCACCGCCTCCACCAGCAGCTCCTCGCTGGCACGGGTGCCTCCGGCCGCCGCCTCCGCGCCGCGCAGCGCGCGGCGCAGCGCCCGCATGCCGACGGGGTCGAGCCCGCCGATCGGGGAGAGCAGAAGTTCGGTGACCTCCTCGGGCGGGAGGTCGCCGTCCCCGTCCTCACCGTCCCGCCCGCCCGCCGCCGCGAGGGCCAGGGCGCGCAGGAGGGGCCGGACGGCGGGCTCCTCGCGCAGCGGCACCTCGCCCTGCGCCGTGGCCACCGGCACGCCGCCGGCGCGCAGCCCGCGGCGCAGCGCGGCCACCTGGCCGCTGGCGCGCACGAGGACGGCCATCGACCCCCACCCGATCCCGTCCCGCAGCCGGTGGGTGCGCAGCGTGCGGGCGATGGCGCGCGCCTCCTCCGGGACGCTGCGCAGCACCGAGACGGTGACGCTCGAGGTCGGCGGGGCGTCGGGGTCGTGCGTGCGCACGGGACGCGCGCGCCGCCGGCGCACGTCACCGAGCGCCGGGAGCCCCGCGGTCACGGCGTCCACGACGTCGCGCAGCCGGTCGTCGCCGCGCCACACGGTCGGCAGCACGTGCGCCTCCGCGCCGAACTCGCCCACCACCTCGTCGGCTGCAGAGGAGCGACTGGCCCGACCAGCCCTGCCGCCGCGACCCCCGCTCGGCCACGCGATGCCGCCCAGCACACCGGCAGGCCCGGTGGTGGCGCGGTCGAGCAGCGCGGGGACGGCGCCGCGGAAGGTCTGGACCGCGACGTCGGGATCGCCCAGCAGGAGCAGCCGAGCGCCGTCGTCGGCGAGCACGCGCAGCAGCCGCGCGGTCGCGAGCGTCGCGTCCTGGTAGTCGTCGTGCACGACGACGCGCATCCGCGGGCGAGGGTGCCCGGGGAGGTCGTCCTCCCAGGCCGCGAGCGCCGCCACCGCCTCGTCGAGGATCGTGGCGACGTCGTAGCGCCGGCCGCGGTCAGGCGTCGTCTCCCCCAGTCGTGTGATCTCCTCGTACTCGGTCAGGACGCGGCCGGCCGCCGACCAGGCGGGGCGTCCGTGCCGCTCACCGCGGCGCACGAGCTCGGGCCCGTCCCATCCCGCCTCGGCGGCGCGCATGAGGAGGTCGCGCAGCTCGTGACGGAAGGTCGACAGGGTCAGCGCGGCCTCCGGGACGTCCGCGGGCCACCCCGGATCGCGGCCGACGCCGAGCGCGTGCCCGGCCAGCATCTCGGTCAGCACCGCGTCCTGGTCCGCCCCGGTGAGCATCGTGGGCGGCGGCTCGCCCAGGAGCGCGGCCCGCGCCCGCAGCACCGAGAACGCGAACGACGCCGGCGTGCGCACCAGCACCCGCCCGACGGTGACGGGGAGCCGCTGCGCGAGCTGGTCGCGCAGCCGTCCCGCCGCACGACGCGTGGGGGCGAGCAGCAGGAGGTCGTCGGTTCCGCCGTCGCCCGCCAGCGCAGCCATGGCCTCCAGCGCCACCGTGCTGCGGCCGCTGCCGGGGGCGCCGAGGACGACGTGGTGGCCACCGCCGAGCACCGCCGCCACGACGGCCGACATCGCCCTCGCGCCCTCCTCCGCCGCGGCGGGGTCGGGGGCGCGGGCGCCCTCGAGGGCGGGCGTCGCGCTGGCGGAGGCTGTCACGGAACCGATCCCATCACGCACCTCCGACATCGACGCCATCGCCGTCCCTCCGGTGGTCGCCACCTCGCACCCGGGAGTGCGCCCCCAGCGAACGGCACCGCACTCGTGCGCGGGCGCTGCCTACGATGACGCCATGGAGATCACGATCGGAATCCGCCAGGTGGCCCGCGAGCTGACCCTGGAGACCAACCAGTCGGCCGACGAGGTGACGGCGGCCGTGGAGAAGGCGCTGGGTGGCGCGATCCTCGACCTCACGGACAGCCGCGGTCGCCGCGTCGTGGTGCCGTCGGAGGCCATCGGCTACGTCGAGCTGGGCGCCGAAGAGACGCGTCGCGTGGGGTTCGGCACCGTCGCGGGCTGACGCCCGGGGCGGGGGCGGGTCGGCACGTCCGGTCCGCCCCGCCCGTCCGACGCCGGTCAGGCGGTCAGGCCGTCAGGTCGAGCCGCTTCATCCGGCGCGCGTGCTCGCTCGTGAGCCGACCGGTCAGCGCGGTGACGTGCTCGGGCGTCCACGGCCCGGCGGCGCCCGCCGCCAGCGCGGCCACCTCGGGGTGCACGGCGAGCAGCCGGGCGGTGATCCCCAGCCCCTCGCCGACCACGCGGCGGCCCCAGAGCGCGAGCCGGGCGGCGAGCTGCGGCTCCGCCGCGATCACGGGGGTCAGCGCGGCGACGACGACGTCGCCCCAGCCCTTGTCCGCGAGCGCCGCAGCGGCGACCTCCTGCGACCGACCGGTCAGCCCCGCCGCGAGCTCGCGCTGCAGGTCCAGCACGATCCCGTACCCGATGTAGGTCTTCACCAGGCGCTCCCACCAGTCGCGGGGCACCAGGCGCGCGTCGAACTCCGCGAGCAGCTCGCGGAAGCTCCAGATGCTGTCGTCGAGCGCCTCGGGGTCCGCGCCGAGGGCCCGCGCCCGCTCCTCGACCGCACCGAGCGGGGCCAGCTCACCCGCCGCCAGGCGCGAGAGCGTGATGCGCATGCGCAGCTCGGGGGCGTGCGCGGCGTCGTCGGCCAGGCGCGCGAAACTCGCGAGCTCGCCGGCCGCGACCAGGGCGAGCACCTCGATCTCCCCGGCCGAGGACGAGGGTGGGGACGCGCCGTCGGGCGCCTGGTCGGTGGCGGGCTCGGGCGCAGACATGAGCGCCAGCCTAGCCGCCGCGCCACGGGGCACTAGAGTGGGGCCGACACAGGTTGCCCGGTCGCTCCTTGAGCCCCTGCCTCTGCCCGGCCGCTCGAACGGTCGGCTCGATAAACCGCGATCGGCTGCCGCCACCCGGCGCTGGTCCCGCCGCGGACGGCCACGGCCGGCACGCGAGGACGGTGCCACGAGAGCAAGGCACTCATGACCGACACGACCGATGTGACCACACCCGAACCTGTCGAGCAGTCGACCGAGCCCGCCTCCCCCGAGGAGATCGCGGAGGTGACGGCCGAGACGCTGGACGCCCCCGCCGTCGACCCGCACACCGAGGTCCCCCAGACCTTCGCCGACTTCGACGTCAACCCCGAGATCGTCGGCTCGCTGGCCGACGTCGGCATCCTGCACCCGTTCCCGATCCAGGCGCTGACGCTGCCGGTCGCGCTCTCGCGGCACGACATCATCGGGCAGGCCAAGACCGGCACGGGCAAGACGCTCGGCTTCGGCGTCCCGCTGCTGCAGAACGTCGTCGCCCCCGGTGAGGACGGGTTCGACGCGCTGCCCGCCGCCGGCAAGCCGCAGGCGCTCGTCGTCGTCCCCACGCGCGAGCTCGCCGCCCAGGTCGCGGGCGACCTCGCCACCGCGTCGCGCCGCCGCAAGGTCCGCGTCATCCAGCTCTACGGCGGCCGCGCGTACGAGCCGCAGATCGAGACGCTGACCGCCGGCGTCGAGGTCGTCGTCGGCACGCCCGGGCGCATGATCGACCTGCTCAAGCAGCGCCACCTCGACCTCTCGCACGTGCGCACCGTCGTGCTCGACGAGGCCGACGAGATGCTCGACCTGGGCTTCCTGCCCGACGTCGAGACCCTCATCGCGGCGACGCCCGCCAGCCGCCACACGATGCTGTTCTCGGCCACGATGCCGGGCGCGGTCATCGCGCTGGCGCGCCGCTACATGTCGCACCCCACGCACATCCGCGCGCACGACCCCGACGACGACGGTGTGACGCTCAAGGCGATCAAGCAGCTCGTCTACCGCGCGCACGCGCTCGACAAGGTCGAGATGCTCTCACGCATCCTGCAGGCCCGCGGCCGCGGTCTCACGATCGTGTTCACGCGCACGAAGCGCACGGCCGCCAAGGTCTCGGACGAGCTCGCGGATCGCGGTTTCGCGTCGGCCGCGATCCACGGCGACCTCGGCCAGGGCGCGCGCGAGCAGGCCCTGCGGGCCTTCCGCAACGGCAAGGTCGACGTGCTCGTGGCCACCGACGTCGCCGCGCGCGGCATCGACATCGACGACGTCACGCACGTCGTGAACTACCAGTGCCCCGACGACGACAAGACGTACCTGCACCGCGTCGGCCGCACCGGGCGCGCAGGCAACACCGGGACCGCGGTGACCTTCGTCGACTGGGACGACGTGCCCAAGTGGTCGCTCATCGACAAGGCCCTCGGCCTCGAGGTGCCCGACCCGCCGGAGACCTACTCCTCCACCCCGGCCCTCTACACCGACCTCGACATCCCCGAGGGCACCAAGGGCCGGCTGCCGCGCTCCGAGCGCACGCGCGCCGGTCTCGGCGCCGAGGCCGTGGAGGACCTCGGTGAGACGGGCAAGCGCACCTCCCGCTCCGGCGGGTCGAGCGAGCGTGACGGCGGCCGCGGAGGCCGTGGCGGACGCGGCGAAGGTCGTGGTCAGGGCGAGGGTCGCGGTCAGGGCGGCGGTCGCGGCGGCGAGCGCCGCGGTGGCGGTCGTGACGGCGAGCGCGACGGCTCCTCGCGCCGTCGCCGCGGCGGTTCCGGCGAGCAGCGCGAGCGCCGCGCGGGCGAGGGTGGGGCGGGCACCTCGGCGGCGCCCGCGTCGTCGCCGGCCCCGTCCGGCGTCGCGGTGCCCGGCACCGACGTGAGCATCGAGCTGCCTGACCGCTCCTCGACCTTCCCCGGCACGGCCGCGCTGCTGGGCGACGGCGAGCGCAAGCCGCGCCGTCGCCGTCGCCGTCGTGGTGGTTCGGGTGGCGGCGAGGGTGACGCGACCCCCGAGGCCACCTCGGGCGAGTAGCCCCGCACGACCCGACGATCCCGCCGGGAGGCACGCTCCGGCGTCGTCCCGGCGGGATCGTCGCATCCGGAGCCCCCGGGACCGCAGACGCGAGCGAGGGGCCGGGCCTAGGGTGGCCCCATGGCACGGTTCATCGAGGTCCACCCGGTCGACCCCCAGGCACGCGCGATCGCGCAGGTGGTCGCGATGCTGCGCGACGACGCGCTCATCGCCTACCCCACCGACTCCTGCTACGCACTCGGTTCGCGCCTGGACTCCCCCACCGGACCCGAGCGCATCCGGCAGATCCGGGACCTCGACGCGAAGCACGACTTCACCCTCGTGTGCTCCGACTTCCACCAGCTCGGCTCGCTCGTGCACCTCGACAACTGGGCGTTCCGCGCCGTCAAGGCGGCGACGCCGGGGGCCTACACGTTCATCCTGCCCGCGACCAAGGAGGTCCCGCGGCGGCTGCACCACCCGAAGAAGAAGACGGTGGGGGTGCGCATCCCGCAGCACCCGGTCGTCCGCGCGCTGCTGCGCGAGCTCGGCGAACCGCTGCTGTCCTCGACGCTGCTGCTGCCGGGCGCGAGCGAGCCGCTGACCGACGGCTGGCAGATCAACGACGAGATCGGTCACCTCGTGGAGGCGGTGCTGGACTCGGGCGAGTGCGGCACGCAGCCGACGACGGTCGTCGACCTGTCCTCGGGCGAGCCTGAGGTCGTGCGCGTGGGCGCGGGCGACCCCTCGCCGTTCGAGTAGGCGGCGCTCAGCCCCTCCGACCGGCGGGTCGACCGTCGACCAGCGGCAGGCGCCCGCGCTCCAGCACCGCGGCGAGCTGGTCCGGCGCCGTGCCGTTCTCGCCGAGCCGGTTGCGCTTGCCCGTGCCGTGGTAGTCGCTCGACCCCGTGACCACGAGGTCGAGCTCGCGTGCCAGTCCCCGCAGCGCGATCCGATCCTCCTGCGCGTGGTCGCGGTGGTCGACCTCGACGCCCATCAGGCCGCACGCCGCCAGCTCGATGAGCTGCTCGGCCGTGAGGCTCGCCCCCCGCAGGTGGGCGAACGGGTGCGCGAGCACGGGCACCCCGCCCGCCGCGAGCACGAGGCCGATCATCTCCTGCGGCGTGGGCACGTCGTAGTGGACGACGTACGGGCTCCCCTCCCCCAGGAGGCCGGCGAACACGGCGTCGCGCGAGGGAGCCGCACCCGCGGCGACCAGCGCGTCGGCGATGTGCGGGCGACCGACCGTCGCGCCGGGGGCGACCTGGGCGGCGACGTCGGCCCAGGTGAGGTCGACGTCGCGCGCGAGGTTGGCCACGATCGCCTCGGCGCGACGCACGCGCGCGGTGCGCGAGCGCTCGAGGGCCGCGAGCAGCGGGACGTCGGCCGGGTCGTGGAGGTAGGACAGCAGGTGCACGCTGGTGGCGCCGGTGCGCGTGGACAGCTCGGCGCCCCGCACCAGGGCGATGCCGCTCTCGAGCGCGGCGCGCTCGGCCTCGGCCCAGCCGGCGGTGGTGTCGTGGTCGGTCAACCCCAGGACGTCGACGCCGACGTCGGCCGCCTCCCGCACCAGGTCGCCCGGGGACTGTGTCCCGTCCGAGGCGGCCGAGTGGGTGTGGAGGTCGATGAGCACGGTCCTCGATGCTACCGGGGCTGAAGTTGCACACGGTGGCGGCCGCCGACGCGGCCCCGCGACGTCGGGTGGGACGATGGCTGGCATGAGTGAGCAGCAGCAGCCCGTCAGTGACCGCGGCAACAACCGGAGCCAGCGCCCGTCCTCCGCCTCCTTCCGCGAGTTCATGGGCTCGCGGTGGGCGCCCCGCACCTCGACCCTGCCCGAGCCGCTAGCCTCGGCGCCGCACGCCGCGGACCGGCGCGCGCGTCTCGGCGCGCAGCTCGCGGGTGACGTGCTCGTGATCCCCGCCGGCTCGCTCAAGGTGCGTTCCAACGACACCGACTACGCCTTCCGGCCGCACGCCGCGTTCTCCCACCTGACCGGGCTCGGCACGGACCAGGAGGCCGACGCCGTCCTGGTGCTGCACCCGGTCCACGAGGCCGCGGGCGAGGGCGCGGGCGCGCCCACCCACGAGGCCGTCCTGTACACGCGGCCGCTCGCGCCGCGCGAGTCCGAGGAGTTCTACGCCGACGCGCGCTACGGCGAGTTCTGGGTCGGCACCCGCTGGACGCTCGAGGAGGCGCAGGCGCTGACCGGGATCCGTGCCGCGCACATCGACGACCTGCGCGACGCCGTCGCCAAGGACGCCTCGACGCCCGGCGTGAACGTGCGCGTGGTGCGCGGGGCGGACGACGCCGTCGCGACGCTCGTGGACGTCGTCGCGGCCGAGAACGGCCACACCACGTTCGAGGAGTCCACTCTCGACGACGAGCTCGCCACCGCGGTCTCCGAGCTGCGCCTGGTCAAGGACGCGTGGGAGGTCGAGCAGCTGCGCCTCGCGGTGGACGCCTCGATCCGCGGGTTCACCGACGTCGTGGCCGCGCTCCCCCGCGCCGTGGAGCACGTGCGCGGCGAGCGCGTCGTGGAGGGCGTGTTCGCGGCGCGGGCGCGCGAGGAGGGCAACGCCGTCGGGTACGACACGATCGCCGCGGCCGGCGACCACGCCACCACGCTGCACTGGATCCGCAACACCGGCGCCGTGCCCGCGGGCGAGCTGCTGCTGCTGGACGCCGGCGTCGAGGTCGACTCGCTGTACACGGCCGACGTCACGCGCACGCTGCCCGTCTCGGGCACGTACACGGACGTCCAGCGGCGCGTCTACGACGCGGTGCGCGAGGCGGCGGACGCGGCCTTCGCCGTCGTGCGGCCGGGGGTGAGGTTCCGCGACATCCACGCCGCCGCGATGGAGGTGCTCGCGCACCGCCTCGAGGAGTGGGGGCTGCTGCCCGTCACGGCCACGGAGTCGCTGACGCCGGAGGGCCAGCAGCACCGCCGCTGGATGCCGCACGGCACCAGCCACCACCTCGGCCTCGACGTGCACGACTGCGCGCAGGCGCGCGCGGAGATGTACCTCGACGGCGTGCTCGAGCCGGGCATGGTCTTCACCATCGAGCCGGGGCTGTACTTCAAGGCCGACGACCTCGCCGTGCCGGAGGAGTACCGCGGGATCGGGGTGCGCATCGAGGACGACGTGCTCGTGACGGCCGACGGCTACGAGAACCTGTCGGCCACGCTGCCTCGCCGGTCGGAGGACGTCGAGGCGTGGATGGCGGGCATCGCGCGCGGCGAGCGGGGCTGAGCCGTGCCGGCGGCTGCGTGGGAGGGAGTGGCGCAGCGCTACGTGCGCTGGGCCGACCTCGAGGCCGCCGGGATGTCCCCGCGCTACGACGAGTGGGCGCGTTCGCTGGCGGCGGACGCCGAGGTCGTCGCGCTCGTCGAGAGCCTGCCGCGCGACCGGCAGCAGCCGAACCTGGTGTTCGCCTCGGTGCGGGCCGTCGGGGTGCCCACCGACCCGTGGCCGCGCGGCGCGGTGAGCGCTGCGGCCGCCGGGCCTTGCCCGGGGCAGGGCCCTTCGCTGCGCACCAACGGGGCCTTGAGGGTGCGTGAAGACCCGATCTGTGCGCACCGAACCCCCGGTGACCACTGAGCTGCCGGCGGGAACGCCGCCCTGAGTGGTGCCGCTCGCCGCGTGCGCAGTTCTTGCTGCTTCAGCGGCCGTGAAGCAGCAAGAACTGCGCACGCGGCGGAACCGCGGGTGACGGTGTGGCCGGGTGGTCGGGGCGCCGACCATGGGGCGGCAGCGGCCCGTCGGGGGCGGGCCGGGGTGCGGCCCAGCCCGCTGCTGCAGCGGGCGCTACTGGGGCGGGCGCTGCTGGTCGCCGTCGATGCGCTGGCCGTACCGGGGCGGCTCGTTCAGGTCCGGGGTGTCCGGACGCGGCTGCTGCGGCGCCGGCTGGTGGCCCTGCTGCGCGGGCTGGCCGGGCTGGCCGGGCTGGCCGGGCTGGCCGGGCTGACCCTGCTGGCCGGGCTGCGCGCCGACCGGCTGGCCGGGCTGCTGCTGCGGGAGCTGCTGGCCGTACGGGCCCGGCTGCTGCGAGGGCTGCTGCTGCGGAGCCTGGGGCGCACCGCCGAAGCCACCGCCGGCAGCGCCTCCACCGAGTCCGCCACCGAGTCCGCCACCGCCGCCGACCCCACCGCTCGACAGCGGGATCTGCGCCTTGGTGATCATCGCGCGCGCATCGCTGGCGAGGTCCGGCAGGCACAGCACCGAGTACCGGCTCGCGACCACCTGCGAGGACGACACGAAGTCGCGCTTGCCGCCCGTGAAGGAGTAGGAGATGACGCCGAAGAGCGACCCGAACGCGGCGCCGATCGCGGCGCACGTCGCGATCGTGCCGACGAAGTTGCCCTCGGAGAACAGGCTGAGCAGCAGCCCGACGAAGATGCCGAACCACACGCCGGACAGCGCGCCCGCGGCCGCGACGCGCGGGTAGGACAGCCGCCCCGTCACCCGCTCGACCATCCGCAGGTCCGATCCGACGATCGTGACCGCCTGGACCGTGAACGCGCCGTCGGCCAGCGCGTCGACCGCCTTCTGCGCCTCGAGGTAGGTGGGGTAGGACGCGATCTCGACGCCCTGCGGCGGGGTGGGCACGCGCGTGGCGCGCGGATCGTTCATCGACATGCCCCCATTGTCGCGCGGAACGCGCCGATCGTGCGGTGCCGGGCGCGCCCGGACACGAACCTGCCCCACATCTGCACGTCGCGCTCGCGGGCGACGAGCCGGGAGCGGCCCCGCCGCGCCTACCCTGGAGGCCGTGAGCACTCCCTCCCGCGTCTTCGTCGCCCGCCTCGCCGGCACCGGCGTCTACGACCCCAACCGCGACCAGGTGGGCAAGGTGCACGACGTCGTGGTGGTGACGCGCACGACCGGCGCGCTGCGCGCCGTCGGGCTCGTGGTGGAGGTCGCGGGGAAGCGTCGCGTGTTCGTGCCGCTCTCGCGCGTGACCAGCATGGACGCCGGCGCCGTCATCACGACCGGCCTGCTGAACATGCGCCGCTTCGAGCAGCGTGCGGGCGAGACGCAGGTCGTCGGCCAGCTCCTGGACCGCACCGTCACGCTCCACGAGCGCGACGGCGGCGGGTCGGCCCGCCTCGAGGACGTCGGGATCGAGCTGCGACGCGGCCGCGACTGGGACGTCACCAAGCTGTTCGTGCGGCGCACCGTCACGAGCGGGCTGCGGCTGCGCCGCGGCGAGACGCTCCTGGTCGACGCCGACGCCGTCACCGGTCTCAGCGCGGTCCAGGCGGGTCAGGGCGCGTCCGCGCTGCTGGCGACGTTCGAGGGCCTCAAGCCCGCCGACGTGGCCGACAAGCTCCACGACCTCCCCGACGAGCGGCGGCTGCAGGTCGCCGTCGAGCTCGACGACGAGCGCCTGGCCGACGTGCTCGAGGAGCTGTCCGGCGAGGACTCCGTCGCCATCCTCACCGGTCTCGAGACCGACCGTGCCGCACGCGTGCTCGACGTCATGCAGCCCGACGACGCCGCCGACCTCGTGGCCGAGCTCCCTGCCGCGACCGCCGCCGAGCTGCTGGAACGCATGGAGCCGGAGGAGGCCGACGACGTGCGCCGCCTCCTCGCCTACGACGAGCACACCGCCGGTGGCCTCATGACCACGGAACCCGTGATCCTCGGCCCCGAGGCCACGATCGCCTCGGCGCTGGCCCACGTGCGCCGTCGCGACCTCTCCCCCGCGCTGGCGACCCTCGTGTTCGTCGTCCGGCCCCCGCTGGAGACGCCCACGGGGCGCTTCCTCGGCGTCGTCCACCTCCAGGCGATGCTCCGCGAACCCCCGCACGACGCCGTCGCGACGCTGCTGGACAAGGACATCGAGTGGGTGCTGCCCACCGATCCGCTGGGGAAGGTGACCCGCCTGATGGCGACCTACAACCTGACGGCTCTGCCGGTGCTCGACGAGGAGCGGCACCTCCTGGGCGCCGTCTCGGCGGACGACGTGCTCGACCGCCTGCTGCCCGACGACTGGCGCGACGCCGACGACGTGCTCACCGACGCGTCGCTGACCCCGGGGGCGACCGTGGCTGAGCGCAGCGACCGCGTCGACCGCGCGGACCGCCTCGACACCCCGCTGGAGAAGTCCGGCGGGCTGCTGCGACGCCGTCGCAACGACCGGGGCGGCGTCGACATCGGCCAGAACGCCGAGCGCATCGCCCGGTTCTTCGGCACCCCGCGGTTCATCGTCTACATGACGATCTTCTGCGTGTTCTGGCTGACCTGGAACACGCTGGCGCCCGAGAACCTGCGCTTCGACAGCTACGCGCTCGGCTTCACGCTGCTCACGCTGATGCTGTCGCTGCAGGCGTCCTACTCCGCCCCGCTGATCCTGCTGGCGCAGAACCGGCAGACCGACCGCGACCGCGTCGCGGCCGAGCAGGACCGCCAGCGCACCGAGCGCAACCTCGCCGACACCGAGTTCCTCGCGCGCGAGATGGCCTCACTGCGACTGGCGCTGCAGGACGTCGCCACCCGCGACTACGTCCGCGGTGAGCTGCGCGACCTGCTGGAGGACCTGCGCGAGGAGATCCGGGCCGAGCGCGACGGCGACGGCGACTCCGACCTCCACGCCGCCGACCGGCGCCGCTGAGCGCTCACCCGCCCACTTCCCGCCGCCCTCCACCGACCGGTGGGGGCGAACCCACCGGTCGGTGGCTGCCGCGACGGCTCCGCGGTCGCGAGGCTGGAGGGCATGAGCACCTCACCCCCGCCGTCGTGGTCGACGGCCTGCGCAAGAGCTACGGCGGCACCACCGCCGTCAACGACCTCTCCTTCGAGATCCGACGGGGCGAGACCTTCGCCCTGCTCGGCCCGAACGGGGCCGGCAAGTCCACGACCATCGAGATCCTCGAGGGCTTCCGCCGCCGAACCGGCGGCCGTGTCGAGGTCCTCGGCACCGACCCGGCCACGGGCGGCGCCGCCGGCAGCCGCTGGCGCTCCCGCCTCGGCATCGTGCTGCAGGACCTCCCCGAGGGCGGCGTCTACACCGTGCGCGAGCAGCTCGCGCAGCAGGCGCGCTACTACCCCCGCCCGCGCGACGTCGAGGAGGTGATCGCCGCCGTCGGGCTCGAGTCGAAGGCTGGGACGCGGATCGGCCGCCTCTCCGGCGGGCAGCGCCGGCGCGTGGACGTCGCGCTCGGGATCATCGGCCGACCGGAGCTGCTGTTCCTCGACGAGCCGACGACCGGGTTCGACCCCGAGGCGCGACGCGAGTTCTGGGGCCTGATCCGCCTCCTGGCGGACGAGGGAACCACGATCCTCCTCACGACCCACTACCTCGACGAGGCCGAGCAGCTCGCCGACCGGGTGGGCGTCATCATCGGCGGCCGCCTCGTCGACGTCGGGCCCGTGGCCCAGATCGGCGGCTTCGACGCCCGCGTCCCGGTCGTGTCCTGGCGCGAGGACGACGGCGAGCGCCGCGTCCGGCGCACCGAGACCCCCGCCTCGCTCGTCACCGAGGTCGCCGCGCGGCTCGGCCACGAGCCGCGCGACCTCACCGTCGCGCGGCCGTCGCTCGAGGACGTCTACCTCGACCTGGTCGCGGCAGCCACCACACGGACGGAGGCGGCCTCATGAGGGCGCTCACCCTGGCCCCCGCCCGCACCGCCTTCGAGGTGCGCGGCTACTTCCGCCAGGTCGACACCGTGTTCTTCACGTTCCTGTTCCCCGTGATCTTCCTGGTCATCTTCTCCTCGATCTTCTCCGAGGACATCTCCGTGGCGGGCCTGACCGGCGACGGACCCGCGAGCATCCCCGCGGCCACCTACTACCTGCCCGGTCTCATCGCCGCCGGGCTGCTCCTGTCCGGTGTGCAGAACCTCGCGATCGACATCGCGCTGGAGAAGGGCGACGGCCGCCTCAAGCGCCTGGGCGGCACGCCGATGAGCCCCGTGACGTACTTCCTCGGCAAGCTCGGCCAGGTCCTGGTGACCGGCACCTGCCAGGTGACGCTGCTCCTGCTCGTGGCGAGCCTCGCCTTCGGGGTCGACCTCCCCACCGACCCCGGACGGTGGCTGACGTTCGCGTGGGTGTACCTCCTCGGCCTGCTCAGCTGCGCCCTCGTCGGGGTGGCGCTGTCCGCCCTGCCGCGCTCGGGGCGCAGCGCGAGCGCCGTCGTCATCCCGGTCGTGGTGGTGCTGCAGTTCATCTCCGGCGTCTACGTCGCCGACTTCCAGCTCCCCGACGGCGTGCGCACGATCGCCGCCGCCTTCCCGCTGGCGTGGATGGCGCGGGGAATGCGGTCGGTCTTCCTGCCGGAGGAGATGCAGGTGCTCGAGCGCGGCGGGGAGTGGGGCCCGGGACAGGTGGCCCTGGCCCTGACGGTCTGGCTGGTGCTGGGCTTCGTGGTCTCGCGGTTGACGTTCCGCTGGCTGCGCCGGGACGCCTGAGATGATCGGGCCGTGAACCTCTCGGGCCGCTGGTGGAGCGCCGGCACGGTCGCCACGGGCGTCGTCGTCGGCGTCCTGGTCGGTCTCGAGCGCTCGTCGGACTCCCGTACCCCCGGTGGGATCCTGCTGGCCGTCGTCGCTCTCGCGGCGCTGGTCGTGGCCCAGCTCGTCTGGGGGCGCCGTGCCATCGAGGCCGAGGGGACGCCGAGCGCCCGCGCCTACGGGGCGGTGGTCGTCGCGCTCGTCGGCCTCGCCTGCCTCGGCTCCCCCACGTCAGCGTTCGTCCAGATCGCCGCCTATCCCCTGCTGTGGCGGGTCAGCTCGGACTTCCGGACCGGGGCGTGGCGGAGCGCCGCGCTCGGTGCCGCGGTGGCCGTGGGCAGCGGGCTCGGGCCCGGCGACTGGCTGAACGGCGTCGTGACGGGCTCGGTCTCGGCCGGCTTCTCGATCGCCATGGGCGCGTGGTTCAGCAGCGTCTACCGCTACGCCGCCGAGCGCGCGGCGCTCGTGGAGGAGCTCGAGCGGGCCCAGGAGGAGGTCCGGGCGCTCGAGCGGTCCGCCGGGGTCGACGCCGAGCGGGCGCGGGTGGCACGCGAGCTGCACGACACGGTCACGCAGAGCCTCACCGGCCTCGTCATGGTCGTCCAGCGCTCCCAGCGCGACCACGCCGGGGGTGCCGACGACGCCGTGACGACGGCCAACCTCGACCTCCTGGGTGACCTCGCCACGGGTGCGCTGGCCGAGTCGCGGGCGCTCGTGACCGAGTACGCGCCGACCGCGGCGCTGGCCGACGCGCTCGCCCGGGTGACCGCCGCCTTCGAGCGCGAGACGGGTCTTGCCGTCGAGCTCTCGTGCACCGCCTCCGGGCTCGGGCGCGAGGAGGAGGTGGCCGTGCTGCGGACCGTGCAGGAGGCGCTCGCGAACGTGCGCAAGCACGCCCGCGCCTCCCGCGCACGGGTCGAGGTGACGGGCGGCGAGGACGGGGTCGCGATCGAGGTATCGGACGACGGCGTGGGGCCACCGACCGCTCCGTCCCCCACCGCGGGGTACGGCCTGCGCGGGCTGCACGACCGGCTCGCCCTCGTGGGCGGCTGGGTCGCGTTCGGCGCCAGGGAGCCGCGCGGGGGCTCGCTGCGCGCGTTCGTCCCGACGGCGCCGCGCTCGGACGCCGCGGCCCGGGACGAGGTCGCGACGTGAGCGTGCCCGGCGCCGTCGTGCCCGCGCCCGTGCCCGCGCCCGTGCGCGTGCTCGTCGCCGACGACCACCCGATCGTCCGCGCGGGCATCGTCGGCCTGCTCGCGGGTGAGGGCGGTGTCGACGTCGTGGGCGAGGCCGGCGACGGCGCCGCGGCGGTCGAGCTGGCCGCTCGGCTGCGTCCCGACGTCGTGCTCATGGACCTGCGGATGCCCGTGCTCGACGGCGTGCGCGCGACCGCGCGCGTGGTCGCGCTCGACCGGCCGCGACCTCGCGTCCTGGTGCTGACGACCTACGAGAGCGACGAGATGATCCTCGCCGCGATCGAGGCCGGCGCCAGCGGCTACCTGATCAAGGCGGCCCCGCCGGCCGAGATCGTCGCGGGCGTCCGGGCCGTCGCCGCCGGCACGTCGGCGCTCTCGCCCGCCGTCGCGACGGCGCTGGTCGCCCGGGTGCGCGACCAGCCCGGCACCGCGCCGACCCCGGGCCCGCGCGCGCCGTCGGCCGCCGACGCCACCGCTGTCGACGTCGACGCACCGACCCTCACCGACCGGGAGCACGACGTGCTGCGCCTCGTGGCCGACGGCCTGTCCAACCCCGCCATCGGACGGCGCCTGTTCATCGGCGAGGCGACCGTGAAGTCGCACCTGCTGCGCGTCTTCGCCAAGCTCGAGGTCTCCGACCGCACCCGCGCCGTCACGCGCGCGATGGAGCTCGGCCTGCTGGAGCGACCGACGTCACCACCGTGAGCCCCGGCGGGCCTGACGGACCCCCGAGGGCCCGACCTACACTCGAAGGATGACGACCGACCCCCGCCTCGACGCCGTCCACCAGGCTCTCGCGGGTGTCCTGGACCCGGAGATCCGCCGCCCGATCACCGAGCTCGACATGGTGCGCGAGGTCCGGATCGAGGCCGACCACGCCGTCGTCGGCGTCGCCCTGACCACGGCCGGCTGCCCGCTGCGGGACACCATCACCGCGAACGTGACCGCGGCGGTCGAGGCCGTCGAGGGGGTGGCGAGCGTCGCCGTCGAGCTCACGGTGATGACCGACGACGAGCGCACCCAGCTGCGCACCAAGCTCCGCGGCGGCACCGCCGAACCCGTCATCCCGTTCGCGCAGCCCGACTCCCTCACGCGTGTCATCGCCGTCGCCTCGGGCAAGGGCGGCGTCGGCAAGTCGACCGTCACGGCGAACCTCGCCGTCGCGATGGCGAAGCAGGGGCTGCGCGTGGGCGTGCTCGACGCCGACATCTACGGCTTCTCGATCCCGCTCATGCTGGGCGTGGAGCACTCCCCCACCAAGGTCTCCGACATGATCCTGCCGCCGGTGGCGCACGACGTGAAGGTCATCTCGATCGGCATGTTCGCCGCGCCCGGCCAGCCCGTGGTCTGGCGGGGGCCGATGCTGCACCGCGCGCTGCAGCAGTTCCTCGCCGACGTCTTCTGGGGCGACCTCGACGTGCTCCTGCTGGACCTCCCGCCCGGCACCGGCGACATCGCGATCTCGGTGGCGCAGCTCGTGCCCGGCGCGGACCTGCTCGTCGTCACGACGCCGCAGACCGCGGCCGCCGACGTCGCCGCGCGCGCCGGGTCGATGGCCGCGCAGACCCGGCAGAACGTCATCGGCGTCGTGGAGAACATGTCCTGGCTGACGCAGCCCGACGGGAGCAGGCTCGAGCTCTTCGGCAGCGGCGGTGGCGAGGCGGTCGCCCAGCGCCTGACGGACTCGCTGGGCTACCGGGTGGACCTGCTGTCCCAGGTGCCGCTCGACGTCGTCGTGCGAGAGGGGGCGACGGTGGGACCCCGGCCGCACTCGGGGACGCGGAGGGCGAGGGTGTGCGGGCGCTGCGTGCGCTCGCGGAACGGCTCGCGGTGCGCGAGCGCGGGCTGTCGGGCCGGCGGCTCAGCCTCAGCATCGTGTAGCCGCGCGCGGCGCACGGTCCCGCGCCGCGGTCGGCCTCAGGTGGCCTCGTCGTCGAACGGGGCGCCGTCCGCCGGGGCGGCGCCGGAGGCACTCGTCCCACCGGTGCCGGTGGGGGCGGACGGGCGTGGGCGCGCCGCGGCGGCTCCCCCGGCCGCCGCAGCCGCCGTCGCGGCGGCGGCGCCGCTCGTCGGAGGTGTCGCCGTGCGAGGTGCCCGCGGCGGACGGCGCGGCGCGACGTCCTCCATGAGGGCCTCGCGCACGATCCGGCGCGGGTCGTACTGACGGGGGTCGAGGTCGCGCAGGTCGTCGAAGCTGTCGCCCATCTCCTCCCGGACCCGCTCGGTGGCCCCGCGCGCGATGTCGCGCAGCTCGCGCACGAGGCGGCCGAGCTGGGCGGCGAACGTCGGCAGCCGTTCGGGGCCGACGACGAGCAGCACCACCACGATCAGGATGCCGATCTCCCACGGGTTGGGGAAGCTGATCACGGAGCCGCGCTCGCCTGCTCGCCGAGCACCACCTCGACCTCGCGGTCGCCGCCGGCCTCACGCACGGTGAGCACGACGGTCTCACCCGGTGCCCGCGCACGGATGGCGATGATCAGCTCGTCCGGCATGGTCACGGGCGTGCCGTCGATCGCGACGATGACGTCGCCCGGCCGGATCCCGGCGGCCTCGGCGGCTCCCCGGGGGTGAGCGGCTCGGTGCCGTTGGACGGCTCGATCGCCACCTTCACGCCGACACCGGTGTAGGTGGAGTCGAGCAGCACGCCGATCACCGGGTAGGTGGCGACGCCGGTGGCGATCAGCTGTTCGGCCGTGCGGCGGGCCTGGTTGCTCGGGATCGCGAACCCGAGGCCGATGCTGCCGCCCGCGGCCACGCCCTGCGGCTGCGCGATGGCCGAGTTGATGCCGATCACGCGACCGGCGGAGTCCAGGAGCGGGCCGCCGGAGTTGCCGGGGTTGATCGCCGCGTCGGTCTGGATCGCGTTGATGAACGAGGTCTGCTCGCCCTCGCCGGCCTGCACGGGCCGGTTGAGCGCCGAGACGATGCCCGCGGTGACCGTGCCCTGCAGGCCGAGCGGTGCGCCGACCGCGACGACGTCGTTGCCGACCGCCACCGCGTCGGAGTCACCGAGCGGCAGCGGGACCAGGTCCGTGCGATCCACCCGGACGACGGCGAGGTCGTAGTCACCGGTGAGGCCGACGAGCTCGGCGACCGCCTGCTCGCCGTCGCTGAACACGACCGTGATCTCCGCGCCGGACTCGGCCGCGTAGGCGACGACGTGGGCGTTCGTCAGGATGTGCCCGTCCTCGCGCAGCACGAAGCCGGAGCCGCGCGACATGCCGTCCGGCGTCGGGATCTGCAGCGTGACGGTGCTGGGGAGCGCGGCGGCCGCGATCGCCGTGACGTCGATGCCGCCCGTGGCCGCGGGCCCGCCGGTCGACGGTGGCTGGGGCAGCGTCGAGGGGACGGGGGACGACGGGTCGGAGGGGCCGGTGGGGTCGGCCGGGCCGGCGCCGGGCGCCTGATCCGCCAGCGTCTCGATCCCGAACCGCGGGGCCAGCACGAGGCCGAGGAGCGTGCCCACCAGCAGGGCGAGGCTCGTGAGCGCGGCGACGGCGGGGACCGCGACCCCGCGCCGGCGGTCGCGGCGACGACGGCCGCGCCTGCCGGGCGCCGGGGGCTGCTCGCTGGGTCCCCCGGGCGCGACGACCTGCTGGAACGGCTGCCCGGTCCCCTGCTCCCCGCCCGGTACGGGATCGCCGACCGTCTCGCCGGGCGCCGGCCACGGCCAGTGCTGGGGTCCGCTCTCGCGCTCAGCCACCGGCGATCACCTGCCAGCCGCGCGAGAGGCTGGCCATCACGCCGGCCGACCCGCGCTGGTCGAACTCCTCCAGCACCTCGAGAGCGACGGCGTCGCTCGCGGCGTGCACGACGACGACGTCGCGGCCGACCTGCGCGGCCCACCACCCCTCGACCAGGTGCGCGTCGAGGTCGCCCACGCTCCGGCTCCGCTCGACCGTCACGTCGGACAGACGCAGTCCGCCGCGCGCCTCGACCACCGTGACGTCCTCGCCGTCGACGACGAGGTCGACGCGCACGCCCCCGCCCTCGAGGTCGTGGGCGGCCACCACGCGACCGTCGCCCGGCAGCGCCTCGGGCGACGTCCAGCCGGCCGGCCAGACGTGGGCCGTCGACGACGTCCCGCCGACCACGGCCGACGCCCCACCTCCCGCGCGCGGCGACGCGTCGGGGCCCGTCACCCCGACGGGGGTGCGCGTGGACGTGGGATCGGTCTGCGCGAGCGCGGCCAGGGCGGAGGGCGACGTCGTGCGCACGCTCCCGAGGACCAGCAGCGATCCGCTCGCGGCGACCCCGACGCCCAGGACCGAGACGGCCGCGACTGCCAGCACGCGGACCGGCGAGCGCCGGGCGCCGCCGCGGCCGCTCCCCGTGCGGGTCACGACGTCGACGCGCCTCCCGCCGTCGACCCCGTCGTCCCGACCGGGGCCCTCGGTGGGAGCCGCCTCGCACAGCGCGCGGAGCCGCTCCTCGAGCGCGGTCGGGACGGCGACCTCCCCATCGAGGACGTCAGCCGGCGCTGACGCCGCTGCTCGCGGACCGCGGCGGCACACTCGTCGCACGCGGCGAGGTGGGCACGGGCCCAGGCCATCCGCTGCTCCGGGAGGCTGCCGTCGGCGACCGCACCGGCCTCGGACCCGAGGTGTCCGAACGGCCCGATCACTGGGCGGGCCTCGGCGTCAGGAGCGGGAGCTGCGGCACCGCGCGGCGCGAGGGTCCGGCGCCGTCGCTCTCGCTGGCGGCCGCCACCTCGGCGGGCGAGCGGTGGGCCAGCGACGTGCGCAGCCGCGCCCGGCCGCGGTGGATGCGCGAGCGCACCGTGCCCAGCGAGATCCCGAGGACGTCGGCGATCTCGTCGTAGGTCAGGTCCTCGATGTCCCGCAGCACGACGGCGGCGCGGTACTCCGGCGGCAGCTCGTCGAGCGCGGACTGGATGTCGACGTCGAGGTTGCCGATCTCGAAGCCGCGCTCGGGCTCGTCCGCGCGCGCGGCTCGCGGGGCGTCGGCGTCGTACTCCCCCAGCGCGGTCGTGCGGTTGCGCGCCCGGCGTCGCACCTGGTCGAGGAAGAGGTTGGTGGTGATGCGGTGCAGCCAGCCCGCGAAGGTGCCGGGGGTGTAGGTGTCGAGCGAGCGGAAGACGCGGAGGAAGACCTCCTGCGTGAGGTCCTCGGCGTCGGCCACCTGACCGGTCAGCCGGTACGCGAGCCGGTACACCTGCGGCGTGTGCTCGCGCACGATCTCGTCCCAGGTGGGCGGGTGCCACTCCTCGGCCTGCACGGGTGTCCTTCGATCGGGGTCCACCGGGTGCCGGTGGCGCCCCTCGAGTCTACGGCGTCGGGGCGTTCCGCCGGTGCCGCAAGCCGCCCGCCTCCGGCGCGTCACCGGGCGGCTCCGGCCTCGGCGTGCACGCGGCCACCTACGATGGCTCCAGACGAGAGGAGGCCCCACGATGGCGGGTGCCGAGAGGGCGGACAGGGCCCAGAGCTGGGCCTACACCGAGGACGTCGTGGTGGAGCCCGAGGCCGCCGCGGCGGCCCGGGAGCGCGCCGCGGAGTTCGGGATCGACGCGGTCAGCCCCGCGACCGGGGCGCTGCTGCAGGTGCTCGCGGCCGCGAGCGGTGCGCGGCACGTGGTCGAGATCGGGACCGGCACGGGGGTCAGCGGCGTCTGGCTGCTCGGGGGCATGGCGCGCGACGGCGTCCTGACGACCATCGACGTCGAGGTCGAGTACCAGCGCGAGGCGCGGCGGGCGTTCACCGCCGCGGGCGTGCCGTCCTCGCGGACGCGCACCATCGCGGGCCGGGCGCTGGACGTCCTGCCGCGGCTGGCCGACGGTGCGTACGACCTCGTGCTGCTGGACTCCGACGTCGCCGACCTCGTGGACCTCGTCGCGCAGGCCCGGCGCCTGCTGCGCGTGGGCGGGACGCTCGCCGTGACGCGCGCCCTCTGGCACGACCGGGTGGCCGACCCGGCACGGCGCGACGTCGACACGGTGGCCGTGCGCGAGCTGGTGCGCCAGCTCGTCTCGGACGACGGGCTCGCCGTCTCGCTGGTGCCCGCCGGCGGTGGACTCCTCGTCGCCGTCCGGCGCTGAATCTCGCTCGCGGCCGCGCCGGCGTTGGTGTCGGACGGGCGGACGGGTACCTCTCCCCGTCGCCCGACCCGCTCCCGCCGAGCCTGCGCTGCCAGACTGCGGTGACACCACCAGGACCAGGAGGCACCCCATGAGAACCATCTACCGCACTGCCGCCGCAGCCGCTCTCGCCCTCGGGTTCCTCGGCACGACGGCGGCCACGGCACCGCCCGCCGAGGCGGCACAGTACACGGCGCGCTTCACCACCTACCAGGGCTGCATGGACGGCATGTACCGCTGGCTCTCCGCCCGGAACATCAACGTGGGCTACTCCTGCGCCCCCGTGCGGATCCCCGGCACGAACCAGTTCTGGTACCTCGGGGCCAGCAACCCCTACAAGACCATCTGAGTCACGCGCCCATCACGCCGTCGTCGATGACGGCGCGACGGCACGAGGCTGGACGCGACGAGGCCGGACCGCTCGCAGTGCGAGCGGTCCGGCCTCGTGACGTGCGGGGAGGTCGGCTCAGCCGACGACGCCCGTGAGAGCTTCCTTGAGCGCCGAGGCCTCGTCGGCCTTGAGCTCGACGACCAGACGGCCCCCGCCCTCGAGCGGCACGCGCATCACGATGCCGCGCCCCTCCTTGGTGACCTCGAGAGGTCCGTCACCCGTCCTGGGCTTCATCGCGGCCATCGTTGCGGATCCCTCCGTCGTCGTCGGCGTACCTGCTGGTCAGCCGTTGCAGGCGGCGACCCGGCGGTCACCACTGGCACGCCCATTGTATGACAAGGGGGTGGCCCGCCGCCGGGCGGCGGCCCTACTCGGCCCCCTCGGCGGCCGCCTCGCTCGTCGCCTCGCGCTCCTGGCGGGCCAGTTCGGCCGCCGCCCGCGTGACCAGCCGGACCGCCTCGGCCGGGTCGTCCACCACCTGCAGGAGGTCGACGTCGTGGGTCCCCACCAGACCCCGCTCGCGCAGCGTGGAGCGCAGCCAGTCGATGAGCCCGGACCAGAACGCCGTGCCGACCAGCACGATCGGGAACTGCCGCACCTTGCCCGTCTGCACCAGCGTGATCGCCTCGAACAGCTCGTCCAGCGTCCCGAAACCGCCCGGCAGGACGATGAACCCCGAGGCGTACTTGACGAACATCGTCTTGCGCACGAAGAAGTAGCGGAAGTTGACGCCGAGGTCGACGTAGGGGTTCATCCCCTGCTCGAACGGCAGCTCGATCCCGAGTCCGACAGACACACCACCGGCCTCGTGCGCACCCTTGTTGGCAGCCTCCATCAGACCCGGCCCGCCGCCCGTGATGACGGCGTAGCCCGCGTCCACCAGCTCACGTGCCACGGCCTCACCCAGCGCCCACTCCGGGTCGCCCTCGCGGATGCGTGCCGAACCGAAGACGCTCACCGCGGGCCCGAGGTCGGCCAGCGCGCCGAACCCCTCGACGAACTCCGACTGGATGCGCAGCACGCGCCACGGGTCGGAGTGCACCCAGGCGCCGTCGTCGGTCCCGAGCAGGCGCTCGTCGGTGGTGGTGGCGGGCACGAGCTGACCGCGCAGCGTCACCGGCCCGCGCTGGTGGGTCGGGCGGTCGACGGCGGGGTCCGCGGTGCGGTCGGTCGTGTGGTTGGTGGTGTGGTCCGTCATGGATTCGGCCTTCCGTCGGCGGTGGCGGTCGTGGTCGTGGGATCGGGGGCGTCGGGCGGCTCGGGTCAGGGCGCGAGCCACGCCCGGAGCGCATCGGCCACGGCGGCGATCTGCGCCGTCGGGACCCGCTCGTCGTCGGCGTGGGCGAGGCTCGGGTCGCCGGGACCGAAGTTGACGGCCGGGACCCCGAGCGCGGAGAAGCGGGCGACGTCGGTCCAGCCGTACTTGGGGTTGATCTGCGCGCCGGTGGCCGCGGTGGCGGCCGCGACGAAGGCGGCGGCCACCGGGTGGTCCAGGCCGGGGCGCGCGCCCTCGGCGACGTCGGTGACCGTCACGGTCGCGTCCGGGAGCGCCGCGAGCGCGTCGGCGAGCACCTCGCGGACGTACGCCTCGGCCTGCGCGGCGTCGCGCGAGGGTGCGAAGCGGTAGTTCACGGTGACGACGGCGTCGTCGGGGATCATGTTCCCCGCGATCCCGCCGCGGACGCCGACGGCGTTCAGCCCCTCGCGGTAGTCGAGCCCGTCGACCGTGACCGTCTCGCTCGTGTGTGCGGCCAGCGCCGTCAGCACGGGCGCGAGGTCGTGGATCGCGTTGTGGCCGCGCCACGCGCGCGCCGAGTGGGCGGTGCAGCCGGGCGTGCGCACGTCCAGCCGCATCGTGCCGTTGCAGCCGCCCTCGACGTGGCCGGAGGTCGGCTCGCCGAGGATGGCGAAGTCGGCGGCGAGCCACGCGGGGTGGTTTCGCGCGATCCGTCCGAGCCCGTTCTTCGCCGCCTCGACCTCCTCGTGGTCGTAGAAGGCGTAGGTGACGTCGACGGCGGGGTCCGCGACCGCGGCCGCGAGGTGGAGCGCGACGGCGACGCCGCCCTTCATGTCGACCGTGCCGCGGCCCCACAGGACCTCGCCGTCGACCTCGTCGGTGCGCAGCTGCGTGGGCAGGTTGCCCTGGACCGGGACGGTGTCGAGGTGCCCGGCGATCACGACGCGGCTCGCGCGAGCGCGGTTCGTGCGCGCGAGGACGGCGTCGCCGTCGCGCAGGACCTCGAGGTGGGGCATGGCCCGCAGGGCGTGCTCGACGGCGTCGGCGATCGCGCGCTCCTCGCCGCTGACCGAGGCGATGTCGCACAGCACGCGCGTCAGCGTGACCGGGTCGGTGGTGGCGAGGTCGGGCAGGGCGCGCGCGGGCTGACTCACCCGACGACCTTACGTGCCGATCTGCCCCAGGTGGACGGTCTCGCCGCGCCAGAGCCGCCGGAGCCAGCGGTCGTGCGAGGCCACCACGACGGCGCCCGGCCAGTCCTCGAGCGCGGCCACCAGCTCGTCCACCAGGGTGAGCGACAGGTGGTTGGTCGGCTCGTCGAGCAGCAGCACGTCCGGTGCCTGCGCCAGCAGCATCGCGAGCACCACGCGGCGTCGGGTGCCGACCGAGAGGTCGGCCACGGGGCGGGCGAGGTCGCGCGGCGCGAGGAGGCCGGACGCGTCGACGTGCGCGCCGTCGTCAGCCTCGCCCGAGCCACCGTGCACGAGCGCCAGCAGCTCGCGCGGCGTGCGGTGCTCGCCCGCCAGGGCGAGGTCCTGCTCGAGCAGACCCACGCGCACGCCGGCCATCGTGCCCACGGTGCCGCGCGAGGGCGCCAGATCACCCGCCAGCACGTGCAGGAGCGTCGACTTCCCCGCACCGTTCGCCCCGGTCAGCAGCGTGCGGGACCCGGCGGTCACCTCGATCCTGCGCACCTGCGAGCCCGGCGCGGCGAGGTCGAGCCGGCCGGGCACGACGACGTCGCGCGCCCAGGCGAGCAGCGCACCCGGCCGGTGGCCGTGGGCACGCGTGGTCGGGGCACCGCCGCGGATCGTCAGGCGCAGCGGGGGCCGCGGCTTGCGGACCTGGGTGCGCTCGAGCTCGGCCAGGCGGGTGGCGGCGTCACGCACGCGGCGGGAGACGGTGCGCTCCACACGGGCACCCTTGAACCTGGTGATGAACTTGTCGTTGTCCGTCGGCCCCCGCCCGTGGGCGACCTGGCGCGCGGTCGTGGCGACGGCGTCGCGCAACCGCGCCAGCTCCTCCTGCTCCGCGGCGTGGCGCTCCTCCCACGCCTCCCGGGCCGCCGCCGCGGCCACGAGGTGGTCGCTGAAGGAGCCGCGGGTCAGCGTCAGGCCGGTGCTCTCCCCGACCGGGGTCGCGCGGGGGTCGAGATCGGCGACGTGGGTGGCGACGTCGTCGAGGAACGCGCGGTCGTGGCTCGCCATGAGCACCGCGCCCGGGTGCGCACGCAGGACGCTCGCGAGGTAGTCGGTGGCGTCGTCGTCGAGGTGGTTGGTGGGCTCGTCGAGGACGAGCGCGGTCGGGCGTCGGACCAGGAGCGAGGCGAGGTGCAGGCGCGTGCGCAGGCCGCCGGAGAGGGTGCCCACGGTGCGGGCGGGATCCTCGAGCACCGCGCCGAGCCCGAGGCCGCCGAGCACCTGGGCGACGCGGGTGCCCGCGTCCCACACCTGCGCGGCCTCGGCCGCGGCGAGCGCGCGGGCGTAGCGGTCCTCGGCGCGCTCGCCGGCCGCGGGCGAGGCCGCACCCGCGAGCGCCCGGGCCGCCGCGTCGAGCTCCTGCTCGATCGCGCGCACGGCGGCGAGGGCGTCCTCGAGCACCACCGCGGCCGCCGTGCCGTCGGGATAGGGCAGCTCCTGGGCGAGGAGGCCGAGGTCCGCGGGACGCTCGACGGTGCCGCGGTCCGGGGTCAGGTCGCCGGCGAGGATCCGCAGGAGCGTGGACTTGCCCGAGCCGTTCTCCCCGACGAGACCCGTGCGGTGACCGGGGTCGACCTGGAGGGTGACGTCGGTCAGGACGGGGTGGGTGGCGCCGTCGCCCGGGTAGGCGAAGGAGACGCCGCGCAGGGCGAGGACGGGGGTGCCGGGGTGCCGGGGGTGGACGGGTGGAGCGGGGTGCGGTGCTGACACGGGGACCTGCCGGAGGGTCGAGGAGGCGCGCGGACGCGGGGCGGGTCAGATCAGCACGGGACCAGGTTAGGAGGGCGGCGGATCGCCGTCGAGCGAATTCCCCGGGGTGCGCCGCGCGGCTCGTTCCCGCGGCGTCTCGGCGCGCTCAGTCGGTGACGGGCGCGTGCAGGCGCCGGGCGCCCTCCGCGATCGAGCCGGAGAGCGAGGGGTAGATCGTCATCGCGCTGGCCAGCTGGTCCACCGTCACACGGCTCGCGACGGCGAGCGTCAGCACGTGGATCAGCTCGCTCGCGCGCGGCGCGACCACCACGCCGCCGAGCACCGAGCCCGAGCCCTCGCGCGAGATCACCTTCACGAAGCCCTCGTGGATGCCCAGCATCTTCGCGCGCGGGTTCCGCGCGAGCGGCACGGTGGTCACGCGGCCCTCGTGCGCGGCGGCGTCGACCTCGCTGACCCCGACCGTCGCGATCTCGGGCGAGGTGAAGACCGTCGCCGGGACGCGGCGCACGTCCAGCGGCGCGACGGCGTCGCCCAGCGCGTGCCACATCGCGATGCGGCCCTGGGTCGCCGCGACCGACGCGAGCGGGAGCACACCCGTGACGTCACCTGCCGCGTAGACGCCGCGGACGGTCGTGCGGGAGACGCGGTCGACCGTGATGTGACCGGTGTCCGTGGTCGCGACGCCGGCGCCCGCGAGCCCCAGCCCCTCGGTGTTCGGGATGCCGCCCACCGCGAGCAGGCAGTGCGACCCCGTCACCTCGCGGCCGTCGGTGAGCGTGACGACCACCTCGTCGCCGCGCCGCACCACCCCGGCCGCGCGGGAGCGCGAGAGCACCTCCATGCCGCCGCGGCGGAAGGCGTTCTCGACCAGCTCGGCGGCGTCGGCGTCCTCGCCCGGCAGCACGCGCTCCCGGCTGGAGATCAGCACGACGTCGACGCCGAGCGCGCTGAACGCACCGGCGAACTCGGCCCCGGTCACGCCGGACCCGACCACCACGAGCCGCTGGGGCAGCTCCGCGAGGGAGTAGACCTGCGTCCAGGTGAGGATGCGCTCGCCGTCGGGCACCGCCGTCGGGAGCTCGCGCGGGGTCGCACCCGTCGCGAGGAGGACGACGTCGGCCGGCAGCTCCTGCTCGCCGTCCTCCCCCGTGACCTCGACCGTGTCGGACGCCGCGAGGCGCCCCGTGCCCTCGACGATCCGCACCCCCTCGCGCTCGAGGTTGGCCCGGATGTCGCGGCTCTGCTGCTGCGCGAGCGCCACGACGCGTGCGTTCACCTCGCCGAGATCGACCTGGAGGGAGGCGTCACGCCCCTCGGGTGCGCGGATCCCCAGCTCCCCCGCGGCCGCGACCATGGCGCGCCACTCCGCCGTCGCGATGAGGGTCTTGGAGGGGACGACGTCGGTGAGCACCGCGGCCCCACCCAGGCCCTGCCGCTCCACCAGCGTCACGTCCGCCTTGAGCTGCGCCGCCACGAGCGCGGCCTCGTAGCCGCCGGGGCCGCCGCCGACGATCACCACCTGGCTGCCGAGCCGGGTCGACGAGGCGCCGCGCTTGGCGTCGGGCGCCTTGCCCGGTCCGTTCGCGGCGCTCGTGGCGGCCAAGCCGTCGGGTGCGGGGGTGCTGGCGGAGGTCGCGGGCGGCGTCGGGGACGTCATACCTCCATTGTGTCGCCTCGCCGCCCCGCGACGGTTACCGTGCACCAGTGACTGCACCGATCCTCGACATCGACGACCCCGCCACCGACCCCTTCGCCGTCGCGCAGGAGGCCGCAGCGCAGCTGGCGCGGGCCACCGGCGTCGCGCGCCACGACGTCGCCCTCGTGCTCGGATCGGGCTGGGGCGGCGCGGCCGACCTGCTCGGCGAGACCGTCGCCGAGGTCCCCGCCCACGAGATCACCGGCTTCAGCGCGCCCGCCGTCGCCGGCCACGGCGCGACCATCCGCTCGATCCGGCTCGCGGACCGCGAGGAGGGCGACGGCGAGCCCCGCCACGCGCTCGTCCTCGGCTCGCGCACGCATTACTACGAGAACAAGGGCGTCCGCCGGGTCGCGCACGGGGTGCGCACCGCGGCGGCCGCGGGTGCGCGCACGGTCGTCCTGACCAACGGGTGCGGCGGTCTCGTGCCCGAGTGGGCGCCCGGGACCCCCGTGCTCATCAGCGACCACATCAACCTCACCGCCGCCTCGCCGCTCGAGGGTGCGACGTTCGTCGACCTGACCGACCTGTACTCCTCCCGGCTGCGCGACCTCGCCCGCACGGTCGACGACTCCCTCGCCGAGGGCGTGTACGTCCAGTTCCGCGGGCCGCACTACGAGACGCCGGCCGAGGTCCGGATGGCCGGGGTGCTCGGCGGGCACCTGGTCGGGATGAGCACGTCGCTCGAGGCGATCGCGGCGCGCCAGGCCGGTCTGGAGATCCTCGGCCTCTCGCTCGTGACGAACGCCGCCGCCGGCATCTCGCCGGATCCGCTCTCGCACGAGGAGGTCATCGAGGCCGGTCGCGCCGCCGGGCCCCGCATCAGCGCGCTGCTGGCCGCGATCGTCGGGAAGCTGTGATGGTCGCCCAGGCCGTTCTCGCCCGGGCGCGCGCGTGGGTGCTGGACGACCCGGACGAGGCCACCGCGGCCGAGGTCACCGCGCTGTGCGCCGCCGCGGAGCAGGGCGACGACGCCGCCGCCGCCGAGCTCGGCGACCGGTTCGCCGGCACGCTGCAGTTCGGTACGGCCGGTCTGCGCGGCGTCATCGGCGGCGGGAGCAACCGGATGAACCGCGCCGTCGTGCTGCGCGCGGCGGCCGGACTCACGGCCTACCTGACGCGGACTCTCGCCGAGCAGGGGGCGGAGCGCCCCCGCGTCGTCATCGGCTACGACGCGCGCCACTACAGCAGCGTCTTCGCGCACGACACGGCCGCCGTCGTCACCGCCGCCGGGGGCGAGGCGCTCCTCATGCCGCAGGAGTGGCCGACGCCGGTGCTCGCCTTCGCGGTGCGCCACCTGGACGCCGACGCCGGCGTCATGGTCACCGCCTCGCACAACCCGGCGGCCGACAACGGCTACAAGGTCTACCTCGGCGGCCGGGTCGTGACCGACTCCGGCCAGGGCGCCCAGATCGTGCCGCCCTACGACGCCGCCATCGCCGCCGAGATCGCCGCCGTGAAGCAGGTGGCGGACATCGCGCGCGCGCCCGGCGGCTGGCGCGTGCTGGACGACGACGTGCACACCGCCTACCTCGCGGCCCTCGCCGAGCAGCCCGCGCACCCGGGGGTCGGGTCGCTGCGCGTGGTGACGACGGCGATGCACGGTGTCGGCGGCGCGACCCTCACCAGCGCGCTCGTGGCCGCCGGCGTCACCGACCTGCACACCGTGCCGGAGCAGGCCGAGCCCGACCCCGCGTTCCCGACCGTCGCGTTCCCGAACCCGGAGGAGCCGGGGGCGATGGACCTGGCGGTGCAGCTGGCGGGCGGCCTCGAGGCAAACGTGATCATCGCCGTCGACCCCGACGCCGACCGGTGCGCGGTCGCGATCCCCGCACCCGGGCACGACGGCGGGTGGCGGCGCCTCAGCGGCGACGAGACCGGGGCGCTGCTGGGCGAGCACGTGGCGAGCGGCGTGACGCAACCGGGCGCCGTGCTCGCGAGCTCGATCGTGTCCTCGCGCCAGCTCGCCTCGATCGCGCGCGCCCACGGTCTGCGCCACCGCGCGACGCTCACGGGCTTCAAGTGGATCTCCCGCGTGCCCGACCTCGCGTTCGGGTACGAGGAGGCGCTCGGGTACTGCGTGCTGCCGGCCGCGGTGCGGGACAAGGACGGGATCTCGGCCGCGCTCGCCGTCGTGAACCTGCTCGCCGCCGCGCGGGAGCGGGGAAGTGACCTCCAGGGTGAGCTGGACGCGCTCGCGCTGCGCGACGGCCTGGTCGCGACGGCGCCGGTGACGGTGCGCGTGACCGACCTCGCGCTCATCGGCGAGGCGATGGCGCGCCTGCGCACCGCTCCCCCGGCCGCGCTGGGCGGCAGCGAGGTGACGCGCGTCGTCGACCTCACGGGTGGGCTCGAGGTGCCGGACCCCGACGGCCTCAACGGCGGCGCCTACACCGTGCCGGGAACCGACGGGCTCCTGCTGGAGACGGCCGACGGCTCGCGCGTGATCGTCCGGCCGAGCGGGACGGAGCCGAAGCTCAAGGCCTACCTCGAGGTGCAGGTGGCCGTGGCCGACGCCGAGGCTCTTCCGGCGGCGCGGGCGACGGCGCAGGAGCGGCTCGCGGCGATCGTGGCCGACGTGCGGAGCGCGACCGGGATGTAGCGACGCCGTCCGGGCGGTGGACGACGGCGGCGGCGCTCCTGAGGGAGCGCCGCCGTTCGCGTCGATGGGCTTCGGCGGCGATGCAGCCCCCATGGCCCTCGCTGACGACGGCAACCCCCTCGCCCACGACGGCACACCTCCTCCGCCCCGGCGTCCCTCGCTCACAGCGGCTGAGTCTCGCTCTCAGCGGCTGGTGGCGACGTGCGCCGACAGCTTACGACATCGCCGCAGGTCAGAGGCGTGAAGCCGGTGACCGCACTGCCACCAGCCGCTCTCAGCGAGACGCAGCCGCTCCGAGCGAGGGGGCCGTCAGGCTGACGGAACGCCGTCGTTGGCAAGCGGGTTGCCGTCGTCAGCAAGGGGGTTGCCGTCCTCAGCGAGGGGGTTGCCGTCCTCAGCGAGGCGTCGCCGCCCCGCCGGCCCGCCTCAGCCCTGCGCGCGCGCCGCCTCGTACCCGGGCAGGATCTGCTCGGCGACGATGCGCTCGAGCACGTCGCGGTGCGCGAAACCCGCGAAGGCCGCCAGGAGCGTGGCCTGCTCCAGGTCGTCGAGGTTCCAGTCGGCCTCGGCGGCCAGGAGCGTGAACTCCCTGCTCATCGACGTGGCCGACATGAGACGGTTGTCGGTGTTGATCGTGACGGCGAAGCCGAGGTCGCGCAAGAACGTGATCGGGTGCTGGGAGATCGTCCCGGCGATCCCGGTCTGCAGGTTCGAGGACGGCGCGACCTCGAGCGGGATCTGGCGGTCCAGCACCCACTGCGCGAGGCGACCGAGCTGCGCGCGGTCCGCCGCGTCGACGTCGGCACCCTCGCCACGGACCACGTCCTCGACCAGGCGGACGCCGTGGCCGAGCCGCAGGGTGCCCTGCTGCACCGCGTCGTGGACCGAGGAGGCGCCGTCGGCCTCACCGGCGTGGATGGTGAAGGGGAAGTTCTCCCGGCGCAGCTCCGCGAACGCGGCGGCCTGGTTCGAGGCCGGGAAGCCGAGCTCCGCGCCGGCGATGTCGAAGCCGACCACACCGCGGTCGCGGTTCGCCAGGGCCAGCTCCGCGATCTCGACGCCGCGGTCGGCGTGCCGCATCGCCGTGATGAGCGTGCCGATCGTGATCGTGTGCCCGGCCTCGGCGGCCTCGGCGACGCCGTCGTCGAACCCCTGCTGGACGGCGTCGACGACCTCCTGGAGCGTGAGCCCCCGCTGCAGGTGCTGCTCGGGCGCGTAGCGCTGCTCCGCATACACGACGCCGTCGGCGGCGAGGTCGACCGCGGCGTCGCGAGCCACGCGGCGCAGCCCCTCCACCGTCTGCATCACGGCGATCGTGTGGTCGAACGTCTCGAGGTAGCGCACGAGCGACCCCGAGTCGGCCGCCGTGACGAACCACTCCGCCAGCGCGTCCGGCTCGGTCGCCGGCAGCTCGTGACCGACATCGGCGGCGAGCTCGATGAGCGTGGTGGGGCGCAGGCCACCGTCGAGGTGGTCGTGCAGGAGCACCTTCGGGAGACCGGCGATCATCGCCTCGGTCAGGGCGGGCGGGGCGTCGAGGTGCTCGTCGGTGGTCATGGGAGCAACGGTATCGCCGGGCACGTCACCGGCCGAACCCTCCGCGGTCCGCAGGCCTCACCCGCCGTAGGCCGACCGCGGCAGCACCGCCCACACCACGTGGCTCCAGCCACCCAGCGCCGCGTGCGGCCGCCGTCGTGCGAGCAGCGCCTCGATCGCGACGGCGTGCACCCGGCCCCGCGACGGTTCGTACAGCCGCAGCTCACCGGCCACGGGTCGTGCGCCCGGCACCGCGAGCACGACGTGGCGCGGAATCGCGGTCGTGACCCCCTGGGCGACGTTCCCGCCCGTGTACAGCGGCACGGGGATCCCGAGCGAGGTCGCGCGCCACACCGTCTCGAGCACGGCTCGCGTGCGTGCCACCTCGGCGTCGTGCACCGCCGTGTGCGTCCAGGTCACGCCGCGGAACCGGGCCTCGCGGACGGCGGTCCAGGGCGGGGTGCCGACAGCGCCCGGCCAGCGCAGCGGCCCGAGCGCCCGCGCCCGTGCCCGCACCGAGACGAGTCGCTGCGCCACGGCGAGACGGCCGGCGACGTCGGGCGTCGCGAGCTCGTCGCGGGAGGCACGGGTGAGCTCCGGAGGCGGCGTGGGTCCGACGCGCACCCCCGTCGTCAGCCACGCGGCCAGCGCCGGGTCACCCGCAGCGGCCAGCAGGAGCAGCGCCGTCGCACCGCAGGTCGACGGCGTGGTCTGGGCCACGACCGCCCCCGACCACCGCACCAGGCCCGTGCGCCCACCCCGCAGCGGTGCGTGGGCGAGGCGCTTCTGCGCCGGCGTGAGGTCGACCTCCTGGCCAGCCGCCCGACGTCGTGCGGCGGACGGGTGACCGCGTCGGGGTCGGGCGCGTCTCGCTCCCCCAGCCCGGCCGCGGCCAGCACCGGCCGCGCGGCGGTCAGGGTCCACTCGTGCCGGCTCACGCCCCCACGCTACGTCGGGCCGCGGGCACAACCCGCCCCGTCAGTCGTGGGCGGTGATGCGCTCCAGCACCACGCCGTCGGCCGAGGCGGGCCGCGACCCCTCCGGCGCGATCACGACGGCGTCGGCCAGCGCCTCGCGGGCTCGCACGAACCGCTCGGGCGTGTCGGTCAGGAGCGTCATCAGCGGCTCGCCCGCTCGCACGACCGCACCCGGCTTCGCGTGCATCACGACGCCGGCGCCCGCCTGCACGACGTCCTCGCGCCGCGCGCGGCCGGCGCCGAGACGCCAGGCGGCGACGCCGACGGCGAGCGCGTCCAGTCCGACGAGCACGCCGTCGGCCGGCGCGAGCACCTGCTCGGACTCCTTCGCCACCGGCATCGCGGCGTCGGGATCGCCGCCCTGCGCGCGGATCATGCGCTTCCAGACGTCCATCGCCCGGCCGTCCGCCAGCGCGGCCGCGGGGTCGGCGTCGGGCCGTCCCGCGGCGTCGAGCATCTCCCGCGCGAGGGCGATCGTGAGGTCGACGACGTCGGCCGGCCCGCCGCCCGCCAGCACCTCGACGCTCTCGGCGACCTCGATCGCGTTGCCCGCCGTCAGGCCCAGCGGCGTCGACATGTCGGTCAGCAGGGCGCGCGTGTCCACCCCGGCGTCGTGCCCGAGCGCGACCATGGTGCGCGCGAGCTCGCGCGCCTGCGCCGCGTCCTTCATGAAAGCGCCGGAGCCGACCTTCACGTCGAGCACGAGCGCGGCGGTGCCCTCGGCGATCTTCTTGCTCATGATCGAGGAGGCGATGAGCGGGATGGCCTCGACCGTGCCCGTGACGTCGCGCAGCGCGTACAACCGACGGTCGGCCGGCGCCAGGCCCGACCCGGCCTGGCAGATGACGGCGCCGACGTCGTCGAGCTGCGCCATCATCGCCTCGTTGGTCATGGCCGCCTGCCAGCCGGGGATCGCCTCGAGCTTGTCCAGCGTGCCTCCGGTGTGGCCGAGACCGCGCCCCGACAGCTGCGGGACGGCGACGTCGAACACCGCGACCAGCGGCGCGAGCGGCAGCGTGATCTTGTCCCCGACGCCGCCCGTGGAGTGCTTGTCCACCGTCGGGTGACGCAGCGACGAGAAGTCCATCCGCTCGCCGCTCGCGATCATCGCCGCGGTCCAGCGGGAGATCTCGGCGCGGTCCATGCCGCGCAGCAGGATCGCCATCGCGAGGGCGGACATCTGCTCCTCGGCGACGACGCCGCGCACGTAGGCGTCGATCACCCAGTCGATCTGGCCCGCGGACAGCGTGCCGCCGTCGCGCTTGGTGCGGATGACGTCGACGGCGTCGAAGTTCTCGGTCACGGGGTGCTCCTCCGTCGGAGTCGGGAAGGGTCGGGTCGGTGTGGGACGGGGACGCCGGGCGCGTCGCGTCAGGAGGACTGGCCGGACTGGCCGGACGCGCCCGCCGCCGGTCGCTGCCCCACTGCGAGGTCGTCGGGGCCGAACGCCCCGGGCAGCACCTGCGACATCGGCACGACGCCGGCCCACGCGGTGTCCACCAGCAGGTCCGGTCCGCCGTGCTCCCACAGGAGCTGGCGGCACCGCCCGCACGGCGCGAGCGTCTCCCCGCGCGAGTCGACGCACGTGAAGGCCACGAGGCGACCGCCGCCGCCCACCACCAGCGCGGACACGAGCGAGCACTCCGCGCAGAGCGTCACGCCGTACGCGGCGTTCTCCACGTTGCAGCCGACGACGACGCGGCCGTCCTCGACCAGCGCGGCGGCGCCCACGGGGTAGCGCGAGTAGGGGACGTAGGCGCGCCCCATGACCTCGCGCGCGGCTGCGCGCAGCGCCTCCCAGTCGACCTCGTGCTCCGTCGGCTGATCCACGGGCGCGCTCACTTCACGTAGGGCACGCCCTCGGCCGCGGGTGCGCGCACCCGGCCGGCGAAACCGGCGACGGCGAGGATCGTGACGACGTAGGGCAGCATCAGCAGGAACTGCGGCGGGATGGGCACCTGGAGCTGCTGGATGAAGAGGCCGAGCTGCTTCGAGAGGCCGAACAGCAGCGCGGCGACGACGGCGCCCTTCGGGCTCCAGCGTCCGAGGATCATGGCGGCCAGCGCGATGAAGCCGTTGCCCGCCGTCATGTCCTTGCCGAACGCGAGGCCGGAGGCCACCGTGAAGAACGCACCACCGAGGCCGGCGACGGCGCCACCGAGCAGGGTGTTGCGCCAGCGGGTGCGGTTGACGTCGATGCCGACGGTGTCGGCCGCCTTCGGGTGCTCCCCCACGGCGCGCAGCCGCAGGCCCCAGCGGCTGCGGAAGATCATCACCTGGAGCACGATCACGATCGCGTACATCAGGTAGACGAGCACGTTCTGCCGGAACAGCACCGGTCCCAGCACGGGGATCTCCGACAGCAGCGGGATCGGCAGCACCGGCAGGCCGAGGCGCCCGTTGAGGTTCGGGTTGTCCGCGAGCACCGTGGAGAACAGGAAGCTCGTCAGACCGACGACCAGCACGTTCAGCACGACACCGACGATGATCTGGTTGACCTGGTAGCGGATCGAGAAGAACGCCAGCAGCGCCCCCACACCGACGCCGGCGATCGGTGCCGCGATCAGGCCCGCGTACGAGCTCCCGGCCATCGACGCGACGACGGCGGCCGCGAACGCCCCCGCCAGCAGCTGCCCCTCGATGGCGATGTTCACGATGCCGACCCGCTCGCACAGGACGCCCGAGAGCGCACCGAACACGAGCGGGGTCGCGAGGAACAGCGCACCGGCCAGCAGACCGGCGACGGGCACGACCTGGTCCTTGCCCGCGCTCAGCATCAGCAGGAGGACGACGAAGGCGAGCGCCCCGGCGGTCGTGACCACCCAGGTCGGGATCGCGCGCGAGCGCTGCGCCAGCGAGAACCCGTAGCCCGCGAGCGCCGCGACCAGGATCGTCAGGACGACCGCGCCGACCCGCCCCGGGATGGTCATCACGGGGATCTGCAGCGCGTCGGCCGAGGTGGAGATGCGGATCTGGCTGTCGCCCGACGGCGTCAGCACGGCCAGGAGGACGGCGAGGGCCGCGACGGCCACCAGCACCCAGGCGGTGCGCCGCACCTCCTTGGGGGCGATGCCGGGCGCCGCGGTGGCGGGGGTCGCGCTCTCGATGACGACGCTGCTCATGCCTGCGCTCCTGCCGTGACGACTCGGTCGCGGCGCCGCGGCCGACGGGTGCGCTCACCCGGTTTCGGCAGGCGCCAGATGGTGCGGACCAGCGGCGGGGCCGCGATGAACAGCACGATGAAGGACTGGAGCACCAGGACGAGGTCGAGCGGGGTCCCGGTGCGGGTCTGCATGAGGCGGCCGCCGGCGGCGAGGGCGCCGAACAGGATGCCGGCCAGCACCGTGCCGAGCGGCTTGCTGCGTCCCAGCAGCGCCACGGTGATCGCGTCGAAGCCGATCGACCCGGCCACGGACGCCGTCAGGAAGCCCTCCGTGCCGAGCACCTGGCTCGCACCGGCGAGGCCGGCGAGGCCACCCGCGATCGCCATGGCCAGCACGGTCATCGCGCCGACGGAGATGCCGGCCGTCCGGGCGGCCCGCGCGTTGGATCCCACCGCGCGGAGCTTGAAGCCGAGCGTCGAGCGCTCCATCAGCCACCACACGCCGAGCGCGAGCACGAGGGCCAGCACGAAGCCGAGGTGGAGGCGGAACGGGTCGGGCAGCAGCCCGGGCAGGCGCGAGTTGTCGCCCACCGGCTTGGAGACGCCGGGGGTGCGGCTCGCGAAGAGCTGCGTCGTGACGACCCAGAGCACGAGGTAGGCGGCGACGTTGTTGAGCATGATCGTGACGATCACCTCGTGCGCGCCGGTGCGGGCCTTGAGCACACCGGCGATCGCGGCCCAGAACGCCCCGCCGACGGCGCCGCCGACCAGCGCCAGCAGCAGGTGGATGACGGGCGGCAGGTCGAGCCCGAACCCGATCCAGGCGGCCAGCACGGCCCCGAGGATGACCTGGCCCTGACCACCGATGTTGAACAGCCCGGCGCGGAAGGCGAGCCCGACCGAGAGCCCGGCGAGGATCAGCGGCGTCGCGATCGTCAGGGTCTCGGTGATCGGGCGGATCGCGCGCGTGAAGTTCGCGGCCTGGGCGTCGTAGACCGCGCCCTGGAAGAGCGCGAGGTAGGCCTGCGAGGCGGCCTCCCACGCGGCGGCGAAGGTGCTGCTCGGCCGCGCGAAGAAGTAGCCGGCGGCCTCCTGGACAGCGGGGTCGGTGACGACGATGAGGACACCGCCGAGCAGGACGGCCAGCACGATCGCGAGCAACGTCAGCACCCACGAGGTCGCCATGACCTCGCGCACGTAGCGGCGACCGAAGCTCTCGGGCGGCGTGGGACGCCCGGCGTCTGCGGTCACCTCCGCGTCGGCGGCCGAGGCGGGCTCGACCGGCTCGAGCGGGTCCTGCGCCGGGGTCGGGCCGAGTGGTTCCTTCGGCGTGCTCATCGCTTCTCCTGCCTCGCGTCGGACGCTGGTGCGTCGGTCACGCCGTCGTCGACCACCGCTGCCTCGGCCTCGAGGTCGGCCTCGCCCAGCACGGTGTGGTGCTCGGCCGCGCGCTCCCGCGCCTCCTCCGGTCCGATTCCGGTCATCATCAGCCCCAGCACGTCGCGGCTCTCACCGCCGGGCACGATGCCGACGAGCTGACCGCCGCACATGACGGCGATGCGGTCGCCGAGCGCGAGCACCTCGTCGAGCTCGGTCGACACGATGACGACGGCGGCGCCCTTGTCCCGCTCGGAGACGATGCGGTCGTGCAGGAACTCGATCGAGCCGACGTCGACGCCGCGCGTCGGCTGCGACGCGACCAGGAGCGACAGGGGGCGCGAGAGCTCGCGCGCGAGCACGACCTTCTGCTGGTTGCCGCCCGACAGCGTGCCGACGGCGCGGTCCACCGACGTCGTGCGGACGTCGAACTCCGCCACCCGCTCGGTGGCGTTGCGGCGCAGGTAGCGCATGTCGAGCGCGCCGCCGCGCGAGACGGGCGCGGCCCCCGTGCGGTCGAGCACGAGGTTCTCCACGATGCTGAACTCGCCGACCACGCCGTCGGTCGAGCGGTCCTCGGGGACGTAGGCGAGCCCGGCGTCGAGCCGCTCGCGCACCCCCTTGCCCTCCAGCGGCGTGCCGTGCAGCAGGATCGAGCCGGCCGCGGGCTTCTGCAGCCCGAGGATCGCCTCGGCGAGCTCCGTCTGGCCGTTGCCCTGCACCCCGGCGACGGCGAGGATCTCGCCCGAGGCGACGGTGAGCGTGACGTCGTCGACCACGGGCACGCCGTGGGAGTCGCGCACCGTCAGCCCCGCGACCTCGAGCACGGCCTCACCGGGCGTCGCCTCGGACCGGGCGACGCCGAGGCTCACGCTGCGCCCGACCATGAGCGAGGCGAGCTCGGTCTCGGTGGCCTGCGGCGAGGCGGTGCCGACGACCTTGCCGAGTCGGATGATCGTGATGGTGTCGGCGACGGCGCGGATCTCGCGCAGCTTGTGCGTGATGAACAGGATCGAGGTGCCCGCGTCGCGCAGGCGGCCCATGATCTCGATCAGCTCGTCGGTCTCCTGCGGCGTGAGCACGGCGGTGGGCTCGTCGAGGATGAGGAGCTGGGCGTTGCGCGAGAGCGCCTTGACGATCTCGACGCGCTGCTGGACGCCGACCGGGAGGTCCTCCACGAGCGCGTCCGGGTCGATCTCGAAGCCGAGCATCCGCGAGGTCTCGCGGACGATCTCCCTGGCCCGCTTCAGGTCGATCAGGCCCTTGCCGACCGGCTCCTGACCGAGGACGACGTTCTCGGCCACCGTGAAGACGGGCACGAGCATGAAGTGCTGGTGGACCATGCCGATGCCCGCGCGCATGGCGTCGCCGGGACCCTCGAACACGGTGGGTTCGCCGTCGACGACGATCTCGCCCTCCTCGGGCGTGTACAGGCCGTAGAGCGTGTTCATCAGCGTGCTCTTGCCTGCGCCGTTCTCACCGAGGATCGCGTGGATCTCCCCCGGCTCGACGACCATGTCGATGCGGTCGTTCGCCGTGAACGAGCCGAATCGCTTCGTGATGCCTCGCAGCTCGAGCCGCATCGACGGGCCTTCCTGACGTCGCTGGACGCTCACCGCGGGACGGTCGCGGTGGGCGTGGTCGATGGTGCCACACGGCACCGATGGCAAAGCGCGGCGGGGCGGGCCGACCGGCCCGCCCCGCCGCACCTGCTCACAGGATCACGGGGCGTTGACGCTCTCGATCACCAGGTCACCGGCGACGATCTGCGCGGTGTAGTCCTCCACCATGTCCTTCAGCTCCTGCGGGACCGTGGCGTCGAAGTCGTGGTACGGCGCGATACCGACGCCACCGTTCTCCAGCGTGCCGACGTACGGCTCGGCGCTGAAGTCGCCGGCAGCGGCCTCGGAGACGGAGTCGAACACGGCCTGGCCGATCTCCTTCATCACCGAGGTGACGATGATGTCGCCGAAGTCGGTCGAGTTGAACCCGTCGGAGTCCACCCACACCAGCGTGCCGCCGCCACCCTGCACCGCGGTGGCGGCACCGAGGCCGACCGGGCCGGCGACGGGCATGACGACGTCGGCGCCCTGGTCGAGGAAGCCCTGCGCCGTCGTGGTGCCGTTGGCCTGGTTCTCGAAGTCACCGGTGAAGGAACCCGTCTGGGCCTCCTTGTCCCAGCCGAGGAGACGCACCGAGGCGCCCATGTCCTCGTTGTACTTCTCGACGCCGTCGGCGAAGCCGTCCATGAAGATCTGCACGGACGGGATCGGCAGGCCGCCGAAGGTGCCGACGGTGCCGGACTCGCTCGTGCCCGCGGCGACGTAGCCGGCCAGGAACGCGGCCTCGGCCGTGTTGAACAGCAGCGGCTTGACGTTGTCCATCTCCTCGGCGGGAGCGGCGTCGATCAGGCCGAACATGATGTCGGGGTTGGCCTCGGCGGCCGAGGAGATGGCCGGCTCGAGCAGGAAGCCGACGCCGATGATGTAGCTGCAGCCGTCGGTGATGAGGCTGTCGATGTTCGGCCCGTAGTCGGCGTCCGAGGTGGACTCGATCTCGGTGGTCTCGATGCCGAGCTCGTCGGCGGCCATGTCCATGCCCTCCTTGCCGGACTGGTTGAACGACTGGTCGTCGTAACCACCCTGGTCGGAGACCATGCAGGCCTTGAAGTCCGCGTTCTCGGCGGGCTCGGACGTCTCCGAGGTGCCCTCCGACGCGCTGCCGGACTCGCCCGACGTCGGCTCGTCGGTCGGGGTCCCGCAGGCGGCCAGCGTGAGCGCCACGGCAGCGGCTCCGGCCACCGCGATGATCGACTTCTTCACATCCACTCCTCGAGTGTCTTGGTCGTCGCGCTCCGCGTGCGACGTGATCCTGGGTCACCGCGGTCTGCCCGTCCGCAGGTGTGGCGCCCCGTGGGCGACCTGCGCACACGATAGGTGCCGAATGTGTCCGGGGTGTCACGGATCGAGACGATCTCCGGCAATCGTGACCGAACCGTTTCCTTGTGCCTCGGGGCACCTCGGGCGGCCGCCGAGGGGTGCTCCCGGGTGGGCCTACGGCCGGACGGTCGGGGCCGGCGCCAGCCCCGCGACGAGCGCGGTCCGGGCGAGCACGCCCGCGCCGATCCCCACCGCACGCTCGTCGACGACGAGGTCGGCGCGGTGCAGGTCGGTCATCGGCGCACCCGGGGAACGCACGCCCAGGCGGACCATGGCCCCGGGCACGCGGCGCAGGTACCAGCCGAAGTCCTCGCCGCCGAGCGACTGCTCGGTGAGGTGCACGCCGTCCTCCCCCACGACGTCGCGCGCCGCCTCCTCGATGTGCGCGACGCAGCCCTCCTCGTTGACCGTCGGCGGCACACCGCGCACGTGGTCGACCTCGACCTCGACGCCGTAGGGCGCCACGATCTGCTCGATCGCACGGTCGAGCACGTCACCGGCGCGCTCCCACGCCGCGACGTCGAGCACCCGCAGCGTGCCCAGCAGCGTGCCGGAGGTCGGGATCGCGTTGGAGGCGCTGCCCGCCTGCACGGAGCCCCAGGTGAGGTTGACGCCGGCGCGCGGGTCCATGCGCCGCCCGAGCACGCCGGAGGCCTGCGCGATCACCTGACCGAGCGCGTACACGACGTCGCCGGTCATGTGCGGGCGGGAGGTGTGCCCGCCGTGCGAGCGCAGGGTGACGCGAATCGGGTCGGAGGCCGACGTGATGGACCCGATGCGCGAACCGATCGTCCCGACCTCGATCTTGGGGTCGCAGTGCAGCGCGTACATCTGCTCCACACCCTCGAGCACGCCCTGCTCCAGGAACGCGTCGGCGCCGCCGGGCTGGACCTCCTCGGCGGGCTGGAACACGAGCCGCACGCCGACCGGCAGCTCGCCGCGGGCCGCGAGGTCCGCCAGCGCCAGGCCGGCTCCCAGCACGCTCGCCGTGTGCACGTCGTGCCCGCACGCGTGGGACAGGCCCGGGACCTGCGAGGCCCACGGCAGGCCGGTCTCCTCGGGGATCGGGAGCGCGTCGAGGTCGGCGCGCAGGCCGATCAGGCGCCGCGCGGGGTCGTGCCCGGCGGACGAGGCGGGGATGTCGCACACCACACCGGTCGCGCCCACGCGGCGCGGGGTCAGCCCCGCCCGCTCCAGCTCGGTGCGCACGAGCGCGCTCGTGCGGTGCTCGGTCCAGGCGATCTCGGGGTGGCGGTGGATCTCGCGGCGGAGGTCGCGCAGGCGTTCGCCGTGCTCGGCCAGGACGGTGTCGAGACGGTCGAGGACGGCGCGGGCGGGGGTGGGCACGGCACCCGACCCTACCGTCGCGGGCGCTCCGGCCCCCGAAACCGCCGGTCGCCGCGGTCGCCCGGTCCGCCCCGCTACGTCAGGTCGTCACGACCCCGCGCCTTCAGCACGTCGACCGCGGCCTTCACCTGCTGGGCGTGCGCGGCGTCCGTCACCAGGAGCGCGTCGGGGGTGAGCACCACGACGGCGTCGGGCACCCCGACGACGGCGACGGCGACGCCGACCCCGCCGGCCGTGCTCACCAGCGCCCCGGGCGAGTCGACGGTCACGACGGCGGGCGCCTCTGTCCCCGCGCCGAGCGCGAGCCGCGTCCCGTCGTCGCCGGCGGGCAGCAGCTCGGCGAGCGATGCCCAGTCGCCGACGTCGTCCCACGTGAAGGACCCGGGCACGACGGCGACCCCGCCGGTCGCCGCCACGGGCTCGGCGATGGCGTGGTCGATCGCGATGCGGGTCAGGGTCGGCCACACGCGCTCCAGCACCTCCTGCCGCGACGGCGTCTCCCACGCCCGCGCGATCTCCGCCAGTCCCGCGGCGAGCGGCGGCTGCAGCCGCTCGAGGTGCCCGAGCAGCACGTCGGTGCGCGCCACGAACATGCCGGCGTTCCACGCGACGTCCCCGCGCGCCAGGTACTCCGCGGCGGTCTCGGCGTCGGGCTTCTCCACGAACTGCGCGACCACGCGCGCGACCGGTCCGCCCTCCTCGGGGGCGAGCGGCGCACCGGCGTGCACGTACCCGAACGCGGTCGACGGCGCGGTCGGCGTGATCCCGATCGTCGCGACGTACCCCGCGCGCGCCGCCACGGCCGCGTGCCGCACCGCCGCGTGGAACCCCTCGACCTCGGGCACGACGTGGTCGGCGGCGAAGGAGGCGACGAGCACGTCGCCGTGACGCTCGCGCAGGATGGCGGCGGCCAGGCCGATGGCGGCCATCGAGTCGCGCGGCGACGGTTCGGCGAGGACCTGGTCCGCGCCGAGCTCGGGCAGCTGGTCGACGACGGCCCCGGCGTGGACGGCACCCGTGACCACGACGACGCGCTCCGCGCCCGTGAGCGGGAGGAGACGGTCGAGGGTGCCCTGCAGCAGCGTGCGGCCGCTCCCGAGGAGGTCGAGGAGGAACTTGGGACGGGACCGACGTGACAACGGCCACAACCGGGTGCCGGCGCCACCGGCCGGGACGATCGCGTACAGGTCCTCGATGGGCGTCATGGCCCGACCCTAGGGCCCCCCGGCGGGCGGGCGCGGCACCCCGGCCGCGCGTCCCGCCGACCGGGGAGCGCACCGGCGGCGCGCGAGGTGGCGAACTGTCATTACAGTAGGTCTCGCAGACCCGCCACTCGTCAGGAGGCCAAGCACCGTGGCCAGCGCCCCCACCGTCCCGCCGACCCAGGCCTCGCCGCCGCCACCCCGCAGCAGCGGGCGCGGCCGGAAAAGGGTCTCGGCACCCTCTACCGCGGCACCGAGGGCATGTGGTCCTGGGTCCTGCACCGCGTGACCGGCATGCTGCTGTTCCTCTTCCTCCTGGTCCACGTGCTCGACACGGCGCTGGTGCGCGTGTCGCCCGAGGTCTACAACGAGGTCATCGGCACCTACAAGACCCCGATCATGGGGCTCGGCGAGGTCGGCCTCGTGGCCGCCGTCCTGTTCCACGCGCTGAACGGCATCCGCATCATCCTGGTCGACTTCACCGCCCGGGGTCCGCGCTACCAGCGCGTGATGCTGTGGATCGTCATCGGCCTGACGGTCGCGGCGCTCGCCGGCTTCCTCCCCCGCCACCTCTCCAACGTCTTCGGGGCCCACTGATGACCGGCACGATCTCCGACGTCGCCTCCCCCGCGCGAAGCGCTCCGACGCCCTGCGCGGTGGGATCAACACCGAGCTCTACGCGTGGCTGTTCATGCGCGTGTCCGGCGTGATCCTCGTGGTCCTGATCTTCGGCCACCTCTTCGTCAACCTCATGGTCGGCGAGGGGGTCGCGGCCATCGACTTCGCCTTCGTCGCCGGGAAGTGGTCCACGCCGTTCTGGCAGATCTGGGACCTGCTGATGCTGTGGCTCGCCATGATCCACGGCACGAACGGCGTGCGCACGATCATCAACGACTACGCCGAGCGCGACGCCACGCGCATCGTGCTGAAGGCGCTGCTCTACATCGCCTTCGTCGTCACCGTGGTCATGGGCACCCTCGTCATCTTCACCTTCGAGCCGTGCCCGGCCGGATCCCCCGCGGACCTGCTGCCCTCGATCTGCTCCGCCTGACGCCGACCCCGACCCCGGCGCTCTCGCCCACCACCGCACGGGCGCCGTCACGCCCGCTCCCTCCCACCCGCAGAAGGAAGTACACGTGCAGACGCACACCTACGACGTCGTGATCGTCGGCGCCGGCGGCGCCGGGATGCGCGCCGCCCTGGAGGCCTCCGGTCGGGCCCGCACCGCCGTCGTCTCCAAGCTCTACCCCACCCGCTCCCACACCGGTGCGGCGCAGGGCGGCATGTGCGCCGCGCTGGCGAACGTGGAGGAGGACAACTGGGAGTGGCACACGTTCGACACCGTCAAGGGTGGGGACTACCTGGTCGACCAGGACGCCGCCGAGGTGATGGCGAAGGAGGCGATCGACGCCGTCCTCGACCTCGAGCGGATGGGTCTGCCGTTCAACCGCACGCCCGAGGGCAAGATCGACCAGCGCCGCTTCGGCGGTCACACGCGCAACCACGGCGAGGCGCCCGTGCGCCGCTCGTGCTACGCGGCCGACCGCACCGGCCACATGATCCTGCAGACCCTGTACCAGCAGTGCGTGAAGCAGGACGTGGAGTTCTTCAACGAGTTCTACGTCTTCGACGTGATCCTCACGGGTGACCCGGCCACGGACCCCGACGTCCGGGCGGCGGGCGTGGTGGCCTACGAGCTGGCCACGGGCGAGATCCACGTGATCCGCGCGAAGTCGATCGTGTTCGCCACCGGTGGTGCCGGGAAGGTCTACAAGACCACCTCGAACGCGCACACCCTCACGGGCGACGGCATGGCCGTCGCGTACCGCCGGGGCATCCCGCTGGAGGACATGGAGTTCTTCCAGTTCCACCCGACGGGCCTCGCCGGCCTCGGCATCCTCCTGTCCGAGGCCGCCCGCGGTGAGGGCGGCATCCTGCGCAACGCCTCCGGCGAGCGCTTCATGGAGCGCTACGCCCCCACGATCAAGGACCTCGCGCCGCGCGACATCGTCGCCCGCTCGATGGCCAACGAGGTCCGCGAGGGCCGCGGCGCCGGCCCGAACAAGGACTACGTCCTGCTCGACCTGACGCACCTCGAGCCGGCGCACATCGACGCGAAGCTGCCCGACATCACGGAGTTCGCCCGCACCTACCTCGGCGTCGAGCCCTACACCGAGCCGGTGCCCGTCTACCCGACGGCGCACTACGCGATGGGCGGCATCCCGACCAACATCAGCACCCAGGTGCTGCGCAACAACGACGACGTCGTGCCCGGCCTGTTCGCCGCGGGCGAGGTCGCGTGCGTCTCGGTGCACGGGTCCAACCGCCTCGGCACGAACTCGCTGCTCGACATCAACGTCTTCGGCAAGCGCGCGGGTGTCGCGGCCGCCGAGTACGCGGCCACGGCCGAGCTCGTGGAGCTGCCGGAGGCGCCGCACGCGGACATCGAGGCCGAGCTCGTGCGGATCCGCGCCGGCGCCGGCACCGAGAGCGTGGCGGCGATCCGCAAGGACCTGCAGGACTCGATGGACCTCAATGCTCAGGTCTTCCGCACCGAGGACTCCCTCAAGCAGGCCCTCGTGGACATCAACGCGCTGCGCGAGCGCTACGCCGCGGTGGGCGTCTCCGACCGCGGCACGTCCTACAACACGGAGCTCGTCGAGGCGATCGAGCTCGGGTTCCTCATCGACCTGGCCGAGGTCGTGGTCGTCGGCGCGCTGGCGCGCAAGGAGTCGCGCGGCGGTCACTTCCGCGAGGACTTCCCCGACCGCGACGACGCCGAGTTCATGCTCCACACGATGGCCTACCCCACGCCGGCCGGCGAGGGCGTGGCCGAGTCCACCGTGCGGCTCGACTACAAGCCCGTGGTCGTCACGCGCTACCAGCCGATGGAGAGGAAGTACTGATGACCGCTCTGGCTGACGCCGAGACGAACGCAGGGACGGACGAGTCCGCCTCCGGCATGGGTGAGATCCCCTCGTTCGAGGTCACGATGCGCCTGGAGCGCTTCGATCCGGACGTGGAGTCGCCCCAGGCCCGGTGGGAGGACTTCACCCTCACGATGCACGGCACCGACCGGGTGCTGGACGCGCTGCACAAGATCAAGTGGGACCACGACGGTTCGCTGGCCTTCCGCCGCTCGTGCGCCCACGGCATCTGCGGCAGCGACGCGATGCGCATCAACGGCAAGAACCGGCTGGCGTGCAAGACGCTGCTCAAGGACCTGGACACGTCCAAGCCGATCACGGTCGAGCCCATCAAGGGCCTGCCGGTGAAGAAGGACCTGATCGTCGACATGGAGCCGTTCTTCGCCTCCTACCGCGAGGTCATGCCCTTCCTCATCACCAGCGGCAACCAGCCGAGCGCCGAGCGGCTGCAGTCGGCCGAGCAGCGCGCGCGGTTCGACGACACGACCAAGTGCATCCTGTGCGCCGCGTGCACCACGTCGTGCCCCGTGTTCTGGACCGACGGGCAGTACTTCGGCCCCGCCGCGATCGTCAACGCGCACCGCTTCATCTTCGACAGCCGCGACGAGGGCGGTACGCAGCGCCTGCAGATCCTCAACGACAAGGAGGGCGTGTGGCGCTGCCGCACGACCTTCAACTGCTCCGAGGCCTGCCCCCGCGGCATCGAGGTCACCAAGGCGATCGCCGAGGTCAAGCGCGCGATCGTGACGCGCACCTTCTGACACGGCTCACCCCGCAACACCGCGACGACGACGCCGCCCGCCTCCTCGAGGCGGGCGGCGTCGTCGTCCCGGGTGCAGCTCCCGGCGTCAGTCGTGCTCGGACGCCGCGCGGCGCACGTCGCGGGCCGCGCGGCGCGCGCGCCGGTCGGCGAGACGTCGCTCGAGCCACGAGCCCTCGGCGCGGCTCGCGTCCAGGGCCGCGGCGAGCTCCTCGGTGTGGACGCGCCGCTGCTCCGCGGCCGCCTCCCGCTCCGCGCGGCCGGCCTCGGACGCCAGCACCACGCCGGTGCGCGGATCGAAGTCCCAGTCGAGGGTGCGGGGCACCGACAGCGTCACGAAGTTGGGCTTCTCGGTCGCGTGCAGCGCCGCGGGCGCAGGGGCGTCGGCCGACGGCGAGGGCGGGTTGGCCGTCCAGGCCGCCACGTAGAGCGTGAGGCGCGCCACCAGGTTCACCCAGAGCAGCAGCGTCACGACGGCGACGGCAGCCCCGAGGATCGGGTTGTCACCCGCCACGCTCACGAGCGACGTGCCGAGCACGCGGATGACGCCGGCGCCGAGCGCACCGACGGCGGCACCGCGCCACAGGTCGCGGCGCGGGGGTCGCGCACCGCCCACGACCCGCAGGAGGGCGACGAAGACGACGAGGTCGACGCCGAAGGCGCACAGGAGGCCGAGCGCGCGCACGAGGAGAGCGCCGACGGTCGAGTCCAGACCGAGGAGGTCGGTGAGGGCGCTGCCGGCGGCGCCGGAGGCGATCCCGAGAGCCGCGGTGAGCACCACGGAGATGGCGAGCAGCACGAAGCCCGCGAGGTCGCGCAGCTTCACGACGACGGCGTTGCCGGCCGGCGCTGCCAGGCCGAACATGGCGCGGATCGAGCCCGACAGCGCGCCCATCACCGCGAGCGCCGACAGCAGGAGCGTCACCGCCGCGACGATGCTGGTGATCGACACACCCGTGGTGATCACGAGCGAGTCGGGGCTCACCAGCCCCGGGGCGTCCGGGGCGTCACCGGTCTTCACGATGCCGGGCAGCGCGTCGTCGACCGCCTCGATGACGGCGTCGCGCAGCTCGTCGTTGTTCCCGATGATCCGCAGGCCGATGGTGAAGGCGATGGTGAGCGCCGCGAAGACGGAGAACAACGCCGCGTAGGCGATGCCGCCCGCGAGCTGCGCCCCGCGCGCGGCGCCGTAGCGCGCGTTCATGCGGCCGAGTCGCGTGGCCTGCAGCCGCGCGACGACCTCCATCACCCTGGCGAGCGTCCCTGCCACGTCGTTCCTCCCGTTGCCCGCGGCGCACCGGTGCGCGCTGCCCTGCCGACCATCCTCACCCGCGGGAGGCGGCCCCGACCAGGTCGAAGGTGCGGATGGTGTGCCACACGCCGTCGGGACCGCGCTCGTAGAGCACGAACGAGGCGGCCTCGAACACGGCGTGGAAGCGGCTGAGCTCGCGTTCGGCCTCGTCGAGCGCCTCAGGGTCGACGTCGTGCGCCACCGTGACGTGCGGGTGGTAGTCGAACCGCAGCTCGACGCCCAGGGGTCCCCGGCGCGCGGCCCGCTGCAGGGTGTCGCACTGCTCCGAGCCCCGGGCGAGCGCGGCGAAGACGACCTGGGTGGTCGGCCGGAAGGTGCCGGAGCCCGCGAGCTCCACCGTGAAGGGTCCGACGGCGCGGGCGGCCGTGTGCAGCTGCGCCTCGACAGCGCTGAGGTCCCAGGTGGGCAGCACCACGGGCGGCACCAGGGTGATGTGGGGCGGGATGATCTCGCCCTCGGTGGCACCGGCCGCGTCGGCCACGCGCTCGCGCAGGTCGCGCAGCCACTCGCGGTGGGGCGAGGGGATCTCGATCGCCACGCCGACGCTCGTACCGTCGGCGAACGGCGAGCGGAACGAGAGCGTCTGCTCGGGCGTCGCCGGTGCGGCCGGGGCGTGCGACGAGCCCGGTCCGCCCGGTGTCGGCGCGGTCACAGCGCCGCGGCGGCCGCCGTCGCCGGCGTCGCCGGTGTTGTCGCTGCCGGAGGCACGAGCCCCACGGCGTCGTACACGCGCGCGAGCGTCCCGGCCGCGATGGTGCGGGCCCGGTCGGCGCCGTCGGCCAGGATCGCGTCGAGCTCGTCCGGCGCCGCCATCAGCTCGGTGACGCGCTCCCGCAGCGGAGCGAGGGTCTCGACGACGACGTCGGCGACGGCGACCTTGAGGTGGCCGTACATCTTCCCGGCGAACTCCGCCTCGAGGTCGGCCACGGAGGTGCCCGACAGCGCGGAGTGGATCGTGAGGAGGTTGGAGACCCCCGGCTTCGCCTCGCGGTCGAACCGGATGACGGTGTCGGCGTCGGTCACGGCGGACCGGATGCGCTTGGCGATGACCTTCGGGTCGTCGAGCAGCTCGATCAGGCCGCTCGCGTGACCGGACTTGCTCATCTTGGCCGTCGGCTCGGCGAGGTCGTAGATCTTGGCTGTGGCGCGGACGATCGAGGCCTCGGGGACGGTGACGACCTCGCGCCCCACCCGCGTGTTGAGGCGCTGGGCGAGGTCGCGCGCGAGCTCGAGGTGCTGGCGCTGGTCCTCCCCCACCGGGACGAGCGCCGTGTCGTACAGCAGGATGTCGGCGGCCATGAGGATCGGGTAGGTGAACAGCCCCACCGAGGCGCCCTCGCTCCCCTGGCGGGCGGCCTTGTCCTTGAACTGCGTCATGCGCGAGGCCTCGCCGAACCCGGTCAGGCAGGACAGGATCCAGGCGAGCTGGGTGTGCTGGGCCACGTGCGACTGCAGGAACAGCAGCGAGCGCGCGGGATCGACCCCGGCGGCGAGGTACTGCGCGGCGGTGAGGCGGCTCCGGTGTCGGAGCACGGCGGGGTCCGGCGACACGGTCAGCGCGTGGAGGTCGACCACGGAGTAGATGGCGTCGTGGTCCTCCTGCAGCGCGACCCACTGGCGCAGGGCACCGAGGTAGTTCCCGAGGTGGAGGGAGTCGGCGGTCGGCTGCATGGCCGAGAAGACGCGGGGACGGCTCACGCGTGCGGTCATGCACCCCATCTTGGCACCGACCCCGACCGGGCCCCCAACCGAGAGGTCGGCGGGGGGACCCGAACCCCGATGTCCGCATCTGAGCGGGCTCGTGCGCCTGCGTCCGGTTCTGCGCGGATGCGCGCGCGTCGGTGGCAGACTGGCGCGGTGGACACCCCGCTCCTGGCCGACCAGCGCCGCGCCGTGATCCGCGACGCCGTCGCGCGCGCGGGTGCGGTGCGGATGGCGGACCTCGTCGCCCGCCTGGGCGTCTCCGAGATGACCATCCGCCGTGACATCGCGGCGCTCGCCGAGCTCGGCGTCCTCTCCCGGGTGCACGGCGGCGCCGTCGCCCGCACCGGGAGCGCCACGGAGCCCGCGTTCACCGAGAAGGCGACGCGGGCGGGGGCGCAGAAGACGGCGATCGCGCGCGCCGTCGCCGACCTCGTCCCCGCGGGCACCTCGCTGGGCCTCACGGCCGGGACCACGACGGCGGCCGTCGCCACCGCCCTGACGCGCCTGCCCCACGTCGCGACGCTCAGCGTGCTGACCAACTCCCCGCCCGCCGCCGACATCCTCTTCGCCCAGCCCCACGCGCCGACGCTCGTGGTGACGGGCGGCGAGCCGACGCCGTCGGCCGCGCTGGTGGGGCCGGTGGCCGCGTCGGTGTGCTCGACGTTCCACCTCGACACCCTCGTGCTCGGCGTCTCCGGCATGGACGCCGCGGCGGGGCTCACCTCCCCCACGCTCGCCGAGGCCGACACGCTGGCGGCCTTCCTGCGCGCGAGCTCCCGGGTGGTCGTCGCGGCCGACTCCAGCAAGTGGGGCACCACCGCCCTGCGCACCATCGCCGGCTGGGACGCCGTCGACGTCCTCGTGACCGACGACGGCCTGCCGGCCGACGCCCTCGAGCACCTGCGCGACGTCGTCGACGTCCGCCTCGCCACCACCCCGGAAGGACCCCGATGACGACGCCCCCGACTGCAGCCACCCCGCCGTCCTGGCTGCCCGCCTGGACGCTCGAGCAGGGCCGCGAGCTCGTCACCACGCTGTTCGGCGCGACGTTCGACGGCGCGCCCGCCGGCACCTTCTCCGCACCGGGGCGCGTCAACCTCATCGGCGAGCACACCGACTACAACGGCGGCCTCGCGCTGCCGATCGCGCTCGAGCACCGCACGCACGTCGCGCTGCGACTGCGCGAGGACTCGCGCGTCCGCCTCGTCTCGGCACAGGGCGACGGCGTGTGGGAGGCCGACCTCGAGGCCGTCGCGCCGGGCGCCGTGACCGGGTGGGGCGCCTACCTCGCCGGGGTCGCGTGGGCGCTGCGGCAGGCGGGCCACGACGTGCCGGGGTTCGAGGCCGCCGTCGACTCGTGCGTGCCGTTCGGCGCCGGGCTCTCCTCCTCCGCGGCGCTCGAGGCGTCGCTCGCGATCGGGCTGGACGCGCTGCTCGACCTCGGCCTCGGCGCCGACGACGCGGGCCGCTCCGCCCTGGCCGCCGTCTGCGTGAGGGCCGAGAACGAGATCGCCGGCGCGGCGACCGGCGGGATGGACCAGGCGGCCTCGCTGCGCGCCCGCGACGGCTACGCGCTCGCCCTGGACTGCCTCGACGGGTCGGTCAGTCACGAGCCGTTCGTGCCCGCCGGGTGCGAGCTGTTGGTGATCGACACGCGCGCGCCGCACAGCCTCAACGACGGCCAGTACGCCTCGCGACGCGCGACCTGCGACGCGGCGGCGGCCGCCCTGGGCGTGCCGACCCTGCGCCACTGGCTGGACGCCGCACCCGACGCGGCTTCCGCCGTCGCCGACGCGCAGGCCCGGCTGGACGACGACGTCGCGCGCCGCCGCGTGCGACACGTGCTCACCGAGATCGACCGCACCCGGCTCGCGCACGAGGCGATGCGCGCGGGCGACTGGAGCGCGTTCGGCACGCTGATGGACGCCTCGCACGAGTCGCTGCGCGTCGACTACGAGGTCACGGTGCCCGAGCTCGACGTCGCGGTGGGCGTCGCGCGCGAGGCCGGCGCCCTCGGCGCCCGGATGACGGGCGGCGGGTTCGGCGGGTCGGCGATCGCGCTGGTCCCGGGCGGGACGAGCGACGCCGTCGCCGCCGCCGTGGTCGCGGCCTACGCCGAGCGTGGCTTCGCGGCACCGGCTTTCCTCACCTCGCGCGCGGCCGGCCCCGCCGCCTGAGCATCACGCTCCGGTCTCGATCCGGCGGGGCGGGGCCCGCGGCGACCCCCGAGTGGCTAGGGTGAGTGCCACTCGGGGGTTACCAGGTAAGGAGACGACGATGACGCGTGCGACGACGGGCCGGATCGCGGCGGTGGCAGCGGCGATGGCGCTGGGCCTGGTGGCCTGCGGGTCCGACGACGGGGGCTCGGGCGGGGGCGGTGAGCTCACCTACGAGGACTCCCCTCTCATGCCGTACTTCACCGCCGGTGACTCCGAGGAGTTCGACCAGGAGGCGATGAGCGCGCAGTACGAGGAGGAGTCCGCGCGCGTGGAGCAGCTCACCGCCGAGTGCATGGCGGGGCAGGGCTTCGAGTACACGCCGCAGGACTTCTCCGGCCAGATCTCGTTCGGGCCCGAGATGGACGAGGACTTCGACCCGATCGAGAACGCGCGCCAGAACGGGTACGGGTTCAACGCCCCGCAGGACCCGGAGCAGGACGAGTGGGTCGACGCCAACGCCGACTACGTCGAGTCGATGTCCGAGTCCGAGCGGGACGCCTACTACGAGGCGCTCTACGGTCCGAGCGTCGAGATGGACGCCGAGGCCGAGATGGAGACCGAGTGGGACTGGAGCACGGCCGGCTGCTCCGGCGAGGCGCAGCACCAGGTCTACGAGGTCGAGAGCGACCAGGCGGGGACGAACGACGTCTACTCCGACCCCCGGTGGGAGGAGCTCATGACCGCGATGTCCACCACCTACGAGGACGTGCAGAACCACCCCGACATGGTCGCGCTGAACGAAGAGTGGGCCTCGTGCATGGCCGACGCCGGCCACAGCGGGTTCGCGTCCTCCCAGGAGGCGCAGGAGAGCATCATGGACGCCCAGAACGCCTTCTGGGAGGAGAACGCCGACGACCCGGAGTACATGGGCCCCTCCGAGGCCGAGACCGCCGAGCTCCGCGAGCGCGAGATCGAGCTCGCCACGGCGGACTACACCTGCCAGGACGAGACCGACTACAACGACCGTCAGCTGCGCGCGCAGTTCGCCGTCGAGCAGGAGTTCGTCGACGAGAACAAGGCCGAGCTGGAGGCGTTCGCCGAGGCCCTCGCGGCGGCCGGGCAGTGAGGTTCCCCGGTCGGCGCGACCGGTCGGGCCGGGCGGGCGAGCAGCCGGTCGGCGACGGTCCCGGTGAGCAGGACGGTCGCGGTGCGCAGGAGGCCGGGCTCGCCCCGGACGCCGCAGGGACCGACCCGGGGGCTCCCACCGGGGAGATCGACCTCTCGGAGGTCGGGCGCCCCGAGCCCGAGCCGGCGCACCGCCGCCGCGCCGCCGCAGGGACCCGCACCCCGCTGAACCGCACCGTCTGGGTGATCGCGGCGGTCGCCGTCGTCGCCCTGGGTGCCGGCATGGTGCTGCAGCGGTTCGTCGTCTCGCCCGCGCAGGCCGCGGCCGACACGGCTCCGCCCGAACCCGGCCTCGTGACGGTGCCCGTCGAGCGCCGCGCGCTGTCCAGCGACGTCGTCGCCCGGGGCGACGCGCGCTACGACGACGCCGTGGAGGTCACGATCGAGACCTCCGACCTCGGCGGCCCCGCCGTCGTGACCGGCGCCGTCCCCGACGTCGGGGCGCAGGTCGACGCCGGCTCCGTCGTTCTGGAGATCGCCGGGCGGCCCGTCGTGGCCCTGCCCGGCGCGTTCCCCGTCTACCGCACGATCCGGGCCGGCGCGACGGGCCCCGACGTGCTGCAGCTGCGCGACGCGCTCAACTCCCTCGGGCTCGAGGCCGGTGACGGCGAGACGTACGACGGCGCGATGGCCGGCGCCGTCGAGCGCCTCTACGCCCGCGCGGGGTATCCCGTCCCCGACCCGCCCGAGGGGGCGGCGGAGGCGCTGGAGTCCGCCGAGCTGCAGGTCCGGTCAGCGACGGCGGGCCTCGAGACGGCGCGCGCCGCCGTGACCACCGCCGGCGCCGGTGCCCCGCGCTCGGAGCGCATCGGCCTGGACAACGCCGTCGCCGAGGCCGAGCGCCAGCTCGAGGACGCGCGGGCGTGCGCGGCGGCACCGGCACCGACCGACCCGGAGACGGGGGCGGCCCTGCCCCGCGAGACGTGCGCGCTGAGCGTCGGCGCCGCCGAGGGCGCCGTGACCCTGGCGCGCGCGCAGCGCGACGAGGGCCTCGCCGCCCCGGACACCTCCGCGGAGGTCGCCGCCCGCGACGCGGCGCAGCGCGAGCTCACCGACGCCGAGGAGGCGCTGGGCCAGGCGCGGCAGGACGTGCTGACCCCGATGCCCGCCAGCGAGGTCGTCTACGTGTCCTCCTTCCCGCGCCGGGTCGACGGCGTCACCGCGCAGCGGGGCACCACCGTCACCGGTGCGGCCATGACGATCTCCGGGGCGACTCTGGAGATCGCGGCGAACCTCGCCCGCGCCGACGCCGACCTGCTCGCGGTCGACCAGGCGGCGGAGCTGCTCCTGGACGACACCCCGATCGCCGCGACCGTGGTCGAGATCGGGGCGCAGGCGCCAGCCCCGTCGTCGGGGTCGGAGGGCTCGTCCGAGGGTTCCGCCGGCAGCGAGGGCGGCGGTGGCGGAAGTGGCGGCGCGGACCCCGACCGGGTGCAGGTGGTCCTGGTGCCGGGCGAGCTGAGCGACCCCCAGCGCGACGCCCTGGCGGGCAGCAACGTGCGCATCCGCATCCCGGTCAGCTCCACCTCCGGCGAGGTGCTCGCGGTACCGATCGCGGCGCTGACCGCCGGCCCGGGCGGCGAGAGCCGCGTCGAGGTCCTGCGCGACGGCGCGGACGAGCCCGAGCTCGTCGTCGTCACCACCGGCCTCACCGCCTCCGGCATGGTGGAGGTCGTCACGAGCGAGCAGCCGCTGGAGGCCGGCGACCGCGTGGTCGTGGGGGCGGGGTGAGCACCGCGCCCGCCGCGCCGGCAGCCGTGACGCCTCCCGCGCAGGGGGCCCTCGCACCGGTCATCGAGCTGCGCGGGCTCACCCGGTCCTTCCCCGGCGACCCGCCCGTCGTGGCGCTGCACCCCACCGACCTGACGCTCCTGGAGGGCGACTACCTCTCGATCGTCGGACCCTCGGGGTCGGGCAAGTCGACGCTCCTGAACCTGCTGGGGCTGCTGGACCGGCCCACCGGCGGGGAGTACGTGCTCGACGGCGAGCTGACGCGGACCGCGGGCGAACGGCGCCGCACCGCCCTGCGGGCCGGTCGGATCGGCTTCGTGTTCCAGTCCTTCCACCTCCTGCCGCACCGCACCGTGCTGGAGAACGTCGTGCTGGCCACGGTCTACGCCGGCGTCCCGCGCGCCGAGCGCCACGACCGCGCCGTGGCCGCGCTCGAGCGCGTGCACCTCGGGCACCGGCTCGCCTTCCGCCCGACCACGCTCTCGGGCGGTGAGCGTCAGCGCGTGGCCGTGGCGCGCGCCGTCGTGACGAGCCCCCGGCTGCTCCTGGCGGACGAGCCCACGGGCAACCTCGACCAGTCGACCTCGGGCGAGGTCCTGGACCTGTTCGACGAGCTGCACGCCGACGGCCTCACCCTCGCCGTCATCACGCACGACGACGACGTCGCCGCGCGGGCGCAGCGATCGGTGCGGATCACCGACGGCGTGCTCGAGGTGCTGCGGTGAGCCGGCTCTCGATCCGGGACCTCGCCGTCGAGGCGTCGCACGGGATCGGCGCCCGGCCCGGTCGCCTCCTGCTGACCATCCTCGGCACGGTGCTCGGCATCGCCGCGCTCGTGGTCACGATGGGGATGGCGCAGACCGGCGCGGGCCAGATCGCGCGCCAGTTCGACGCCGTCGGGGCCACCCAGGCCGTCGCGAAGGCCGGCGAGGCGCGGACGATGGGCGGTGACACCCGCGCGCGCACCCAGCTCCCGTGGGACTCGCCCGACCGCGTCGAGCGGCTCGCGGGCGTCGAGGCCGCGGCGCTGCTGGCAGAGGTCGACGTCGCTGGCGCGCGCATCTCCGCCGTCCCGATCGCGGACCCGACGGCCGTGGCCGGCGTCCCGCCCGCCGTCGTCGCCACCAGCCCGGGCGTCCTGGCCGCGGTGCGCGGGACGCTCGCGACCGGGCGCATGTTCGACGCCGGGCACGACGCGCGGGCGGACCGCGTCGTCGTCCTCGGGGCGGGCGCGGCCGAGCGGCTCGCGATCAACCGGATCGACTCGCAGCCGTCGATCTTCATCGGCGAGCGGCCGTACACCGTGATCGGCATCGTCGAGGAGACCGCCCGGCGCCGCGATCTCGTGGACGCTGTGATCCTCCCGATGGGGACGGCGCGGGCCGACTTCGGCCTGACCGCACCGGGCGAGCTGCAGATGCGGATCGCGGTGGGCTCGGGCGACGTCGTCGGCTCCCAGGTGCCGCTCGCCCTCTCGCCGAACGCGCCCGAGAACGTCGACGTCCAGTCCCCACCCACCGGTGGGGAGCTGCAGCGCAACATCCGGGGCGACATCAACATCGTCTTCATCGCGCTGGGCGGCGTGGCGCTGATCGTGGGCGGGCTCGGGATCGCGAACGTGACCCTGCTGTCGGTGATGGAGCGTGTCGGGGAGATCGGGCTGCGGCGGGCCCTCGGGGCGACCCGCGGGCAGGTGGCGACGCAGTTCGTGGTCGAGTCGGTGGTGGTGGGCCTCCTGGGCGGCCTCATCGGCGCCGCGCTGGGCGTCTTCGTCGTGGTCGGGGTGAGCGCCGCGCAGCAGTGGACACCCATCATCGACATGGGGCTCGCGCTCGGCTCCGCGCTGCTCGGCGGGGTCATCGGCCTCGTGGCCGGCGCCTACCCGGCGATCAAGGCCGCCTCGCTCGAACCCGTCGCGGCGCTGCGCGGCGGGCTCTGACGACGGCGGAGTCTGACGGCGGCGGGCTCTGACGGTGGCGGACCACGGCGCGCCACAACGGCCTCGCCCGCCCTCCCGGCTCAGCCCACGTCGTAGCGCACGACGTACGGGGCGTGGTCGCTGAAGCGCGCGTCGTACGTCGCCGCGCGATCGACCGCCTGCTCCACGACGCTCGCCGCGAGCGCCGGGGTGACGGCCTGGACGTCGATGCGCCAGCCCGAGTCGTTGTCGAACGCCTTCCCGCGCCACGACCACCAGGTGTACGGGCCCGGGACGTCGCCCTCGACACGGCGCGCGACGTCGACCAGGCCAAGACCTGCACCGATCGCGCCCCCGGTGCCGGCCGCGCCGCCGTCGTGCTCGAGGTCGGGATCGCCGTACCAGCGGTCCAGGTACGCGCGCTCGGCCGGGAGGAAGCCGGCCGAGGTGCGGTTGCCCTTCCAGTTCTTGATGTCGAGCTCGCGGTGGCCGATGTTGATGTCGCCCCCGAGGACGGCCAGCTCCTGGCGGGCGAGCGTCTCCAGCCGCTCCGAGACGCGGTCGAGGTGGGCGTACTTGGCGTCCATCGACGGCGTGCCCGCGGTCCCCGAGTAGAGGTAGGTGGACACCAGGGTCAGCGTGCGGCCGTCGGCCAGCGCGAGGTCCGCCTCGACCCAGCGCCCGACGTCGCCCTCGGGCTCCTCACCGCTCTCCGGCGCCGGGAGCGACTCGCGCACGTCGGCGAAGGGCAGACGCGAGGCGATCGCCACGCCCGCGCGGCCCTTGGCGGTGGCCTCGACGTGGGTCACGTGCCAACCCTCGCCCAGGAGGTCGCGCACGACGGCGTCCGGTGCCCGCACCTCCTGCAGCAGCAGCACGTCCGGCTGCCGCTCCTCGAGCCAGGCCGGCATCCCTCGGCGGACGGCGGCCCGCAGGCCGTTGACGTTGACGGTCGCGATCGTGAGCACCCGAGCACTCTGCCACCGACCACCGACACGACCCGCATCGCCGTCCGCGTCGACGGACCGGTGGTGCCGGTGGCGCCGGGGTGCCGGTGGTGCCGGGCGCGAGGTTGTCCACAGGACGTGGCCGACGACCCGCCCCGCGGCCCTCCACCTGCCACTCTCGATGCATGACAACCCCGAACAGCGTCAACCGACCCCACGACACCGGTGCACGCACGTCCGACACCGACCGCCCGAAGCTCGACGACCTGGATCTCGACGGCCCAGAGGTCGACGGCCCGGACCACGGCAGCCAGGGCGGCGGCCGGGACGCCGTCATCGACACCGACGACGTCGACCTGCTCCTGACCGACCCGTACGGGCCGTTCGAGCTCGCCGACGCCGAGGACCTCACCGCGGACCGCGACTCCTTCGGACTGCCCTACGACGACGAGGACGAGGACGAGGACGACTTCGACGGATCCGTCGCCGACGCGGTCGACCGCACCGCGCCCCTGACGGACGACGCCGCCGTCCTCACGTTCGTCCGCGCGATGGTCCAGACCGCGTTCGTCGAGCGCTGGTGGCTGCTCCTCCTGGACGAGCGCGGCGTGCCGCTGCCGACGATCCCCCAGATCGAGGCGCCGCTGACGTTCGGCGAGCGCGAGGCGGACGAGATGGCCTCGATGCTCGAGTCTCTCGGCGAGCACCTGGGCCTTCCCGACCTGGTGCTCGTCTGGGAGCTGCCGCGGACCGGATCGGGCGAGGCGCAGGCGCGCGCGAGCCTCCTGTCGGCCGCGATCCGGCGGCGCGGCGGCGTCGTCCCGCGTCAGGTGCTGGTGCGGCGCCGTCGCGACGTGACGATGTGGCGCGCGCCGGAGGCGGCGGAGAACTCGCCCGCCGCCTGACCGTCGCGGAGATCCCGACGCTCGGCCCTCGACCCCGGCCGCACGGGTGGCGCCGGTCGCGTGGCGACAGCGTCCAGCGGTCGGTTGAGCGTCGGCTCTGACTGCACCAGGTCGACGCGAGGGCTGGCCGCCGAGTAGGGACGCGCTCGCCGCAGCGTCTGCTTCGTCGAGACGAACAGCGCAGCATCAGGTCGGGATCGGACGACGCCGTTGGCGTCGCATGCTCAGCGTCGAGCCGTCGGGCGGTACGTGAGCCCGAGCGTGCGCCCATCCAGCGTCCGGCTCTCGACGAGCTCGAGGTCGTGGTCGCCGAGACCGGCGTAGATGGGGCTGATGCCCGTTCGTCCAGTGATGACGGGGAAGACCGTGACCTGGATCTCGTCGACGAGACCAGCCTCGAGCAGCGACCAGTTCAACGACAGGCTCGCCTGAGACCGCAGCGGCATCTCGGACGACCTCTTGAGCTCGCGCACGATCTCCACGGCGTCGCCGCGCTCGATGGTCGCATCCGGCCAGCCGAGCGTCTGCTCGAGGGTGGAGGAGATGACCGTCGCCGCCATCCGCAGCAGCCGCTGGTTCCAATCGTCGAGCGTCAAGGGGTCGATGCCTGCCTCGAAGATGCCTGCCACCTCGCGGAAGGTCGTTGCGCCGTAGACCATGCGCTGCGGCACGCTGAAGAGCTCGGCGCGCCACTGCAGCAGCTCCGGGCCCTGCTTCGACCAGTAGCCACCCCAGTCCACTCCCCCGGGCCGCTCGTCGTACGATCCGAAGCCGTCCAGCGTCGTGAACACATCCCAGGTGTAGCCGACCATTGCCGCTCCCTCTCTTCCGTGCGACCACCAGCCCAGCGGGCCGGTCTCGTCACGTCAAGAGAGCCGGTTGCGCGACATCGACTCCGAGTTCGGCGCGCTCGGAGAGCGGGATCGGTCTGGCAACCGCGCACGCAATGGGTGGGACGTAGTGTTGTCGTCATGGTCGACCGCCGGACAGCGTCCAGCGGTCGGTCGACCGCCGGCTCCCGGTCGACGGCCGGCTCCCGGTCGACGGTGGGCAAACCGTCCCTCGCTGGGAGCGGCCCGGTCTCGCTCACAGCGGCCAGCTGCAGCAACCCGGCCGCCCGCCGGGACATCTCCGCAGGTCAGTGGCCCGTATCGAGAAACCGTGGGAGATCGCCGCACCGCCAGCCGCTCACAGCGAGTGGCTGGCCGCTCACAGCGAGGGGCCCGACCTGAGGGCGGCCACGACCGCCGCCCGCCCGCCCGCCTGACCGGCGCTACGCGGCGATCCCCGCCCGGCGCTCGGCGGCCTCGACCGCGTTGCGGAACAGCAGCGCGATCGTCGTCGGCCCGACGCCGCCGACGCGCGGCGTGATGGCGCCGGCGACCTGCTCGCAGGCCTCGTCGACGTCGGGCAGCAGCCGCTTCCCCTCGTACCGAACCCCGCCGCCCACGACCGTGACGCCCGGCGTCAGGTGCTCGGGACGCAGGATCCCGGGCACGCCCACCGCGGCGATCACGACGTCGGCGCGGCGCGTGTAGTCCGCCCAGTCCGGGACACCGGTGTGCACCACGGTGACGGCGGCGTTCGCCGTCGGCCGCTTCTGGCTCAGCAGGAGCGCGAGCGGACGGCCGAGCGTGGTGCCGCGGCCCAGGATGCAGACCTCGCGACCCGAGATCGGCACCTCGTAGTGCGCGAGCAGCGCCTCGATCCCTGCCGGGGTGCACGGCACCGGGCCGGGCATCCCGAGCGCGAGGCGACCCATGTTGACCGGGTGCAGGCCGTCGACGTCCTTGTCGGGGTCGAGGGCCAGCAGCGCGGCGTCGAAGTCGATCTGCGGCGGTGTGGGGTGCTGCAGCAGGACGGCATCGACGTCGTCGGCGTCGTTCATCTCGCGCACGGCGGCCAGCACGTCGGCCTGCGTCGCCTCCTGGCCCAGGTGGATGTGGGGCGAGGTGAACCCGAGCTCCGCGGCCTTGGCCTGCTTCATCCGGATGTACCCCGCACTGGCGGAGTCCTCCCCCACGAGGATCGTGCCGAGCCCGGGCCGGCGGCCCGCGGCCACGAGGGCCTCGATCCGCGGGGCCAGGGACTCCAGCACCGCGTCGGCGACGGGCCGACCGGGCATCATGAGCGCTGCCATCGCGCCGGCCCTACTGCGCGAGGCCGTCGTAGAGCGGGAAGTCGGCCGTCAGCCGGTCCACCCGGGCGTGCAGCGCCTCGACGTCGGTGCTGCCGCCCCCGATCAGCGCCGTCGCGATCACGTCGGCGACCTCGGTGAACTCCGCGGCGCCGAAGCCGCGGGTCGCGAGCGCCGGCGTGCCGATCCGCAGGCCGGAGGTGACGCGCGGGGGCGCGGGTCGAACGGCACCGCGTTGCGGTTGACGGTGATGCCGGCGGAGTGCAGGAGGTCCTCGGCCTGCTGGCCGTCCAGCGGCGAGTGGCGCAGGTCCACGAGCACGAGGTGGACGTCGGTGCCCCCGGTGAGCACCGAGACGCCGGCGGCGGCGACGTCGGGCTGCGCGAGCCGGTCGGCGATGATGCGCGCACCCTCGAGCGTGCGGGCCTGGCGGTCGCGGAAGGCCTCCGTCGCGGCCAGCTTGAACGCGACCGCCTTGGCGGCGATCACGTGCATCAGCGGCCCGCCCTGCTGGCCGGGGAACACCGCGGAGTTGAGCTTCTTGCCCCACGGCTCCTCGTCCCGCGCGAGGATCACGCCCGAGCGGGGCCCGCCGAGCGTCTTGTGCACGGTGGAGGACACGACGTCGGAGTGCGGCACCGGGTTCGGGTGCAGGCCCGCGGCCACGAGGCCGGCGAAGTGCGCCATGTCGGTCCACAGCAGCGCACCGACCTCGTCGGCGATCGAGCGGAACGCCTCGAAGTCGAGGTGGCGCGGGTAGGCCGACCACCCGGCGATGATGACGCGGGGCTTCGACTCGATCGCCTTCGCGCGCAGCGCGTCGTAGTCGATGCGGTACGTCTCGGGGTCGACCTCGTAGGCCGCGACGTCGTAGAGCCGGCCGGAGAAGTTGATCTTCATGCCGTGCGTGAGGTGGCCGCCGTGGGCGAGCGAGAGCCCGAGGATCGTGTCGCCCGGCGTGGCGAGCGCGTGCAGGACGGCGGCGTTCGCCGTCGCGCCCGAGTGCGGCTGGACGTTGGCGTAGCCCGCGCCGAACAGGGACTTGACGCGCTCGATGGCAAGGTTCTCGGCGACGTCGACCTCTTCGCAGCCGCCGTAGTAGCGGCGGCCCGGGTAGCCCTCGGCGTACTTGTTGGTCAGGACGCTGCCCTGCGCCTGCAGCACGGCTCGCGGCACGAAGTTCTCGCTCGCGATCATCTCGAGCGTCTCGCGCTGGCGCCCCAGCTCACCCTCGAGGACCGCGGCGATCTCCGGGTCGAGTGAGGCGAGGGAGCCGCCGGCGATGTCGGCGCCGCTGAGCGAGGACAGGTCGGGCGCGTCGGTGGGGCGGGGGTCGGTCACGGAGGTCACAGCGGGACTCCTTCTTCGGTACGGCGGGCACGCGTGCGCGTGCCCCGGACGAGCAGGGACCCAGGCGGGCGACCCCGTGCTCACGTACCTCGTCGCTCCCCGGTGGTCGATCCCACCCGGCGCCAGTCGCGACGCGGCCAGCCTACTGCAGCGCCGGCTCAGCGCCCGGCGCCGCCTCCTCGCCCAGGATCTTCTTGAGGTAGGCGTAGGTGAGCTCGCCGGTGTGCTGGTCGTAGGCGTGCTCGAAACCCTGCGTGGCGTAGAGCGAGAGGTTCTGCGTGGAGTCCTTGCCGGTGAAGACCCACACCTCCTGCGTCTGCTCGGGCAGGTACTGCAGCACCGCCATGAGCAGCTGGGTCCCGATCCCGGTCCCCTGGAGGTCGGGCACGACGGCGAGTCGACCGAGCGTGGCGCGGTCCCCCTCGAGCTCCACCCGGACCGAGCCGACGAGGCGGTGCCCCTGCCACGCGCCGAGGGTCACGACGTCGGCGCGCCCCAGGTCGGTGCGCAGCTCCTCGAGCGTCTGCGTCAGCGGCGGGATGTTCGGGTCGCCGTAGCGCTGAGCCTCGGTGACGAACGCCGCGCGGCGCACGGTCAGCAGCTCGCCGGCGGCCGCGCCGTCGTGGGGCTCGACGACGTCGATGCGGAGGGCGGGATCGGTGCTCATACCTCGATCATCGCAGAAGCGCGCCGGGCGGGGCCGGTACCGTGACCGCCGTGACGACATGGATTCTCACGCTCTCCTGCCCCGACCGCCCCGGGATCGTCGCGGCGGTGGCGGGTGCGCTCGCCGGCCTCGAGGGCAACATCACCGAGTCCCAGCAGTTCGGCGACCCGGTCTCCGGCCTGTTCTTCATGCGCGTGGAGGTGCAGGTCGACGCGCCGCGCGAGGACCTGACCCGGGTGCTCGACCCCGTCACGAGCGCCTACGGCATGACGTGGGACCTCGACGTCGTGGGACGCCCGCTGCGCACCGTGCTGATGGTCTCGACCGCCTCGCACTGCCTGCACGACCTCGCCTACCGGCAGCGCTCCGGGCGGCTCCCGATCGACGTCGTGGCGGTCGTCTCGAACCACACCGCGCTGCAGGGCATCGCGGACTTCTACGAGCTGCCCTTCCACCACGTGCCGGTCACGCGCGAGACGAAGGCGCAGGCCGAGGCCGAGCTGCTGCGGATCGTGGGTGAGACCGACGCCGAGCTCGTCGTGCTGGCGCGGTACATGCAGATCCTGTCCGACGACCTGTGCCGCGAGCTCGACGGGCGCGTCATCAACATCCACCACTCGTTCCTGCCCTCGTTCAAGGGCGCGCGCCCCTACGCGCAGGCGCACGCCCGCGGCGTCAAGCTCATCGGGGCGACGGCGCACTACGCGACGGCGGACCTGGACGAGGGGCCGATCATCGAGCAGGACGTCGAGCGAGTCGAGCACGACGACGACGTCGCCGAGCTGCAGGCGATGGGCGAGGACGTCGAGCGCCGCGTGCTGGCGCGTGCCGTGCGCTGGCACGCCGAGCACCGGGTGCTCGTGGACGGGCGACGGACGGTCGTCTTCCGCTGACGCCGCCGCGGCGCGTCCGGCTCAGCGCCGGCGCTGCACCATCGTGGCGCCGGTGATCGCGGCGATCACGCTCTCGTAGGGCGACTCGGCGTCGAACGAGCCGTTGTTGCGGCCGTGCCGCAGCACCTCGACCCGGTCGGCGACGGCGCGCACGTCCGTGAGGTTGTGGCTGATGAGCACCACCCCGAGCCCGAGGTCGCGCAGGCTCGAGACGTGGTTCAGGACCTCGGCCGTCTGCGCGACCGACAGCGAGGCCGTCGGCTCGTCCAGCACGATCAGCCGGGGATCCCCCACGAGTGTGCGCGCGATCGCGACGCACTGCCGCTGACCGGCCGAGAGGGTGGACAGCCGCACCCGCGGCGACGGGATGCGCGAGTTCAGCTGCTGCAGGTAGTCGTGCGCGAGGTGCTCCATGCGCGCCTCGTCCAGCAGCCGTCCCACCCGCAGCTCCCGGCCGAGGAAGATGTTGGCCGTGACGTCGAGGTTGTCCGCGAGCGCCAGCTCCTGGAACACCGTGGCGACACCGGCCTGGTAGGCCTGCGACGGCGAGGCGAGCGCGACGTCGACGCCCTCCAGCCGCACGGTCCCGGCGTCGGGCTGGTGGACGCCGGCGACCATCCGCGCGAGCGTCGACTTCCCCGCGGCGTTGTCCCCGACGAGCGCCACCACCTCGTGCCGGTGGACCACGAGGTCGACGTCGACGAGCGCCTCGACCGCGCCGAACCGCTTCGTGGCGCCGCTGACCTCGAGGAGCGGCGGCCTCGCCGTCGTCCCGTTCCCGTCCACGCGCCCCGCCACCTGCTCCACCTCGTCCCTGTCGATCACGGTGCCATCACCCCCTGCTGGTCCAGCGCGTGCGCGACGGCGCCGAGCACCTCGGCCCGCACCCCGAGCTCGCCCACGACCACCGGCACGGGATCCTCGCTCGCCAGCATCACGCGACGCGCCAGCGCGTCGCGCACGCCGACGGCGAGCAGGTCGCCCGTCGCGGCCAGCTCGCCCCCGAGCACCACCATCTCGGGGTTGGCGGTCATCGCCACCCCGGAGACCACGGCCCCGATCGTCGCACCGGCGTCCGCAAGCACCTGCCGGCAGCCCGGGTCGCCGTCGTCCGCGAACCGGATCAGGTCGCGCAGCGCCAGGGGGCCGTGGCTCACCCGGAGGGTCCCGATGAGGGCGTCGGCGCCGACGACGGTGTTCAGGCAGCCGCGCGACCCGCACTGGCAGATCGGGCCGGTCGGGTCCACCAGGGTGTGCCCGATCTCACCGGCCGTCCCGCCGTGGCCGCGGTGCAGGACCCCGCCGAGCACGATGCCCGCACCCACGCCGTAGGACGCACGCACGTAGACGACGTCGCGCAGTCCCCGCGCGGCGCCGAAGCGCAGCTCCCCCAGCGCGCCGAGGTTCGCGTCGTTGTCGACGGCGACCGGCTTGTCCAGCCGGCGCTGGAGGACATCCGCCACCTCGACGTCCTCCCAGCCCCGCAGCACCCCGCGCGCCGCGATGCGGTCCGTGCGGGGGTCCACCGGCGCCGGCAGCGCGAGGCCCACGCCGACGACCTCCTCCAGCGAGGCGCCCATCTCCTCGAGCAGCTCGCCCGCCAGCAGCGCGGCCCGGTCGAGCGTGGTGTCCGCGCGGTGCTCGTGCGGCAGCGGCAGCACGGTCTCGGCGAGCACGTCGTAGCCGACGTCGGCGACGACCACCCGGAGCGAGCGCAGGCCCACCTGCAGCCCGACGGCGAGACCGGTGCGGCGCGCGAGGGTGACGAGCGAGGCGCGGCGTCCGCTGCGGGTCGTCGTGCGCGTCTCCACGCTGCCGGCGGCCAGGAGCTGCTTGACGATCGTGGAGACGGTGGCCGGCGACAGTCCGGTCGCCCCCGCCAGCTCGACCTGGGTGATGCCGCCGAACTGGGCGACGGTGCGCAGGATCCGCGCTGCGTTGGCTTCACGCAGCGACGTCTGCGACCCTGTCGCCGCTCCGCGCCCTGGCACCCGCGCACTATAGCCCGGCACCTGCACGCCACCGACCCGGCGTCAGCGCCAGAATCTTGGCTTCACTTCTCGACGCCAACAGACGGAACGAGCAGTCGGCGAGATTCGTTGCCGTTCCGGCACTCCCCGGCCCCTGTCGCCGGGCTGTCGACGGGGGACGTCCGCCACGGTGATCACGGAACGGTCACGGTTGAGTTCACGAGTTGACGCCAACGGGTCAGAGTCCTAGCGTGTGCGTCGTCGCCGGAACGACCCGGCGCGCCCCGCTCGACGACGCGTTGGGAGCATGCGTGACGACGTCACCCGTCATCCTCGAGATGCAGCACATCACCAAGGAGTTCCCCGGGGTCAAGGCCCTGGACGACGTGACGCTCGCCGTCCGCGCCGGCACGATCCACGCGATCTGCGGCGAGAACGGCGCCGGCAAGTCGACGCTCATGAAGGTGCTCTCGGGCGTCTACCCGCACGGGACGTTCCTGGGCGAGATCGTCCTGGACGGCTCGCCCGTCCACTTCGGGAACCTCAAGGCCTCGGAGAGCGCCGGCGTCGTCATCATCCACCAGGAGCTCGCGCTCATCCCCGAGCTGAGCATCACCGAGAACATCTTCCTCGGCAACGAGCTCACGTCCGGTGCACTCATCGACTGGGACGAGCAGCGCCGGCGGACGATCGAGCTCATGCAGCGCGTCGGGCTCGTCGCGAACCCGGACACCCCGATCAAGAACCTCGGCGTCGGCCAGCAGCAGCTCGTGGAGATCGCGCGGGCGCTGTCGAAGGACGTGCGCGTGCTGATCCTCGACGAGCCGACCTCGGCGCTCAACGAGGAGGACTCCGAGAACCTGCTGCAGCTCATGCGGGGCCTGCGCGAACGCGGCCTCACGTGCCTGATGATCTCGCACAAGCTGAACGAGATCGCCGACGTCTCCGACGCCGTCACGATCATCCGCGACGGTCGCACGGTGGAGTCGATCGAGGTCACGGACGAGCCCCTGGACGAGGACCGCATCATCCGCGGCATGGTCGGGCGCTCGCTCGAGGCCCGCTTCCCCGACCACACCCCCGAGATCGGCGAGACGTTCTTCGAGGTCCGCGACTGGACCGTCGCCGACCCCGAGGTCGAGGGCAGACTCGTGTGCAAGGGCTCGAGCTTCCACGTGAAGCGCGGCGAGATCGTCGGGTTCGCCGGCCTCATGGGTGCGGGCCGCACCGAGCTCGCCCGCTCGATCTTCGGCCGCACCTACGGCCAGTACCTCTCCGGGCAGATCTACATGAACGGCGAAGCGGTCTCGATCCCGACCGTCGGCAGCGCCATCGACCACGGCCTGGCCTACGTGCCGGAGGACCGCAAGACGCTCGGGCTGAACCTGCTCGACACGATCAAGGACACCGTCGTCTCGGCCGCGCTCAAGAAGATCTCGCGCCGGACCTTCATCGACGAGGACCGCGAGTTCGCCGCGGCCGAGTCCTACCGCAAGTCGATGCGGGTCAAGGCGCCCTCGGTGCGCGAGGGCGTCGGCAAGCTCTCCGGCGGCAACCAGCAGAAGGTCGTGCTGGCGAAGTGGATGTTCACCGAGCCGGAGCTCCTCATCCTGGACGAGCCCACGCGCGGCATCGACGTCGGCGCCAAGTACGAGATCTACGGTCTCGTGCAGAAGCTGGCGGCCTCGGGGCGCGGCGTCATCGTCATCTCCTCGGAGCTGCCCGAGGTCCTCGGGCTCGCCGACCGCATCTACACCGTCTGCGAGGGCGCCATCACCGGCGTGCTCGACCGCGCCGACGCCGACCAGGAGTCGCTCATGCGCCTCATGACCACGACGTCGGGCACCCAGACGATCGACCCGGTGACCGACACGCCCGTCACCGACGCCCCGATCACGGACGCCCCCACCGACACCACCACCTCCGCGGCCTGAGCCGGCGGCGGGAGAAGGAAAGACGATGAAGTCACTCAAGCAGTTCTTCGGCGGTGACGTCCGCCAGTTCAGCATGCTGTTCGCGCTGGTGGCGCTCGTGCTGCTGTTCCAGGGCCTGACCGGTGGTCGCGTCCTCACGCCGAGCAACATGATGAACCTCATCAACGGCAACTCGTACGTGCTGATCCTCGCGATCGGCATGGTGATGGTGATCGTCGTGGGCCACATCGACCTGTCGGTCGGGTCCGTGGCCGCCGTGACCGGCATCGTCGTGGCCCTGGCGATCCGCGACTGGGGCATCCCGTGGTACCTGGGCATCCTGCTCGGCATCGGAGTCGGCCTCGCCATCGGCGCGTGGCAGGGCTGGTGGGTCGCGTGGGTCGGCATCCCCGGCTTCATCACCACCCTCGCGGGCATGCTCCTCTTCCGCGGCCTCAACCAGTACATCGGCAACTCCAACTCGGTCCCCGTCCCGGAGGAGCTGCGCTACCTCGGTGGCGGGTACCTGCCCGAGTGGGGTCCTGCCGCCACGGGTCTGAACAACTCCACGCTCGTGCTCGGCCTCGCCGCCATCGCGTGGGTCGTCTGGGCCGAGGTCTCCAAGCGCCGTCGTGCTCTCAAGCTCGGAGCCGAGCCCACGCCGCTGCTGATCGCCGGCATCCGGCTCGTCGCCGTCGTCGCCGTACTCGGCTACCTGACGTTCCTGTTCGGCAGCGGCCGTCCGGGCACGTCGTTCCCCGTCCCCGGCGTGCTGCTCGTGCTGCTCGTCATCGCGTACCACGTGCTGACCCAGCGCACCACGATCGGGCGCCACGTCTACGCCGTCGGCGGCAACCGCGCCGCCGCCGCCCTCTCCGGCGTCAGCACCCGCAAGACCTACTTCTTCGTCATGGCGAACATGTCGGTGCTCGCCGCCGTCGCCGGCATCGTCTACATCGGCCGCGCCCAGGCCTCCGGTCCGTTCGACGGCACCAACTGGGAGCTCGACGCGATCGCCGCCGTGTTCATCGGTGGCGCGGCGGTCTCGGGCGGCATCGGCACCGTGACCGGCTCGATCATCGGCGGTCTCGTGATGGCCACGCTGAACAACGGCCTCCAGCTGATGAACGTCGGCTCCGACTGGACGCAGATCATCAAGGGCCTCGTGCTCCTCGCCGCCGTCGCCTTCGACGTCTACAACAAGACCCAGGGCAAGCCCTCGATCACGGGGCTCCTGTTCCGCCGGCAGAAGACCCTGATGCAGCACACGAGCCCCGAGCCCACCACCGCGACCAAGGACGTGCCCCGCGCCGGGGCCACCCCGCCCGTCTCCTGAACCCGTGGGCGGCGCACCGCCGCGCACACCTGATCCATCCATCTCACCTGCAAGGGACCCGCATCCAGTGTCGGATGCACGAGTAGAAGGCAGAACCATGAAGAGCAACGTCACGCGTTTCCTCGCCCTCGGCGCGATCAGCGCCCTGGCCCTCACCGCGTGCGGCGGCGGTCGCGACGCCGACACCGGCGGCGGCAACGGCGGCTCGCCGGCGGCCGACGGCGAGTGCTTCCCGGCCGACGCCACGATCGGCGTCGCCCTGCCCCAGAAGACCTCGGAGAACTGGGTCCTCGCGGAGCAGCTGTTCAACGACGGCCTCACCGAGGCAGGCTTCGACCCGCTGGTGCAGTTCGCGAACGGCGGTGCCACCGAGCAGCAGAACCAGATCGACTCGATGATCGAGCAGGGCGCCTCGGTCATCGTGGTCGGTGCGGTCGACGGCTCGCAGCTCGGCTCGCAGGTGCAGGCCGCCAAGGACTCCGGCGCCAGCGTCATCGCCTACGACCGCAACCTGCTCAACACCGAGGCCGTGGACGCCTACATCGCGTTCGACAACTTCAAGGTCGGAGAGCTCCAGGGCCAGGCGCTCCTCGAGGGTCTCGCCGAGCGCAAGGGCGAGGGCCCCTACAACATCGAGCTCATCGCCGGCTCCTCGGACGACGCGAACTCCACGCCGTTCTTCGAGGGCGCCATGAGCGTGCTGCAGCCGAAGATCGACGACGGCACGCTCACGGTCGTCTCCGGTCAGACCACGTTCCAGCAGGTGGCGACGCAGGGCTGGAAGCCCGAGAACGCCCAGCGCCGCATGGACACCATCCTGTCCGGCTCCTACGGCGGCGGCACCGAGCTCGACGGCGTCCTGTCCCCCAACGACACGCTGGCGCGCGCCGCGCTGACGTCGGTGCAGCAGGCGGGCGGCGAGACGCCGGTCATCACGGGTCAGGACTCCGAGGTCGAGTCGGTGAAGTCGATCATGGAGGGTGAGCAGTACTCCACGATCTACAAGGACACGCGCGAGCTCGTGGCGCAGACCATCGCCTCCGTCCAGGACCTCCAGATGTGCGAGGACATCCCGGTCAACAACACGACCGACTACGACAACGGTGTGAAGGTCGTCCCGGCCTTCCTGCTCGAGCCGAAGATCGTGACCGAGGCCAACGCCGCCGAGGTCTACGCCGGTGACGCGACGCTCGAGCCGCTCACGCAGGGCTGAGCAACCGGCCGCGCGCGAGCGCGGCCCGCACGGACGCGGCGGCCCCCACTCGGTCAGGGTGGGGGCCGCCGTCGTGCACCCGGGCCGGGCGACCTCGCGGACGGCGCGCGTCCTCAGGTATCTTGACGTCGAGAGATCTGGTCCCCACCGCTGGAGGAGTCCGCCCCATGACCACGTCACGCATCATCTACACCCACACCGACGAGGCGCCGCTGCTGGCGACCTACTCGTTCCTGCCGCTGGTGGAGGCGTACGCGGCGAAGGCAGGCGTCGAGCTGACGACGCGCGACATCTCGGTGGCCGCGCGCATCCTCGCGCAGTTCCCGGACCACCTCGAGGCCGACCAGCGGGTCGAGGACGCCCTCGCCGAGCTCGGCCGCCTGGCGACGACGCCCGAGGCCAACATCATCAAGCTCCCGAACATCTCCGCCTCCATCCCCCAGCTCAAGGCCGCGATCGCCGAGCTGCAGGGCCAGGGCTTCGCCCTCCCCGACTACCCGGACAACCCGACCACCGACGACGAGCGCGAGATCCGCGCCCGCTACGACCGCGTGAAGGGCTCTGCGGTCAACCCGGTGCTGCGCGAGGGCAACTCCGACCGCCGGGCACCCGCGTCGGTCAAGAACTACGCCAAGGCCCACCCCCACCGCATGGGCGTCTGGAGCAGCGACTCGCGCACCCGCGTGGCGACCATGGGCGCCGGCGACTTCTTCAGCAACGAGCGCTCCGTCGTCGTGCCCACCGACGACTCCCTGACCATCACGCACGTCGCCGCCGACGGCACGCGGACGGTGCTCAAGGACGGCCTGCGCGTCCTGGCCGGCGAGGTCGTCGACGCCACCTTCATGAGCGCGGCCGCGCTCCGCACGTTCCTGGCCGCGCAGGTGGAGGCCGCGCGCAGCGAGGGCGTCCTGTTCTCCGTGCACCTCAAGGCCACGATGATGAAGGTGTCCGACCCGATCCTGTTCGGGCACGTCGTCGAGACGTTCTTCCCGGCGCTCTTCGACACCTACGGCGAGCAGCTCGCGGCCGCCGGCATCTCGGCGAACGACGGCCTCGGGGCCCTCCTCGCCGCCGTGGACCGGCTCCCCGACGGCGAGGCCATCAGCGCCGCCGTCACCCAGGGCCTGGCCGACGGCCCCGCCCTGGCGATGGTCGACTCCGACCGCGGCATCACCAACCTGCACGTGCCCAGCGACGTCATCATCGACGCCTCCATGCCTGCGATGATCCGCGGCGGCGGCAAGATGTGGGGCCCCGACGGCGCGGAGGCGGACACCCTCGCCGTCATCCCCGACTCCTCCTACGCGGGCGTGTACGCCGCCGCGGTCGAGGACTGCCGCGTCAACGGCGCGCTGGACCCGGCCACGATGGGCTCCGTCCCGAACGTCGGCCTCATGGCGAAGGCGGCCGAGGAGTACGGCTCGCACGACAAGACGTTCGAGGTCGCCGCGGCCGGCACGGTCGAGGTGAGCAACGGCGCGGGCGAGGTCCTCCTGAGCCACGACGTCGAGGCCGGCGACATCTGGCGCGCCTGCCAGACCAAGGACGCCTCGATCCGCGACTGGGTCAAGCTCGCCGTCACGCGCGCCCGCGCCACCGGCTCGCCCGCCGTGTTCTGGCTCGACGCCGAGCGCGCGCACGACGCCAACCTCATCGAGAAGGTGAACGCCTACCTGCCCGAGCACGACACGGACGGCCTCACGATCGAGATCATGGCGCCGGCCGACGCGTGCACCCACGCGCTGACCCGGGCGCGGCGGGGCGAGGACACCATCTCCGTCACCGGCAACGTGCTGCGCGACTACAACACCGACCTGTTCCCGATCCTCGAGCTCGGCACCAGCGCCAAGATGCTCTCGGTCGTGCCGCTGATGAACGGCGGGGGCCTGTTCGAGACGGGCGCCGGCGGTTCCGCCCCGAAGCACGTGCAGCAGCTCGTGAAGGAGAACTACCTGCGCTGGGACAGCCTGGGCGAGTTCTTCGCGCTCGCCGCCTCGTTCGAGCACCTCGCGACCACGACCGGCAACACCAGCGCCCAGGTGCTGGCGGACACGCTGGACGCGGCGACCGGCACGTTCCTCGACCAGGACAAGTCCCCGACCCGTCGCCTCGGCGGGATCGACAACCGTGGCTCGCACTTCTACCTCGCCCTGTACTGGGCGCAGGAGCTCGCGGCGCAGACGGTCGACGCCGAGCTCGCCGCCGCGTTCGCCGGCCTCGCGCGGACGCTGACCGAGCAGGAGGAGGCGATCGTGGCCGAGCTCGCGGCGGTCCAGGGCAGCCCGGCCGACATCGGGGGCTACTACCGGCCCGACGCCGCGAAGGCGGCGGCGGTCATGCGTCCCAGCCGCACCCTGAACGAGGCGGTCGCCGCTCTCTGACGGCGGCGGGCGCCACGCGCCCGACCACGACGCCGCGGGGCGCCGGAGGGACCTGCACGGTCCGGCCGGCGCCCCGCGGCCGTTCGCCACCGCTCGTGCCGCGCACGTGCCCACCCGCCCGCGCGTTCCCGCGCCGTCCCGATCCGTGACACCCGGCTCACGTCGAGACACCGTCCAGGAATCGGTGCAAGGATGCTCGGCGGCGTCGCTCGACGCCGCGACCACCGAGGATCCCTAGGAGCTGGACCATGTCCGCAACGAGCTCGGCACCGGCCGAGAGCCGCGACCCGCTCGACCCCGTCGACCCGGCCGGCACGGTCGGTCCCGCGGGCACCGTCGATCCCGTCGAGGCGGAGATCGCCCGCGAGACCGACGTCGCGCCGGAGTACGGCCTGCTCGCCCGTCTCGGGGCCGAGGTCTTCGGCACCTTCACGCTCGTCCTGATCGGCGTCGGGCTCGCGCTCTTCGCCCAGGTCAACGGCGTCGCCGGCAACGGCCTGATCGTCCCGCTCGGCTTCGGCATCGCCGTGCTGGGCGCCGCGAGCGCGGTCGGTCACGTGTCCGGGGGCCACTTCAACCCCGCCGTCTCGCTCGCCGGGGCCATCGCCGGTCGCATCTCGTGGGCCGACCTGGTGCCCTACTGGGTCGCCCAGGTGCTGGGTGGGACCGCGGCCGCGGCGCTGCTGTTCACGCTGGTCCCGCCGGACCTGCCGCAGGCCCTGGCCCCGCAGGACCCCACCGGCGCGGCCGCGGAAGCCACCACGACGACGTTCTTCGCCGGCACGGCCAACGGCTTCGGCGAGTTCTCCCCGCTGGGCCGGCTCACCAACGGCCAGTTCGAGTTCTCCCTGGTCCAGGCCCTCCTGGTCGAGGTCGTCGCGACCGCGATCTTCGTCGGCGTCATCCTCGGCGTCACCGACAAGCGCTCGCGCATCGCGTACGCGCCGGCCGCGATCGGTCTCACGCTCGCCGTCCTGATCGCCCTCGCGGCCCCGATCACGAACGGTTCGCTGAACCCCGCCCGTGCCACCGCGGCCGCGCTGTTCTCGGGCGGCGACCTCATCGGTCAGCTGTGGGTCTTCTGGCTCGCACCGCTCCTGGGCGCCGCCATCGCCGGACTCGTCTACCTCCTGGTCACCCCCGCCCCCAGCGCGGTGCAGGAGTGGCCCGAGACCGAGCCCGCGCAGGGCGAGGAGTCCGTCACGGCGACGGAGGCCACGACGACGACCACGGCCACCGCGGCGAACCCGCGCGCCGTGGAGGGCGAGGAGTCCGACGTCGACGCGATCGACGCGCTGCTGGCGCGCCAGGACCGGGCCGCGTCCGAGGCCACCGCCGGGCCTGCCGCCGACCACGCGGCGTTCGTCCCGGAGCCGCGGGACGTCGACGCGCACGAGGCCGCGACGCCGGGCGCCGACACCGAGCCGGGCACCGAGACGGACGGCGAGTCCGGAACCGACGCGAACGAGGGCAGGCCGCGCGCCTGACGCACGCTCCCGTCACCACGCACGAGGCCCCGGTCGGGGTGCTGCACCGCAGCACCCCGACCGGGGCCTCGTGCCGTCCCGTCAGAGGTCGGGGCTGAAGGAGAGGTAGCCGAGGGCCACACCCAGCGCGGCCAGGAGCACGGCGTCGAAGCCGCGCGAGCGGACGGCGAGAGCCCGGTCGCGCGGGAGGAACGCTCGCGCCGCGGCCAGGACGATCAGCACGAGCGAGAGCGCCTGCATCGCCACGCGCACCGACGCCAGGGCGAGCAGGGCCGCTCCCACCACACCCGCGAGACCCGTGATCTGGACGACGTTGACCCGCTGGCGCTCCACCCCGCGACCCTACCCTCGCCGTCGGGCGCCCACCGCGCGATCGCCCGACGGCGGAGGACCAGGACGAGCTCAGTGCGCGAAGTGGCGCGCCCCCGTGAGGTACATCGTCACGCCGGCCGCCTCGGCCGCCGCGACGACCTCCGCGTCCCGCACCGATCCGCCCGGCTGCACGATGGCGCGCACGCCGGCGTCGATGAGCACCTGCGCGCCGTCGGCGAACGGGAAGAACGCGTCCGAGGCCGCCACCGCTCCCCTGGCGCGCTCGGCCGACGCGCTCCCGTCGGTGGTGTCGAGACCGTTCGCCCGCTCCACCGCCAGCCGGCACGAGTCCACGCGGTTGACCTGGCCCATGCCGACGCCGACCGACGCGCCGCCCGAGGCGAGCAGGATCGCGTTGGACTTCACGGCCCGCACCGCGCGCCACGCGAACGCGAGGTCGCGCAGCGTGGCGGGGTCGGCCGCCTCACCGGTCGCGAGCGTCCACGACGCCGGGTCGTCACCGCCGCCGCCGCCGATCGCGTCGATCGCGTCGCGCTGCTGCAGCAGCACCCCGCCGGAGATCGGGCGGAGCTCGACGCCGCCGCGCACGGGCGGCGCCACCACCAGCACGCGGATGTTCTTCTTCCGCTTCAGGATCTCGAGCGCCTCGGGCTCGTAGGACGGCGCGAGGATCACCTCGGTGAAGACCTCGGCGACCTGCGCCGCCATGGCGGCGCTCACCTCGCGGTTGGCCGCGATCACCCCGCCGAACGCGGAGACCGGGTCGCACGCGTGCGCGGCGGCGTGCGCGTCCGCGACGTCGGTCCCGATCGCGATACCGCAGGGGTTGGCGTGCTTGATGATGGCGACGGCGGGCTCGTCGTGGTCGAACGCGGCCCGCCACGCGGCGTCGGCGTCGACGTAGTTGTTGAAGCTCATCTCCTTGCCGTGCAGCTGCTCGGCCTGCGCCAGGCCGGGGGCAGCCGCGCCGTCGACGTACAGCGCGGCGGCCTGGTGCGGGTTCTCGCCGTAGCGCAGCACGGCCGCCCGCTCCCACGTGGCCCCGGTCCAGGCGGGGAAGGAGGCCCCCTCCTCCGGCGCCACGACCTCGCCCATCCAGGAGGCGACGTCGACGTCGTAGCTCGCCGTGTGGCGGAACGCCGCGGCCGCGAGCGTGCGGCGCTGGGCCAGGCTGAACCCGCCGCGGGAGACGGCGGCGGCGACGTCGCCGTAGGACGCGGGGTCGACCACGACGGCGACGCTCGGGTGGTTCTTCGCCGCGGCGCGCACCATCGAGGGCCCACCGATGTCGATGAGCTCGATGCAGTCGTCCGCGCTCGCACCCGAGGCCACGGTGGCGGCGAACGGGTAGAGGTTGACGACCACGAGGTCGAAGGCGTCGATGCCGTGCTCGGCGAGGGTGGCGACGTGCTGCGGCAGCCGGCGGTCGGCGAGGATGCCGGCGTGCACGCGCGGGTGCAGCGTCTTGACGCGGCCGTCGAGCATCTCGGGGAACTGCGTCACCTGCTCCACGCCGGTGACGGGGACGCCGGCGGCGGCGATGGTGGCCGCCGTCGAGCCGGTCGAGACGATCTCGACGCCGGCGGCCGCGAGCGCGGTGGCGAGCTCGGTCAGACCGGTCTTGTCGTAGACCGAGACGAGGGCGCGGCGGACGGGGACGACGTCGGGCGTCGAGGCCGCGGCGGTCGGGCTGGTGGGGGCGGACGCGTGGGTCACGGGGTGCTCCTGGGGACGGGTCGTCGATCAGGTCACCCACCCAGGCGATCGGCGTGTGAGGTCGTGGCCAGCACCGGGCACGCTCCCCGGTGGTTGTCCACCTCGTGCCGCACCCGCCCGGTGGCGGTGCTGCGGCGTCGCCAGTCACGTACCCGGCGACGAGTCTAGCCGAGCAGCACGCGCCGTCCCTCGACGCGCCAGCCGCCACGGGCCATGCGCCCGACGACGTCGACCAGCTGGGCGCGCTCGGCCACCTTGATGCGCTCGGTCAGCGTGTCGAGGTCGTCGTCGTCACGCACGTCGACGACCGTCTGGGCGATGATCGGGCCGGCGTCGACCCCCTCGTCCACGACGAACAGCGTGGCTCCGGCGACCTTGACGCCGTGGGCGAGCGCGTCGGCCGGTGCCTGCATCCCGGGAAAGGCGGGCAGCAGCGAGTTGTGCGTGTTGACGTAGCGACCGGCGAACACTGCCAGGAAGTCGGCGCCCACGAGCTTGAGGAAACCGGCGGAGACCACGAGGTCGGGCTCGAGCTCGGCCACGCGAGCCGTCAGCGCCCGGTCGAAGTCGACGCGCTCGGGGTGGTCGCCCACCCGCTCGACGAAGGTCGGGATCCCACGCTCCCGGGCCAGCTCGAGACCCGCCGCGGAGTGGCGGTCCGCCCCCACACCGACGATCCGGGCGCCGTACGCCTCGCTCTCGCACGCCGCCAGCAGCGCGGCGAGGTTGGAGCCTCCCCGGAGATCAGGACGACGACGCGGGCGGGGCTCGGGTGGGTCACCCAGGCAGGGTAGCGGGCGCGGGCGGACCGGCTCGACCGCGCCCGCCACGCGTACCGACCACCGTCCGCGCCCGCCCCGACCACGATCGGGGACAATGGGAGGAGTCGACCGCCCGCGCGGCCGGCACGGAACCACGAGGACGGGACGGCAGTGACGGACCAGAACACGCCCGGGCACGACGACGCACCTCCCCCGAGGGCGGGGGCTACCCCTCCCCGCAGCGCGCCCGCGGGGCGGTCGCCCCGCCACCGTCGCCGCCCGCCCCGTCGCTACCGGCGCCCGACGAGCGGCCGTCCTCCCCGGGCCCTCGGCGCGACGACCGACGCCCCTCCGCCGGTGGCGGGGACGGCGACGGCGCGCCGGCGCCCGGCGCACGCCGTCGCGCGGTCGAGCTCCTCCTGCTCGTGCTGGCGGCCCTGCTGGCCACGATGCTCCGGCTGCCCTTCACGGTGCTCGGCCTGCTGCTCGCGGTGGTGGCGATCGTCGTCGGGATCCGCATGCTGATCGCGGCGCGCGGGACGGGCCGGGTCCAACCGTTGGTCATCGGTGCGCTGGCGATGAGCGGGTTCGTGGTGGTCACCTCGGGGGCCTCGATCGCCGCGTGGCCCGCACAGATGGCGCTCCAGGAGTGTCAGGACCGGGCCGTGACCAACACGGCCCGTGCGCAGTGCGAGGCGACGTTCACCGAGAACCTGTTCGACGCCGTCCGCGTCGGCTGAGCAGCCCCCGCGCACCGGAGCTTCCGGTGCGACCGGCCCGCCCGAGGCGACCCAGCACGCGCCCGGCGCGCTCGCGCGCGTCGGCGGCACGCTCGGCCACGGACCGCAGCACGGGGTAGCGCTCGGCCAGGTCGAGGCGCGCCGCACCCCACACCAGCAGCCACGCGATCGCGCCCCCGCCGGCGGCCGCCCCCGCCGCCGCGACGCCGAGCGGGAGGGCCGCGGTCCCGACCGCGGTGAGGGGGCCGATCGCCGCGCCGTCGACGCCGCCCGAGAGACCGCCCGCTACGCCGACGACGAGGCCCGTCACCCCGGTCGCGACGGCGAGCGCCGCGACCAGGTGCCACGGGTCCGCCGCGAGGCGACGCACCACCGGCACCAGCACCACGGCCGCGATCACGACGGCGAGGACGACCACCCCGGGCCCGGGACCGTCACCCGGCTGCGGCAGCGCGGCGAGCACCGGGACCACCGGCAGCGGCCCCTGCCCCACCCCGGAGGTGGTGACCTCGACGAGGCCGATGGAGAATCCGGGGCCGAGCCACCACGCGAGCGCCCAGACCGCGAGGGTCGGGAGCGCGAGGAGCTGGGCGACCACGAGGACCACCGTGCTGAGGGCGTCCGGTCCGAGGGCGCGCTGCAGCTCGACGACCGCGGCGGCGCGGACCAGGACGAGGGCGAGGACCGTCACCGCCCCGAGGGCGGCGAACGCGACGAGCAGCCGCGCCCCGGCACGGGCCCCCGCCACGCCCGCCGCGACCCACGGGTGGTCCGGCAGCTGCGGCAGCGCGCCGGAGCGGTGGGCGCCGAGCGTCACCGCGACGGCGATCAGCACCAGCGTCGTGACCACCGCGCGGGGAGTGGGCGAGGTCTCCGCGAGCGTGTAGGCCCCGCTGACGGCGACGCCGGCGGCTGCGGCGGCGACCAGGAACGCGACCGGGTGGGTCAGTCGGGCGCGGCGGACGCTCCCGGCGAGCGCGAGCGCGGTCAGCAGCGTCAGCGCGAGCGGGGCGAGCGTCACGCTCGTGACCGTGCCGTCGGCGGCGACGACCGTCATCTCCTGCCCGAGGCCGAGGAGCCAGCCGGCGCTGCCGCTGCGGGCGGCGTCGAGCCAGCTCGCCTCGCCCAGGGCCGGGGAGGACACGGTGGCGACGTAGGCGGCCACGACCGGGACGGTCACGAGCAGCCAGGAGAGGATGACGGCCTCGAGGCCCGCCCGGAGCGCGCGCAGCGCCTGGGGGCGCAGCACACCGGGCGCACGCGTCACGGGTTCGACGACGGCCCAGCGTCGGCCTCCGCCGTGGTCGCTCACGCCGCCCGGGGAGGCGAGCTCGAGCGCCCGGGTGTCGGTCTCGTCCGGGGCGTGGTCGACGGCGACGTCCCACCCGGCGGCGTTCCCGCCCCGGTCGCGCTCGCCCTGCCGCACCACGGTGCGCGGGCGCGTCGTGATCGCGGTGCCGCGCGAGGAGGTGGGGCGCGGCGTGAGGCGGGGAGCGGCAGGTCGTGACATCACGACCATGGTGCAACGCGAGGACGGCGTGGCCCGTGAGCCACGCCGTCCTCGTCGGGGTGCTGGTGCTGCAGGTGCTGCGGGCCCTGCCGGTCAGCCCAGGAGGTCCCGCACGAGCTGTGCGGTCTCGCTCGGCGTCGTGCCGACCTTGACGCCGGCGGCCTCGAGGGCCTCCTTCTTGGCCTGCGCGGTGCCGGCGGAACCGGACACGATGGCGCCCGCGTGGCCCATCGTCTTGCCCTCGGGGGCGGTGAAGCCCGCCACGTAGCCGACGACGGGCTTGGTCACGTTGGCCTTGACGAACTCGGCCGCGCGCTCCTCGGCGTCGCCACCGATCTCACCGATCATCACGATGACCTCGGTGTCGGGGTCGGCCTCGAACGCGGCGAGCGCGTCGATGTGCGTGGTGCCGATGATCGGGTCGCCGCCGATGCCGATGGCCGTGGAGAAGCCGTACTCCGAGAGCTCGTACATCATCTGGTAGGTCAGGGTGCCGGACTTCGACACGAGGCCGACCTTGCCCGGACCCGTGATGTTGGCCGGGATGATGCCGACGTTGGACTTGCCGGGGCTGATGATGCCGGGGCAGTTCGGGCCGATGAGGCGGACCCCTTGGCCTGCGCGAGCGTGAAGAACTCGGCGGAGTCGGCGACCGGGACGCCCTCGGTGATGATGACGACGAGCGGCACGCCGGCCTCGATCGCCTCGACGACGGCGCCCTTGGTGTGCGCCGGCGGGACGAAGATGACCGACACGTTCGCACCGGTGGCGGCGACGGCCTCGGTGACCGAGCCGAAGACGGGGACGTCGGTGCCGTCGAAGGCGACGGACGTGCCGGCCTTGCGCGGGTTGACACCGCCGACGACGGTCGTGCCCGAGGCGAGCATGCGCGTGGTGTGCTTCATGCCCTCCGAGCCGGTCATGCCCTGGACGATGACGCGCGAGTCGGCGTCGATGAAGATGGCCATGTCTGGTTTCAGTCCTTCGGGTTCAGGGAGCGGGGCTCAGGCGTTGGCCAGCTCGGCAGCCTTGTCGGCGCCGCCGTCCATGGTGTCGGCCAGGGTGACGAGGGGGTGCGCGGCCTGCGCGAGGATCGCGCGGCCCTCCTCCACGGCGTTGCCGTCGAGACGCACGACCAGCGGCTTGGTCGCGTCGTCGCCGAGGATCTCCAGCGCCTTCACGATGCCGTTCGCGACCTCGTCGCACGCGGTGATGCCGCCGAAGACGTTGACGAAGACGCTCTTCACCTGGGGGTCGCCGAGGATGACGTCCAGGCCGGCCGCCATGACCGAGGCGGACGCGCCGCCACCGATGTCGAGGAAGTTGGCGGGCGTGACGCCGCCGTGCTTCTCGCCGGCGAGGGCGACCACGTCGAGCGTGCTCATGACGAGGCCCGCGCCGTTGCCGATGATGCCGACGCTGCCGTCGAGCTTGACGTAGTTGAGGTCGTTCTCGGCTGCCTTGGCCTCGAGCGGGTCGACGGCGGAGGCGTCCTGGAGATCGGCGTGCTCGGGGTGGCGGAACGAGGCGTTCTCGTCGATCGAGACCTTGCCGTCCAGCGCGACGATCGAGCCGTCGCCGGTGCGGACCAGCGGGTTGACCTCGACGAGCGTGGCGTCCTCGGCCTGGTAGACGGTCCACAGCTTCTGGAAGACGTCGGCGACCTCGGGGGCCACGTCGGCGTCGAAGCCGGCGGCCTGCGCGATCTCGGCCGCCTTGGCGGCGTCGATGCCCACGGTCGGGTCGACGGCGATGCGCGCGAGCGCCTCGGGACGCTCGACCGCGAGAACCTCGATCTCCATGCCGCCCTCGACGCTGGCCATGGCCAGGTAGGAGCGGTTCGCGCGGTCCAGCAGCACCGAGAAGTAGAACTCCTCGGCGATGTCGGCGCCCTGCGCGATCATCACGCGGTGGACGGTGTGGCCCTTGATGTCCATCCCGAGGATCGCGGCCGCGTGGTCGTAGGCCTCCTGCGGGGACTTCGCGAGCTTCACGCCGCCGGCCTTGCCGCGCCCACCGACCTTGACCTGGGCCTTGACGACGACGACGCCGCCTCCCAGCGTCTCGGCCGCCGCGCGGGCTTCCTCGGGCGTCGTCGCGACGATGCCGCCGAGCACGGGGACACCGTGCTTCTCGAAGACGTCACGTGCCTGGTACTCGAACAGGTCCACAGAGGTCCTTCCGTTTCACGCCGGTTCCCGGCGCCTGGATGCCGAAGTGTCTCGACGTAGAGACATCGGCTCCACCCTAGCCGCCGCGCGGTCGCCGGGGTGCGCCCGAGCACGCCGGGCACCGCGAGTCGTGGCGCACCTCACGTCGGGCGCGGTGTCAGAAGGTCGCGCCCACACCGAACAGGCCGAGGGCCACGACGACGAGCACCGACCCGAGGACGACCGACACCACGCCGAGCGCCCGCAGGGAGCGCGGGACACGAGCGACCCAGGCGAGCTTGCGGCGCCCGTCGAGCACGACGTCGAGCTGCTGACCGATCTCCACCGGGCCGCCGGCGAGCGCGTGTCGCGCGGGCACGCGCACCGTCTCGGTGCCGTCGGTGAGCGGGCCGCCCTCGAGGGCGACGTCGAGGTGCAGCACCACGTCGCGCGCCTGCGGCACGACCTCGGCCACGACGGCGCGGCGGCGCCGGCCCGGCGAGGAGCGCCACAGCGTCAGGACCCCGTTCCCGAGGGCGAACAATCCGAGGGCGCCCAGGACGAGACCGAGCAGGGTGGCGAAGGGCACCGCCCGATCCTAGGGTGCTCGGCTCCGCTACAGCTTGGTGACCGGGGAGTAGCGCAGGAGCAGGCGCTTCGTGCCGCCCGAGCCGAAGTCGATCTTCGCGACGGCGCTGCTGCCGCTGCCCTCCAGCGCCACGACGGTGCCCATCCCGTAGCTGTCGTGGGTGACGCGCTCGCCGACGGCGAGGCTCGGCACGTCAGCTGCCGCGCGACCCGCTCCCCCACCGGCGCTGCCGGACGCCCCGGTGCGCGGTGCACCGAAGCTCCGCGTGACACCGCCGCGCGGTCCGGTCCCGCCGGACTCGCCCCGCCGGCCGCTGCCGTAGGCGGGTGAGAAGTCGCCGTCGTCGCCCCCGCGCGAGGCGCCCCCGTAGCCGCCGCGGGATCCGTACCCGCCGCCCCAGCCGCCGCGCAGCGTCTGCATGGAGGACTCCTCGCGGCGCCAGTCGAGCACGTCGGTGGGGACGTCGTCGATGAAGCGCGAGGCGGGCAGCTCGTTGGGCACGCCGAACGCCGTGCGCACCGCGGCGCGGGTGATGTAGAGCCGGTGGCGCGCCCGCGTGAGGGCCACGTAGGCGAGGCGGCGCTCCTCACCCAGCTGGTCGGGGTCGGCCAGCGAGCGCTGGTGCGGGAACGTGCCGTCCTCGAGGCCGGTGACGAACACGACCGGGAACTCCAGCCCCTTGGCGGTGTGCACGGTCATGAGCGTGACGACGCCGCCCCCGCCGTCCTCGACCGGGAGCTGGTCCGAGTCCGCCACGAGGGCGACGCGCTCGAGGAAGTCGGCCAGGTCGCCATCGGGGTCCGAGGCCGAGAACTCCGCCGCGACGGCGTGCAGCTCGGCCAGGTTCTCCACGCGCGTGGCGTCCTGCGGGTCGTCGCTGGCGCGGAGCTCGGCGAGGTAGCCGGACCGGTCGAGCGCGGCGTCGAGCACCTCGGCCGGGGTCGAGCCGGCGCCCGCCAGCTCGCGCAGCCCCGCCATCAGCTCGGCGAACTCCCTGACGGCGCCGCTCGCGCGCGCCGGCAGCCCGACCTCCTCGTAGCGGTCGACGGCGGCGCCGAACGAGATCCGCTCGCGCTCGGCGAACCAGGCCAGGGCGCCCTCGGTACGGTCCCCGATCGCCCGTTTGGGGACGTTGAGGATGCGCCGGATGTTGACGGAGTCGTCCGGGTTCGCGATCGCGCGCAGGTACGCGATGGCGTCCTTGACCTCGCGCCGCTCGTAGAAGCGTGTGCCGCCGACGACCTTGTACGGGATGCCCGAGCGGATCAGCACCTCCTCGAGGGAGCGCGACTGCGCGTTCGTGCGGTAGAAGACGGCGACGTCGCCCGGCTTCACCCCGTCGGAGTCCCCCAGGGCGTCGATCTCGTCCGCGACGAAGCGGGCCTCCTCGTGGTCGGAGTCGGCGACGTAGCCCACGACCTTGGGCCCGCTGCCCTCGGCGGTCCACAGGTTCTTGTCCCGCCGGCCGGGGTTGCGCGAGATGACCGCGTTGGCAGCGGACAGGATGTTCTGGGTCGAGCGGTAGTTCTGCTCGAGCAGGATCGTGCGCGCCTGCGGGTAGTCCTCCTCGAACTCGAGGATGTTCCGGATCGTGGCGCCGCGGAAGGCGTAGATCGACTGGTCGGCGTCACCCACCACGGTGAGCTGCGCGGGCGGGACGACGCCGGCGGTGGCCGTCTCCGGCGCGGCGGGCACGCCCTCCCCTCGGGCACCTCCCACCCCTGGGTGGCGACGCCGGCGAGCTCCTTCACCAGCACGTACTGCGCGTGGTTGGTGTCCTGGTACTCGTCCACCAGCACGTGGCGGAAGCGGCGCCGGTAGCTCTCCGCGACCGCGGGGAACGCCTGGAGGAGGTGGACGGTGGTGGCGATGAGGTCGTCGAAGTCCAGCGCGTTCGCCTGCCGCAGGCGGTCCTGGTACCCGCGGTAGGCCGCGGCGAGGTTGGCCTCGTAGACGTTCGTCTCGCTCACCGTGCGCGCGAACTCGTCGGGGTCGATGAGCTCGTTCTTCAGGTCCGAGACCCGGTTGCTGAACGCCTTCGGCGGGAAACGCTTCGGATCCAGGTCGAGGCCACGGCACACCAGCTGCATCAGGCGCTGGGAGTCGGCCGAGTCGTAGATCGAGAAGCTCGAGCGCAGGCCGAGCGCGGCGTGCTCGCGCCGCAGGATGCGCACGCACGCGGAGTGGAACGTGGAGACCCACATGCTGCGCGCGGGCGGCCCCACCAGCTCCTCGACCCGCTCGCGCATCTCCGCGGCGGCCTTGTTGGTGAAGGTGATCGCGAGCACCTCGCCCGGCCGCGCCTGGCGCGTGGCGAGCAGGTGCGCGATCCGGTGCGTCAGCACCCGCGTCTTGCCCGAACCCGCCCCGGCGATGATGAGCAGCGGCCCGCCGCTGTGCTCGACCGCCTCGCGCTGCTGCGGGTTGAGGCCCTCGAGGAGCGACTCCGGGGTGCGACCCGAGCGCGACCGCCCCGCGCCGCGCACGCCGCCCTCGCCGTCGGGCGCCTCACCCTCCCCGCCGCTGCGGGCGAGCGGGACGATCCCGGGCAGCCGCGCACCGGGCGCGGTCACCGCGAGGGCGCCGAGCGAGGAGGACGCGTCGCCGCGGCCGGGCAGGAGGTTGTCGAAGAGAGTCGTCATGGCCCTCCCAGGGTAGATCTCGCCACCGACAACGGTCGCCGACGCAGCGCCGGACCGATGAGTTGCGCCCGCGAGAGCGGTCACACCCTCGTCAGCACGGACCCGCCGCGCGGGCCCGACGCCACCACGCGAGGATCGAGCCATGACCGCAGCAGCCCTCACCCGCACGCTGGAGCGCCCCGGCGCGACCCTCACCTACGACGTCCGGGGCGACCTCGCCCGCCCCGGCGAGCACCCCTGCTCGTCGCGATCGGCTCACCGATGGGGGCGAGCGGGTTCCCCAGCCTGGCGAGCCACCTGACCGACCGGGTCGTGGTCACCTACGACCCGCGTGGCGTGGAGCGCAGCACGCGGCACGACGGCGAGGGCGAGCTCACCCCGCAGGTCCACGCCGCGGACGTCGCGGCGGTGATCGAGGCGGTCCTCGCCGAGGCACCCGCGGGCCACCCTGTCGACCTGTTCGCCTCGAGCGGGGGCGCGGTGAACGCGCTGGCGCTGGTCGCCTCGCGGCCCGACCTCGTGCGCACCCTGGTGGCCCACGAGCCACCCCTGTGCACGGTGCTGCCCGACGCCGAGCCGGCACTGGCCGCCGTCGAGCAGCTGTACGCGACCTACCGAGCCGACGGCCTGGGACCGGCGATGACGGGCTTCATCGTCCTGTCGCAGCACCGGGGCGAGGTCGACGGCGACGTCCTCGCCTCCCTCCCCGACCCCGCCGCCTTCTGGCTGCCGACCACCGACGACGGCTCCCGCGGCAACGCCCTGCTCGGGCAGAACCTCCGCGGCATCTGCGGCCACCGGCCCGATGTCGACGCGCTGCGGGCGGCGGCGACCCGCGTCGAGGTGGCGGTGGGGGCGGAGTCGGCGGGCGAGCTCGCGCACCGTGCCGGTGAGGCCCTCGCGGCGGCCCTCGGCTCCGCCCCTGTCGTCCTTCCCGGCGGTCACGGCGGCTTCCTGGGTGACGAGTACGGGATGGTCGGCGAGGCCGAACCGTTCGCGCGGCGCCTGCGCGAGGTGCTCGACCGCGACTGACGCGTCCGGGCGGCGGCCGTGACGGGAGCGCGGGGTGGCGGGGCACGCCGTCGTCGCTCCCCCGCACGGCGGAGGCGACGTGTCGGTGCCCCTCGCTACGGTGGCCGGGTGACGAACGACCCCGGCGAGACGACCTGGCGCCGCCCCGGCCCCACCGTGGGCGAGGGGCGCCGGGACCTCGCCGTCGCCGTCGGGCTCTTCGCGCTGTCGCTCGGGTCGCTCGTGCTCGGGCGGGCGTTCGGGATGTACGGCGAGGACGGGCAGCGGGTCGCCCTCCCCTCGCGGTGGGCGTCCTCGCCGTGACGACGCTGCCCCTGGCCTGGCGGCGCCGCTCGCCGAGCCTGGCGGCCGGCGCCGTCGCCCTCGCGTTCGTCGCCGTCGGTGAGATCCCGGTGCCCGAGGCGACCGTGACGAACATCGCGCTGTTCATGGCGATCTACTCCGTCGGGGCGTGGGAGCAGGACCGCCGCCGCGCCACGTGGGTGCGCGCCGCCGTCATCGGCGGCATGTTCGTGTGGCTCCTCGTCTCGCTGTTCCGGGCCAGCACGGAGGATCTCGGGTTCGACGGCGCGGGCGTGGGCGCGATGACGCCCGTGGCGGCATTCATGCTGCAGCAGATCCTGGTGAACGTCCTCTACTTCGCCGGCGCGTTCTGGTTCGGCAACCACGCCTGGAACGCGGCCCGCGGCCGCGCCGTCGGCGAGCGCCGGGCCGCGGAGCTCGCGCAGGAACGTGCCCGGCTGTCGCAGCAGGCGGTGACGATCGAGCGCCTGCGCATCGCGCGCGAGCTCCACGACGCGGTCGCGCACCACGTCTCCCTCATGGGAGTCCAGGCCGCGGCCGCCCGGGCACTGCTGGCGCACGACACGCGCGCCGCCGAGACTCAGATCGAGGCGCTCGAGGACTCCTCGCGCGCCGCCGTCGCCGAGCTCTACGACCTGCTCGGGACGCTGCGCGACGACGAGGCGGGCGACCCCGACTCCGCCCCCGGGCTCGCCGACCTCGACGACCTGGTCGCGGAGTCGCGCACCGCGGGGCTGCGCATCGACCTGCAGCGCGTCGGACACCCGCGCGCCGTCCCGATGCTGGTGTCGCTCAACCTCTACCGGATCACGCAGGAGTCCCTCACCAACGTCCTCAAGCACGCCGGCCCCGGCGCCGCGGTCGCGGTCCGGCTGCGGTACCTGCCCGCGCAGCTCGAGCTGGAGGTGTCCGACGACGGCGCGGGCCGGCCCGTGCGCGCCCGCGGGGCCGGGCTCGGGCTGCTCGGCATGCGTGAGCGGGTGGCCACGCTGTCCGGCACCCTCGTCGCGCAGCCGCGGCGCACGGGCGGGTTCCTGGTCAGGGCGAGCGTCCCGCTCTCGCCGACCGGACCGGCCGTCACGGCCCCACCGGCCCCGTCGGCGGCCGTCACGGCCTCACCGACCCCGCCGGGCGGCGAGCGGGTGTCCGCCGTCGTTCGCACCGACGTGCCCGACTCCCCCGGCGCCCCTCCCCCGCCTCACCCGCGTCCGCCCTGGAGAGCACCCGATGACCGTCGACCCCGTCCGCCTCGTCCTGGTGGACGACCACGCGCTCATGCGCGAGGGCATCCGCACGATCCTGCAGCTGCAGGGCGACCTCGACGTCGTGGGGCAGGCGGGCAGCGGCGAGGAGGCGATCGAGGTGGTGCGCCGCGAGCGCCCCGACGTCGTGTGCATGGACGTCGAGATGCCCGGGATCGGCGGGCTCGAGGCGACGCGGCGGCTCGTGGCGGACCCCGACGTCGACGCGCGGGTGCTCGTCCTGACGACCTTCGACCGCGAGGACTACCTGCTCGCCGCGCTGAGCGCGGGCGCCAGCGGCTTCCTGCTGAAGAACTCGCGGCCCGAGCAGCTCGCCGAGGGCATCCGGACCATCGCCGCGGGCGACTCCCTCCTCTCCCCCGAGGTCACGCGCGCCGTCATCGAGCGGGCAGTGGCCGGCGGTGGCACGCTCCCGGGTGCGGCCGAGGGCGCCACGGGAGGAGCGAGCCCGAGCGCGGAGGCGAGCGCCGCCGTCGGGACGCTGACCGAGCGCGAGCTCGAGGTCCTCGCGCTGCTGGCGCAGGGCCTGTCGAACGAGGAGATCGCGGGGCGGATGTTCGTCGGCCGCGCCACGGTCAAGACCCACGTCTCCAACGTGCTGATGAAGCTGGCCTTGCGCGACCGCGTCCAGGCCGTCGCGTTCGCCTACCGGCACGGCCTGGTCGAGCTCGGCTGAGAGCCCGCGGCACCCCGGGTCGACCGCGTCTCCGCCGCGCGGCGGAGAGCGAGATTCACCCGTGCGGCTGAGCCGCGGCGGGCACGACGTCCCTAGCGTGGAGGCATCCACCAGCGAGAGGGAGACGCGATGATCAGCCTCCACGGCGTCAGCAAGAGCTTCGGCACCCGAGAGGTGCTCACCGACCTCAGCTTCGACGTCCAGCGCGGCCGCCTCACCGGCTTCGTCGGCGGCAACGGGGCCGGCAAGACCACCACGATGCGCATCCTGCTCGGGGTGCTGCGGGCGAGCCGGGGTGAGGTCACCCTGGACGGGCGCCCCATCGACGGTGCCGCCCTGCGCACGTTCGGCTACATGCCGGAGGAGCGCGGGCTGTACCCGAAGATGGAGATCGGTGAGCAGCTGACCTACCTCGCGCGGCTGCACGGCATCGACAAGTCGGGCGCGAAGCGGCGCGCGGGTGACCTGCTGGAGCGCCTCGGCCTCGGTCCGCGCGCGAAGGACAAGCTCGAGTCCCTCTCGCTCGGGAACCAGCAGCGCGTCCAGGTCGCCGCGGCGCTCGTGCACGACCCCGACGTGCTGATCATGGACGAGCCGTTCTCCGGCCTCGACCCGCTCGCGGTCGACGAGGTCGTCACGGTCATCGGCGAGCACGCCGCCCGCGGCATCCCCGTGCTGTTCTCCTCCCACCAGCTCGACGTCGTCGAGCGCCTGTGCGACGACCTCGTGATCATCGCGGGCGGGGAGATCCGGGCGACCGGCACCCGCGAGGAGCTGCGCGACGCGCACTCCGGCGACCGGTGGGAGCTCGCCGCCGGCAGCGACACCGGCTGGGTGCGTGAGATCCCCGGTGTCGAGGTGGACGAGCTCGCCGGCGACCACGCGGTCTTCAGCGCGAGCCCCGAGGTCGCGCAGCAGGTGCTGCGCGACGCCGTCGCACGCGGCGAGGTGGCGACCTTCCGTCCCGTGCGCCCCACCCTCGGCGAGATCTTCCGCGACATCGTCGTGGACCAGCCCCGGCACGACGACGACCCCGACGCCACGACGTCCACGACCAGCGAGGAGGCCGCCTGATGTCCAACCTCACCACCGACCCCCGACCCACGGCAGCACGTCCGGACAACCCGTCAGGACCGACCGCCGACGACGGCGCGCCCGTCAGCGCCTGGAACGCCACCAAGCTCGTGGCCGAGCGCGAGATCTCCACGCAGGTCCGCACCAAGTCGTTCGTGATCTCCACGATCATCACCCTCGTGCTGATCCTCGGCGGGATCATCGCCTCCTCGATCTTCGGCCCGAGCGCGGGTGACGAGCCCGAGCCGGTCGACGTCGCCGTCGTCGGTGACGCGAGCGAGATCGTCGCCGGCGCCGCGACGCTGACGCCGGTCCCGGCCGACGACGTCGAGGCCGCGCAGGAGCTCGTCCGCTCGGGCGAGGTGGAGGCCGCCGTCGTCGCCGACGCCGACGCGCCGTCGGGCGTCCGGGTCATCGCCCTCGAGGAGGCTCCCGCCGACGTCGTGCAGGCCCTGTCGGTCTCACCCGAGGTGGAGATCCTCGAGCCGAGCGACACCTCCGACAACCTGCGGTTCCTCATCGGCGCCGCGTTCGGCTTCGTCTTCATGATCACGGCGATCGGTTCGGGCGCGATGATCGTGCAGAACACGGTGCAGGAGAAGCAGTCCCGCGTGGTGGAGATCCTGCTCGCCGCCGTCCCGGCACGGTCGCTGATGGCAGGCAAGGTGCTCGGCAACAGCGTGATCGGTGTGGGCAACGCCGCCGCGATGGCGGCCGTGGCCGCCCTCGGTCTCGCGGTGACGGGTCAGGGGGCGCTGCTGGACCTGCTCTCGGCCCCGCTGATCTGGTTCGTGATCTTCTTCCTGTTCGGATTCGTGCTCATCGCCGGCATCTTCGCCGGCGGCGCGTCCCTCGTCTCGCGGCAGGAGGACACCGGATCGGTGATGACTCCCGCGATGATGCTGATCATGCTGCCGTACTTCGGGGTGGTGTTCCTCTCGGACAACCCCGTCGGCATGGCGGTGATGTCCTACGTGCCGTTCACCGCACCGGTCGCGATGCCGGTCCGCCTGTTCTTCGGCGAGGCCGCGTGGTGGGAGCCGCTGGTCTCCCTCGGGGTCCTGGCGCTGGCGACCTTCGTGGTCATCACCCTCGCGAGCAAGATCTACACCAACTCGCTGCTGCGGATGGGCTCGCGGGTCCCGCTGCGCGAGGCGCTGCGCGGCGGCGCCTGAGTCGCACGACCGACTCCCGGGACGCCGACGGGCGCCGACCCCACGAGGGTCGGCGCCCGTCGGCGTGCTCGGTGGGCGCTCAGACGCGCCGACGACGCAGGCGGTCGGTCAGTCGGGTGCGCGCACCCCAGTACTTGCGGCGCGCGAGTCCGACGACCCCGGCGTCGCGCGTGGCGTGGGCGATCTCGTCGAGCTGCCGCTCGAGGTGAACCAGACGTCCGGTCAGCTCCTCGTACCGCTCGTGCATGAAGCGCGTGAGGTACATGAGGTCGCCGTCGCCGTGCTCCTCGATGTGGCGGCGGAGCTTCTCGTCCCGGAGCCGGAGGTCGACGTCCCGGTGCGCGTCCGCCGAGGCGATGACGCTGTTGGCGAGCGACCCGGTCGCGTCGCGGCGCTGGTGCCAGAACGCGAGCGGCTCCTCGTGCAGGACGGTGACGGGCGCGATCGCGGCGAGCCGCAGGTTGAACTCCCAGTCACCGACCACGTGCAGCGAGGAGTCGAAGTTGCCGACCCGCTCCAGGGCCGAGCGCCGCAGCAGCATGCTGATGGGCACCATGCGGTTGTAGCGCATGAGGTCGTGGACCGTCACGAGACGCAGATCCGGCTCGAAGATCTCCCGGCCGACCTCGCGCAGGGGGCCGGCGGGCTCCTCGTCGAGCTCGTCCCCCGATCCGTCCTCGATCCGCGCGCACTCCTCCTGCGACCGCGTCGTCTCCCACACGATGCAGGTCCGCACCGCCACGGCCAGCTCGTCGGGGTGGTCGCGCAGGTGGCGGACGGTGCGCGCGAGGAACGCCTCGTGCCAGGTGTCGTCGTCGTCGTGGATCGCGACGAGCTCGGCACTCGCCAGCTCCAGGCCCGCGTTCGAGGCCGCCTCCATCCCGGTCGAGACGCTGCGGTGCAGCACGCGCAGCCGGCCCTCGAGCCCGACGGCCGAGGCGACGACGTCGTCGACCGCCTCCCGGTCCCCGGCGTCGTTGACGACGATCACCTCGGCGCGCGCGAACGTCTGCGCCGCGATGTCGTCCAGGGCGCGGGCGAGCATCGTCGGCCGGTCCTTCGTGCGCACCACGATGCTGACGGCGGGCGGGCGCTCCTCGGCGCCGGCACCCTCGGCGGCGACCATCTGGACAGGCCCCGGCTCGGGCAGCTCGGGGAACGGCGCGGTGGCGTCATCCGACGCCCCCGCCGCGAGCACCGCGACGAACGCGTCCCAGGTCGCCTCGGCAGCGCCCCGTGCGCCTTCGCGAGCCGCCGCGAGGGCGGCGGACACCTCGGACCGGCGCTCCGCGAGGGCCAGCAGCCGCACCCGCAGCAGGTCGGCGTCGGTCTCCACGTCCTCGAGGTCGACGACGGCGCCGCGCACCCCCCAGCGCTCGAGGGCGCCCTCGAGCCGCACGCGGCTGAACTCGTCGGGAGCGATCCCGAGGACCGGCACGCCCGCCTCGCAGGCGAAGACGGCCGGGTGGTAGCGCGTCGTCACCACGACGGCGGCCTCCCGGGCCCGCCGCGCTGCGACCAGCGCGTGCTCGATCGGCAGGGAGACCGCGGGCGCCCGGAGCGCCGCCGCGATGCGGTCGTGGATCTCGACGTCCCCGCCGCGCGTACCCGGCACAGCCATGTGGGGCACGAGATGGACGGGCGCCCCGACGCTCGCGGCGAGCACGTCCAGGGCCGCGACGACGCGGGGCAGTGCGGCGTCGTCGACCCCGAGGCTGCCCGCGGCGATCGTGACGACGACGGCTCCGGCCGAGGAGGGCGGATCCTGCGTCGCCGCCTCGACGCTGCCCGGGACGGGGACGTCGGCCAGGAAGCTCGCGTCGTCGAGCACGCGGTGGACCGGCGCACCGGGCACGAGTCGCGTCAGCAGGGCGTGGGTCGCGTCCTCGCGCGCGCCGACGGCGAGCACACCCTCCAGCCCCGCGCGCAGCGCGGCGACGTCGGCACGGGAGAGCGCCGGTCCCACGGTCTGCCCCGTCACCACGGCGGGCAGGCCGAGCGAGCGCGCGACGGCGAGGGCCGCCAGCCGCTCGTGCAGGAGCCAGCCGTAGCGCGAGTTCATGTTGCCGCCGCCCGCGATCACCAGGGCGTCGCACGAGGCGAGGGCGTCGCGGAACGCGTGGATCTGGTCGCTCCGCGGGAGCGCCGAGGAGTCACCGGCGAGCAGGTCGTGGATCTCGTCGAGGTAGCGCTCGCGGTCGGCCGGCGCCCAGGGGAACTCGAGCGTGGGACGGGCCTCGACGTCGGGGCCGAAGCGGGCGCGGGTGTCCTCGAGGTCGCGGGTCAGCAGGACCGGTGTGTGGGATCGCGTGCTCAGCGCGTGGACCACCGCATGCGTCATGGCCTCGTCGCCGACGTGGTACACGCGCTGCCCGACGTCTCCCAGGACCGCAACACGCATGACGGCGAGCCTAGCGGCTCGAACAGCCGCGGGTGCCCCGTGTCACAGGAGGCGCCGGTCCGCCGCCCACCGCGTGAGCTCGTAGCGCGAGGACAGCTGCAGCTTGCGCAGCACTGCCGAGACGTGGGTCTCGACCGTCTTGATCGAGATGAACAGCTCGCCCGCGACCTCCCGGTAGGAGCGGCCCCGGGCGATGAGGCGCATCACCTCGCGCTCGCGCGCCGTCAGGCGGTCGAGCTCGTCGTCGCCCGCGGCCTGCTCGGCCACACCCGCCACCCCGACCGCGCCGAACGCGTCCAGCACGAAGCCCGCGAGCCGCGGCGAGAACACGGCGTCTCCCCCGGCCACGCGCACGACGGCGTCGCACAGCGCCTCCGGGCCGATGGACTTGGTGACGTACCCGCGGGCGCCGGCACGGATGACGCCGACGACGTCCTCCGCGGCGTCGCTCACCGACAGCGCGAGGAAGCGCACGTCGGGCGCCAGGTCGGCGCAGCGGCGCGCCACCTCGGCGCCACCCCCGCCGTCGCCCCCGGGCAGGTGGACGTCCAGGAGCACGACGGCGGGGCGCCGCTCGCGCACGACGCGGGCGGCGGACTCGACGTCGGCCGCCTCGCCGACCACCTGGAGCCGGGTGTCCAGGGACGCGCGCACCCCGGCGCGGAACATGTCGTGGTCGTCGACGAGGACGACGGGCACCCGTGGCTCCGCCGTGGTGTCGGTGGCTGTGCCGGTGGTCGCACTCGTGCTGGTCACGCTCATCGCTCCTCGCCCTCGCCCCGAACCGTTCGGGGGAGATGGATCCGTACCTCGGTGCCGCCGTCGGGCACGTCCCGCACCCCGGCCTCGCCGCCGCGCCGCCGGATGCGGCCCAGGATGGACTCGCGCACGCCGAACCGGTCGGACGGGATCTCCTCGGGGTCGAACCCGTCGCCGTGGTCGCGGACGAAGACCTCCACCGCGCCGTCGGCGGCCTCGAGGTAGACGGAGACGGGCGGGCGGCCGTGCGCGACGGCGTTCAGCAGCGCCTCGCGCGTCGCCGCGAGGACGGCGTGGGTCCCCTCCGTCGGGACGACGTCGCCGACGACGACCGTCTCGATCTGGGGCGCGGTGCCGTCGGCGTGGGTGCGCGTGTCCTCGATCTCGGCGACCACCTCCTTGACCTGCACCGCGAACGATGTCGCCGCGGGCGCCCGGTCGTCGTAGAGCCACGAGCGCAGGTCGCGCTCCTGGGCGCGCGCGAGGCGCACCACCTCGGGCTCGCTGGAGCGGGTGCGGATCAGCGCGAGGGTCTGCAGCACGGAGTCGTGCAGGTGCGCGGCGATGTCGGCGCGCTCGGACTCGCGCTCGCGCTCGGCGCGGGCGTCCCCGAGCTCGCGCACCAGGCGCAGCCACCAGGGCGCGAGCACGAGCGCGACGCCGGCCAGCACGGCGATCGCCGCGAGCGCCGACTGCACCATCACCATGGGTTCGGCGCGCTGCCCGACGAGCAGGAACACCCCGGTGGCGGTGATCGCGATGCCGCCGGAGAGGCGGGCGGCGCCGACGCGTCCCCGCCCCGTGGCGGAGGTGGCGCCCGACATGCCGGCCGATCCCGGCCCCGCCGCGGACGCGGGGCGCCGCGCGTCGAGCTCGCTCCAGGCGAGGGCGGCCCCGGCGAGCAGCAGCAGCACGGGGACGACCCAGCGCGGGCCGGTCCCCTCCCCCACACGCGAGGCGAGAAGCAGGGCGGCGACGGCGAGCAGGCCCAGGGCGACGACGACGTCGCTCACCGCGATCCCGCGCCGCCCCGCGCCGGTCTGGCCGTTCGTCAGCGGCTTCGACAGCCGGGTCCAGGCCGGCGGCGCGGCGGGCCGCCCCGGTTCCCCGCTCGGCACCGTGACCCACCAGAACAGGTAGGCCACGACGCCGGCGCCGCCGAGCAGCGTCGCGAGCGCCAGCCCGGCGCGGACGATGCGGACGTCGAGCCCGAGGTGCGCGGCCATGCCCGCGCCGACCCCTGCCACCCAGCGGTCGCGCGTCGGCCGCAGCAGGCTCGGGCGTGCCGGCGCGGCGGCACGCCCGGCGCCGGGCGTCGCGGGAGGGGCGGAGGAGGTCACCGCTCGATCGTGGCACGCCCGGCGGACCCCGGACAGCCGCGCGGCGCGATCTCAGGGTCTGAGGCGCCGATGATCAGGGCGGTCCCCCATGGTCCCGGAGCACGCGGGGCGGCCAGGCTGGAGCCATGTCCTCCTCGCCCCCGCCGGCGACACCGCCGGCCACACCGCCGTCGCCCGCCGACCCGAGCGGGACGACGCCGTCGCCCGCACCGTTCTGGACCCGGCTGCGCTCCTCGGCATCACCCGCAGCGAGCCGCGCTGGATCGGCGGGGTCGCCGGCGGCCTCGCCACCCGCTGGAACCTCGACCCGCTCGTGGTGCGCGGGTTGTTCGCCGCGTCGCTCGTGCTGGGCGGCATCGGTTTCCTGGCCTACGGCGTCGCGTGGGCGCTCCTGCCGGAACCGGACGGCCGCATCCACGCCGAGCGGGCGCTGCGCGGCAACGTCGACGTCGCGCTCGTCGGGATCGGCCTCATGGTGCTGGCCGGCGTCGGACCGGGCCGCTGGATCGGTCTCGGCTGGGTCGGCGACGGCGCGTGGGGCGGGCTGCGCGGCGGCGGGTTCGCGATCGTGGCGCTCGCTGCCTGGATCGCCTGGCACCACCACCGCGGCGGGCGTGCGGGTGCTCGTGGACGGGGCCGAGGCCCCGGCGGCGCCGCCGGCGGCAGCGCCGGGTCCGGCGCGACGGGTGCGGGCCCGGACGCCCGGGCGACGACGAGCGCCACCGCCGACCCGTCGTGGGGGACGCCGTCGCCCGCCGCCACGTCACCCGCGCCCACGGTGCAGGACCTCACCGATCCCTACGGCTCCCCCGAGCCCGCCGCGCCGACCGCGTCCCGCGCGTCCGGCAGCGCGGGTACGTCCTCGGCCACGACACCGGGCGACCCCGACGGTCCCGCCCCCGCCACGGGCGGCTCCTGGCCGGTCCCCGCCCGGGTGCGCGGACCGGGGGCGGGATGGTCGCCGTCGTGACGGCGCTGGCGGTGCTCGCCGTCGCCGGGCTGCTGCTCGCGAACCGCACCGGGGCGATCGCCGGGACGGGGTGGGCGCTCGCGATCGGCGTCGTCGTCGTGCTCGTCGGTGCCGGGATCGTGGTGACCGGGCTGCGCGGACGCCGCAGCGGCGTGCTGTCGCTGCTCGCGATCGTCGGTCTGGTCGCCGCGCCGTCGGCCGTGACCCAGGCGCAGGGGTGGGGCTGGGACTGGTCCGCGACCCAGGCGTTCGGCGAGGCCGACGTCACCCCGACGACGCGCGACGCCGCCGCGGAGGGCGTGCGGCTGGGCGCGGGGAACGCCCGCGTGGACCTCACGGCGGTCCCGCTGACGGCCACCACCCTGACCGTGCCCGTCTCCGTCAACGCGGGTGAGGTCGAGGTGGTCGTCCCCGCGGGTGCCGACGTGCGTGCCGAGATCGACGTGTTCGCGGGTCAGGTGAGCTGGACGGTCGACGGGCAGTCCGAGCAGGCGTCCGGTCGCATCGCGGACGACCTCGTCTACACGACCTCCGGCGTCGACGCCGGAGCCACCCCCAGCTGGTGCTCGACCTGCGGGTCGGGGCCGGCGACGTCACGATCACGGAGGCCGACGCATGAGCACGACGCCCGGGGGCGACCGCCCCGACGAGACCCAGCGTGCCGGCGACCCGGGCGATCCCGGCGGGTTCGTCCGGTTCGGCCAGTTCACAGGCGCCGACGGTGCCGGCAGCGGCAGTGGGGCGACAGGGGCGCCCGACGCCGAGCGCCGCAGTCCCGGCGCGAGCGCTCCCGGATGGGCTGGCCCCGGGCGGGGTGCGCCGTGGCACGGCTACACGGGCCGCGGATACACCGGGCACGGGTCCGGTGAGCAGGCGTCCGGCGAGCAGGGGTCCGACGGGCAGGGCGGCAGCGGGTACGGCTACCCGGGGTACGGGCACCCGTGGCACCCGTCCGCGGGGCGCGGCCGAGGCGGCTGGGAGGCTCGGCCGGTGTCCCGCGGCCCGCGGCCGGGGACCGTGATCTGGGGACTGCTCGTGATCGCCGTCGGGGTCCTGACGATCGTGGCCTCCACCGGGATCTCCCTGGACCTCGAGCTGGCCGCCATCATCGGGCTGGCCGCCGCCGGCGGGCTGCTCCTGCTGACCGCGGTGCTGGGCGCCGCGCGAGCCCGGCGCCGCTGAGGCCTCAGCCGCCACCACCGGTTCGCTGCGCACGAATGGGGTCTTCAGCCGTGTTGAAGACCCCATTCGTGCGCAGCGAACGCTCACCCCGGCCACCCTGGCCACCGCGCCACCCGGTCCAACCCGGTCCAACCCGGTCCACCCGGTCCACCCCGACCACCGCACCGTGCGCACTTTCTGCTGCTTCACCGGCCGCGAAGCAGCAGAAAGTGCGCACGGGGCGAGGTGGTGGGCGGCAGCAGCAGCCGGCCTCGGCAGCAGCCGGCGGAAGCAGCAGCGGATAGCGGCGGCGCCGGCAGTTCAGGGACGGCGGCGGCGCCCGCAGTTCAGGAACGGCGGCGGCGCCGGCACCACACGCCCCCGGAGTCAGAAGGGCAGCAGCCGGCGGGCGCGGGCGTACTCCCGCTCCGCCGCGGCCAGCACGTCGCGCCAGTCCGCCGCGGGCGGCACCGCCCGGTTGTGGGCCGCGATCCGCTCCCGCAGGCCCTCCTCGCGCGCCAGGCGCACGACGGCGGCCACCAGCCCGGCGTCGTCGTCGGCCAGCAGACCCTCGCGCTCGTCCGTGACGAACGACGTGATGCCGGTGCCGGCCAGCGCCACCACGGGCAGCCCCGACGTCCGGGCCTCCAGCGCGGCGATGCCGAAGGCCTCCAGCCGCGCGGGTGAGACGAAGGCGTCGTGCCGCGCGTACAGCGCCGGCAGGTCGCCGCGCGGCACGCGCCCGAGCAGGTGCACCGCGTCCGCCACCCCGAGCCGCTCCGCCTCGCGGCGCACGGCGGCGACGTCGGGCCCGTCCCCCGCGATGCTCAGCTCGACGGCGCCGCTCCCCAGCACCTCGCGCGCCCCGGCCAGCGTGCGCACCAGCGTGCGGGTGCGCTTGCGCGGCGCGACCCGCTGCGTCGCGACCAGGCGGAGCACGCCGTCGTCCGCGCGCGCCTCGCCCGCGGGTGCCCAGGCGGCGACGTCCAGACCGTTCGGCAGCACCCCCACCTCGCCCGGCGCACCCTCCACGGGGAACGCGTGCGCCACCCGCTGCGCCGCGACGTCGCTGACGGCCGAGAGCGCCGCGCTCTCCCCGTCCCAGCGCAGCGCCCGGGCGCCGAACCGCAGCGGAGCCTCGACGCCGTCGAGCATGCAGTGCCAGGTGATCGCGAGCGGGAGCCGCGCGGCCCGCGCCGAGCGTGCGCCCTGGAACGCGAACGGGGACAGCACGCCCGCGTGCACGTGCACGACGTCGGGAGCGAGCGCGCGCAGGCGGCGGGCGATCAGCGCGGACCCCCGCGGGTGCACCGGGAGGCCCGCGACGAGGCGCGAGGCGATCCGGTGCAGGCGGACGCCGCCCGCCGTCGTCGTGACCGACCGGTAGCGGTCACCGCCGGCACCACCAGCACCGCCGGCCCCTCCCGGGGCGTCGCCGTCGTCCCCCGGCGCGCCCGCCGTCGCGGTGAGCACGTGCACCTCGTGCCCCGCGGCCACCTGGTGCGCCGCGAGGTCGCCCACCTGCGTCTCGATCCCGCCCACGCGTGGCGCGAAGCAGTCCGAGACGTGCACGATCCTCACGACACCGTCCTCACGCCACGACCCGCCCGGCGACCACCACGGGGCTCACTCCCACTCGATGGTGCCCGGCGGCTTGCTCGTCACGTCGAGCACCACGCGGTTGACGTCGGCGACCTCGTTGGTGATGCGGGTGGAGATGTCGGCCAGCACGTCGTAGGGCACGCGCGTCCAGTCGGCCGTCATCGCGTCCTCCGACGAGACCGGCCGCAGCACCACGGGGTGGCCGTAGGTGCGCCCGTCGCCCTGCACGCCCACGGAGCGGACGTCGGCCAGGAGCACGACCGGGCACTGCCAGATCTCGCGGTCGAGTCCGGCCTTCGTCAGCTCCTCACGAGCGATGGCGTCCGCCGCGCGCAGCGTCTCGAGGCGCTCGTGCGTGACCTCGCCGACGATGCGGATCCCGAGGCCGGGACCGGGGAACGGCTGGCGCCACACGATGCCCTCGGGCACCCCGAGCTCGAGGCCCACGGCGCGCACCTCGTCCTTGAACAGCGTGCGCAGCGGCTCGACCAGGTCGAACGCGAGGTCGTCGGGCAGCCCGCCCACGTTGTGGTGGCTCTTGATGTTCGCGGCACCCTCACCGCCGCCGGACTCCACGACGTCGGGGTACAGCGTGCCCTGCACGAGGAACTTCACGTCCTCGTCGTGGGCGTCGGCGGCGGCGACGATGTCGCGTGCGGCCTGCTCGAACACGCGGATGAACTCGCGACCGATGATCTTGCGCTTGGTCTCGGGGTCGCTGACGCCGGCGAGCGCGTCGAGGAAGCGCTGCTGCGCGTCGACGACGACGAGGTTGACGCCCGTCGAGGCGACGAACTCCTCCTCCACCTGCTCGGCCTCGCCGCTGCGCAGCAGGCCGTGGTCGACGAACACGCACGTGAGCTGGTCGCCGACTGCGCGCTGCACGAGGGCCGCGGCGACAGAGGAGTCCACCCCGCCGGACAGGCCGCAGATCACTCGTGCGTCACCGACCTGCGCGCGGATCGCCTCGACCTGGTCGGCGATGACGTTGCCGGGGGTCCAGTCCGGGGCCAGCCCCGCGCCGTCGTACAGGAAGCGCTCGAGCACGGCCTGGCCGTGCGCCGAGTGGCGCACCTCGGGGTGCCACTGCACGCCGAACAGGCGGCGCTGCGCGTCCTCGAACGCGGCGACCGGGGCGCCGAGCGAGGTCGCCAGCACGGTGAAGCCCTCGGGCGCCTGCTGGACCGAGTCGCCGTGGCTCATCCACGCCTTCTGCGTGGCCGGTGAGCCGTTCAGGAGCACGCCCGCCTCGCAGACGTCGATCGCGGTGCCGCCGTACTCGCGCAGACCGGTGCGCGCGACGTCGCCGCCGAGCGCGCGGGCCATCGCCTGGAAGCCGTAGCAGATGCCGAGCACCGGGACACCGGCGGTGAAGATCGCCGGGTCGACGAACGGCGCACCCTCCTCGTAGACCGAGCTCGGACCGCCGGACAGGATGATCGCCACCGGGTCCTTCGCGAGCATCTGCTCGGCCGTGAAGGTGTGCGGAACGATCTCGGAGTAGACCTTCGCCTCGCGCACGCGGCGGGCGATCAGCTGCGCGTACTGCGCACCGAAGTCGACGACGAGGACGGGGCGGGGCGTAGCCGTGGGGGTCTGCGTCACGCGGCCAGTTTAGGCGCGACGCGCGCGCACGCTCTCCACCGGCCAGGCCGCCGCGCGCTTCTCCACGACGAACGACAGGACGGGCACGACGCCGCCGAGCACCAGGACAACGAGCCGCCCCAGGGTCCAGCGCGCCTTCGACCACAGGTCGAACACCGTCACGATGTAGACGACGTAGACCCAGCCGTGCACGAACGGCACCCAGCCGAAGTAGGTGTCCACCCACGGCAGCTTCAGGACGTAGTCCAGCACCATCTCGACGCACAGCAGCAGCAGAAACGCCCCGGTGATGAACGCCATCACGCGGTAGCGGCCGAACGGCTTGCGCGTCCGCTCCGCCACGGCCGCGGCGGGAGCGCCGGGGGTCGATCCTGCGGGCTCGGCTGCGGGGGACGACGGCGCGGGCTGACTCATGCCCCCATCCTCGCAAAGGTCGCCGGCGGGATCGTCGCGGGTGCGCGCCGCCGTCGCGAACCTCACGTCCGCGGTCGCTTAAATCGTTGCGACCCCAGGAGCGACCTCACCTAGGCTCGCACGGTGCTCCAGCTCCACCGCCCCGCCACGTCCCACGCCCCGACCTCCGGCGTGGGGCGCTACCTGTGGTGGCGTGCGGGTCAGCAGAAGGGCCTCGTCGTCGCGGGTGTCGCCCTCGGCGTCGTGCACGCCATGACCCAGGCAGGCGCGCCGTACGTGCTCGGCCGCGCCGTCGACGACGGCCTCGAGCAGGGGATCTCCCCCGCGCTGCTCACGTGGGCCGGCGCGCTGCTCGGCCTGTGGGTGCTGCGCGCGCTCACCGGCGTGATCGCGCACCGGGTCGACGTCGCGAACTGGCTGCGCGCGTGCCTCGGCACGATCCACCTCATGGGGGCCACGGTCGCCGCCACCGGCGAGAACGTGCGCCGCACGCTGCCCACGGGCGAGGTCGTGGCCACCGTCGCCTCCGACTCGCCGCGCATCGGCGAGATCTACGCGTTCGCGGGGCGGTTCTTCGGCGGGCTCATCGCCTACGTCGCCGTCGCGATCATCCTCCTGCACGCCTCGGCGCCCCTCGGTCTGGCGGTGCTGCTCGGCATCCCCCTGGTGGCCGGGATCCTCGCGATCATCGTGCGACCGCTGCAGCGGCGCCAGGCCGAGCACCGCGAGCAGAACGGCCGCCTGACCACCCTTGGCGCGGACACCGTCTCCGGCCTGCGCATCCTGCGCGGCATCGGCGGCGAGGAGGCGTTCACCGCCCGGTACCGCGCGCAGTCGCAGCGCGTGCGGGAGGCGGGGGTGCGCGTGGCCGGCACGCAGTCGCTGCTGGACATGATGCAGACGCTGCTGCCCGGCCTCTTCCTCGCCGGTGTCATCTGGTACGGCGCCCGCCTCGCGATCGCGGGCGACATCGCGCCGGGCGAGCTCGTGGCCTTCTACGGGTACGCCGCGTTCCTGACGGCACCGCTCAACGACGCGACGCAGGGCGTGCAGATCTTCACGCGCGCCCGCATCGCCGCGCGGCGCGTGCTCGACGTGCTGCGCGTGCCGCCGGCCGTGACCGACGTCGGCGCGACGTCGACCCTCCCGACCGGCCCCGCCGTGCTGGAGGACCCCTCGAGCGGGCTGCGCGTCGAGCCCGGGACGTTCGTCGCGCTCGTGGCGGCCGACCCCGACGAGACGGCCGCGCTCGCCACGCGCCTGGGACGGTTCGACGACGCGGGCGGCGCCGCGAGCCCGCTGCTGGGCGGCGTCGCGCTCGCGGACGTCCCCCTGTCGGAGGTCCGCCGCCGCGTCGTCGTCTCCGAGGCGACGCCGAGCATCTTCACCGGTGTGCTGGCCGACGAGCTCGACGTGCGCGAGCGCGGTGACTCGGGCGCCGTCGCGCACGCCATGACGGTCGCCGACGCCGGTGACGTCATCACATCCGTCCCCGGCGGCCTGGGCGGCACCGTGGCCGAGAAGGGCCGCTCGCTCTCCGGCGGGCAGCGCCAGCGCGTCGCCCTCGCCCGGGCGCTCATGACCGACGCGGAGGTGCTCGTGCTGATCGAGCCGACCTCCGCCGTCGACGCCCACACGGAGGCGCGCATCGCGAGCCGCCTGCGCCCCGCGCGCGAGGGCCGCACGACGGTCGTGGTCTCGGCGAGCCCGCTCGTGCTGGACCAGGTCGACGAGGTCGTGCTGGTCGAGGACGGGCGCGTCGCCGCGCGCGGCAGCCACCACGAGCTGATGCACGACGCCGAGCTCGCGGTGCGCGGCGAGGTCACCGGGGCGCGGGCCGAGGCCGCCGTGGCCTACCGGCGCGTCGTGAGCCGCAGCGTCGACGACGACGCGCCCGCCGAGACGCCGGGCGAGACCGACCTGACCGACACGACCGACCTGACCGAGCAGACACTGACGGGAGGTGCCCGATGAGCACCACGCTCCCCATCGCGGACGGCCCCCAGCTGCGCCGCGACGCCGGCGCCCTGCTGCGCCGCCACGCGGGCGGCTTCACGCGCGTCGGGCTGCTCCAGGGCCTCGCGGCCACGGCCGGTCTCGCCGGCCCGTTCCTGCTCGGCCGGATCGTCGACGACGTGGTGGGCGGGACGGACGTCTCCGCCGTCGACCAGGCCGTCCTCGTACTGGTCGTCGCGGTGCTCGCCCAGGCGATCACGGTGCGCTTCGCCCAGCGCTCCTCGATGGTGCTCGGCGAGACGATCTTCGCGCAGCTGCGCGAGGAGTTCATCGCGCGCATCACCGCGCTGCCGCTCTCGACCGTCGAGAAGGCGGGCACGGGCGACCTCGTGGGACGCACGACCAACGACGTCGACCGCGTGCAGCACACCGTGCGCTTCGGCATCCCGCGCGTGCTCGTCGCGGTCACCACGATCCTCCTGACCGTCGTGGCCGCGGCGCTGACCAGCTGGGTGGTCGCGCTGGCGCTCGTGGTCGGCGTCCCGATCCTGCTGATCGCCGTGCGCCGGTACCTCGCGCGCGCCACGACGGCCTACCTGCGCGAGTCGGCCGCCTACACCGCGATCAACGGCACCTTCACCGAGACCGTCGAGGGCGCGCGCACCGTCGAGGCGCTGGCGCTCGCGCGCCGTCGCCGGCTGCGGGGCGACGCCGACCTCGCCGAGACGGTCGAGGCCGAGTGGGCCACCCTGCGGCTGCGCCAGCAGCTCTTCCCCGCCGTCGACATGGCCTTCGGGCTGCCGAGCGTCGTGGTGCTGCTCTGGGGCGGCTACCTCGTCTCGCAGGGGCAGGTCACCGTCGGCGCGGTCACGACCGTGGCGCTGTACACCGTGCAGCTGATGAACCCCGTGTGGGAGCTCATCTTCTGGGTCGACGAGATCCAGGTGGCGACCGTCTCGCTCGCCCGCATCTTCGGGATCTCCCGCGTCGCCCCGGACCGCACGGCCACGGACGAGCAGCCCGACGACGAGCACATCGTGGCCAGCGACGTCACCTACGCCTACCGCGAGGGCGTCCCCGTCCTGCACGGCATCGACCTCGACCTCGCCGTCGGCGAGCGCCTCGCGGTCGTCGGCCCCTCCGGCGCCGGGAAGTCGACGTTCGGGCGGATGCTCGCGGGTGTCCACCCGCCCACGGGCGGCCGCGTCGCCGTCGGCGGGGTGCCGCTGGTCGACCTCCCGCTCGACGAGCTGCGCGGGCACGTCGCCCTGGTCACCCAGGAGCACCACGTGTTCGTGGGCACGCTCGCGGACAACCTGCGGCTCGCGAAGCCGGCGGCCGACGACGACGAGATCGCCGCCGCGCTCGGCGCCGTCGACGCACTCGGGTGGGCCCGCGCCCTACCGTCCGGGTTCGACACCGAGGTGGGCTCGGGGAGCCACGAGCTGACGCCCGCCCAGGCGCAGCAGCTCGCGCTGGCGCGCCTGGTGCTGCTGGACCCGCACACCCTGGTGCTCGATGAGGCGACCTCGCTCATCGACCCGCGCCAGGCGCGCGACCTCGAGGCCTCGCTCGCCGGGGTGCTCGAGGGGCGCACCGTCGTCGCGATCGCCCACCGCCTGTACACGGCGCACGACGCCGACCGCGTCGCCGTCATCGACGCCGGGCGCATCACGGAGATCGGCCCGCACCACGACCTCGTCGAGCGCGGCGGCGACTACGCCGCGCTGTGGCACTCCTGGCAGAGCGAGTAGTCCGCACCGGTCGCGTGCCGGCCGGGTGCGCTGCGGATGCCCTGGTCGCGGTCTACCGGGCGTCGGCCCGGGGCGCACCGGCCGCGTCGACCTCGGCGTCCTCGCGCCGCGCGAGAGCCTCGTCCCGCACCAGGCGGTACCAGACGAGCAGCGCGAACGCGCCGAACACGTACCACTCGATCGCGTAGGCGAGGTTGCGGATGTCGACGCCGCCCCCGCCGTCGAGCGAGGGCGCCGGCACGGCGACGAGTCCGCCCAGCCCGGCGGTCGAGGCCTCGTTCGGCACGAGGTAGGCGTTGTAGATCGGCAGCCCCCACGTGCCGGCGAAGTAGGCGGGGCTGATCGAGTCGACCTGGCCGGGCGGCAGCGCCGCGTTCTCGAACGCCTCCCCCGCCGTGACGGCCCCGGTCACGGTCACGGTGCCGCCGGGCGCGGGCGGCACGTCGTCGGTGCCGGCGCTCCACCCGCGCACGACGGCGAGCCACGCGCCCGTCGCCTCCACCCGCAGGGGCGTGACGACGAGGTAGCCCGTCTCGCCGTCGACCACGCGACCCGGGACGAGCTGCTGGCCCGCGGGGTCGAACGTGCCGGTGACCGCGAGGGGATGGCCGACGAGCGAGCCCATGACGTGGGCGCCGGGCTCGAGCGCGTCGGTGAGCGGACGGGGCGGCGCGTCGGACAGCGCGGCCTCGGCCGCGTCGCGCGCCGCGTCCGCGCGCTCGAACGCGCGGTCGATCTGCCACGCCCCGAGGCGGATGCAGACGAGGGCGGCGACGACGATGAGCGCGAGGAGACCGAGCATGCGCGGTGAGCCTGCCGCCGCCAGCAGCTCGCGGGGTGCCGGACGAGGCGGCCTGCCCGCGGACGGCGCCGGTTCGGAGGCAGGCTCCGCGGCCGGGACCGGTGTCGCCGACGGGGCCGCGCCGTCGGCGGGAGCAGGGTCGTCGAGCACACGTCCAGCCTACGTCCGTCGCACCGGTCGCTCCCGCGAGCCGCGACCGCCTCGTCGACCCGGCGCACGCGGACGCGTGAGAACGCTCACAGCAGCCTGGCGCACGGCCGCGGAACGCCCACGGCACCAGCGGCCCGGGACGTAGGGCACTCGCGCCGCCCCCCGAAAGACGGCAAGGTGGAGGCATGGCTACGGAGAACGGGGTCACCCCCTCCACGACGACCGCGCCGGGGTGGGCCCGCCGCCCCGACACCGCCCTCGAGCAGACAGTGCTGGAACGCATCGACCGGTGGTGGCGCGCGGCCAACTACCTCTCCGTGGGGCAGATCTACCTGCTCGCCAACCCGCTGCTCACGACTCCGCTCGACCGCGACGACGTCAAGCCGCGCCTGCTCGGCCACTGGGGCACGACCCCGGGTCTGAACTTCCTCTACGCCCACATGAACCGCGTGATCTCCGAGCGCGACGTGGACGCCATCTACATCACCGGTCCCGGTCACGGCGGCCCCGGCCTCGTGGCCAACTCCTACCTCGAGGGCACCTACACCGAGACGTACTCCGACGTCACTCAGGACGCGGAGGGCATGCGCCGTCTGTTCCGCCAGTTCTCCTTCCCCGGCGGGATCCCCAGCCACGTCGCGCCCGAGACGCCCGGATCCATCCACGAGGGCGGGGAGCTCGGCTACGCGCTGAGCCACGCCTACGGGGCCGCGTTCGACAACCCCGACCTCCTCGTACTGGCCGTGGTCGGCGACGGCGAGGCCGAGACGGGTCCGCTCGCCACCTCCTGGCACTCCAACAAGTTCGTCAATCCCGCGACCGACGGCGTCGTGCTGCCGGTGCTGCACCTCAACGGGTACAAGATCGCCAACCCGACCGTGCTCGCGCGCATCGGCCAGGACGAGCTGCACGACCTCATGCGCGGCTACGGCCACACGCCGTACGAGTTCGTGGCCGGGTTCGACGACGAGGACCGCAGCTCCATCCACCGCCGCTACGCCGCGCTGCTGGACGAGGTGCTCGACGAGATCGTGGCGATCAAGGAGCGCGCCGCCGCGGGCGACACGTCACGCCCGATGTGGCCCATGATCATCTTCCGCACCCCCAAGGGCTGGACCTGCCCCGAGATCATCGACGGCAAGAAGGCCGAGGACTCGTGGCGGGCCCACCAGGTGCCGCTCGCGAACGCCCGCGACACCCCCGAGCACCTGCAGGTGCTGGCCGACTGGCTGGGCTCCTACCGCGCCGAGGAGCTGTTCGACGCCGACGGTCGGCTCGACGCGGACGTCGCCTCGCTGGCGCCACGCGGAGAGAGGCGCATGAGCGCGAGCCCGCACGCCAACGGTGGTCTGCTGCTGCGCGACCTCCGCCTGCCGGACTTCCGCGAGTTCGCCGTCGACGTCCCGGCACCCGGTGCGTCGATCGCCGAGAGCACCAAGGTCCTCGGCCAGTGGCTCACCGAGGTGATCCGCCGCAACCCCGACAGCTTCCGCATCTTCGGTCCCGACGAGACCGCGTCCAACCGCCTCCAGGCCGTGTTCGCCGAGACCGACAAGGTCTGGAACGCCGACGTCGTGCCGGGGGCGGACACCGACGAGCACCTCTCGCCCGAGGGCCGCGTGGTGGAGATGCTCAGCGAGCACCAGTGCCAGGGTTGGCTCGAGGGCTACCTGCTGACGGGTCGCCACGGCCTGTTCAACTGCTACGAGGCCTTCATCCACATCGTCGACTCGATGCTCAACCAGCACGCCAAGTGGCTCAAGGTGACGCGCGAGATCCCGTGGCGCCGCCCGATCGGCTCGCTGAACTACCTGCTCTCGAGCCACGTCTGGCGCCAGGACCACAACGGCTTCAGCCACCAGGACCCCGGCTTCATCGACCACGTCGTGAACAAGAAGCCCGAGGTCGTGCGGGTCTACCTGCCGGCGGACGCCAACACCCTGCTGTCCACCTACGACCACTGCCTGCGCAGCCGCGACTACGTCAACGTCGTCGTCGCGGGCAAGCAGCCCGCCCCGCAGTTCCTGACGATGGACGAGGCCGTCGCGCACTGCACGCGCGGTCTGGGCATCTGGGAGTGGGCGGGGACGGAGTCCGACGGCGAGGCCCCCGACGTCGTGCTGGCGTGCGCCGGGGACGTGCCGACCGTGGAGACGCTCGCGGCGGCCGACCTGCTGCGGCAGCACGTGCCGGATCTGAAGGTCCGCGTGGTCAACGTCGTCGACCTCATGCGCCTGATGGACTCCACCGAGCACCCGCACGGTCTGACCGACTCGGACTTCGACGGCATCTTCACCACCGACCGGCCCGTCATCTTCGCCTACCACGGCTACCCGTGGCTCATCCACCGCCTCACCTACCGCCGCACCAACCACGGCAACCTGCACGTGCGCGGGTACAAGGAGGAGGGCACCACCACCACGCCCTTCGACATGGTGATGCTCAACGACCTGGACAGGTACAAGCTCGTGATCGACACCATCGACCGCGTCCCCGGCCTCGCGGCCCGCTACGCCGGCCTGCGCCAGCGCATGGAGGACAAGCGCATCGAGGCCCGCCAGTACACGCGTCTGCACGGCGAGGATCTGCCGGAGGTGGCCGACTGGGTCTGGCCCGACGACGGCGACCGTGCCGGCAGCGCCGACGCCGGCGGTGCGCCGACCACGTCGCGCCGCCGGGGCGCCGCGTCCGCCACCGCCTCGACGGGCGGGGACAACGAGTGACCCGCTCCGTCTACCTCGCCTCGCCCGAGGGCAACACCGGCAAGTCGACGATCGCGCTCGGCCTGCTCGACATGTTCACGGCGCGCGTGCAGAGGGTCGGGGTCTTCCGTCCGGTCGTCGCTGCCGAGGGGTCCGACCGCGTCCTCGAGCTGCTGCTGCGTCACGACGGCGTCGACCTCGACTACGAGGACTGCGTGGGCGTCACCTACGAGCAGGTGCACGCCGACGCCGACGCCGCGCTCGACACGATCCTCACCAAGGCGCGCGCGCTCGCCGAGCAGTGCCAGGTCCTCGTCGTCGTCGGGTCCGACTACACCGACGTCGCCGGTCCGACCGAGCTCGCCTTCAACGCGCGGGTGGCGGCGAACCTCGGCGCGCCCGTCGTGCTCGTCCTCGGTGCCCAGGGGCGCACGCCCGCCCAGGTCCGCCAGGTCAGCGAGGTCGCGATCGGCGAGCTGAGCGCGCGCCACGCGCGCGTCGCGGGCATCGTGGCCAACCGCTGCGACCCCGACGAGCTCGACGCTTTCCGCTCCGGCCTGGAGGCCGACGTCCCCGTGTGGACGTTCCCCGAGGTCCCGCTGCTCTCGGCCCCGTCGGTCCGCGACCTCATGACGGCGCTCGACGGCGAGATGGTCGCCGGCGAGGAGTCGCTGCTGGACCGCGAGGCCGAGCACATGCTCGTGGGCGCGATGGGCATCAACCACATGCTCGACCGGCTGCAGGAGGGCTCGTTCGTCATCACGCCCGCGGACCGCGGCGACGCCGTCGTGGCTCTGCTCGCCGCGCACACCGCCGGCGACTTCCCGACCCTGGCGGGACTCGCCCTCAACGGCGGGTTCGACCTCGACCCGCAGATCGACCGGCTCGTGCGGAGCCTCGGCAAGCGCCTGCCGATCCTGCGCACCGACCTCGGCACGTTCACCGCCGCCAAGGTGGTGGCGGGCACGCGCGGCCTGCTCAGCTCGGGCAGCCAGCGCAAGGTCGAGCTCGCCCGCAGCGCCTTCGAGGCGCACGTCGACGCGGACGCCGTCCTGGCGGCGCTCGACGTCGAGGCCTCCGACGTCGTGACCCCCTTGATGTTCGAGCACATGCTCTACGAGCGCGCCCGCGCATCCCGCCGGCACATCGTGCTGCCCGAGGGCACCGACGACCGCGTGCTGCGCGCCGCGAGCACCGTGCTCTCCCGCGGCGTCGCCGACCTGACGATCCTCGGCGTCGAGCAGGACGTGCGCCAGCGCGCCGTCGAGCTCGGGCTCGACCTGACCGAGGCGAGGGTGATCGACCCGGTGACCTCCGACCTGCTGGAGCAGCTCGCGCAGGAGTACGCGCGCCTGCGCGAGCACAAGGGCATGACGGTCGAGCGGGCGCGCGAGATCGTGATCGACGTGTCCTACTTCGGCACGCTGATGGTGCACCTCGGACTCGCCGACGGCATGGTCTCGGGTGCGCAGCACACGACCGCCCACACGATCCGCCCCTCGTTCGAGACGATCAAGACCGCTCCGGGCGTCTCGATCGTGTCCTCGTGCTTCTTCATGTGCCTGGCGGACGAGGTGCTCGTGTACGCCGACTGCGCCGTCAACCCCGACCCCGACGCCGAGCAGCTCGCCGACATCGCGATCTCGTCGGCGCGCTCGGCCGTGCAGTTCGGCGTCGAGCCGCGCATCGCGATGCTCTCCTACTCCACGGGCGAGTCCGGCAGCGGCGCCGACGTCGAGAAGGTGCGCGCCGCGACCGAGCTCGTGCGGCAGCGGGCGCCCGAGCTGGTGGTCGAGGGGCCGATCCAGTACGACGCCGCCGTCGACCCCGGTGTCGCGGCCTCGAAGATGCCCGGCTCGCCCGTCGCGGGGCAGGCGACCGTGCTGATCTTCCCGGACCTCAACACCGGCAACAACACGTACAAGGCGGTGCAGCGCACGTCCGGCGCCGTCGCCGTCGGGCCCGTGCTGCAGGGGCTGAACAAGCCGGTCAACGACCTCTCGCGCGGCGCGACGGTCAAGGACATCATCACCACGGTCGCCATCACGGCGATCCAGGCGCAGGACGCCGCGGCGTCCGCAGGGAAGGACGCATGACCGACCAGCATCGCCCGATCGAGCCTTCCGGCCGGTCCGTCCTCGTCCTGAACTCGGGCAGCTCGTCGCTGAAGTACCAGCTGGTCGACGCGGAGACCGAGCAGGCGCTGGCCGCCGGGATCGTGGAGAAGGTCGGTGAGGACGACGCGAACGTGCGCCACGAGGTGGGCGGGGAGCGGACCGAGCGCACGCTCGCCGTCGCCGACCACGCGGCGGCGCTCGAGGTCGTGCTGGGGCTGTTCGAGGAGCTGGGCCCGCCGCTCGCGGACGCGGGCATCGTGGCCGTCGGCCACCGGGTGGTCCACGGCGGCACGCGCCTGGTCGAGACCACGGTGATCGACGACGCCGTGGAGGCCGACATCGAGGCGCTCTCGCCGCTCGCGCCGCTGCACAACCCGGCCAACCTCACCGGGATCCGGGGTGCGCGGCGCCTGCTGCCCGACGTGCCGCACGTGGCCGTCTGCGACACCGCCTTCTTCGCCACCCTGCCCGACGCCGCGGCCACCTACGCGCTGAACGCCGAGGTCGCGCGCGCCCACCAGGTGCGGCGCTACGGCGCGCACGGGACCTCCCACCGCTACGTCTCGCGCGAGGCCGCGGCGTTCCTGGGCCGCGACGTCGCCGACCTGCACCAGATCGTGCTGCACCTCGGCAACGGCGCGTCGGCCTCGGCCGTGCGCGACGGCCGCGCGATCGACACCTCCATGGGCCTGACCCCGCTCGAGGGTCTCGTGATGGGCACGCGGTCGGGCGACCTCGACCCCGCGATCGTGATCCACCTGCACCGCAACGGCGGCCTGTCGGTCGACGAGATCGACGACCTGCTCAACCGCCGCTCGGGCGTCAAGGGGCTCGCGGGTGTGAGCGACATGCGCGAGCTGCGCGCGCTCGTGGACGCGGGCGACGAGGACGCGCGGCTCGCGCTGGAGGTGTACCTCCTGCGGCTGCGCAAGTACGTCGGCGCCTACCACGCGGAGCTCGGCCGGCTGGACGTGCTCACGTTCACCGCGGGGATCGGAGAGAACGACGCCGCGATCCGCGCGGGCGCCGTCGCGGGCCTGGAGGGTTGGGGCATCGAGATCGACGCCGAGCGCAACGCGGCCCGCACGCCCGGGCCGCGCGTCATCTCGCCCGACGGCGCACGCGTGACAGTCCTGGTGGTCCCCACCAACGAGGAGCTCGAGATCACGCGCCAGACCCTCGCCGCCATCTGACGCGAGGTACTTCTGGGCACTCGCGAGGTACTCGGGGATGACCACGAGAGATCCCGCGACCAGCCAGTCCCGCACGAGGGCCCGCCACCGCCGATGCGTTGGCGGGCCCTCGCCGTCGTGCGACGCCTCTCGTGGCTCGCGCGTCGCGGGAGCCGACCGGTTGAGACCTCGCTCAGGGAGGCCGATCCGCGAGCGGCGCGGCGCGTCGTGGCCGACACGCCGTGGAACGGGCCCGCTCGACGAAGACGTGCCTCCCTCAGCGAGGCCGGTGGTCCCGAGGCGGGACGGCCGGTCGGACGCCCCGCGCGGGCGAGGTACTCCAGACGTCCGCGAGGTACTTTCGGGCATGCTCACGGCCGGATCGACGATCGTCGGCCGGGGTGCGCCCGGCATCGCTGTCGCTGTCGCCGTGGTCGTCGCTGCCGTCGCGGCCTCGTGCTCCGGTCCGGCAGCACCCCAGCCGTTCGCGGTCCACGCGCCAGGTCCGGTCGTCGCCGACGCGGAGATCTCCGGCGTCCTGCAGCTGACCGACGGCTGCCTCACCGTCGGCGGCTACCCGCTCTCGCTGGTCGAGTCGGCGGTCTGGGACGCTCGAGGCGGCTTCCTCACGCTCGAGGGTGAGGACCACGCCGTCGGGAGCGAGGTGTCGTGGGGCGGTGCGTACAGCGACGCCTCCGCCGTCGCCAACCTGCCTGCAGGCTGTACGGGCGAGGAGGTCGCGACGGTCCACGCCGTCGGGCCCTAGTTCTCGCCGGCCCGACGGCGCGTCCCGAGGTCGCTAGTTGCGCGGCGTCGTCATCGCGGCGACGTCGAGCGCGACGTCGAGCTGCTCGGTCGTGACCTCGCCCCGCTCGACGTAGCCGAGGTCGATGACGGCCTCACGGATCGTGATGCCCTTCTTCACCGAGTGCTTGGCGATCGCGGCGGCGGCCTCGTAGCCGATGACGCGGTTGAGCGGCGTGACGATCGACGGCGAGGACTCCGCCAGCTCCCGGCAGCGCTCGACGTTCGCGGTGATCCCGTCGACGCAGCGCTCGGCGAGGACGCGCGAGACGTTGCCGAGCAGGGTGATCGACTCGAGCAGGTTGCGCGCCATCACGGGCAGCATGACGTTCAGCTCGAACAGGCCGGTGGAGCCGGAGAACGCGATGGCCTGGTCGTTGCCGATGACCTGGGCGCACACCTGCAGCGCGGCCTCGGGCAGCACCGGGTTGACCTTGCCGGGCATGATCGAGGAGCCGGGCTGCAGGTCGGGCAGCGCGATCTCGCCGAGGCCGGTGCGCGGGCCGGAACCCATCCAGCGCAGGTCGTTGCAGATCTTCACGAGCGAGACCGCGACGGTGCGCAGCGCGCCGGACGTCTCCACGAAGGAGTCCATCGCGCCCTGGGCCTCGAAGTGGTCGCGCGCCTCGACGACCGGCAGGCCCGTCTGCTCGGCCACGTAGCCGATGACCTTCTGCGGGAAGCCCGCCGGGGTGTTGATGCCGGTCCCGACGGCGGTGCCGCCCTGGGGCAGCTCGGCGAGCCTCTCGAGGGTGGCGCGCACGCGTGCGATCCCGTAGCGGATCTGCGTCGCGTAGCCGGCGAACTCCTGCCCGAGCATGACGGGCGTCGCGTCCATGAGGTGCGTGCGGCCCGACTTCACGACGCCCGAGAACTCCGCCGCCTTCGCCTCGAGCGAGGCCGCGAGCGTCTCCAGGCCGGGGAGCAGGACGTTCGTGACCGCCTCGAGCGCGGCGACGTGGATCGAGGAGGGGAACACGTCGTTGCTCGACTGCGAGGCGTTGACGTGGTCGTTGGGGTGGACCGGGCGTCCGAGGGTCCGGCTCGCGAGCGTCGCGATGACCTCGTTGGTGTTCATGTTCGAGGAGGTGCCGGACCCGGTCTGGAAGACGTCGACCGGGAAGTCGTGGTCGAGCTCGCCGGCGACGACGCGGTCGGCCGCCGTCGCGATGGCCTCGGCGACGTCCGTTTCGAGCACGCCGAGGTCGGCGTTCGCCCGCGCGGCCGCCTTCTTGATGTGCGCCAGGGCGGCGATGTGGTGGCGCGAGAGCGTCGTGCCGGAGATCGGGAAGTTCTCCACGGCCCGCTGGGTCTGCGCCGCGTACGTGGCGTCCTTCGGGACCCTGACCTCCCCCATCGTGTCGTGCTCGATGCGGTACTCGGTCTCCGCGGCCATGCGGGTGCTCCTTCGTGGGGTGGGGTCGTGGTGGAACCTCACCCAGTCTGCCAGGCCGGTGCCGGCCGACGGCTCAGCGCTCCCGCCGCGCGAGGGCGTCGATCGCCCGGCAGGTCAGCTCCATCTCGCGCTCACCCCCGTGGCCCTCGGACTCCACGACGTGCAGCTCGCTGCCCGGCCACGCCCGGTGCAGGCGCCACGGCGTGATCACCGGTCCGCTGATGTCGCGGCGGCCGTGGATCAGCACGCCGGGGATCTGCGCCAGCTCGTCGGCCCGGGCGAGAACGCTCCGGTCCCCCGCGAGGAAGCAGTCGTGGGCCCAGAAGTGGGTGACGAGGGTCGCGAAGTTCGCTCGCCCTCGCGCGTCCGCATGGAGCTGACCCGGCTGCCAGCCCGGGTCGAGCGAGACGTGCGTGGACTCCCACGCGTCCCACGCGTCCGCCGCCGACGCGCGAACGGCAGGATCGCCGTCACGCATCAGCCGCGCGTAGCGGGCGACGACGCGCTCATCCGCGGGCACACCGGCCGCGAACTCTCCCACGCCTCCGGGAACACCCGCCCGACCCCCTCGGTGATCCAGTCGATCTCCTCCCGCCCACCGGTCGTGACAGCGGTGAGCACCAGCGCCGTCACCCGCGCCGGGTGGGCCAGCGCGTACGCGAGGGCGAGGGTCGACCCCCACGAGACGCCGTGCACGAGCCACGCCTCGACTCCGAGGTGCTCCCGCAGCGCCTCGAGGTCCGCGATCAGGACGTCCGTCGTGATGGCGTCGAGGTTCTCGAGGTCGTCGATCGCCCACGGGGTGCTGCGCCCGCACCCACGCTGGTCCAGCCCGACGACGAGGTGCCGCTCCGGGTCGAACCGCCGCCGATATCCCCCCGGACCGAGGCCGCTCCCCGGCCCACCGTGCAGGTAGAGGGCAGGCCGACCCCCGGGTGGCCCGAGGCCTCCCAGAAGATGCAGGCGCCGTCGGGCCGATCGATCCATCCGTGCTCGAACGGCTCGATCGGCGGGTGCATCCGGGCACGCTACCCCGCCGAGAACGTCACCCGCCGCGTGGCGCGAAACTGCGACACGGACCAGGCCGGTGCCGGGCGACGGCTCAGCCGGTCGGGCGCAGCACGCCCTCCTCGACGGGGAACGCGACGGAGAAGTACACCTGCGGGGCCGTCATGTCTCCCCAGTCGTCCTTCTTCACCCGCAGCCCGTCGGCCGACACCTCGACGATGAGGACGCGCAACCACGTGCCGTCCTCGCGGCGCAGCTCGTACGGGTCGGCGAGGTAGGAGATCCCGAGGGCGTCTAGCGTCTCCTCGGCGGTCAACCAGTCGACCGGCCCCGTCCTGCGACGACCGAGGAGATCGACGACGACGAAGTCCTCCCCGACCGGCTCCATCCATCCCAGGAGCTCACGGTCGCCGGGACGACGGTGCTCGATCCATGCGCTGCGCATCGCTCGAACGTACCTCGGACACGACACCGCGTGCCGGGTGACCGTCCCGCCCCGCGCTCAGCCCTCGAGCCAGCGCCCGTACACCGCCGTGTCCTGCCGCTCGTACCCCAGGTGCGGGTACAGCGACGCCGCCGGGTTACCCTCGCGCACCATGAGCTGCACCTTGCGGGCGCCGGCCCGCGCGAGCCAGGTCTCCGCCGTCGTGACGAGCGTGCGGGCGAGGCCGGCCCCGCGCCGCGTCGGGTCGACCGCCAGGTAGTACAGCCAGCCGCGGTGGCCGTCGTAGCCCGCGAGGACCGAGCCGACCATCCGCTCGTCCTCGAGCGCGACGACGACGGTCGACGTCGGCCCCGCGATCGCCTGCGCGAGGTCGCGCTCGGGCGGGTTCCAGGGCCGCGTCAGGCCGCACCCCTCCCACAGGGTGACGACGGCGGAGCGCACCTTCGCCGTCGCCCCCTCCTCCAGGTGCACCAGTTCCATCGAGTCCCCCTCGACGGCCGACGAGACCGTCGGCCGAGTCGCTCAGCGCGGCGCGTAGGGCGACACCACGACCTCGACGCGCTGGAACTCCTTGACGTCGGAGAACCCGGTCGTGGCCATCGCCTTGCGCAGCGCGCCGATCATGTTCAGCGTGCCGTCGGCCCGCCCGCCGGGGCCGTGCAGCACCTCGCGCAGCGTGCCCACGGTGCCCACGCGCACGCGCTCGCCGCGCGGCAGGTCGGGGTGGTGCGCCTCGGAGCCCCAGTGCCAGCCGCGGCCCGGCGCCTCCGTCGCACGCGCGAGCGCGGCCCCGAGCATCACGGCGTCGGCGCCGCACGCGATCGCCTTGACCAGGTCGCCGCTGCGCCCGACGCTGCCGTCCGCGATCACGTGCACGTACCGGCCGCCGGACTCGTCGAGGTAGTCGCGGCGCGCAGCCGCGACGTCGGCGACCGCCGTCGCCATCGGGGCGTGGATTCCGAGGCTCGTGCGGGTGGTGTTGGCCGCTCCCCCGCCGAAACCGACGAGCACGCCCGCCGCACCGGTGCGCATCAGGTGCAGCGCGGCGGTGTAGGTGGCGGCGCCGCCGACGATCACCGGCACGTCGAGCTCGTAGATGAAGCGCTTGAGGTTCAGCGGCTCCGCCTCGGAGGAGACGTGCTCGGCCGAGACGGTCGTGCCGCGGATGACGAAGAGGTCGACGCCGGCCGCCACCACGGTGCGCCAGTGCTCCTGCGTGCGCTGCGGCGAGAGGGCGCCGGCGACGGTCACGCCCGCCGCCCTGATCTCGCGGATCCGCTCGTGGATCAGCTCGGGCACGATCGGCGAGGCGTACAGCTCCTGCATCCGGCGCGTGGCGTCACCCGCGGGGATCGTCGCGATCTCCTCGAGCAGCGGCACCGGGTCCTCGTAGCGCGTCCACAGGCCCTCGAGGTCGAGCACGCCGATGCCGCCGAGACGGCCGAGCTCGATCGCGGTCTCCGGGCTCATCACCGAGTCCATCGGCGCCGCGAGGACCGGGACGTCGACCTGGTAGGCGTCGATCTGCCACGTCACCGAGACGTCGTCCGGGGTGCGGGTGCGCCTGCTGGGCACGACGGCGATGTCGTCGAAGGTGTAGGCGCGACGCCCACGCTTGCCGCGGCCGATCTCGATCTCGTTGCTCACGGTCACCCAGGCTACCGGCCGCGCCGACGACGGGCCGGGCGACGCCGCATCCACGGCAGATCCTGCGTCGATCCGCGGGCGGTACGCGGGTCGCGGGGAGGATGTCGGTCCCGGGTGGCAGGGTGGGGGCATGGCGACGAGCGGGTGGACCACGGGCAGGGTGCTCGGCTTCGACACGGAGACGACCGGGGTCGACGTCGCGAACGACCGCATCGTGACGGCGGCGCTCGTGATGCGCGAGGGGCTCGCCGGGCTCTCGCGGACCCGCACCTGGATCATCGACCCCGGGGTCGAGATCCCCGAGGCCGCCTCGGCGATCCACGGGGTGACGACGGCGTACGCCCGCGAGCACGGCCGGCCGCCCCGCGAGGTGCTCGAGGAGCTCGCGCAGGCCCTCGCCGGGGCGATGGCCGATGGCGTGCCGGTCGTCGCGTTCAACGCCACGTTCGACCTCACGATCCTCGAGCACGAGCTCGCGCGGCACGACCTGCCCACGCTGACCGACCGGCTCGGGCGCGCGCCCGGCCCCGCGGTCGACCCCCTCGTGCTCGACCGGGCGCTCGACCGCTACCGTCCCGGCAAGCGCCGGCTCGGCAACCTCGCGGAGCACTACGGCGTCGTCGCCACCGGTGAGCTGCACGCGGCCGACGTCGACGTCGACGCCACCCTGGACGTGCTCGGCGCCCTGGTGCGGCGCTTCCCCGAGCTGGCCGAGGTGCCGCTGACCGCGATGCACGAGCGCCAGATCCGCGCCCACCACGCGTGGGCCCGCGGGTTCAACGCCTGGCTGCGCGAGAACGGCTACGACCGCCCCCGGCCGACGGCAGCTGGCCGCTGCAGGGCGCCTACGCCCTGCCCGAGGAGGTGCTGGCCGAGATCGTGCAGCGGGCCCGGGCCGCGGCGACCGCCCAGCGCGTGGACCTGCCCACCGGCGCGGCCCCCGTGACCGCCACCGCCTGACCGCCACCGCCTGACCCCAACGCCTGACCGACGCCCTGACCGACGCCGCCTGACCACCACCGCCCGACCGCGCCTGCCGGGCCCGCGGCGGGCACCGCCGTCGATCCTCGCGCTCAGCGCGCCGCGGCGGGCCGTTCGTCCATCGCGACCAGCGTGGCCGCCAGCACCTGGATGCCCTGGACGACGTCGTCGATCTCGGTCAGCTCCTCCGGGCAGTGGCTCCGCCCGCCGACCGAGGGCACGAAGATCATCCCCATCGGGCCGAGGTGCGCCAGGTGCGCGGCGTCGTGCCCGGCCCCCGAGGGCACCGCCTGCCACGACAGCCCCAGCGCGTCCGCCCCGGCACCGATGAGGTCCTGCACGAGCGGATCCGCGCGGACGGGATCCTGGTCGCTGAGCCACTCCGCCACGAGGTCGACGCCGCGCGCCGACGCCTCCGCCCCGATCGCCTCGACCACGCGACGGCGCGCCCCGGTCAGCCAGTCCGCCTCGGTCGAGCGCAGCTCGGCCCACAGCCGGGCGCGGTCGGGCACGACGTTGAACGCGCCCGGCTCGGCCTCGAGCCGACCCACGGTCGAGACGCCGTGCACCGGCGCGCCGCACCCTCGCGCTCGATCGCGACGACGGCGGCCGCCGCGGCCGCGAGGGCGTCGTGCCGGCGGTCCATCGGCATCGTCCCCGCGTGGTCCGCCCGCCCCGAGAACCGGGCCAGCAAGCGGTCGATCCCGGCGATCGCCGTGACGACGCCGATCGCCGTCCCCGAGTCCTGCAGCACCGGCCCCTGCTCGACGTGCAGCTCGACGTACCCGTGCAGCGACCCCGGCGCCCACGCCTGCCCGACCGCCGCCGCCGGGTCGAGGCCGAACGCCGTCATCGCGTCCCCGAGCCGGGTGCCGTCCTCGCCGATCCGGTCGAGGTGGTCGCGCTCGAGCAGACCGGCGATCGATCGAGAGCCCAGGCACGAGACGCCGAACGGGTTGGCCTCCTCGCCGAGGAAGTCGACCACCACGAGGTCGCGGGCGAGCGGCCGACCGCTCTCGCGCAGGAGCCGCGCCACCTCGACGGCGCCGACCACGCCGACGATCCCGTCGAACCGGCCGCCGCCGTGCACCGTGTCGGTGTGCGACCCGGTCATGAGCGGCGGGGCCGACCGGTCCCTCCCGGGCAGGACGCCGACGACGTTGCCCGCCGCGTCGATGCGCGCCTCGAGCCCCGCGTCGCGCATGTGCGCGAGCGTCCACTGACGGGAGGCCCGGTAGGCGTCGGAGAACAGACGCCGGGTCCAGCCCGGCTGCGCGGACTCCGTGTACGACCCCGCCAGGTGCGCGATCGCGGCGGCCACCCGCTCGGGCTCGGGCGCCAGGAGGGCGGGGTCGACGAGGCTCACCGCGGTGACCGGCTCACGAGCGGCGCGGTGCCGACGCCCCGGCCGGATCCGCATCGGCACCGTCGCCGTCCGCCCCGTCCCGCGGCCCCGCCCCGTCGGCCGAGACCGACGCCGTGACCGCGGCCGGCCCGGCCACGCGGCTGTCGATCGCCGCGAGCAGGGCCGCGTCGCGCACCGCGAGCCGCCCCGACCCCGGCTGCACGAGCCGGACGACGAGCGCCAGCAGCCCGTCGAGCACCAGGGCGAGCGCCGTCACCAGCACGGCGCCCACCAGGACGCGGGTGTAGTCGTAGAGCGCGAGCCCGTCGAAGATGTACCGGCCGAGCCCGCCGAGGTTGACGAACGCGGCGATCGTCGCCGTCGCCACGACCTGGAGCGTGGCCCCGCGCAGGCCCCCGACCACGAGCGGGAGCGCGTTCGGCACCTCGACGCGCCACAGCACCTGCCACTGCGTCATGCCCATCGCGTTCGCGGCGTCGACGGCGCTGCGGTCCACGTTCGCGATCCCCGCGTACACCCCGGCGAGCAGCGGCGGGACGGCGAGCGCCACGAGCGCCGTGATCGGCGGGATGAGGGTCGAGCTCATGAGGAGCACGAGCAGCGTCATCAGACCGAGGCTGGGCAGCGCGCGCATCGTGTTGGCGAGTCCGACGATGATGCCCTCGCCCCTGCCGGTGTGCCCGATCACGAGCCCGAGCGGGACGGCGATGAGCGCGCCGACGGCCAGCGCCAGCACCGAGTAGTACAGGTGCTCACCCAGCCGCGCCGGGATGCCGGTGCTGCCGGCCCAGTTCGCGCCGTCGGCCAGGTAGGTGAAGAACTCAGCGAACATCGCGCGCCGCCTCTCGCAGTCGTCCGACCTCGGGGAGCTTCTGGGCGAGCGCGCGCAGGCGGCGCTCGGAGGCCCGCAGGCTCGATCCGCGGATCCAGGGGGTCAGGGCCCGGCCGATCAGGGCGATCACCCGGTCGAACACGATCGCCAGCGCCAGGATCAGCACGAGCCCGGTGAGGATCTGCTCGGGGAAGTCGCGCTGGTAGCCGGAGGTGAACAGCTGCCCGAGCCCACCGATGCCGATCACCGCGCCGACCGAGACCATCGAGACGTTGGTGACCGCCACGACGCGCGTACCGGCCACGAGCACCGGGATCGAGAGCGGGAGGTCGACGGCGAGCGCGCGCCGCCACGAGGAGTAGCCGATGGCCGTGGCCGCCTCACGCGTGGACGCGGGAACCGCGTCGAGCGCCTCGAACGTCGTGCGCACCGAGAGCGCCACCGTGTAGAGGGTCAGGGCGACCACGACGTTGATCGGATCGAGCACCCGCGTCCCGATCACGGCGGGCAGCACCACGAACAGCGCGAGCGACGGGATCGTGAAGATCGCGCTCGAGATCACGATGGCCACGGTGCGGCTGCGGCGCCGGTCGCGCAGCAGCAGGCCGATCGGCAGCGCCAGCGCGACCCCGATGACCGTCGGGACGACGGCGAGGTAGAGGTGGTCGAGCAGGTAGCCCTGCACCACCTCCCAGTTGCGTACTCCCCAGAGGTTCACGAGAGCGCGTCCTGCGTCGCGTCGGCCGGTGCCACGGGCGCGTCGCGGAGCACGACGTCGTCACCCGCCGCGTCCTTCTGACGCGCCAGGGCGGCGAGCACGTCCGGCGCGGTGACGACGCCGAGGAGGCGACCGCCGTCGTCGACCACCACGCCCTGCTCCGAGGGCGAGGACAGCACGGCGTCGAGCGACTGGCGCAGCGTGCGCTCCGGCGTCGTCAGCGACCCGAGCGGCGCGAGGGCGGCGGCGCCGTGCTGCGCCGCGAGCGTCTGCCGCGTGGCGTTGACCCAGCCGAGGGGGCGGCGGGCGTCGTCGACCGCGAGCACCCAGGCCCCCGCCGGCAGGGTCGGGAGGTTCTCGACGTCACCGAGGGCCACGGTCTCGACGTCGAGGACGGGCAGCCCGGCGGCGGGGTGGAACGACATCGCGCGGAACCCGCGGTCGCGCCCCACGAGCCCGGTGACGAAGTCGTTGGCGGGCCGCGTCAGGACGTTCTCGGGGGTGTCGATCTGCTGCAGCACGCCGCCGGTGCCGAACACCGCGACGCGGTCGCCCAGGCGCACGGCCTCGTCGATGTCGTGAGTGACGAACACGATCGTCTTCTTCAGCTCCGACTGCAGGCGGAGCATCTCGCGCTGCAGGTCGTCGCGCACCACCGGGTCGACGGCGGAGAACGGCTCGTCCATCAGCAGGATCGGCGGGTCGGCGGCCAGGGCCCGCGCGACCCCGACGCGCTGCTGCTGACCGCCGGAGAGCTGGGCCGGGTAGCGCGTGGCCATCTTGAGGTCGAGACCGACGCGCTCCATCGCCTCGAGCGCCGCGATGCGCGCCTTGCGCTTCGGCGTGCCCTGGAGCACGAGCACCGTGGCGACGTTGTCGACCACCGTCCGGTGCGGCATCAGGCCGGCGTTCTGGATGACGTAGCCGATCCCGAGCCGGAGCCGCGTGGGGCGCACGGTGCGGATGTCCTCGCCGCCCACGGTGATGACGCCGTCGGTCGGGTCGATCATGCGGTTGATCATCCGCATCGACGTCGTCTTGCCGCAGCCGGAGGGGCCGACGAAGACCGTGAAGGACCCGTCGGCGATCTCCAGGTTCAGGTCGTCGACACCGATCGTCCCGTCGGGGAACTGCTTGGTGACGTGCTCGAACGTGATCATGGGGATCCTCTCAGGCGGTGCCGCAGGGCACCGGGGTCGTCGACGAGGTCGGCCGGGGTGGTGTCGGACAGGTGTTCGTGCTGGGCGTGCCAGGTCGCGTCGCGCACGGCGCGCGAGGAGGTCGCGGTCGCGGCGATGGCGACCAGGGGGCGTACGCGCTCGATGACGTCGTGCGCCACCTCCCGGGAGTCCAGGGAGTGCAGCAGCTGCGCGACGGCGCCGTGCAGCCCGTGCACCCCGGCCCCGAGGCGCCGGTGCGTGCCGGGGGCGTCAGACGCGCCGGATGGGCCGGACGCACCGCGTCGCTCGATGTCGGCCGTCAGCGCGTCGGTCGCCAGGAGCGCCTCGATCGCCAGGAGGATCTCGGTCGCCTCCAGGGCGTCGATCGTGGCGAGCACGGCGGCGAAGGCCTGCGAGCTGTGGTCCTCCACGCCGTCGCCGACGGTCGTGCCCGCGGTCGAGAGCGGGTTCGCCAGGTGCTTGAGGCGCACCACGATCTGCGACGCGGTGTTGGCGAGGATGACCGGCGGCAGGAAGCCGCCGGTCGAGCTCGCGGCGGTGATCTGGTCCACGAGCGGCCGGTCGGACCGCACCCGCTGCACGAGCGAGGCGATGCGCCGCTCCGCCAGCATCCCGACGTGGGCCAGGACGAGGCGGGTGGACTCGGCCGCGATCGCGAGCTCGAGGACGGAGAAGTTGCCGGTGGGGCGCACCACGCCGGCCTCGACGTCGACCAGCGGGTTGTCGGTGGGCGAGTTCAGCTCGACGGTGAGGATCTCGCGCAGGTCGGAGGCCACCTGGTGCAGCACGCCGTGGACCTGCGGGACCGTGCGCACCGACAGCGCGTCCTGCAGCGACACGGTGGCGATCCGGCCCTGCGCCAGGTCCCCGCCCGCCGTCGCCTCGCGCACCGCGGCCGCCGAGGCCACCTGCCCGGGCAGCGGCCGCGCCTCGGCGACGATCTCGTCGAACGGCGCCAGGCTGGCGCCGAGCGCCTCGACGGTCATCGCCGCCACGAGGTCCGTCGAGCACACGAGCGTGTCCAGCTGCAGCGAGGCGAGGCAGGCCAGCCCGATCGAGGCGGAGTTGGCGCCGACCAGCGCGAGGGCGTCCTTGGGCCCGAGCGCGACGGGCGCCAGGCCCGCAGCCGCGAGCGCCTCGCCGCCGGGGACGCGCTCACCGCCGGGGCCGAAGGTGCTGCCGCGGCCCACGAGCACCGCGCCGATCGCGGCGAGCGGCGCGAGGTCGGCCGCGCCGACGGATCCGAACCGCGTCACGACCGGGGTGATGTCCGCCTCGACGAGGGCGACCAGGGCCTCGAAGGTGGAGACCGAGATCCCCGATCCGCCCTGCGCCAGACCGGCCAGGCGGGCCGCGAGGATCGCCCGCGACTGGGCGGGGCTGAGGGCCTCGCCCACGCCCGCGGCGTGCGAGGCCAGCACGAACTGCTGGAACTCCTGCTGCAGCTCAGCCGGGATCTCCTGGTCGCGCATCGGCCCCAGGCCCCGGTTGACGCCGTAGCTCGGCACTCCCGAGGTCAGGACGCTCTCGATCACGGCGCGGGCCCGCGTGAGGGTGGCGATGGTCTCGCGGGGTGCCCGGACGCTCGCCCCACCCACCGCGACGAGCGCCACCTCGCTGGGTGTCAGGCGCGCCGTCCCGAGCTCGATGACCGTCCGGCCGGCGGCAGCACCGTGCCCGGATGGACCGGCGGCGTGCGCGCCGCTCGGCCCACCCGGGCGTACCGGCTCCGCTGCGGCCGGACGGTGGTCGAGACTCATGTCAGCCGATGAGGCCCTTCTCCTCGAGCCACTCGCGTGCTGCGGTCTCGGGCTCGGCCTTCTCGTCGCCCGAGACACGCGTGTTCAGGGCGATGAGGTCCTCGGTGGTCAGCTCGGCCGAGAGCGCGTCGAGCACCTGCGTGATCTCGTCGGTCACCTCGTCCGCGTTCAGCACCGGCACGACGTTCTGCGCGGCGAAGTTCGCGTCGGGGTCCTCCAGGACGACGAAGCCCTCGGACTCGATCGCCGGCGTCGTGGTGAAGATGTTGGCCGCCTGCACCTCGCCGTCCTTGAGCGCCGCGACGGTGGCGGGGCCGCCGCCGTCGGCGATCGGGACGAACCGCACCGGCTCGAAGCCGTACACGGCGGCGAGCCCGGGCAGGCCCGCGGGACGCTCGGCGAACTCGGCGTTCGCGGCGAACGCCGTCTCGGCGTTGTAGGCCGCGAGGTCACCGATCGTGGTGAGGTTCCAGTCCTCCGCCGTCTCCGCCGTGACGACGACCGCGTCCTTGTTCTCGGCCGGCGCCGGCGTCAGCGCCGCGAGCCCCTCGGCCTCGAGCGCCGCCGGGAGCGCGGCGTCGATGTCCTCCGCCGACGTCGCGGTCGCCTCGGTGTCGAGGAACCGCAGCAGGTTGCCGGTGTAGTCGGGGATGAGGTCGATCGAACCGTCCTCGAGCGCGGGGATGTACGCCTCGCGCGAGCCGATCTGGAGACGGGTGTCGACGGTCAGGCCGGCGTCCTCCAGGGCGATCGCGTAGAGGTGGGCCACGATCTCGGACTCGGGGAAGTTGGCGGCGCCGACGGTGATGGAACCGCCGCCCGAGCCGGAGCCGGTGTCGGAGTCGTCGCCCCCGCCGCCGGTGAGCGGGTCGCCGCCGCCCGAGCAGGCGGTCAGCGTGAGGGCAGCGGCCGCCGCGATCGTGATGAGGGTCGTGCTCTTCCTGCGGGACATGGGTGCTCCTCGGTGGATGTGGTGCGTCGTGGTGGTGCAGTCGTGGTGGTTCGGTCGTGGTGGGTTCACGTGTGGTCGGCGAGTCTCAGGTGGTCCTCGCGGGCAGGTACCTCAGGAGCTCGATACCCATGATGTCCTCACACTCGGCCAGGGACACAGGATCCGTCGCCGAGCTCGCGAGGGGAAGGGTGGTCGCGTCCACGACCACGACGACGACCTCGAAGCCGCCGTCGCCCGCGTCCTTGACGGCCAGCGGGAGGCCGGAGTCGGCCCGCAGGATCGCGATCGTGTCGGGGTAGGTGGCCAGGCGCTCGCCGCCCGAGGTCACCGCCATGTACTCGTTGAGGTACGGGACCTCGACGTCGTCGACGCGGAAGGTGCCGTGGTCCCAGCCGCCGCGCGTCGCCGTGGGGACGGCGTGCTCGAGCGCCCCGCGTGCCACGACCCGACCGCCGGTCCGCGCCAGCACGGCGTCGATCACCGCGGCACCCTTGTTGCGTCGGCGCGAGTCGAGCTCCGCGGCCATCGCCTCGCCGAGGTCGAGGGCGATGGTGACGGCACCGATCGCGGCGTGCTCCTTCACCCAGTCGAGCTCGACGACGTTGCGCGCCGAGGCGATGAAGCCGCCGGTGCGCACCGAGATGTCGCGCAGCACGTCGTCGCACGTGGTGACGAGCCCGGTGCTCACGGACAGGAAGTGGCCGTGCAGGGCGCGGTTGCCGCCCGAGACGACCTGGGTCGTGGTGTAGCCGGGGCGTGTGGTGAGGCCCAGCGATCCCAGCTTGCCGGTGGGGTGCGCGCGGACGTCGCCCGCGGCGTCCAGCACCTTCACCCCGAGCAGGGAGGACTGGATCCAGCCGTTGACGGTCGTGGAGTACCCGTTCTGGCCCGTCATCACCGCGGTGATGGGGTGCTCGGAGACGCGCATCAGCTCGCGCAGCGCGTCGACGTAGTCGACCGGCCGGATCTCCCAGTTCTTCGCCGCCGGGGCGCCGATGGCCGCCACCGTCGCCACCCAGGAGTCCGCCGGCAGCTCGTCGACCCCCGCGAGCACGGGGGTGTTCACCGTGGTCGCGAGCCCGCCCATGAGCACGCCGTGGTGCTCCCAGCCGCCCCCGCCGCACGCGAACACGCCGCCACCCAGCACGGCGTGACGCGCGTCCCTGTCCGTCAGCTCACGCATCGCTGCCTCCCTCGCTCCGTCCGAACCATGCCACGGGGGACCGACACGTCTCCCCGCCCGCCGCCGCCGAGTCGGCCGCCTCGGGGTAGCCCGCCTGGGCGTGCCGCAGCACGCCGAGCCCGCTGTCGCCGTCGAGCGCCCGCACCAGGCGGTCCGCGGTGGCGGCCTCGCCGTCGGCCACGATCGAGACCCCCGCCGACTGCATCCAGCCGGCGTAGCCGCCGCCGCCCGAGTGGATCGCGACGAGGTCGGCACCCGTGGCGGCCAGCACCATCGCGTCCAGGAGCGGCCAGTCGGTCACGCCGTCGGAACCGTCGCGCATGCCCTCCGTGCCGATGCGCGGGTGCGTCATCGAGGCGGAGTCGAGGTGGTCGCGGGAGAACAGCACGGGCGCCGTCAGCTCGCCGTCGGCGACGAGCTCGTTGACCCGGAGCGCGAGCGCCGAGCGCTCCCCGTGCCCCAGCCAGCACGAGCGCGCCGGCAGCCCCTGCTCCGGCACGTGCGCGCGCGCCAGCGCGATCCACGCGGCGACCTCCGGGCGCCGCGGGAACATCGCGGCGACCTCGTCGTCGATGCGGTCAAGGTCGCGCGCGTCGCCCGACAGCGCGATCCACCGGAACGGCCCGATCCCGCGCGCGAACAGCGGGCGCAGGTAGCCCTCCATGAAGCCGGGGATCGTGAGGATCCGCTCCTCGGCGTCCGCCCGCGAGCCTCCGCCGTCCGGCACCGTGTCGTCGAGCGCGGCGATCGCCTGCACGCGCAGGTTGTTGCCGTTCTCGAACACCACGGACCCGGCCGCGGCGAACGCCAGCATCGCCTCGACCTGACGCGCGATCGAGGCGCGCGCGTCCCGCTCGACGCGTTGCGGGTCGCTCTCGCGGACGCTCGCCCACGCCTCGAGCGTGTAGCCCACGGGCAGGTAGCCGTAGCGGACGTCGTGCGCCGCCGTCTGATCGGTCACGACGTCGGGCACCACCCCCGGCGCGCGATGTCCTCGAAGACCTCGGCCGCGTTCCCCAGGAGCCCGACGGCGAGCACCTCGCCCGCCTCCCGGCCGCGGTCGAGCGCCGCGAGCGCCGCGGAGAGATCGCGCGCGACGACGTCGAGCCCGCCCGCGGCCCGCAGCCGCTCGATCTTGGCGGGATCGGCCTCGACGGTGAGCGAGGACAGCCCGAGGATCGCCGCACTGATCGGCTGCGAGGAGCCCATGCCGCCCATGCCCGCCGTGAGCATCCAGCGCCCGCGCAGGTGCTCCGGTGTGCGCCCACCGAAGTGGCGGGTGGCGACGGCGCCGAGCAGCTCGTAGGTCCCGGCGAGGACCCCTGGCGGCCGATGTACTGCCACGCGGCGGCCGTGAGACCGCCCCAGATCGTCCGGCCCTGCGCGTGGCGCTCGTAGAACCGCTCGGGTGTGGCCCAGGTGCCCACCGTGTTGTTGACGGCGGAGAGCACCAGCGGGGCGCCGTCGTGCGTCGGGAGGGTGCCGACCGGGAGGCCGGACTGCAGCACGAGGGTGTCGGAGACGTCGATCTCCAGCAGCGCGCGAGCGATGCGGGCCGCGGCGTCCCAGTCGCGGGCCGCCTTGCCCAGCGAGGCGTAGATGACGAGGTCCTGCGGCCGCTCCCCCACCTCCAGCACGTTCTCGAACATCCGCAGGAGCCCCTCGGCGCGCCAGCTGCGCGCGCGCAGGGTGGTGCCGCGGTGCGCGCGCAGCGGCTCGCGGCCGCCGGCGAGCAGCGGGCTGACGACGCTCACGCGGTCACCCCGCGACCGATCCGGCGCGGCGATGCGCCGACCTCGCGGCGGGGCACCGGCGTGCCCGGAGACCCGTCCCCATGCGGCAACGAGTACTGCAGGCCCGTCCGTCGTCGCAATCCCGTCCCGCTCGTCTCACGATGCGGACGCCGCCGAGGTGCCTCCGTGGCCGTCACAGGAGCTCCCCGCGACCGTCGCGCGAGGTGAGCCCCGCCGCCCGGGACCACACCAGCTCGCCGCGCGCGATCGTGTGGGTGACGACGACGCCGGGCCGCACGCCGTCGTACGGCGACCAGCCCGCGTTCGAGTGCAGGCGCGCCTCGTCGATCACGGCCGCGTCGTCGAACGCGAGGACGGCGACGTCCGCGTCCTTGCCGACCTCGAGCGACCCCTTGCGGTCCGCGAGACCGTAGCGGCGCGCCGGCGCGATCGTCAGCGCCTCCAGCGCACGGGTGAACGTCTCGGGCCCGCGGGCCATCGCCCCGCCGAGCGTCACGGCCGCGAGGGTCTCGACGCCGGGCGCGCCCGAGTGGTTGTCGAGGATGACCTCGTGGTCCTTGAGCGCGGCCGGCCACGGGGCGTGGTCGCTCGAGATGACCGGCACCCGCCCCGCGGCGACGTGCCGCCACAGGCCCTCCCGGTCCGCGCCCTCGCGCAGCGGCGGGTTGATCTTGAGCCGGCCGCGCCGCGTCGCGAGGTCGGCGCTCGTGAAGGTCAGGTAGTGGGGGCAGGTCTCGAACGTGACGTCGGCGCCCTGCTCGCGGTACCAGAGGGCGAGGTCCACGCTGCGGGGCAGCGAGAGGTGGCACAGGTGCAGCGCGCTCCCGGTGGCGGCGGCGATCTCCATCGCGGTCAGCGCGCCGAGCGTCTCCGCGACGGGCGGGCGGGTACGGGTGTGGGCCTGCACGTCCTCCGGGTCGCGGTTGGCCGCCTCCTCGGCGAGCAGGCCCTTGACGACCTCGTTGTTCTCCACGTGGGCGCAGAGCGTGCGCCCCGTGCCGGCGACGGCGGCCGTGACGCTCAGGAGGTCGCGGTCGTCGATGCGCGGGAACCGGACGGGATCGGTGTCGAAGAGGCTGACCTTGAAGCCGCGCACCCCGTCGTCCGCGAGCGCCTCGGCCCGTCGCCAGCCGCCCCGCGGCTCGAGCGTCCCCAGCAGCGCGACGTCGACGTGCGCCTGGTCCGAGACGAGGTCCTGCTTCGCCCGCAGCCGGTCGACGGTGTTGATCGGCCCGGTGGCGTCGAACGGCATCTCCACGATCGTCGTGACCCCGCCGGCGGCCGCGCTGCGCGTGGCGGCGCGCAGTCCCTCGTGCGTGTGACTCAGCGAGTGCACGTGGGCGTCCACGACGCCGGGGATCACGCGGTCCTCACCCACGTCGATCCGGCGCGCACCCGTGCGGTCCTCGTGACGGGTCGCCGTGACGCGGCTGATGCGCTCACCCGAGATCCACACCTCGCCGGGGCGCCAGGCACCGTCGAGCAGGAGCGTGCCCGCGACGACGAGGGTCGGGTCGGGCGAGGGCGCGGCGACGCCGGACGTCTGCTCGCTGGGGCCTGTCGGCACGGTCTCACCTCTCCTCGCGCGCGGCTCACGACCCTACGGGGGCCGGGGCCGCACGCCTAGGGCCTTCCTGTCCCAGGGCCCCATTTGATACAATCATCAGTACAAACCTGGGGAGGCTGACATGAGCTGGTGGTACTGGATCCCGGTCCTCTCGGTGTTCTGCCTGGCGCGGCTGTGGCGGGCGAGCGACACGCCCGTGATGTCGGACGTGCTGCGCACCTCCGAGCGCTGGCGGCTGCCGATGACGGCGGTCGCGCACGCCGACGCGGTGCGCCGCACCCGCCGCATCGCCGTGGGCGAGACGCTCGGCGCCGCCGTCGGCGTGCTGCTCGGAGGCGTGGGCCTCGCGCTCGCCGGTGGCGCTCCCGACTACCCCTACCCGATCCTGTTCGGGTTCGTCCTCGGGATGACGTTCGGCTCGACGCTGGGTGCGGCCGGCGCCGACCCCGCGCCTCCGGCCGACGCCCGGGTGGCCCACGCCAGGGACGTCTCGGTCGACGACCTCCAGCCGCGGTGGCTGACCGCACTGGTCTGGCTGGTCCCGGCCGGCGCTGTGGTGGCCACCGGGGTCGTCACCGCGATCCGCCCCGACCCGTGGCAGGCGCCGGGCAGCGGGGTCGCCGCGGTGGTCGCCGCCTTCGCCACGGTCGCCGGGCTCGGCCTCTTCGCCATCGTCCGCCACCGGGCGCTGCGCACCCCGCGAACGGCCCGGACCGACCTGGAGCTCGCCTGGCAGGACGGGTTCGTCGCACGCTCGGTGACGCTGGCCTCCACCGCCGTGCTCGTCCCCGCCCTGGCGCTCCTCGCGATCGCGATCGTCCCGGACGCCGCGGACGGTGGGCTGCCCTTCGCGGTAGTGATGCTCATCGCGCTCGGGCCGATCCTCCTGGCCCGTCCGCAGCGGACCTTCCGCCGTCGGCTGTGGGACGATCGCTCGTTCCACCTGACCTCCGAGGACCTCTACCCCGCGCTCCGCGGGACGTGAGCGACCTCGGCACGAGAGGCGCCTGCGCATGACCGCCGCGATCCGGATCGCCCCCGGCTCCGCCGTCCCCCCGTACGAGCAGATCCGGGCGCAGTACGCCGCCGCCGTCGCCGACGGCGCGCTCTCCCCGGCACCCGCCTACCGACCGTGCGCCGCCTGGCGCAGGACCTCGGGCTCGCCGTCAACACCGTCGCTCGCGCCTACCGCGAGCTCGAGGCGGAGGGTCTCGTCGAGACGCGCGGGCGGGCCGGCACCGTGGTGGCGTCGGCGGCGAGCGAGGCCGCACGGGCGGAGCTGGCCGCGCACGCGATCACCTACCTCACCCACGCCCGCCGCCTCGGTCTCTCCCTCGACGAGGCGACGGCGCTGCTGCGGGACGTCGCCCGCCGCTGAGCAGGGGAGGGACGAGAACGCCGGGTGCTGCTCGGGAGTGGTTCTCGAGCAGCACCCGGCGTTCTCGCGGGCGCGCGGGCGTCAGTGGCGCGAGTAGTTCGGCGAGTCCGCCACCATCTGGACGTCGTGCGGGTGCGACTCCTTCAGCCCCGCCGGGGTGATGCGGACGAACTTGCCGCGCTCCTGCAGCTCGGGGATCGTGCGCGCACCGACGTAGAACATCGACTGGTGCAGACCGCCGACGAGCTGGTGCGCGACGGCGGCGAGCGGACCGCGGTAGGGCACCTGGCCCTCGATGCCCTCGGTGATGACGTCGTCGTCGGAGACGTCGCCCTGGAAGTAGCGGTCCTTCGAGAAGCTGCGGCGGTCGCCGCGCGACTGCATCGCGCCGAGCGAGGCCATGCCCCGGTAGCGCTTGAACTGCTTGCCGTTGACGAGCACGAGGTCGCCCGGGCTCTCGTCGGTGCCCGCGAGCAGCCCGCCGAGCATCACGGTGTCCGCACCGGCGACCATGGCCTTGGCGATGTCGCCGGAGTACTTCAGCCCGCCGTCGCCGATCACGGGCACACCCGCGGCGCGGCACGCGCGGTAGGCCTCGTAGATCGCCGTCACCTGCGGGACGCCGACCCCCGCCACCACGCGGGTGGTGCAGATCGACCCGGGTCCGACCCCGACCTTGACCGCGTCGACGCCCGCCTCGACGAGGGCGCGCGCGCCGTCGAACGTGGCGACGTTGCCGCCGATGACCTGGACCCCGCGGGTGGCCGGGTCGGACTTGAGGCGGCGCACCATGTCGAGCATGAGCCGCGCGTGGCCGTTCGCGGTGTCGACGACGAGCACGTCGGCCCCCGCCTCCACCAGCGCGGTCGCCCGCTCCCACGCGTCGCCGAAGAACCCGACGGCGGCACCCACGACCAGGCGGCCCTCGGCGTCCTTGGTCGCGTCCGGGTACTGCTCCGACTTGACGAAGTCCTTCACGGTGATGAGCCCGCGCAGGTGCCCGTCGCCGTCAACGAGCGGGAGCTTCTCGATCCGGTGCTTCGCGAGCAGCGCCGCGGCGTCGTCGCGGGCGATGCCCACCGGGGCCGTGATCAGGGGCGAGGCCGTCATGACCTCGCGCACGCGCGCCGTCGCGAACCGCTCCCGCGGCACGAAGCGCAGGTCGCGGTTGGTGATGATGCCGACGAGCGCACCGTCCGTCTCCACCACCGGCAGGCCGGAGACGCGGTACTGGCCGCACAGGGCGTCGAGCTCGGCGAGCGTCGCGTCCGGGCCGATCGTGACCGGGTCGGTGATCATGCCGGACTCCGAACGCTTGACCAGGTCGATCTGACCCGCCTGGTCGGCGATCGGGAGGTTGCGGTGCAGGATGCCGACGCCGCCCTGGCGAGCCATGGCGATCGCCATCCGGCCCTCCGTCACGGTGTCCATCGCCGCCGAGAGCAGCGGGATCTTCACGGAGATCTCACGGGTGAGGCGCGACGTCGTGTCCGCGTCGCTGGGGATGACGTCCGTCTCACCGGGGAGGAGGAGCACGTCGTCGTAGGTCAGGCCGACGAAACCGAACTTCTCGTCGAGCGTCTGGGGGCGCCGAGCGGCGCGCTGTCTGCTGCGGGGACCGAGTCGGGATGAACCACGGATGCCATCGTACGCGCGCCCGCCGGCGCCGTCCGAGCCCTCACACCCCCGCAGGCGGGCCGCCGGTGCGCTCCGCGACCACGTCGACGGCCTCCGGGAGCGCGGCGGCCAGGGTGCGGACGGCGCAGGCGCCCGCCGACGACGCGACGTCACCGAGCCCCGGACCCACCAGGAGGAGGGCGTACGTGCCGCGGCGCACGGCCCCCTCGGCCGGGGGCACCGCGAGGTGCATCTCGACCACCAGGTCGACCGGCCCACCCCCGGCACCTCGCGTCCGGCCGACCACACCGCGTGGTCCACGACGCGGGTGCGCAGTCCGACCTCGTGCAGCGCGCCCGCCAGGGCGTGCGCCGCGACCACGTGCCGACGAGGCGCGACCACGAGGACGACGGCGGCAGCCGCCCCTGGCTGCGGCAGCGCCTGCGCCCGTTCCCGGACGACCTCGAGGAACGCGGCCTCCAGCACCGCCTCGGGGTCGTGGCCGGGAGCGTCGGAGCGCCCGGCCGCCGCCAGCAGCTCCATCGCCGGGCGGACCCGCTCGTCGTAGGTCCGCAGCGTCCCGACGTCCTCGACCGCGCACCGCAGCGCGGCGGTCAGCCTGACCGGATCGACGGTCGCGGCGACGAGCGCGACCGGATCGAGGTCCTCCGTGACGACACCGTCCCCCGCTGCCGGGAGCGGCGCCGCCCGCAACGCGACCCGCGCGGCGTCCGCGAGCGCGACGCCCTTGCGGGTGAGGACCCGCATCGCCTCGAGGCGCTGGAGGTCGGCCGGTGCGTAGCGGCGGTGGCTGCCGGCCTGGCGCTGCGACGGTCCGAGCCCGTAGCGGCGGTCCCAGGTGCGCAACGTCGACGCCGCCACCCCCAGCCGCGCGGCCACGGCTGCCACCGTGAGCGGCGCCTCGCCACCGACACCGGGAACCCCGGGCTGGACGACGGACTCGTTCTCGTGACGCTCGATCAAGGTGGCCCCCGGTCACGTCGGATCAGTGCTCGCGCAGTCTGACACCGATCGATCTCCTGAGAAAAGATGTGATCGATCACAGTACAAGACCGTTCACGAAGTGGACCTGAAGCGCTAGCGAGCCGCCAGCTCGGCCGCCCTCCAGCGCGGCGTCGCCCTCGCCTCGCGCGAGCACGAGTGCCTGATTCACGTTCGCCCACCTTGTGAACTGTTCTTGAACCGCTTGTGACTCACTTGTAGTGTGATCCGCAACACGATCACGGAAGTGCACTGCATCTCGAAGGGGCCGCGATGGCTGAGATCTCCCGTTTGCCCGGCCCGGTCATGGACCACTGGGAGTGGCAGTACGAGGGAGCCTGTCGCGAGGTCGAGCCGTCCACGTTCTTCCACCCCGAGGGCGAACGCGGTTCTGCGCGGCGCCGTCGCAGCGAGACCGCCAAGGCCGTCTGCGCCGCCTGCCCCGTGCTCGCGCAGTGCCGCGCCCACGCCCTGGCCGTCAAGGAGCCGTACGGCGTCTGGGGCGGCCTGTCGGAGGAGGAGCGCACCGCCCTCCTCGGCCGCGTCTACAACCGCGCGGTCTGAGCGCTCGGGCACGGCTGCCGCCCGGACGGCGGCCCCACCTCCCCGGACGCGCAGGAGCCCCGGTGCGACGTGCGCTCCGGGGCTCCTGCGACCGGCCGGCTCGTGCCGGCGGGCAGCTACTTCGTGACGACCGCGAGGACGTCGCGCGCGGAGAGGATCAGGTAGTCCTCGCCCGCGTACTTGACCTCGGTACCGCCGTACTTGCTGTAGATGACGACGTCGCCGACGGCGACGTCGACCGGGATCCGGTTGCCCGAGTCGTCGACGCGACCGGGGCCGACGGAGACGACCTTGCCCTCCTGGGGCTTCTCCTTGGCGCTGTCCGGCAGCACGAGGCCGAAGGACGTGGTCTGCTCGGCCTCGAGCGTCTGGATGACGATCCGGTCCTCGAGCGGCTTGATGGAGACCGACACGTCGGACCTCCCCTTCCGTGGGTGAACGATGCGGTGGACGGCCCCTCCGGACGTCTCCGCCCGCCGTCGCGGGGGTCGAGCGGTGTGTCCGTCGTGACCGGCTCCGGGGCGTGCCCGGTGCTGCGACCACTGTAGGAAGGCGATTAGCACTCGGTCAAGGCGAGTGCCAGCGGGTGAGCGCCGCCCGGCGGCGCGAGCCACCAGGGGTGGCGGCCGCGGGGCCCTCGTCTGCGAGGATCGGCGCGTGGATCCCGCCAGCATCAGACCGCTCGTCGACCCGGCGGGGTGGGCGCTCCTGACCCAGCTCCCGCCCTACGACCCCGAGCAGGCGCTCGCCCTGGGCAGCGCCCTGCGCGGTACCGGGCTCGACGCCGACCTCGTCGCCGCAGCCCTGACGCAGTCCCGGCTGCGGGCCCGCGCCGTCGGCAAGTTCGGCGACCTGGCCGCGGACATGCTCTTCACCCCCGACGGGCTGGAGCAGGCGACGCGGCTGAGCGTCGCCGCGCGGCACGCGCACCGCTTCCGCACCGCCGGCGCGACCCACGTCGCCGACCTCGGGTGCGGCATCGGGTCGGACGCCATGGCGCTGGCGGGCATGGGGATGCAGGTGCTCGCCGTCGAGCGGGACGAGGCGACGGCGATGGTCGCCGCGGTGAACCTGCGTCAGCTGCCCGAGGCGAGGGTCGTGACGGGGGACGCGCTCGCCGTCGACCTGACCGGGGTCGACGGCGTGTGGGCCGACCCCGCCCGCCGGACCGGTGCCGGGCGCCGGCTGCACGCGCTCGCGGACTACTCCCCCGCCGTCGACCGCCTGCTCGCCCTGCGCGAGCGGATCCCGAGCCTCGGCCTCAAGCTCGGTCCCGGACTCGCGCACGCCGACATCCCGGGTGACGCGCACGCGCAGTGGCTGAGCGTCGCCGGCGACGTGCTCGAGGCCGACCTGTGGTTCGGACCGCTCGCGCCCGAGGGGCCCGGCCGCTCGGCGCTCGTGCTGGACGCGGCCGGGACCGGCCACGTCCTCGGCGAGGCCGGCGACCCGTCCGCGCCGGTCGAGCAGGCCGAGGCGGGGCGCTCGGCGCGCACCTCTACGAGCCGGACGGCGCCGTCATCCGCGCCGGCCTCGTGGCGCGGCTCGCGCGCGACCTCGGCGGCCACCTGCTCGACCCGAGCATCGCGTACGTGACCGCGCCGACGCTGACCGCGACCCCGTTCGCGACGCCGTTCCGCGTGCTCGACGACATGCCGTTCTCGCTCAAGCGCCTGCGCACCTACCTGCGGGAGCGCGACGTCGGCACGCTCGAGATCAAGAAGCGGGGGTCCGCGCTCGACCCGGCGCGGCTCCGCACCCAGCTCGCGCCGCGCGGCCGCGCGTCTGCCACGATCGTGCTGACGCGCATCGCCGGGGCGCCGCGCGTGCTCGTCGTCGAACGGCCGTCCCCGACCGCACCACCGAAGGAGTCCTGATGGCGGCACCCCGCGAGATCCCGTTCGCGACGTCGCGTCGCGGCACGATCGGGCTGGAGTGGGAGCTCGCGCTGGTCGACGTCGACTCCGGCGACCTGCGCCAGGTCGCCGAGGTGGTGCTCGACGCCGTGCGCCCGGCCGACGGCGGGGAGCACCCGCACATCAAGCAGGAGCTCCTGCTCAACACCATCGAGATCATCTCCGGCGTGGGCGAGAGCGTGGGCGACGCGGCCGCCGACCTCGAGCACGCCATCGCCCAGGTCCGCACCGTGACGGATCCGCTGCGCGTGGAGCTCATGTGCGCGGGCACGCACCCGTTCGCCCGGTGGAACCAGCAGAAGGTCACCAACAAGCAGCGCTACGCCACCCTCATCGACCGCACGCAGTGGTGGGGCCGGCAGATGCTCATCTACGGCGTGCACGTGCACGTGGGCGTCGAGGACCGCGAGAAGGTCATGCCGATCGTCCGCGCGATGACGACGCTGCTGCCGCACCTGCAGTCGTTCTCGGCGTCGTCGCCGTTCTGGGGCGGGGAGGACACCGGCTACGCCTCGAACCGGGCGCTGATGTTCCAGCAGCTTCCGACGGCGGGGCTGCCGTTCGACCTCGCGACCTGGCCGCAGCTCGAGCAGTACGCGGGCGACATGCTCCACACCGGCGTCATCGACGCCTTCGACGAGGTGCGCTGGGACATCCGGCCCGCTCCCCACCTCGGGACGATCGAGGTCCGGGTGAGCGACGGGACGCCGTCGATCCTCGAGCTGCGCGCGCTGGCCGCGTTCGTGCACTGCGCGATCGAGCACTTCTCCACGATGCTCGACGACGGGCGCGAGCTGCCGGTGATGCCGCCGTGGTTCCACCAGGAGAACAAGTGGCGCTCGGCGCGCTACGGCATGGACGCGATCATCATCCTGAACGCCGAGGGCGACGAGGAGCTGGTGACCGACGCGGTCTCGCGGTGGATCGACGACCTCGCCCCCGTCGCCGACCGGATCGGGTGCCGGGCCGACCTGGAGAACCTGCGGGTCATCGCGCGCCGGGGTGCCTCCTACCAGCGTCAGCGCGCGGTGGCGCGGCGCTCGGGCGGGGCGCTGGACGCCGTCGTGAGCTCGCTCGTGCGGGAGATGCGCGCCGGCACCCCCTCTAGCCCTCGCGGGTCAGACGGAGACGAGGGAGAGCGGCATCGAGGAGTCGACCGCCAGGTCGAGCGGCGACGGCGCGACCCCCGCCCGCACCACGGCCGAGCCGAGCGCGGCGATCATCGCGCCGTTGTCGGTGCAGTACCGGATCGGCGGGATGCGCACCTGCACCCCCGCCGCCGCGCAGCGCTCGGCCGCGAGCTCGCGCAGCCGCGAGTTGGCCGAGAAGCCCCCGCCGATCACGAGCGTCGACACGTCGTGCTCGGCGCACGCGCGCAGCGTCTTGGTGACCAGCACGTCGGCGACGGCCTCGGAGAACGACGCCGCGACGTCGGCGGGCGAGTACTCCTCCCCCGCGTCGGCGCGGCCCTCGAGATAGCGGGCCACCGCCGTCTTGAGGCCGGAGAACGAGAAGTCGTACGGGTGCCGCGCGAGCTCGCGCCCCTTGGACAGCCCCCGCGGGAACGGGATCGCCGTCGGGTCGCCCTGCTTCGCGAGCCAGTCGACGTGCGGCCCGCCCGGGTAGGGCAGCCCAAGCAGGCGCCCCACCTTGTCGAACGCCTCGCCCGCGGCGTCGTCGAGCGTCTGGCCGAGCTCGGTGACGTCGGTCGCGATGTCGCCCACCAGCAGGAGCGAGGAGTGCCCGCCCGAGACCACCAGCGCGAGGAACCGCTCCGGGAACGCGCCGTGCACCAGCTCGTCGACGGCAGCGTGCCCGACCACGTGGTTGACGCCGTACAGCGGCACGCCCAGCCCGAGCGCGAGCGCCTTGGCGCCGGCGGTCCCCACGGTCAGCGACCCCACCAGCCCGGGCCCCGAGGCGACGGCGACGGCGTCGACGTCCGCCAGCGTCACCCCGGCCGCATCCAGCGCCGCACCGATCGTGGGACGCAGCGCCTCCAGGTGCGCGCGCGAGGCGACCTCCGGCACGATGCCGCCGTAGCGCGCGTGCTCGTCCATCGAGGACGCGGTCACGTCGGCCAGCAGCTCGCGGCCGCGCACGAGGGCGACACCGGTCTCGTCGCAGGTGGACTCGATGCCCAGCACCAGGGGTTCGCTCACGGCGAGTCAGCCTACTCGCCGCGCTCCCGCACCCCGGGTGCGTGATCACGGTCACGCCGGGGAACGCCCACCCCTCGCGGGTTGTTGCGACAACCATGACCACCACCACGCTCGCACCCGCCCTGGACGACGCCGCGCTCGACCTCCTCTTCCACGAGGCACGCTCGGTCCACACGTTCGCCGAGGGCGCGGTCGACCCCGCGGAGATCACCGCCGCCTACGAGACGCTGCGCTGGGCGCCGACGGCGATGAACATCTCCCCGCTGCGCCTCACCGTGGTCCCGGTTGGCGCGCCGCGCGAGCGCCTCGCCCGTCACATGGCCGAGGGCAACCGGGCCAAGACCCTCGCGGCTCCCCTGACGGTCGTGGCCGCGACCGACCCCGGCTTCCACACCCGGCTCGACACGCTCGCCCCCACGCGCACCGGGCTCGCCGAGCGGCTCGAGACGCAGCCCGAGCAGCGCGCGGAGATGGCCCGCACCAACGGGCTCCTGCAGGTCGGGTACCTGCTGCTCGCGCTGCGTGCCCGCGGTCTCGCCGTCGGGCCGATGGGCGGGTTCGACGCCGACGCGCTCGACGCCGACCTGCACGCCGCGTCCGGCTGGCGCTCGCTCCTGGTCGTCAACGTCGGCCGCGCCGCCGCTCCGGACGGGACGCACCCGCGCGCGGGCCGTCTGAGCGCGGACGACGTCGTCGTCACGCTCGGCTGAGCGCTACTCCCCCGTCGCGACCTCGCGGTCCGGGTCGCTGCTCCACTGCGAGAACGAGCCCGGGTACAGGGCCGCCGGGACACCGATCGAGGCCAGGACGGCGATCTGGTGCGCCGCGGTGACGCCCGAGCCGCAGTAGACGGCAACGTCCGGGGCGGCGCCGTCGGCGTCACCCCGGTCACCGCCCGCGGTCGGGACGCCCAGCCCGGCGAACCGCGCCCGCAGCTCCTCCGCCTCGAGCAGCCAGCCGTCAGGGGTGAGGTTCTCGCGCGTCGGCGCGCTGACCTCGCCCGGCACGTGCCCCGCACGCGGGTCGACCGGCTCGACCTCGCCCGTGAACCGGGCGTGGTCGCGGGCGTCGAGCACGACGCCGGGGTGGTCGGCCACCTCGTCCGCCGTCACGGTGGGCAGCCTCCCGGGCGCAAGCACGACGTCGCCCGGCCGGGGCCGCACGTCCCCGTCCTCGAGGTGGTGGCCCGCCGCGACCCAGGCGCGCAGCCCGCCGTCGACGATCCGGACGTCCGCCACCCCGGCCCAGCGCAGCAGCCACCAGGCGCGTGCGGCCGAGGTGCCGCCGGCGTCGTCGTACACCAGGACCGTCGAGTCCCCGCCGACGCCCCACCGGCGCGCGGCCGCCTGGAGGTCGGCGAGGTCGGGCAGCGGGTGGCGGCCGGCGCCGGTCGAGGGCGGCCCTGCCAGCTCCGTCTCGAGGTCGACGAACACCGCACCGGGCAGGTGGCCGCGCGTGTACTGCGCACGGCCGTCCCCGGCGCCGAGCGCCCAGCGCACGTCGAGGAGCACGGGCGCCTGAGCGCTCCACACGAGGTCGTGCACGACGTCGACGTCGGCGAAGACCGCGTCCCGCAGCGGGTCGCGCGACGGCGGCGCCGCCGGTCCGGACTCCTGCGGCGTCCCGGCGTGCACCCCGATCGGGTCGACGCGGCCGAACGCCGCGCCCGTCGCCTCGGCCCCGACCGCGCCGACGCGCCGCCGCAGCCCCAGGCGCATCACGACGGCGTCGGCCCCCTCGGGCTGGTAGTACCGCTTGCGCAGGCCGATGCGCACGAAGCCGGCGTTGCGGTAGAGCTGCTGCGCCCCGCCGTCGTGCGCCCGCACCTCGAGGAAGAGCTCGGTGCCGCCCGCGTCCCGCGCCGTCTCGACAAGCGCGTCCACCAGGAGGGTGGCGACGCCGCGTCGGCGCGCCTGCGGGGCGACCCCGACGGTCATGACGGTCCACTCCGGTTCGAGCGCCACACCCGCGTAGCCCATCAGGTCGCCGGAGTCGTCGACCGCGGCGAGGTAGACGCGGTCCTCGCGGTCGAGCTCGTCGACGTAGGTGCGCCGCGACCACGCGCCGACGCCGAACAGCTCGGGTTCGAGCTGCTCGACGCGGTCGAGGTCACCGGGTGTCAGCGGGCGGATCCGGGTGGCGGTCATCGGGGCTCCGGTGCGGTGGCTGCGGTGGCGGCAACGGCGGGTTCGAGCCCGCCGGGGGCGCCGTGGACGTCCGGCCGGCGCAGGTAGAGCGGCGTCAGCGGGACCGACAGGCCCGCCGCGACCCGCGCGGAACCGAGCGTCGCGAGGTGGTGCACCTCGAGATCGGCGCCGGGCTGCAGCGCCGGGTAGGCCTCGGGGTAGAGCACGGTCCCGCTCCCGACGGCGGCGGTCGGCTCCGCACTCGGGCGGTGCACCGCGAAGTCGCCGTCGCGCCGCAGCCCGCCGGCTGCTCCGGCATCACGCACGTAGGTGGCCGTGTAGACCTCCCGACGGCGCGCGTCGGTCGCGACCACGACCTCCTCGAGCGCGGGGTCGGCCGCGAGGGCGCCGGCCGCCCACGCGTCGAGGCTCGGCACGCCCCACGCGGGAACACCGAGGCTCAGCGACAGCATCTCCGCCGTCACGAGCCCGACGCGGAGCCCCGTGAAGGGGGCGGGTCCGGTGCCGACGGCGACCGCCGTCACGTCCGCGGGCCGCAGGCCCGCCTCCTCCAGCACCTCCTGCACGAGGGTGGTCGCGTGCTCGGCGTGCGCCCGCGCGTCGGCGTGCACGCGCGCCGAACGTACGACGCCGTCGCGCACCAGGGCGACGCGGGTTCCGCTCGAGGTGTCGAGCGCCAGGATGACCTCACTCACCGCTCCAGCGTAGGCGCTGCGTCCGACAGCGCCCGGCGGGGCGGCCGTCAGGGGCGAGCGACGGCGGCGGCGAGCGCCGCGCCGTCGAGATCCGCCCAGCGCGCCCCGACACCGCGCACGGTCACGTCGCGGCCGGTGTCGACGGCGTCGCCGCGCGCCCGGTCGATCGTGAGCTCGAGGCGGTCCTCGGCGAGCGCCTCGGTCAGGCCGGCGCCCCACTCCACGACCGTGACCGACTCCTCGAGGGTCGCGTCGAGATCGAGGGCGTCCAGCTCCGTCAGACCGCCGAGGCGGTAGGCGTCGACGTGCACGAGGTCGGGGCCGTCCGTCGTCGAGCGGTGCTCGCGCGCGATCACGAACGTGGGCGAGGCGATGGTGCCCCGCACGCCCATGGCTCGGCCGAGCCCCTGCGTCAGCGTCGTCTTCCCGGCACCCAGGTCGCCGGAGAGGATCAGGAGGTCGCCGGCGCGCACGAGTGCGGCGAGGGCCGCGCCCAGCGCCGCCGTCGCCTCCGCGTCCGCGAGGTGGATCCGCGCCTGCGGCGCCTCGGGACCCTCGGGGACGGTCGCGCCGCTCACCACGCCCGCTCCTGCTCCGCCAGCTCCTGCGCGGCGCGGCCGGCCGTGCCGACGTACACGCGCGGCACGCGGGAGCCGAGCCGCGTGACGATCTCGTAGGAGATGGTGCCGACGGCGTCGGCCCAGTCCTGCGCCGTCGGCTCGCCGTCGCCCCCGGGACCGAACAGGACGGCGACGTCGCCCGCCCGCTCGCGGGCGCCCCGCCCCAGGTCGAGCACGACCTGGTCCATGCAGACCCGGCCCGCGATGGTCAGGCGGCGGCCACCGACCTGGAAGGGCCCGACGCCGCTCGCGTGCCGCGGGATCCCGTCGGCATAGCCCAGGGGGATGTCCGCCAGCACCGTGTCCCGCGTGGTGGTGTAGGTGTGCCCGTAGCTGACGCCCTGGCCGGCCGGCGCGTCCTTGACCAGCATGATCTCCGCCTCCAGGCGCATGGCGGGCGTGAGCCCGAGGTCGGTCGGCGTGCGGCCGGGGACCGGGCTCAGCCCGAAGACGGCCAGGCCCGGGCGGACGAGGTCGAAGTGCATCGCCGGGTTGACGAGGGTCGCGGCCGAGTTCGCGAGGTGGCGGACCTCGAGCCGCGCACCCGCCGCCTCCGCGCGCGCCACGGCCTCCGTGAACACCTCGAGCTGCGCCTGCGTGACGGGCGAGGTGACGTCCTCGGCGGAGGCGAGGTGCGACCAGACGCCCACGACCTCGATCAGCCCCTCGGCCTGCGCGACCATCGCCTCGGCGAGCACCTGCGTCCACTCGGTCAGGAACATCCCGCCGCGCGCCAGCCCGGTGTCGACCTTGAGGTGCACGCGCGCCGTGCGGTCGCTCGCCCGCGCCGCCGCGACGACCTCCTCCAGCGCCCAGCGCGCACCGACCGACAGGTCCAGGCCCGCGGCCAGCGCGCCCTCGAGCGGCGCGCCGGGCGCGTAGATCCACGTGAGGATGCGGCCGGTGACGCCCTGCGCGCGCAGCGTCAGCGCCTCCGCGAGCTGCGCGACGCCGAGCCAGGTGGCGCCGCCGGCCTGCGCCGCGAGCGCGGAGGGCACCAGCCCGTGGCCGTACGCGTCGGCCTTGACCACGGCCATCACCTCGCTGCGCGGGGCGAGGGTGGCCAGGTGGGCGACGTTCCCGGCGATCGCGTCGAGATCGACGACGGCGCGGGCGGGGAAGGTGCTCACGACGTCAGTCTCGCAGAGTCGCGAGGAGCGCGCCCAGACTCCCGCCCACCGCACCGGCGACGTCGCCCGCGACGACGGGGCCGCCCCTGCCGCCCCTCCCCGCCCGCCGCGCGGCCCACCCGTGCAGGAGCGCGGCGGCCGCGGCCAGGGGGGTCGCGAGCGCCGGCTGCGCGACGACGTCGTCGGACCGGCCCGCGAGGGCGGCGCCCAGGACCCCGGCGAGCACGTCGCCCGCACCCGCCGTCGCGAGCCAGTCCGTGCTCCCGTCCTGCGAGTGCACGGGCGTCCCGGGTCCCGCCACGAGCGTCACCGATCCCTTGAGCAGCACGGTCGCCCCCGTGAGGTCGACGGCGCGGCGCAGGTGGTGCGCCGGGCGCGCCTCGACCTCGCCGCGCTCGACCTGGTCGCCGCGCGCGGACAGGAGACGGGCCAGCTCACCCGCGTGGGGCGTCAGCACGATCTGCGCCCCCACGCGCTCGGGCAGCACGTCGAGCGCCCCGGCGTCGACGACGGCGGGCAGCCCGTCCGCGATCGCGCGCGCCAGGGTCTCGCGCGCCTCGGCCAGCCGCTCCTCGTCGTCGACCCCGACTCCGGGTCCGATCACCCACGCCTGCACGCGACCGGACCCGGCGACCACCTCGGGGTGCCGCGCGAGCACGGCGTGCGCCACCGGGTCCGGCCCCGGGTAGCGCACCATCCCGACCAGCGGCGCCGCCGCCGACGTCGCGAGCACAGCCGCCCCGGGGTAGCGGACCGATCCCGCCAGCACGCCGAGCACGCCGCGCGAGTACTTGTGGTCGTGCGGGCCGGGGACGCGCCAGAGCGCGGCGGCGTCGCGGGGCGCGAGTCGGACGACGGTAGGGGCGACTGCCGCGAGGTCCAGGCCCAGGTCGACGACCTCGACCCGTCCAGCCAGCAGCGCGGCCGGGGGAGCAGCAGGCCCGGCTTCGCGGTGCCCGTGGTGAGGGTGGCGTCGGCGGCCAGGACGGGGCCGTGGACCTCGCCGTCGTCGACACCGGCGCCGCTGGGCACGTCGACGGCGACGACGTGGGGACGCGTCCCGCCCGCCGCGGTGCGCACCTCGATCGCCTCGATCAGGGCGACGACGGCGGTGCGCGCCCCGCCCCGCAGCGGACCGTGGGCGCCGATGCCGGTCACGCCGTCGAGCACGACGTCGGCCGCGGCGGCTCGCGCGGCCCAATCCGACCCGGGGTCGGCGTCGGCGTCGGCTTCGGGCGGCAGGGTGAGAGGGGTGATGCCGGCACGCCGCGCCGCGACCGCTGCGCCCTCGTGCACCCGGGATCCGACCAGCAACGCCGTGACCTCGACACCCCGCCCGGCGAGCTCGGCGGCGGACAGCAGCGCGTCCGCGCCGTTGTCCCCGCTCCCGACCAGCGCCACCACCCGGGCCCCGGCGACCCTCCCCCGCTCCTGCCGCAGGTGCCGGGCGACGGCGGTGCTCAGCGCTCGTACGGCCGTGGCCATGAGCGGACGCCCGGCGGCGAGCAGGGGCGCCTCGGCGGCGGTGACGTCGGTGGAGCGGTGAGCGGTCAGCACCCGTCCATCCTCGCCGAGGACGACGCCGGTCGGGCGGTCGGGCCGCGTCCTCGGGCGGTCCGGCCTACCCGTCGGGCGGTCCGACGTCGCCGTCGGGCGGTCTGAACGCGAGCCCCGACCACGCCTCCACGCATCACCGCAGGTCACAGCGGTGCCACCCTGGGGCGGCCGTCGGTGAGACCACCCGACGGGTCGGTCGGACCGCCCGAAGGGCCCGCCAGACCGCCCGAAGGGCTCGCCAGACCGCCCGACGGTCCCACGCACCGACCGTCAGCGATCGCCGCCCGTCCGCTCGGCGATCGCGAAGGCGGAGGCGATCCCGGCGTCGTGCGACAGCGAGAGGTGCCAGCGGTCGACGCCGAGCTCCTGCGCGCGTGCCAGCACCGTCCCCGTGATCTGCACGACGGGTGCCGCCCCCGGCACCCGGGCCACGCTCGCGTCGTGCCACCGCATCCCCGCGGGCGCGCCGAGCGCCTTGGCGATGGCCTCCTTCGCGGCGAACCGCGCCGCGAGCGAGGCGGGCGCCAGGTCGCGCTCGACCGGCGTGAACAGGCGCTCCGCCAGCCGCGGCGTGCGCTCGAGCGTCGCGAGGAACCGGGCGACGTCGACGACGTCGATCCCCACCCCGACGATCACGTCGCGCCTACTCGACCGTGACGGACTTGGCGAGGTTGCGCGGCTGGTCGACGTCGAGACCCTTGGCCTTGGCGAGCTCGCTCGCGAAGATCTGCAGCGGCACCACGGCCACGAGCGGGGACAGCAGCGTGGGCGTCTGCGGCACGCGGAAGACGATGTCGGCGTACGGCGCGACCGCCTCGTCTCCCTCCTCCGCGATCACGAGCGTGCGCGCTCCGCGCGCCCGGACCTCCTGGATGTTGGAGACGACCTTGTGGTGCAGCTGGTCGCGCCCGCGCGGCGAGGGCGCGATGACGAACACGGGCTGGCCCTCGTCGACCAGTGCGATCGGGCCGTGCTTGAGCTCGCCCGCCGCGAAGCCCTCGGCGTGGATGTAGGCGATCTCCTTGAGCTTGAGCGCTCCCTCCAGCGCGACCGGGTAGCCCACGTGCCGACCGAGGAACAGGAAGGACGGCTCGTCCTTCATCGCCTGCGCGACCTCGCGGACGGCGGCCTCGCCGTCGAGCACGTGCTGGATCTTGTCCGGCAGCGCCTGCAGCTCGTGCAGGATCTCGCGCAGCTCGTCGGCGAACTTCGTGCCGCGCAGCTGCGCGAGGTAGAGGCCGAGCAGGTAGCACGCGGTGATCTGCGCGAGGAAGGCCTTGGTGGAGGCGACGGCGACCTCGGGGCCCGCGTGCGTGTACAGCACGGCGTCGGACTCGCGCGGGATGGTCGACCCGTTGGTGTTGACGATCGCGAGCACCGAGGCGCCCTGCTCGCGCGCGTGCCGGACCGCCATGAGCGTGTCCATCGTCTCGCCGGACTGCGAGATCGCCACGACCAGCGTCCGGGCGGTGAGGATCGGGTCGCGGTAGCGGAACTCGTGCGCCAGCTCGACCTCGACCGGGATGCGGCACCAGTGCTCGATCGCGTACTTGGCGACGTGCCCGGAGTAGGCGGCGGTGCCGCACGCGATGACGATGATCTTGTCGATGCTGCGCAGCGTCGACTCGGGGATGCGCAGCTCGTCCAGCACGAGGGCGCCGGTGGCGTCGGTGCGGCCGAGCAGCGTGTCCGCGACGGCCTTGGGCTGGTCGTGGATCTCCTTGTCCATGAACGAGTCGAACCCGTCCTTGACCGCCGCGCTCGCGTCCCAGTCCACGGTGAACTCGCGCGGCGTCACGCCCTCGCCCGCGAACGTCACGACGTCCACGCTCGTGGGCGTGATCGTCACGACCTGATCCTGGCCGAGCTCGAGCGCGCGCGAGGTCGAGGAGATGAAGGCGGCCACGTCGCTGCCCATGAAGTTCTCGCCGTCGCCGAGCCCGACGACCAGCGGGGAGTTGCGGCGCGCGCCCACCACCGTGTCGGGGACGTCCTCGTGCACGGCGAGCAGCGTGAAGGCGCCCTCCAGGCGGTTCACGACGGCGAGCATCGCCCGCGTGAGGTCGCCGTCCCACGCGGCGGCGAGCAGGTGGGCGACGACCTCGGTGTCGGTCTCGGAGGCGAAGGTCGCGCCGTCGGCGGCGGCCTGCGCCCGCAGCTCGGCGAAGTTCTCGATGATGCCGTTGTGGATGACGGCGATCTTCCCCGCCCGGTGCGGGTGGGCGTTGGCGTCGGTGGGGCCGCCGTGCGTGGCCCAGCGCGTGTGCCCGATGGCCGCGGTGGCGTCCGGCACCGGCGAGGCCTCGAGCTCACCGAGCAGATTGGTCAGCTTGCCGGCGCGCTTGGCGGTGGCCAGCCCCGACGGGCTGACGAGCGCGACACCGGCGGAGTCGTACCCGCGGTACTCGAGCCGACCGAGACCGGCGAGCACCACCTCGAGCGGGCGGGCGGAGGGGACCTGGGGGCCGACGTAGCCGACGATTCCACACATGCGGCCACGATAACCCCCGCTCGTGCGTCAGACTGGAGCACGTGGACGACGCGACGCCGGGGCCGACCACCGCCACCTCCCCGCCTGACCTCGGGTGGCCCGATCCCGCAGCCGCCGGCACCTCCACCGCCCCCGCGACGGCCGCCGAGGAGAGCAACACCACACCGTTCGTCGAGCTGGACCGGCGGGACTGGAGCCGGCTGTCGGCCTCGACCCCGCTCCCGCTGACCGCGGACGACGTCGTGCGGCTGCGCGGCATGAGCGACCCGATCGACCTCGCCGAGGTGGACACCGTCTACCGCCCGCTCTCGCGCCTCCTCGGTCTCTACGTCGAGGGCGTCGAGCACGTGCACGCCGCGACCTCGACGTTCCTCGGCGAGCGCGCGACGCGGACCCCGTTCGTCATCGGCGTGGCCGGCAGCGTCGCCGTCGGGAAGTCGACGACCGCGCGCGTGCTCGTGGAGATGCTGCGCCGGTGGCCGGAGACCCCGCGCGTCGAGCTCGTGACCACGGACGGCTTCCTGCTCCCGAACGCCGAGCTGGAGCGCCGCGGCCTGATGACCCGCAAGGGGTTTCCCGAGTCCTACGACCGCCGCGCGCTCCTGCGGTTCCTCGCTCGGGTGAAGTCGGGGGCGAGCCACGTGACCGCGCCCGTGTACGACCACCTGACCTACGACGTCGTGCCGGACCGCACGGTCACCGTCTCGCGGCCGGACGTGCTGGTGGTCGAGGGGCTGAACGTGCTGCAGCCGGCACGCCCGAACCGCGAAGGCACCTCGGGCCTGGCGGTCTCGGACTTCTTCGACTTCTCCATCTACGTCGACGCCCGTACGCGCGACATCGAGCGCTGGTACGTCGAGCGGTTCCTGCGCCTGCGCCGCACGGCGTTCGCGCAGCCCGGCTCCTACTTCCGGCGCTACGCCGACCTGGACGACGCGCAGGCCCGCGCCACCGCCGCCGACATCTGGCGACGCATCAACGAGCCGAACCTGCGGGCCAACATCGTCCCGACGCGCTCGCGCGCGCACCTCGTGATGACGAAGGACGCCGACCACCGGATCCAGCGGGTGCTGCTGCGCAAGCTCTAGCCGCGGGGGCGGTCCTCGGCGTCCACAGCGCCCTCCACGCTCTCTGAGGCCCCCGTCTGCGCCTCGCCGCCCGTAGCCTCGGCCCCCGCCGGGAGCGCACCGTCCCTCGCCAGCGCCGCGCGGTCGCGCGGGCTCAGCTCCGCGGGCCCGAAGCCGAGCCGCGCCAGGAGCTTGTCCATCAGCAGGCCGATGAGCACACCCCCGGCCACGCCGACCGCGATCGACAGCAGCGGGTTGCCGTGGAAGAGCGCACCCGCCACGATCCCGATCGCCGAGCCGAAGCACGCCCACAGGATCGCGGCCACGGCGTCGAACGCCAGGAACCGCCGCAGCGGGAAGCCGACGGCGCCGGCCGTGATGTTCACCGCCACCCGCCCGACGGGTACGTACCGGGCCGCGAGGATGAAGACGCCGCCCCGCACGCGCAGCTGCTTCTCCGCCCACGCCAGGAGTGCGCGACCGCGTCGGGTGCGGAAGATCCGCAGGCGGTGGATCGGGATGCGGCGACCGATCGCGAACGCGATCAGGTCGCCCGTCATCGCGCCGGCGGCCGCCACGGGGATCACCGCCCACAGGGGCAGCGCGTCACCGTGGATCGACAGCGTGGCGAGCGCGATCACGATCGACTCGCTCGGCACCGGCGGGAAGAACCCGTCGATCGTGCAGAACACGTACAGGACGAGCAGCATCCAGGGTTGCTCGGCCGCCTGCAGGACGAGGTCCTGCATCGTCTGGAAGAACTCGGCCATGTCGTCCTCTGCGTGCGCCGTGCGTGAGGCTCCACCCTGTCACGGCGAGCGTGTCCCGGACCTCCACCCGCAGGGGGATCCGGCGGTCAGAGACTGAGTCGCTCCTCGACGACGGCGGCGAGCTCACCGGCCACGAGGGCGGCGCGCTCCTGCGTGTCGGCCTCGACCATGACGCGCACCAGCGGTTCGGTCCCGGAGGGCGCAGCAGCACGCGGCCGTCCTCGCCGAGCGCGGCCTCGGCGGCCGCCACCGCCTCGAGGACCACGGTGTCGCGCGAGGCGCCCGCCCGGTCCACGCCCCCGACGTTCACGAGGATCTGCGGCAGCCGACGGATCGTGGCCGCCTGCCGGTCGAGCGGACCGTCCGTGGCGACCAGCGCCGCGAGCTGCAGTGCGGACAGCACGCCGTCGCCGGTGGTGGCGTGGTCGGACATGATGATGTGGCCGGACTGCTCGCCACCGAGGTTGAACCCGCCCGAGCGCATGCGCTCGAGCACGTAGCGGTCGCCGACGGCGGTCTGCTCGACGGTGATCCCGGCGTCGCGCATCGCGTGCAGCAGTCCGAGGTTGCTCATGACCGTGACGACGAGCGTGTCGTGGGCGAGCGTGCCGGCACGCTGCATCGAGCGGGCGACGAGGCCCATGATCTGGTCGCCGTCCACGAGCGTCCCGGTGGCGTCCACCGCCAGGCAGCGGTCCGCGTCGCCGTCGAACGCGACGCCCATCGCCGCCCCCGAGGCCACCACGGTGGCCTGGAGCTGCTCGGGGTGCGTCGACCCGCACTTCTCGTTGATGTTGCGGCCGTCGGGCGAGGCGTTGATGACGACGACGTCCGCGCCGGCCTCGCGCAGCGCCTGCGGGCCGACCTCGCTGGCCGCGCCGTTGGCGCAGTCGACGGCGATCCGCAGTCCGCGCAGGTCGGTCGTGACCGTGGTGAGGAGGTGCTCGACGTACTGCTCGCCGGCGTGGCCCGTGTCGCGGCTCAGCCGACCGACGTCGGGCCCCGTGGGTCGGTCCCACTCCTGGCCCAGGAGGGCGGCGATCTCGTCCTCGAGGTCGTCGGGCAGCTTGTGGCCGCCGCGCGAGAGGAACTTGATGCCGTTGTCCGCCATCGGGTTGTGCGAGGCGGAGACGACGACGCCGATGTCCGCCTCCGTGGCGGCCGTCAGGTGCGCGATGGCCGGGGTCGGCAGGACCCCGAGGTCGACGACGTCGACCCCCGCCGAGGCGAGGCCCGCCGCCAGCGCGGCCGAGAGGAACTCCCCGACGCGCGGGGGTCGCGTCCGACGACCGCACGCGGACGACCGCCGTGCCGCGCCGGTGCGGGACGGTGGTGGTCGCCGGCGTGCGCCGCGAGCACACGCGCAGCCGCGACGCCCAGCCCGAGCGAGAGCTCGGGCGTGACGTCGCGGTTGGCGCGGCCACGGACCCCGTCGGTGCCGAAGATTCTCGACACGGGTGCGGGATCGATCAGCGCTTGGAGTACTGAGGCGCCTTGCGGGCCTTCTTGAGACCCGCCTTCTTGCGCTCGGTGACGCGGGCGTCGCGCGTGAGGAAGCCGGCCTTCTTGAGCGTGGCGCGGTTGGCCTCGACGTCGATGCCGTTGAGCGCCCGGGAGATGCCGAGACGCAGCGCGCCGGCCTGGCCCGAGATGCCGCCGCCGTCGATGCGCGCGATGACGTCGAAACGCCCCTCGAGCTCGAGCAGCGTGAACGGCGAGCTCACGAGCTGCTGGTGCAGCTTGTTCGGGAAGTAGTCCTCGAGCGTGCGGCCGTTGATGGTCCACTCACCGGTGCCGGGGACGAGGCGCACGCGGGCGACCGCCTCCTTGCGGCGACCCACGGCGGCGCCGGGGGCGGTGATGCTCTGCCCACGGTCGGCCACGGTCGCGGCGGTCTCGGTGGTGTAGCTGCTGGGCGCGTTCTCGTCCAGCTCGTCGGTCAGCGGCTGAGCCACGGTTCTCCTTGGGTGGTGTGGTGTGACACGGCCCGTGAGGGCCACGGTGCGCGTGTTACTGCGCGACCTGCGTCAGCTCGAAGGCCTGGGGCTGCTGGGCGGCGTGCGGGTGCTCGGCGCCGCGGTACACCTTGAGCTTGCGCATCTGCGCACGCCCGAGGCTGGTCTTGGGGATCATGCCGGCGATGGCCTTCTCGACGGCGCGCTCGGGCTTGGTGGCGAGCAGCTCGGTGTAGGAGGTGGCCTTGAGCCCACCCGGGTAGCCCGAGTGGTGGTAGGCCTTCTTCTGCTCCGCCTTGCTGCCGGTGAGGGCGACCTTGTCGGCGTTCACGACGATGACGAAGTCACCGGTGTCGACGTGGGCCGCGTACGTCGCCTTGTGCTTGCCGCGCAGCAGGTTCGCCACGTGGCTCGCCAGGCGGCCGAGAACGACATCGGTCGCGTCCACGACGTACCAGGTGCGGTCGACGTCGGACGGCTTCGGGGTGAACGTGCGCACAGTCGTAGCCTTCGTTTCGCTTGCGAGGGGCTCCGCAGCGGTCTCGGCCTGTCTGGCCCTGACCACCGGTGGAACCTGATGGTTGCGGTGTGTGCTGGACGACCGCGGAGCCTGCTCCGGCGACCTGCCCCGCTGCTGACGCCCCGTCCGGACCGACCGCGCTCGGCGGTGACGATGTCCTGGAGCGTTGGCGCGCGAACGCACAACGACGATCAAGCGTACTGCGGGCGGACCCGCCCGTCAAAACTGGCAGCCGGGACAGGGGCGTGATCCGCGTCGCGTCGAGCACCTCCCTGGTCTCCGGCGCGCGGCGGTGCCACAGTGGAGCGATGACGGAACACCTCGACCCCGAACAGGTCGCCGAGCCCGACGGCGACCAGCTGTCCGCCGGCGACACGCTCGACGACGCCCCGGTCGCGGACCCGCTCGACGAGAGCTACTCGCCGCCGGACCGCGACAGCCGCAGCCACTGGGGCGAGACCGCCCTCGAGGAGCAGACCGCCCAGCCGCTCGCGGACCGCCTCGCCCAGGAGGAGCCCGACCTGTGGGACGCCCCGGAGGCCGGTCGCGAGTCCGACCGTGCCGGTCGCCTGGAGGAGTCCGGGGACGCGGGCCGCGCGCAGGACGCCTGGGCGCGCGACGCGGGTGTCGCCGGTGGGGCGGCCGGGGCCGAGGAGGCAGCGGTGCACACCACGTCGCTCGAGGAGCTGCAGGCCGTCGAGGACCGTGAGTCCCGAGGCCTCGAGCCCGAGTACGACTGAGGCTCAGCCGCCCAGCGTGCGCACCGCCCGCGCGGTGCGCGCACGCTCGGCGAGCTCCGCGTCGGGCGGGTACCCGACCTCCTCGAGCACCAGACCGGTCGGCGGTGCGACGGCGACGGCGCCGTCGCGTCGCACCGCGTCCAGCACCTCCCGCGGCCACGCCACCTCCCGCCGGCCCTCGCCGACGGCGAGCAGCGCCCCCACGAGCGAGCGCACCATCGAGTGGCAGAACGCGTCGGCGCGCACCGTGATCGCCACGACCCCCGCCTCGCGCCCCACCGCGGCCTCCTGCAGCGTCCGGATGGTCGTGGCACCCTCGCGCGGTCGGCAGTAGGCCAGGAAGTCGTGCTCGCCGAGCAGTCGACGGACGGCGTCGTGCATCGCCGGAGCGTCGAGCGCGCGGCGGTGGCGCAGCACCCAGGCCCGGGTCAGCGGGTCGGCGGCGGCGCCGTCGTCGATCCGGTAGGTGTAGCGGCGCCACAGGGCCGAGAACCGCGCGTCGAACGCGTCGGGGACGACGGCGGCGCGCCGGAGCACGACGTCGGCCGGCGCCACGCCCGCGACGCGGGTCACGAGCACGTCGCCGGGAGCGCGGTCGCTGCGCCCGGGGACCGCCTCCCACGCCGCCCGGGGGACGTCGAGGTGGACGACCTGACCGCGCGCGTGCACCCCGGCGTCGGTGCGTCCGGCGACGGTGAGCGTGACGGGTGTGCGCAGCACGGTGTCCAGCGCCCGGGTCAGCTCACCCTGCACCGTGCGGCGGCCCGGCTGGACGGCCCAGCCGGAGAAGTCGGTGCCGTCGTAGGCCACGTCGAGACGCAGTCGGACCACGTCGGGGGTGGAGGTGGGCATCCCGCGAGGTTATCGCCTAGGTTCGGACCCCGTGGAGGCGACGCTGGCGGTGGACTGCGGGGGCGGCGGCATCAAGGCCTCGGTGCTCGATGCGGCGGGGACGCTCCGTGCCCCCGCCGTCCGGCGGCCGACCCCTTATCCCCTCCCCCGGACCGTCTGCTGGCCGAGGTCGCCGCGCTCGCGGCGCAGCTCCCCCGGCCGACCGCGTGACGATCGGGATGCCGGGGATGGTGCGCCACGGCGTCGTGGTCACGACGCCGCACTACATCACGCGCGGCGGCCCGCGCACTCGCGTGCTGCCGGAGCTCGTGGCGGCGTGGTCGGGGTTCGACGTCGAGCGAGAGGTCGCCGCCCTGCTCGGGGTCCCGGCGCTCGTGCTGAACGACGCCGAGGTCCACGGGTGCGGCGTGGTGGCCGGGACGGGGCTCGAGGTCGTCCTCACCCTCGGGACCGGGCTGGGCAACGCCGTGTTCGACGGCGGCCGCCTGGCCCCGCACCTCGAGCTGAGCCAGGCGCCCGTCCGGTGGGGCCTGACCTACGACGAGTACATCGGCGAGCACGAGCGGCTCCGGCTCGGGGACGCCCACTGGTCGCGGCGCGTGCGGCGCGTGGTCGAGGCCCTGGCCCCCGTGCTCGTCTGGGACCGCCTGTACCTGGGCGGCGGCAACGCGCGACGGGTGAGCGCGGCCACCGTGGAACGGCTGGGTGACGACGTCGTCGTGGTCCCGAACTCCGCCGGGATCGTCGGCGGCGTGCGCGCCTGGTCGATCAGCCGCTGACGGCCTCGAGCGCGTCCAGCAGGGCCCGGCCGTAGGCGCGCGGCCGGTGGAGGCTCACGAGGTGGTTCGCCCGGCGCACGAGGACCCAGGACGCCGACGGCGCGGCCGCGCGGAACGCTCGCTCGTCGAGGCGGAAGTGGTCCCACTCCCCGATGACGAAGCGCAGCGGGAGGCCCCGGTCCTCGAGCGCGGCGAGATCCGCGAGCGGGTTCGCGGCGAGCACCGCGGTCAGCGTCGCCGCCTGGCCCGCGCTCGCGAGACCGCCCGCCCCGACGTCGACCGCGCCGCTCGCCCCGACGGCCAGCCGGGCGGCGATCCCGCTCAGGCGGTCCGCGCCGCCACCGCTCGCGCCGATCACCCGTGAGATCGCGATGAAGGCCCGGTGCACCGGGGTGCCGGGCAGCGCCGTGCACGAGGAGACGACGACGCCGTCGCAGCGACCGCCGCGCGCCGCCCAGTGCAGCGTCACGTAGCCACCGAGCGAGAGCCCGACGACGACCACGCGCCCCGCCGCTCCCGCCACCGCCTCGTCCAGGACCGCGCACGCACGGGCCAGGGTGAACGGTTCGTCGCGCCGTGTCCCGTGCCCCGGCAGGTCGACGGCGACAGCCTCGTACCCGTGCGTGGCCAGCGTCGCGACCTGCGCGCGCCACATCGTCGCCGAGGTGCGCACGCCGTGCACGAGCACGACGCGGGTGGGGGCTGCGGCACCGGTCATGCGCACCATCCTCGCCCGGGGTGCGACGAGGCCCGGACCGCAGCTGCGGTCCGGGCCTCGCCACGACTCACTTGGCGTCGGCCTCGTCGGCCTTCTCCGCGGGAGCTTCGGCCGTCTCGTCGACGGGCGCGTCCTCGACCGGCGCGTCCTGCACCGGGGCGTCGCCCTTCTTCGAGGCTCGGCGCGTCGCGGCCGTCGCCTCGGCGACCGTGGCCTGCTTGGCGCTGAGCGGCTCGAGCACCAGCTCGATGACCGCCATGGGGGCGTTGTCGCCCTTGCGCGGGCCGACCTTGGTGATGCGGGTGTAGCCGCCGGGACGATCCGCGACGAGCGGGGCGATCTCCGTGAACAGGGCGTGCACGACGCCCTTGTCCTTGACGACCGTCATGACGCGACGGCGCGCGGCGAGGTCGCCGCGCTTCGCGAACGTGACCATCCGCTCGGCGAGCGGGCGCAGGCGCTTGGCCTTCGCCTCCGTCGTCGTGATGCGACGGTGCTCGAACAGCGACGTGGCCAGGTTCCCCAGCATGAGTCGCTCGTGTGCCGGTCCGCCTCCGAGGCGGGGGCCCTTGGTGGGCGTGGGCATGGTGTCTCCTCGGGTCAGGTCACCTCAGGCGACCTCGAAATGGTGGTGGTCAGCTGAAGTTCTGGTCGAAGTCCGCGTCGTCGCCGTCGTAGGCGTCGGCCACGAGCGACGGGTCGAAGTCGGCCGGGCTGTCCTTGAGCGAGAGCCCCAGGCCGGCCAGCTTCTCCTTGACCTCCACGATCGACTTGGCGCCGAAGTTGCGGATGTCCAGGAGGTCGGCCTCGCTGCGGGCCACGAGCTCACCCACGGAGTGGATGCCCTCGCGCTTGAGGCAGTTGTACGAGCGGATCGTCAGGTCCAGGTCCTCGATCGGGAGGGCCAGGTCCTGCGCGAGCTCGACGTCGGTCGGCGAGGGGCCGATCTCGATGCCCTCGGCCGCGGTGTTCAGCTCGCGGGCGAGACCGAACAGCTCCACGAGCGTCTTGCCGGCGGACGCGACGGCGTCGCGCGGCGAGATCGCACGCTTCGTCTCGACGTCGACCACGAGACGGTCGAAGTCGGTGCGCTGCTCGACACGCGTGGCCTCGACCTTGTACGTGACCTTCAGGACCGGGGAGTAGATCGAGTCGACCGGGATGCGGCCGATCTCGCTGTCGTAGGCCTTGTTCTGCTGGGCCGAGACGTAGCCGCGGCCGCGCTCCACCGTCAGCTCGACCTCGAGCTTGCCCTTGCCGTTGACCGTGGCGATGTGGAGGTCCGGGTTGTGGATCTCCACGCCGGCCGGCGGGGTGATGTCGGCGGCGGTCACGACACCGGGACCCTGCTTGCGCAGGTACATCACGACCGGCTCGTCGTTCTCCGAGGAGACGACGACGTTCTTGATGTTGAGGATGATCTCGGTGACGTCCTCCTTCACCCCGTCCACGGTGGTGAACTCGTGCAGCACGCCGTCGATGCGGATGCTGGTGACGGCGGCACCGGGGATGGAGGACAGGAGGGTGCGACGCATCGAGTTGCCGAGCGTGTAGCCGAAGCCGGGCTCGAGGGGCTCGATGACGAACCGCGAACGGTTGTCGGCGACGACCTCTTCGGTCAGGGTGGGGCGCTGTGCGATGAGCACGGTGGTTCCTTCCTTGGGACGTCCGCTATTTGACGTCCGTGCGAGGAGCCGGTGGCGGGGTGCCACCGGCGCGGCTGCGCCGGTGGGTGCGCGTGGCACCCACCGGCGAGCGGTGGATCAGCGGTGGGACGCGATCAGACGCGACGGCGCTTGGGCGGACGAACGCCGTTGTGCGCCTGGGGCGTCACGTCGGAGATCGAGCCGACCTCCAGGCCGGTGGCCTGGAGCGAGCGGATCGCGGTCTCGCGGCCCGAACCCGGGCCCTTCACGAAGACGTCGACCTTCTTCATGCCGTGCTCCTGGGCGCGGCGGGCGGCGGCCTCGGCGGCGAGCTGCGCCGCGAACGGGGTCGACTTGCGCGAACCCTTGAAGCCGACCTGGCCGGAGGAGGCCCAGGCGATCACGGCACCCGAGGGGTCCGTGATGGAGACGATCGTGTTGTTGAACGTCGACTTGATGTACGCGTGACCGTGGGAGACATTCTTCTTCTCCTTGCGGCGCGTCTTGCGGGCGCCGGAGGCGGCGCGGGTCTTGGGAGGCATCTACTCGTCCTTCGTCGAGGTCGTCGGACCGCCGGCCGTCGCGGGGCGACGGCCAGAGCGGCTACTTGCGACCGGCCTTCTTCTTGCCGGCCACGGTCCGCTTCGGACCCTTGCGGGTACGCGCGTTGGTCTTCGTGCGCTGACCGCGCACCGGAAGGCCGCGGCGGTGCCGGAGGCCCTCGTACGAACCGATCTCGACCTTGCGGCGGATGTCGGCTGCGACCTCGCGGCGAAGGTCGCCCTCGGTCTTGTAGTTCGCCTCGATGTGGTCGCGCAGCGCGACGAGCTCGGCGTCGCCGAGCTCGCGCACCCGCAGGTCGGGGCTGATGCCCGTCGCGGCGAGGGTCTCGTCCGCACGGGTGCGGCCGATTCCGAAGATGTAGGTGAGCGCCACCTCGAGCCGCTTGTCGCGGGGGAGGTCGACGCCGACAAGACGTGCCATGCGGTGTCTCCGTCGTGCAACCGGAGGTCGGTCGCCTCGTCATCCCTCGGATCGAGGGCCCCGGCCTCCGGACCGGGGGTCGCCGCGCGGGTGCTCAGGGCACTCGCGCGGCGGTGACGACGCGCTGGTGGCGGTGGTGCCACCTGCCAGGGTGTTCAGCCCTGGCGCTGCTTGTGGCGCAGGTTCTCGCAGATCACCATGACGCGACCGTGCCGGCGGATCACCTTGCACTTGTCGCAGATCGGCTTGACGCTGGGCTTGACCTTCATGATCGTTCCTTGCCGCCGCACGCCCTGCGGGCAGCGGCTTGCGTGAGTGGCGGGTGTTACTTGTAGCGGTAGACGATGCGGCCGCGGGACAGGTCGTAGGGCGTGAGCTCGACGACGACCCGGTCCTCGGGGAGGATCCGGATGTAGTTCTGCCGCATCTTCCCGGAGATCATGGCGAGCACCTTGTGACCGTTGCTCAGCTCCACGCGGAACATCGCGTTCGGCAGCGCCTCGACCACGACACCCTCGATCTCGATGACGTTGTCCTTCTTCCCCATGTCCTCCACTAACTCCTCGGGGCGCCACGCGGTCGTGGCACGGTGCGGCTCCCGGTGAGGGGTCCGCGGGTGGTGGCGGGTCTCCCGTCAGGGATCCGCCGGCGGGCGCTGCGCCTGAGCGCAGACCCAACGGGCAAGCATACGCGATCGCGCGCGGCCCGGCGAACGCGGTCGTGCGACGTCCACCGCTCCCCCGTCCCCGGGCGCCGACGGATCGCCGCCACCCGGGGCGGGCGTCAGTCGGTCAGCTGCCGGACCGCGTGGAGGACGGCGGCGGTGATCGCCTCGACCTCACCGGCACCGGCCACACGGGCGTGGATCCCGCGCGCGGCGTACGCGTCCGCCAGCGGCGCCGTCTGCTCGTGGTAGACCGCGAGCCTGCGGCGGATGGCGTCAGGGGTGTCGTCGGCCCGACCCTCGAGCTCGGCGCGCCGGGAGAGCCGCTCGAGCAGCTCGTCCTCGGCGACGTCGAGCTCGACGACGCCGTCGAGCGCGGTGCCGCTGCCCTCGAGGATCGCGTCGAGCTCGGCCACCTGGGCGGCGTTGCGGGGGTAGCCGTCGAGCAGGAACCCGCCCGTGGCGTCCTCCTGCGCGAGGCGGTCGCGCACCATGCTGTTGGTCACCTCGTCCGGGACGAGCTCGCCCCGGTCCGTGTAGGACCGCGCGAGACGCCCCAGCTCGGTGTCACCCTTGATGTTCGCCCGGAAGATGTCCCCGGTCGAGATCGCCGGGATCCCCAGCGCCTCGGCGACGCGGACCGCCTGGGTGCCCTTGCCCGAGCCCTGCGGGCCCATGATCACCAGACGCGTCACTTCAGGATCCCCTCGTAGTGCCGCTGCTGCAGCTGGCTGTCGATCTGCTTCACCGTCTCGAGGCCGACGCCCACGATGATCAGCAGCGACGTGCCACCGAACGGCACGCTCGCACTGATGCCGAGGGCCACGAACGCGATCGTCGGGATCAGCGCCACGATCAGCAGGTAGATCGACCCGGCCGACGTGATGCGGGTGACCACGTAGCGCAGGTACTCCGCCGTCGGGCGGCCGGCACGGTAGCCCGGCACGAACCCGCCGTAGCGCTTCATGTTGTCCGCGGTCTCGTCCGGGTTGAACGTGATCGAGGTGTAGAAGAAGGCGAAGAACAGGATCATCACGGCGAAGATCGCCAGGTGCAGCGGCGCACCCGGGTCGGCGACGTTGACGAGGATCCACTGGACCCAGCCCTCGCTCTGGTCCCCGAACTGGGCCGCGAGCGTCGGCAGCGCCAGGATCGAGGACGCGAAGATCACCGGGATGACGCCGGACATGTTGATCTTGATCGGGATGTAGGTGCTGGTCCCGCCGTAGGTGCGGCGACCGACCATGCGCTTGGCGTACTGCACCGGGATGCGGCGCTGCGACTGCTCGACGAAGACGACGGCGACGATGAGCACCAGCGCCATCGCCATCACGATCGCGAACGTCGTCGCGCCACCGGGCGTCTGCGTCACGGACCAGAGCGCGGTCGGGAAGCTGGCGGCGATCGAGATGAAGATCAGCAGCGACATGCCGTTGCCGACGCCGCGCTCGGTCACCAGCTCGGCGAGCCACATGACGAGGCCGGTGCCGGCGGTCATCGTCAGGATGACCAGCAGGATGGTGATGATGCTGTCGTCGGCGATGACGGGTGTGGCGTCGCCCGAGGCACCACAGCCCTGGAACAGCACACCGGTGCGCGCGGTGGTGACGATGGTGGTGGCCTGGAGGATCGCCAGGAAGATCGTGAGGTAGCGGGTGTACTGCGTGAGCTTCGCGGTACCCGACTGGCCCTCCTTGTGCAGCGCCTCGAACCGCGGGATGACCACACGGAGCAGCTGCACGATGATGCTGGCCGTGATGTACGGCATGATCCCGAGCGCGAACACCGACAGCTGCAGCAGTGCACCGCCGGAGAACAGGTTGATCAGGCCCAGGATGTCGTTGTCGCCGGACTGGCCGACGCAGATCTGGACGTTGGCGTAGTTCACCCCGGGGCTGGGGATGAACGACCCCAGGCGGAAGATCGCGATGATCCCCATCGTGAACAGCAGCTTGCGCCTCAGGTCGGGGGTCCGAAACGCTTGAGCGAATGCGCCTAGCACGCTTCCTCCAGGTCAGGTGGGGGTGGTCCCCCGCGCGGGGGCGCGGAGGGACGAGAGACGACGACGGGTGGCGACGTAGAGAACCCTACGTCGCCACCCGTCGTGCTCAGGCCTGAGTGGCGCTGCCGCCGGCGGCGAGGATCTTGTCCCTCGCGCTGGCGGAGAACCGCTGTGCCGTGATGTCGAGCTTCACACCGCCGAGGTCGCCGGTGCCGAGCACCTTGACCGGACGGTTGGGGCGGACCGCCCCGGCCGCGGCCAGGTCGTCGACCGTGATCGTGCCGCCCTGGGGGAACAGCTCCGCGAGCCGGTCCAGGTTCACGACCTGGTACTCGGTGCGGAACGGGTTGGTGAACCCGCGCAGCTTCGGGAGGCGCATGTGCATCGGCATCTGCCCACCCTCGAAGCCGGCAGGCACCTGGTAGCGAGCCTTCGTACCCTTGGTACCGCGGCCGGCCGTCTTACCCTTCGAGCCCTCACCGCGACCCACGCGGGTCTTCGGGGTGTGGGCACCGGGGGCGGGACGCAGGTGGTGGACCCGCAGCGTCCGCGACGCCGGAGTCACCTCCTTCTCGTCGGCCTTCGCGGCCGCGCTCTTCTTCGACTCTGCCATCAGTCGACCTCCTCGACCTTCACCAGGTGGTTGACCACCTGGATCATGCCGCGCACCTGGGCGTTGTCCTCACGGACCGTCACGCGGCCGATCTTGCCGAGGCCGAGCGTGCGCAGCGTGTTGCGCTGGTTCTGCTTCCCGCCGATGGCGGACTTGGTCTGCGTGACCTGGAGCTGTGCCATCAGGACACCCCCGCCGAGATCTTCGCGGCGGCCTCGGCCCGACCGGCGGCCTGGGCGCGCAGGAGCGGGGCGGGCACGACGTGCTCGAGCGGGAGACCGCGGCGAGCCGCCACGGCCTCGGGCTGCTCGAGCGAGCGCAGGGCCTCCACCGTCGCGTGGACGATGTTGATCGCGTTCGACGAACCGAGCGACTTGCTCAGCACGTCGTGGATGCCGGCGCAGTCGAGGACCGCGCGGACGGGACCGCCCGCGATGACCCCGGTACCCGGCGAGGCGGGACGGAGGAAGACGACGCCCGCGGCGGCCTCACCCTGCACGACGTGCGGGATGGTGCTGCCGATGCGCGGGACGCGGAAGAAGTTCTTCTTCGCCTCCTCGACACCCTTGGCGATCGCGGAGGGGACCTCCTTGGCCTTGCCGTAGCCGACGCCGACCGTTCCGTCGCCGTCGCCCACGACCACGAGGGCCGTGAAGCTGAAGCGACGACCGCCCTTGACGACCTTGGCGACGCGGTTGATCGTGACGACGCGCTCGACGAACTGGCTGCGCTCGGCGTCGCGACCGCCGCGGTCACCACGACGGTCGCCGCCACCGCGACGCTCGCCGCGGCCGCCGGCGCGGTCGTTCTCGTTGCCGCCGGTCCCGGTGGTCGGTGCCCCGGCGGTCCTGGTGCGCTGCGGTGCAGCCATCAGATGTTCCTCTCGTGCTTGCGGAAGGTCATCACAGGGACAGGCCTCCTCGCGGGCGCCGTCGGCGACGGCGGCGACACGGCCGTGGTACGCGTTCCCGCCGCGGTCGAAGACCACGGTGGTCACCCCGGCGGCGACGGCGCGCTTGGCGACGAGGCCGCCGACCGTCTTGGCCTTGTCGACCTTGACGTCGGAGCTCGCGCGGAGGTCGGCCTCGAGCGTGCTGGCCGAGGCGAGCGTCGTGCCCGTGGCGTCGTCCACGATCTGCGCCACGATGTGGCGCGCGGACCGGGTGACCACGAGGCGCGGACGCTCGGCGGTGCCGACGAGGCGCTTGCGGATGCGGAGGTGGCGGCGCTTGCGGGCCTTCACCGTCGACTTGCCAGCCGACTTGATGGAGATCGCCATGGCTACTTACCAGCCTTTCCGACCTTGCGGCGGACCTGCTCGCCCGCGTACCGCACGCCCTTGCCCTTGTAGGGCTCCGGCTTGCGGATCTTCCTGATGTTGGCGGCGACCTCGCCGACCTGCTGCTTGTCGATGCCGGCCACCGAGAACTTCGTGGGCGACTCGACGGCGAAGGTGATGCCCGCGGGCGCCTTCACCGTGACGGGGTGGCTGAAACCGAGCGCGAACTCGAGGTCGCTGCCCTTGGCCACCACGCGGTAACCGGTGCCGACGATCTCGAGCTTCTTCTCGTAGCCGTCGGTCACGCCGGTGATGAGGTTCGCCAGCAGCGTGCGCGTGAGGCCGTGCAGCGAGCGCGAGAGGCGCTCGTCGTTCGGACGCGTCACCACGAGCGTGCCGTCGGTGTGCGACACCTCGATCGGGTTCGGGACCGTGTGCGTCAGCGTGCCCTTCGGGCCCTTGACCGTCACGACGCGCTCGGCGAGCGAGACGTCGACGGCTGCGGGGACCACGACCGGGATCTTCCCAATGCGGGACATTGTCGTTCCTCCCTTACCAGACGTAGGCGAGGACTTCCCCACCCACGCCCTTCTTCGCAGCCTGACGGTCGGTGAGCAGACCGGAGGACGTGGACAGGATCGCCACGCCCAGGCCGCCGAGCACCTGGGGCAGGTTGGTGGACTTGGCGTACACGCGCAGGCCGGGCTTCGACACGCGGCGCACACCGGCGAGCGAGCGCTCGCGCTGGGGGCCGAACTTGAGGTTCAGCACGAGGGTCTTGCCGACCTCGGCCTCCTCCTCGCTCCATCCCGCGATGTAACCCTCCGCCTGGAGGATCTCGGCGATGTGCGACTTGAGCTTCGAGTACGGCATCTTGACCGTCTCGTGGTACGCGGAGTTCGCGTTGCGCAGACGCGTGAGCATGTCTGCGATGGGGTCTGTCATCGTCATCGGGCTCGTGCCCTTCCTCGCCGTGGTTTCCCCCACCTGAAACAGGTGGGGACCTGCGGCGTAGTTGTTACCAGCTGCTCTTGGTGATGCCGGGGAGCTGACCCGCGAGGGCCATCTCCCGCAGGCAGATGCGGCACAGGCCGAACTTGCGGTACACCGAGCGGGGACGCCCGCAGCGGTTGCAGCGCGTGTAGCCCCGCACGGCGAACTTCTGCTTGCCGGCGGCCTTGCGCACCAGGGCGGTCTTCGCCATGTCAGTTCTCCTTGAACGGGAAGCCGAGGTGGCGCAGGAGCGACCGGCCCTCGTCGTCGGACGTTGCGGTGGTCACGACCGTGATGTCCATGCCGCGCACGCGGTCGATGGAGTCCTGGTCGATCTCGTGGAACATCGACTGCTCGGTCAGACCGAACGTGTAGTTGCCCCGACCGTCGAACTGCTTCGGCGAGAGACCACGGAAGTCGCGGATGCGCGGGAGGGCGATCGAAACCAGACGGTCGACGAACTCCCACATGCGGTCGCCGCGCAGCGTGGTGTGCGCACCGATCGGCTGGCCCTCGCGGAGCTTGAACTGCGCGATGGACTTGCGGGCCTTGGTGACCTGCGGCTTCTGACCCGTGATCAGCGAGAGGTCGCGGATCGCGCCCTCGATGAGCTTGGAGTCGCGCGCCGCGTCGCCCACACCCATGTTCACGACGACCTTCGCGAGGCCGGGAACCTGGTTGACGTTCGGGAAGGCGAACTCCTCGCGCAGCGCTGGGACGATCTCCGCGCGGTAGCGGGTCTTGAGGCGGGGAGCCACCTTGGTGGCGCCCTCGACCTGCTCGGTGGTGTCGATGGTCTCGGTCATCACACGTCCTTACCGGAGCGCTTGGCGATGCGGACCCTGACGGTGCGCTTGCGGCCGTCGCGCTCGACTTCCTCGGTGCGGTAGCCGATCCGGGTGCCCTTCTTGGACTCCGGGTCGACGAGCATCACGTTGCTGATGTGGATCGGGGCCTCGACGGTCTCGATGCCACCCGTGCGGCTGCCGCGCTGCGACTGCGACACCTTGGTGTGCTTCGTGACGCGCTTGATGCCCTCGACCACCACGCGGTTGGTCTCGGTGAACACCTCGAGGACACGGCCCTGCTTGCCGCGGTCGGCGCGGCTGCCGGAGATCACGACGACGAGGTCGCCCTTCTTGATCTTCGCCATAACTCAGATCACCTCCGGGGCGAGCGAGACGATGCGCATGAACTTCTTGTCACGCAGCTCGCGCCCGACCGGGCCGAAGATGCGCGTGCCACGGGGCTCGCCGTCCTGCTTGAGGATGACGGCCGCGTTCTCGTCGAAACGGATGTAGGAACCGTCGGGACGGCGGCGCTCCTTGCGGGTGCGCACCACGACCGCCTTGACGACGTCGCCCTTCTTGACGTTGCCACCGGGGATGGCGTCCTTGACGGTGGCGACGATGGTGTCGCCGATGCCGGCGTAGCGACGGCCTGAGCCACCGAGAACGCGGATGCAGAGGATCTCCTTGGCACCCGTGTTGTCGGCGACCTTCAGTCGCGACTCCTGCTGGATCATGAACCTGCTCCTGTCGTCGTGCCGGTTCTCGGCATGTGCCGGGCCTGGCCGAACGGATAATTACTGGTGGTCAGCGAGCCTTCTCGATGACCTCGACCACGCGCCACCGCTTGGTGGCGGAGAGCGGCCGCGTCTCCATGATGAGGACGAGGTCGCCGATGCCGGCGGTCTCGACCTCGTCGTGCGCCTTGACCTTGGTCGTGCGACGGATGACCTTGCCGTAGAGCGGGTGCTTGACCCGGTCCTCGAGCTCGACCACGACGGTCTTGTCCATCTTGTCGCTGACCACGTAGCCCTGGCGCGTCTTGCGGTAGGGCCGCGTCTCGTCGGTGACGTCCTGCGTCACAGCGTCGTTCGTCATTGCTTCGCTCACTTCACGCTCGTCGGGGCGGTACGGATCCCGAGCTCGCGCTCACGCAGGACCGTGTAGATCCGCGCGATGTCGCGCTTGACCTCCTTGAGGCGCCCGTGGCTCTCCAGCTGGCCGGTCGCCGAGGCGAACCGGAGGTGGAACAGCTCGTCCTTGGCCTTGCGCAGCTCGGCGACGAGACGCTCGTCGTCCATGCCGTCCAGCTCGGACGTCTGCAGGTCCTTCGAACCCACTGCCATCAGAGGTCACCACCCTCGCGCCGCAAGAAGCGGGTCTTCATCGGGAGCTTGTGCTGCGCGCGGCGCATGGCCTCGCGCGCCAGGGGCTCGGGGACGCCGGCCAGCTCGAAGAGCACGCGACCGGGCTTGATGTTGGCGATCCACCACTCGACCGAACCCTTACCGGAACCCATGCGGGTCTCGGCCGGCTTCTTGGTCAGCGGACGGTCGGGGTAGATGTTGATCCACACCTTTCCACCACGCTTGATGTGACGGGTCATGGCGATACGTGCCGACTCGATCTGACGGTTGGTGAGGTAACCACCCTCGACCGCCTGGATGCCGAACTCGCCGAACGAGATCGCGGTACCGCCGGTGGCGGCGCCGCGACGCTTCGGGTGGTGCTGCTTGCGGTGCTTGGTCCGCCTGGGGATAAGCATCGGTGTCAGGCCTCCGTTCCGGTGGCGGCCGGAGCCGCCTCGGTGGGCGCAGCGGCGGGGGCGGTGCCCTCGTCGCGACGGCCGCGGGGGCGGTCGCCACGGTCGGGACGCGGGCCACGGCCGCGGGCCGGCGCGCCGGCCTGCTCGGCCGCGTACTCGCGCTCGGTCATGTCGCCCTTGTAGATCCAGACCTTCACGCCGATGCGACCGAAGGTGGTGCGCGCCTCGAAGAAGCCGTAGTCGATGTTCGCGCGGAGCGTGTGCAGGGGCACGCGGCCCTCGCGGTAGAACTCCTTGCGGCTCATCTCGGCGCCGCCCAGGCGGCCCGAGCACTGCACCCGGATGCCCTTGGCCCCCGCGCGCTGCGCGGACTGCATGCCCTTGCGCATGGCGCGACGGAAAGCGACGCGGCTGGCGAGCTGCTCCGCGATGCCCTGCGCCACGAGCTGGGCGTCCAGCTCGGGGTTCTTGACCTCGTGGATGTTCAGGGTGACCTGCTTGCCCGTGAGCTTCTCGAGCTCGCCGCGCAGGCGGTCGGCCTCGGCGCCGCGGCGACCGATGACGATGCCCGGACGCGCGGTGTGCAGCGTGACGTGCACGCGGTCACGGGTGCGCTCGATCTGCACCTTCGACACGCCGGCGCGCTCGAGGCCCGCCGACATCAGACGGCGGATCTGCACGTCCTCGCGGACGTAGTCGCGGTAGCGCTGACCCGGCTTGGTCGAGTCGGCGAACCACTTCGAACGGTGCTCGGTCGTGATGCCGAGCCGGAACCCGAGCGGGTTGACCTTCTGGCCCATCAGCGAGCCCCTTCCTTCGGCGCCACGATCACCGTGATGTGGCTGGTGCGCTTGAGGACGCGCGCGGCGCGCCCTGGGCACGCGGACGGATCCGCTTGAGCGTCGGGCCCTCGTCCACGAACGCCTCCGCGATGACGAGCTCGCTCGGGTCGAACCGGACGCTCGCGGCGTCGGCCTTCACCCGGGCGTTGGCGATCGCGCTGCTGACGAGCTTGCGCACGTCGACGGCGGCGGCCTGGGGGCGAACCCCAGCAGTGCCACCGCCTCCTCGGCCCGCTTGCCACGGATGGTGTCCACGACGCGGCGAGCCTTCTGGGGCGTGACGCGGAGGTACCGCACCTGCGCCTTGGCTTCCATGTGTCTGTCCTTTTCTACGACCGTCAGGTTCCGTCCCCGCGTCAGCGGCGACGGGCCTTGCGGTCGTCCTTGTCGTGGCCACGGTAGGTGCGGGTCGGGGCGAACTCTCCGAGCTTGTGCCCGACCATCGACTCGGTGACGAACACCGGGACGTGCTTGCGGCCGTCGTGCACCGCGAACGTGTGACCGAGGAAATCAGGCGTGATCATCGACCGGCGCGACCACGTCTTGATGACGTTCTTCGTGCCCTTCTCGTTCTGCACGTCCACCTTCTTCTGGAGGTGGCCGTCGACGAAGGGGCCCTTCTTCAGGCTGCGAGGCATGCTTCGTACTCCCTATCAGCGCTTCTTGCCGGTACGCCGACGGCGCACGATGAGCTTGTCGCTCGGCTTGCCAGGACGACGGGTGCGGCCCTCGGGCTTGCCCCACGGGCTGACCGGGTGGCGTCCACCGGAGGTCTTGCCCTCACCACCACCGTGCGGGTGGTCGACCGGGTTCATGGCGACACCGCGGACGGTCGGGCGCTTGCCCTTCCAGCGCATGCGGCCGGCCTTGCCCCAGTTGATGTTCGACTGCTCGGCGTTGCCGACCTCGCCGACCGTCGCGCGGCAGCGGACGTCGACGTTGCGGATCTCGCCGGACGGCATGCGCAGCTGGGCGTAGGGGCCGTCCTTCGCGACGAGCTGCACGGAGGCCCCCGCCGAGCGGGCGATCTTCGCGCCGCCACCGGGGCGCAGCTCCACGGCGTGGATGACCGTACCCGTGGGGATGTTGCGCATCGGCAGGTTGTTGCCGGGCTTGATGTCGGCGTTCGGCCCCTGCTCGATCGGGTCGCCCTGACGGAGCTTGTTCGGCGCGATGATGTAGCGCTTCTCGCCGTCCGCGTAGTGCAGCAGCGCGATGCGCGCCGTGCGGTTGGGGTCGTACTCGATGTGCGCGACCTTGGCGGGCACGCCGTCCTTGTCGTGACGACGGAAGTCGATCACGCGGTAGGCGCGCTTGTGGCCACCACCCTTGTGGCGGGTGGTGATGCGGCCGGTCGAGTTGCGGCCACCGGTCTTGCTGAGCGGACGCACGAGCGACTTCTCAGGCGTCGACCGGGTGATCTCGACGAAGTCGGCGACGGACGAACCGCGCCGGCCCGGCGTCGTCGGCTTGTACTTACGGATTCCCATGATCTAGGTCCTCATCCCATCGACGCCGGTCAGGAGACCGGACCGCCGAAGATGTCGATCGAGCCCTCGCGCAGCGTGACGATCGCGCGCTTGGTGTCCTTGCGCTTGCCGATGCCGACGCGCGTGCGGCGGGACTTGCCCGGCCGGTTGAGCGTGTTGACGTCGGCAACCTTGACCCCGAACACCTGCTCGACCGCGATCTTGATCTCGGTCTTGTTGGCGCGGGGGTCGACGAGGAAGGTGTACTTGCCCGCGTCGAGCAGGCTGTAGCTCTTCTCGGAGACGACCGGCGCGATCAGGATGTCGCGCGGGTCCTTGCCGATGGCGCTCACTTGGCGTCCTCCTCGGTGGTCGGCACGGGCACCACGACGGCGCCGGCCAGGAAGGCCTCGAGCGCGGCCGAGGTGAACACGACGTCGTCGTTGACGAGGACGTCGTAGGTGTTCAGCTGGTCGGGGCTCACGAGGTGGACCTCGACGACGTTGCGCAGGCTGAGCCACGCCACGTCCTCGTCGCGTCCGACGACGGCGAGCACGCGGTTCGCCGAGGTGGCGGCGCGCAGCGCCGTGAGGGCGGCCTTCGTCGACGGCGTCTCGACCGCGAGGTCGGAGACGACGTGCACGCGGCCGGCGCGCGCCCGGTCGGACAGGGCGCCGCGGAGGGCGGCGGCCTTCATCTTCTTGGGCGTGCGCTGGCTGTAGTCGCGCGGCGTCGGGCCGTGGACCACACCACCGCCGGCGAACTGCGGCGCGCGGGTCGAACCCTGACGGGCACGACCGGTGCCCTTCTGCTTGTACGGCTTCTTGCCGCCACCACGGACCTCGGCCCGCGTCTTGGTCTTGTGCGTGCCCTGGCGGGCCGCGGCGAGCTGCGCCACCACGACCTGGTGGATCAGCGGCACGTTGGTGGTCACGTCGAAGACCTCGGCGGGGAGGTCGGCCTGGCCGGCCTTCGCGCCCGTGGCGTCGATGACGTCGATGGAGGTCATGGTCACGCCCCCTTCACGGCGGTGCGGACGACGACGAGCGAGCCCTTGGCGCCGGGCACGGGGCCCGCGACCAGGAGGAGCCCGGCGGCGACGTCGACCGAGTGGATCGTCAGGTTCTGGATCGTCTTGCGGGCGTTACCCATGCGACCGGCCATGCGCATGCCCTTGAAGACGCGCGACGGCGTCGAGGCGCCACCGATCGAGCCGGGCTTGCGGTGGTTGCGGTGCGCACCGTGGGAGGCGCCGACGCCGGAGAAGCCGTGACGCTTCATGACACCGGCGGTGCCCTTGCCCTTGGTGGTGCCGATGACGTCGACCTTCGCGCCGGCCTCGAAGGCCTCGGCGGTGATCTCGGTCCCGGGGGTCACACCCGCGGACGCGGTGCGGATCTCGACGACGTGGCGGCGCGGCGTGACGCCGGCCGCGGCGAAGTGGCCCTTGAGGGGCTGGCTCACCTTGCGCGGGTCGATCTGACCGAACGCGAGCTGCACGGCCTCGTAGCCGTCCGTCTCCTGCGTGCGGACGGCCGAGACCACGTTGGTACCGACGCGGACGACCGTCACCGGGACGAGCTTGCCGGCGTCGTCCCAGACCTGGGTCATGCCGAGCTTCGTCCCGAGCAGCGCCGTCACGGCGGGGCTGGTGGTTGTGGAAGTCATGGTCGGATCCTCAGAGCTTGATCTCGATGTTGACGTCCGCCGGGAGGTCGAGACGCATGAGCGAGTCGACGGCCTTCGGCGTCGGGTCGATGATGTCGATGAGGCGCTTGTGGGTGCGCATCTCGAAGTGGTCGCGGCTGTCCTTGTACTTGTGCGGAGAACGGATGACGCAGTACACGTTCTTCTCCGTCGGCAGCGGCACGGGGCCGACCACCGTTGCACCGGCACGGGTCACCGTGTCGACGATCTTGCGCGCCGAGCTGTCGATGACCTCGTGGTCGTAGGACTTCAGCCGGATGCGGATCTTCTGTCCCGCCATAGCTGTCTGACTCTCTCTCGTCGTTACCGCTCGTGAACTGCTGACCGACCCCCGCGCTCGGGCGTGTCGCGCATGCGACCTACCCGGGCGGCGCACTCGCGTGCTGCGAGCCGGTACTCGAGTCGGGGTCTGTGCGCCCGGCCGGTGACGGCTGGGCGGCGATGGCTGCCGGGATCGAGACCCGAGCGCGACCCGCAGAGGGCAGAAAGCAGCGCCCGGATCTGGTCCGGTCCGCTCGCCGTCTGCACGCCCTGCGCGCACGCACGAGTCTCGTTCCCACGAGGCAACCGTGACAGTCTGCCACAGGAGCTGCGCCCTGGCCAATCCGCGGCGGATGTGCATCCGCTCACGTCTCCGCGTCGCCGCTACCCGTCGCCGGCGCGCGGTCCGCACACAGCCGCCGGACGCACGAGAGCCCGGGAGCAGCAGCTCCCGGGCTCTCGTGGATCAGCTCTCCGTCACCCGCTCGCGCGGGCAGGGATCACTTGATGATCTTGGTGACCTTGCCCGAACCGATGGTCCGGCCGCCCTCGCGGATCGCGAAGCCGAGGCCCTCCTCCATGGCGATGGGCTGGATGAGCTCCACCGACATCTCGGTGTTGTCGCCGGGGAGAACCATCTCGGTGCCCTCGGGCAGCGTGATGACGCCGGTGACGTCCGTGGTGCGGAAGTAGAACTGCGGGCGGTAGTTCGAGTAGAACGGGTTGTCACGCCCACCCTCCGACTTGGACAGGATGTAGACCTGGCCCTCGAAGTTGGTGTGCGGCGTGTTGGTGCCCGGCTTCACGACGACCTGGCCGCGCTCGACGTCCTCGCGCTTGATGCCGCGGAGCAGGAGGCCGCAGTTCTCGCCGGCCCACGCCTCGTCCATCTGCTTGTGGAACATCTCGATGCCCGTGACCGTGGTCTTCTGGGCGTCGCGGATGCCGACGATCTCGACCTCGGAGTTGATCGGCAGCTTGCCGCGCTCGACCTTGCCGGTGACGACGGTGCCACGACCGGTGATCGTGAAGACGTCCTCGATCGGCATGAGGAACGGCTTGTCCATGTCGCGCTGCGGCTCCGGGACCGACTCGTCGACGGCGTCCATGAGCGCCTCGACCGTGGCGACCCACTCCGGGTCGCCCTCGAGGGCCTTGAGGCCCGAGACGCGGATGACCGGGGCGTCGTCGCCGTCGAAGCCCTGCGAGGACAGCAGCTCGCGGACCTCCATCTCGACGAGCTCGAGGATCTCCTCGTCGTCGACCATGTCGGACTTGTTGAGCGCGACGAGCAGGTACGGCACGCCGACCTGACGGGCGAGCAGGACGTGCTCACGCGTCTGGGCCATCGGGCCGTCGGTCGCGGCCACGACCAGGATGGCGCCGTCCATCTGCGCCGCACCCGTGATCATGTTCTTGATGTAGTCGGCGTGACCGGGGGCGTCGACGTGCGCGTAGTGACGCTTCTCGGTCTGGTACTCGACGTGCGCGATGTTGATCGTGATACCGCGCTGCTTCTCCTCCGGCGCCTTGTCGATCTCGTCGAACGGCGTGAAGGGGTTCAGGTCGGGGTGCTTGTCGTGCAGCACCTTCGAGATGGCAGCGGTGAGCGTCGTCTTGCCGTGGTCAACGTGGCCGATCGTGCCGATGTTGACGTGGGGCTTGGTCCGCTCGAACTTGGCCTTAGCCACTGTGGTTCCTCCTGGAACTCGGTAGTCGTTCGCCGGTCAGGGCGTTCCCTGGGGCGGTGTCCTACGGTCTGATGGGTCTTGTACTGCTGGGGTCGACCAGTGGGACTACTCGCCCCGGGTCTTCTTGATGATCTCCTCGGCGACGTTCCGAGGAACCTCGGCGTAGTTGCTGAACTGCATCGAGTACACGGCACGACCCTGGGTCTTGGACCGCAGGTCACCGATGTAGCCGAACAGCTCCGACAACGGAACCAGTGCGCGGACAACCTTAACCCCGCTGGCGTCCTCCATCGACTGGATCATGCCACGGCGGGAGTTGAGGTCGCCGATCACGTCGCCCATGTACTCCTCGGGCGTGCGCACCTCGACGTCCATGACCGGCTCGAGGATGACGGGGTCCGCCTTGCGGAAGCCCTCCTTCGCCACCATGGAGCCGGCGATCTTGAACGCCATCTCCGAGGAGTCGACGTCGTGGGCCGCGCCGTCGATGAGCGAGGCCTTGACCCCGACCATCGGGAAGCCCGCCAGCACGCCGGAGCTCAGGGCGTCCTGGATGCCGGCGTCGACGCTCGGGATGTACTCGCGCGGCACGCGACCACCGGTGACGGCGTTGACGAACTCGTACAGCTCGCCCTCCTCCGACTCCAGCGGCTCGAACGTGACCTGCACCTTCGCGAACTGGCCGGACCCACCCGTCTGCTTCTTGTGGGTGTAGTCGACCTTCTCCACCTTGCGGCGGATGGTCTCGCGGTAGGCGACCTGCGGCTTGCCGACGTTGGCCTCGACGTTGAACTCGCGACGCATGCGGTCCACGAGGATGTCGAGGTGCAGCTCGCCCATGCCCTTGATGACCGTCTGACCGGTCTCCTGGTCGAGCATGACCTGGAAGGTGGGGTCCTCCTCGGCGAGCTTCTGGATGGCGACGCCGAGCTTCTCCTGGTCGCCCTTCGTCTTCGGCTCGATCGCGACCTCGATGACCGGGTCCGGGAACGTCATGGACTCGAGCACGATCGGGTTCTGGAGGTCGCACAGGGTCTCCCCCGTGGTCACCTCCTTGAGCCCGATGAAGGCGTAGATGTGCCCGGCGGTGGCCTCCTCGACCGGCATCTCCTTGTTGGCGTGCATCTGGAAGAGCTTCCCGATGCGCTCCTTCTTACCCTTCGTGGCGTTGAGCACCTGGGCACCGGGCGTGATGCGGCCCGAGTAGATGCGCACGAAGGTGAGCTTGCCGAAGAAGGGGTGCGAGGCGACCTTGAACGCGAGCGCGGAGAACGGCGCCTCGAGGTCGGCCGGACGCGACAGCGCCTTCTCCTCGTCGCGCACGTCGTGACCCGTGACGTCGGGCACGTCGAGCGGCGAGGGGAGGTAGTCGATCACGGCGTCGAGCATGGGCTGGACGCCCTTGTTCTTGAACGCCGAACCGCACAGGACCGGGTAGGCCTGCGAGCTGATCGTCAGCTGGCGGATGCCGGCCTTGATCTCCGCCGTGGTGAGCTCCTCGCCGCCGAGGAACTTCTCGAGCAGCTCGTCGGAGGTCTCGGCGACGGCCTCGAGGAGCTCGCCGCGGTACTTCTCGGCGGCGTCCGCCAGGTCGGCCGGGATCTCCTCGACCGTGTAGTTCGCACCCATGGCGGTCTCACCGCGCCAGAGCAGCGCACGCATCTCGACCAGGTCGACGACGCCCTCGAACTCGTTCTCGGCGCCGATCGGCAGCTGGATGACCAGCGGCTTGGCACCGAGGCGGGAGACGATGGTGTCGACCGTGAAGTAGAAGTCGGCGCCGAGCTTGTCCATCTTGTTGACGAAGCAGATGCGCGGCACGTCGTACTTGTCGGCCTGGCGCCACACCGTCTCGGACTGCGGCTCCACACCCTCCTTGCCGTCGAAGACCGCGACGGCGCCGTCGAGCACGCGCAGCGAACGCTCGACCTCGACCGTGAAGTCCACGTGACCGGGGGTGTCGATGATGTTGATCTGGTTCTTGTTCCAGAAGCAGGTCACGGCGGCCGACGTGATCGTGATGCCGCGCTCCTTCTCCTGTTCCATCCAGTCGGTCGTCGAGGCGCCGTCGTGCGTCTCGCCGATCTTGTAGTTGACGCCGGTGTAGAACAGGATCCGCTCGGTCGTCGTGGTCTTGCCGGCGTCGATGTGCGCCATGATGCCGATGTTGCGGACCTTATTGAGGTCAGTCAGCACGTCCTGTGCCACAGGTGCTCATTTCTTCTCGGGTTGAGCAGGGAGAGGGTCACGCGTGCGCGCGACCGAGGGGGTGCGGGGGCCGGTCCGCCGGGGCGGACCGGCCGGCCCCGTGATCACCAGCGGTAGTGCGCGAACGCCCGGTTGGACTCGGCCATCTTGTGGACGTCCTCGCGACGCTTCACCGCGGCACCGAGGCCGTTGGAGGCGTCGAGGATCTCGTTCATGAGGCGCTCGGTCATGGTCTTCTCGCGACGCTGGCGCGAGTAGTCCACGAGCCACCGCATCGCCAGCGCCGTGGCGCGGGCCGGGCGGACCTCGATCGGGACCTGGTAGGTGGTACCACCGACGCGGCGGGACTTGACCTCGAGCGCGGGGCGCACGTTGTCGAGCGCGCGCTTGAGCACGGCGGCGGGGTCGCCCTGGGTCTTCTCGCGGACGCCCTCGAGCGCCTCGTAGACGATCCGCTCGGCGACGGACTTCTTGCCGTCCAGCAGCACGCGGTTGACGAGCTGGGTGACCGTGGGCGAGCCGTAGACCGGGTCGACGACGATCGGGCGCTTGGGTGCGGGGCCCTTACGAGGCATTACTTCTTCTCCTTCTTGGCGCCGTAGCGGCTGCGGGCCTGCTGACGGCCGCGGACACCCTGGGTGTCGAGCGCGCCGCGCACGATCTTGTAGCGGACACCGGGAAGGTCCTTCACACGGCCACCGCGCACGAGCACGATCGAGTGCTCCTGCAGGTTGTGACCGACGCCGGGGATGTAGGCCGTGACCTCCATCTGGCTGGACAGCTTCACGCGCGCGACCTTGCGGAGAGCCGAGTTCGGCTTCTTCGGGGTGGTCGTGTAGACGCGGGTGCAGACGCCGCGGCGCTGGGGCGAACCCTTGAGCGCGGGGGTCTTGGACTTGCTCGTCTTGGGCGAGCGGCCCTTGCGGACCAGCTGCTGAATCGTTGGCACTGCTTCTCCGTCTCGAGATGAGTGGTGTGGTACGGCGTCACTTCCTGCCCCGACACCGTGCCCCTACGCTGGAGACGGCCACCGGCAGCACCCTGGCACCTGGCCGGGCGGGACGCCGGTGGCTCGCAGCCACTCAGTGGCACCGGACTCCGGCTCGACGGGGTTGGCCCGGCGAGATCCGTGGTGGGTCGGTGACACGCGCACGTAGGAGCCCGCGCGTGCGGGCACCGCAGGAGACGGTACCGGAGCGGACCCGACACGTCAACGCAGCGAGAACGACGGCGGCCCGTCACCTCCGCAGAGGTGACGGGCCGCCGTCGTGGTGCCGGTCCGGTGCAGCCGGACTCAGCGGTAGTCGTCGTACCCGCGACCGAGGTCGAGCTCCTCCAGCGCGATCGCCTCGCCGGAGCCGGAGCCCACGGGCAGGTAGTCGATCTCGTCGTAGCCGAAGGCCGGGTACAGCTCGGCCTTCGCCTCCTCGGTGGGCTCGACGGCGACGTTGCGGTAGCGGGACAGGCCCGTGCCGGCCGGGATGAGCTTTCCGAGGATGACGTTCTCCTTGAGCCCGAGGAGGGAGTCGCGGCGACCGCTCATCGCGGCCTCCGTGAGCACCTTCGTCGTCTCCTGGAAGGACGCCGCCGAGAGCCACGAGTCCGTCGCGAGCGACGCCTTCGTGATACCCATCAGCTCCGGGCGGCCGGAGGCGGGGGTCCCACCCTCGGACACGACGCGACGGTTCTCGTCCTCGAACCGGCCGCGCTCGGCGATCTCGCCGGGCAGGAGGTTCGCGTCACCCGAGTCGAGCACGGTCACGCGGCGCAGCATCTGGCGCACGATGACCTCGATGTGCTTGTCGTGGATGTCCACGCCCTGGCTGCGGTAGGTCTCCTGCACCTGGTTGACCAGGTGCTTCTGGACCGCCTGCGGACCGAGGATGCGGAGCACCTTCTTCGGGTCGACGGCACCGGCCACGAGCTGCTGCCCGACGACGACGTGGTCGCCGTCCTGCACCAGCAGACGCGCACGCTTGGTGATCGGGTAGGCGATCTCCTCGCTGCCGTCGTCCGGCGTGATGACGAGACGACGGATGCGCTCGGAGTCGTCCACGGCCAGGCGGCCCGCGGCCTCGCTGATCGGGGCCTCACCCTTGGGGGTGCGGGCCTCGAACAGCTCCTGGACGCGCGGCAGACCCTGCGTGATGTCCTCCGCGGCGGCGATACCACCGGTGTGGAAGGTACGCATGGTCAGCTGCGTGCCCGGCTCACCGATCGACTGCGCCGCGATGATGCCGACGGCCTCGCCGACGTCCACGAGCTTGCCGGTCGCGAGCGAGCGGCCGTAGCACTTGGCGCAGGTGCCGACACGCGAGGTGCAGGTCAGGACCGAGCGGATCTTGATCGTCTCGACACCGGCGGCCACGAGCTTCTCGATCAGCACGTCACCGACGTCCTCGCCGGCCTCGGCCAGGACGGTGCCGTCCGGGTCCGCGACCTGCGTGGCCAGCGTGCGGGTGAACGCGCTGGTCTCGACCGACTCGGAGCGGACGGCGGTGCCGTCGCTGCCGACCTCGGCGATGACCGTCACGAGACCGCGCTCCGTGCCGCAGTCGTCCTCGCGGATGATGACGTCCTGCGAGACGTCGACGAGACGACGCGTGAGGTAGCCCGAGTCGGCCGTCCGCAGCGCGGTGTCCGCCAGTCCCTTGCGGGCTCCGTGCGTGGCGATGAAGTACTCCAGGACCGACAGACCCTCGCGGTAGTTCGAGGTGATCGGACGCGGGATGATCTCGCCCTTCGGGTTCGCCACGAGGCCGCGCATACCGGCGATCTGGCGCACCTGCATCCAGTTACCACGAGCGCCCGAACCGACCATCCGCTGGATGGTGTTGCGCGCGGGGAAGCTCTCGCGCATCGCCGCGGCGACCTCGTCGGTGGCCTTGGTCCAGATGTCGATGAGCTCGGAGCGGCGCTCCTCGTCCGTGATCAGACCACGCTCGTACTGGCCCTGCACCTTGACGGCCTGACCCTCGTAGGACTCGAGGATCTGCTTCTTGCTCTCCGGAGCCACGACGTCGCTGATGGCGATCGTGACGCCGGAGCGCGTGGCCCACGTGAACCCGGCGGCCTTGAGGGCGTCCAGGCTCGCCGCGACGGCGACCTTCGGGTAGCGCTCGGCCAGGTCGTTGACGATGACCGAGAGCTCCTTCTTGCCGACCACGCCGTTGACGAACGGGTAGTCGACGGGGAGCGTCTCGTTGAACAGGGCGCGGCCGAGCGTCGTGCGGAACAGGACGGGCTCGCCCTCGCTCCAGCCCTCGGGCGCCTCCCAGCCGATCGGCGGCACGAGGTCGGTCGTGCGGATCGTGACCTCGGCGTTCAGGTCGAGCTCACCGCGGTCGAACGCCATGATCGCCTCGGCGATCGAGGAGAACGAGCGGCCGGCGCCGTCGGCGTCGTCCTTGTCGCTCGTCAGGTGGTACAGACCGATGATCATGTCCTGCGAGGGCATGGTGACCGGGCGACCGTCGGACGGCTTGAGGATGTTGTTGCTCGAGAGCATCAGGATGCGCGCCTCGGCCTGGGCCTCGGCGGACAGCGGCAGGTGGACGGCCATCTGGTCACCGTCGAAGTCGGCGTTGAACGCGCCGCAGACGAGCGGGTGCAGGTGGATCGCCTTGCCCTCGACCAGCTGCGGCTCGAAGGCCTGGATACCCAGGCGGTGCAGCGTGGGTGCGCGGTTCAGCAGCACGGGGTGCTCGGTGATGACCTCCTCGAGCACGTCCCACACGACCGAGCGCGCGCGCTCGACCATGCGCTTGGCGCTCTTGATGTTCTGCGCGTGGTTGAGGTCCACGAGACGCTTCATCACGAACGGCTTGAACAGCTCCAGCGCCATCTGCTTGGGCAGACCGCACTGGTGCAGCTTGAGCTGCGGGCCGACGACGATGACCGAGCGGCCCGAGTAGTCGACGCGCTTGCCGAGGAGGTTCTGACGGAAGCGCCCCTGCTTGCCCTTGAGCATGTCGGAGATCGACTTGAGCGGACGGTTGCCCGGACCGGTGACCGGACGACCGCGGCGGCCGTTGTCGAACAGCGCGTCGACGGCCTCCTGGAGCATCCGCTTCTCGTTGTTCACGATGATCTCGGGCGCGCCGAGGTCGAGGAGACGCTTGAGGCGGTTGTTGCGGTTGATCACGCGGCGGTACAGGTCGTTGAGGTCGGAGGTCGCGAAGCGGCCACCGTCCAGCTGCACCATCGGACGGATGTCCGGCGGGATCACCGGGATGCAGTCCAGCACCATCCCGAGCGGCGAGTTCGTCGTCGTCATGAACGCGTTGACGACCTTGAGCCGCTTGAGGGCACGCGTCTTGCGCTGACCCTTGCCGCTGCGGATGATCTCGCGCAGGTTCTCGGACTCGGCCTCGAGGTCGAAGGTCTCCAGGCGACGCTTGATCGCCTGGGCGCCCATCGAGCCCGAGAAGTACTGGCCGTAGCGGACCTCGAGCTCGCGGTAGAGCAGCTCGTCACCCTCGAGGTCGGCGACCTTGAGGTTCTTGAAGCGGTCCCACACGCGCGCCAGGCGGTCGAGCTCGGCGTCGCTGCGCTTGCGGATCTGGGCCATCTCGCGCTCGGCGGAGTCACGGACGCGACGGCGCGCGTCGGCCTTGGCACCCTCCGCCTCGAGCGTCGCGACGTCGGCCTCGAGCTTCTTGGCGCGGGCGTCGACGTCGAGGTCGCGGCGCTTCGTGATCGCGTCGCGCTCGATGTCGATCTCGTTCTGGAGGCTCGGCAGGTCGGCGTGACGCTTCTCGTCGTCGACGTCCGTGATCATGTAGGCCGCGAAGTAGATGACCTTCTCGAGGTCCTTCGGGGCGAGGTCGAGCAGGTAGCCCAGGCGCGAGGGGACGCCCTTGAAGTACCAGATGTGCGTGACGGGCGCGGCGAGCTCGATGTGGCCCATGCGCTCGCGGCGGACCTTCGAGCGCGTGACCTCCACGCCGCAGCGCTCGCAGACGATGCCCTTAAAGCGCACGCGCTTGTACTTGCCGCAGTTGCACTCCCAGTCCCGGGTCGGGCCGAAGATCTTCTCGCAGAAGAGTCCGTCCTTCTCGGGCTTGAGGGTGCGGTAGTTGATCGTCTCGGGCTTCTTGACCTCGCCGTGGGACCAGGTCCGCACGTCCTCGGCCGAAGCGAGGCCGATGCGCAGCTCGTCGAAGACATTGACGTCGAGCAAGGTGTCCTACTTCCTTCGGTGTGTCACCGGTAAGTCGATATCTGTGGATCTCGCCGCCCGCGCCCGGCGGGGTGCGCGCTCTCGCGCACCCCGCCGGGCCGGCGGATCAGATCTCTTCGACGCTGCTGGCGTCGGGGCGACGGGAGAGGTCGATACCGAGCTCCTCAGCAGCGCGGTAGACCTCCTCGTCGGTGTCACGCATCTCGATGAGCGTGCCGTCGGCGGAGAGGACCTCGACGTTCAGGCAGAGCGACTGCATCTCCTTGATGAGCACCTTGAAGGACTCGGGGATGCCGGGCTCCGGGATGTTCTCGCCCTTGACGATCGCCTCGTACACCTTCACGCGGCCGGGGACGTCGTCGGACTTGATCGTCAGGAGCTCCTGGAGCGCGTAGGCGGCGCCGTACGCCTCGAGCGCCCACACCTCCATCTCGCCGAACCGCTGACCACCGAACTGCGCCTTACCACCCAGCGGCTGCTGCGTGATCATCGAGTACGGACCGGTCGAACGCGCGTGGATCTTGTCGTCGACCAGGTGGTGCAGCTTGAGGATGTACATGTAGCCGACCGAGACGGGCTCGGGGAACGGCTCACCGGAGCGACCGTCGAACAGCCGCGCCTTGCCCGTGGAGTTGATCAGGCGGTCGCCGTCGCGCGTGAGGAGCGTGGAGTCCAGGAGACCCGCCAGCTCGTCCTCACGGACGCCGTCGAACACCGGCGTGGCCACGGGGGTGCCGGGCTCCGCCTTAAGCGCCTCGGGCGGCAGGTTCTTCGCCCACGAGGGCACCTTGCCGGCCTTGGCGTCGGCGATGCCGGCGTCCCAGCCCGTCTTGGCGACCCACCCGAGGTGCGTCTCCAGGACCTGACCCACGTTCATGCGGCCGGGCACGCCCAGCGGGTTCAGCACGACGTCGAGCGGCGTGCCGTCCTCCAGGAACGGCATGTCCTCGACCGGGAGGATCTTGGAGATGACGCCCTTGTTGCCGTGACGGCCGGCGAGCTTGTCGCCGTCGGTGATCTTGCGGCGCTGCGCGATGTAGACGCGCACCATCTTGTTCACGCCGGGGGCAGCTCGTCGCCGTCCTCGCGGTCGAACTCGCGTACGCCGATGACCGTGCCGGACTCGCCGTGGGGCACCTTGAGCGAGGTGTCGCGCACCTCACGGGCCTTCTCGCCGAAGATGGCGCGCAGGAGGCGCTCCTCCGGGGTCAGCTCGGTCTCGCCCTTGGGCGTGACCTTGCCGACCAGCACGTCACCGGCACCGACCTCGGCACCAATCCGCACGATACCGCGCTCGTCGAGGTCCGCGAGGACCTCCTCGGAGACGTTCGGGATGTCCCGCGTGATCTCCTCCGGGCCGAGCTTGGTGTCGCGCGCGTCGACCTCGTGCTCCTCGATGTGGATCGAGGAGAGCACGTCGTCGGCCACGAGACGCTGGCTGAGGATGATCGCGTCCTCGTAGTTGTGGCCCTCCCACGACATGAACCCGACCAGCAGGTTGCGGCCGAGCGCGAGCTCGCCCTCGTCGGTGGCGGGACCGTCGGCCAGCACCGAGCCGACCTCGACGCGGGCGCCCTCGTCGACCAGCACGCGCTGGTTGTAGGACGTGCCCTGGTTGGAGCGCTGGAACTTCGCGACGCGGTAGGTGAACGACGTCGCGTCGTCCTGCGCCACGGTGATCGCGTCGGCCGAGACCTCGCTGACGACACCGGGCTTGGTCGCCACGATGACGTCACCGGCGTCGACGGCGGCGCGACGCTCCATGCCGGTGCCCACGAGCGGGGCCTCCGAGCGCACCAGCGGGACCGCCTGGCGCTGCATGTTCGCGCCCATGAGGGCGCGGTTGGCGTCGTCGTGCTCGAGGAACGGGATCATCGCGGTCGCGACGGACACCATCTGCCGCGGCGAGACGTCCATGTAGTCGACCTCGCCGGCGGGGACGAGCTCGGTCTCACCGCCGCGCGTGCGCACCAGCACGCGCTCGTCGGCGAACGTGCTCGTCTCGGTCAGCGTGGCGTTCGCCTGCGCGATGACGTAGCGGTCCTCGTCGTCGGCCGTGAGGTAGGTGACGTCGTCGGAGACCACGCCGTCCTCCCCCACCTTGCGGTAGGGCGTCTCGATGAAGCCGAACGGGTTGATCCGCGCGTACGTCGCGAGCGAACCGATGAGGCCGATGTTCGGACCCTCGGGGGTCTCGATCGGGCACATGCGGCCGTAGTGCGACGGGTGGACGTCACGGACCTCCATCGAGGCGCGGTCGCGGGAGAGACCACCCGGGCCGAGGGCCGACAGACGCCGCTTGTGCGTCAGGCCCGCGAGCGGGTTGTTCTGGTCCATGAACTGCGACAGCTGGCTCGTGCCGAAGAACTCCTTGATGGAGGCGACGACGGGCCGGATGTTGATCAACGTCTGGGGCGTGATGGCCTCGACGTCCTGCGTCGTCATGCGCTCGCGCACGACGCGCTCCATCCGCGACAGGCCCGTGCGGACCTGGTTCTGGATGAGCTCGCCGACGGCGCGGATGCGACGGTTGCCGAAGTGGTCGATGTCGTCGGTCTCGACGTGCACGGTCGCGCGCGCGTCGGCCGGGCCGATCTCGACCTCGTCGACGCCGCGGTGCAGGGCGGCGAGGTACTTCACCGTCGCCACGATGTCGGCGACCTGGAGGACCGACTCGGTCAGCTCGGCATCGCGCCCCAGCTTCTTGTTCAGCTTGTAGCGGCCGACCTTCGCGAGGTCGTAGCGCTTGGAGTTGAAGTAGAAGTTGTCGAGCAGCGCCTGACCCGCCTCGACCGTCGGGGGCTCGCCCGGACGCGTCTTGCGGTAGATGTCGACGAGCGCCTCGTCCTGCGTGGTGACGGCGTCCTTCTCGAGGAGCTCGAGCACGACGGGGAACTCGGCGAACTCCTCGCGGATCTCCGTCTCGGTCATGCCGAGGGCCTTGAGGAAGACCGTGACCGACTGCTTGCGCTTGCGGTCGATGCGGACACCGACGGCGTCGCGCTTGTCGATCTCGAACTCGAGCCACGCACCGCGGCTCGGGATCATCTTGGCGGTGAAGACGTCCTTGTCCGACGTCTTGTCGGCGATCCGCTCGAAGTAGACGCCCGGGGAGCGCACGAGCTGGGAGACGACGACGCGCTCCGTGCCGTTGATGACGAACGTGCCGCGCTCGGTCATGAGCGGGAAGTCGCCCATGAAGACCGTCTGCGACTTGATCTCACCGGTCGTGTAGTTGACGAACTCCGCCGTGACGAACAGCGGCGCGGAGAAGGTGAAGTCCTTCTCCTTGCACTCCTCGACCGAGTACTTGGCCGGCTCGAAGCGGTGGTCGCGGAAGGACAGCGACATGGTGTTGCCGAGGTCCTCGATCGGGGAGATCTCGGCGAAGATCTCCTCGAGACCCGAGGAGGCGGGAACCGACTGGTTCCGCTCGGCGGCCTCCTGCACACGGGCGCGCCAGCGCTCGTTGCCCAGGAGCCAGTCGAAGCTGTTGGTCTGGAGACCGAGCAGGTCGGGTGCCTGCATGGGCTCGGAGATCTTGGCGAAGGAAACCCTTCGCGAGGCGGTGCGGTTGGCGATGGCGTCAGCGATCGAAGGGTTGCTCGAGGCAGCCAAGAGGGATCCTTCCCTACGAAAAGGGTGTTCTCAGACGTCGTTCTGCTTACCCCAGGTTCGCCAGGCGAGGACCGGTTCGTGAGCCATGTGGGCTCGCGTCCGAGGGCATCACCGAGCACGCAGCGAGGGTTGGGGGCACAGGACAGCGCAAAGCGCGAGCATACCCACGGATCCGGGCGCGGTCAACCCCACCCCTCGGGACCCGTGATCGGCCTCCCCGTCGAGACCGGTCTGGCGTCCGCCGCACGTCGTCGTGCGACAGGCAGTCTGCCCCACCCGGGTGGGATCCGTCGAGTCGTGCGCCCGGCGTGGCGCACGACGCTCGTCGTCCATCGCCTCGCCCGGCACGGGCCGGGGACGCCGCAGGGCCCGTACCGCGTGCGGTACGGGCCCTGCAGGTGGTGCGTCGCGGCCGTGGCCGCGGAGAGATCGCGAGGGGCGATCAGATCACTTGACGGTGACCGTGGCGCCGGCGCCCTCGAGCTGCTCCTTGGCCTTGTCCGCGGCCTCCTTGTTCGCGCCCTCGAGGACGGGCTTGGGAGCGCCGTCCACCAGGTCCTTGGCCTCCTTCAGACCGAGACCCGTGATGGCGCGCACCTCCTTGATGACCGCGATCTTCTGCGAACCGACGGACTCGAGGACGACGTCGAACTCCGTCTTCTCCTCGACCTCCTCGGCGGCGGCGCCACCGGCGGGGGCGGCGACGGCGACGGCGGCCGGAGCGGCGGCCGTGACCTCGAAGACCTCTTCGAACTGCTTCACGAACTCGTTGAGCTCGATGAGCGTGAGCTCCTTGAAAGCGTCAATGAGCTCGTCGGTGGTGAGCTTCGCCATGATCGGCGTTCCTTCCTGTCTGTGTTCCCAGCGCGTGCTGCGCGAGACCTGGTGTGGGGTGGGTGACGTCGCAGGACCCGAGGGTCAGGCGGCGTCCGCCTGCTTCTCGCGCAGGGCGTCGATGGTGCGGACCGCCTGCGACGCGGGAGCGGTGAAGAGGTACGCAGCCTGGTAGAGCTTCGCCTTCATCGCACCGGCCGCCTTGGCCAGCAGCACCTCGCGGGACTCGAGGTCCGCGAGGGCGGTGATCTCGGCAGGAGTGATCTCCTTGCCGTCGAGCACACCGGTCTTGACGACCAGTGCGGGGTTCGCCTTGGCGAAGTCGCGCAGACCCTTGGCCGCGGTCACCGGGTCACCGGTGATGAACGCGATGGCCGAGGGCCCGGAGAGCTGCTGTGCGAAGCTCTCCAGCCCGACCTCGCGCGCCGCGATCGCGGTCAGCGTGTTCTTCGCCACGGCGTAGTGCGCCTCCGACCCGAGGGCCTTGCGCAGCGCCTTGAGCTGGGCGACCGTGAGGCCGCGGTACTCGGTGAGCACCGCCGCGCCCGAGTCGCGGAAGAGCTGAGTCAGCTCGGCGACCGCTGCCGCCTTGTCCGGCCTCGCCATGGCATTCCTTTCCGATGGTGACCACCGGCCTCGAGAACGAAGAAGAGCCCCGTGCACAGGCACGGGGCTCGGATCGGCGCCGGGGCGCCCTCTCGTTGCTCGAACCTGCGCAGGCTTCCCTGAGGAACTTCGCTCCGGACGAGCGCTCGCGCGCACGACCGAGGACCGGCGGTCTGGGGTACGGGACGACTGTACACGATGCGGACGGGTGCCCCCTCCCCGACGCGCGACGGGGCGACGCCGAGGAACGCCTCGACCAGAAACACGCCGGCCGATCGGCGCGCCCACCGGTGCGTTCACGATTCGGCCACCCATCCTGAACCTTGTGCGCACCGAACCCTGGGTGCCACGGTGCAGTACGTCACGCCGGAACAGTCCGGCACGAACAAGGAGCAGACCATGACTTCCAGCCCGAACCGTCTCATCGCCGCCATCTTCGGCGCCGTCTACCTGCTCGTCGGCCTCGCGGGCTTCGCCGTGACCTCCGGCGCGCAGTTCGCGGGCACCGAGGGCGGAACCCTGATCATCTTCGAGGTCAACCCGCTGCACAACATCGTGCACCTCCTCATCGGCATCGCGCTGCTCGTCGGCTCGCGCACAGTCCCGTCCGCCAAGGGTGTCAACACCACCATCGGCGCGGTGTACCTGCTGGTCGGTGTGGTCGGCCTCTTCCTGCTGGAGTCCTCGGCCAACATCCTCGCGCTGAACGGTGCGGACAACGTCCTGCACCTCGCCAGCGCCGTGCTGCTGCTCGGTGTCGGCCTGACGCAGGACCGCGCCGCCGCCACCTCCACGCGGGCCGCGTGAGCTCACGATGACCCCCACGGCCCCGTCCGACCGCACCGGCGCACCCCGGTCCGGCACCCCCAGCGGCGTCGTCGTGACGGCGCTGCTGGGGCTCGGGGCCGCCATGCTGCTGCTCGCCGCCGTCCCGGGCGTCGCCCGGGACGGCGAGGGCACGGCAGCCTCCCGCGTCCTCCTCGTCGCCGTGCTCCTGGCGGGCTTGGCGGCGACCGCCTGGTCGCTCGCGTCCCTGCGGGTCGGGCGCCTCGTCCTGCCCCGCACGACCGTCGCGGCCGCCTTCGGCACGACGGCGGTCGGGGCTCTCGGCTACACGGCGCTGCAGCCGCTGCTGCTCGCCGCACTGCCCGGCGTCCGCATCCCCGGCGCGGACGACTACACGACCGCCGCGCTGCTCGTGCTGACGGCGTTCGGCGTCGTCGTCGTGACGCGAGCTCGCGCCGTGCCGGAGTACGCTCCGGCCGCCGGGGCCGGACGTCGGCTGCTCGCGCTGGCCGCGGGTGCCGCCGTCGTCGGAGCGCTCGTGACGCCCGGCCTCGCGGCCTCCGCAGCCGGGGACTACGCCGTCCCGCACGGCGAGCACGGCTCCACCGCGGCGGCCGTCCCCGAGGTCGACGCTGCGCCCGCGCCGGCGGAGTACCTGGACCCCGCACGGTCGGGACGTCCCGTCCCGTCGCCGCACACCGGGCACTGACCCGGTCCCGTTCCTGGGCTCGGCACAGCACTGCACGACGAACGGCGCGAGCCCCGTCCCCTCGAGGGGACGGGGCTCGCGCCGTTCGTGCGTCAGGTGCCGGTGCTCAGCTGGCGTCCTCCGACGCGACGTTGCGCGTCTTGGTGACGTCCAGGGGCACACCCGGGCCCATCGTGGTGGAGGTGACGCCCTTGATGATGTAGCGGCCCTTGGAGGAGGACGGCTTGAGGCGCAGCACCTCCTCGAGCACGGCGGCGTAGTTCTCGGCGAGCTGGGTGTCGGAGAAGGACACCTTGCCCACGATGACGTGGAGGTTGGAGTGCTTGTCCACGCGGAACTCGATGCGGCCGCCCTTGATCTCGGTCACGGCCTTGGTGACGTCCATCGTGACGGTGCCCGTGCGCGGGTTCGGCATGAGCCCGCGCGGGCCGAGCACGCGGCCGAGGCGGCCGACCTTGCCCATGAGGTCCGGCGTCGCGATCGCGGCGTCGAAGTCGGTGTACCCGGCGGCGACCTTCTCGATGAGCTCGTCGCCACCGACCTCGTCGGCGCCGGCGTCGATCGCCTGCTGGGCGCGGTCGCCGACGGCGAACACGAGGACGCGGGCCGTCTTGCCCGTGCCGTGCGGCAGGTTCACGGTGCCGCGCACCATCTGGTCGGCCTTGCGGGGGTCGACGCCGAGGCGGAACGCGACCTCGACGGTCGAGTCGAACTTGGTCGACGCCGTCTCCTTGGCCAGACGCAGGGCCGCGAGGGGCGCGTAGGTCTGGGTGCGGTCGATGCGGCTCGCCGCCTTGCTGTAGGTCTTGCCGTGCGTGGCCATGCTTCTGCTCCTGTGTCGGTTCGTGCAGTCGTGGTCGACGGGTCCACGCGGACCCTGCCACTGCCCGCACCCCGGTCGGGGGCGGGAGGTGTGCGGACCCGGGCCGCACGAGGCGGCCCGGGTCGGTCTCACTCGGAGACGGTGATGCCCATCGAGCGGGCGGTGCCCGCGATGATCTTCTCGGCGGCGTCGAGGTCGTTCGCGTTGAGGTCCTCGAGCTTGGTGCTCGCGATCTCGCGGACCTGGTCGCGCGAGATCGAGGCGACCTTGACGGTGTGCGGGGTCGCGGACCCCTTGGCCACACCGGCGGCCTTCTTGATGAGCTCCGCGGCCGGCGGAGTCTTCAGGACGAACGTGAAGGAGCGGTCCTCGTAGACCGTGATCTCGACCGGGATGACATTGCCGCGCTGGGCCTCGGTCGCCGCGTTGTACGCCTTGCAGAACTCCATGATGTTCACGCCGTGCTGACCGAGCGCGGGGCCGATCGGCGGGGCGGGGTTGGCCGCACCGGCATTGATCTGGAGCTTGATGAGGCCGGTGACCTTCTTCTTGGGGGGCATAGCAGTTCCTCACTGGTGCGTGGGCCGACGCCGTGGGCGATGACCCGGTTGCAGAGCGACCGCCGATCGGCGGCCGCGGGACGGTCAGATCTTGGCGACCTGGCCGAAGGCGAGCTCGACCGGGGTGTCCCGACCGAAGATGGAGACGAGGACCTTGAGCTTGCCGGACTCCGGCTGGATCTCGGAGATCGAGGCGGGCATGCCCTCGAACGGGCCGTCGATGACGGTGATGGACTCGCCCACGGTGAAGTCGACCTCGACGGGGCGGGCGGCGGTGGCACCGGAGCCAGAGCCCGGAGACGCCGGGGCGCCGGGCGCGGGCTCGAACGTCGGCGCGAGCATCGAGATGACCTCGGAGGTCGTCAGCGGCACCGGGGAGTGGGTGTGACCGACGAACCCGGTGACGCCCGGGGTGTGACGCACCGCGCCCCACGACTCGTCGGTCAGGTCCATGCGCACCAGCACGTAGCCGGGGATCCGGACGCGCTTGACGACCTTCTTCTGCGCGTTCGCCTTGACCTCGACGACCTCCTCCATCGGCACCTCGATCTGGAAGATGTGCTCCTCCATGTTGAGGCTGCTGATGCGGGTCTCGAGGTTGGACTTCACGCGGTTCTCGTAGCCCGCGTAGGAGTGGATGACGTACCAGTCACCGGGGAGCACGATCAGCTCGCGGCGGAACGCCTCGAGGGGGTCGACCTCCTCGGTGGGCGCCTCGTCCTGCGCGTCGGGCGTGTCCAGGGCGTCCAGCGCCTCGGCGTCGATCGTCTCGACGGTCTCGGGCTTCGTCTCGTCCGTCAGTGCGGGGGTCTCGGCGTCGGTCGAGGTGGGCTCGGACACGTGCTCCTGCTTTCTGTCTGGGGTGCTGGTGCGCACCGCACCCGGCCGCGCGGACCGGGGCGTGCGACGGCGGTCAGGAGCTGGGGGAACCCAGCAGCCACAGGACCGCGCGACCGATCCCGAAGTCGAGCACGAACACGAAGGCCATGCAGACCAGGATGAAGACCAGCACCACGAGCGTGTAGTTGACGAGCTCGGGCCGGGTCGGGGTGACGACCTTGCGCAGCTCGGCCACGACCTGGCGGACGAAGAGGATGATCCGACCGAAGAGTCCGAGCTCCTTCGAGCCCTTGTCCGGCTTGCCGGCAGCGGTCGTGCTCGACTCGCTCATGACCCCTCCGTCTCCCTGCTCGTGCGGACGCCCGCCGGGCGTCGCGCTGGTGGACCAGCGACGCCGACGGCGCCGCGTGTGCAGGGCAGGCGGGACTCGAACCCACAACCGCCGGTTTTGGAGACCGGTGCGCTACCAATTGCGCCACTGCCCTTCGCTCGGCGGTCCGCCTCCCCGCTCCGGCACCGGAGCACGACGGCGGGGTCCCGAGGGACTCGCGATCGCCTCGAGGGGCACAACCGAGCAGGGCGGTCCTTGACCACCGGGGGACCACTGTACGCGAGGATGCGGGACTGGTCGAACGCACCCGGGGCCGGGGTGACCCCGGGCGCCGCGACGGCGGGTGCGCACCGGGCGGTGGACCGCCCCGACGGGCGGCACCGGTGCGTGCCACGATAGGCGGGTGAGCCCCTCCGACGCCGTCGCACCCGCCACCTCCTCCCCCGCCGCCGGCGCGCCCACGCGCGTCTCGCAGCGATTCGCCGGCATCGCGGAGTCCGCGACGCTCGCCGTCGACGCGAAGGCGAAGGCACTCAAGGCCCAGGGGCGGCCGGTCATCGGGTTCGGCGCGGGTGAGCCGGACTTCCCGACACCGCCGGCGATCGTCGCCGCCGCCGTCGCCGCGGCGCAGGACCCCGCGAACCACCGCTACAGCCCGGCCGGCGGCCTGCCGGTCCTGCGCGAGGCGATCGCCGCGGCGACGCTGCGCGACAGCGGGTACGAGATCTCCCCCGCCAGCGTGCTCGTGACCAACGGCGGCAAGCAGGCCGTCTTCCAGGCGTTCGGCGCCGTCGTCGACCCGGGCGACGAGGTGCTCCTGCCCGCGCCGTACTGGACCACCTACCCCGAGGCCATCCGGCTCGCGGGCGGTGTGCCGGTGGAGGTCTTCGCCGGGGCGGACGCGGGGTACCTCGTCACGGTGGAGCAGCTCGAGGCGGCCCGCACCCCGGCCACGAAGGCGCTGCTGCTGTGCTCGCCGTCCAACCCCACGGGTGCCGTCTACCCGCCCGAGGCGATCGAGGCCATCGGCCGGTGGGCGCTGGAGCACGGCATCTGGGTGATCACGGACGAGATCTACCAGCACCTGGTCTACGACGACGCGGTCTTCACCCCGGTCCTGCGCGCGGTGCCCGAGCTCGCCGACACCACGATCGTCGTCAACGGCGTCGCGAAGACCTACGCCATGACGGGGTGGCGCGTCGGGTGGCTCCAGGGCCCCGCCGACGTCGTGAAGGCAGCCACGAACTTCCAGTCCCACCTCACGTCCAACGTGAGCAACGTGTCGCAGCGCGCCGCCGTCGCCGCCCTGACGGGCGACCTGGGGGCGGTCGCGCAGATGCGCGAGGCGTTCGACCGGCGTCGTCGCGCCATGGTCGCCGCCCTGAGCGCGATCGACGGCGTCGACTGCCCGACGCCGACCGGCGCGTTCTACGCCTACCCGAGCGTCGAGGGGGTCCTGGGTCGCGAGATCCGCGGTCGTGTCCCGACGACGTCGGCCGAGCTCGCCGAGATCGTCCTCACCGAGGCCGAGGTCGCCGTGGTGCCCGGGGAGGCCTTCGGCCCGAGCGGGTACCTGCGGCTGTCCTACGCCCTGGGCGACGCCGACCTCGCCGAGGGCGTCGGCCGTCTCGCGGCCCTGCTGTCCGAGGCCCGCTGACCTCTCATCCCCGTCTCATCCTGGTGGGACACACTGGCGCGCATGACCCCGGACGGACAGCGTGCGAGCAGGCTGCGCACCGTCGTGGCCGTCGTCGCGACGGGTGTGCTGCTCGCCCTGCTCACCTTCGGCGTCGGCAACGCGCTCGTGGGGGCCACCGGCAGTCGTGAGGTGCCGGCGGGCGAGCGGCTGACGGTGCCGGCGGGTCCGACGGCGGACCCGCCCTCGGACGACCAGCCGGGCGAGCCGGGGACGACACCCGAGCCCGAGCCCGCACCGGCACCCGAACCCCCTGCGCCCACCGAGGCTCCCCCGCGCCCGCTCCGCCGGCGCCGGCTCCCCCGGCACCTGCACCCGCCCCGGCACCCGTCCCCGTCGCGCCCGCCCCGGTGGTGGGGGATCCCGACGACGACGATGACGACGACGGCGACCCCGATGACGACGACAACGACGGGGATGACGATGACGACGACGACGATGACGACTGAGCTCCCCGCCGTCGACGCGCCGTCGTCACCGCCACGGCCCGCCCCGCCGTCGCGGCTCGTCCGGCTCGCTCGGCGGCGCCCCGTCGGGCCCGGTCGCCCCCGGCGCCGGTGGCGCGTGTCGCTGCGCACCCGGATCCTCGCCGCGCTCGTGGGCCTGACCGCGGTCACGCTCGCGGCCGCCGGGACCACGCTCTACGGCATCGAGCGGGACCGCGTCGAGCAGCGCATGGACGCCTCCCTGGCACGAACCGTCGCCGAGGTCCGCACCATCGCGGAGAACGACGTCGACCCCGCCACGGGCCAGCCGTTCGCGAGCGCCGAGGACCTCCTGCTGTTCGCGCTGCAGCGCTACGTGCCGAGCGAGAACGAGGCGGCCTTCTCGCTCGGGGCCGAGGGCGTGCTGCAGTACTCCGAGCTGAACCAGCTCCGACCCGATCTCGACGACGAGCTGGTGGCCTCCCTCGCCGACGCCCCCGACCGCACCGCGGCGACGATCGCGCGCGAACGCACCGCCACCGCCGACTACCGCTACGTCGCGCTGCCCATCCAGGTCGGCGACGCGCCGCCGGCCGCGCTCGTCGTCGTGTTCGACCGCGGGGCGGAGATCGCCGACCTCGTGCCGACCTTCCGGCTCTACGCGCTCATCGCCGTCGTGGCCCTGGTGGGGATCGCGGGAGCGGGGTGGCTCGTGGCCGAGCGGATCCTGCAGCCGGTGCGCGTCCTGCGCCGCACCGCCCAGGAGATCGGCTCGAGCGACCTGGGGCGGCGCATCCCCGTCGTCGGCCACGACGACCTCGCCGACCTCACCGGCACGATGAACGCCATGCTGGCGCGGCTCGAGGGCGCGTTCACGGCCCAGCAGCAGCTCCTGGACGACGTCGGGCACGAGCTGCGCACCCCGCTGACCGTCGTGCGGGGTCACCTCGAGCTGATGGACCCCGCCGACGTCGAGGACGCGGGCGCGACGCGCGACCTCGCGCTGGACGAGCTCGACCGGATGTACCGGCTCGTGGACGACCTCATGACGATCGCCCGGTCCGAGCGCCCGGACTTCGTCGCGCCGCGGCCGTGCGACGTCGCCGGGCTGACCGACGACGTCCTGTCGAAGGCACGCAGCCTCGGGGAGCGGCGGTGGCGGCTCGACGCGCTCGCGGAGGGCGAGGCGTCGATCGACCCGCAGCGCGTCACGCAGGCCCTGCTGCAGCTCGCGTCGAACGCCGTGCGCTACTCGGCGGCCCACACGACCATCGGCATCGGTTCGGCGTGGACCGGCGACGACCTCGAGCTCTGGGTGCGCGACGAGGGGACCGGCATCCCGGACGAGGAGCAGGAGCTCGTCTTCCGGCGGTTCGAGCGCGGCAGCACCGCGACCGCCGACTCCACGGGCCTCGGGCTCTCGATCGTCGCCTCGATCGCCCGCGCGCACGGCGGGGAGGCCCGGATGGCCAGCGCCCCCGGCCGCGGGACGACCGTGACGATCGTGCTCCCCGACGTGCGCGGCGGGACGACCGAGATCCCCGTCGTCGGACGGGAGGGCACCGCATGAGCCAGATTCTCGTCGTGGAGGACTCCGAGCGCATCGCGTCGTTCGTCGCCAAGGGCCTGCGGGCCGCGGGGCACACCCCGACCATCGTGGGCACGGCGCGCGCCGCGCTCGACGCCGCGCTCACCGGTGCCTACGACCTCATGGTGCTCGACCTCGGGCTGCCCGACGGCGACGGCATGGACGTCGCGGCCGCCGTCCGCGCCCAGGGCTCGGGCATGGCGATCATCATCCTGACGGCGCGCGACTCCGTCACCGACACGGTCGCCGGCCTCGAGGGCGGCGCCGACGACTACATGGCGAAACCGTTCCGGTTCGAGGAGCTGCTGGCGCGCGTGCGCCTGCGGCTGCGCGACGCCGGCGAGGCCGACGACGGCGCCTCCTCCACCGTCCTGCGGCACGGGGACGTCAGCCTCGACCTGCGCTCCCGACGGGCCCGCGTGCGCGAGGTCGAGGTCGAGCTGTCCGCGCGCGAGTTCGCGCTCGCCGAGACGTTCCTGCGCCACCCGGGGCAGGTCCTCAGCCGCGAGCAGCTGCTCTCGCGGGTGTGGGGCTACGACTTCGACCCCGGGTCGAACGTGGTCGACGTCTACGTGCGCTACCTGCGGCGCAAGCTGGGCACCGAGACCGTCACGACCGTGCGCGGCATGGGGTACCGCTTCGGTTGAGCGGTCCGGGTCGCTCCGGGGCGGGTCGGGTCGGGCGGGCTGCCTAGACTCGAGCGGATGCGTGACCTCGCGGCGCTCCCCAAGGCGCACCTGCACCTGCACTTCACGGGCTCGATGCGCCCGGCCACGCTCGCCGAGCTCGCCGAGGCGCAGGGCGTCCGGGTGCCTGCGGCCCTGCTCGACGGCGTCCCCGACGTCCCGGCGGACGTGCGCGGCTGGTTCCGGTTCCAGCGCCTGTACGAGGCGGCCCGCGCCGTCGTGCGCACCGAGGGCGCGATGCGGCGGGTGCTGCGCGAGGCGGTCGAGGACGACGCCGCGGAGGGGTCCCGGCGCCTGGAGATCCAGGTCGACCCGACGTCCTACGCCCCGCACGTGGGCGGGCTCGTCCCGGCGCTGGAGATCGTGCTCGACGAGGCGCGCGCCGCCCAGGATGCGACGGGCGTGTCGGTGGGCGTCGTCGTCGCCGCCTCGCGCATGCGCCACCCGATGGAGGCCCGCACGCTCGCGCGGCTGGCCGCCCGGTACGCGGGGGACGGACCGGGGCGGGTGGTCGGCTTCGGGCTGTCCAACGACGAGCGGCGCGGTGACACGGAGCAGTTCGCCCCGGCGTTCGCGATCGCGGCACGTGCCGGGCTGCCCGGCGTCCCGCACGGCGGTGAGCTCCTCGGGCCCGGACACGTGCGCGACGTCGTGACGCACCTGCACCCGCGCCGCCTCGGTCACGGCGTGCGGGCGAGCGAGGACCCCGCGCTCCTGGCGGAGCTCGCGGCGGCCGGGGTGGCGTGCGAGGTCTGCCCGGCGTCGAACGTCTCGCTGGGCGTGTACCGCGAGAGCCGCCAGGTCCCGCTCGCGACGCTGCTGGCGGCCGGGGTGCCGGTGGCGCTCGGGGCGGACGACCCGCTGCTGTTCGGCACGCGGCTCGTGGCCCAGTACGACGCCGCCCGCGCCGTCCACGGCCTCGACGACACCGCGCTCGCCGGACTCGCGCGCGACTCGGTCTCGGCGAGCCTCGCACCCGAGGCGGACCGCCGCCGCTGGCTCGGGGAGATCGACGCGTGGGTGGGCGGCGCTACTGTGCCAGGCGGCGCACCAGCGGCAGCCGCCGCGGCGCGGTGAGCCAGGCGCCGGCCACGGCCAGCAGCGGCAGGGCGAGGGTGACGAGCGCGAGCCACAGCCACGGCACCTCCACCCCGGGCACCGGGAGGCCGGCCGCGCGGAGCTGCTGCGCCGCCCATCCCTGCTGGAGCAGCGAGATGCTCAGCACGACTCCGAGGACCAGTCCCAGCACGACGCCGACGCCGACCCCCAGGACGGCGACGACGGCGGCCTGCGCACCGCTCACGGCGCGCCCGACCCGCCGGGTGGCACCGACCGCGGCCAGCGTGGCGAGATCGGGCCGCGTCTCGGCGGCCGCGAGACCGATGCTGACCCAGGTCGCCCCCAGCGCCACGACCGAGGCGATGCCGAGCAGCACGAGCACGACGACGTCGCTGGGCTGCCGGGGCGGCGGCTGGACCGAGACGGACGCCTGCGACGTCTCGCCGCGCACCAGGTCGGCCCACGCGGGGTCGTAGTCGGCGTCGACCTGGGCCACGGCCCCCACCGGGACCGAGATCAGGCCGGGGGTCTCCTCGACCAGCGTCGCCGGCAGGATCGGCGGCGCGCCCGGCTGCCACGTCTGCACGTGGGCGGGCGCCACGAGCACGATCGGCGCCGTGTCGTCGGGCAGGCCGGGTCCGGCCACGCTGATCTCGACGTGCGCCGTCCCGTCGTCCCACACGTCGTCCTCGCGGCTCACGACGATCGACCCCTGCGCCAGGGCGGCCGCGGCGGCGGCGCCCTCCTCGCCGAAGCCGAGCAGCGCCGTCGAGGTCCCGTCGTCGACGACCGAGTCCCCCGCGCCCGGGCGGTACCACGACATGCCGTAGGAGACCCCGGCGCAGCGTGGGTCGCCGGCGGCGGCCTCGACCAGCTCGGCGAAGTCCGCCTCCGAACCGTCGTAGCCCTCGGTCGGGCAGGCGCGCTCCGGCCGGGCCTGGGACCGCGCGCCGACCCACCCCTCGGCGGGCAGGTCGGGCACCGTCAGGAGGTGGACCGTGGCGCTGCCCGCGACGTCGAGCACGTCCGCGGTCCGGGCGAGCCCGCTCTCGACCGCCAGCGCGACGGCGTCGTCGGCCAGCTGCGTCGGCCGGCCGTCGACCCAGACGTCGGGGGCGCGCAGCAGCACCGTCCCGACCCCGACGTCGGAGGACCACGACGCGGCCTGCACCCTCGCGTCGGAGACGAAGTAGACGGAGGCCGCCGTGGCCGCGGCGACCGCCGCCAGCACCGCGGCGACGGCCGGCACGGTGCGGCTGCGCTGGCGGACGGCGTCGCGCAGCGCGAACCGTCCCGCCGGGCCGAGCCGCGGCGCGAGGCGGGCCACCAGCGTGAGCAGGCCGCCCGCCGCGAGGACGACGCCGAGCTCCAGCACCAGCACTCCCCCGGCCAGGGTGACCGCGTGGTCGCGGAGACCACCCACCAGGGCGACGAGCGTGCCGCCCGCCGCGAGCGCCACCCCGATCCAGGGGGTCCGTCGCCGCGGCGCGGCCTCCGAGCGCCGTCCGGCCAGCGCCGCCGCCACGTCGATGCGCGCCGTCGTGCGCGAGGGGAACCACGAGGCCAGCGCCGCCAGGACCGTCGCGAGAGCGACGGCGGCCGGCACCACCCACCACGGGACGAGGAACGCCGGCATCGGGTGGCCCGCCACCCGCAGGACGAGCCCGACGAGTGCGGCCACCCCGAGTCCCGCCGCTGCCCCCAGGACCCCCGCCGTCGCCCCGATCACGACGCCCGACGCCAGCACGATCCGCCGCAGGTCGCGACGGTCACCGCCCGCGGCACCGACGAGCGCGAGCTGGCGGACCTGACGCCGCGCACCGACGGCGAACGCGGGACCGATCAGCAGCACCACCTCGACCACGGCGATGGCCGCGACCGCCGCGCCGGCGCCGAGCGTCGTCCGGTCGACGTACCCCGCACCGCCCCCGGGGAACGCGGTGTGGAAGGGCACCTCCGCGCGGTTCGGCGGGTGCAGCGCCACGGACCGGCTGTCGACCTCGGTGCCGATGGCGTTCAGCGCCACGACGTCCTCCCACCTGACGGGGCGGTCGCCGAGGACGAACCAGCGCGACGGTCCCCGTCCGCTCGCGGGGTTCGCGGGGCTCGCGGCGCTCGCGGCGTCCGCGGCGGTCGGCACCACGACGGCGGCGTCCGGCAGGTTGCGGACGTCGAGCAGCCCCACGACGGTGACCTGCGCGCCGTCCAGGTCCACCACGTCCCCGACGTCGACCCGCAGCCGTTGCGCGACGTCGGGGGAGAGCGCGGCCTCGCGCGCGGTCGTCGGCAGCCGGCCCTCACGCACCGTGTAGACCTGGGCGACGGCGTCCGCCTCGAGGAACGTGACCGACGTCAGGCCGATGTCCCGCTCCCCCGCGCCGACAGCCAGCGACTCGACGCGGACGGGAGCCACGTCCTGCTCCGGGATCCCCAGCGTCTCGGCGACGGCCCGTGTCGAGGGGTCGCGACCGCCGTCGTCGGCCCCCACCGTCCCTCCCGAGCGCAGGTCGGGCGTCTGGTGGTAGGTGCACCCGCCGCACCCCACGTCCCGGACCACGGCCTGCGCCGTCGGGCCCGCCTGCGCGACGAAGCGCGTCAGCGGCGTGCCGAGGGTGGAGAGCAGGAACGTCGCGAGGAAGACGCCCGCCACGACGGGCAGGGCGACCATCGCCGTCGCGATCCAGGTCCGCCTCCGGTGGCGCCAGGCGTCGCGCCGCGCCATCCGCAGCGCCACGCGCCAGCGCACGACCCACGCGGTGAGTCCGCTGCGTCTCCGCCCGCGGTGGGTGTGCGTGACCGTCTCCCCTCACCACCATCTCGGCTCAGTCGCCGAGGTCGTCGGTCGAGGAGCCGGAGCGCCCGGACCGCGCGCCCACGAGGAGGTCGCTCGCGCGGTCGTCGCGGTCCGCGTCGACGACGACACCGTCCCGCAGGTAGACGGTCCGGTCCGCCCAGGCCGCGAACCGGGGGTCGTGCGTCACGAGGAGACCGGCGGCGCCGGCGTCGACGCGCTGACGCAGCACCCGCATGATCGTCTCGCCGGTGTGGCTGTCCAGGGCGCCGGTGGGCTCGTCCGCCAGCACCAGGCGGCGCGGACCCACCAGGGCGCGCGCGATCGCCACGCGCTGCTGCTGTCCGCCCGACATCTCCTCGGGAAAGCGTTCCGCGAGCTCGACGACGCCGACCTCCGCCAGCGCCGATCGCGCCTCGCGCCGCGCCTCCCGCACCGCCACGCCGTCGAGCTCGCGCGGCAGGGCGACGTTCTCGACGGCCGTCAGTGCCGGGATCAGGTTGAGGTCCTGGAAGACGTAGCCCACGCGGCGGCGGCGGAGCGCGGCGCGGCCGGTCGCGTCGAGGGCGGACAGGACGTCGCGCCCGAGCCTGACCTCCCCCGACGACGGGGTGTCCAGCCCGCCCGCGAGGTTCAGGAGCGTCGACTTCCCCGACCCCGAGGGCCCCATGACGGCCACGAGCTCGCCCAGGCGCACCGCCAGGTCGGCCTCGCGCAGCGCGACGACGCGGCGCTCGCCCTCGCCGTGCACCCGCGTGACGCCTGTCAGCTCGAGGATGACCGGGGAGGTCTCGTCCGAGCCGTCGGGTTCCGGACCCGAGTGCCGGCCCGCGGCGCGGCGACCGATCACCGCGGGCCCCCGGTCCGGGTGGCGTCCTCCGCCTCGAGCGCGGACCGGACCGCGGACCCCGGTGCGGCCCCCTGCGCCGCACCGCGCCCCGCGCCAGCCGTCACCGGGAGCTCGCCGGCCCGCACCACCGTGGTCTCCACGTGGTCGAGCCAGCGCACCTCGGCCTCGGCCGTGAAGATCAGGTGGTCCAGCACGAGGCTCCAGGCCAGCTCGTCGCGCGTGGCCACGCGCTCGGGCTCCCGCGCCTTGAGGCGGGTGTAGTCGCGCAGCGCGCGCATTGACTCCACGCGCTGGCTCTGGACGACGTCCGCCACCGCCACGTCCGGAGCAGCGGCGGCGAGCGCCAGCTTGATGACGAGCTCGTCCCGGCCCGGGCTGGAGCGGGCGACCGGCTCGAGCCACCAGGCCTCCGCCTCGTCGTACCCGGCCTCGGTGAGCCGGTAGGGGTCGACGTCGCGCTCGCCGTATCCCTCCGGCACGTGCTCCACGACGCCGTCGCGCACCAGCCGCTGCAGCGTCGTGTAGACCTGGCCGATGTTGAGCGGCCACGTGCCGCCCGTGCGCGCGTCGAACTCCTTGCGCAGCTCGTAGACGCCCATCGGCCGCTCGGCCAGCAGGGCCACCAGTCCGTGTCGCACCGTCATCGCGGGCCTCGTCGCTCCATGCCACGAGGTTACGCGGAAACCACCCCGAGACGATGACGCGAGCTCGCGGCGCGCCGCGAGCCGGCCGACGCGGGACTCAGAGGGTGAGCCCGAGCAGCACCGGCTCCGGCTCGAGCGTCACGCCGAAGGCGGCCGCGACGCCGTCGCGCACCTCGCGAGCGAGCGTCACGACGTCGGCCGCGCGCGCACCGCCGCGGTTCGTCAGCGCGAGCGAGTGCTTGGTCGACAGAGCCGCGGGGCCGGGCAGCCCGTGCCCGCGCTCGAAGCCCGCGTGGGAGATGAGCCAGGCCGCTGAGGTCTTGACCGTCCCGGTGTCCCCCACGGGGAAGCGCGGCGCCTCGGGCGGGAGCGCGTCCGCCTGCGCGACCGGCAGGAGCGGGTTGGTGAAGAACGAGCCGGCGCTCCAGGTGTCGGGGTCGGCGGCGTCCAGCACCATGCCCTTGCCGCGCCGCAGACCCAGCACCGCCTCCCGCACCTCGACCGCCGGCACGCGCGCACCGACCTCGACGCCGAGCGTGCGCGCGAGCTCGGCGTAGCGCAGCGGCGCCGAGAGGGTCGCGTGCGGGAGCTGCAGGCCCACCTCCAGCACCACGTAGCGGGGGTGGGCGACCAGGCCCTGCCGTCCTCGTCCGCGGTGAAGGAGCGCTTCAGCAGCGACGTGCGGTAGCCCAGACCGAGCTCGGAGCGGGCGAACGTCCGCACGCGGGCGCGCGCCCGGTCCCAGGTCCGCACGAACGCCAGCACGTCGCCGACCTCCTGCCCGTACGCACCGACGTTCTGCACGGGTGTCGCGCCCACGCTGCCGGGGATGCCGGACAGCGCCTCGATCCCGGACCACCCCTCCGCCACCGCGCGGACGACGACGTCGTCCCACACCTCGCCGGCCGGGACCACGACGTCGGCGCCGCCGCACGCCGAGGACTCGCGCACGGTGGTGCCGCGGCGGGCGTCGCGCACGACCACCCCGTCGAACGGGTCGTCGGACGCCAGCAGGTTGGACCCGCCGCCGAGCACGAGGACGGGGCGCCCTGCCTCGTCGGCCTCGCGGACGGCGGCGATCACCTCGACGTCGGTCCTCGCCTCCACCAGGTCGGCGAACGGGCCGCCGACCCGCATCGTCGTCAGGTCGGCGAGGCTCGTCGCGGACGACGGCGGTGCCACGCGGTCCGACGGCGCGGGCAGGGGGAGACTCTCGCACTCGCTCACCCGGACGAGCCTACGACCTGCGCCCGGCCGCACCACGCGTCGATGGCTACTCCTCGGGCACCACTCCGCGGGCACCACGCGCCCCGCGGCGGCTAGGGTGGCCGGACCGCCGCCGGCCCCGCGGCCGCGGCGTGCCACAGTCCCGCCCCAGGAGGTCGCGTGAGTCGTCCCCGCCGCGCCACGCTGGCCGACGTCGCACGCCTCGCCGGGGTCTCCGCCTCGACGGCGTCCCTCACGTTCTCGGGATCGGGTCCCGTCTCCCCCGCCACGCGCGAGCGCGTGCTGGCCGCCGCCCGCGAGCTCGGCTTCTCCGGCCCCGACCCGCTCGCGCGGTCGCTGCGCCGGGGGCGAGCGGCGTCGTCGGCGTCGTCACCTCCGAGCTCGCCTCGAGCTTCCGCGACCCGGTCAACGTCCGCACGCTCGACGGCCTGGCCGACGCGCTCGACGCGCACGACCTCGGCATGCTGCTCATCCGGGCCGGTGAGACGGGCGGGAGCGCGGACCTCGTGCGCCGGGGCGCGATGGACGCCGCCGTCGTCCTGCACCCGGTCGGCCGCGACGGCGGCGCCGGCAGCGTCGTGGACGTCATGAGCGAGCGCGGGATCGGCGTCGTGCTGCTGGAGTCCGTGGCGTCCGGCGCCGCCTCCGTGCGCATCGCCGACCGCACCGGCATGGCCGAGCTGGCCGGGCGGGTGCGCGACCTCGGGCACGAGCGCGTCGCCGTCGTCTCGCTCCCGTGGGGCCCGGGCGAGGAGGCCGGGTGGCGCGACGGCGCCGTCCCGGCCGACGCCTACCCCTTCTCCCTGCAGCGCATCAGCGGAATCCAGGACGCCGGGATCGACCCGGTCGCGATCTGGGTGACGGCGGGTTCGCTCGTGGAGGAGGGGTTCGCGGCGGCGAAGGCGGTGCTGGCGCGCGAGGACCGGCCGACGGCGATCATGGCGTGCTCGGACCTGCTGGCCGCGGGGGTGCTGCTCGCGGCGCGGGAGCTGGGGCTGTCCGTCCCCGGCGACCTGTCCGTCACGGGGTTCGACGGCGTGGACCTGCCGTGGCTCGCACCCGACGTCGTGGAGTCCGTGGAGCAGCCGGCGCGGCGCAAGGGCCAGCTCGCCGGTGAGGCCGCCGTCGCGCTGCTGGCGGGGGCGAACCGACGTCGGCCGAGCTCGAGGTCTGGCCGCGGCCCGGCACGACGCTCGGACCGGCTCCGACGAGCTAGGCGCGCTCGGAGCGGCCGGGTCCATCCGGTCAGTGGTTCAGAGCCGGACGAGCACCTGCGCCTTGGCCAGGACGGTGACGCCGCCGGCCTCGGCCCGCAGGTCGACGCGGACGCACGGGGCGCCGTCGTCGGCCGTCTGGTCCACCGCGCCCAGCGTGCCGGTGACCGTCAGGGTGACACCCCCGGTCGCCGGTACCGGGATCGGCCGGGAGAAGCGGGTGCCGTACCGGGCCACGCGACCGGCAGCGGCCGCGCCGTCGTTCTCGGCGAGCCAGTCCGTCAGCGCCGACCCCGCCAGGCCCATGGTGAGCATGCCGTGGGCGATGACGCCGGGCAGGCCGACCTGCTCCGCGACTGCGTCGTTGTAGTGGATCGGGTTGAAGTCGCGGCTCGCACCGGCGTAGCGCACGAGGCGGTCGCGGGTCACCTCGACCTCGCGCGTGAACAGCACGTCCCCGACGGCGGCCGCCGTCAGCGCGCCCGGTGCGCTCACTGCTCGGCCCCCGCACGGCGAGGGTCGAGACGACGGTCGCGACGCCGTCGCCCGCCTCCGACATGATCTCGGTGCGGGTGGTCACGAGGGTGAGGCCCCCGCGGGCGGTGATCGCGTCGACGTGGACCGCGGTGGTCAGCGACTCCCCCGCGACGACCGCGCGGCGGTAGGAGAAGGACTCGTCGGCGTGGACGACGCGCGAGAATTCGACGCCGGAGGCCGGGTCGGCGACGTACTCGGCCTCGGCCTCCTGCGCTATCACGACCGGGAACGTCACGGGTGCGAGGAGGTCCGGAAAGCCTGCAGCCCGGGCCTCCGCGATGTCGCGGTGGACCGGGCTGGTGGCGCCGACGGCGTCGGCGAAGGCGATCACGTCTCGACGCGTCACCTCGAAGGCGGGAGTTCCGGTGTACACGCTCCCCACGCGGGAGAGGTCAACACCTGCCGACATGCGTCAGCGGGTCTCGCGGTGCGAGGTGGAGGAGTTGCAGCGCGAGCAGTACTTCTTCAGCTCGAGACGGTCGGGGGTGTTCCGACGGTTCTTCTTGGTGATGTAGTTCCGCTCCTTGCACTCCGAGCAGGCGAGAGTGATCTTCGGGCGGATGTCAGAGGTCTTGCTGGCCACGGCCGTGTCCTTTTCGTCGCTGTGCTGCTGAGCTGCTGCTGGGAACGCACTGCGGGCGCGTCAGTGCAGCTGCTGACGGGCCGATCGCCCATCCTACGTCAGGGAGCGGCGCGATGAGCTGCGGTAGCGGGAGCGGGGATCGAACCCGCGACCTCACGATTATGAGTCGTGCGCTCTAACCGTCTGAGCTATCCCGCCGCGACGCCCGGAGCCCGCGCACGGGGCGCGGGCCGGACATCAGAGCCCCGAAAGGGAATCGAACCCTTGACCTTCTCCTTACCATGGAGACGCTCTGCCGACTGAGCTATCGGGGCGGCCGTTGGAGCGTACACGCATCCGGGCCCGGGTGCGAAATCGGCGGACTGGTGCGGCTGAGCGGTCGGGTGCGCGCGGCGGCCGAAAGAGCGGCCGGCCGTCGCGCGTCGCCGTCGGAGGCGGGCGTACGCTCGGCCCGTGCCCGCCCTCGCCCCCTCCCGCCGGGGCACCGCCACCGGCGCGTCCGCCTACCTGCTGTGGGGGCTGATGCCCCTGTACATCTCCGCACTGGCCCCGGCCGGTGCCGTCGAGGTCGTCGCGCACCGCGTGCTGTGGAGCCTCGCCCTGTGCCTGGCGATCCTGGCGGCGGTCCGGGGCTTCCCGGCGCTCGGTGCGATCCTGCGCGACCGGCGCACCCTGGGGCTCCTGGCCGCGGCGGCGGCCCTCATCGCGGTCAACTGGATCACCTACGTGATCGCCGTCTCGACCGGGCGCACGGCCGACGCCGCGCTGGGTTACTTCATCAACCCGATCGTGACGGCGCTGCTCGCCGTCGTGGTCCTGCGCGAGCGGCTGCGCCCCTCGCAGGTGGCCGCGCTCGCGCTGACGGGTGCCGCCGTCCTGGTGATCGCCGTCGGCTACGGCGCGGCGCCCTGGTTGGCGCTCGCGCTCGCGCTGTCCTTCGGCTTCTACGGGTTGATCAAGAACCGCGTCGGCCCGCACGTCGGGGCCCTGCCGGGGCTCACGGTGGAGACGATGGTGCTCGCACCGCTCGCGCTGGGGTACGTGGTCCTGCTCACCGTCACCGGGGTCGGCGCCTTCGGCGGACCGGGCGAGAGCGCCGGACCCGTCGGGTTCGGGGTGCTGCTGGCCCTGTCCGGCCCGATCACGGCCGTCCCGCTGCTCCTGTTCGCGACGGCGGCGCGGCAGCTCCCCTGGCGACCATGGCCTCGCTGCAGTACATCGCGCCGATCATGCAGCTCACGGTCGCGGTCGTCATCATGCGCGAGCCCATGCCCGCGGCGCGGTGGATCGGTTTCGGCCTGGTGTGGGTCGCGCTCGTGCTCCTGACGCTCGACGGCGTGCGTCGACTGCGCCGCACACCCGCCGTCGTGGGCGCCACCGGGGCGTGAGGTCCTTCGATTTCGCGGGCGGGGCGGCGGGACGCTATGCTCGTCCGGCCCTGCGGGGCACAGCACGGCAGGTTGCCCGAGCGGCCAAAGGGAGCTGACTGTAAATCAGCCGCGTCATGCTTCGGGGGTTCGAATCCCTCACCTGCCACGCGATGGCGAAGGCCCGGAACCGATGAGGTTCCGGGCCTTCGTCGTGCTCGGCCGCTCGTCGGCGGTCGGGCTGGCGACTCAGCCGGGCAGCTCGCCGCCGAGCTCGGACGCGGGGCCGCCGCTCGTCCCGCGGGGTGGCGGCGCCGGCTCGCCGAGGCCCCAGTCGATGCCGCAGATCTGGCAGGTGAGGACGTGGGCCCCGACGTCGTCGACACGGCTGCGGCTGGCCCACGGGTGCGAGCACCACGGTCGTCCCGCTCGTTCCCAGCGCTGCGCGAAAGCGTTCAGTTCTGCCCCCATCACTTCACGCTAGCGAAGTTCGCCGCCTGCGGGGGCTCGAGCCGGGTCGACCCGCAGCGACCCGGCCCCTCCTGCCGCGCTACCGTGGGTGGCTGCCGCGCCCGCACCCCGCCGGGCCTGACCCGACCCCCAGGAGGACCCGATGGCCGACTCGTCGTTCGACGTCGTGAGCAAGGTTGACCGCCAGGAGGTCGACAACGCGCTGAACCAGGCGTCGAAGGAGATCGCGCAGCGCTACGACTTCAAGGGCGTGGGCGCCTCGATCGAGTGGAGCGGCGAGAGCATCGTCATCGTGGCTAACTCCCCCGAGCGCGTGACCGCGGTGCTCGACGTCTTCGAGACCAAGCTGGTCAAGCGCGGCGTCTCCCTGAAGTCGATCGACTTCGGGGAGGACAAGGAGGCCAAGCCTTCCGGCAAGGAGTACCGCCTGGCGGGCACGCTGCGCGAGGGCCTGAGCTCGGAGAACGCGAAGAAGATCACCAAGCTGATCCGCGACGAGGGCGCAAAGGGCGTCAAGACGCAGATCACGGGCGACGAGGTGCGCGTCTCGAGCAAGAGCCGCGACGACCTCCAGGGCGTGCAGCAGCTGCTCAAGGGGGCCGACCTCGACTTCGCGGTGCAGTTCGTCAACTACCGGTAGACCGCCCGGCCCGTCAGGTCCACTGCCAGGAGTCGAGCATCGCGTCGATGTCGGCGCGCTCCTGGCCGTCGCCGGACGTCATCTCCATCGCGACGTTGTAGACGGAGTCCGCGTGGGAGATGCACCGCATCTCAACCAGCCCGCCCTCGTCGACGGTCAGGCTCCCGCCGGGAGCGTCGAGGCCACCCACCTGCCGGTCCGGCAGCTCGCCGATCGTGCCCGGTCTCCAGATGAGGAGCTGGCGCAGCTGCGAGTCGCACGTCGCGGCCGGGTCGTTCGGGACGAACCGGTAGATCGACAGCCGGGCGTCGCCGTTGACCAGCTCGCCGTCGTTGTTCTCGCCCCAGGCGCTCGGCAGCCACCCGTCGGACACTGCCACGCTGTAGCCGTCCCCGGCGATCCGACCGTCGACGACCGGCGGAGCGGCCGGATCCGACGTCGGCTCCTCGGGGTCCGACGTCGGGCTCGGTGACGGCGTGGGACTCGGGTTCGCCGACCGTGTCGGGACGGGCACGGTGATACCGGGCCGAGGGTCGTCCGACGTCGGGCTCGGGCTGGGGCTCGCCACCGGCGGTGGGCCGGACGGGCCGGGGCCACCCGGCTCACGCGCGTCGCCTCCGTTCAGCAGCGCCGCCGTCACACCGCCGGCGCCGATCGCGACGACGGCCGCGACCACGCCCCCGATCCACCACGCCCGCCGCCCGCCGGGCAGCGGGGCCCGACCGGGCGGCACGGCCGGCGGGGGCGGGACGCCCGGAACCTGCTGCTGGTGCCCGGCGGGGATGCTGGACATGTCTCCCCCGGGCGCGTCCCGCCACCCGCCGTACGGGTCCGACCCGCCGCCGTGTCCCGACATGCCGCCTCCCACGGCTGAGGTCGTGCGCCGCGGCCGAACGGATCGTCGCACAGGGCGCACGACGGCGGTGGGCCGGGTTCCCGGCACCCGCGGTCCTCCCCACCCATCCGGATCGCGGGCGGCGCCGAACCGTGCTTGTGAGCACGATCACGCCGCGGGTCGGCGCCCCGGCCTCCCTCGTCGGCGTCGCCGCCGACGCCGTCGTACGCCCGAGGCGGGAACCTGCTCCCGCCCTCCTCACACTCACGCTCGCCGTCCTCGCGACCGATCTCGCCCTCTTCGCCGTGGTCCGCGGGGCGGCCCCGGCGGCCCCTGCGCTCGTCGCCCGCACCCTGGCGCTGGCCGTGGCCCTCGCCCTGTCGGCGACGGTGCTCACCGCGGTCGTCCGCGCCCGCCGGGCGCGGTCCGGGGGTAAGGGACCGACGAGCGGCCCGGCCGGACCCGCCGACGCGGTCGGTCGCGCCCCGGCGCTGCTGGCGCTCGCGGGACTGAGCCTCGTGGCGGCGGCCGCCGGACTCCTCCTCCAGGGGCGCGTCCTCGGCATGACCGACCCGGTGACCGAGCTGCTGGCGACCCACGGTGCGGCGCTCCTGCTGGCCCTCCTGGCACCCCGGCTCGTCGGACACCCGGCCGCTCCGCGGCGGTTCACCAGCGCCGTCGACCTGCCGTTCCGCTAGCCACGGGGGCGATGCGGCGCGGCCGAGTTGGTGGCACCCGCGAATCGGGGGACACTCCCCTCGTGATCGCCCACGCCCGCCGCGCGCTGCTCCCGGCCGGGGCGCTGCTCCTCCTGCTCGCCACGGCGTGCACCCCACCCGGTCCGAGCGGGTCGCCGACCCCGGATCCCGCCGCCCCGCCGACGAGCACGAGCGCGCCCACGATGACGACCGACTCCCCCACCGACGACTCCGGCCACTCCGGTCCCTCGACCTCGTCCCCCTCCACGGCGTCGTCTGGCGGTGACGGTGGCGCCGTCGACGCGGCACAGCGGGCGGGCCGCGCCTTCCTCGCCGACTACGTCGACCCCGACGGCCGCGTCGTGCGGCGCGACCAGGGTGGCGACACGGTCAGCGAGGGCCAGGCGTACGCCATGCTCGTCGCCGTCGCACTCGAGGACCGGGCGACCTTCGACCTCGTGTGGGGGTGGGCGCGGGCGAACCTGCAGCGGCCGGACGGACTCCTGTCCTGGCGCTGGGCCGACGGCGCCGTCGCCGATCCGCAACCGGCCTCCGACGCCGACCTCGACGCCGCCCGCGCGCTGGTCCTTGCAGGAGAGGCGTTCGGCGACCCCACCCTGACCGAGTCGGCGACCGCGCTGGGTCGCGCCGTGCTCGACCGCCAGACCGTGGTCACCGACGCCGGGCGCATCCTGCTCGCCGGGCCGTGGGCGGCCAGCGCCCCGTACCAGGTGAACCCCAGCTACTCGACGCCGGTCGCGACGCAGCTGCTGGCGGAGCTCGACGGCGACCCGCGCTGGGCAGAGCTCGACGCCGGGTCGCGCGGGGTGGTCGCCGCGCTCACCGGCGGTGGCGCGCTCCCGCCCAACTGGGCGCTGGTCGACGTCGCCGGCACCCCGAGCCCGTCGCCCGGACCCGACGGGAGGCCGATCAGCTTCGGGTACGACGCCGCCCGGACGCTCACGCGCCACGCCGAGTCGTGCGCGGCGAGCGATCGCGACGTCGTCGCCCCCGCCCTGATCACGCTCCCGACCGGCACCGTGCTGCACGCCGAGCTCGACCTCGACGGCGACGCCGTCACCACCGACCAGCACCCCGTCACCCACGTCTCCCGGGCGGCCGTCCGGGCGCTCGCGGGGACGAGCAGGGCGCGCTCGCCGACCTCCGCAGCGCCGATGCTCTGCTGGCCCGCTACCCCACCTACTACGGCTCGGCCTGGGCGGCGCTCGGACGTCTCTCGCTGCAGACGGACCTGCTGGGCGGCTGCCCGCCGCTGGGAAGCAACCGCTAGCCCCGCATCCCGTCGGCGTGTGGCGCAGGCCACAAGGTGACGCGAGCGCGAAGATGACGCCCTCGTGATCGGAATGTGACCGCAGTGTCACGCGCATGCCAGCAATACTGCGGATCGCTCATGGTTCGGTGAGGTTTGGGTCAGATCGAGAAAATGACCCATCCGGCCCCGCGAGGGCACCCGAACCCCCGTCGTGACTACACCTGAGCCGCGCCACCCACGCCGCCTCACGCTGCCGCCGCGCCTGCTCGAGATCGTCCGGTTCGCGGGGGTCGGCGGCCTCGCCTTCGTCGTCGACGTCGGCACGTACAACCTCCTGCGCGTGACGGTGCTCGAGGACAAGCCGATCGGCGCCAAGGTCATCTCGGTCGCCGTCGCCATGGTCGTCGCCTGGCTGGGCAACCGCTACTGGACCTTCGCCGGCCGCCGCCGCGCCTCTGCGCCGGGCGAGCTGATCGCGTTCGTCGTCGCCAACCTCCTCGGTCTCCTGATCGCCGCCGCGTGCCTCGTCGTGTCGCACTACGTCCTCGGCTTCACCTCGCAGCTCGCGGACAACATCGCGGGCAACGGGGTCGGCCTCGTGCTCGGCACGCTCTTCCGCTACGTCGTCTACCGGCGGTTCGTGTTCAACTCCGAGCCGCGGGAGGCGGGGCCGGCGCGGCCGCCGCACCCCGGCCGCGGTTGACGCTGTCGACCCGCTGATCCTCGCCCTTTCCCTCGACCCACCCCGGCCCCGCCGCCGTCCGCGGCCCGGAAGGAACCCAGGTGTTCGCGATCCTCGCCCAGGGCGATGCGCCCGTCCTCACACCGATCGACCCCGCTCCGATCCCCACGCCCGTCCCCGTCGGCCCCAACCGCGGGCCCGCCGACGTCGGGGTCGCCACCGATCTCGCCGGGTTCTGGGACCGCACGTCGCCCCTCGCCCTGGTGGGCTACGGAGTCCTGATCCTCGTCGCGCTCGCCCTCACGGCGATCGCCCTCACCACCCTGTGGTGGATGCTGCACGCCTGGCGCAGCAGCGCGGCTCTCACGGCCACGGGCTTCCGCACCGCCACCGCGCGGCAGCGGACCACGACCCACTCCTTCACGCTGATGGTCCCCGCCCGGCACGAGGAGGAGGTGCTCGCCCACACGCTCGAACGGCTCGTGGAGCAGAGCCACCCCGACGTCGAGATCATCGCGATCGTCGGTCACGACGACCCGGGCACGGAGGCCGTGGCCCGCTCGGTCGAGGAGCGCTTCCCCGAGCGCGTGCGCGTCCTCGTGGACGACTCGGTCCCGAAGAACAAGCCGAAGGCCTTGAACCTGGCGCTGCAGACGGCGCGCGGGGAGATCGTGGGCGTCTTCGACGCCGAGGACGAGGTCCACCCCGACCTCCTGCGCCTCGTGGACGAGCGGTTCGCCACCACCGGCGCCGACGTCGTCCAGGGCGGCGTGCAGCTGATGAATATCGAGACCTCGTGGTGGTCGCTGCGCAACGTGCTCGAGTACTACTTCTGGTTCCGGTCGCGGCTGCACTTCCACGCCGAGCAGCGCTTCATCCCGCTCGGCGGCAACACGGTCTTCCTGCGCACGCAGCAGGTGCGCGACGCCGGCGGCTGGGACGCCGAGTGCCTCGCCGAGGACTGCGAGATCGGGGTGCGCCTGTCCAGCCAGGGGGCCCGCGTCGTCGTCGCCTACGACCCCGACGTCGTCACCCGCGAGGAGACGCCGGGCACGCTGAAGTCCTCTACAAGCAGCGCACCCGTTGGAGCCAGGGATTCCTCCAGGTGCTGAAGAAGGGCGAGTGGCGCAAGCTGCCCGGGCGCGGCCAGCGCCTCATGGCCCGTTACATGCTCTCGATGCCGTTCCTCCAGGCCGGCACGGGTCTGCTGATCCCGATCTCGATCGCGCTCATCCTGTTCGCCAAGGTGCCCACACCCGTCGCGCTCATCTCGTTCCTCCCGATCGTGCCGACCATCGTGATCGTCTGCATCGAGGTGGCCGGACTCGGCGAGTTCGGGCGCGTGTACGACAAGAAGATCCGCGTGCGCGACTACCTGCGCCTCGTGCTGGGCACCTTCCCGTACCAGGTCTTCCTCGCCATGGCCGCGGTGCGCGCCGTCGCCCGCGAGGTCCGCGGCGAGCGGGGCTGGGAGAAGACCGAGCACTCGGGCGCCCACATCGACCGCGTCGAGCCCGAGACCACCGTCACGGGCATCGAGGTCGAGACCTCCCGCCCCGCCCCCGCGCTGTCGCTCGCGGGCGCCGGCGCCACCGCCGGGCCGGGCGAGCCCGCCGACCAGACCACCTCCACCGCTGCGGACAGGACCTGACATGGCCCTCGTGATCGAGCGCGAGCACCCCACCGACGAGCCCACCACCACCGAGCTCGACCTCGGCTCACCCCCGAGGGTGCGCACACCGACGAGACCCCGCGGGGCGGCGGCCGCTGGCGCAGCCGGCTGCTCGACGCCCTCTGGCTCGGCCCGCTGCTCACGGTCGCGGGCCTCGTCAACGGCATCGGGCTCTTCCGCGTGCCGCAGTTCATCGACGACGAGGGCACCTACAGCGCCCAGGCCTACGCCGTCGAGCGCCTCGGTGAGCTGACCCACTACACCTACTGGTACGACCACCCGCCGCTCGGCTGGCTGCAGATGGCGGGGTGGACGAGCCTGACGAACGCGTTCGACCGCTACCCCTCCGCTGTGATGGCCGGCCGCGAGACGATGATGGTCGCCCTCGCCGCCTCGACCCTGCTGCTGTGGGTGCTCGTGCGGCGGATCGGCGCCCCCGCGTCGTCGCCGCCGCGGCCGTCCTGCTGTTCACGGTCAGCCCGCTCGCGGTGCAGTTCCACCGCACGGTCTACCTGGACAACATCGCGGTGCCGTGGATCCTGCTGGCGTTCGTGCTGGCCACGGTGAAGCACCGCCAGCTCGCCGCCTTCCTGGGAGCCGCGGCGGCCGCCGGCGTCGCGGTGCTGACCAAGGAGACGTTCCTCCTCATGGTGCCGTTCGTCGCCTGGGTGATGATCCGGGGTGCGGCACCCTCGACCCGCCGGTACACGCTGACCGCCGCGGGCGCCGTCCTCAGCCTCATCGGCATCGGCTACATCCTGTTCGCCCTGCTCAAGGGTGAACTGACGCCCGGCGCCGACCGCGTGAGCCTCTGGGACGGCATCGCCTTCCAGCTCCTGGACCGCGACGCCAGCGGATCGCTCACCGACCCCGACAGCCTGGTGCGCGCGACGACCGACGTGTGGGTCGACCTCGACCCGGTGCTGCTGGTCGCCAGCGCCGTCGCGATGCTCGTGGGGCTGTTCCTGCGCCGCACCCGCCCGTACGCCGCGGCCCTGCTGCTCCTGGTCGTGATGATCGTGCGCCCCGGCGGCTACGTGCCCGTGCCGCACATGATCGGGATGCTCCCGCTGATGGCGCTGCTCGTGCCGGTCGTGGTGTGGGCGGGCGTGCGCACGGTGCGCCGCTCGCGCAGCGAGGCGGTGCGCCGCGGCGCGATCCTGCTGCCGACGGCGGCGCTGGCCCTGACCGGTGTCGTCCTGGCGGTCCCGCAGTGGACCAGTCAGCTGCGCGGCCAGCTGATCCCCGACTTCAACGCACCGTTCACCCAGGCGCAGGACTGGATCGAGACGAACGTCCCGACCGACTACCGCCTCCTCGTGGACGACGTCATGTGGGTCGACCTCGTCGAGGCGGGGTTCCCGCGCGAGAACGTCGTCTGGTACTACAAGGCCGATACCGACATGGAGGTCATCGCCCAGTCGCCGAACGGGTGGCTGGACCACGACTACGTCGTCACGACCGACTCGATGCGCACGTTCCCCTCGAGCTTCCCGCGGGTGCGGGAGGCGATCGACAACTCGACCGTCGTGGCCACGTTCGGCGAGGGCGACCGCGCCGTCGAGATCCGCCGTGTCCGCTCCGGCGGGATCGCGGCGGCCGACGCTTCCGACGGCGCCGCTGCCAGCCAGCGTGCCAACCTCGGCGCGCAGCTCGCCGTCAACCCGAACGTCACGTTCGACGGCGTGGCACCGACGTCGGCCGACTCGCCCCCGGGGCCGTGACGGCCGTGACCGAGGGTCGGCTGGACGACCGGCTCGCGCTCGTGCTGGCCCAGCTGGGGTCGACCGCCCCCGTGACCGTGGAGCTGCCCACGATCGACGGCGAGGAGGACCTCGTGCTGCGCTCGGCCCTGGTGACCGAGCGCGACGGCGAGCCGCTGAGCGAGGCCGACGCCGCGGACGTCGTGACGTTCTTCGAGCAGCAGAACCCCTCGTTCCAGCCGCTGAGCGCGGAGGTCACCCCCGACGGCGTGCTCGTCACCTACCCGCTGGCCGCGCCGTGACCGGGCGCGTCCGCGACCCTCGACCCCACCACCCGCCCGACCACTCCCCCGACACCACCAGCCACGTGCCCGAGACGACAGACGGAGCTCCGATGACCACGACCACCACCGCCCGCCGCACCCGCACCCTCGCCGCGACGGCCGCCGCCGCCGGCCTCGTCATGATCGGGGCGGCCGTCCCGGCCGCCGCCGCACCGGCCGCGCCGGCACCCTCCGACAGCGACGGCTGGGTCCGCCTCGGGCACTTCTCGCCCGACACCCCCGCCGTCGACGCCCGCCTCACCTCCGTGGCCGGAACCACCGACCTGACGTTCGAGGACGTCACGTACGGCGAGGTCTCCGGCTACACCCGCCTCGCCGCGGGCACCTACACGGTCGCGATGATCCCCGCCGGCGCCCCCGAGGGCACCGCCCCGGCGATCACGCAGAGCTTCGACGTCGTGCCCGGCGGCGCGGCCACCGTCGCGGCCGTCGGCCTGAACGCCGACCTCTCCGGCCGCGTCATCGCCGACGACCTCACCCCGGCCCCGGACGGGCAGGCGCGCGTCCGGCTCATCCAGGCGTCCGTGTCCTCGCCCGAGGTCGACGTCACCACCGACACGGGTGCGCCGATCGCGCGCGACGCCGCGTTCGGCACCGCCACCGACTACGCGCAGGTCGACGCGGGTCGCTGGACCCTGGACGTCGACGGCACCCAGAGCGGCACCGTCCAGGTGGACCTCCCGGGCGGCAGCGTGAACACCCTCGTCGTGCTCGACAACGGCGACCAGATCTCGCTCACCGCCCTCCAGGACGCCGCAGGGACGGCCCAGGCGCCCGTCGGTGGTGTCGCGACGGGCGAGGGCGGGCTCGTGCTCGAGGCGGACCGCCGCACCGGCGTCGTGCTCGCCGTCGTCGCCGGCGCGCTCGGCGCGGCCCTGCTGGGCCGGCTCGCCGTGCGTCGCCGCGCGGAGGCCGCATGACGGCCCGCTCGGGGCGCGTCCTCGTCGCCGCGGCCGCCACGGCCGGTCTCGTCCTGACGCTCGGGGCGTGCTCCCCGCAGGAGGGCCCGACGCCGTCGCCCGAGACCGGGACGCAGGACGCCTCTGCGCCCGACACCCAGGCGCGCACGCCCCAGCAGGCCGGCGAGGCCTTCCTGGACGACTACGTCGACCCCGACGGTCGGGTCGTGCGGCGCGACCAGGGCGATGACACGGTCAGCGAGGCGCAGGCCTACGGGATGCTCGTCGCGGTCGGGGTGGACGACGCCGAGCGCTTCGCCTCGATCTGGGAGTGGACGCAGGAGAACCTCCAGCGCCCCGACGGCCTGCTGTCGTGGCAGTGGGACGACGGCGAGGTGACCGACGACCAGCCGGCCGCCGACGCCGACCTCGACGCGGCCCGCGCCCTCGCCCTGGCGGCCGAGCGGTTCGACGAGCCCGGCTACGCCACCGACGCCCAGGACCTGGGAGCGGCCGTCCTCGACCTCGAGACCGCGCCGACCGCCCTCGGGCTCGTCCTGCTCGCAGGACCGTGGGCGGATGTGGACCCGTACCAGATCAACCCCAGCTACCCCACCCCGGTGGCCACGCGCCTGCTCGCCGAGCTGGACGGCGACCCGCGCTGGGCCGAGCTCGACGCCGGCAACCGCGCCGTGACCCGGGCACTCACGGAGGGGGCACGCTCCCGCCGAACTGGGCGCAGGTCCACGGGGGCGACGGCCGGGTCGAGCCGATGCCCGGCCCCGACGGGCGCGACGTCGTCTTCGGCTACGACGCCGCCCGCACCCTGGTGCGCTTCGCGGAGTCGTGCGACGTCGAGGACCGCGACGCCGTCACCCCGACGATCGGCCTGCTCGAGCAGTCCGACACCCTGGCCGCCGAGCTGGACCTCGGCGGCGCGCCCCGCACGGAGGACTCCCACCCGCTGACCTACGTCTCGCGCGCCGCGGTCCGGGCGCTCGACGGCGACCTGCCGGGCGCGCGTGCCGACCTGCGGGCGGCCGACGCCGTGCTCGAGGAGAGCCCGACGTACTTCGGCTCGGCGTGGGCGGCCCTGGGCCGGCTGTCGCTCGAGACGGACCTGCTGGGTGGCTGCCCGCTGGTCACCGACGACGCGGCCGACGCGGGCGAGGCGGCGTCGACGTCGGCCGACGGCTCCGTGCCCGGCGCGTCGTCCATCCCCGGCACGCTCACGCTGCAGCCCCGGGTCGACGGCGCGGCCACCGGCCCCCAGCCGATCCCGGCCGCCGAGGTGGTCCCGACCCAGGTGCGCATCCCGGAGATCGGGGTCACCTCCGGCCTCGAGAACCTGGTGCGCAACTCCGAGCGCGTGCTGCAGGACCCGGCCGTGCCCGAGGTGGCCGGCTGGTACTCCGAGGGGACCGTCCCCGGCCAGGTCGGCCCCTCGATCATCGCCGGTCACGTCGACTCGGGCGTGGCCGGCGCGATCTTCCGCGACCTGGACCAGCTGACCCCGGGGTCGGAGGTGCTCGTGGACCTGTCCGACGGGACCACCGCGACCTTCCGGGTCAGCCACACCCAGGTCGTCCCGCAGGCGCAGTTCCCGACCGACGTCGTCTACGGCCCCGTGCCCGACGCGCAGCTGCGCCTCATCACCTGCCACGGCTTCGACCGCGACCAGCGACGCTACGTGGAGAACCTCGTCGTGTTCGCGACGCTCGTGACCTGAGACGCTGCTGAGGCGGCCCCCGCACCACCCGACCCGACCACCGACTGCCAGACACCCCCGACGGAGCCCGAGATGCCCACCCCCGATCACCGATCCAGCGCCCCCTCGTGGTCGTGCCAACCTACGACGAGATCGAGAACCTGCCGGTGATGCTCGAGCGGCTGCACGCCGCGGCGCCGCAGGCCCACGTCCTCGTGGTCGACGACGGCTCGCCCGACGGCACCGGCACGCTGGCGCAGGAGCGCGCCGACGCCACCGACTGGGTGCACGTGCTGCACCGCACCGAGAAGGCCGGACTCGGCGCCGCCTACCTCGCCGGGTTCGCGTGGGCGCTCGCGCGCGACTACGACGCCGTCATGGAGATGGACGCCGACCTGTCCCACCACCCCGAGGACGTGCCGCGGCTCCTCGCGGCGCTCGCGGACGCCGACGTCGTGCTCGGCTCGCGGTGGGTGCCGGGCGGCGGGGTCGAGAACTGGCCGCTGCACCGCCGGATCCTCTCGCGCGGTGGCTCGTTCGTGGCGCGCCTCGCTCTCGAGATGCCGCTGCGCGACGCGACCGGGGGTTCCGCGCCTACCGCCGCCACGCGATGGAGCGCCTCGACCTGCCGACCATCGCGTCGCAGGGGTATGTATTCCAGATCGAGCTCGCCCACCGTGCGCTCGAGGCCGGCCTCGAGGTGGTCGAGGTGCCGATCACGTTCACCGAGCGTGTCAACGGCGTGAGCAAGATGACCGGAGGCATCGTGCGCGAGTCGCTCGTCCGGCTGACCTGGTGGGGGCTCGAGCGCCGCCTGTCCCGCCTCGCCCGGATAGCCCGACGGCGTGGCGACGCCGGTCTCGTGCGCAACGGGGACGCCCGGTCCTGAGCCGGGCCCGGGGCGCCCGGGGCGCCGCTCCCAGGATTCCCGGGCACGATGGTCCGATGCACGTGCGTGCCCGGCTCCTCCCGGCGGCGCCGCGCCCCTCCTGGTGGTCGCGGCGCTGCTCGCCGTGCTGGGGCTGCTCGGCATGCACGCGGTGGTCGGTGCTCGCGCCGCTGCTGCGGCCGACCACACCGGGCACGGGAGCCTCGCCGTCCAGGCGCACGACCACCCCGCGGGCATGGACGGTGCGCACCCCCACCCCGGGAACGGACCGCTCGACGACCTCGCTCCCGGCACGGGACACGGGTCGCACAGCCAGCCCTGCGCGACGTGCCCGGGCTGCGACCACGACACGGCGGGCACCTGCACCCTCACCCCCGTCAAGGCGGGCGGGGCACCCCCGGTGCTCGCGCCGGACGATCTGACACCCGCACCGCACGAGCTCACGACCTGGACGGTCCTCCTCCCGGCGCCACCGGTCGCGGCCCTGCCACCGCCCTGCCTCAACGCACTCTCGATCAGTCGGACCTGAGACCCCCGGTCCCGAGCCCGCCGGCCGACGCCGGCGCCGTGCCCGGGGCACGGGCGCCCGCGCGCCCGTCGTTCTCGTCCGACAGCAGTGACACGAGAGGCAGCACCCCATGACCAGCACCACCCGCACGACCCGCACCACCCGTAGGATCGCGGCCGCCGCCCTCCTGGGATCCCTCACCCTGACCGCGTGCAGCGGCGACGGGGACCCCGGTGGGATGGAGGGGATGGACCACGGGGACGACCGGTCCTCCACGGCCACCCCGACCGAGGACCGGGCCGGCGATCACAACGATGCCGACGTGATGTTCGCGCAGATGATGATCCCGCACCACGAGCAGGCCGTGGAGATGTCCGACATCGTGCTGGCCGACCCGAGCGTGATGCCCGAGGTCTCCGACCTCGCGCAGCAGATCAAGGACGCCCAGGCCCCCGAGATCGAGACCATGTCCGCCTGGCTCGCCGACTGGGGGCCGAGCCCGCCGACGGCGGGATGGACCACGGCGGCATGGATCACGGCGGGATGGGCGCCGACAGCGGCATGCTGAGCGAGGAGGAGCTGGGCGCGCTGGCGGACGCCACCGGCGCGGACGCCGACCGGCTCTTCCTCGAGGGGATGATCGCGCACCACGAGGGCGCCGTCGCCATGGCCCAGGACGAGGTCGACGGCGGACGCGACGCCGACGCGATCGCCCTCGCGCAGGAGATCATCACGGCGCAGGAGGAGGAGATCACGACGATGAACGACCTCCTGGCGACGCTCGACCCCGCCCGCAGCTGATCCACGCGTGCGGGGTGCGGCCGTCGCCGCACCCCGCACTCCGCACCGCCCGACGGCCCGACCATCCCCGGGCACGGCGGGTCCCGTCCACGGGGGAGGATGACGTTATGACCGGCACCCGCTCGCGCCGCCGCGTCCTGCGGCTCGCCTCCACCGGCGCGTCGTCGGGATCCACCGACCGCCCGGCCTGGCCCGCCCACGTCGACCTCGTCCACGACGCTGCGGGTCGATGGACCGTCGGCCTCGGTGAGGGGGTCGGTCACGGGTCCGCCGGTGGTGAGTTCAGCGTCGACGAGGCGCTCCAGGTCCGCCGGCTCGCGCACATCTCCCGTGCCGACGGCGCCTGGCTGGTGCCGTTCCTCCGGCGTCTGCAGGCGGGCGGCACCGTGACCGAGAGCGAGCTCGTGACGGCGTACCGGGCCAGGCACGGCCGGGACCCGCAGATCCTCGCCTGACGGACGCTCTCCTCCCCAGTCCCGCGCGACGGGATCCCGCCGCCCCGCCCCGACGCACCCACCTCGCTAGGTTGGAGCGATGTTCTCCGACTGGAAGCGCCGTCGCACGCGGGCCCGGGTGAAGCCCGGGGACGGGCACGCGCTCCAGCGCTACCGCTGGTGGCAGCCGTTCTCGCGCTCGCTCCTCCACCTCGACCTGCGCGAGGACGACGGGAGCACGCACCGCTGGTCGGTGGACGTGCGGCTGTGGGGCGACAGGAACGGCGAGATGCGCGCCGACCTCTTCCGCGACGGCCGCCACCACGCGACCTCGAGGACCCCGGCGCGCTTCCCCGTCCCCGGCGGGGACATCGAGGTCGTGCTGAGCTCGTTCGGCCTGCGCCGCTGCCACTACGTCGACGCGACGACCGGCCTCGCGCGCCAGCTCACGCCGGACGCCGCCTCGGCCGAGGGGCGCCGGGCGCGGCTGCAGCGGCGCAGCCCGGGGCTGAGCACCGCGATCGGCGCCGGCTCGGTCGTGATCCTGCTGGTCGCGCTCGTGCTGGGCCTGCCCCAGCTCGCCGAGACGATCACGTCGATCCCGCCGGTCGCCGAGCGCGTCGGCGAGTTCACCTCGCCGATCGACCTCCCGGGGTGGTTCAACACCGGCCTCGTCGTGGCGGCCGCGCTGGCCAGCACCGAGCGCGCGCTCCGCCTGCGGTACCACTGGCTCCTGGACGGCGGCGGGTTCGACGAGCAGGAGTGACGGAGTGGTCGCGCTCGCGCCCGTCGCTAGGGTGGAGGGGCCCGAGGGCGCGACGCCGCGTCACCGCCGACCCGAAGGGATCCTCCCGTGCCCCGCACCTCCCAGGCCGTCATCGCCCGCGCGAAGGACGCGCCCGTCGAGCTCGTCACGATCACCGTCCCGGACCCCGGACCGGGTGAGGCAGTCGTCCGGGTCCAGGCCTCCGGCGTCTGCCACACCGACCTGCACTACAAGCTCGGCGGCATCGGCGAGGAGTTCCCCTACCTGCTCGGCCACGAGGCCGCCGGCGTCGTGGAGGAGGTCGGCGAGGGCGTGACCGACGTCGCCCCCGGCGACTACGTGGTCCTCAACTGGCGGGCCGTGTGCGGCGACTGCCGCGCGTGCCGCCGCGGGCGCCCCTGGTACTGCTTCGACACGCACAACGCGACGCAGAAGATGACGATCGCCGACGGCGAGGGCGCGGGCACCGACCTCTCCCCCGCCCTCGGCATCGGGGCGTTCACCGAGTTCACGCTCGTCGCCGCCGGTCAGTGCACGAAGGTCGACCCGGCAGCGGCCCCCGAGGTGGCCGGGCTGCTGGGCTGCGGGGTGATGGCCGGGATCGGCGCCGCCATCAACACCGGCGAGGTCGGCCGCGGCGACTCCGTGGCCGTCATCGGCTGCGGCGGCGTCGGCGCGGCGGCGATCGCCGGGGCACGCCTCGCGGGCGCGGCCACGATCATCGCCGTCGACCTCGACGAGCGGAAGCTCGCCACGGCACGCGGGCTCGGCGCCACGCACACGGTGAACGGCGGGGACGGCGACGTCGTCGAGGCCATCCGCGCCCTCACCGGGGGCGACGGGGCGGACGTGGTGATCGACGCCGTCGGGCGACCCGAGACGTGGAAGCAGGCGTTCTACGCGCGCGACCTCGCGGGCGTGGTCGTGCTGGTCGGCGTCCCGACGCCGGAGATGACCGTCCCGGAGATCCCGCTCCTGGACGTGTTCGGCCGCGGTGGCGCGCTGAAGTCCTCGTGGTACGGCGACTGCCTGCCCTCGCGCGACTTCCCGATGCTCATCGACCTGTTCCTCCAGGGCCGGCTGCCGCTGGAGGCGTTCGTCACCGAGAAGATCGGGATCGGCGACGTCGAGGCGGCGTTCGCGAAGATGCACGACGGCGACGTGCTGCGAAGCGTGGTCGTGCTGTGACCGCCCGCATCGACCACGGCACCGCCGCGGGAACGTTCTCGCTCGACGGTCAGACGTTCGACGTCGAGAACAACATCTGGGTGGTCGGGGACGACGCGGAGTGCGTCGTCGTCGACGCCCCGCACTCGGTCGAGGCGATCCTGCAGGTCGTGGCCGGACGGCGCGTGCGCGCCATCGTCTGCACCCACGCGCACGACGACCACGTCCGCGTGGCCCCGGCGCTCGCCGAGGCGACCGGCGCCCCGATCCTGCTGCACCCCGCCGACGCCCCCGTCTGGGAGCTCACGCACCCCGACCGGCTGCCCGACGGTGAGCTCGCCGACGGTCAGGAGCTCACCGTGGGCGGATCGGTCGTGCGGGTCCTGCACACGCCCGGCCACGCACCCGGTGCCGTGTCGCTGCACGTGCCCGACCTCGGCGTCGTCCTCACGGGTGACACGCTGTTCCGGGGCGGGCCCGGGGCCACGGGCAGGTCCTTCTCCGACGCCGACCTCATCGTCGCCTCCATCCGCCGCGTGCTCTTCGGGCTGCCGGACGACACGATCGTCCACACGGGCCACGGGGACTCCACCACGATCGGCGCGGAGGCCGACGCGCTCGGTCGCTGAGCAGCGTCCGACGGCGGCGGCGCGGACGACGGGCGGACCGGCCGGGCTCGCCCGTCGTCGGCTACATCTCCTCGTGCGTGTCCGGGTCGCCGTCGAACAGCCGGCCGTCGGGGCGCGAGAGCGCCGAGATCGCCTCGACCTCCGCCGCCGTCAGCTCGAAGGTGGAGACGTCGAGGTTGCTGAGCTGGCGCTCCGGCGTCGCCGACTTCGGCAGCGGCATGCTGCCGACCTGCAGGTGCCAGCGCAGCAGCACCTGGGCCGGGGTCACCTCCAGCCGCTCGGCCGCGGCGCGCACCGCGCTCTCGTCGAAGGGTGCCTCGCGCTTGCCGAGCGGGCTCCACGCCTGCGTGAGGATGCCGCGCTCGGCGTTCGCCGCACGCATCTCCGCCTGCGCGAACCGCGGGTGCAGCTCGATCTGGTTCAGCGCCGGGGTCACGCCGGTCTCGTCGATGATGCGGTCCAGGTGGGCGGCGGTGAAGTTGCTGACGCCGATGTGCGTCACCAGCCCCTCGGCCTGCGCCTGCACCAGCGCGCGCCACGCCTGCACGTACTTCTCGCGGCTCGGGTTGGGCCAGTGGATGAGGCCGACGTCGATCCGCTCCACGCCCAGGCGGGCGGCGGAGTCGCGCAGGGACTGCAGCGCGAGGCCCTGCTCGTGGAAGCGACCGGGGATCTTGGTCGCGAGGAGCACGTCCTCGCGCGGGAGGCCGGAGCGCTGCAGCGCCTGCCCGACCTCGGTCTCGTTCTCGTAGTTCACGGCCGTGTCGAGGTAGCGGTAGCCGACCTCGAGGGCGGAGACGACGGCGGCCACGCCGTCCTCGCCCTTGAGGGGGTAGGTGCCGAACCCGACGTCGGGCAGGACGGTGCCGTCGCTGAGCGTGTGCGTCATGCGTCCAGGCTAGTCACGCCCGGCCCCCGCGGGCCCTATTCGTAGGAGACGGCGTCCAGCACCTTCAGCCTCGCAGCGCGCACGCCCGGCCACAGGGCGGCCAGCACCCCGACCACGACGGCGAGCGCCAGCATCGCGAGCAGCGAGCCCCAGGGGATAGCGAGCCGCGACAGGCCCTGGTCGGCGAACAGCGTCGGCAGCGTCGAGGCGAGGCCGACGCCCACGGCGAGACCGATCGCGGTGCCGAAGACCGCCGTCAGGACCGACTCGATCGTCACGGTCGTGGCCAGCTGGAGCCGGCCGAGGCCGACGGCGCGCAGCAGCCCGATCTCGCGCGTGCGCTCGATGACGGACAGGGCGAGCGTGTTCACGATCCCCAGCACCGCGATGACGATCGACAGCCCGAGCAGCGCGTAGAGGATGACGAGGATCTGGTCGATCTGGTCGGCGAGGTCGGAGACGTACTCCTCGCTCGTCATCACCGACACCACCACGTAGGGCGCGACGGCGGAGGCGACTTCCTCGCGCAGCGCCGCGACGTCGCCGCCGCTCCCGTCCACGAAGACGGTGTCGATGATCTGCGCCTGGGGCGGCTCGTAGGTGTCGAGCACGTCCGAGTTCACCACCACGCTGCCGCCGATCCCCTGCGAGGACACGACGGCGCCGACCTCCAGCTCGTGCGTCCCGGTCGAGGACGTGACCGTCAGGGTGTCCCCGACCTGCCAGTCGTCGCCGGCGACCGTCTCGTTGACAGCCGCGAGGCCCGCGTCCAGGCGGCCGAGGTCGCCGTCGACCAGCTCGACGTCCATCGTGCGCCCGAAGGTGCCCGGGGTGGCGCCGACGACGACGGCGGTGGCGCCGGGGCCGCCGTCGCCGGCCGGCCCGGCGACCGGCAGGAGCGCGAACGCGAACGCGTCAGCCGCCGCGACGTCCTCCAGCGCCTGGACGTCGGCCACGGCGCCGGCGGGGATGCCGACGGCGGCCGAGCGCAGCACGAGGTCGGCGTCGACCTCCTGCTCCACGACGTCGGCGACCGAGGCCTGCGTCGTCGCGGCGATGACGGTCGCGGCACCCACGAGCGCCATCCCGATCATCAGCGCGCCCGCGGTGCTGGCGGTGCGGCGCGGGTTGCGCACGACGTTCCCGCGCGCCAGACGGCCCATCGGCGGCAGCGCGCGCACGAACGGCCACGCGAGCGCGCGCACGACGGCGCTGCCGATCACCGGCGCCAGCGCGAGCATCGCCAGCACGGCGGCGCCGGCCCCGACGCCGAGCAAGGTCGCCGCGCGGGGCGCGTCCGGGCGCAGGAGGGCGAGCGCGAGCGCCGCCCCCGCCACGGCCGTCAGCGCCAGGCCGACCACGAGGCGGCGGCGCAGGGACCCTTCCGGGCTCGCGACGTCGTCGCGCATCGCCTCGACGGGCGGCACGAGCGCGGCCCGCCGGGCGGGGACGGCCGCGGCCACGACGCTCACCAGGGTGCCGACGGCGATCGAGACGCCGACGCTCGCGGCGTCCAGCGGCAGGTCGCCCGCGAGCTCCATCCCCATTCCTGCGAGCGCGGCCCGCAGCACCTCGACCAGGCCGAGACCGCCGGCGACGCCGAGCGCCGACCCCACGACGCCCACCACCGCGGCCTGCACGAGGATCGAGGTGAAGACCTGCGCGGGCGAGGCGCCGACGGCGCGCAGCAGCGCGAACTCGCGCATCCGCTGCCGCACCGACATCGCGAACGTGTTGGAGATGATGAACGCGCCCACGAACAGCGCGATGGCGGCGAACACGAGCAGGAACGCCGTGATGAAACCGAGCACCGTGCCGATCGCGTCGGTATTCTCCTCGATCACCTGCGCGCCGGTGACGACCTCGACGGCGCCGGTCGCCACGTCCGTCCCGCCCGAGGTGAGCGCGGCGTCCACGCTCGCGACCAGCGCGTCCTGATCCTCGCCGTCGCCGCCGTCGCCGTACACGGCGAGCTGGCTCACGAGCCCGTCGGGCGCGAACGTGGCGAGCGCGACGTCCTGCGGCAGCAGCACGAGCGTCCCCCGGCGAACGTCGCGTCGTAGCCGACCTCGCCGGTCACCGTCACCTCGCGGATCTCGCCGCCGAGGACCACGGTGGTGCGCTCCCCGATCGCGAGCCCCGAGGCGGCCAGCGCCCCGGCCTCCAGCGCGATCTGGTTCTCGCCCACGGGCGCCTCGCCCGCCACGAGCGTGAGGGAGGGGTCGTCGGGCGAGTAGACGAGCGCGATGCTCGGGGCCTGGCCGGTGGCGACGGCGGTGCCGTCCGCGCCCACGAGGACCACGGACCCCTGGACCTGCGGGATCACGGCCGTGACGCCGTCGGCGGCGGCGATGGTGTCGGTCAGGGCGACCGGGACGCTCGCGCGCGTGGCGCCGAACGGGCCGCCGGCGCCCGGTGGTGCGGCTGGAGCGCCGTCGGAGTCGTCGGCGCCGCCTCCGTCGGCGCCGTCGCCCGCGCCGCGGACGTACGCGTCCGCCGGTGTGCTGGCCTCGACGATGCCGTCGAACGTGCTCGCCATCATCGAGCGCAGCGCGAAGGTCCCCGCCACGAACGCGACGCCGAGGGCGACCGCGAGGAGCGAGAGGACGAAGCGGACGAGGTGGGCGCGGATGCCGCGCAGCGCCACCCGGAGCATCAGGCTCCGCTCTCAGCGGGGTCGTCGGCGGCGGCGGTGGTCGGTCCGGCCGGTGCGGCGTGGCGCGCCCGGCGCCCCCGGGCCGCAGCGACCCGAGCGTCTCGAGCACGGTCTCGGGGGTGGGGTCGGCGATGTCGGCCACGAGCGCGCCGTCGGCGAGGAAGAGGACGCGGTGGGCGTAGGAGGCGGCGGTGGCGTCGTGCGTGACCATCACGACCGACTGCCCGAGGTCGTCCACGCTGCGGCGCAGGAAGCCGAGCACCTCCCCCGAGGAGGTGGAGTCGAGGTTGCCCGTGGGCTCGTCGGCGAACACGACGGCGGGCCGCGAGACGAGCGCGCGGGCGCACGCGACGCGCTGCTGCTGGCCGCCCGAGAGCTCGCCCGGCTTGTGACCGAGGCGGTCGGACAGGCCGACGGCGTCGACGACCGCCTCCAGGTGCGCGCGGTCGACCGGGGTGCGCGCGATGTCGAGCGGCAGCGTGATGTTCTCGAGCGCCGTGAGGGTCGGCACGAGGTTGAACGCCTGGAAGATGAAGCCGAGCCGCGTGCGCCGCAGCTTCGTCAGCTGCCGCTCGTTCATCGCACCGATCTCGAGGCCGTCCACGACGGCGGAGCCCGAGGTCGGGCGGTCCAGTCCTGCCATGCAGTGCATCAGGGTGGACTTGCCGGACCCCGAGGGCCCCATGATCGCCGTCATGCGCCCGCGCCCGAAGTCGACGTCGACGCCGTCGAGGGCGCGGACCGCGGTGTCACCGCCGCCGTAGACCTTGACCAGGCCGCGCGCCGAGGCGATGGACGACTCCGCCGCCCGCCCGGATCGGTCGTTCGAGGGGGCCGGGGCGGATCGGTCGCGGTCACGCCGAGAACTCTTCCACGCGGAATCGCGTCGCGATATCGGGGACGTCCCGGACGTCCTGCCCGGGTCACGCCCGTCGACTGTGACGTCCTGCACGGATACGGACCCGTATCCGTGCAGGACGTCACAGTCGACGTCGTATCCGTGCAGGACGTCACAGTCGGCGTACCTCAGCCCCGCCCGGCCTCGCCGCCGCCCTCGCGCAGGTGCCGGCGCAGCATGTCGACGACGGCGGTCACCGTGCGCGAGCGGGCGGCGATCGAGCGCACGTGCAGCTCGATCGTGCGGAAGGCGTCGTCGTCGTCCAGCGGGACGCTGACCACCGACGGCGGCAGGTGCGGGCGGCCCATGCGCGGGAGCACCGTCACGGCGAGGCCGAGCTCGACGTAGCGCACCAGCGACTGCAGCTCGACGGCGCCGAACGCGCGACCCACGGCCTCGAAGAGGTCGGGCGAGTGCGACGCGATCCAGGCGCCGTACGGGTCCTCCCCCGGGGTGAGCGCCAGCCGCTCGCGCGCCAGCTCCACCAGGTGCACACCGCGACGCGTCGCCAATCGGTGGCCCGCGGGGACGACGACGTCGAGCGGATCGACCCCGAGCCGGATGCGGGTCAGGCCGTCGGGCGCCGGTGCCGCGACCTGCGTGGTGCCGAGCGCTTTGGCCAGCAGTGCGTCGATCCGGCCGATCCGCAGAAGGTCGAGGGCCGGTTCCGGCTCGAGCTCGGTCGGCACGACGTCGAGCATCGGGTACTCGCTGCGCGCCTGCGCGATGGCCGGGATGACCATCTGACGCAGCGCCGTCGGGAACGCCGCGATGCGGAACGTGCCCTGCGGGGCCGACTCCGCCCCCGCTGCCGCGGCCAGCTCGTCCAGGCCGCGGACGATCTCGCGGGCCCGCTCGACCACGCCGAGACCCGCCGGCGTCATCACGATCCCGCGCCCCGCACGCGCCACCATCGCGGTGCCGAGCGCCTTCTCCAGCTTGCGCAGGTGCTGCGTCACGTTGGGCGCCGAGTACGCCAGGAGGCGGGCGGCGCGGGTCACCGAACCGGTGTCGCAGACCGCGATGAGGACGCGGAGGCTGACGGGGTCGATCATGAAGCAACACTAAAGCGTCAGGTGCAGCAACGGTAACTAGTGCTGAGTGGTGATGCGGCTCGATGATGGAGGCACCGCGAGGCGCACCCCGCGCTCGCCACCACCGAGAAGGTCGAGAACCACCATGCTGATCGCCACCGCCGCCCTCGTCGTCGCCGTCGTCGCGGGCGTCATCCACGAGGTCCGGCACGACGGTCTGATGCGTCGTCCGTTCGACCCCACCTACAACAGCCGCGTCCCCAGCTGAGGCGCACCCAGCATGCGCCAGGGGCCCTACCGATCCGGTAGGGCCCCTGGCGCATTCTCGTGGGGAAACGGGTGCGGCTCAGCGCACGAGCGACGGCCGCGAGAGCGCCGTCATCTCCTCGCGCGGCACGACCTTCACGCGCGCCCGGCCCTCGACCTCGCCGAGCGCCCGCTCGTGGGCCGAGAGCAGCTCCCAGCCCTCCCACGTCGTCACCGGCACGCCGCGCTCCTCGAGCAGGGCGAGCACGTCGACCTGCTCGGCGCCCTCGGCCACCCGCGCGCGCAGGCCGATGCCGGCCTCGACGTCGGCCGCGAGGTTGCGGATCGTCTCCTGCGCGTCGGACTTGGTGTGGCCGATGAGCCCGACCGGGCCGCGCTTGATCCAGCCGGTGGCGTAGAGCCCGGGGACCGGCTCGCCGTCGAGCAGCACCCGTCCCCCGTCGTTGGGGATCACGCCGTGCACGTCGTCGAACGGCACGCCCGGGATCGGCGAGCCGAAGTAGCCGACGGCGCGGTAGACCGCCTGCACCGGCGTGTCCACGACGGTGCCGGTGCCGCGCGAGGTCCCGTCGCCGGTCAGCTCCGTGCGCTCGGTGCGCAGCGCGGACACGCGCGCCACGCCGTCGTCACCGGGCTCACCGACGATCTCGACCGGCTGGTGCAGGAAGTGCAGGTGGATGCGGCGCGACGCCGTCGCCGCCGCGGGGTCGTTCAGGGCCCAGTCCGTCAGCGTCGCCACGACCTGGCGCGTCTGGTTCGAGGCGGCCATCGCGGCCTCGGACCCGGCGTCGAATGCGAAGTCCTCGGGGTAGACGATCACGTCGACGTCCGGCACGTGGCCGAGCTCGCGCAGCTCGAGCGGCGAGAACTTCGCCTGCGCCGGGCCGCGGCGCGCGAACACGTGCACGTCGGTCACCGGAGAGGCCGCGAGCCCGTCGGCCACGTTCGCCGGGATCTCCGTGGGCGCCAGGTCCTTCGGGTGCTTCGCGAGCATGCGCGCGACGTCGAGCGCCACGTTCCCCGCGCCGATCACCGCGATCTCCCTCGCCTCGAGCGGCCAGGTGCGCGGGACGTCGGGGTGGCCGTCGAACCACGAGACGAAGTCGGCGGCGCCGAACGAGCCGGGCAGGTCGACGCCGGGGACGTCGAGCGCGGCGTCCCGGATCGCCCCGGTCGCCAGCACGACGGCGTCGTAGTGCTCGCGCAGCTCCTCGACCGCGATGTCCGTGCCGAGCTCGACGTTGCCGATCAGGCGGATGTCCCCGCGGCCGAGGATCTTGTCGAGCGCGTTGACGATCGCCTTGATCCGCGGGTGGTCGGGGGCGACGCCGTAGCGCACCAGCCCGTACGGCGCTGGCAGGCGGTCGAACAGGTCGATCGACGTGCCCGGCAGGGTCCGGGACAGGATGTCGGAGGCGTAGATGCCGGCGGGACCGGCGCCGACGACGGCGACGCGCAACGAGCTCACGAGAACCTCATCCGTGGGGGTGTGGCGCCGCGGCCCCGGTCATCGCCGGGCCGCGGGCGCGGGCACCGCCAGTCTACGGCCGTGGTGAGGCTGACCTCAGTTGCGTGTGTCACGCGGCAGCCGCGTCACCACGAGCGCACCGGCCACGACGACGGCGGCCCCGAGCCCCCACCACCCGAGCGTGCCGCGGGCGCGCTCCCACGCGTCCGGCGTCGGGGTGATCCGCACGGGCTCCGCCTCCGCCGTCGGGCGCTCGAGCGCGGGCACGTCCGCGCTGACCGGACCGCGCGCGCTCCCGTCGTCGACGAACGCGATCGCGTCGGCGGCCTGCACGAGGCCCCATCCGACGAGGTCGGAGCGCTGCTCGGGCACGCTGCGCGCCGCCGTCGCCGTGATGCGGTGGCTCCACTGCTCGGCGCTCTCGCCCGGGTGCGCCTGCGCCACGAGCGCCGCCACCCCGCCGACGTGGGCCGTGGCCCAGCTGGTGGCCGCGTCCGCCTGGCCCAGCAGGCAGTCGTCGCCCGAGGTGCCCGTCGCCAGGATCCCGACCCCGGGGCCGGCGACGTCGACGTGGTCGCCGCGGTAGGCCGCCGTGACCGGTGTGTAGTCCTCCGCGTAGGCACCGACGGCGAGCACGCCCGGGTAGGCCGCCGGGTAGCGCGGCCGGGTGGGGTCCACGTCCTCGGACGCGACGTTGCCCATCGAGGCGATGATCAGCGCGCCACCGGCGTTCGCGTCCGCGACCGCGCCGGCGAGCTCCGGATCGTCCACCGCCGTGCTCATCGCCACCACGATCACCCGGATGCCGGCGGCCGACGCCTCCCGGATGCCCGCCGCGATGCGCCCCGGCGTCGGGTGCTTGTCCTCGCGCTCGGCCTGGTCGCTGTCGTCCTCGTAGTAGACCCGGAACGGCACGATCGTCGCGGCGGGTGCGATGCCGGTCAGCGCCGAGCCCTCCACCGGTCGGCCCGCGATGATGGTCGCGATCGCCGAGCCGTGCCCGAAGATGTCACGCGTCCCGCTGCCGTCCTCGGGGTCCTTCGCGACCACGTCGCGCCCCGGCTCCACAGCCCCCACCAGGTGGGGAAGCTCGCCTGCACGCCGGAGTCGACGACGGCGACGCGCACGCCGGCGCCGGTCGCGAGGCGGCCCGCTGCCTCGCGCCCGATCGCGGCGGGGCCCCAGCCGGCGTCGTCGATGCGCGCACCGGGTTCGCACTGGCCGGACGTCGCGGCGGCGGCCGTGGCGAGTGGTGTGCCGGTGCCGGAGGGAGCGGGCAGCACCGGCGCGAGCGCCAGCACCGCCGTCAGGGCCGCCGTCGCGCCCCCGGCGGCCGCACGGGCGGCCGCCCGCCTCACGAGCCCTCGCCGGCCGCCGCCTCGGCCGGCGCCGGCACCTCGGTGCGCGAGCGCTCGGCGGCGTCGATCGACAGCGTGGGTCCGGAGACGAACAGGTCGCCCCAGGCGTAGGGCACGGTCACGGGCGCCGCGGCGGCGTCGCCGGTGGCCGGGAACAGCCGCGCGACCGCCTCCTCGCGCGTGTTCGCGCCGGCCGACTCGATCGCGTACGCGAACCCGTTCTCGTCCACGAACCGCACCGGGCCCGACGTCGTGTCCGCCTCGGCCGCGAACAGCGCGAGCGCGCCGCCGCCCGCGTCGACGTCGACACCCGCGGTCGGGGCGACGTCACCCGCGACGACCTGCGAACCGAAGCCCGCGACGTCGAGCTGCGCGCAGGTGGCCTCGTCCGACCCGACCACCGGTGCGATCTGGGTGGGCCAGTCGGCCGGGAACGGGCTCTGGTCCGCGGGCACCTCCTCGACACCCGCGAGGTCGTTCGCGGAGACGGACACCTCGACGCCGCCGCCCGCACCCGTGCGGTAGATCGCCGCCGTGAAGGGGTCGAGGCGCGCGAGGCGCCCGTCGGCGAGCGCGACGTACTCCTGGCCCGTGCCCTGACGCTGCACGACCGTGCCGACGGAGACCTCCGGCACCTGGCCGAGGGCTCCCGCCGGCGTCGTCCCGAGACCCTCGGGGACGAACGGCTGCAGGGCGGTGCCGGGGGTCAGGAGCGCCAGCCACTCCTGCAGCGCGGGGCGCGGCGACTCGGGGGTGAAGCCCAGCTCGCGCACGATGCCGGCGCTCTGGGGCGACTCCGCGACGAGGTAGGAGCGCATCCCCTGCACCAGGTGCAGCTCGCCACCGACGATCACGAGTCCCGCGACGGGCGGCGCGGCGTCCGGTACGGCGGCGTCGGGCGTAGCGGCGGGTGCGCCGTCGGCAGCCACCGGCGCGGCGATGCGCGTGCGCGTGCCGCCGTCCTGCGCGAGGCACGCGGTCCAGCCGTCCTCGACGAGACGGCCGGGTTCGGGCAGGTTGTCGGGGGCCCCCACGATCCCCGCGGGCGGCAGCACCTCGACGTCGGCCACGAGGTTCGCGCCGACCGTGTGGATGGGGGCGTCCGCCGGGACCAGCAGGCGCGCGCTGGCCATGTTGATCACGGGGACGAGCCGGCCGTCGTCGGTGACGTAGCGCGCCGCGTTGTCGCGCACGACCATGATGCTGCCGTTCTCCCAGCCGTCCGGGAGGCCGCGGCCGAGCAGCCCGCTGACGAGTCCGCCCACGACCACCAGGACCGCGATCACGACGCCCGCGACCACCCCGCGCACCGGCGAGGTGGGCTCCAGCTCGCGACCGCCCGGGGCACCCGAGACGAAGGCGGTCAGCAGGCGTCGGCGGCTGAACGACTGGGCCTCGACGAGCTCCTTCTTCGAGGCCACTCAGACCACCGCCGTCACGGCGGCCACGGTGGTCACGGCACGGCCCCGGCGGCCACCACCGCGAGCGGCGGCAGCGCGATCAGCAGCGCGAGCTGGGCGACGTCGCCCAGCCGCGCCAGGCGCAGCTGCCGCCCCGTCACGAGCAGGGCGCTGGTCACGACGGCGAAGGCCACCGCCAGCAGCACCACGACGAGCGCGGGGCGCCAGTCGGGCCGCGCGAGCGCCGCGGTGAGGATGGCCAGCAGCACGCCGGCCGCCCCGGTCGCGGTGACGACGGCGACGTCCCACCGCGCGCGCGACTCGCGCACCGTCAGGAGCAGGGCACCGAAGGCGACGACGGCGAGCAGCAGCCCGGCGACGCCGGTCGCGGCCACGCCGGGGGTGAGGGCGACGAGCGCGACGCCGGCACCGGCCCGCATCGCGATCTGGAGCCGCTGCCCGTCGATCGCCTGCTCGCGGACCGCGGCGACGTCGACCGGGGGCACGTCGGCGAGGATCTCGCGGTCGTCGCGCGGGGTGACCACGCGCAGCGGCGTCGCCGCGAGCGCGAGCCACGGGACCCCGACGAGCACGCACGCGAGCACGGCGAAGGTCACGATGGTCACGACCGGAGCGAGCCCGGCCCCCTGCCAGGCGGTGACGGCGCCGACCGCGAGTGCGCTCGTCCCCGCGATCCCGGGGGCGACCATCTCGCGCCGCACCCCCGGCGCGAGGGCCGCGAGGAGGCCGGCGACGACGACCGTGGCGCCGCCGCCGGCGGCGAGCGCGAGCGCTGCACCGCCCGTCGCGAGAGCGGCCGGCCCGTCCAGTCCGAGGAACGCCGCGAGCGCGGCGAGGATCGAGGCGACGATGCCGATCGTCATGCCCGCGGTGCGCGGGGCCGCGGTGCGGTCGAGCACGACGGCGGTCACGAGCGCCAGCAGCGCACCGGCTCCCCCGAGGCTCGCCGCGAGCGCGGGCCCGAGGCCGCTGGTGGCCAGCACGGCGCCGCCGGCCAGCAGGAAGACGGACGCGACGCCGACGGCGGCGCGTGAGGCGTCCTGCGGGCTCCACGGCTCGCTGCCGGACTCGATCACGTCGGCGACGGCCTCCACGACGTCGTCGTAGCGCGAGGCCCCGGCGCGCGCCTGCGCGGGCGCCAGGGTGAGCACGGCACCCTCGAGCACACCGGCCCCGGCGAGGGTGGTCTCGCCGCCGAGGCGGCGCCCCTGGGCGGTGACCAGCTCCAGGCCGGTGTGCGCGGAGGTGACCTCCAGCGCACCCAGGGTGCGGGCGAGCCCGGGCAGCACCTCGACCAGCGCGACCTCGGCCGGGAGCGTCAGGTCGGTGCGTCGGGGGCCGGCGCAGACGGTCACGCGCACGAGGCCGCCGGCCCCGACGGTCGCTCCGTCGGCGGCGTCGGTGCCGCGACCTCCCCGGGGGCGGGGGCGACCGCCGCGTCGGAGGGTCGCGACGCGGGTGCGGGGAGCGTCATGGGGCGGCGTGCTCCTTCTGGTGCACCGGGTTCTGCTGGGGCGGGGTCAGGCTTCGCCCAGCATAGGTGCCCCGGACGCCGTCGGACGCGGCTGTTCCGTCCGACGCGGGGCCGTGGCGCGGGAGCCGCGCCACGGCCGTCGCGCTCAGGAGACCGAGACGCTCCAGGTGACGCCGAAGCGGTCGGTGAGCATCCCGAAGCCGGCGCTCCAGCTGGACGCGGCGAGCGGTTCGACGACGTTCGCGTCCACGGCGAGCCCGTCCCAGTACCCCTGCAGCTCCTCCAGGCTGTCCGACCCGATCGAGACGAACAGCGCCTGCTCCGTGACCGTGGTGTGGTTCTCGCGGCGCGTGGCGCCTCCCCCGACGAGACCCCCGTCGGTGGCCCCGGGGACGTCGTAACCCATCACGCGGAACCCGTCGGCGCCCGCCACGAGACCGAACACGATCTTGTCCGAGCCCGGGACCTCGGCGGGCATGCCGACCTCCGCGTAGGTGGTGAGCACGAGGTGGCCGCCGAAGACCGAGTGGTAGAACTCGAGCGCCTCCCGAGCGTCGCCGCGGAAGTTCAGGTGGGTGGTCGTCTGGATGGTCATCGCTGCTCCTGTAGGTGAGTGGTGGGCCCCTCGGCCCGTGACGCCAACGATCCACCTCGAATAGGTCTGTTTCTGTCCTAGATCCCGACTAGGTTCGACGACGTGACGACGACGGCCCGCCTCCTCAACCTGCTGTCACTGCTGCAGACCCGTCGCGACTGGCCGGGGTCGCTCCTGGCCGCGCGGCTGGAGGTCACCGACCGCACGGTCCGCCGGGACGTCGAGCGCCTGCGCGAGATGGGCTACCGCATCGACGCGACCCTGGGTCCCGACGGCGGGTACCGGCTCGCGTCGGGCACCGAGCTGCCCCCGCTCCTCCTCGACGACGCCCAGGTCGTCGCCGTCGCCATCGCCCTGCGGACCGCGACCGTCGTCGGGGCCGACCTCGACGAACCGGCCGCCCGGGCGCTGGCCACCATCCGGCAGGTGATGCCGTCGCGGCTGCGCCACCGGCTCGACGCGCTCGAGATCGTCGCCGTCGCCAGGCGGCCGGGTGGTGCCGCGCCGACGACGGTGCCGGTCGAGCTGCTGGTCGAGCTCGCGGGGGCGATCCGCGACCGCGCGGTGCTGCGGTTCGACTACGCGCCCCGTCGGCCGGTGCCCGACGACGACCCCCCGCCGCCTCGCCGGGTCGAGCCCCACCACCTCGCCAACGCCCAGGGACGCTGGTACCTCGTGGCCTGGGACCTCGAGCGTGCGGACTGGCGGCTCTTCAGCGTCGAGCGGATCACGCCGCGCACCCCCACGGGTCCGCGGTTCGCCCCGCGCGAGGTGCCCGGCGGCGACGTCGAGGAGTTCGTCGAGGCACGGTTCAAGGGCTCCGACGTGAACGCGTGGGCCTGCCGGGGTTCAGTGATCCTCGACCTGCCGATCGACGCGGTCCTGCCCTTCGTCGGCGACGGGACCGCGCGCGAGGCCGGACCGGATCGGACGATCCTCGAGTCCGGGTCGTGGTCGTGGGTATCGCTCGCCGCCGCGATCGGCCGTTTCGAGGTGGCTACGGAGGTCATCGGCCCGCCCGAGCTGCGCGAGGCCTTCGCGACGCTCGCCGGACGCTTCGCGGCGACCGCCGGGGGAAGCATGGGGACAACTCCCCATCGCCATTCCGACCCGGGCCGCCGTAGTGTCCTGGACATGCCACCGATCGGTGGCGCCCCCTGCACCGCCGGGCCCCCGAGCCCCCGAGAGAAGGAGTGTGACGCGATGCCCAACGACGGCTTTTCCGCAGAAGAAGGTGCGCTGCTCGCCGGAGCCGGTCACGTCGACACCGCCCGCGAGACCCTGACCACCGAGATCGGCCAGCTGCGCAGCCGCCTGACGCAGCTCGAGGGCGCCTGGGTCGGTGAGGGTGCCGGAGCGTTCCGCACCCTCATCGACTCGTGGGAGCAGAAGGCGACCCGCCTCACCAACGTGCTCGACGTCTTCAAGTCGAACCTCACCGGGACCGACGCCGCCTACGGCCAGAGCGACACCGACGCCGGTGCCGCGCTGAACCAGTACACCCAGAGCCTCGGCTGAGGAAGGACGCCACCATGACCGGACGCATCAAGATCTCGCTCGCCGCCCTCGACAACGCCTCGACGGACCTCCGCACGGGCGCCACCAACATCAGCACGGCGCTGTCGGACCTGGACACCCAGCTGCAGATCCTCCAGTCCGACTGGGACGGCGACGCGCAGCTCGCCTACGCCGAGGCGAAGGCCGGCTGGTCGAAGGCCTACGACGAGATGAAGACGCTGCTCGACCAGGTCGGCCTCACGGTCGCCGCGAGCCGCGACAGCTACGACGACACCAACCAGTCCGCACGGCGCGCCTGGCAGTGACGCTCCTCGCGGGGCGGTCGCGCCGGACCACGGCTCCCACCGTGGTCCGGCGCGTGCCGCCTCGTCCGGACCGTCCGGGACCACCGGCGCCGCGACCCCCCACCGCAGAGACGAGACAGGCATGAGCGACCTCACCGTCGACGACGCGATCGTCGACAACCACGTGACCGTCATGGAGAGCTGCTCCGACGAGCTGCGACGCGACGAGCAGAGCCTCGGCCTCGCGGCGGACCTGAACGAGCGCGAGCCGTACTCCACCACCGACCCCGGCGTGGGGCTCGAGACGGCGTTCAGCGACGCCCTCGAGAGCTACGAGGGCTCCCTCGCCGTCCTCGGCGACGAGCTGCTCGTCCTGGCGCGCATGCTGACGCAGCACGCGGGGCAGGCGAGCGAGATCGACACCGAGATCGCCGACCGGATGCGCGCCATCGCCGAGGGCGTCAGCCCCGGTGGCGGCGAGCCCGACCCCGCCACGCTGCCGCCGGCCCCCCGCTCCCCCGGCCCCTGCCGCCGGGCGGCGAGCTCCCGATCCGGCCCGGGCACCCGATCCGCACCCTTCCGGCGCCCGTCGAGCCGCTGCCCGTGGTCGACCGCCCCACCCCGATCGCACCTCAGCAGGAGCAGCGCGCATGAGCACGTCGGACCGCATCGGCGAGATCAGTGCCATGCCCGCCCGGTTCCGCGTGGGTGAGGTGACCGGCGCCCGCGCCGGCATCGACCGCGCCGCCGACCGTGGTGCGACCCGCGACGTGATCGAGCCACGCACCGACGAGGACTCCCGCCCCCGGCGCGCATTCGTCGTCGGCGCTGTCCGCGACCGCCTCGGCGAGGTCCACGAGCTGCGCGGCCGCAAGCGGCCCCGCCGTCGGGTCCGCCGCGCCCCGCGCGGACTGATGGACCTCGAGCTCGTCGCGAACGCCTACGTCGACCGTGCCGAGGTGCGCGCGGAGCAGCGCCAGTCGCTGCAGCGCAGCGCCGACGCGGTCCACGAGGTCGCGCAGCGCCTGCGCCGGCAGTCGGAGGAGCCGATGCTCGAGGGCATCCAGGGCGACCCGGCACGGATCGCCTACCTGACCCTCGCGCTCCACCTGCGCGACACGTCGGAGGCGATCAGCAGCTCCCTGGAGGGGCTCGAGGTCGCCGAGCAGGCGATGCAGGAGGCCTCCGAGGAGTTCCGCCGCATCGACGGCATCGAGCTGGCCCCGGGGCACCGCTCGCTCCTCGCGCTGGGCGACCCGATCGCGATCCCCGGCGTCGGCACCCTCGCGCCCGCCGCGGCCGAGAAGCACTGGCTCGGGGAGATCGGGGACCGCCAGCAGTCCTCCGCGCAGGCGGCCATGCGACGGTTCTCCTCCGAGATGGCCCGCGCGGCCGCGCTCATGCGCCCCGTCGACATCCCCGAGATCCGCTCGGGTCCCGAGACACCTGCGCCGACGCCGTCGACCGAGCCCGTCCCGGACGTCGCACCCGCCCAGGAGGCACCCGTCCCCGCGTCCCCGGCCACGGGTGGAGCCGCCGCCGGCGGCGCCGCGCTGGCCGGTGGTGCCGGGGCCGCCCGCGCCGCCGTCGCCCGTCGGTTCAGCGGCGGCGGAGCCGCCCGCACGGCAGCCGCGCGCGGACCCGCGACGCCGCAGGAGCGCTGGGTCTCGACGCGGCACGAGCACGACACCGGACCCGACGGGACCATGGCCCCGGCCGCGACCGGTTCGAGCGGCACAGCCGCGGCTCCCGCGGCTGCGGCCGGTTCCACAGGTGCAGCGGCCGCAGGGGCGGCTGCGGCGCCGATGACACCCGCCACGGGCTCGGGCGGTCAGGAGGAGGAGTCCGGGACGGCGATCGTCCGCACCTCCCAGCAGGACGACGAGGCCGCGGCCGCCGTCGTCGCCTCCTCGACCGCCACGACCGGCGGGCGCGGGCGCATCGAGGCGGCGCCCGCGGAGTCCGAGGACTGGTGAACCCGCGCGGCGGCAGCCGTGCGCCGCTCGTCGTTCAGGACAGCGAGACCCTGAGCCGGACCTGACCCAGCTCCAGCACCGCGCCGTCGACGAGCCGCACCGGGGCGCCCTGGCCCAGCGGGGTCACCGCGCCGGTCGGGGCGACCAGACGCGTGCCGTTCGCCGACCCGGCGTCCTCGACCCAGGCGGCGCCGTCGGCCACGCGCACGCGGACGTGCGTGCGCGAGAGCGAGCGCGCGACGTCGGCGATCTCGACGATCTGGACAGCCGGGTCCTCCGACCGCGGGCGTCGGCCGACGACGGCGGAGCCCGCCACCGTGTGCCGCACGCCGTCGGCGGTGGTCAGGACCACGCGCGAGACGGGTGCCGCCGCCCCCGGCACACGGGAGATGGGCGCCGAGGCGCTCGACGACGGGGCGGCCGACGACGGGGCGCTCGGCTTCGGGGCGCTCGGCGTCGACGCACCGGTCGACGCGGTCGGCCGAGCCGGCACCACGGGCGCCGTCGTGCGCGGTGTCGCCGCGGGGGCCGTCGGAGGCGGTGTCGCCGCGGGAGCCGTGGGCCTCGGTGCCGGTGCGGCGGGCGCCGGCGCCTGAGCGGTCGACGCCGGCTGCGGCGCCGCGTCGGGGCGCGGCGGCACCGCGGGACGCGGGCGCCCGGCGGCGGCGTCGCGCATCGCCCGGAACTCCCGCATCGAGATCGAGTCGGACCCGACGGCGACGTCGAGCAGCTCCGGCGGGCGCCACGGGGCGCGCGCCGCCGGTGCGGCCGAGGGCCAGGCGGGGGCCGCCGCCGCGACGGGCTGAGCCGGCACCGGCGGGACCGCCGGCACGGCGGGCGACGTCGCGGGCGCCGACGACACGCCCCGACCGGACCGCGACGACGCGGGGCGGAGCGTGACGACGTCGGTCCCCGCGACGCGGTCGTGCCACGCGCGGGTGCGACCCGAGGCCGCCAGCAGCGCGATCTGACCGAGGCCGGCGCCCAGGTGGGCGAGGCCGAACAGGGACGCACGCACGGCCTCGCGGCGCAGACCGGGGGCGTGGTCGTCGCCGGCGGTGGTGGCGCGCGTCGCCGTCGCCGCCTTGCCCGGGGTGAGGCCGGTGCGGGCCTCGACCACGGCGATCACCAGGGCGGCCTCGAGCGCCAGGACGACGCCGAGGACGACGCCGTGCAGGAGCCAGCCGGCCACGCCCAGCACGGCGACGACCGCGAGGTCGATGCCGTAGGCGGCCAGCCGTGGGCCGACGCCGGCGCGGCTGAGCGCCGGTGCAGAGAGCGTCGTCACGGGCCCGGCGGTGAGCGCCCCCGGTCCCACGGGGCGCGCGGGGCTCACGGTGGTGCCGGGGCGGGGCGGGACGGCCATCACCCGGACGCTAACAGACGCAGCCAGGCCAGCACCCCGGCGGCCAGCAGCCCGAGCGACGGTGCGAACGCCACGGCCAGCGACTCGAGGGCGTCCGTGACGCGCGAGGCACGGACGGACCGCCAGCCCCGCCCGAGGGCGAACGCTGTCGCCACGGTCAGCGCCGCCGCGACCAGGACGAGGGCCGCGGGGAGCGCCCCGGCGTCGAGCACGCGCGCGAACCAGGCCACCGTGAGGACCGCCGTCACACCGGCGGCGAGCCGCGGCCCGAGCCGGGCTGCCGCGAGCCGCTCGCCGCGGGGGATGGCGACGAGGGCACCCGCGACGGCCACACCGAGCGCGCCGGTGGCCCACAGCTGCACCGCGGCCGGCCAGCCCTCCCCCGTCGGGAGCGGCGCGAGCAGCACCACGGGGGCCAGCAGCGTCACGACCACCCCGAGCAGCACGGCGGCGGCGCCCCGGCGCGCCTGCGCCGTCGCGACCGACCGCTCGACGGTCCGGCCGCGCACGAACGGTGGGGAGACGACGGCGCGCTCGCGCACCGACGTCGCCGTCCGCTGGGCGGGGGCCAGGTCGAGCACGACGTGGTCGGGCACGTCGAGGCTGCGCGCGGGCAGGGCCCGCGCGACGATCGGCGCGAGCCCGAGCAGCACCGCGCACGCCGCCACGAGGCCGCTCTCGGTCACGACGGCGACGGCGCCGCTCACCGCGAGCGCGGTCGTGAAGGCGAGCAGCACGCCGGCGACGACGGCGGCGCGGCCGCCCCGCAGCCTCGCGTAGCGCACCGCGGTGGCCGCCGCGGCCGCGAGGAGAGCCACCACGAGCGGGACCAGCAGAGGAGAGACCGCGGGGTCACCCACGAGGTCGGCGGGGACGGCGATCAGGCCCGCCGCCGCCCCGCAGGCCCACGCGGCCGTCGTCGTCGCCGTCGCCGACCGCCCTCGGGTCGGGCCGGCCAGCGCGAGCACGAGCGCCAGCGCCCCGGCGAGGAGCGCGCAGACCAGGGTCAGGGTCGAGGGCGAGGCGACGTCCGCTCGCGAGCTCCCGGGCCCGACCAGGTCGGCCGCGCGGACGAGCGCGAGCCCGGCGGCCGCGCCGGCCACGGTCCACAGCGCCGCCGCGCGCCCGGGGGCGTCACCGCCGCGGCCGCCCGCCTGCGCGCGGTCGCGCTCGTCGTCGTCGCGATCGGGGTCGTCACGGTCCTCGCGGCGCTCGCGTCCCGGCCGGTCCGAGCGCCCGCCCGCCGGGCTCGTCCCGACGACGAGGACCTCGCCGCCCGCGAGGCGCTCCAGGTCGTCGTCGGCGTGCAGCACGAGACCGCCGGAGGTCAGCAGGGCGGCCCCCGGAGGGAGGTCGACGGCGCGCAGGAGATCGGCCACCGTGACGGCGCCCGCGAGCACCACGTCGCGCCGACCCGTGGGCGTGAGCACGGAGTAGGTGGTGACGGCGTCGGCGGGGGACGGGCTCGTGGACGTGGTCGCCATGCCCTCACCTCCGCCGGACGTCGCCCGCACGGGCAGGATCACGGTGAAGTCTAGGTCGGCAACTACGCTGGGGAGGCCATCGAACCGGCGCCGGGAGGACCAGGATGAGCGTGGAGACGGGCCGGGTCGAGGCCCCGCCGGTGCCGACCGGGACGATCGAGGTCCAGGCGCCGCCGGACCTGGTCAAGCCGGAGGGCGGCAACAACGCCGCGATGACGATCATGCCCGTGATGGGCAGCGTCGGTTCCATCGCGGTGATCACGCTCGGCGCGACCGGTGGCGGGGGTGTCTCCACCACGCGCATCATGATGGGCGCCGCCATCCTCGTGGCCTCGATCGGCTTCGTCGTGGTCAACCTGATCCGTCAGCGCTCGATGCACAAGGCGGCCGTGACGGGGGCGCGCCGGGAGTACCTGTCCTACCTCGCCGGGCTGCGGGAGGACGTCCGGGCGGCCGCCGGGCGGCAGCGCGTGGGCTCCGAGTGGCACATGCCGCGGCCGGAGGCGCTGGCGCTGCTGGCCGAAGAGGGCACCCGGGTGTGGGAGCGGCGGGCGGGCGATCCCGATCTGCTGCACGTGCGGGTCGGCACCGCCCAGGCCCCGCTGTCGGTGAGCATCGAGGAGGCCGAACCGGAGCCGAACGCCCAGCCCGACCCCGTCGCCGCGAGCGCCGCCCACCGCTTCGTCACCACCCACTCGGTGCAGACCGACCTGCCCTCGCGCATCGACCTCACCTCCACCTCGCGCGTCGAGGTCGCGGGTGAGGACGAGGCGGCCCGCGCGCTCGCCCGCGCGATGCTGTGCCACCTCGCGACGTTCGCCTCCCCCGCGGAGCTGCGGATCGCCGTCGTGGCCTCGCCCGAGAACCTGGTGCACTGGGAGTGGGCGAAGTGGCTGCCGCACGCGTGGTCGCCGAGCCGGACCGACGGCGCCGGGCACGTGCGCGTGATCGGGAGCGACGCCGAGGAGCTGCTCCGCATGCTGCCGCTGGGCGAGCGCGGCCCGTTCTCCATCGCGGCGGAGCAGGCGCTGCCGCACGTGATCGTCGTGACCGACGGCGCGCGCCTGCCGCGCACGCACGCCCTCGCCCGCGAGGACGGGCTGCAGGGCGTCACGGTGGTCGACCTGCCGCAGGAGTGGGGCGACATCGCCGACGTCCACCACACCCGGCTGCTGCTGCGCCCGAGGTCCGGTCGCGAGCAGGACGCCGCGCAGCACCTGAGCGTGGTGCGCTACGGCGTCGAGGCGCGCGAGGGCGAGGCCGACGCGCTCTCGCTCGTGGGCGCCGAGGCCGTCGCGCGGCGTCTCATCCGCGGCGGGCTGCCGACCGAGGACGACGGCGGGGCGCGCACCGTGACGTCGGCGGAGCTCGTGGACCTGCTCGGGCTGGGCGACGTGCGCGACTTCACGCCTCGCGAGGGGTGGCGGCCGCGCTCGCGGCGCGACCGGCTGCGCGTGCCGATCGGGATGACGAGCCACGGCGCCCCGCTGCACCTGGACATCAAGGAGTCGGCCGAGGAGGGCATGGGTCCGCACGGCCTGATCATCGGCGCCACCGGGTCGGGCAAGTCGGAGGTGCTGCGCACGCTGGTGCTGGCGCTCGCGATGACGCACTCCTCGGAGGACCTGAACTTCGTGCTCGTCGACTTCAAGGGTGGCGCGACGTTCGCGGGGATGGCGGACATGCCGCACGTCTCGGCGATCATCACGAACCTCGGCGAGGAGCTCTCGCTGGTCGACCGCATGCAGGACGCGCTGCAGGGCGAGATGACGCGGCGGCAGGAGCTGCTGCGCTCGGCGGGGAACTTCACGAACGTCGGCGAGTACACCAAGGCCCGCCTCGGCGGTCGCACGGACCTGCCGCCGCTGCCGGCGCTGCTGATCGTGTGCGACGAGTTCTCCGAGCTCCTCTCCGCCAAGCCCGAGTTCACGGACCTGTTCGTGGCGATCGGGCGCCTCGGGCGCTCGCTCCAGATGCACCTCCTGCTCTCCAGCCAGCGACTGGAGGAGGGCCGGCTGCGCGGGCTCGAGTCGCACCTGTCCTACCGGATCGGTCTGCGCACGTTCTCCTCGGCCGAGTCGCGCACCGTGCTGGGTGTGCCGGACGCGTACACGCTGCCGTCGATCCCCGGCGTCGGCTACCTCAAGCCCGACACCACCTCGCTCATCCAGTTCCGGGCGGCCTACGTCTCGGGTCCGCCGCCGCGCCGCCGGCGCCGCCGCCGACGCTCCTCCGGCGACGTGCGGCTGACGCCGTTCACGGCCGCCCCGGTGCAGGCGCCCGCGCAGGTCGTCGAGGCCGAACCGGAGCCGCAGGGCGATCCCGACGACGGCCGCGCGACGTTCGACATCGCGGTGCGGCGGATGAAGGACGGCGGTCCGCCGGCCCACCAGGTCTGGCTGCCCCCGCTCGAGGTGCCGCTGACGTTCGACGAGCTGGCGCCCGACCTCGTGGTGGAGCCCGGCCGCGGCCTGCACTCCCCGGGTGGCGCGCGGCGGGCGACATGGTGGTGCCGCTCGGTCTCGTGGACCGTCCGCTCGAGCAGCGTCGCGAGACGCTGACGATCACGCTCGGCGGTGCCGCCGGCCACGTCGGCGTCATCGGCGCCCCGCGCACGGGCAAGAGCACGATGCTGCGCTCGATCGTCACCGGCATCGCGCTGACGCACACCCCGCTCGAGGCGCACTTCTACGTGCTCGACTTCGGCGGCGGGACGTTCACCCCGTTCCGCGACCTGCCGCACGTGGCGAGCGTGACGGGCCGCAGCGAGCCCGACGTCGTGCGGCGCACGGTGGCCGAGGTGACGGCCCTGGTCAACGCGCGGGAGCAGTACTTCCGCGACAAGGGGATCGACACGGTCGAGACGTACCGCGCGCGGCGCAAGCCGGGCGACCCCTCCGGCGTCGACGACGGCTACGGCGACATCTTCCTCGTGGTGGACGGCTGGACGACGCTGCGCAACGAGTTCGACGACGTCGAGCCGCAGATCCAGGCGCTCGCCGGGCGCGGGCTGACCTTCGGTCTGCACGTGATGCTCGCGACGGGCCGCTGGATGGACGTGCGCTCGCAGATGAAGGACGCGATCGGCACGCGGCTCGAGCTGCGGCTGGGCGACGCGCTGGACTCCGAGGTGGACCGCAAGGTCGCGCAGCAGGTGCCGACCGACCGGCCGGGCCGCGGCCTGACCCCCGGCAAGCACCACTTCCTGTCGGCCCTCCCCCGCGTCGACGGCGACGCGAGCCCCCGCACGCTGGGCGACGGCGTGAGCGACCTGGTGCAGACGGTCGCCTCCGCGTGGGACGGCCCGCCCGGACCGAAGCTGCGCCTGCTGCCCGAGCTGGTCACGCTGGACGAGGTCCGCGCGCAGGCCGGGCCGGAGGAGACGCGGGTGCTGCTCGGCGTCGACGAGGCGGCGCTGGCCCCGCTGGCGCTCGACGTCGACGCGAACCCGCACGTCGTGCTGCTCGGTGACAGCGGGTCGGGGAAGTCCTCCTTCCTGCGCGGCGTCGTGTCCGAGGTGATGCGCACCCGCACACCGAAGCAGGCGCAGTTCGTGGCGCTCGACTACCGCCGCGCGCTCCTGGGCGAGATCCCGCAGGAGTACCTCAACACCTACGTGACGTCGCACGACGACGCGGTGGCGCAGCTCAAGGGGCTCGCCGAGTACCTGCGCACCCGGATGCCCGGTCCGGACGTCACGCCGGCCGAGCTGCGGGCGCGCTCGTGGTGGACCGGGGCCGAGGTGTTCGTGCTGGTGGACGACTACGACCTGGTGGCGACGTCGGCCGGCAACCCCCTGCAGGCGCTCGCACCGCTGTTCGCGCAGGCGTCCGACGTCGGGCTGCACGTGATCGTCACGCGGCGCGTGGGTGGCGCGAGCCGGGCGCTGTACGACCCGGTGCTGCAGCCGATGCGCGACCTCGCGGCGCCGGTGGTGCTGCTCTCGGGCAGCCCGGACGAGGGTGCGCTGATCGGTCGTCTCAAGGCGCGGGTCACGGTCCCGGGCCGCGCGACGATCGTGACGCGGGAGGCCGGGGCGCAGGTGGCCCAGCTCGCGTGGGTGCCGCCGCAGCACCCCTGATCGCCCCCGACGACGCGGAAGCCCCTGCTGCCCCTCCGCCCCCTCCCCCGCTGACCGACCACCCGGATCGACTGTTGCGCTGAGCACGGATTCCCCGTCGACCGTGACGCCGGGCACGGATAGGCCCGCCTATCCGTGCCCGCCGCAACACTCGATCCGGCCGCCGCCCGGAGCGGCGACTCCGGGGGCGTCCACGCCTGCGCTGTCGTCGACTGCTGCGTTCGACGCGGACAGCGCATCGACCGCTGCGCCGGACGCGGATAGCCGCGCCTATCCGCGTCCTGTGCAGCAGTCGGTGCGGCCCCTCACAGCGTGACCTCGACGTCGGCGTGGTGCGGTCCGCCGCACTCCTCGCTCCCACCGATGCGCTTCCACCGCGGTTCCACCGCCGCCTCGGCGATCACGGTCCCGGCGACGTCGTAGGCCCGCACGGTCAGGTCCGCCGGGCGGTCGAACATCGCGAAGATCCACGCGTCGTCATCGTCGGTGCGCGGCGAGAGCTGTGTGGCGGCGAACCCGACGGCGTCAGGATCGTCGCCGTCGGGATAGCAGTCCTCCCCCGGCACAGCTTCACGTCGTCGACGGCGTCGTCGGCGCCGTCGAACCGGACGCTGAGGGAGTCCGACCACCCGACGGCCGTACACGTGACCTCCCCGCTCGACGGCGAGCAGGCGGTGAGCGCGAGCCCCCGAGCACCAGCACCACGATCGAGGCCCGCCGCCGGCTCCGCGTCATCACGACACGAGCGTCGCGGGCGAGAATCGCCCCCGCCACCCGAACCGGTGCAGAGGCTCAACCCCTCAGGCGAGGCGCTCCACCGCGAGGTCGGCGAACTCGCTCAGCGCGTCCTTCGCGGGCGAGGCGGGCAGCACGTCCAGGGCGGCGACGGCGTCGCGCGCGTAGCCCCGCGCCATCTCGCGCGCCTGCTCCATCACGGGGTGCGAGGCCAGGGCCTGCACGACGGCGCCCAGCGCCTCGTCCGAGGAGAGGTCGCCCTCGAGGGCGTCGAGCACGCGGCGCCCCTCGGCGTCGACCGACCCGGCCGCCGCCGCGCGGCGCAGGAGCAGCACCGGCATCGTCGGCACGCCCTCGCGCAGGTCGGTCCCGGGTGTCTTGCCCAGCACCTCGGCCGAGGAGGTCAGGTCCAGCACGTCGTCGGCGAGCTGGAACGCCACGCCCACGCGCTCGCCGTAGGTCACCACGGACTCGAGCGCCGCACCCTCCAGCCCGGCGAAGAGGCCGCCGAAGTGCGCCGCGGCGGCGATGAGCGATCCCGTCTTGCCCGCCAGGACCTCGAGGTGGTGCTCGACCGGGTCCTCGCCGTCGGGCGGCCCGATGGTCTCGTGGAGCTGGCCGACGCACAGCCGCTCGAACGTCTCGGCCTGGATCTTGACCGCCTCGGCCCCGAGGCCGGCGACCGTCTGCGACGCGCGCGCGAACAGCAGGTCGCCCGCGAGGATCGCGACCGAGTTGCCCCACACCTGGTGGGCGCTCGGGGCACCGCGCCGCGTGGTCGCGGAGTCCATCACGTCGTCGTGGTACAGCGAGGCGAGGTGCGTGAGCTCGACGCCGACCGCCGCCTCGAGCACCTCCTCGGACGTCCCCGTGCCCAGCTGCGCCGTCAGGAGCGCGAGCGCGGGCCGCATCCGCTTGCCGCCGGCCTCCAGGAGATGGCGCGAGGGGGCGTCGGCGAGCACGCTCGTGCGCGAGACCGCGACCTCGAGCCGGCGCTCCACCTCGGCGAGCCCGTCGACCAGGGCGGACTCCAGGCCGACGTCGCTCAGCGGGAGGGGTCCTTGATTCACACGCGGGCTCACACCACGAATCTAGCCGCCTGCGCGAGCAGGTCGAGAACCGGCGTCGGCCAGACGCCGAGGCCCACGGTGCCGACGGCGCACACGACGAGCGCCCCGAGGGTCAGCGCGCCCGGTCGCTCGGCCCGCGCCGGGGCCGTGCCGCCGCCGCGCGTCTCCTCGACGGCGTCGCCCGGACGTGTGAAGAACATCAGCACGATCAGCCGCACGTAGAAGAACGCGGCCGCCGCCGAGGCCACCACGGCCACGACGACCAGGGGCCACGCCCCGCCGTCGGCCGCCGCGACGAACGCCGTGAACTTGCCGATGAACCCGCCCGTGAGCGGGATGCCGGCGAACGAGAGCAGGAACAGCGCCATCGCGCCCGCGAGCACGGGGTGGCGACGCCCCAGCCCCGCCCACTGCGCCAGCTGCGTGGCCTCGCCGCGCACCGAGCCGTCGGCGTCGTAGGTCCGCACGAGGCCCACGACGGCGAACGCCCCCACCGTCGCGAAGGCGTAGGCGAGCAGGTACAGCAGCAGGGCGGAGGGGCCGCCCTCGCCCAGCGCCACGACCGCGACGAGCGCGAACCCGCGTGCGCGACCGAGGAGTAGGCGAGCGTCCGCTTGACGTCGGTCTGCACGATCGCGAGCACGGTGCCCACGAGCATCGACGCGATCGCGACGGCCCACAGCACCGGCTGCAGGTCCCACGAGAACCCGGGGTGGCCACGTACAGCAGGCGGGCCAGCGCTGCGAAGGCCGCGGTCTTGGTCGCGGCGGCCATGAATCCGGTCACGGGCGTCGGCGCGCCCTGGTAGACGTCGGGCACCCAGGTGTGGAACGGGACGGCACCGACCTTGAACAGCAGGCCCGTCAGCACCAGGGCGAAGCCGACGACGGCCATCCCCTCCATGCCCACGCTCGCGGCCGCGGCCGTGCCGATCTCGGCGTAGGAGATCGAGGCGGAGAACCCGAACAGCAGCGCCACGCCGAACAGGAACAGCGCCGAGGAGAAGGCCCCGAGCAGGAAGTACTTGAGCGCGGCCTCCTGCGACAGCACGCGACGGCGGCGGGCGAGCGCCGTGAGCACGTACAGCGGGAGCGAGAGCACCTCGAGCGCCACGAAGAGCACCAGCAGGTCGTTCGCGACCGTGAAGACCAGCATCCCGGCGAGGCTGAACAGCGCGAGCGGGTAGACCTCGGTCTGCTCGAGACCGGCCTTGCGCGCCGCCTCCTCGTACGGCGATCCGGGAGCGGCGGCGCCCTGCGGGGCGAACGCGTCCTCCCCGCTGGGCAGACGCGACGCGAGCACGGCGAAGCCCACCAGCGCGATGACCAGCAGGATCATCTGCGCCGCGAGGCCGAACCCGTCCTCGGCGAGCTGACCGGCCACGCGCGTGGACTCGCCCCCGCCGACCACCTCGCCCCAGCGCCAGGCGACCGCGCCGAGCGCGGCCAGGGGCGCGAGCAGGGCGATGACGACCTGGATGCGGCGGCGCGAGGGGGCGGGTGCGAACGCGGCGACGAAGACGCCGACGACGCCGGCGGCGACCACGACGAGGACGGGCGCGAGCGCGCCCCAGTCGATGACGGGCGGGACGAACGTGGTCACTGGGCTCCTCCCAGGGCGAGCACCTGCGCGAGGGGGTCAGCAGGTCGATGACCGGTCCGGGCAGCACGCCCAGCACGACCATCGCCACCGCGACGGGGGCGATGCTCCAGCGCTCGCGGGCGTCGAGGTCGCGCAGCGACCCGTCGGCCGGGGACGCCGCCACACCCTCGGACGGCGCACCCGTGAACACGCGCTGGTAGACGAGCAGGAAGTACAGGGCCGCGAGCACGACGCCGAGGGTGGCAACCGCGGCGGCCGGGATCGAGGACGCGAAGCTCCCGACGATCACGAGGTACTCACCGACGAACCCGGACAGGCCCGGCAGCGCGACCGAGGCCATCCCCGAGAGCAGGAACAGGCCGGCGAGCACGGGCGTCACGCGCTGCCAGCCGCCGTAGGCGTCCAGCCGCTGCGACCCGCCGCGCCGCGCCAGGTAGCCGGCGAGCAGGAACAGCCCAGCGATCGAGAGGCCGTGCGCGAGCATGTAGAACATCGCGCCGGTCATCGCCACCTCGGAGCCGACGAAGATCCCCAGCACGATGAAGCCGAAGTGCGAGATCGACGTGAAGGCGATGAAGCGCATGACGTCCTGCTGGCCGAGCGCGACGAGCGCGCCGTACAGGAGCGAGACGAGCGCGAGCACCACGATCACGGGGGCGGCCCAGCGGGACGCCTCCGGGAACAGCGGGAGGCAGAGCGCGATCATCCCGAACGTGCCGACCTTGTCGAGCACCCCGACGAGCAGCGTCGAGGTCCCGGGGGTGGCCTGCGCCGTCGCGTCCGGCAGCCAGGTGTGCACCGGCCACATGGGCGCCTTCACCGCGAACGCGAAGAAGAACGCCACGAAGAGCCAGCGCTGGGTCGCGGTGTCGTCCACCGCGCCCGCGAGGGTGTCGATCAGGAAGCCCTGCTCCCCGCCGGGACCCTGGAGGTAGAGCACGACGACGCCGACCAGCATCACCAGTCCGCCGGCGAGCGAGTAGACGAGGAACTTGACCGCGGCCGAGCGTCGCTGCGCTCCCCCGAACATCCCGATGAGGAAGTAGACGGGGATGAGCATGACCTCGAAGGCCACGTAGAACAGGAACACGTCGCGCGCGGCGAACACCGCCACCATGAGCGAGGCGAGCACGAGAACGAGGGCGACGAAGGTGGCCCGACGGCGGTCGGCGGCTCCCGCGGCGGCGTCGTCGTCGGGCGCGTCGGCAGTGTCGGGCGCGTCGTCGGGCACCGCGTGCCAGTCGGCCGCGAGCACCACGGGCACGAGCGCCAGCGCGAGCAGCACCATCACCAGGCCGAGGCCGTTCAGGCCGACGGCCCAGCTCACGCCGATCTGCGGGATCCAGGGCGTCACCTGGGTCATCTGCTGCTCGGCGGCGCGCGAGACGTCGAACCCGAGCGCCATGACGACGGCGCCGGCGAGCGTCACGAGCGAGACGCTCAACCCGATCGGGCGCGCGCGGCGGTGCAGGCCGGGCACGAGCAGGAGGACGACGGCGGCCACGAGCGGCACGCCGATGAGGATGCTGATCCAGGGCACGTCGGAGGTCTGCAACGGTCTCTCCTCTACAGGCGCACGAGGTGCAGGACGGCGCCGGCGACGACCACGCCGGCGAGGATCGTGGCCGCGTAGCTGCGGACGTAGCCGTTCTGCAGCCGTCGCAGCACCCGGCCCGAGGCCACGGTGCCGGCCGCGGCGCCCGTGACCGCGCCGTCCACCACCGCGGTGTCCGCGTAGGTCAGCGTGCGCGTCAGGTGCTGGCCGGGGCGCATCACGAGCGCCTCGTTGACGTCGTCGGCGAACAGGTCACGGCGCGCGGCGCGCGTCAGGACGCTGCCGGCGGGGGCGGTGGTCGGGACGGCGTTCATCCCGTACTGGCGCCACGCGAGGGCGACGCCGACCGCGACGAGCACGAGCGTCGTCGCGATGATCACGGGAATCGGGAGCACGGGCTCCGGATGGTCGACGTGACCGGTGACCGGCTCCAGCCACCCCGTGATCCCGTCACCGAGGCTGAGGAGGAACCCGAGCGCCACGGCCCCGAGCGCGAGCACGACCACCGGAAGCGTCATCACCAGGGGCGACTCGTGCGGGTGGCGGTGCGGGCGCGGGTCGTCCGCACCGAGGCTCGCGGCGTCGTCGACCCAGCGGGCCTTCCCGTGGAACGTCATGAAGAACATGCGGGACATGTAGAACGCCGTCACCGCGGCCCCGACGAGGGCGGCGCCGCCGAAGACCCACGGCTGCCAGCCCTCCCCCACGAACGCGGTCTCGATGATCTTGTCCTTGCTGTAGAAGCCGGCGAACGGGGGCACGCCGATGATCGCGAGCCAGCACGCGGCGAACGTCACCCAAGTCACGACCATGACCTTGCGCAGGCCGCCGTAGGTACGCATGTCGGTGGCGTCACCGTTGGCGTGCATGACGGAGCCGGCGCCGAGGAACAGGCCGGCCTTGAAGAAGCCGTGCGTCACGAGGTGGAAGATCGCGTAGGCGTAGCCGATCGGACCGAGCCCGGCGGCCAGCACCATGTACCCGATCTGCGACATCGTCGAACCCGCGAGGGACTTCTTGATGTCGTCCTTCGCGCACGCGATCGCCGCACCCAGGAGGAGCGTGAAGGCGCCGATGCAGGCGGCGACGAGCTGCGCCGTCGGGGCGGCCGAGAAGACCGCGTCGGCGCGGACGATGAGGTAGACGCCCGCCGTGACCATGGTGGCGGCGTGGATGAGGGCCGAGACCGGCGTCGGACCGGCCATCGCGTCGCCCAGCCACGCCTGCAGCGGGAACTGCGCGGACTTGCCGCACGCCCCGAGGAGGAGGGCGAGACCGATCGCCGTCGCCATCGGGGTCGACAGGCTCCCGGCCGCGGCGTCCACGCCGGAGAAGGAGACCGTGCCGAGGTTCGCGAACAGCAGACCCATCGCCACGAGGAGACCCATGTCCCCGACGCGGTTCATCACGAACGCCTTCTTGGCCGCCACGGCGTACTCGGTCCGCTGGTTCCAGAACCCGATCAGGAGGTAGGACGCGAGGCCCACCCCCTCCCAGCCGACGAACAGCAGCGCGTAGGAGTCCGCGAGCACGAGCACGAGCATCGCGGCCACGAACAGGTTGAGGTAGGCGAAGAACCGCCGGCGCGCGACGTCGTGGCTCATGTACCCGATGGAGTACACGTGGATCAGCGTGCCCACGAACGTGATGAGCATGACGAACGTCAGCGACAGCGGGTCGACCCGCAGCCCGGCGTCGATGCTGAGCTCGCCCGCGGGGATCCAGGAGAACAGGTGCACGTCGTTGACGCGCGCCTCCGGACTCTGCCCGACCACCTCGAGCACCACGAGGAGCCCGACGACGAAGGCCGCCGCCGAGGCGAGCGTCGCCAGCAGGTGGCCCCACGCGTCGCTGCGGCGCCCGAGCATGAGCAGGAGGGTCGAGGAGGCCAGGGGGATGGCGACGACGAGCCATGCGAGATCGATCAACGCTCAGCCCTTCAGCAGGCTCGGCTCGTCGACGGAGACCGTCCGACGCGCGCGGTAGATGGACACGATGATCGCGAGCCCCACGACGACCTCGGCGGCCGCGACGACCATCACGTAGAAGGCCATCACCTGCCCCGTGAGCGTGCCGTGGATCCTGCTGAAGGCGACCAGGGCGAGGTTGCAGGAGTTGAGCATGAGCTCGACGCCCATGAAGGCGAGGATCGCGTTGCGGCGCACCAGGACGGTGATCGCACCGATCGAGAACAGGACCCCCGACAGCACGAGGTAGTGCACGAGGCTCATCGCTGCTCCTCGTCACCGTGCGGCTGGTCCGGCCCGTCGGGCGCGTCGGGCGCGTCGGGCCGCACGAACGACCCGGAGGCGATCTGCGCGACGTGGCCCTCCACCGTGCCCGGATCGCGCTCCTGCCCGCGGATGCGCAGCACGCGGGGCACCGAGACGTCGATCGGGCGGCCCTGCGGGTCCAGCGCGGGCAGGTCGGCGGCGTTGGAGAGCGCGTAGACGCCGGGGGCCGGGGCGGGCGTGAGCACCTGCGACCCCTCGCCGCGGGCGTAGGCGCGCTGGCGCAGCCTGACCGTGGCCTTCTGGTCGCGCACCGCGGCCAGCCGCTCCTTGTGCGTCAGCGTGATCGCGCCCAGCGCCGCGGTGATGAGCAGCACGCCCACCAGCTCGAGCGTGAAGACCGTGCGCCCGAAGATCTCGTAGGCCACCCCGACCGGGTTGGTCCGCTCGTTCGCGGCCTCGAGCCCGACGGCGTCGGGCAGCGTCGCCGTGATCACCACCCCCGCGAGCACCGCGGCGAGGCCGAGGCCGAGCAGGACGGCGATCCAGCGCTGACCGGAGATGGTCTCCGCGACCGAGTCCGCGGCGTCGACCCCCACGAGCATGAGGACGAAGACGAACAGGATCATGATGGCGCCGGTGTAGACCACCACCTGGGCGACGCCGAGGAACGGCGCCTCCAGCGCGGTGTACAGGACGGCCATGCCGATCATGACGAAGATGAGCCCGACGGCGGCGTGCACCGGCTTGCGCGCGAACAGCAGCGCCAGCGCGGCCACGACCATGAGCGGACCGACGGTCCAGAACAGGACGAGCTCGGCCCCTGACCCGACGGTGCCGACGGCGTCGGCGGTCGCGGCGGCGGTGGTGCCGGGAGCGGCGGCGATCACCGTGCCGCCTCGCGCGCAGCCTCGAGCGTGGGGTCCTGCGGGCGCTCGCGCTCGACCCAGGCGACCTGCTCCGCGCTCGGCCCCTCGACGTCGCCGCGGTAGTAGTCGTCGTCGACCGTGCCCTCGACCATGGGGTGCGGGGCCGCGAGCATGCCCTCCTTGAGCGGCGCGAGCAGATCCTCCTTGGTGAAGATCAGGCCCTCGCGCGTCGGACCCGCGAGCTCGAAGTCGTTGCTCATCGTCAGCGCCCGCGTGGGGCACGCCTCGATGCAGAGCCCGCAGAAGATGCAGCGCAGGTAGTTGATCTGGTAGACGCGGCCGTAGCGCTCGCCCGGGGAGTACTGGCCGTCCGGCGTGTTGTCGCCGCCCTCGACGAAGATCGCGTCGGCCGGGCAGGCCCACGCGCACAGCTCGCACCCGATGCACTTCTCGAGCCCGTCGGGGTAGCGGTTGAGCTGGTGGCGGCCGTGGTAGCGCGGCGCCGTCGGTGTCTTCACGAACGGGTACTGCTCGGTCACGGCCGGGCGGAACATGTTCGAGAAGGTCACGCCGAAGCCGGCGACGGGGGCGAGCAGCTCGCTGATCGCCCTCCCGAGCGAACCCTTCCGCTCCTCGGACTTGTCCTCAGGCATCGCCGGTCTCCTTCGCGGTCACATCATCAGTCACTGCATCGGTCCGTCCCGCCACGACGGGGACGCTGACGCTCGCGCGCCGCGGCGACGGCGGGAGCACCTGGCCGGGCAGCGGCGGGACGGGGAAGCCGTCGGCCATGGCGTCGATCACCTCGGGCTCGCGGTCCCCACCTGCACGGCCGCCCTCACCCTCGCGTTCGGGTGGCGCCTTCTTCTCCGGCCACAGCAGGAGCACCGCCAGGACCACGACCAGCGGGATCCCGATCCACATCAGCATGGTGCGCAGGTCGATCTCGGCGAACTGGCGCACGGCCTGAACGCCGGCCACCGCGACGAGCCACACGAGCGCGACCGGAATGAGGATCTTCCAGCCGATGTTCATGAACTGGTCGTAGCGGAAGCGCAGCAGCGTGCCGCGCAGCCAGAAGAACAGGAACATCACGAGCCAGACCTTGGCCACGAACCACAGCACGGGCCACCAGCCGGTGTTGAGGATCTCGACCCCGGCCTCGTCCTGGATCAGGGTGAGCGGCCAGGGCGCGCGCCAGCCGCCGAGGAAGAGCGTGGTCGCGACGGCCGCGACGTTGAACATGTTGATGTACTCCGCCAGGAAGAACCAGGCGAACTTCATCGAGGAATACTCGGTCATGTGACCGGCGACGAGCTCGCCCTCGGCCTCGGGCAGGTCGAACGGCAGGCGGTTGGTCTCCCCCACCATCGAGACGAGGTAGACGAGGAACGCGGGCAGCAGCGCGATCGCCCACCAGAAGCCGCGCTGGCTCTCCACGATCGCGGAGGTCGACATCGAGCCGGCGACGATGAACACGCTGACGAGCGACAGCCCCATCGCGAGCTCGTAGGAGATCACCTGGGCGGTGCCGCGGACGGAGCCCAGCAGCGGGTAGGTGGAGCCCGAGGCCCAGCCGCCGAGCATGATCCCGTACACGCCGAACGAGGTGACCGCGAGGATGTAGAGCACCGAGACCGGGAGATCGGTGAGCTGCAGCGGCGTCACGACGCCGAACATGCTCACCTCGGGCCCGAAGGGGATGACGGCGAACACCAGCAGCGACGCGAACACCGTGATCAGCGGCGCCAGCAGGTAGACGAACTTGTCGGCCGCCTTGACCGTCAGGTCCTCCTTGAGCAGGAGCTTCATCGCGTCCGCGAGCGACTGCAGCAGCCCGAGCGGTCCGTGCACGTTCGGGCCGGGACGGATCTGCATGCGCGCGAGCACGCGGCGCTCGGCCCAGATCGCGATCAGCACGCTGGTCAGCAGGAAGACCAGGATGGCGACGGCCTTGATCACCCAGATCCACCAGGTGTCCTGGCTGAAGTCGGCGACGACCCCGTGGTTCATGCGCGGACCTCCACCGTCTCGCCGCTGCGGGCTCCGAGGACGGCCGTCAGCGACGCCGCACCCGTGCCCTCTCCGGTCCGGGGCGAGCTCGGCAGCCACACGACGCCGTCGACCATCGCGGTGACCGCGAGCGGGTGGGTTACCTCACCGTGCGGGCCCACCACCGTGACGGTGTCGGCGCCGGCGAGGCCGAGCTCCGCCGCCGTCGTCGGCGAGAGGTGGGCGACGGCGCGGCGGGCCGTGCCCGCCAGGTGCGGTTCGGCGTCCTGGCCGCGCCCGCCGTCGAGCAGGAGCTTCCAGGTGGCGAGCACGGCGCGGCCGGGGCGACCTGCACCCAGAACCGGTGGGTGGACACCGGTGACCGGCTCCGCCGTCGGGAGGCGATCGCCCCGCCACGCGGGCAGGGCGCCCGCGCCGAGGTCCGCCGTCGGGCGGTGCTCTACGGCGCCACCGACTCCCGTCCCGGAGTGCAGCCCGACCTCGGCGGCCAGGAGCGACAGCACCGCGGCGTCGGACATCGCCGAGGTGGTGAACACCTCCGCGAACGGCCGGGGACGCCCCTCCCAGGTCAGGTAGGTGCCGGACTTCTCGCTCGGCGGCGCGACCGGGAGCACGACGTCGGCGAACGGCGTGACCGACGAGCGGCGCACCTCGAGGGAGACGACGACGCCGCCGGCAGCGCGCACCGCGGCCAGCGCGGCGCGGGCCGCGGCGGGGTCCGGCAGGTCGTCGAGGTCGACGCCGCCGATCACCACTCCGGCCAGCTCGCCCGAGGCGAGGGCCGCGAGCACGCCGGGCAGGTCGCGGCCGGGGGCCTGCGGGAGGTCGCCGGCGCCCCACGCGGCGGCGACCTCGGCACGCGCTGCGGGGTCGGCGACCGGTCGGCCGCCGGGCAGGAGGTGCGGCAGGAGACCCGCCTCCAGCGCGGCGCGGTCGCCCGCCCGGCGCGGGACCCACGCGAGGGCGGCCCCGGTGCGCCCGGCGAGCGCGACGGCGGCGGCGAGCGCGCCGGGCGCGGCGGCGAGCCGCTCGCCCACCAGCACGACGCCGGGCCGGTCCTCGCCCCCGAGCTCGGTGATCGTGTCCAGGACCTCGGCCTCGGTGCCGGGCGCCGCCGGGAGCAGCTCGGCGCGCAGCTTGCTCGCGCCGCCGGAGCGCAGCGGTGCGACCGTCCGGACGCGTGCGGTGCCGGCGAGCACGCCCTTGCGCAGCCGCAGGAAGATCGTCGCGGCCTCCTCCTCGGGCTCGAGGCCCGCGAGCAGGACGTCGGCGTGCTCGAGGTCCGCGTAGGTCACCCCGATCCCGGTGCCGGCGACGTGCGCGCCGAGGACGGCCTCCTCGGCCGCGTCGCCGTAGGCGCGGGCGCGGAAGTCGACGTCGTTGGTCCCGAGCACGGTGCGGGTGAACGCGCTCCACGCGAGCGCGTCCTCGTGCGTGCCGCGCCCGCCCGGGAGCGCGGCGAGCGCGCCCCGCCGTGCGGCGAGGAGCCCGGCCGCGACGTCGAGCGCATCGGCCCAGGACGTCTCGACCATCGTGTCGTCGCCGCTCTCGCCCGGCTCCCGCACCAGGGGTGCCACGAGCCGGTCGGGCGCGGACTGCCAGTGGAACGCGAAGCGGTCCTTGTCGCTGATCCACTCCTCGTTGACCGCCGGGTCGTCCCCGGCGAGGCGGCGCAGCACGACGCCGCGGCGGTGGTCGACGCGGATGTCGGCGCCGCACGCGTCGTGCTCCGCGACCGCGGGGGCCGAGACGAGGTCGAACGGTCGGGCCCGGAACCGGTAGGCCGCCGAGGTCAACGCACCGACCGGGCAGATCTGGATCGTGTTGCCGGAGAAGTAGGAGGCGAACGGGCGGCCGGACACGTCGGTCTCGGCGGCGCCGACCGGGGCCTGGCCGTCGAACCCGAGGACCTGCTCGTCGAACGCGCCGATCTGCTGGCGCGCGCCGCGCATCTGCAGGTCGATGAACGGGTCGCCGGCGATCTCGTCGGAGAACCGGGTGCAGCGCTGGCACAGGATGCAGCGCTCGCGGTCGAGCAGCACCTGGGTGGAGACGCTCAGGGGCTTGGGGTAGGTGCGCTTGACGTCGACGAACCGCGAGCTCGCGCGGCCGTGGCTCATCGCCTGGTTCTGCAGGGGGCACTCGCCACCCTTGTCGCAGATGGGGCAGTCGAGCGGGTGGTTGATGAGGAGGAACTCCATCACGCCGCGCTGCGCGGCGTCCGCGGTCTCGCTCGTCAGCTGCGTGTTGACGACCATGCCGGGCACGACCTCGAGCGTGCACGAGGCCTGCGGCTTGGGCATGGGGCGCACGTTGCCCTCGCGATCGGGCATCGCGACGTCGACGAGGCACTGCCGGCACGCGCCGGCGGGCTTGAGCAGCGGATGGTCGCAGAACCGCGGGATCGCGATGCCGACGTCCTCGGCCGCGCGGATGACCAGGGTTCCCTTCGGGACCTCGGTGACGACGCCGTCGATCGTCACCTCGACCAGCGGGACGGGCGGCTTCGCGCTCGACGACTGCTGCGTGCCTGGTTGCGTGACCGTCATACCGGGACCTCCTCGTGGGCAGGTGCGTGCAGCGCGGAGCGGCCGTAGGGGAACAGCTCGCGCGCGGGCGTGTGGCAGCCCGCCTCGAACTCGTCGCGGAAGTACTTCAGTCCGCTCTGGATCGGAGTGGCGGCGGCGTCGCCCAGCGCGCAGAAGCTGCGGCCGAGGATGTTGCCCGCGATGTCGGACAGCGACTGCAGGTCCTCGGGCGTCCCGCGGCCCGCCTCCAGGCGGTGCATGATCTGCTGCAGCCAGAACGTGCCCTCACGACAGGGCGTGCACTTGCCGCAGGACTCGTGCTTGTAGAAGTCGATCCAGCGCGTGATCGCGCGGACGACCGAGACCGTCTCGTCGAAGATCTGCAGCGCGCGCGTGCCCAGCATCGAGCCGGCACCCGCGACGCCCTCGTAGTCCAGCGGGACGTCGAGGTGCTCGTCGGTGAGCAGCGGCGTCGAGGACCCGCCCGGCGTCCAGAACTTGAGGCGGTGACCGGCGCGCACGCCGCCGGCGAGCTCGAGGAGCTCCCGCAGCGTGATCCCGAGCGGCGCCTCGTACTGACCGGGCCGCGTGACGTGGCCCGACAGCGAGAAGATGCCGTGGCCCGCGCTCTTGGGGGTGCCGAGACCGGCGAACCACTCCGCCCCGCCGAGCACGATGCCCGGGACGGAGGCGACGGACTCGACGTTGTTCACGACCGTGGGGCGGGCGTACAGGCCCGCGACGGCGGGGAACGGCGGCTTGAGCCGCGGCTGGCCCCGGCGGCCCTCGAGCGAGTCGAGCAGCGCCGTCTCCTCGCCGCAGATGTAGGCACCGGCCCCGGCGTGCACCGTGACCACGAGGTCGCCCAGCAGGCCGGCCTCGGTCGCCTCGCGGACCGCGGCCAGCAGGCGGCGGTAGACGTGCACGACCTCGCCGCGCAGGTAGATGAACGCGTGCTCGCACCCGATCGCGCGCGCCGTGATCGCGACGCCCTCGATCAGCACGTGCGGGTTGGCCATCATCAGCGGGACGTCCTTGCACGTGCCCGGCTCGGACTCGTCGGCGTTGACGACGAGGTAGCGCGGGCCGCCGTCGGGCGGCGGCAGGAAGCTCCACTTCAGGCCCGTGGGGAATCCGGCACCGCCGCGGCCGCGCAGCCCGGAGGACTTCACGAGCTCCACCAGGTCCGCGGGCGCGATCTCGTTCGCCCGCGCGAGGGCCTCGTAGCCGCGGTGGTCGCGGTACGTCGCCAGCGTCCAGGAGCGCGGGGCGTCCCAGATGTCGGTGAGGACGGGGGTGAGCGTGTCGGGGGTGGGGGTGCTGTGCGTGCTGGGGGTGTCGGTCGTCATCGGTCCGTGCCCTTCGCGTCGTGGCTCGTGTCGGAGCCCTCGGCGGCGCTCTGGTCGCCGCTGTCCTCCGCCGGCTCGTCCGGTCGCTCGCCGACCTCGTCCTCCGACGGCGTCGCGGCGTCGTGCTCGGAGGAGGACTGGACCTCGCCGACGTCCTCCAGACCCGTGTCGCCGTCGCCGTGGCCGACGGCGTCGGCCGTGGCCTCGTCCGTGGGGTCGGCCTCGGCCGTGTCGGCAGAGTCGGCCGTGCCGGTCGTGTCACCCGGGTAGGCCGGTGCGCGCCAGTCGTGCTCGCGGGAGATCTGCAGGCCCGTGAGCGTGGCGTGGCCGGCGGCGGGGCCGTCGTCCGCCAGCCCGTCCTCGAACCCCGCCAGCACGCGGGAGACGGCGCGGAAGTCCTGCACCACGGGCCCGCGCGAGGCCTCGACCCGCTCCCCCGCGCGCAGCCGGTCGACCAGGTCGATCGCACGCTGCGGCGTCACGTCGTCGAAGAACTCCCAGTTGACCATCACGACCGGGGCGTAGTCGCAGGCCGCGTTGCACTCGAGCCGCTCGAGGGTGACGAGGCCGTCGTCGGTCGTCTCGTCGTTCCCGACGCCGAGGTGCTCGCTCACGGCGTCGTAGACGTCGTCACCACCCATGACCGCGCACAGGGTGTTGGTGCAGACCCCGACGGTGTAGGCGCCGTTCGGCTTGCGCTTGTACTGGCTGTAGAAGGTCGCGACGGCGGAGACCTCCGCCCGCGAGAGCCCGAGCGTCTCCGCGCAGAACGCGATGCCACGGGGCGAGACGAAGGAGTCCACCGACTGGATGAGGTGGAGCAGCGGCAGCAGCGCCGAGCGCTCCTGCGGGTAGCGCGCCAGGATCACGGCGGCGTCGGCGCGCAGCCGCTCCGCGACGTCGTCGGGATACAGCGACCCCACGGTGACGGGCTGCGACGTGGATTCGATCGTCATCGGTCCACCCCTCCCAGGACGGGGTCGATGGAGGCGACGGCGACGACGACGTCGGCGATCTGCCCGCCCTCGCACATCGCGGCCAGGGACTGCAGGTTGGTGAACGACGGGTCGCGGAAGTGCGCGCGGTAGGGGCGGGTCGCGCCGTCGGAGACGAGGTGGACGCCCAGCACGCCCTTGGCGTGCTCGATCTGCTGGTAGACCTGGCCGGCCGGCACCCGGAAGCCCTCGGTCACCAGCTTGAAGTGGTGGATGAGCGACTCCATCGACTGCCCCATGATCTCGCGGATGTGCGCCGCGGAGTTGCCCTGGCCGTCCGGGCCGATCGCGAGCTGCGCCGGCCATGCGATGGAGGGGTCGTCGACCATCACGGGGTGGCTCGCGCCGTCGCGATCCTGCTTCTCCAGGCGCTCCACGACCTGCGCGACGATCTTCAGCGACTCGTCGATCTCGTCGAAGCGGAGCATCACGCGGGCGAACGCGTCGGCGTCGGTGGAGGTGGGGACGTCGAAGTCGTAGGTCTCGTAGCCGCAGTACGGGTCGTCCTTGCGCAGGTCGAACGGCAGCCCGGCCGAGCGCAGGATCGGCCCCGTGACGCCGAGGGACAGCGCCGTCGCGAGCGGGAGGTGCCCGACGCCCTTGGCGCGGCCGGCGAAGATCGGGTTGGCGTCCATCAGCATGTGCAGGTGCTTCACGTGCTTGCGGAAGCGCGGCAGCATGTCGCGGATCGCCTGCGTCGTGCCCGGCGGGACGTCCTGCGCCAGCCCGCCGGGGCGGATGTAGGCGTGGTTCATGCGCAGCCCCGAGACGAGCTCGAAGATCTTGAGGATCTCCTCGCGCGCCTGGAAGCCCTCGATCATGATCGTGGTGGCGCCGAGCTCGTTGCCACCGGTCGCGATCGCCACGAGGTGCGACGCCGCGCGCTGCAGCTCCATGAGCAGCACGCGCACGAGCGTGGCGCGCTCGGGCGCCTCGATGCCGAGCAGCTTCTCCACGCCGAGGCAGTACCCGACCTCCTGGAAGAACGGGGCGACGTAGTCCATGCGGGTGCAGAACGTCACGCCCTGGGTCCAGGTGCGGTACTCCATGTTCTTCTCGATGCCCGTGTGGAGGTAGCCGATCCCCACCCGGGCCTCGCGCACCGTCTCGCCGTCGATCTCGAGGATGAGGCGCAGCACGCCGTGCGTGGAGGGGTGCTGCGGCCCCATGTTGACGACGATCCGCTCCTCGCCGAGGCGGGCCGCCTCCTCCGCGATCGCGGTCCAGTCGCCGCCGTTGGCGGTGAAGGTCGCGCCGGGGGCGGCCTCGTCGGGTCCGGAGTCGCTGTCGACGTCGCTGTCGAATCCCGTGGTGCTCACCGGTAGGACCTCCGCTCGTCGGCCGGGGGGATGGTGGCGCCCTTGTACTCCACGGGGATGCCGCCCAGGGGGTAGTCCTTGCGCTGCGGGTGGCCGACCCAGTCGTCCGGCATCGCGATGCGCGCCAGGGCGGGGTGCCCGTCGAACACGATCCCGAAGAAGTCCCAGACCTCGCGCTCGTGCCAGTCGTTGGTCGGGTAGACGCTCGTGGTGGAGGGGACGTGCGGGTCGTCGTCTCCCACGACGACCTCGAGGCACAGCGTGCGCGGGGAGTGCGTGATCGAGCGCAGCGGGTAGACCACGTGCAGCTCGCGGCCGACGTCGCTCGGGTAGTGCACGCCGTTGACACCGAGGCACAGCTCGAAGCGGAGGTCCTGCTCGTCGCGCAGCAGGCGGCACACGGTGACGATGTGCTCGCGGCGGACCTCGATCGTCAGCTGGCCGCGGTCGACCACGACCTTGGCGACGGCGTCCTCGAACGCGACCCCCGCGTCGGCGAGCGCCTCGCCCAGGAGGTCGACGCCGTCGTCGAACCAGCCGCCGTAGGGACGCTCGCTCGGGACCCCGAGCACGACGGCGGTGCGCAGCCCGCCGAAGCCGGAGGTGTCGCCGGCGCCGTCGTCCCCGAACAGGCCCTGGCGCTTCGCGACGAGGTCGCCGAGGCTCTGACCGTCGCGCGAGACCGGGGTGAGACCGAGATCGGCGCCCGCCTGGCGGCCGCCCGCGGGGCCCTCCGGCACGTCAGGGGTCGTCACGCGAGCAGCCCCTTCTGCGCGTGCGTCGGCACCGCCGCGAGCGCCGCGGCCTCGGCCGCACGTGCCGCCTCGACCCGGTTCAGGCCGAGCGGGGTGTTCTTCACCTGCTCGTGCAGCTCGATGATCGCGTGCAGCAGCATCTCGGGCCGCGGCGGGCAACCGGGGAGGTAGATGTCCACGGGCACGATGTGGTCGCAGCCCTGGACGATCGCGTAGTTGTTGAACATGCCGCCCGAGGACGCGCAGGCGCCCATCGAGATGACCCACTTCGGGCCCGTCATCTGGTCGTAGACCTGACGGACGACGGGGGCCATCTTCTGCGAGAGCCGGCCCGAGACGATCATGACGTCGGCGTGCCGCGGGGAGGCACGGAAGACCTCCATGCCGAAGCGCGAGATGTCGAACCGCGCCCCGCCCGTGGCCATCATCTCGATGGCGCAGCAGGCCAGGCCCATCGTCACGGGCCACATCGACGCCTTGCGCGCCAGGCCCACGAGATCGCTGATCGTGCCGAGCGCGAAGCCCGGCGCCTTCTCCTCGATACCGGCCACGGTGAGACTCCCTAGTCCCAGTCGAGCGCGCCGCGGCGCCACTCGTAGATGTACGGAACGGTGATGAGTGCGATGAACCCCAGCATCGCGACGAGCCCGAACACGGCCAGGTCGCTGAACGCGACCGCCCAGGGGTAGAGGAAGACGACCTCGATGTCGAAGACGATGAACGTCATCGCCACGAGGTAGTACTTGATGTTGAAGCGCCCGTGCCCCAGCGCGTGGGGGTCGGCATGATGCCGCACTCGTAGGCCTCGAGCTTGGCCCGGTTGTACGTCTTCGGGCCGATCACGGCGCTCGCGGCGAGGCCACCCACGGCCATGAGGGCGGCGATGCCCATCATGACCAGGATCGGGACGTACGGATTCGTCATGCCGGTCTCACCACCTTCGTCAGGGCCGTGATGATCCGGTCCAGCGCATCCCCGCCGGTCCGGTCGTAGGAGTCCGAGAGCAGCTTGTGCACGAAGCGCATCAGCAGCGGCCGCGGCAGCCCGTAGCGCGTGCAGATCCGCATCACGGACGGGTGCTCGATGATGCGGACGAACTGCTTGCCGAGCGCGTAGTAGCCGCCCAGCTCGGCCTTCATCGTGCGGGCGTAGGCCTGCATCGCGCGCTCGCGGCTGGCGGCGTTCGGCCGCGCGAGGGCCTGGGCGACGACGTCGGCGCCGATGCGCCCCGCCTGCATCGCGTAGGCGATCCCCTCGCCGTTGTAGGGCGAGACCATGCCGCCGGAGTCGCCGACCAGCAGCAGCCCGTCGGCGTAGAGCGGCTGGCGGTTGAAGGCCATCGGGAGCGCGGCGCTGCGCAGCGGGCCGACCTGGTTCTCGGGCGTGAAGCCCCACTCGGTCGGCACGTTCTGCATCCAGCGCGCGAAGATGTCCTTGTAGTCCAGCTTCGTGGCTCGCGCGGTCGAGCTGACGCTGCCGAGGCCGACGTTCGCGAGGCCGCCGCCGGCGTCGAAGATCCAGCCGTAGCCGGGCAGGAGGTCGCTGTTGCCGGGTTCGCCGTCCCAGAGCTCGAGGTGGCTCTCCATCATGGTGTCGCGGTAGCGCGGGCTCGCCTCCGGGACCCGGAAGTAGGTGCGCACGGCCACGCCCATCGGGCGGTCGCCCCGCTTCTCGCGCCCGACGGCGGTGGCCAGGCGCGCGGCGACCCCGCCGGCGTCGATCACGAACGGCGCGGTGAAGCTCTCCTCGGGCTCGCCGGTGGCGCGGCCGCGCTCGTCCACGCGCTTGGCGGTGACGCCGGTGACGCGGCCCGCGTCGTCGCGGATCGCGCCCGTGACGCTGTGGCCCTCCAGCAGGGTGGCGCCGCTCGCGGCGGCGTGGCGCGCCAGGGTCTCGTCGAGGTCCTGGCGGGTGCGCACGAGGCCGTAGCTCGGGACGGTCTCGAGGTCGGGCCAGTCCATCTCCACGGTGTGGCCGCCGCCGATGACGCGCAGGCCGGTGTTGCGGGCCCAGCCGTCCTCCTCGCGCGTCGGCACGCCCATCGAGATGAGCTCGGCGACGGCGCGGGGGTGAGACCGTCGCCGCACACCTTGTCGCGGGGGAAGCTGGCCTTCTCGAGCACGACGGCGTCGAGCCCGCGCTGGGCGAGGTAGTGGGCCGCGGCGGCACCGCCGGGGCCCGCGCCGACGACGATCACGTCCGCCGTCCGGGCAGCCGAACCCATCGTGTCCACCTCGCCGTCAAGATAGCCGTACCGCAGGGCGTGCGCCCGGGCGGTGACCCGGTGCGCACGTGCGTCGCTCGCGACTATACGAATGCCGCACCGGGGTGTCTCCCAAGGATCACCTAACCACGCGTCGGCGCGTGGGACCTAGGTCCCGCGCCTGCATCGCCGCAGGTGCCGCGGTCGCGGGTGAGCCCGGTCACGGGATCTCGGTCGGCGGGTGCACCGTGATCCCGACGGGCGGGGCCGGGGGAACCCGTACTGTCCGATCGCGCCCGTCGGTCGGCCGGCCGGACCCGTCGGGCGGTTCGCCGCTCCCTTCGGGCGGTCCGGCGAACCCTTCGGGCGGTTTGACCACCGCCCCGACACGCAGTCGCGATGTGCCCATCGCCCTGACCTGCAGCGATGCCCGCCGGTCGCGCCGTGGAGCACGCTGAAACCGCCCGACGGGGTCGCCAGACCGCCCGACGAGGTCGCCGGACCGCCCGACGGCGGCGTCCGATCACCCACGAGGTCTGATCAACCACGCCTCCGCACCCGGTTCACGGGCTGCTCACCCCGCGGGTGAGCCCGCCTCAGGGCGCGGTGGCGCGGTGGAGCGCGACGATCCCGCCCGTGAGGTTGCGGTAGGAGACCGAGCGCCATCCGGCCTGGTGCAGCATCGCCGCCACACCTGCCTGGTCGGGCCAGTCGAGGATCGACTCCTCGAGGTAGTCGTAGGCCTCGGGGTTGGAGCTGACCGCGCGCGAGATCGGGGTCAGGACGTTGCGGAGGTAGAACCGGTACAGCGCCCCGAACGCCTTCAGCGGCGGCGTCGAGAACTCGCACACCACGAGCCGCCCGCCGGGCCGCACCACGCGGCGCATCTCGCGCAGCCCCTCGAGCGTCGGGTTCACGTTGCGCAGCCCGAACGAGATGGTCACGACGTCGAAGGTCGCGTCCGCGAACGGCAGCCGCGTCGCGTCACCCGCGACGAACTCGAGGTCCGGACGGCGCCGCTTGCCCTCGAACACCATGCCGGTGGAGAAGTCGCACGCCACGGCGTCCACGCCCCGGTCGGCGAACGCCGCCGTCGAGGTTCCCGTGCCGGCGGCCAGGTCGAGCAGCCGCTCGCCGGGCCGCGCGTCGACCGCCCGCACCGTCGCGTGCCGCCACAGCCGGTCCATCCCGAGGGAGAGCACGTCGTTGGTGAGGTCGTAGCGGCCGGCGACGTCATCGAACATCCCGGCGACGTCGGCGGGGTCCTTGTCGAGCTCAGCGCGCACCATGGGCCGATCCTTTCACGCGCCGCCGCCGGGACCGACGCTGCAAGAGTCGGCGCCGCCGCGACACAGACGGGACATGAGCACCTCACGAGCACGCACCAGGTCCCTGGCCGCGCGCCCCGCGCTCGCCGTCGTCGGCGCGGCGGCTCTCGCCGTCGTCACCGCGTGCGGCGCACCGCAGGGAGCCGGCGCGCCCGGTGAGACCGACGGCACCGCCCCCGACCCCGCACCCGACACCTCCGCCGTCGAGTACCACGTGTTCGCCGGCGTCGAGGAGCGCGACGGCGGGGCTCCCGTGCTGTGCATCGGTCCGATGCCGGGGATCTACCCGGCACCACCGTGCACGGGCCCGACCGTCGAGGGCCTGGACTGGGACGAGGTCCCCGACGTCTCGGAGCAGGACGGTGTGCGTTCGGCCAGGGTGTCACTCGTGGGGACGTGGTCCGAGTGCACGCTGACGCTCACCCGACCGCCCGCCGCCGAGCCACCCGCGGACGCCTCTCCCGTCGACGACGGGTGGGGGACGCAGGATCTCGGCCCCCTCTGCGCAGATCCGTGGCGCGGGGGCGACGAGACCCTCGACCCTCTCGAGCTGATCGACGCCCAGAACGCCATGACGACCGTGGCGGCCGATCTGCCGGGCTACGTCACCTCCTACGTCAGCAACGGCTACGACGAGTACAACGTGGTCGTCTCGGCGGCGGAGGGCGACGCCGAGGCCGCGCACGCGGCCCTGCGCGAGGTCTGGCCGGGCTGGCTGTGCGTCGCGGAGCAGGACCTGCCGACGGCCTCCGACATCGCGGCCGCGCAGTCGGTGCTGTACGAGGGCGATCCCCTGCCCGGACTCATGAGCTCCGGCTCGGGGGCCGACGGGGTGCTCCGGGTCGACGTCGAGGTCGCCGACCCCGCGACGCTGGAGGCGATCCACGACGCCGTCGCCCCGTGGCTGACGCCCGACCAGGTCCGGGTCACGGGGGTGCTGCAGCCGCTGACGTGACGCAGCAGACGCCCGCGATCCCCGGGGTGGCGGGGCGCGCGGGCGTAGGCTGACGGCGATGTCCGCGCCCGCCCCGACCCGCCAGGACGCGGGCGTTCCCACGCTCGAGGTCCGCACGCACGCCGTCGCCGATCCGGGCGATCTGCTCGACCTCCTGCCCACGGCCGACGACGTCGCGACCTGGGTGCGACGCGGTGACGGGATGGTCGCGTGGGGCGAGGCCGCCCGCGCCGACACCACCGGCCCCGACCGCATGCTCGCGGCCGACGCCTGGTTCCAGCGGCTGCGCGAGCGCGCCACGGTGACCGACGACGTCGACCTGCCCGGCACCGGCCTGGTCGCGTTCGGGTCGTTCGCGTTCGACGACGGCGACCCCGCCGGCGGCTCGCTCGTCGTCCCGCGCGTGCTCGTCGGGCGCCGCGGCGGCCGCGCGTGGGTCACGACGATCGACCCCGACGGCGCCGCCTCCTCCCCTCGACGCCGCTCGCGCACCGCTCACCTTCCCCGAGGGCGTCACCTCCTCCCCCGGCGCGGCGACACCCGAGGCCTGGCGGGCGAAGGTGGCGGACGCCGTCGCGCGCATCCGGGCCGGCGAGGCGGCGAAGGTGGTGCTCGCGCGCGACGCGTGGGCGACGTCGCGCACCCCGCTCGACGTGCGGGCGCTCGCGACCCGCTTCGCCGACGCCTACCCCACGACCTGGACGTTCGTCGTCGACGGCCTCGTGGGCGCGACGCCCGAGATGCTGATCCGGCGCGAGCGCCGCCTCGTCGCCTCGCGCGTGCTCGCGGGGACGATCCGGCGCACGGGCGACGACGAGCGCGACCTCGCGCACGCCGCCGCCCTCGCGCGGTCCTCGAAGGACCTGGAGGAGCACGAGCTGGCCGTCGCCTCGCTCGCGAACGCGCTCGCGCCGTTCGTCGAGAGCGCGAACGTGCCTGAGGTCCCGAGCGTGCTCCACCTGCCCAACGTCATGCACCTGGCCACGGACGTGACCGCGGTGCTGCAGCGCGGGGTCGACGGCGCGCGCCCCTCCTCCCTGCGGCTCGCCGCCGCGCTCCACCCGACGGCGGCGGTCGGCGGCACCCCCACGGCCGCGGCCGTGGCGCTCGTGCGCGAGATCGAGGGGATGGACCGCGGTCGCTACGCCGGTCCGGTCGGGTGGATCGGGGCGGAGGGCGACGGCGAGTGGTGCATCGCGCTGCGCTGCGGCGCGCTCGACCCGGCCGACCCGCGACGGATCCGGCTGTTCGCCGGCGCGGGGATCGTCGCGGCCTCGGACCCCGGGGCCGAGCTGGACGAGACCGAGGCGAAGCTGGAGCCGGTGCGCCAGGCGCTGATCGGCTGATCGCGCGGGCTCGTTGCCGGGGCCTCTTGACCACGCCCGCCCGCAGGACGATCGTGGCCGACATGTGCCGAAACGTGACGCTCCTGCGGGGGCTCGAGCCGCCCGCCACCGACGACGAGGTCGAGGCCGCCGCGCGCCAGTACGTGCGCAAGGTCTCCGGCATCACCCACCCCTCGAGGGTGACCGCCGAGGCGTTCGAGCACGCCGTCGCGGCGATCACCGTGCTGACCCGCAAGCTGCTCGAGGAGCTGCCCGAGCGGCAGAAGCCCGCCACGGTGCTGCCCCCGCTCCGGCGTCCCGAGGTGCAGGCCCGCATCGCCGCCCGTGAGGCCGCGCGCGCAGCGTCGGCGACCGGCTGAGCCCCACCCACACCACCCGGCCCACCACTCTCCGCAGAACCCGCACGTCCCTCCCCCGCCGGGCACGCCGGACGACCCCGCCCAGGCCCTAGCGTCGGGTCGTGCCCTTCACCGTCAGCCACGCCGTGCTCGCCCTCCCGCTGCGCCGGACGGCGCTGCCGGTGAGCGCGGTCGCCGTCGGCGCCATGGCTCCCGACCTGCGCCTCTTCGTGCCGTTCGCACCGCTGTACGCCACGACCCACTCGCTCGCCTGGCTGCCCGTGACCACGCTCCTGGCCGGCGCCCTCTGGCTCGGCTGGCGCGTCCTGGTGCGACCCGCCGCGAGCGACCTCTCACCGTCGTGGATCGCCGCGCGCTACCCGGGCCCCGCCGACCCAGCCGACCCGTCCGCCCCGCGCCGCTCACCCGTGACCACCACGCTCCTGACGACGGCGGCGCTCGCCCTCGGCGTCCTCACCCACGTCGTGTGGGACGCGTTCACCCACCACGGGCGCTGGGGCACGGACGCCGTCCCGCTGCTGCAGGAGCGCGTGGGCGGCACGCCGCTGTACGCGTGGGCGCAGGACCTCTCGGGCGTGCTCGGACTCGCCGTCATCGCGATCTGGTTCGCGCGCCGCCCGCCCCGCGCCCTCGACCCCGCCCCGCGCGCGGCGACGGCACGCCTGCGCGTCCTCACGTGCACCGCCGTCGTCGCGGCCCTGGGCGCGGGCGCCGCGACCGGCCTCGCGCACGGCGGACCCCTGTGGCGCATCGCGTACGAGGGGACCCGGACGGCGATGGTCGCCGTCGCCGTCGTGATCCTCCTGGGGTGCGCCCTCTGGCACGTCAGGAGGCGCTGGACTCCTCGATGAACGCGACGACGTTGCCCGCCGGGTCCCTCGTCCAGGCGATCGCCGGGCCGACAGGGCCGCGGGCGATCCCGCGCTCGTCCTGATCGAAACCCTCGTAGCGCTCGAAGCTCGCTCCGGCGGCCACCGCGTCGTCGACCGCGGCCTCCAGATCGGTCACGAGCAGGTTCAGCACCGTGAACGACGCGGGCACGTGGTCCGGCTTGACGTAGACGGAGACGTCACCGGTGAGCTTCAGCGTGAGCATCCCCATCGCCTCGTCGCGCTCCACGGTGATGCCCAGGCCGGTGTAGAACGCCTGCGCGGCGTCCAGGTCGGGGGCGGCGAAACCCGCCCACCCCGCCGAGATGCTGACCATGACGTGCTCCTTCGCTCGCGACGGGTTGCCTCCGTCGTCAGGCTAGACCCGCCCGGCGTCGTCGCGCGAGGGGGTCGACCCGGGGAACGGCGGCAGCGTCACCTTCACCAGCCACTCGAGCAGGGTGCTGAGCACGTGCGCGTTCGCGATCCGCGTCGCGTCCACCCCCGCGGCGACCTCGCCCGCTCGCGTCCGGATCTCCAGACGCAGGTTCTCCCGCGGGCGCTGCAGGTGCGTGAAGCCGCCGAGGTCGGCCAGCGGGACGGGCGCCCCGCCGTCGGGCAGCAGCGCCTCGCGCGTGAGCGTGAGCACGCCGAAATCGAGTCGCTCGCCCGCCTCGAGCCGCGCGAGCGCCGTCGCCGTCCAGGTCTGCCACGTGCCGCGCCGGACCTCGCGCGCGACGCGCGCATCGAGCCGCACCCGCGACGGGTCCCCCACGACCGTGAGCGAGGGGGACCCGCCGTCGACCAGCTGCACCTCCAGCCACGGCACGCGGCGCAGCCCGCCCCGCCGCACGAGGTGCACCCCCTCGCGGTAGACGCCGACGTAGTGCGCCCCGGTCGGGCGCGCCACGAGGACGAGGACGAGCGCGATCAGCACGCTGCCGACCACCACGACGACGCCGACGCCCGTACCGACCGACCCGCCGATCGCGAACCGCAGCCCCGCCCAGAGCCCTCCGCCGAGCAGCACCAGCGCTCCGATCACCGCACCGACCGTGATCCACGCCGTCCGCTCGGCGGTCGCGAACCACGGCTGCGCGGCCGCGAGCTCGCGCGCGAGGGCGACGTCGCCCCGCCACCGGACGACGATCGCGAGCGCCGCGAGCACGCACACGAGCACGACGGCGAGGGTCCACCAGCGCTGCGTCGTGAGGTTCTGCACGGCCTCGGCGAGGACGCGCTCGTAGGTGACCTCGCTCGTGCGGGTGCTGCGGCGGCGCCGTCGCTCGCAGACGTCGCCGGGAGACATGGCGGCGCCGTGGCAGAACGGTGCCGGGACACGGCCGAGCAGACTCACGAACCAGACCAGCGCGCCGAGCGCGAGCGTCGCCAGGGTCGCGACGGCGCCGAGCGGGAACGCCCGGAACCTCGCCAGTGCGGCGGCGTGCTGGACCTCGCCGCCGGGCTCGTCCGTGGGGGCGTCGGGCACGGGCTTCGGCACCCACCCACCCTAGACAGCGCGAGACCCGGACGCCGCGTGAGGGGGACGCGACGTCCGGGTCTCGCATGGCCGGGAGTGCTCAGTTCCCGGCCGGCGGGGCGGAGGGCCTGACCTCCCGCCGCCCCGCGGTTCGTGGGAGCCCGACGGCTCCGGGACCCGGCGTCAGCCGTCGTCCTGGCTGCTCCACGGCAGGCCGGGGAGCTGCGGGAGCTGGCGCGAGCCGCCGTCGTCGCTCTGGCCGGGCTGCTGCGGCGTCTGCTGGGGCACCTGCGTCTCGGCATCGACGGGGCGGTCAGCGAGGGTGACGTTGACGTCCATCGCCTCGCCGCCGCGCACGACCGTGAGGGTCACCTCGTCGCCCGCGGCGTACTGACGCACGAACCCGGTCAGCGACTGGGCGCCGCCCACGGCCTTGGCGTCGATGCCGACGACGACGTCGCCCGCCCGCAGCCCGGCCTCGGCCGCCGGCGTGCCCGAGGTCACCTGCTGCACCTGCGCACCCGCCCGCGTCACGCCGTCGGCGGTCGCGGCGGCGTCCTGCAGCGTGACGCCGAGGAACGCGTGGTCCGCCACGCCGTCGTCGATCAGCTGCTGCGTGACGCGGCTGGCCTGGTCGGACGGGATCGCGAACCCGAGCCCGATGCTCCCCGACGCCTCCGACGTCGTCGCGATGGAGGAGTTGATGCCGATGACCTCGCCCGCGGTGTTGAACAGCGGGCCCCCGGAGTTGCCCGGGTTGATGGCGGCGTCGATCTGGATCGCGTTGGTCACGACGGCGTCGCTCGAGGAGTCCTCCGCGGTGGCGACGGGACGGTCGATCGCCGAGACGATGCCGGTGGTGACGGTGCTCGCGAGGCCCAGCGGGTTGCCGACCGCCATCACGTCCTGGCCGACGATGAGGTCGGCCGAGTCGCCCCAGGGCGACGCGCTGAGGTCGTCCGGGACGTCGGTGAGCTTGATGACGGCGAGGTCGGTGGTGGGGTCGGTGCCGACGATGTCGGCGTCGATGATGCGACCGTCCGCGAGGGTGACCGAGATGCCGTTGGTGGCCGCGGCGCCGACGACGTGGTTGTTCGTCACGATGTAGCCCTGGTCGGCGTCGACGATCACGCCGGACCCCTGGCCGCCGCCCTGCGCGGTCGTCACGGTGATCGCGACCACCGAGTCCCTCACCTGGGAGGCCAGCGCCTGCCACTCGACGTCCGAGGCCGAGGACGCGGCGACCGGCGTCGTGCTGCCCAGGCCCGAGTAGGAGGAGGCCTGCGTGTCCTGGCCGAACACCCCGGTCGCGAGCGCGGTGCCGCCGGAGGCGAGCACGGCGGCGAGCGCCGCGGCGGTGACGATCCCGGGCCACTGCCGGCGGCGGCGCGGCGGGGCGGCCGTCGCGGAGGCGGGGACCGGGGTGGGGCCCTGCCCGTGGGCCTGCGCCGGGTAGGGGCCGTAGGGCTGCGTGTGCCAGCCCTGGGTGGCCCCGGGGGCGTGCTGCGGCTGCTGCGGGCGCTCCCACCCGAAGCCGAAGACGTGCGACGTCTGACCCTGCTCGGCGGGCTGGGCGGGCTGGCCCTGCTGAGCCGGCTGGACCGGGGACTGCTGCGCCGGGAGGGGCGCGGTCGGCGCCTCGGACGTCGGCGGGGCGCCCTCGTAGCGACCCGGCAGGCCGGTCTCGCCCCGGGCCTCGCGGCCGTCCTGGTGACCCTCGCGCTCGTCCATCTCGTCCTCCACGGTCGATGTCTTGTGAACCGACCTGCAGTACACGCCCCGCACCTGACGTCACGCTGGGCGGAATCTGGGCAGAGCCTGGGAGGGTCCCCGCTCGCCGGCAGCTCAGTCGCCGACGGCGTCGCGTGCCACCGCGACGAGCCTCGCGTGCAGCGCCGCGCGGTCCTCGCGCAGCGCGTGGCGGTCCAGCCGCACCTCGAGCACGCAGCGGCCGCGGACCGGTGCAGCGAGCGCCGCCTCGAGCCCGGCCAGGTCGCCCACCACGGTGTGCGCCACGCCGGCGCCGCGCGCCAGTGCACCGATGTCGATGGTCTGCGGGGTCGCGAACACCCGCTCGTGCGCGGCAGCGTGCTCGGGACGGCCGTGCTCGAGGGTGCCGAAGATGGAGCCACCGTCGTCGGCCAGGACCACGACCTGGAGGTCGACGTCCCGCTCGAGACGGCCGCGGACCAGGCCTCCGACGTCGTGCTGGAACGTCAGGTCGCCCACGAGCGCGCGCACGGGGCCGCGCCCGTCGGCCGGCGTGCGTGCGAGCGCACGACCGAGCGCCGTCGACAGCGTCCCGTCGATCCCCGCGACGCCGCGGCTCGCCACCACCGGCGCGCCGGGGATACCGGCGAGATCCAGGTAGCGGATCGCCATCGACGCGCCCGCCACCAGCAGGCCGTCCTCGCGGGCGACGGCGGCCGCGACCGCCCGCGCGGCGACGTCACCGCCCAGGGGTGCGACGCCGTCGCGTGCCTCCCGGGAGACGGTGTCCAGCTCCCGCTGCACCGCGGCACCCGCGGCGGCCCACGCCGCCGACCACGCCGGGTCGTCCGCGGCCGACGGCGCGTCGTCCGGCGGCACGACCTCGGCCGCCGGCACGTGCACGGCGCCCGGCACCTCGAGCCACGGGCGTCCGCGCGGGTCCAGCACGACGACCTCGAGGTCCTCGCGCGCGAGCAACCGCGTGACCTGGCGCGAGAGGGTCGGGCGACCGACCACCACGACCCGGTCGATCTCGGACCCGAGCGCGTCCAGGAGCGCCGGCGTCGCGGCCAGGGCGTGTGCGCCGTCGACACCGGCCGACGGCTCCGCGAGGACCGGCCAGCGCCCCTGCGCGGTGAGCGCATGCCCGACCCACCCCGCGCCGTCGGCCGCCAGGAGCACCGTGCGACCGGCGGGCTCGAGCTCGTGCGGCATGCTCGAGCTCCACCCACCCGGCACGCGGCCGGGCTCGAGCACCGGCGGGGCCGCCCCCGGATCGGGGACGAGCGGGTCGGCGAGCACGACGTTCAGGTGAACCGGCCCCACCGCGCCCGAGGTGGGAGGGTCGGCGCGGCGGGCGCTTCCGACGGCGGCGCGCACCAGCCGCGACACCTCCGTGGCGGCCTGGTACGCGGCGTCGACCTCCGCGCTCGCCCGCGGGCGGGAGAGCCCCGGGCCCTCGCCGAACATCCCGACGTGCTCGGTCGTCTGGCTGGCCCCGCGGCGGACGAGCTCGGCCGGACGATCGCAGCTGACCACGACGAGCGGGGCCCGCTGGTGCCCCGCCTCGACCACGGCCGGGTGCAGGTTCGCGACGGCGGAGCCCGAGGTCACCACGACAGGGACCGGGCGGCCGGTGTCCGCCGCCAGGCCCAGCGCGACGAACCCCGCGGACCGCTCGTCCACGACGACGTGCAGGCGCAGCGCCCCGGCCGTCTCCGCCTCCAGCAGCGCGTAGGCCAGCGGCGCGCTGCGGGATCCGGGCGCGAGGACGGCGTCGCGCACCCCGCCGGCCACGAGCGCGCGCACGACGGCGCGGGCGAGCTGCTGGGCGGGCGGCAGGTCCGCCTCGGGGGTCGTTGCGCCCGGCAGGGCCGTGTCGTTCACGGGTGCGCCCCCGCGTCGGACCCGACCAACGCCTCGACGCGCGCGAGCCGCGCGAGCCACCGCTGCGTCGTCGCCGCGTCCACGCCCTCGGTGGCATCCCCGCGCGGCTCGAGCTCGTCGGCGCGCAGCACCGGCATGGTGCCGCCGGTCGGCAGCAGGGGGTGGTCGAGCACGTCACGCTCCAGCAGGTGCACCGTCGCGAGCCCGCACGCGTGCGTGAGCTCGGGCAGCGCCCCGGCGAGCGCGAGCCCGGCCGCGATCCCGACCGAGCTCTCCAGCGCCGAGGAGACCACGACCGGCAGGCCGACGGCGTCGGCCAGCTCGAGGCAGGCCCGCACGCCGCCGAGGGGCTGCACCTTGAGCACCACGACGTCGGCCGCCTCGGCCCGGCGCACCGCCAGCGGGTCGGCCGCACGACGGATCGACTCGTCGGCCGCGATCGGCACGTGCTGGCGGCGGCGGAGGGCTGCCAGGTCGGCGACCTCGGGCACGGGCTGCTCGGCGTACTCGAGACCGCCCGCCGCGCGGTCGAGCACGGGCAGGCGGCGCAGCGCCTCGTCCAGGTCCCACGCGGCGTTCGCGTCGACGCGGATGCGGCCCGCCGGGCCGAGCGCGTCGCGGACCGCCTCCAGGCGCGCGACCTCCTCCCCCACCGACTGGCCGGTCTGCGCGACCTTGACCTTCGCCGTCGTGCACCCGCCCGAGCCGAGCACGAGCTCGCGCGCGCGCTCGGGACCGACCGCGGGGATCGTCACGTTGACCGGGACGCGGTCGCGGACGGGCGTGGGCCAGGCGTGGTCCGCGCTCTCGCGGGCGGCGCGGAGCCAGGCGGCGGACTCGGCGTCGTCGTAGTCCCAGAAGGGCGAGAACTCGCCCCAGCCGGCGTCCCCGCGCAGGAGCACGCCGTCGCGGGCGTCGATGCCGCGGAACCGGGTGCGCAGCGGTGTGGCGTAGACGAGCGGGGCGGGCACCGCCTCAGCCTAGTGAGGCCGACCGGGCACCCGCCCGGCTCGCGTCGTGACCGAGAGCCGCGCGTCGCGCCTCAGTCGCGCGGCGCCTCGGAGGCCTCCGACGCCGCGGGGGACGGCTCGCCGTCCTCCCCCGCCGCGCGCGCCGCGCCGACCACGGCCGCCGAGGCGACCTCGGGTTCGATACCGACGCTGACGATGCGGTGACCGTCGATCTCGCGCACCGTGAGCCGGTGGCCGAGGATCTCGTCGTCGCCGAGCTCCGGCAGGTCGACGTCGCCCGGGTCCTCCGGGACCACCAGCACGCTGTCGCCGACCTCGGCGGTCCGGTCGAGCATGTCCATCACGAGACCGCCGATCGTCTCGTAGCCGCCGTCCGGCAGCGTCACGCCGGTGCGCTCGGCGACGTCCTCGATCGTCATGCCGCCGGGGACCAGCACCGGGGCGCCCGGGACGGGGCGCTGCTCGATCACGACGTCGTCGTGCTCGTCGTGGATCTCGCCGACCAGCTCCTCCACGAGGTCCTCGAGCGTCACGATGCCGTCGGTACCGCCGTACTCGTCGATCACGACGGCGATGTGGATCCGTTCGCGGCGCATCACCGACATCGAGGGCAGCAGGACGTTCGAGCCGGGCAGCACGATGATGCGGCGAGTGAGGTCGCGCACGGTGCGGGCCGGCTCCCCCGCGACGTCCGCGACCAGCTCGGCGCCGGCGTCGTCGTTCCCGGAGTGGCGCGCCGCCTCGAGCGAGGGTGCGGACGGGTCGACCGCGGCGAGGAACAGGTCGCGCACGTGGACGAAGCCGAGGATCGAGTCGACGTCGCCGTCGTCCTTGACCGGGAAGCGCGAGTACGGCGCATCCGCGACGGCGGCGACCGCCTCGGCGATGGTCCAGTCCGCCTCCGCGAACACGACCTCGTGGCGCGGCCGCATGACCTCCACGAGGGTGCGGTCGGCGGCCTCGAACACGTCGCGCAGGATCTCGCGCTCGACGTCGGGCAGGCCCTCGTGCGCGACGACCAGGTCGCGCAGCTCCTCGTCGCTCATCTGCTCGCCCGACTGCGTCGGGTCGCCACCGAGGAGGCGGACGATCGCGTTCGTCGACCGCGAGAGGAGCCAGATGACCGGGCGCATCGCCGTGGCGAAGCGATCGAGCGGGGGCGCGACGGTCAGCGCCAGCGCCGAGGAGCGCTGGAGCGCGAGGCGCTTGGGGACGAGCTCGCCGAGCACCAGCGAGAGGTAGGCGATGATCAGCGTCAGCGCGAGGGTGGCGACCGTGCCGGCCACGGACTCCGAGAGGCCGAGCGAGACGAACCACGGCGCGATGTCCGGCGCGATCGTCGAGGCGCCGTAGGCCGCGGAGGCGAACCCGGCGACCGTGACGCCGATCTGCACGGCCGCGAGGAAGCGGTTGGGGTCGCGGGCGACGGAGGCGACGCGGCGGCCACGCTTGCCCTGCTTCGCAATCTGGTCGATCTGGCTCTCGCGCAGCGAGACCAGCGCGATCTCCGTCCCGGCGAACACTCCGCCGACGAGGATGAAGACGACGACGAGTGCGATGTTGACCCAGGTCTCACCGTCCATCAGGCGGGCACCGCCGAGGCGTCGTGAGAGCTGGGCCAGGGACTTCGAGAATCATCCATGCGCCTATGCAACGGCATGGTGGCGGAGTCACGCAAGACGACGGGCGGCGCGTGGGGACGGGGATCGCTCGGGCGGGGGCGGGTGGGGGCGGCGACGACTCCTAGGGTGGCCCCATGAGCGACACCCTCCCCGACCAGGTCTCCGACGTCTTCGACCCGCGGCGCTGGCGCGAGGTGGACGGGTTCGACCTCACCGACGTGACCTACCACCGGGGCGTGGAGCGCTCGGTCGCGGCCGACGGGAGCACGATCGTGCGCGACCTGCCGGTGGTGCGGATCGCGTTCGACCGGCCGCAGGTGCGCAACGCGTTCCGCCCCCACACCGTGGACGAGCTGTACCGGGTGCTGGACCACGCGCGGATGAGCGGCGACGTCGCCACGGTGCTCCTGACCGGGAACGGGCCGAGCCCGAAGGACGGCGGGTACGCGTTCTGCTCGGGCGGGGACCAGCGGGTGCGCGGCCGTGACGGGTACCGCTACACGACGGAGGGCTCCGGCGGCGCCCCGTCGGGCGAGACGAGCGAGTACGTGGACCCCGCGCGGGCCGGGCGCCTGCACATCCTCGAGGTGCAGCGTCTGATGCGGACGATGCCGCAGGTGGTGGTCGCCGTCGTGAACGGCTGGGCGGCCGGCGGCGGCCACTCGCTGTTCGTGGTCGCGGACCTCGCGATCGCCTCGCGCGAGCACGCGGCGTTCATGCAGACCGACGCGAACGTCGGCTCGTTCGACGCCGGGTACGGGTCGGCGCTGCTGGCACGCCAGGTGGGGCAGAAGCGGGCGCGCGAGATCTTCTTCCTCGCGCGGCGCTACTCGGCCGACGACGCCGAGCGGTGGGGCGCGATCAACGCCTCGGTGCCGCACGCGGAGCTCGAGGAGCGGGCGCTGGACTGGGCCGCGACGATCGCGACGAAGTCGCCGCAGGCGATCCGGATGCTCAAGTTCGCGTTCAACCTGGCCGACGACGGGCTCGCGGGGCAGCAGGTCTTCGCGGGTGAGGCCACGCGGCTGGCGTACATGACGGAGGAGGCGGCGGAGGGCCGCGACGCCTTCCTCGAGCGCCGCGACCCGAACTGGTCGGAGTTCCCCCGCTACTTCTGACGGCCTCCGCCTGCCCCTTCGCGAGAGCTTTGTGAACCCTCCCCGAGAGGTTTACCGACGTTCCCCGAGAGGATTTTCGACCCTCCCGGAGAGGATGGCCGACGCGCCGACGTACCGGCCGGCTCAGCCGCCGAAGGACGCGCGGGCAGTCTCAGCCGCCGGTGAACATGCGGGTGGGCGGCTCGTGACCGGCGTCGACACACGCCGTGTACACGTCGCGCGACGCCTCGTGCCATGCCTGCGAGTCCAGATCGACGACGCCGTACCAGCCCCGGTCCAGCGGCGCGATGCGCTGCAGCTCCGCGATCGCCGTCGACACGGGGTGCTCGGCGTCGCCGGGAAGCCGTTCGAGGATGCTGGCAGCAAGCCTGAACCACCCGTCGCGCTCCTGGGTCTCCATCCGCTCCGTCTCGAGCCCCGCTCGCGCGTTGGCGGCGATCGTCAGGACGTCGCTGTAGCCGGCGCACGCCGCCTCGGCGTCGAACCGGGGCTCCTCGACCGCGGGCGACGCCGGGAGCTCAGGCCCGGGGCCGGACGCCGGCGTGCAGGCGGCGAGCGCCAGGAGGGCGGTGCACAGCACCAGGGGAGGTCGACGCATTCGGCCACGATGCCAGAGGGGCCACCGTCGCGCGCGCCGTAACGGAGTCGACTCAGCCGCCGAGGAAGCCGCTCACGACCGAGACGATCCGGCTGACGACGGCGGCGCCGCCCAGGATCACGCTCGTCACGATCAGGAGGGCGACGGCGACCGGGAGCACCGTCGTCGAGCGCCAGGTCCGGGCCACCCGCCCGCCGAACGTGGACGGGACGGCCGCGGGGGTCGGGGTCTCGGAGTCGCTGAGCGAGGTCATGGCTCCAGCCTGTCGAGCCGCCCGCCCGTGCACATCAGCCCGACGGACGCTCCCGCGCGGGCCCCGGTCCGCCGAGCGGTGGAGGCCGGGTCATCCCGCGGTCTGACGGGCGACGGCGAACCTCTCGGGGAGGGTCCGCAATCCTCTCGCGGTACGTCAGAAAAGTTCTCGGGGTACGTCAGCGAAGCTCTCGCGGAGGGGTGCCTCCCTCAGGAGATCTCGACGTTCCCGCCCGACGTCGGCACCAGCTCCACCCAGACGTTCCCGGGCGCGAGCTGGATCGGCTGCCCGTCCCCGCCCGTGAGCACCACGGGGTCGCCGTCGCCGGCCTTGCTCCACGTCCCGGTCACGGTCGCCCCGCCCGAGGCCACGATCGCCTCGCCGGACCCCGACAGCACCGTCTCCGGTACCGGGTTGCCGGCGGGGTCGAGCGCTCCCGAGCTGACCACCTCCACCCGCATCACCACGACCGTCGTCGCCCCGAGACGCTCCCCGCCGGCGCCGACCGCCTCGGCCGACCCCTCGTTGCGCAGCCACCGACCGCCCTCCGCGTCCCAGTCCCAGCTGGGCACGTGCTGCGGGAACGCCGTCACGAGGCGCGCCGCGGGCGCACCGGCCGTCGCCGTCGTCGCCTCCTCCGCGCTCGGCGCGAACGCGAACTGCGCCGGCGGGACCGGCCGGCCCGGCTCCGCCGCCGCGAGGAACTCGTTCACGGCCCCGTACACGTTGTGCGGCGCGCGCCGCTCGCTCGACCGGCTGAACCCGGGCGCGCCCTCGTCCTGGCTGAGCACCTGCAGCCCGGCGTCGCGCATCCGCTGCACGAACGGTCCCTGCCCGCCCGAGAACGCGATCAGCCCCTGCAGCGGCGCCGCGATCCCGGCGTCCATCGGCCGCACCGAACGGATCGGCCCGACCGTCTCGGGGATCTGCGAGTGGTAGACGGCGTTGAACCGCGTGATGCCGCCCTCGACCATCTCCTCCCACACGACGTCGGCCGCCTCCAGCCCCGTCTGCGGCCGGGCCTGCGGCGAGTTCTCGATCTTGACGGCGACGGCGGGGCGCTCCTCGATCTCGCCCTCCACCCCGGTCAGGGGCCAGGTCGCCGGCAGGACCGGCTCGGGCGCCGCGCTCTTGTCGACGCCCGTGTCGGGCTCCACCGTCTCGGTAGCCGCGGTCGGCTCGGGGTCGGCGGCGCCGCCGCAGCCGGCGAGAAGGCCGATCGCGAGCGTGGCGGCGAGGGCCGCGCGAGCGGCGGGGGTCAGGGCGCGCATGGCGACACTGTGCCACGCCCGCCCGGGAGCGGCTCCTAGGCTGGCGGGCGTGCCCCCACCCGCGTCCCGCCCGCTCGACCCTCAGGACGTCCCGGCCGCCCTCGCCCGCGCGCTGGAGGGCGGCACCCCCTCGTCCTGGCCGACGACGGCGAGGCGACCCGCGCCGCCCTCGACCACGCCCCCGCCCACGCCGCCCTCGTCCTGGGGACGTCCGGCTCGACGTCGGGCACCCCGCGCCTCGTCGCGCTGACCGCCGAGGCGGTGCGCGCCTCGGCCACCGCGACGCACGCCGCGCTCGGTGGACCGCTCGGCTGGCTCCTGACCCTGCCGGCCGGCCACGTCGCCGGCGTGATGGTCGCGGCGCGCGCCCACCTGGGCGGCACCCCGCTGACGCACGCCACCCCCGGCCCGTTCCGCCCTGCCACGTTCGCCGACGACGTCGCCCGCCACCGCGCCGCGCTCGCGGACGCCGGAGTCACCCGCAGCGCCACCTCGCTCGTCCCGACCCAGCTGCGGCGCGTGCTCGCTGACCCCCGCGCCCGCGAGGCGGCGGCGACCTTCGACGTCGTGCTCGTGGGCGGCGCCGCCACCCCGCCCGCCCTGGCCGACGAGGCCCGGGCGGCCGGCGTCCGCGTCGTGACGACCTACGGCATGACGGAGACGAGCGGGGGCTGCGTCTACGACGGCGTCCCCCTCCCGGGCGTGCGGGTGCGGATCACCGGCGACGGCCTCGTCGCGCTCGCCGGCCCGCAGCTCGCGCTCGGGTACCTGACCCCGGACGGCTTCGAGGCGTTCGACGGCGAGCTCGTCACCGCGGACCGCGGCATCCTGGTCAGCACCGCAGGCGGCACGCGCCTGCGCGTCCTGGGGCGCGCCGACGACGTGGTCGTCACCGGCGGTGTCAACGTCGACCCGGCCCAGGTGGAGGCGGCACTGACCGGCGTCGCCGGGGTCGAGCAGGCGTGCGTGGTCGGGCTGCCGGAGCCGGAGTGGGGCGCCGTCGTCGCCGCGGCCCTCGTGCTCGGCCCCGCCCCGGCACGCGACACCGACGCCGTCGTCGCCACCGCGCAGGAGTCCGTCCGCGCCACGCTCGGCGGCGCGTGGGTACCGCGCCGCGTCGTCGTCGTCGACGCCCTGCCGCTGCGCGGCCCCGGCAAGGTGGACCGCCGCGCGGTCCGGGATCTCCTGACCGGACGCTAGGGTCGACGGGCGCCGATCGCCCGCGGCGCCCGACCCCGCCGCGAGGAGCCCCATGACCACCCGTGCCCAGTGGATCGAGGGCGCGCGCCCGCGGACGCTCCCGGCAGCCCTCGCACCCGTGCTCGCCGGCACGGGTGCGGCCGCCGGCCTGGGAGGGTTCGACGCCATCGCCGCGCTGCTGTGCCTCGTGCTCGCGCTCGCGCTCCAGGTCGCGGTCAACTACGCCAACGACTACTCCGACGGCGTGCGCGGCACCGACGACGTCCGCACCGGCCCGACCCGGCTCGTCGCCTCCGGGGCCGCCACCCCCGCCGCCGTGAAGCGCGCCGCGCTGATCGCGGGCGGCGTCGGCGCGCTGGCCGGCCTCGCCCTCGTGGTGTGGACGGGTCACTGGTGGCTGCTCGCCGTCGGCGCCGCGAGCCTGGTGGCCGCGTGGGGCTACACCGGGGGCGCACGCCCCTACGGCTACCTCGGTCTCGGCGAGCTGTTCGTCTTCGTCTTCTTCGGTCTCGTCGCGACGGCGGGGACCACCTTCGCGCAGGCCGGCACCGTGAGCGTGGGCACGTGGTGCGCCGCCGTCGCGATCGGTTCGCTCGCGTGCGCCATCCTCATGGCCAACAACCTGCGCGACATCCGCACCGACCCCGCGGCCGGCAAGCGGACGCTCGCGGTGCGGCTGGGCGAGCGCCGGGCGCGGGTCGCCTTCGCCGTCATGCTCGCCGTGCCGTACGTCGCGGCCGTCGTGGCGACCCTCACGAGTCCGGCCGACGTGCCGCTCCAGCTCGCCCCGCTGCTCGCGCTCGCGACGCTGCCGATCGCGATCGCGCTGGCGGTCGTGGTGCTGCGCGGCGCGTCCGGACCGGATCTCATCGGGGTCCTGAAGCAGACGGGGATGCTCGAGCTCGCCGTCGCGTTCGCCCTCGCGCTCGGGCTCTGGTGGGCCGGACCGATCGGCCCGTCGCTGCTCTGACCCCGCTACGGTGGCGCGATGAGCGCCCTCCCCCGCCGCCGTCGTCCACGCCGCAGCCCGGACCCGTGCCCGGTCCGGCCGGCACCTCGAACCCGCCCGCGCCGCGCCGGCCCGTCTCGGGGGCGACGGTCGCCATCGCGGCCACGGGCGCGCTCGTCGTCGGCCTCGGTATCGGGTGGTTCCTGCCGTCACCGGGTGCGACGTCGGACCTGTCCACAGCGGAGGGCAGGCACTCGGCGGCCTGCGAGCTCGTGGCGTCGTCGTTCCCGGGCGAGGTCGACCAGGACGATCTGAGTGTCGTGGGCACGTCGAGCTGGGACGCCTTCGCCGTCAGCGGGCTCCTGCAGGCCGCCGCCGCCGAGGACGAGGAGTTCGCGGACTCCGGCGAGCGGGGGCAGGAGGTCCTGACCGCCTACCAGCGCTTCGACCTCGAGGGCCTCAACTCGGCGCTCGAGGGCGTGCGCGAGAGCTGCTGAGCGCCACGCGGCTCGAACTCCTCAGGCGCGCGGAGTTTCAGACGCGCGGCTCCTGCGTGTCACCCGGGCCGGGCGGCGGCGTCGTCGGCGTCGGGGGCACCTGCTGCGTGACCGGCCGCTGCTCGGCGGCGTCGAGCGCGTCCAGCGCCGCGTCCTCGGCGTCCTCGTCCTGGCCCCGCACCGGATCGTCGACGGCGGCGGCGCGGGCGGCGAGCGACCCCACCGCGGCGTCTCGCTGACCCCGCAGGGTGAGGTAGGAGACGGCCCCCGCCACCAGGACGCTGACGATCAGCCAGGGCCAGCCTCGCATCCCGATCAGGTAGAACAGGCCGAAGGACGCGAGCAGGGCCGCGAGGCGGAGGAGCGAGTAGCGCAGGACGGGCACCGCACCAGCCTAGGTGGTCGCGCGCTCGCGCCCCGCGCGGTGCGCCCACCCGTTCGACGTAGCATCGAGGGATGCCTCGCCTGATCCTGTTCGTGCTCCTCGCCGGTGTCGTGATCTACGGGCTGGTGTGGCTGTCGATGCGGCTGCGGGACCGCCGCGCGGCGGCCGCGCCGCAGCGCCCGGCGCCCGACGACGACCCCCAGTTCCTCGCTCAGCTCGACGCGCGGCTGCGCGAGCAGCGGCGGCAGGCGGAGGCGGCGCGGCGCCGTCGGGAGGCCGAGGCTGAGCAGGAGAACCAGCAGCCGGACCCGGAGAAGGACCCGACGCAGCCGGACGAGGCGGACGAGCCGAACCCGACGGACGCCGACGACGACGCGCCGGACGCCCGCCCCTCCTGAGCTGCTCGGCCCCAGTGACCCGGGTCAGACGCCCGAGTAGCTGTGGAGCGAGTTCACGAACAGGTTGACCACGTAGTAGTTGATGAGGATCGAGGCGAACCCGGCCACCGAGAACCAGGCGGCCCGCCGGCCCTCCCAACCCCGCGTCGAGCGCGCGTGCAGGTAGGCGGCGTAGACGACCCAGATGATGAAGGACCAGGTCTCCTTCGCGTCCCAGCCCCAGTAGCGACCCCACGCGTGCTCGGCCCAGATCGCGCCCGAGATCAGCACGAACGTCCACAGCACGAAGCCGACGGCGTTGATGCGGAACGCGAGGCGCTCGAGGTCCGCGGCGGTCGGCAGGGACTGCATGATGCGACCGGACGTGCCTCGCGCGAGCGTGCGCTCCTTCGCGAGCTGCAGGCCGGACACGACGGCGGCGACGCCGAAGACGCCCATCGACGACGTCGCGATCGCCACGTGGATCACGAGCCAGTAGCTCTGCAGCGCGGGCTGGACGGCGTTCGGCTCGGTGTAGAGGACGGCGAGCGCCAGGAAGAGCCCGAGCACCGCCACGAGCGAGACGAACGTCCCCAGGAAGCGGACGTCGCGCCGGCGGTTGATGCCGAGGAAGAGCGCCGAGGACACGACGATCGAGGCGACCGTGAACTCGTACATGTTCGCCCAGGGCACGCGACCGGCGGCGATGCCGCGTGTGGCCGCGCCGGCCACGAGCAGGAACGCCCCCAGGGTGAAGGTCGACATCGCGATGCCGACGGCGCGGCCGCGGACCGCGGGGGCGCCGTCGTCGACCGCGTCCGTCGCGCCGGTCGGTGCGACGTCGACCGACGGCGCGTCGGTCACCCCGGCCGACACGAGCTCGCGCGCACGCACGGTCCTCGCCCGCTTCGGGCGGTCGGCCGCGAGCCGGGAGAAGTCGACGGCGAAGGCGATCGTCGCGATGAGGTAGGCCGTCATGGCCGCCGTCACGAGGTACAGACTGACCTGTCCGAGCTCAGCCACGTCGGGCTCCTTCGTCGTCCTGCGGGGTGCTGTCGTGCGGGCGGGGGCCCTCGGCCACCGGGGGGCGCAGGGGGTCGAGCACGCGGGTGAGCTCGCGAGCGAGCCCGGGGTCGTCGCCGCGGGCGAGCGCGGCGGCAGTGACCACTGTACGACCGCCGTCGTCCCGGCCGATGCGCACGAACACGCGCCTGCGCGGGAGGAACAGGGAGGCCGAGAGCCCGGCGAGCGCCAGCAGCGAGAACGTCAGCACGAACGGCAGCGTGGGGTCGTAGCGCAGGTCGAGGCCGACGTAGCGCGGGAGGTCGTTGAACGTCAGCGTCCCGAGGCCGTCCGGCAGGTCGACGGTCTGCCCGGGGGCGACGACGACGCGCACGGGGACGTCCTCGCCGTCGGGACCGGGCTCGGTCACCTGGCGCATGGCCTGCGTGTCGAGCTGGTACACGTTCTGGGGCACGCCGTCGTCGAGGCCGAGGTTGCCGTACCAGACGTCGAGCACGAGGAGCGGCTCGGTCGGCTCGGGCGAGATGGAGAAGGCGGTGTCGCTCGCGGGGTCCACGACCGCCGTCGGCAGGAACACCCCGCTGAGCCCGATCTGGTCACCCGTCTGGGTGTCGGGGACCTTGATCACGCCGCGGGAGTCGTACATCTGCTGGTCGACGACGACGAACGGGACGGGCCCCGAGAAGGCGACGTCGCCGCCGGCGTCGGTCACCGTGACGTCGGGCGCGAACCCGTTGCCCATGAGGTAGACGCTCGCCCCACCCGTGCGCAGCGGGTGGTTGACGCGGATGGACTCGGGGCGGGGGTCGGCGCCCGGCTCGGTCAGCGTGACGTCGGCGCGGAAGTCCGCGGCCTGGCCGGAGACCTCATCGAACTCCGAGGAGAAGCCGTCGAGCCGCATGCGGAACGCGTCGAGCCCGGACTCGTCGAACCACGGGCCCGACTCGAAGGAGTCGTAGACCACCTGCGAGTTGGCGAACGTGTCCCCCTCGACCACGAGCACCTGACCGCGGTAGTGCACGAACGAGCCGTAGCCGACGGCGACCAGCAGGCCCACCAGCGAGAGGTGGAAGACGATGTTGCCGGTCTCGCGCGTGTAGCCGCGCTCGCCCGACAGGGTGGTGACGGCGCCGTCGGCACTCTCGGTCCGCCGCAGGCGGTAGCCCTTGAGCGCCCGCACGGCGGAGGTGACGGCCTCCTCGCGCCCGAGCCCGGAGGCGAACGCGTCCCGCACCGGGAACCGCGTGAACCGCCGCGGCGCCGCGGGCGGCGGACGGCGCAGGGCCCGGACGTGGTCGAGCGAGCGCGGCACGATGCAGCCGACCAGGCTGACGAACAGCAGCAGGTAGACCGCCGAGAACCACGGCGAGGAGAAGACGTCGAACAGGCCCCAGCGCTCCAGCACCGGCGCGAGCGACGGGTTGTCGACGTAGTACTGCGCCACGCGCGCAGGATCCTGCGGGCGCTGCGGGAAGAACGTGCCGGGCAGGGCGACGACGGCGAGCAGCAGCAGGAGCAGCAGCGCCACCCGCATGGAGGTCAGCTGCCGCCACGTCCAGCGCAGCCACGCGATCGGGCCGAAGCGCGCCGGGGTCGGGGTCGGTCCGGGCGCGGCGTTCTGCGCAGGGCCGGAACCGCGCTCGGGCTCGTCCCCCACGAGCCCCTCGGGCCGGTACCCGGCTCTCAAAGGATCGTCCCGTACTGCGCGACCCAGCCCTGGAGCAGCTGCGACAGGTGCTGCCAGACCCCGGTGACGAGCGCCAGGCCCAGCAGGATCAGCATGACACCGCCGAACCGCATGATCGCGACGCGGTGACGCTTGAGGAACCCGACCGAGCGGGCCGAGCGCCGGAACGCGAGCGCGATCACGAGGAACGGCACGCCGAGACCGAGGCAGTAGACCAGCGCCAGCAGGCCCCCGCGCGCTGGTGACTCGGTCGGCAGGGAGAGCGTCAGGATGGCCGCGAGCGTGGGGCCGATGCACGGCGCCCACCCGAAGCCGAAGGTCACGCCGAGCAGGCCCGCGCCCGCGAGCGAGGCCCGCGGCGCGAGGTGGAGCCGGCGCTCGCGCTGGAAGAACGGCAGCCAGCCCGCGAACGAGAGGCCCATGAGCACGACCACGACCCCCAGCACGCGCAGCACCACGTCCATGTGCGGCTGGAGCCGCGCCCCCACCGTGACGAACACGAGGCCCAGCCCGACGAACACCACCGAGAACCCCGCGATGAACAGCAGCACGCCCGCGAGCAGGCGACCCCGCTGCCGGCCCGACGTCTCCGCGAGGTCGGCGCCGGTCATCCCGCCCAGGTAGCCGAGGTACCCGGGTACGAGGGGCAGCACGCAGGGTGAGGCGAAGGAGACGAACCCGGCGATCAGCGCGACGGGGAGCGCGAGCAGCAGCGGACCCGAGAGGACGGTCTCCTGGAAGGTCTGCGCGAGGGAGGCGAGATCCACGCGGTCAGCCCTCGGCCAGCACGTCGTCGATCAGGCCCGCGAGC